>NZ_JAAQWO010000002.1:0-885765 GCF_012985525.1 Pseudomonas sp. WS 5059 | reverse complement strand
ACGCGCGCGACACCATGCCGCGCGGCGTGTTGGGCATGAACGCGGCGATGATGGAGGACTACCTCAAGTTCATCGCCAACCGTCGTCTGTCGCAGATCGGCTTGAAGGAAGAATACCCAGGCACCACCAACCCATTCCCGTGGATGAGCGAGATCATGGACTTGAAGAAAGAGAAGAACTTCTTTGAGACCCGGGTGATCGAGTATCAGACCGGTGGGGCGTTGAGCTGGGATTGATCGGCTCATAGTTGCGACGTGAAAAAAGCCCTGGGGTCGTACCCAGGGCTTTTTTTATGGGAGCCGGCTTGCCATTTCTTGAAGTACATCACCTCAAGCACCTGGCCCGTAAGGGTTCGGATCGCATCTCCAATGCTGTAGCCTTATGCCCCAATTGCCATCAGCGTTGTCACCGGTCGAGTGACCGGGATGATTTCACTGCGGGGTTTTACTCGAGAATCAGCAGATTGATACCGGAGTAGACTCCTGCGGTCACAGCTTATGCATTCCAAAAAAATAGTAGATAGGACCGAGGCCACCCCGTGAACCCAGACATGCTAGAAGCCGGCCCAGTGGGCGCCAAGGTACTTTCAGTGTTCGACTTCGACGGCACCCTGACCCGCCACGACAGTTTTGTACCGTTTCTCAAGTTTGCTTTCGGCAAGCAGGAATTCAATCGCCGGATGCTCAAGCTGGCGCTGCCGGGCTTGCGCTTTCTGCTGCGCCGAATGAGCCGGGATGAGCTCAAGGCGCAGTTGATTCGCACCTTTATGACCGGCGTTGAGAAAGCCTGGGTGCAACAGAAAGCCGAGGAATACTGCAAGACCTACTGGAACAAGCTAATGCGCCCTGCCGGTTTGCAGTCGGTGGCCGATGAGATCGGCTCCGGCGCCGAAGTGACATTGTGTTCGGCTTCGCCTGCAATCGTGTTGCAACCTTTTGCCGATCGCCTGGGGATCAAGCTGATCGGGACCGAGCTTGAGGTGGTCGATGGGGTGTTGAGTGGGCGCCTCACAGGTAACAACTGCCGTTGTGAGAACAAGGTGCTGCGGCTTGAAGCTGTGTATGGCGACCTGGGTGAGTATCGGCTCAGGGCCTGGGGCGACACGCGCGGGGATCGCGAGTTGCTGGCGGCGGCGCAGGATGCGCATTGGCGGCATTTTCACTCGGCCAAGCGTCGAGGCAAGTCGAAGCCGTAAGCCGCTTGGAACCTGCCCTTTCAGAAGCGTTGAAAGGGCTGCGCCCTGATAGCGGACATTTGTGCTACCCGCACAACCCCGCTATTAATAGCGAATCTTCCCACGGACCCGCCCCGATGAAATTCGACACAGCCTATTGCCTGAGCCTGGACGAAAAGCTGTCGATCTATGACGTGCGCGACCTGAACTTCGACGAAACCGCCGCCTTCGATTCCGACAAGGACAGTTTCCTGTGCCCCAACGATGATTGCCGTGCGGCGTTTGCAACGGGCAATGTGCTGGGTACGTTCAATGCAAAGAACGTCAATTACCTGCGCACCCCGCATTTCAAGAACCTGCCCAGCACCCGGCATATCGACGGCTGCCGCTATGCCAGTCACAAAGCCGTGCCAGGAGAAGCCGAGGATGGGCGCGAGGAGAACTTTCCGTCGGAATTTGTGCTGACTCGGCGTCAGTATGAACGCAAGGCAGCCATCCGCGGCGCCACAGACACTCTCCCACAGGATCTGGCGAAAGCACCTTCGGAAATCTCCAATACTTCCCACAGTGCCAGCGAAACCACACCAGACAAGACCAGCGTCTTTGCCCACCCGGTCGAATGCTACGTGTCCAACATCGACGACAAGGAAAAGCTCAAGGGCATGCCGCTGAAGATCGGCGAGCAGACCGCGAGCTATTGGGCGTTTTTCAAGAAAATCGAATACCTGCAAGACAACAAGGGCTTGATCTATTGGGGCCGGATCAAGGCGATCAAGGACTACACCAGCAGCTTTCGCATCGACTTCGAAAAAAAGGTGTGGCTCGACAAGAAGCCCTACTCCGTCAACGTGTACCTGAACAAAAAGCTGATCGAGAACTACCGCAAGCGCAAGGCGTTCCTGGAGCAGATCAAGGCAGCTGTAGACAGTGAACGCCCGCTGTATTGCTTCTTCTATGGGGTGACGCCGGAGTTGAAACAGGTACCGAGCAAGAAAACCCCCGAGCAGACATTCGGGGTGTTCAGCGCCGATATCCAGAACCTTGACCACCTGCTGATCCGCGAGGCGCCGGGGCTGGTGGAGAAATGAATTGAGGCGTCCACCAATCGCGGGCCAGCTATCCAGGAAATGATCGAGTTGATGAACGGTCAAAACAACTGTACAAAAACACAGTATAGTTTGTTCTCCCCCGTTGGATTCCTGGAGAACCCCCATGTCCTCTCTGGCAGTGAGCACCACCGTAGATCAGCAAATCGTCCTTCATCAGTTCACCCCACGGCACAGCGTGCAGGCCCGCGCGCTGCTGGGCTGGAGCCGGGAAGACCTGGCCCGGCACGCCGGGGTTGGGGTGGACGCTGTCCAGCGCTTTGAAAGCCATCAAGAGGTGGATGACGCCATCCGCATCGCCCTGGCATTTCGCCTTGAGCACGAAGGCCTGGTGTTTTTCCCGGGGTTTGCGCCGGGGTGGGGCATGAGCGGGCGTCGCTCCCCAACACCACAGGCTGATGCCGAACCTGGTCGCCGTAGCCTTATCGCACGGCTGCTGGGCTCGACATCGTCGAATACGCCTCATCCCAACGGCGCATAGGCCCGCTGACCGCGCAGCGGGTTCACCTCGCGTACATGCCGGCGCGTGCCTGCATCGCCTGTTGATAGATCCGTACCAAGGCCGACAGCGAGTCCCGCGCCCAGCGGGCACCATAGAACCAGAGCACGACCTTGGTGCCGTTGAGATCGTCGTTGAATAGTTGGCATACGCCTGGGTATCCGGTTTTGCAGAAGCCGTGAAAAGCTGGGCTTTGGCCATCGGACACCAGCGCGTCGAGGCGATGTTCGCTCACCCGCTCATCGATCTGGTTGCTGGACGCCAGGGAGAAATACGCAGCGGCATCCGGTAACTGCGCCTGCACTGGCACCACTTCGGCACCGGCATCCTTTAACACCTCCAAGGCTTGGAGAAATCCGCTGGAGTGCTCCACCGTTTCACGAACACCGTTGCGCAGATATTGGTCGGCAAAACCGATACGCCAATCGGCCAGGACAGGAGCAGATTTCGCTGCATTGTTTTCCATGACTGGCGGGACTGCCACCATGACCGGGCCCGCAGGGTCGACGCCGCTCAGGGCTATGAGCGATAACGACGGATCACGCACAGTCTTCATCATCGGCCCCGGGACATCGAACCTGGGGCCCTGGACAACAGGTGCTGCGGCAGGCTGGAACTCAATGCCACCCCGAGGTGTTGCCCCATTGTCCGTCGACCCAGCGGGGGCTATCGGCGCACAAGGCACTGCGTTAAGGATGTTGAGCAGCAAAGGTAGCCCCCCTGAACAGGCAGCACCTGGCGCCAGGATTTTCCTACATTTGTCCTCCATCAAGGCCCACTCCCAGGAAATGAATTCCCCGAGATCATCCCATCCTTTTCCGGTCGGTTCTCATGGCAGAAATACGTTGAAAAGCCCTTTTACAGACAGAACGTTGCAAACACCTTCAACTCGCCAGCGGTTGTGTCACCTGGGCCTCGACGTCCAGCCACCAGGCATGCCCGCGCTCAGGTGCCGCCAGCGTGAAAGCCTGACCCATGGCGGGCGTGGTAATCGACACATTGCGCTCCCAGGCCAGGGCCATGATGCGGTCGAACGGCTCATGCCAGGCATGGAATGCCAGATCAAAAGTGCCATTGTGGATCGGCAGCAACCAGCGCCCCTTCAGGTCGATATGGGCCTGCAAGGTTTGTTCGGGCTGCATGTGCACATGGGGCCAATCGACGTTGTAAGCTCCCGTTTCCATCAGCGTCAGGTCAAATGGCCCGTATTGCTCGCCAATGCGCTTGAAGCCATCGAAGTAGCCGGTGTCGCCACTGAAAAAGATACGCCGGGCGCCATCAATCATCACCCACGAGGCCCACAGCGTCTGGTTGCCATCAAACAGCCCACGCCCGGAAAAGTGCTGGGCCGGGGTTGCGACAAAACGGATACCGTCCACCTCGGTGCCCTGCCACCAATCCAGTTGCCGCACCTTGTCGGGCGCTACACCCCATTTGATCAAGGTGTCGCCGACGCCCAGCGGCGCTAGAAAATAGCGGGTCTTGGCCGCCAACTGCACCACCGCCTGGCGGTCCAGGTGGTCGTAATGGTTGTGCGACAGGATCACCGCCTCAATCGGCGGCAGTTCTTCAAGGCTGATGGGTGGCTGATGAAAGCGCTTGGGGCCGGCCCAACTGAAAGGCGAGGCACGCTGGGCGAACACCGGATCGGTCAGCCAGAACTTGCCACGCATTTTCAGCAGGACGGTGGAATGTCCCAGGCGGTAGACACTGTGGTCCGGGGCACTCTGCAATTGTTCACGCGTCAGGCGCTGCACCGGAATCTCCCCCACGGGCCGCGTACTGCGGGGCTTGTGAAAGAGCATCTTCCAGAAAATCTGCAGGGTTTTGCCAAAGCCCGCACGGTTGACCGGCGCATGATTGTTGAAGTGGCCTTGCTGCTGCTCGGATGGCTTGAGCGCGGCAGAGGGGGTGTCGAGACGGTTAGAGATCGTGGCCATTACAAAGTGACTCCGGTACGTTCTGCTGATGCAGATCAACAACTACACTGCACAGTGTAGTTTCAAGATTGCAACAAAACCCGTACCAAGTAAACTACCGAGTGTAATTTTCTTCCCAGAGCCGAATAGCCCCATGACTGCACCCCAACGCCTCACCGACCGTAAACGCGAAGCCATTGTGGCGGCAGCCATTGCCGAGTTTCGCGACAACGGTTTCGAGGTCACCAGCATGGACAAGATTGCGGCCACGGCCCGCGTCTCCAAGCGCACGGTGTACAACCACTTCCCCAGCAAGGAGGAGTTGTTTACCGAAATCCTGCACAAACTGTGGGCCAGCAGCGTTGCGCAACTGGATGTCAGCTACAGCAGCCAACAACCCCTGCGCGACCAGTTGCGAGTGTTGTTGGAAGCGAAGATGAAAATGATGTCGGACGCCAACTTCCTCGACCTGGCCCGGGTAGCGATTGCTGCGACCATCCACTCTCCTGAACGCGCCCAGGACATCGTCAATCGCCTGAGCGAGCGCGAAGAAGGGTTTACTTTGTGGGTGCGTGCCGCCCAGGAAGACGGGCGTCTCAAACCCGTTGACCCGTGCTTTGCCGCCCATCAGGTGCAAAGCCTGCTCAAGGCGTTCGCCTTTTGGCCGCAAATCACCCTCGGCCAGCCCACCCTGGACTTGGCCACCCAGGCCAACGTGATCGAGTCGGCAATGGACCTGTTCCTGGCCGGCTACGAGATTGCTCCCCTTCCCCGATAAGCCCTTGTGTCGCCAATACGACGCTCAGAAGTCGTTTTTACCGTAATCCCTCTGGATCTCCACGCAAATGGCCCGGAAGGACACTGATTATTCCCACGTAAATAACTGACAATAATCGCCTGTCATCTGGCGTAAATGGCCTTTGAATAACCTACGCCTTCGCCACTTAAAAAAAGAAAAATCTGACGCAGGGATCTATGGAAAACCTTCGAGGCAAAGGGCTGTCATTTGCCCGGCGCATTTATCGGCCGCGCATTATCGGGCTGGGCGTTGGCAGCATTTGCGTGCTGGCCGCCCTGTACCCGCTGGCCATGCCCGGATGGATCTGGGCGCTGTGGCTGTTCAACGCATTTATCTGGCCGCACCTGGCGTACCAACTGTCGAGCCATTCGGCATTTCCCTACCAGGCTGAGCGCCGCAACCTGCTCTATGACTCACTGTCCGGTGGGTTCTGGGCCGCAGCCACGCAATTCACACCGCTGACCGCAGTGACCATCCTCGCGATGATGACCATGCATAACGTCGCGGCGGGCGGCAAACAGTTGATGATCCAGGGCATGCTCGCACAACTGGTGGGCGTCGCGCTGGCCTGGCTGGTATTCGGCCCCTCGTTCAACCCCAATGTCGGCCTGATCCAGGTGTATTCGTGCCTACCGATGTTGATCCTTTACCCCGTCGCCATCGGCATGGCCAGCTATCGCCTGGCCATCAAGCTCTCGGAACACAAACGTGCCCTGAGCGCCCTGAGTCGTACCGACAGCCTCACCGGCCTGCTCAATCACGGTTCCTGGAAAGACCTGCTGCAACTGAAGTTCCACAAGTGCCAGCAGCAACAGTCCCAGGCCACCATTGCGTTGATCGATATCGACCACTTCAAGCAGATCAATGACGCCTATGGCCATATCGTCGGTGACCGCGTGCTGCGACAACTGAGTAAGGAATTGCAGCGCAACGTGCGGGAAAATGACCTGGCGGGCCGCTACGGTGGCGACGAGTTCTGCGTGATTCTCCCGGACGTGCCGCTGGAGCAGGCCAGTTATGTGATGGAGCGCCTGCGGGAAATGTTCAGCCGCTACCGCGACCCGCAGGTTCCGGAACTGCGGGTCAGCCTGAGCATTGGCCTGGCGGCCTACCAGGTGCAATTCACCCAGGCGCATATGTGGCTCAATGCCGCAGACCAGGCGCTGTACGCCGCCAAAGGCACCGGGCGCAACCGGGTGACGGTTGCCGAATCACTGGTCGCCCGCTCTGCCTGAATAGAACTTCCTTTGGTGCCCATGACTCAGAGCTCCCAGCTGTACTGTCTGCCGGTATAACGGAAGCCGGCAATAAGCACGTCTGCCGTGGGCCTGGGGCTACACGGCGCGAAAGCGCACCCATGGATACATCCACGCACGTTGCATCACTGAGCACGCAACCATGCTATTTACCGCCCACAAAAAAACCATCACCACCCTACAAGAAACTGTCAGCCAACAAGCTGGCCTGCTCGATGCCATCGAACGCTCCATGGCCGTGATCGAGTTCGATCTACAAGGCAGTGTGTTGCGCGCCAATGACAACTTCCTCAAGACCATGGGCTACCGCGAGGATCAAGTCGTCGGCCAGTCCCACCGCCTGTTCTGCACCCCGACGTTTGCCCGCAGCGCCGACTACAGCCAGTTGTGGACGCAACTGCGCAATGGCCAGTTCCAATCGGGCACCTTCGAGCGCGTCGCCGCCGACGGTCATTCGGTGTGGCTGGAGGCCAGCTACAACCCGGTACGCGACCAGGCCGGCCGAGTGGTGAAAATCATCAAATATGCCTTGGACGTAAGCGCCAGGATGCAGGCCGAAAGCGAAGCCAATGCCAAGCTCGAGGCGATTGACCGGGCCATGGCCGTGATCGAGTTCAACCTCGACGGCACCATCCTTACCGCCAACCAGAACTTCCTCCAGCGCCTGGGCTACAACCTGGCAGAAATCCAGGGCAAGCATCATCGCCTGTTCTGCAAGCCGGAGCTGGCCAACAGCCAGGAATACACGGACTTCTGGCGCCGGCTGAACCAGGGTGAGTTGTTCAGCGGCCAGTTCGAGCGCATCACCCGCTCCGGCCAGACGCTGTGGCTGGAAGCCAACTACAACCCGGTGTACGACGCCAGCGGGCGCCTGTGCAAGATTGTGAAGTTCGCCTCCGACGTCACCGCGATGGTGGAAAAACACGCCGCAGATGCCCAGAGCGCAACCCAGGCCTATCACATCTCCCTACAGACCCGGGACATCGCCGAAAAAGGCGCCGAGGTGATTCAGCAGACCGCCAGCGGCATCCATGACATTGCCGCCGACATTGAAAGCTCATCCAGACTGATCGCCAAGTTGGGCGAGCGCTCGCAGCAGATCACCGCCATCGTCAACACCATTCGCGCGATTGCCGACCAGACCAACTTACTGGCCTTGAATGCAGCCATTGAGGCCGCCCGCGCGGGTGACCAGGGCCGCGGATTTGCGGTGGTCGCCGACGAAGTCCGGCAATTGGCCGCACGCACCAGCGGCTCCACGGCGGAGATCTCGAGCATGATCGAGATGATCCAGAGCGAGACCCGCCAGGCCATCGACAGCATGGACAACACCCGCGACCGCGCAGCCCAGGGCGTGGGCCTGGCCAACCAGGCCGGCACAGTGATCCTGCAGATTCGCGAAGGCGCCAGCGATGCCGTGCGGGCGGTGAGTATGTTTGCCAATGAGCGGGTGGGGTTGTAGGCGCTTACCAGGGGTGGCTCAGGTGCCGGCCCAGCTCGTCGAACAACGTCACCACTGAACGCAGCGCCCGACAGTCCGGGCGCGTCAGCAACCACAAGGCGGTGTCGTAACCCGTGAGCGCCGGCCCCAACGCCTACGGGATTTGCGTGATGGTGATCAACCCACCAGGCTGCGCACCGCGCTGATCTGCGGGATCTCGACCCGGCGCATATACACGCGCAACGGCTCGGTGATGTTGATGCGATCATCGATGTTCTGGTCCAGCAGCAGTTGGATGTGCTCGCGGGACAGGGTCATGGCCTGGTCGGCCGCCGGCTGCCAGACGAACTCGCTGGTGGGGATGATGCCGTCGTCGGCGACGTCCATGCCGAACGAGTCTTCGCTGAAACGTACGATGTACTGGCCGGTCTTGCGGTTCAGGCCGACAAAGCCGTTGAGTTGGTCGGCGGCCTGGCAGATGAGTTCCGATGTGATGCGCATGCTAAACCTCACTGAAAAATCCCACAGGGGAAGTGAACGATGGTTTACACGCGAGGCGGCGAAATAAGGCAATGGGGTTCCCTCTGGCGGGGAAACTCGGGCTAAGAATACTGCATAGCACGGCACAAAAGCGCAGAAAAAATAGCGCATGCGCACGTTAATGTCGGTTTGGTGATAGCGCGATTTGCATGCAATTGTTAAAAAGGAACCCTTCTTGAAGCTACCTCCACGAAAGGACCTCGCACATGCCTGCTACGTTTACCAAGAGTGCCCTGCTGCTCGCTCTGATGATGGGCCTTGGCCACGCACAGGCTGCAAGCCCCATCAGCCCGGTTGAACTGGCGACCAAGGACGGCATCCCCCACCCAGCCGTGATCGCCCACCGGGGCGCGTCCTTCGATGCGCCGGAGTCTACCGCTGCCGCCTACAAGGTCGCGCGCGACCTGGGTGCCGACTACCTGGAACTGGATCTGCAACGCAGCAAGGATGGCGTGCTGTTTGCCCTGCACGACAACAACCTGCAACGCACCACCGACGTGGCCACCAAGTTCCCGGAGCGCAAGGACAGCCCGGCCAACGAATTCACCTGGAAAGAGCTGCAAACCCTGGATGCCGGCAGTTGGTTCAACGCCGCCTACCCGGAGCGTGCGCGCCCGGGCTTCGTCGGGTTGAAAATCCTCAGCCTGGACGAAATCATCAAGATCGCCGAAGGCAACCCCCAGCACAAACCCGGCCTGTACATCGAAACCAAGGAGCCCAAGCAGTTTCCGGGGATCGAAGCCGATCTGAAGGACAAACTGTTGGATAAGGGCTGGCTGAGCTCCGTGGGTTCCAAGCTGGGCAAGAGCAACACCGGCGTCGGCCAGGGCAAGGGCCGCGTAGTGCTGCAAACCTTCGAGACGGCCAGCCTCAAGGAACTGCAGAAAGAAATGCCCAACACCCCGAAAATCCTGCTGCTGTGGGTGGGTGAAGGCAGCATCGAGCCCAAGTCCAAAGTGACCTTCGCCGAGTCCGGCGAGCCAACCAAGGCGGCCTACTATGCCAAGCAGGAACCCAAGGACGCTGCCGAGTTCGAGAAGTGGGTCGATGAAGCCAAGAGCCTCGGTGCGATTGGCACTGGCCCGTCTGCACAACTGACGGCCCTGGGCGACCAGAGCTATTCGGACCTGGTCAAGCCCGAGATGAACCAACTGACCCACGACAAGGGCCTGCTGGTGCACGTCTATACCGTCGACGAGCCGGTGGATTTCGAGAAGGTCATGAGCGCCGGGGTCGATGGCATCTTCACCAACCGCGCCGCCGAACTGCTGAAGTTCTACAAGCGCTGGCCGTCGTCGAGCGTGCAGGACCTGCTGCAGGACAACGGTTACTGAGTGAGCGAGTGGTCAGGCCAACTGTGGCTGGGGCCGGATTACGGCCTGATCCTCGGTGAGACGGGGCGCACGGCGCCCCACGCCCATTATGCCCATCAATTTATCCTGTGCGCGCATAGCCCCATCACGGTCAGCCTTGATGGGCAGCTGCAAACGGCGTATCGCCTGTTCATCCCCTCTCGCCAGCCCCATGCCATCGTCCATGCCCCTGGCACGGTGTTGATGGCCTATGTGGAGCCCGGTGCATTTGATCGCGAGTCGTTGCAACACGCCCTGGATACCGCCGATTTTTCCCATGAGCGCCTTGCGCAGACATTGCGCCAGCTGCCACGTCGCCAGGCAGACGATGAGCGCGTGCAACGCGCCCTGCACACCCTCGATCAACAGTTGAGCGGCAAGGTCTCGGCGCAATCATTGGCACAGGCGGCGCACCTGTCGTTGAGCCAGTTGGAGCGCCTGTTCGTCAGCCAGCTCGGCGTGCCGGTACGGCGCCTGGTGATGTGGCGCCGCCTGCGCCTGGCACTGGACCTGGCCCTGAACGGCGACACCCTGACCCAAGCGGCCCACGGCGCTGGGTTTGCCGACTCGGCGCACTTCTCGCGGACCATGAAGCAGCTGTTTGGCGTGACCGCCGGGGCCTCATTGCGCCATCTTCAAGTACACCTCCTACCGTAGTGCGGTGGGTACCGGGGGTTCCTTGCTCAATCGCGCGGGGCTGAAGGGCTCACGCAACTGCTCGACGTAATCCAGCGGATAGTCCGGCCGGCTGCCAATCCCCAGGTCGCCCTCGCCCATTCGATAATCCTCGGTGTAAAACGCAGTCCCCAGCAGCCAGTCCCACAGGTTGAAAAACAAACCGAAATTCACATCCCCCGCGCGCCCGTATTTCATATGGTGAAAGCGATGCACCGGCGCCCAGGCAAACACCCAGCGCAGCGGCCCCAGGCGCATATCGACATTGGAATGCTGTAGCAGCAACTGGATCGCAATGGCCAACGCCAGCAGCATCGCCACCTCCACTGGAATGCCCAGCAGGATCAGCGGCAGCAAACCCGCCGCGGCCTCGAGCATCTGGTGCAAGGGATGCTTCATCAAGCCATTGAACCCATAGAGCCGCTGCACGCTGTGATGCACCGCATGCAAACGCCAGAGTGCGGCGATGCGGTGGCTGGCGTAATGCATCAGGGTGATGCCCGCGTCGGCAATGATGATCGCCAACAGCAATTGCGCCCACAGCGGCCAGGCGCGCGGCCAGGCGCCCTCGATGACCAGCCATGCCGTGAGCAGCGGCAATGCCAGCAAGCCCAGGGCGTTCAGGCTTTCATTGACCAGCGCGTGGAGGACATCCCGGCGTCGGTCGCCCAGGCTGCGGTTCCACTGGGGCTCGTAGGGCAAGCACAGTTCGGCGATAAACGACACGCCGATGGCCAGCGCAAACACCGCCAGCAGCCACTGCGAGGCGCCTAGGGTGACCAACCAGAGCCCCGCGCCAATAAACCCTGCCCAGAACAAGGGGGCGTATAGCCAAGCCAATATCTGTTTCATAAGTGTCTCCCGTGGGTGAGACACCAGCATGAAATCTCCCGGCACGGGGCGATTGAACAAACAACGCAAACGTCCTACACAATTAAGGGTGAATTAAGTTGCGCGAGGTAATCTGATCCCACTTAAACAGCTCACCCCAAAGGACTCCATCATGAAAAACCTGACCGCTCTGTTCGCCGCTGCCGCCCTGACCCTGACCGCCGGCCTGGCCCAGGCCGATGTTCGCCCGGACCAGATTCCAAGCCTGCTGCAATCGGGCGCCGTGAAGCCATTTGAACAGCTGAATGCCGCCGCCCTGGCCAAACATGCCGGCGCCACCATCAACGACACTGAGCTGGATAACGAAGCCGGGCGCCTGGTCTACGAAGTTGACCTGACCGACACCACTGGCAAGAAGTGGGATGTGAAGCTCGACGCCAAGACCGGCGAAGTGCTGGAAAACAAACAAGACACTTAAGTTGCCCCAGCCACACAACGCGCCGCCTTCGGGCGGCGCAGTTGTGTCTGGTCAGGCACTCAGGCGCGCGGTCACTTCATTGAGCTCGGCCGACAAGCCCCGCAGGTTATGACTGGCCGCTTCGGTGCGCTGCACGTTGTCCAGGTTGGCGGTGGCCACCGTGGTGATTTGCGTGATGTTGCGCGAGATATCCTCGGCCACCGAGGTTTGCTCCTCGGCCGCCGTGGCGATCTGCCGGTTCATGTCGCGGATCGCCTCCACCGCCTGGGTGATATGACTGAGCATCGCCCCGGCCTGGGTGACCTTTTCGACACTCTCGTCACTGCATGACTGGCCACTGATGATCGCCTCGGCGGCGTCCACCGCCCCCGTCTGCACCGCCTGGATAATCTGGTTGATCTCGATGATCGACGCCGCCGTGCGTTGCGCCAGGCTACGCACTTCATCGGCCACCACCGCAAAGCCACGCCCGGCTTCGCCCGCTCGTGCCGCCTCGATTGCCGCATTGAGGGCCAGCAGGTTGGTTTGTTCGGCGATGCCGCGAATCACTTCCAGCACCGTGCCGATGCGCACGCTGTCGGCTTCCAGGCGGCGGATGATGCCACCGGTGTTGAGGATCTCGTTGCGCATCTGGCCGATGGTGGCAATGGTCACTTGCATCACCTGGCCGCCTTCACGGGCCGAGTGATCGGCCTCGTCCGCCGCTCGCGAGGCACTGGCAGCGTGGCGCGCGACTTCCTGGGCGGTGGCGGACATTTCGGTCATCGCCGTCGCCACCTGGTCGGTCCGGCTGAACTGGTCCTGGGTGCCCGTCGCCATCTGCCCGGCAATCGAATTCAGCTCGCCACTGGCGCTCACCAGGTCCTTGGCACTGCGCTGCAGGCTGCCGAAGGTTTCGGCGAGAAAATCGCGCAACGTGTTGGCGGCCTGGGCCAAATGGCCCAGCTCATCCTGGCGCTGGCTGGCAACGCGCTCGGCAAACCGGCCATGGCTCAATTGGGCCACATAGTCGATCAGGCCCCGGATCGGCAAAATCAGGTTGCGGTTGATCAACCACAGGCTGAACAGACCGATCAGCACCCCAGACAGCACCATCACCGCCAAGCCCAGCATCACGGTACGTTCGGCATAGGCGCTGATTGCCACCGACTGCAACTTGCCCTGCTCATGCAGTTGCGTGACCAGCGCGCTCATCTGTTCGCTCACCGCGCGGTCCACGCCCTTGACCGCGTTGTCCCCGGCCGCCGCATCGGCACCGGCGGCCACGTACGCATCACGCCCCTTCTGGTAAGCCACGCCCAGCAACTGGTGCTCCTGGCGCAAGGTGTCCAGGCGACGGCTCAAGCCTGGATCGCCCTCGGTGTTGGCCACCAGGCGCGCGAGGATGCCCTGCACTTCCCGTTGCCGATCCTGGAATTGCCCCCAGTACTTGTCCATGTCCTGGGGCTGTTTGCCACGCAGCAGGACGTTTTTCCATTCCTGGACCTGGACCTTGAATTGCACGTTGGCCTCATCGATCAGCTGTGAGGTCTGCAACGGCCCCTCCAGCAAACTGCGATAACTCTGCACACCGCTGGAGAGAAAATGAAAACACGCCAAGGCAATCAACAGCATTGCCAACAAGCTGCCACCGAGCAACGACAGGATCTGTGCTCTCAAGGACTTTCGCAAAAAACTCATCGGGGAAAAGCCTCGAAACAGGGAAATGGGGACCTGCACCGCAACATCCCTGTCAACCAACGCACAGCCAATCCAATGGCATGCTTGCGCCTTGAATCGGCCGGGCCAGACGCTTCTTGAGCGCAGTGGATGAGCGGTCGGGCGGGAGTGCCCCGTAGCTGACACAAAACTGTCAAATCCCCTTGCAATGATTGCGCAACGCGCGCCCATCGCCTGCCTCTGCGAGCCCCCATGAACCACAGCATCGACCACGGCCACCAGGACTCCGACCTGTTTGGCCTGCTTTACGGTTTCCGCTTTCGGCCCGGCGAGAAAGCCGAGCAGATCGACTCGGCAACCGTGCTCAAGGCCTTGCACGCCCCGGCCGACCCCGATGAATTCCTGTGGCTGCACCTGAACCTGGCCCACGCCGCCTGCCAGCGCTGGATGCAGGCGCACCTGGAGTTGCCGCCGGAGTTCTTCGAGGCCTTGCACGAGGGCTCGCGCTCCACCCGTATCGAACATGTGGACTCGGCCTTGCTGGCGGTGGTCAACGACGTGGTGTTCAACTTCAGCAGCATGATGTCATCGGACATTTCCACCTTGTGGGTCTGCGCTCGCAGCCGCCTGCTGATCAGTGCGCGCCTGCAACCGCTGCACTCGGTGGACAAGCTGCGCTCATCGGTAAAGGCCGGTGAACACTTCCGCTCGCCCCTGGAGTTGCTGGTGCATCTGCTGCGTGACCAAGGCGAGGTGCTGACGCAGATCGTGCGCAAGACCAGCCTCAGCGTCGACCAGATCGAAGACCAATTGCTGTCCTCGCGCCTGTCCACCAACCGCGCCGAACTGGGGGCCATGCGCCGGGTGCTGGTGCGCCTGCAACGCCTGCTGGCCCTGGAGCCGGGCTCGCTGCTGCGCCTGCTCAACCGCCCGCCGCAGTGGCTGCAAAAGGAGGACGTGAAGGAGCTGCGCAAATCCACCGAAGAGTTCGCCCTGATCATCAACGACCTCACGGCCCTGGGCGAACGGATCAAGTTGTTGCAAGAAGAAATCGCCGCCAACCTCAACGAACAAAGCAACCGCACGCTGTTCACCTTGACGGTGGTGACGGTACTGGCGCTGCCGATCAATATCATTGCCGGTTTTTTTGGCATGAACGTCGGGGGTGTGCCGCTATCCCAGGACCCCGAGGGGTTCTGGATCCTGGTGGCGTTGGTGGCGACGTTCACCTTGATTGCCGGCAGATGGGCATTTCGCAAGCGCCAGGATTACTGAACCGGCGCCTACCCAGAATTTGTGGACCGGCGGTTATCTCAATCCACCAAACACTGACTTGACGCAGCATCTCTGTAACATTCTGCAACGATCATGGGAAACATCCTCCCCACACTGGATGCTCCGGCATGGCCACCCCTTCCCTGACTTCCTCGCCCCAGGCTGGCGCCACTGACGCAAAACCGCAATTGGACAAGAAACCCGGCCTGTTCACGGTGATCATGTTCTTCGCCGTGCTCGCCATGGGCCTGTTGTTCACCGCCTACAGCCTGATGCACGACATGCACGAACTGGGCACGGTGGTCACCACCTGGACCCCATTCCTGCTGCTGGGCGTGGCCTTGTTGATTGCCCTGGGGTTCGAATTCGTCAACGGTTTCCATGACACCGCCAACGCCGTGGCGACCGTGATCTACACCAACTCGCTGCCGCCGCAATTCGCCGTGGTCTGGTCGGGATTCTTCAATTTCCTCGGGGTGCTGCTATCCAGTGGCGCGGTGGCCTTTGCCATCATTGCCCTGCTGCCGGTGGAGTTGATTTTGCAGGTCGGTTCTTCCGCCGGTTTTGCGATGATCTTTGCCCTGCTGATCGCCGCGATCCTGTGGAACCTCGGCACCTGGTGGCTGGGCCTGCCGGCGTCGTCTTCCCATACGCTGATCGGGTCGATCATCGGCGTGGGCGTGGCCAATGCCCTGATGCATGGCCGCGACGGCACCAGCGGCGTGGATTGGGCCCAGGCGATCAAGATCGGCTATGCGCTGCTGCTGTCACCGCTGATCGGCTTCGGCTTTGCCGCCCTGCTGTTGCTGGCACTGAGGGCCTTTGTGAAAAACCGCGCGCTGTACAAGGCGCCCAAGGGCAACACCCCGCCGCCGTGGTGGATTCGCGGCATGCTCATCGTGACCTGCACCGGCGTGTCCTTCGCCCACGGTTCCAACGATGGCCAAAAAGGCATGGGCCTGATCATGCTGATCCTGGTGGGCACGTTGCCCATGGCCTACGCCTTGAACCGCACCATGCCGGCCGATCAATCCCTGCAATTTGCCGCTGTGGCAGAAGTCACCCAGCAAGCGCTGGTCAAGAGCGCACCACAAGCGGCGCCAGCCGATCCACGGCCGATTCTGTCGACCTATGTGCGCACCAAGGACGTCACGCCCGAGCTGATCCCCGCCCTCGCCGCCCTGACCGGGCATATCGGTGAGCAAGTCAAAGGCTACGGCTCCCTGGCCAAGGTACCGGCCGAGGCGATGGGCAACGTGCGTAACGACATGTACCTGACCAGCGAAACCATTCGCCTGATGGACAAGGGCAAGGTCGGTCATTTCGATGCCGACACCCAGGGCAAGCTGCAACTGTTCAAGCAACAGATCGACAACGCCACACGCTTTATCCCGCTGTGGGTGAAGATCGCCGTGGCCATCGCCCTGGGCCTGGGCACCATGGTCGGCTGGAAGCGCATCGTGGTGACCGTCGGCGAGAAAATCGGCAAGACCCACCTGACTTACGCCCAGGGCGCCTCGGCCGAAACCGTGGCCATGCTGACGATTGGCGCTGCCGATATGTTTGGCTTGCCGGTATCCACCACCCATGTGCTGTCCTCGGGTGTGGCCGGGACCATGGTGGCCAATGGCGGCGGCTTGCAGATGAAGACCATCCGCAATTTGCTGATGGCCTGGGTGCTGACGTTGCCGGCGGCGATTGTACTGTCGGGCAGTCTGTATTGGCTGTTTACCCAAATCTTCTGAATCACCACACAGCAAAATGTGGGAGCGGGCTTGCCCGCGATGGCAGTGGATCAGGTTAGAAATACTTGACTGATACACCGCTATCGCGGGCAAGCCCGCTCCCACATTTTTTTGTGTGATGGCTTAGCCCGCGAATAAGCCAGCCATCGCTTTGAGCCGCTTCTTGTACACCCGCCGCGCCTCCAGCGCCTCCTCCAGCGTCACCGCGACAAACCCCGCTCGCTGGTTGGGCTGCATCTGCCCGATCAGGTCCAGGTCGGCGCTGATCACCGTGCCTTCTGAATCACCACACAGCAAAATGTGGGAGCGGGCTTGCCCGCGATGGCAGTGGATCAGGTTAGAAATACTTGACTGACACACCGCTATCGCGGGCAAGCCCGCTCCCACATTTTTTTGTGTGATGGCTTAGCCTGCGAATAAGCCGGCCATCGCCTTGAGCCGCTTCTTGTACACCCGCCGCGCCTCCAGCGCCTCCTCCAGCGTCACCGCGACAAACCCCGCTCGCTGGTTGGGCTGCATCTGCCCGATCAGGTCCAGGTCGGCGCTGATCACCGTGCCGATCATCGCGTAGCCGCCGCCTGATACCGCGTCGCGGTGCAGCACGATCGGCTCCAGGCCAGCCGGGACCTGGATCGAGCCGATGGGGTAGCAACTGTCGACGATGTTCGACGGATCGGAGCCCGCGCCAAATGGCTGCTCCCGTGGCTGGAAGCTCAAGGCACTGCCGCCCTTGAAGCGGTAGCCGATCCGGTCGGCCTCGGAACCCACGGTCCAGGGCTCGGCGAAAAAGCTGCTTTTGGCTGCGGGCGTCAGGCGCTCGTAGTACAAGCCCGGCACCACGCGTAATGTCACATCGCCGCCCACCGAGCGGCGCAAGGCCATCGGCAAGCTATTGCCGGCACGGCCTTGGCCGCAGGTCTGGCCGATAGGCAACAGATCGCCCTCCTGCAAGCGCCGCCCGTGGAAACCGCCCAGCGCACCGAGGGTGTAAGTGGAGCGGCTGCCCAACACCAGCGGCACGTCGATCCCCCCGGCCACCGCCAGGTAGGTGCGCGCCCCGGCCACGGGAAACTCAAAGCGCAGCACCTGCCCGGCGCGCACCTGGAACGCCGTGTCCTGGTGCACCACTTCACCGTCCAGGCGCGCAGACATCAGCGCGCCACTGAGTGCCACCAGGGCGTCCTGTTGGAACTCCAGCTGCGGGCCAATCAGTGTGCATTCCAACCCCGCCGCCCCCGCCGGATTGCCCACCAGATGGTTGGCCGCACTCAAGGCGTACTGATCCAGGGCGCCGGACGGCGGGATCCCCAAGTGGTAATACCCTTCACGCCCCAGGTCCTGCACGGAGGTAGCCAGGCCGGGCTTGAGCACCTTGATCATACGAGCGCCTCCTGCAGGGTTTTCGGGTAGCCGACCGGGTCGGCAAAAAAAGCGTCCAGGGAAAATTCCACCGGGCGAATGCGCAAATCGAAACGCCCGGCCTCCACCTCGGCCACCGCCAGGTCGTAGGCATCCCGGTCGATGGGCTTGAATTGCACGATATCGCCGGGGCGGAAGAACACCATGTGTTCCTTGAGATAGGCCAACTGCTGGGCCGGGTCGTAGATCGGCGCCGGGGTCACGCCAAACATCTGGTAACCCCCCGCGCCGCGCACTGAGTAGATACAGCCGAAACAGCCGCCATGGCCCAGGGTCAGCTTCGGCGTGTCGGTGCGTGGGCGCAGGTATTTGGGCACCTGCAACTGGCGTTCGCGCTCGACCATCTGGAACATGAACGGCAGGCCCGCCACAAAGCCGACCATCGACACAAACCACGGCGCGCCACTGTGGGCTGCGATAAACGCCTCGACATCCGCCAGGCCATTGATCCGCGCAGCGTACTCAAGGTCAGTGCCCGTCGGGTCCTGGTGTCGGTCACGAAAACGCATCAGGGTTTCATGGGTCCAGGGGTCGTTGTACAGCACCGGAATCTCGATGATCCGCGTGTGCAAGGTGCGCTCGGCCACGGCCTGGGCCTCGGCGCTTTGCACCGCGTCGAGCAGCACCTGGGGGGCGATCAGGTCCGGGTCGAAGCGGATCTGGAACGAGGCGTTGGCCAGGCAGATATCCAGCACGCCGGGCAGCTCCAGGCGCTGCACCGCACGGGTGACGGCCATGCCCTTGAAGAACGCCTCCAGGGACATGCTTTCGCTGACCTCGGCGAACAAATGCTCATCGGCGCCAAAGCTGTAGCGAATCGGGGATGTTTCAGCCATGTCTGTTCCTCTTGGAATCATTGTAGAAAGGCAGGCAAAAATCATGCAGGGGCTGCGGTTCAGACGGGTGTGCGCACCACGATCCCCGCCTGGTCCAGGGCCCTGCGGGTCGCCTCCACCAGGTCCAGGGCGCCCGGCGTATCGCTGTGCAGGCAGATGGAATCGAATTCGATAAACAGGTCTTCGCCCTCGACGGTGCGCACCAGCCCCGTCTGGCAGGCCCGCAGCACACGGGCCGCCACTGTCGCCGGGTCCAGGGCGCGCACGTTGCGGGTAAACACGATGGAGCCGGACAGATCGTACTCACGGTCGGCATAAAACTCGCGTACTACCGGCTGCCCCAGTTCCTTGGCAATGCGCCAGATCACCGAGCCGGGCATGCAATACAGCAGCAGTTCAGGCTCCAGGCGTTGCAGGTTTTCCACCAGCAGGCGGGCCGCTTCTTCGTCCCGGGCCAGGTGCATGTACAGCGCGCCATGGGGCTTGATGTGCTGCAAGGTCACGCCCTGCACCCGCGCCAATTCGCGCAGGGCGCCCAATTGGTAGAGCATGTCGTCCACCAGTTCCTGGGCCGGGGCGTTGATGTGACGGCGGCCGAACCCCACCAGGTCGCGAAAGCCCGGGTGCGCGCCAATAGCCACGCCCAACTGCTTGGCGCGCTCGATGGTGCGGCGCATGGTGCCGGGGTCGCCGGCATGAAAGCCGGTGGCGACGTTGGCGGAGCTGATAAACGCCATCAGCTCATTGTCCACACCGTCGCCAATGGTCCAGGGGCCAAAGCTTTCGCCCATGTCCGAGTTGAAATCCACTGTCTGCATCGGGGCTGCTCCGCAAGGGTTCGTGCCAAGGAAAATAGGCTGGCCCTTAACCCCTTGGGAAGATCTATTATCAGATAGGGTATCTTCGGAAAATCAGATACCCCCAAGAGAAATCCCCATGTCGCTTACGCTGCGCCAGGTTCGCTACTTTGTCGCCACCGCCGAAATCGGCCAGATTTCCCAGGCGGCGATTCACCTGAATATCTCCCAGTCGGCAGTGACCACCGCGATCAAGGAGCTGGAAGCCATGCTCGGCGCCCAGCTGTTTGTACGCTCGGCCCAGGGCATGAACCTGACCGACGCCGGCCGGCATTTTCTCAACCGTGCCTACGTGATTGTGCGCAGTGTCGACGATGCCCTCAGCAGCCCGCTGCCAGACTTGCGCGCCAGCGGCGTGCTGCGGGTCGCGGCCAGTTACACGGTGTTGGGTTACTTCCTGCCGCACCACTTGCAACGCCTGGAGCATTGGCACCCGGACGTGACCATCGAAGTCTTCGAGCAGGAGCGCCAGGCCATCGAACAAGGGCTGCTGGATGGCCAGTTCGAGATGGCCGTGGTGCTCACCGCCAATCTCACCCACCCGGATATCGTCTCGCAAATCCTGTTCAATTCCGAACGCCGCCTGTGGCTGCCCAGCCACCACCCGCTGTGTGAACGGCGTGCGGTGAGCCTGGCGGATGTGGCGCAGGAACCCTATATCCTGCTGACTGTGGACGAGGCCGAGCAAAGTGCCATGCGTTATTGGGAGCAGGCCGGGCAGACGCCCAAGGTGCGGCTGCGCACCAGTTCGGTAGAGGCGGTGCGCAGTATGGTGGCCAATGGCAGTGGCGTGGCGATTCTGTCCGACCTGGTCCACCGCCCCTGGTCCCTGGAAGGCAAACGCATCGAGACCTTGAGCGTGACTGACAAGGTCGCGCCCATGAGTGTCGGCCTGGCCTGGCACCGTGAGCGCACCTTTACCCCGGCGATGCAGGCGTTCCGCGACTACTTCCACGATGCCTTCCTCGCCCCCCAGCAACTATCGACACGCCGTTAAAGCTGGGCCTTCAAGGTGGCCGATAACCAGTCCATCAGCACCCGTACCCGTAGCGGCAAGTGGCGCTGGCCGGCATACAGCATCGATACATCCAGCGCAGGCGCGGGATAGTCGGGGAGCACCGCCACCAATTCGCCCTTTTCGAGCAATTCGCGGATGCCCAGCCCCGGTACCTGAATGATCCCGAAACCGGCGAGGCATGCCGACTGGTACGCATCCGTGCTGCTGACCGTGACCCGCCCGGCCATGGCAATACGTTGCACCTTGTTGCCCTGCACATATTCAAAACCCGCGGAGCGCGCACCCAGCGGCCGCACGTAATGCACCAGTTGATGGGCGGCCAGATCGGCCAGGGTCTTGGGTTCGCCATAGCGTTGCAGGTAACCGGGGCTTACGCAGTTGATCATCGGCATGCTGCACAACAGGCGCGCCACCACGGACTGGTCTGGTTGTACGCCCACGCGCAACACACAATCAAAACCTTCGGCCAGCAGGTCGACCTGGCGGTCGGAGCTGCTGATTTGCAGCTCGATCAAGGGGTGCCGGTCCATAAACTCCGGCAGGTGCGGCAGGATCACCTTACGTGCCATCACATTGGGCATGTCGATACGGATCCGCCCGGTCAATTGCGCCTCGTCCTGGCGAAACAACCCCTCCAGCTCTTCCATATGGGCCAGCAGGTCCTTGCTGCGCTCATACAGCACGCGCCCGTCCTGGGTCGCCTGCACCTTGCGCGTGGTGCGCTGCAACAGGCGCGTGCCCAACAGGTCTTCGAGGGCGCGCACCTGCTCGGACACCGTCGAGCGCGGCAGCCCCAGGCTGTCGCCGGCCTGGGTGAAACTCGACAGTTCGGTGACCCGCACAAAGGTGCGCAACAGGTCCAGCTTGTTCATGGTGGCGCCCCGTGATTGTTCGACTGATCCGACCAGTGATTCCGGATTAACTCTGTTTATCACGCAATACCCGGACAAATACACTCATTCCACCATTACCCACCCGCTCCGAGGACTGCACCATGACCCGTAAAATCGCATTGATCACCGGCGCCAGCCGTGGCTTGGGCAAAAGCACCGCCCTGCATCTGGCCGCGCAAGGCATCGATATTGTCGGCACCTACTACAGCAAGGCCGCTGAGGCCCAGGCGGTGGTGGCAGAGATTGAACAGCTCGGCGGCCGCGCCGCCATGTTGCAACTGGATGTAAGCCAGAGCGCCACGTTCGACGGGTTTGTCAGCCAGCTCGGCGAGGTCCTGCAAGCGCATTTCGCCCAGGCGCATTTCGATTTCCTGATCAACAACGCCGGGATCGGCACCCATGCCAGCTTTGTCGAGACCACCGAAGCGCAGTTCGATCAAATGGTCGCGATCCACCTCAAGGGCCCGTTCTTCCTGACCCAGAAGCTCCTGGCGCTGCTCGTCGATGGCGGGCGCATCATCAATATCTCCAGCGGCCTGGCCCGCTTCAGCCTGCCCGGTTATGCCGCCTACGCCTCAATGAAAGGCGCGGTGGAAGTGCTGACCCGTTACCAGGCCAAGGAATTGGGCGCACGGGGGATCAGCGTCAACACCCTCGCCCCCGGTGCCATCGAGACCGACTTCGGTGGCGGCGCGGTACGCGACAACGCCGGCATCAATGCCTTTGTCGCCAGCAACACGGCCCTGGGTCGGGTCGGCTTGCCGGACGACATTGGCGGGGCGATCTCCACCTTGCTGGCCGATGGCAGCAAATGGATCAATGGGCAGCGTATCGAGGCGTCGGGCGGGATGTTCGTCTGACCCTCACACTTGCTCTGGCGCACGTTGCTGCAGGAACTTTTCCCGCAGCACGTCGTAGCCCCAGTGGTACACATAGGTGTACGGCAGGAAGAACAGCAACACGCCGATATCCAGGATAAACGCCTGCATCAGGCTGATATTGAGCCACGCGGCAATCAGCGGTACGGCAAACAGAATCAGCCCACCCTCGAACAGCAGGGCGTGCATGATCCGGGTCTTGACGCTATTGGCCAGTTGCAGGCGCACCTTGAGGCGATCGAACACGCTGTTGAAGATCATGTTCCACGTCAACGCCAACAGGCTGATGGCCAGGGTCACCGCGCCCATTTCCAGGGCTGGGCGACCGGTGATCCAGACCAGCAACGGGGTACAGATCAGCAAGGCCAGGCCTTCGAAGCCAAGGGCCTGGAAAACACGTTCGGTGATGGACTTGGTGGTGTTCATAGGTGTTGCTCTGTGAATGTCTTGGGTTGCCATCATCGCGCCCTGAAACGATACTTCATAATCAATAACCATCGATCAAGGCGATAGATCATGGCTTCTCATGAAGTGTTGCAAGCGTTTGTGCAGGCGGCGACCCAAGGCTCGTTTTCGGCGGCGGCGCGCAAGCTGGGCAAGAGCCAGTCGACAGTCAGCGCCGCAGTGGCCAGCCTGGAAATTGATCTGGACGTGGTGCTATTCGACCGCAGCAGCCGCAAGCCCAGCCTGACCCCGGCCGGGCACGTTCTGCTGCAACGGGCCGAGCAGGTGCTGGAGGCCAGCAGTCGCCTGGAGCTTGCCGCCAGCCAGTTATCCCAGGGGCTGGAGCCCAAGCTCAGTATTGCCATGTCTGATACCTATCAGTCGGGGCGCTTTGAAACGCTGCTCGGTGCCCTGGAGCAGCGCTATCCGGACCTGGAGCTGGAGTGGTTGATTGCCGAATGCGAAGACCTCATCGCCCTGGTGCAAAGCGGGCGCGCGCAGTTGGCGTTTATCGAGGCGCAGGAGGTCTACCCGCCAGACCTGACCCATGCCACCATCGAGGAGCGCGCACAACTTGCGCTGTTTGTGTCCCCGCGGCACGCACTGGCCAGCCTCGATGGTATCGACCAGCAAACCCTGCAACAGTACCGGGAGCTGCGCCTGGCAAGCATCATCAACCCCAATGAAAACCGGCTGACCGGCCGAGTCTGGTCCGCCCCCAGCTTTTTGATGCTGATGGAGATGGCCATCCTCGGTTTTGGCTGGGCCCCCTTGCCGAGCTGGCTGGTGGAGCGCTTTGCCAATGGCCAACTGGTGGAGCTCAAGGCTCGCGGCTGGCCGCGCTCGGTGGCGGTGGATGCGTTGTGGTCGCGGCAACACCCGCCGGGCCCGGCGGGGAGTTGGTTGCTGGAAAAGATGCTCGAATAACCTCCGCCGGCGCCTACACAGGCCTATCGGTGCAGGTTGCCAGGCGTCGTTCGATGAAGCGCTTTTCTGGCATTTGCTGGGTCAGGCACAGGGCTTTTTCATACGCCTGGCGCGCCTCTTTCATCCGCCCCAATTGCCGGCAGAACTCGCCACGCGCTGAATGCGCCAGGTGGTAATCCAGCAACTCGCCGCGCGCCAGGATCCCCTCGACCTGTTGCAACCCCGCCAATGGCCCATCGCGCATGGCCACGGCGGCGGCGCGGTTGAGCTCGATCACCGGGGACGGCAGCATCCTCAGCAGCACGTCATACAGGCCAATAATCTGTGGCCAATCGGTCTGCGCCGCACTCGGCGCCTCGGCGTGCACCGCGGCAATTGCCGCTTGCAGGCCGTAAGGGCCAAAACGCCGGGTGGCCAGGGCCTGCTCCACCAACGCGCAGCCCTGGGCAATCAACGCGGCATCCCACAACGTCCGGTCCTGTTCATCCAGCAGCACCAACTCAGCAGCGGGCGATAACCGGGCCGGGCGCCGGGACTCATGGAGCAGCATCAACGCCAGCAGGCCCATGACTTCCGGCTCCGGCAGCAACTCCAGGAGCAGGTGGCCCAGGCGTATGGCCTCGCGGGTCAAGTCGTCACGGGTCAGGTCGGCGCCCATGGACGCCGAATAACCCTCATTGAATACCAGGTAAATCACGCGCAGTACGCTGTCCAGGCGCTCAGGCAACTCCGCCAGCCCTGGAACTTGGTAGGGGATTTTCGCCTCGCGGATCTTGCCCTTGGCGCGCACGATGCGTTGGGCAATGGTGGCCGGCGTGACCAGGAAGGCTCGGGCAATTTCCTCGGTGCTGAGGTCACAAATCTCACGCAGGGTAAGCGGCACTTGCGCATCGGCTGCCAGCGCCGGATGGCAGCAGGTGAAGATCAGGCGCAGGCGGTCGTCTTCCACGTCTTCGGTACTCCAGTCAGCCGCTTCCAGCGCATCGGCCTGCTCCTGCAGCAACGGGGTGAAACGGGCCTGGCGGCGCAAGCGGTCGATGGCCTTGAAGCGCCCGGTCGACACCAGCCACGCCCCAGGGTTGTCGGGCACGCCATCCTGCTGCCAGCGCTCGACCGCGACGAAGAACGCCTCGTGCAAGGCTTCTTCGGCGAGATCGAAATCCCCCAGCAGGCGAATCAAGGTCGCCAGGACGCGCCGCGAGTCACTGCGGTAGACCGCCTCGACCCGGGCCTTGACGGTCAATCGGGCATGCCCTGGGTCACCAGCGCCACCAGCCGGTCCAGGCTCTCGCCCCACCCCTGGTGAAAGCCCATGGCTTCGTGGGCCTGTTTGTCGGCTTCAGTCCAATGCATGGCGCGCGCGGTGTAGCGGGTCTTGCCGGCAACGTCCTCGAAGGTCACTTCGGCGCTCATGAACGGCTTGCCCGATGGGATCCAGCCGGGCAGGAACGCATCGGTAAACACCAGGCGGCGCGGCGCGTCGATCTCCAGGAACACGCCCTGGGTCGGATACTCGCTGCCGTCCGGCGCGCGCATCAGGGTGCGAAACAGACCACCGACCCACAGGTTCATTTCGCACTCCGGCGTGGTCATGCCGTGTGGGCCCCACCATTGCTGCAACAACGCAGGCTCGGTCCAGGCACGGAACACCCGGCTCGGCGGGGCGTCGATCATGCGGCTGATGGACAGTTCGAATGCAGCGGGTTGAGTGTTCATGGATAAACCTCCTGAGTCTTGTGATTGTTGGGTTCAGAGATTCAAATCACGCACGGGACGTACTTCCACACTGCCGACCCGTGCCGCCGGAATGCCGCCGGCCACCTGCAGCGCCTCATTCAAGTCCCGGGCTTCAATCAGATAGAAGCCGGCAAGCTGCTCCTTGGTTTCGGCAAACGGCCCATCGGTGATCGATAACTTGCCGTTGCGCATGCGCACGGTGGTGGCCGTGCTCACCGGCTCCAGGGCCTCGGCCGCGAGCATGCGGCCACTACCGTGGACCGCCTCGGCATAGGCGTGGCATTCCGGGTCCTTGGGGCTGTCGGGCAGGCTGTGCAGCAAGGCTTCGGCGCTGTAGACCAGGCACAGGTATTTCATGGCGTTCTCCGTTTTCGGACTACTGACTATAGTTGGCAGCGCTCAAGGTTTCAGGTCGAACAGCCCGGCGCCGGTTTCCATATCGAAAGGCGCGGACCAGTGCTCATGCACCACCTTCCATTGGCCGTCGATACGTTGATAACCGGCGGTGACGCGCATCCAGCAGGTTTTCAGCACGCCATCTGGCCCAGAGCCACCACAGTGCGCAAGCCAGTGGGCGAAGGCGCTGTTATCGGCGGCGACGATATGCAGCTCATGGAAATCAAAAACCCCTGGGCCTGGGCAAAACTCCATGCAGGCCTGCCAATGGGCGCGGTAGGCCGCCTTGCCTTTGAACTGCAGGGCCTTGACGGCGTCGAACGCGACGATATCGTCGGCGTAAAAGCTGACAATCTGCTCGACATCCTTGGCGACTACCGCTTGTTTCCATTGCTCGATCAGGGTGTTGATTGGGTTGCTCATGGCGATACTCCTCGGGGTGGAAAATCACGGAAGACACCCTTAGTCGAATGGGCCGCCTGCCAATCGACAAGCCTACAAAAAATAATTTCGCCAAGGATAAAGCCGCTAGAATTTGCGACTTCCTTGTAGGACTTCGGATATCTGCTCGATGGAAACCCGCCTCGCGCCCTATGAGACGCTGACTGCTACCCAGCAACAGCAACTCGCCACCCTCGAAGTCCACCCCGAGCAACTGGCCTATAGCGGTGATATCTACTGCGCGCTGAACAGCCTGCAGGTCAACCCAAGCCCCGGCATCAAGGGCTTCGCCCTGCTGGCCGACGACGTTCCCGTGGCCTTCCTGCTGCTCAAGCGCCCGCCCTGCCTGCCCCATTGGGCCGACGCACACAGCGCCACACTGCATGCCTTGCAAGTCGATCGCCACCAACAGGGCCGAGGCTTTGGCAAGGCCTGCCTACAAGCCCTACCCGCCGCCGCCCGCCTGGCCTGGCCGCAGATCAGCGCCTTGGAGTTGTCGGTGGACAGCGACAATGTGGCGGCGCTGGGCTTGTATTTGCAGCAGGGCTGGGTAGACCGGGGCGAAGCGTATAAAGGGCGGGTGGGTTATGAGCGGCGGTTGGCGCTACTGTTTTGATTACCGGCAAGGAGACTCCCATGCTAACCACCCTGGACCAACTCGAAACCCTCTACGGCCTGCCCCACGAGCGTGCCCTGCGCAAGGAAATCGCGTTTCTCAATGAGGATTACCAGGCGATGGTCAACGCCTCGCCGCTGGTGATTGTCAGCTCTTCAGGCGCCGATGGCCTCGACGGCTCGCCTCGGGGCGATGTGCCGGGGTTTGTGCGGATCATCGATGAACGCACGCTGGCGATCCCGGATCGGCCGGGCAACAACCGCCTCGATACCCTGCGTAACCTGATTGTGGATCCACGGATTGCCCTGCTGTTTATCATTCCGGGGATCGGCGAGACCCTGCGGGTCAACGGGCGGGCGCAGATTTCCATCGAGCCTGAGTTGCTGCAAAGCTTTGCGGTCAATGGCAAGCCGGCACGCTCGGTGATTGTGGTGCAGGTAGAGGCGGCGTATTTCCACTGCTCGAAAGCCTTTGTGCGCTCCGATTGCTGGAACCCGGACAAGCATGTAGAGCGTTCAACGCTGCCGTCAGCGGGGGCCATCCACAAGCGTCTGAATGATGGGCAGTTTGATGCCGAGGCCTATGATCGGGAGATGCCGGAGCGGGTCAAGGCCACGTTGTATTGAGGCCCTGGCCGGCTCGGGCGCCCCTGAGATCGCCATCGCGGGCAAGCCCGCTCCCACAGGTAATTGCGCGGTACCAGGTTTTGAGTACACCCCGATACAAATGTGGGAGCTGGCTTGCCTGCGATGGCGGTGGATCAGGCGATGTACAGGTTATGCGGACTTTTCGACAGGCAGCCAGATTTCCACAGTACCGGTGCCCTTAACCACATCGAAATCGGCGCTGTAACGCTCAAAATCCGGCCCGGCGACCTTGTAGCCCGACGTCGGCAACCACTCGAACATGATCCGCTCATAGGTCTGCGACAGCGCATACACCGGCCCGTAGTGCGCGAAGACGGCATAACGATTGGCCGGCACTTCAATGGATACAAAGTTGCCCGGCACATCATGCTTGGCCGGTACTTCGACGCCGGCGATGTAATCGAATTCTTCTTGCGTGGCGTTGTAGCAAACGCCGTAGGTCACGCCGCCAATGCGCTTCTTGATGTCCTTGATGCACGTGTCGAACAGCTCCCACAACTTCGGAATGTCCCCCAGGGTAGCCTTGCCGTAATGGCCGCCGACCCCGGCGATCACCATGGCCTTGCCCTCTTCCATGCGGGGTTCCAGGGGTAGCGTTGCCTGTTGGTTCATCTGCACAATCTCCATGGGTGAGTGACCAAAACCATACCGAGTATAGGGGCATACTCGCTTCATACTCCAGACCGAAAAATTTCCTACGCCATCTGGACAAACGGCTGTCATCGCCCGTATTGTCTGCCCTGCAGGCCACCGCAGTGGCCGACGTCGCTCGGACGGTTCCGGGCGCTTACGTATTCCGAGGCAACAATGGCAGACCAAGGTTCGCCGCGCCGCTTTGCGCGCATAGATCGACTCCCCCCTTATGTTTTCAATATCACTGCCGAGCTGAAGATGGCTGCGCGTCGGCGCGGCGAAGACATCATCGACTTGAGCATGGGTAACCCCGACGGCCCGACCCCACCGCATATCGTGGAAAAACTGGTGACCGTCGCCCAGCGTGAAGACACCCACGGCTACTCCACCTCCAAAGGCATCCCGCGCCTGCGCCGCGCTATTTCGCGCTGGTACAAGGACCGCTATGAGGTGGATATCGACCCGGAAACCGAGGCCATCGTGACCATCGGCTCCAAGGAAGGCCTGGCGCACCTGATGCTGGCCACCCTGGACCAGGGCGATACCGTGCTGGTGCCCAACCCCAGCTACCCGATTCATATCTACGGTGCGGTGATCGCCGGCGCCCAGGTGCGTTCGGTGCCGCTGATTCCCGGCGTGGACTTCTTTGCCGAGCTGGAACGGGCGATTCGCGGTTCGATCCCCAAGCCGAAAATGATGATCCTGGGTTTTCCGTCCAACCCGACCGCGCAGTGCGTGGAGCTGGATTTCTTCGAGCGGGTGATCGCCCTGGCCAAGCAGTACGACGTGCTGGTGATCCACGACCTGGCCTACGCCGATATCGTCTACGACGGCTGGAAAGCCCCGTCGATCATGCAGGTGCCGGGCGCCAAGGACATTGCTGTGGAGTTTTTCACCCTGTCCAAGAGCTACAACATGGCCGGCTGGCGCATTGGCTTTATGGTGGGCAACGCAGAACTGGTCAACGCCCTGGCGCGCATCAAGAGTTACCACGACTACGGCACCTTCACCCCGCTGCAAGTGGCGGCGATTGCCGCGCTGGAAGGCGACCAGCAATGTGTGAAGGATATTGCCGAGCAGTACCGCCAGCGCCGCAACGTGCTGGTCAAGGGCCTGCATGAGCTGGGCTGGATGGTGGAGAACCCGAAGGCGTCGATGTACGTCTGGGCGAAAATCCCCGAGGCGTATGCCGCCATGGGTTCGCTGGAATTTGCCAAGAAGTTGCTACTCGAAGCCAAGGTGTGTGTGTCGCCGGGGATCGGCTTTGGCGAGTATGGCGATGACCATGTGCGCTTTGCGCTGATCGAGAACCAGGACCGCATTCGCCAGGCGGTGCGCGGGATCCGCGCCATGTTCCGGGCCGACGGCCTGGTCACCAAGGCCTGATGCCTAACCCGATCCAACGGTCAATGTAGGAGCTGGCTTGCCGGCGATGCACACACCTCGGGGTGCCAGGCATACCGAGGTGATGCTATCGCCGGCAAGCCGGCTCCTACAGTGATGTCAGTGAAGGTTTAAACCACCAACGACAGCAACATGATGAAGCCCAGCGCCACGATGGACAGGATGGTCTCCATGGCCGTCCAGGTCTTGAACGTCTCGGCCACGGTCATGTTGAAGTACTGCTTGACCAGCCAGAACCCTGCATCGTTGACGTGCGACAGAATCAACGACCCCGCCCCCGTCGCCAGCACCAGCAACTCCAGGTTGACCCCCGGCACCATCCCCACCACCGGCACCACAATGCCTGCGCCAGTAATGGTGGCAACGGTCGCCGAGCCCGTGGCAATCCGAATCACCGCCGCCACCAGCCAGGCCAGCAGGATCGGGTTGATCTGCGCTGTCACCGCCATATGGCCGATCACATCACCCACGCCGCTGGTCACCAGCATCTGCTTGAAACCGCCACCGGCACCGATGATCAGGATGATCGCGGCGGTCGGCGCAAGGCTGGCATCCAGCAGCTTGAGGATCTGTTTGGAATGGATGCCCTGGCGATGGCCAAAGGTGTACAGCGACAGCAGCAACGCCAGGAGCAAGGCGCTGATCGGGTGGCCGATCATGTCCATCCAGTTACGCACGATGTGCCCGTCTGGCAGGGCGATGTCGGCGAAGGTTTTGAGCAGCATCAGGAAGACCGGCAGCAGCACGGTGATCAGGGTGATGCTGAAGCTCGGCAGGTTTTTCCCGTCAGACTCGCGGGCCAGTTGGTCCACCAGTTCCTGGGACGGGTTGCCGGGGATGTACTTGGCAATGAACGTACCGAAGATCGGCCCGGCGATGATGGCGGTGGGCAAGGCGACGATCAGGCCGTAAAGGATGGTCTTGCCGATATCCGCGCCAAACACGCCGATGGCCAGCAACGGCCCCGGGTGCGGCGGCACCAGGCCATGCACCGCCGAGAGGCCGGCGAGCAAAGGGATGCCGATCTTGATCAGCGACACACCGGTGCGCCGCGCAACGATAAACACCAGCGGGATCAGCAGCACAAAGCCGATCTCGAAGAACAGCGGGATGCCCACCAGGAAGGCGGCGAACATCATTGCCCACTGCACCTTGTCCTTGCCGAAGGCGCGGATCAGGGTTTGGGCGATCTGATCGGCACCGCCGGATTCGGCCATCATCTTGCCGAGCATCGTACCCAGCGCCAGGATTATCCCGACAAACCCGAGCACGCCGCCGAAACCGTCCTGGAAGGCCTTGATGATCTTGTCCACGGGCATGCCCGAGGTCAGGCCCAGAAAACCTGAGGCGATGATCAGGGCGATAAAGGGGTGAACCTTGAACCGGGTGATCAACACGATCAACCCGATGATGGTGACCACTGCATCGAGCAGCAGGTAAGACTCGTGGGACATGCCAAACATGGGGGTCGTCTCCTGTTTGTTGTTGTTATTAAAGCGGGTGTTGAGTTTCGTGCCGTCGGATAGCGCTATCTTTCAGCCAAAAAATCATCGGGAAGGTTCAAAGCCGTGGGTCAGCCACCACGCGTGGGTCTGCGCGGCCAACGCGTCGATGCTGTCTTCACTGGCATTGAGGGCCAGGGTCAGCGGCTCGCCAATGGGCGATTCGAGGGTGGCGAACTGGCTGTCGATCAGGCTGGCCGGCATGAAATGGCCGGGGCGATGGGACACACGGTCGGCGGCCACCTCGCGGGTCAGTTCGAGGAAGACAAAGCCCAGGCCCGGCGCGGCTTCGCGCAGGTGATCGCGGTATTTTTTCTTCAGCGCCGAACAGGTCAGCACCGGATGCTCGCCGGCCTTGAGCGCACGGCGCAGCTCATCGCAGAGGATATCGAGCCAGCCGGCACGGTCGTCGTCGTTGAGAGGATGGCCTGCGCTCATCTTTTCGATGTTGGCAGCCGGGTGAAAGCTGTCGCCTTCAATGGCGGTGGCGCCGTTCAACAGGCACAGGGCCTCGCTGACACTGGACTTGCCACAGCCGGAAACACCCATGATGACCAGGGCGGTAACAGGTTGACTCATGAAACACCTCAGGACGCAGATAGCGCTACCTTTGCACGCCCTAAGGCTAGTGCAAAAACAGGCTTTTCCCGCGCCTAATTGTCATTTTTATGGAGTGACGCGTGCATCCTCTCCAACTGTTTGCGCAAGGATCAGGCAACCCTTTGCGCAAGTATTTGCAGGCCTTTGGAGACAGCGCTACCTTAGTGCCTCGATTTTTGTTTGGCAAGCCGCCTGATGACCTCCAAGAACGATAAAAATACCCGCACGACGGGTCGCCCTACCCTTAACGAAGTTGCCCGCCTGGCGGGGGTCAGCCCGATTACCGCCTCCCGGGCCCTGCGCGGGATCAGTACGGTGGCCACCGAACTGGTGGAAAAAGTACAGAAAGCCGCCGCCGAGCTGAACTACGTGGTCAACCCCGCCGCCCGCGCACTGGCGTCGGCCCGCAGCCAGTCGGTGGTGGTGCTGGTGCCCTCGCTGTCCAACCTGCTGTTTATCGAAACCCTGGAAGCCATCCACCAGGTGCTGCGGCCCAAGGGCTTCGAAGTGCTGATCGGCAACACCCACTATTCCCGGGACGAAGAAGAAAACCTGTTGCGCAACTACATGGCCTACCAGCCTCGGGGCCTGCTGCTGACCGGCTTTGACCGCACCGAAAGCGCCCGGCGCATGGTGGAGTCGAGCAATGTGCCCTGCGTGTACATGATGGACCTGGACCCGACGGCCGGCCTCAACTGCGTCGGTTTCTCGCAGATCAGTGCCGGTGAAACCGCTGCGGCGCACCTGATCTCCCGGGGCCGCAAACGCCTGGCCTATGTCGGCGCGCAACTGGACCAGCGCACACTGCTGCGCGGTGAGGGTTTCCGTCGTGGCCTGCAACAGGCCGGCCTGTATGACCCGGCCCTCGAACTGCTGACCCCGCGCCCCTCGTCGGTGGGCCTGGGTGGCGAGTTGTTCCTGCAACTGTTGGCCAGCCACCCGGACGTGGACGCGATCTTCTTCGGCAACGACGACCTGGCCCAGGGCGCCCTGCTCGAAGCCCTGCGCCACGGGATCAAAGTGCCACAGCAGGTGGCGGTGCTGGGCTTCAACGACCTGCCCGCCTCCAGCTTCATGGTGCCGCGCCTGAGCAGCATCAGCACCCCACGCGAAGCCATTGGCCGACGCGCGGCAGAGCATTTGCTGACGGTGATGGCCGGCAACAAGATCGCCCGGCCGGTGGTGGATATGGGGTTTGAGTTGAAGGTGCGCGAGAGCACCTAGGCGCCAGCTGTAGGAATAGACTGACTCTTTGGCAGCGCCTTGCTCCGTTACCTACGGTTGCGTCAGAATCCGCCGGCTTGTGCGCCTGGGTGGGGCTCTCTAAGGTGGCCCGGTCGCTGAACTTCTCGGTGATCGGGTTTAGTAGCCTGAGCAGTCATACAAATGAGCATGAGCTTCATCTATCAGGCTTACCGCCTGTGCTTGATGGTGGCTGTGCGCAGGGCGCCCTCGTGGCGCGCCGGTTTTTTGTATGACTTTACCGGTCTACTAACCTGCGTACAGCCGCCACCCTTTCGTTTAGTAGCGACCCGGTGGTGGCCCAGCCAAAGGTCATAACCATGTTCAAAGTTACTCCCAACCCCCCGCTTCACGACGCAAAACTCAACCAGGCCGCCCACCGCGCTATTGATCACTACCTCAATCCCCCGACCGCCCCGGCGCCCGAACCTTCCACCCTGTTCACCGTCACTTCCGGCGCCAGCAGCGAAAGCCTGATTGCCAACAGCTATGAAACCTTTTCCTCCGTTACCACGTTGCTGCTGGACCTGTCCGAAGACCTGACCGGCAAAGACCGTGACAGGACCCTGGCGATTCATCAGTTGAGCGAGTTGGGCGTGTTGCTGATGAGCACACTGATGGACCAGCAAACACCGCACAACTAAAAGCCCAGACGCGATCAAAAAGGTGGGAGCGGGCTTGCCTGCGATGGCGGTGTGTCAGCCACCCAAGATAATGACTGGCACACCGCCATCGCAGGCAAGCCAGCTCCCACATTTTTTTACCGTGCCCACTTGGCCCCTGCTAAATTGGCCAACGCCAACTCACACCTGCCAGGGAAGCACCATGGGACATGCGCTGAAAATCTTGGGTCGCACTTCGTCCATCAACGTACGAAAAGTCCTGTGGACCTGCCAGGAACTGAACATCCCCTACGAGCGCGAAGACTGGGGCATCGGCTTCACCCCCACCCAATCACCCGCCTTCCTCGCCCTGAACCCCAACGCCCAGATCCCGGTGATCATCGACGACAACGGCGTGCTGTGGGAGTCCAATACCATCTGCCGCTACCTGGTGGGCCTGCACCAGCGTCAAGACCTGCTGCCCACCGCCCCCGCGCCACGGGCCAGGGTCGAGCAATGGATGGACTGGCAAGCCACCGAACTCAACCCCTCCTGGGGCTATGCCTTCCACGCCCTGGTGCGCCAGAACCCGGACTTCCAGGACCCGCAGCGCATTGCTGCCGGCGTGCGCGGTTGGAACGACAAGATGGGGTTGCTGGAGCAGCAACTGAGCAAAACCGGCGCCTATGTGGCCGGTGACAGCTTCAGCCTCGCCGATATCCTGATCGGCCTGTCGGTGCACCGCTGGCGGATGACACCCATGGAGCACCCGTCCTACCCGGCTGTCGATGCGTACTACGCCCTGCTCAGCCAACGCCCAGGTTTCCAAGCCTTTGCCCTCGACGGGCACAACTAAGGATTACACGATGAAAGGACTCAACGTACTGCTCACCGGCGCCTGCGGCAGGATCGGCAAGACATTTTTCGAAGCGTCGAAAGATCGCTACCGCTTTACCCTCACCGACCGCGTCGCACCGGGCTTCGCCCTCGACGGCCATCGCTTCGTGCAGGCCGACTTGAGTGACAAAGCGGCCCTCACCGCGCTGCTCGACGGCATCGACGTGATTGTGCACCTGTCGGGCATTCCCCACGCCAGCGCCACCTTCGACGAACTGCTACCCAACAATATCCTCGCCACCACCTATCTGTTCGAAGCGGCTGTGGCCGCCAACGTCAAGCGCCTGGTCTTCGCCAGCAGCGCCCAGACCATCGAAGGCTACCCGGTGGATCGGCAAATCACCCCAGGCATGCCGGTGCTGCCCGCCAACCTGTATGGCGTGAGCAAATGCTACGGCGAAGCGCTGTGCGGCTATTACGCAGCCAAAACCCCACTCTCCACCATCGCATTACGCATTGGCGCGTTTGAATTTGCCGAAACCCACGACCTGAACAACGCCCGCGACCTCAGCGCCTGGCTCAGCCCTCGGGATGCCGTGCAATTGTTGCAGCGCTCGGTGGAGATCGAGGGGGTCAAGCACTTGATCGCCCATGGCATTTCCAATAACCGCTTCAAGCGCCTGGACTTGAGCGAGACCACACGGGTTCTGGGATATCAGCCGCAGGACGATGCCTTCCAGGTCTTCGAGATTCCCATCACCTACTGAAGGCAATGGCCGCCGACGGCAAACATTGGCCGTCGGCAACCCGCTTGCTGCCTAAAGACTGCCCTCACAGCCAATGAACACGGGGTTTAGGTCCCGGCACGCTAATTGCTAAACCCTATGGACCGTTCAAAACCACAGGTGCCCGATCATGTTGGTCAATACCCAAGTCTCGTCCGTGATCCAACAGTCCAAACGCCCCGACCTGGACCCGGCCAACGCCGCCGCCAGCGCGCTGTACAGCGGCGTGATGCAGAACGTGCAGAACGCCGTTGCCGCAACCCAGGTGCAAGCCACGCAAAAGGCTACCGACACCACGGCCAGCAATGTGGATGCTGCGTTTGCCAAGACCCGCCTGCAACTGCAAGCAACGCCGCCGACCAGCGCCACGCCGGCCACCTCAGCCAATACCCAGGCTCGCACAGAATTCAATGAGTACATGACCAAGACGCCGGCCGAGCGCATTCGCGATCAGATCCTCAAGGAAAAGGGCCTGACCGAAGAAGAAGTGAAAGCGATGCCTATCGAACAGCAGAATGCCATTGCCCTGGAAGTGACTGAGCGCCTGAAAATGCAGGCGGCGCAGCAGTTTGCCGAGAAGACTGCCGACCCGCAGATCAAGGCCGTGAAAGATACCCTGGCGGCGATCTGACCCGTGTAGGAGCCGGCAAGCCGGCTCCGTTGGGGGGCTATTGCAGTTGCAGGGTGGAGTTGAACTGACCGATGGCATCCACCACATGCCGCGAGCCTTCCTGGATCTCCAGGATCACCTGCCCCGCTTCATTGGCCAACTCCACCCCCAGCCCGGTGCGGCTCAGGCTCGACTGCATGCTCGATACCGCGCTCAGGGACAAATCGTGGTTTTTGCGCACCACGTCGACAATCTCGATCGTCGCCTGGCTGGTACGCGCCGCCAGGCTGCGCACCTCGTCCGCCACCACTGCAAAACCACGGCCGTGCTCACCCGCGCGGGCGGCTTCAATTGCCGCGTTGAGTGCCAACAGGTTGGTTTGATCGGCAATCCCGCGAATGGTCTGCACGATGGTGCCGATAATGTCCGACTGCTTGCTCACCGCATCGATGCTCAACGCCGCTTCATTCAGGTCACGGGAGATTTCTTCGATGATCTGCACCGTCTGCTGCACCACTTGCGAACCCTTGCGGGCGCAGGCGTCGTTCTGTACCGAAGTGGCGTGGGCCGAATCGGCAGCGTTACGCAAGGTGGTGACCTGTTCGGTGATGTCACTGGCGAACTTCACCACTTTGTACAGGCGGCCGTTGGTATCGAAGATTGGGTTGTAGGAGGCTTCCAGAAAAAGTGTCTGACCCTGCTTGTTGCGCCGTTCAAAACGGTGGGAGTGGAATTCGCCGCGGTTGAGGGAGGCCCAGAATGCTTTGTAAGCCGGCGACTCCACCTCCGCGCGATGGCAAAACATGCTGTGGTGCTGGCCAACGATTTCGCCGAGGGAATACTGCACCGTCTTCAGGAAATTCTGGTTGGCATTGAGGATCTGCCCCTGGGGCGTGAACTCAATGACGGCCATGGAACGGCCGATGGCGTCGATCAGGCTTTGGTTTTCATGTTCACGGTGGATCCGCTCGGAAATATCCGACGCCACCTTGATCACGCTCTGCACCTGTTTATCCGGGCCGAACACTGGCATGTAGCTGGCCTCCAGCCACACTTCCTGACCGCTCTTGGTCAAGCGCATGAACGTGCCGCTGATGGGCTCGCCCTGGGCCAGGTCGCGCCACAACTTGGCGTAGGCGTCGCTGCGGTAGTAGGACTCTTCACAGAAGATTCGATGGTGTTTGCCGCGTACTTCCTCGGCGCTGTAGCCCATGGTCCTACAGAAGTTTTCGTTGGCATCCAGTACCACGCCGTCGCGATCGAACTCGATCATCGCCATCGAACGACTGATGGCCGCGAGCTTGGCTTGGGCCTGGGTCAGCGCACAGGAAAAACGCTCGATTTCCAGCAGGTCGGATTTGTGGTGGAGGTTAAACATGATCGGATCACCTTCAGCGCTGTCTTTGAATGACGGTTAGTTCTTGGATTTGACCCAGTACAACTTTCCACAAAACAGGCAAACGCATCCGTCCAGAGACAGGACAAGTGTCAGGCGATAGATAAATGATGGCCAATCGGAGAGTCCATGGGGCAACGCTCGTTTCAAGGCATCCTTTTCTTGATGACCCCCTCAGGGGTCCGCTTTAACCGACACACGTAAATCCATTTAACCTGATGCTCCTTTTTTCCCGGCGCTTTGACATACGCACTCATCTATTCACGGTTTGTATAGTGCTCATCAATCACTATGCAATCGGCCACCCAAAACGCTTCATATGGCAAGCGACATAAGTGGTTATGGGTGAGCATAGACAGGGCTTGGCGCTATGCAAGGCCAGTAATCAGCCAGTATTGATGAACAGGTATTGGAGGGGGACGTGCGGGGGGATGTCAGTGTGTATCGATACCGTATAGGAGCGAGCACGCTCGCTCCTATAGTCAGGCACTCAGTGACCGAACAGGCCTGTCTCGGTTTTCTTGGCTTTTTTGTCCGCGCGTTTTTCATCGGCGGTCTTTGCCGGTTTCTTCTTCGCGGCTTTCTTTGAATCCATACCTTTGGCCATGATGCATGCTCCACTAACAGAGGAAGTAACAAGGGGTATAACACCTATTGCCCAACAGAAGGCGCTTTGCCCGACTTATAATCCCCGGCCCTTGATCACGCCTGTCGAACTACCATGCCCGAGTTGCACATTGATCTACTGGCAGAGCCCCTGTGGCCGCTGCTGAACAAGTTCTACCGCAGCCACAATTCCTCGATGAAAGCCCTCAAGGGCGGCCAGTTGTGGGTGGCGCGCAATAGCGAGATTGTCGCCGGGCTGTGCCTGAGCCCTGTGGTCGGCGGCCAGTGGCTGACCGGGCTGTTTGTCGATCCGACATTGCGCGGGCAAGGGCTGGCAGCGCGGCTGATCGCCAAAGCCATCGCGCCTGTTGAAGGCACCGTGTGGTTACTGTGCCACCCCGACCTGGAAGAATTTTATGCCGCCCAGGGCTTCAGCCAGCAGACCGTGTTGCCACAGTCGTTGGCCGAGCGCCTGGTGCGCTATAAACGCAACAAGCCGATGATTGCCATGGGCCTGTGCCGCCAGGGTTAAGCGTCGGCGGCGGGATCCAGCTCCGGGAACATCACCTCGATAAACCCGAATTTGCTGAAGTCTGTAATCCGCGAGGGGTACAGGCGGCCAATCAGGTGGTCGCACTCATGCTGCACCACCCGTGCGTGGAAACCGTCGGCAATCCGCACAATCGGCTCGCCCTTGGGATCAAACCCCTCGTAGCGAATCTGCTGGTAGCGATCCACCGCACCGCGCAACCCAGGTACTGACAGGCAGCCTTCATAGCCCTCCTCCAGCACCGGGCTCAGCGGGGTAATCAGCGGGTTGATCAGGATGGTCTGGGGCACCGCCGGCGCATCCGGGTAGCGCTCGCTGCTCTCGAAGCCGAAAATCACCAGTTGCAGGTCGACACCGATCTGCGGCGCGGCCAGGCCGACGCCGCCCACGTGCTCCATGGTCTGGAACATGTCATCGATCAACTGCCACAGCTCGGGGCTGTCGAACATTTCCGGTGGCACCGGTGGCGCGATACGCAGCAGGCGCTCATCGCCCATTTTCAGGATTTCACGAATCATCGGTCAGGTTTCATCAGTGGTGGGCTTGGGAATCGAATGGTCCCGGCCAAGGCCCGAGACATGCTGTTTTTCATCGGGGTGATGCTCGCCAAAATCCTTCTCACCGGGGTCCTTGCCTTCGGCAGACATATGCTCGATCACTGCGTTCATCTCCGCGCCCAGCAGCAACACGGCGGCGGAAATATAGAAGTACAACAGTAGGACGATGATCGCGCCGATGCTGCCGTACATGGCGTTGTAGTCGGCGAAGGTCTTGACGTAATAGCCAAAGCCCAGTGAAGCCACGATCCAGACCACCACCGCCAGCACCGAGCCTGGCGTGATAAAGCGAAATTTCTGCTTCACGTCCGGCATCACGTAGTACATCAAGGCCACGGCGAACATCAGCAGGATCACGATCAACGGCCAGCGCAAGATGGTCCACAGGGTCACGACGAATTCCTGCATGCCGATCTGCCCGGCCAGCCATTCCATCACTTGTGGCCCCAGGACCATCAACGCGGCGGCGGCCAGCAACATGCCAGCGATGCCCACGGTGTAGAGAATCGACAGCGGGAAACGTTTCCAGATCGGCCGGCCTTCCACCACGTCGTAGGCGGCGTTCATCGCACTCATCATCAGGCGCACGCCCGCTGAGGCGGTCCACAGCGCAATGACGATACCCACCGACAGCAGCCCACCCTTGGATTGCTGCAACTGGTCGATCACCGGGTTGACCTGCTCCAGGGCCTGGGGCGGCAACACCAGTTCCGACTGCAGGCGCAACCAGCTGAAGAAGTCCGGCAGATGCAGGAAACCGATCAGGGCAATCAGGAACAGCAGGAAGGGGAACAGCGAAAACAGCATCTGGTAGGCCAGTGCCGAGGCGTAGGTAGGCATCTCGTCGTCGATGAACTCTGTGACGGTGCGCATCAATACGCGGTGCAGCGGCAGATCTTTTAATACCGGAAAAATCATAGCGTCTCCTTTCGCCGCAAAAGGTTGAGTTCGTGGGCGACTCAGGGGCCGTTTTCTACATCAAGGTAGCCTATTTGGCGACCTTGAAACAATTTCGAAACTTTAAACATCGGGTGTGACACAAAAACGGCCATCCGTGGATGGCCGTTATGCTGCATGGTGCAAACGCTGGAATCAGGCTTTGTCGACGGTATTCTTTACCGCGTCCTTGACCTTGCCGACCGCTTGCTGGGCTTCGCCCTTCTTCTCTTGGATCTTGCCTTCGGCCTCAAGCTTGGTGTTGTCAGTGGCTTTGCCGACACCTTGCTTGATGTTGCCGATGGCTTCGTTTGCTAAACCTTTTGCCTTATCCGCAGTGCTGCCCATGGTATTTCTCCGTAAGAACAATCAAGGGTTTTGGTCATTACGTAAGGGTTGACCCTGGGCCTCTGCGCAGAGTTTCAATTATTTGCGTAAGGCATTTCATCACCCAGCACAGGTTTGGCTTTATGTTTTGCGGCCAACCCCCGAGAATGCCCGGCAGATTCAGGCTCAACCGCTGAATAACAGATCCCGTAGGAAGGTTATGAAACTCAATAAATCACAGGCCATCGCCCGCAGAAACCTGGAACTGGGCGGTGCCGTGCTCGGCGTCAACAACTGCCACTTCACCGACCTGGACCGCAAGCGCAACATCTGGTGGTTCGACCTGCCAGTGGCACGCATCGCCATTGGCCAGTACGAGTGGATTCATTTGTTGATGCACAACGCCGAGACCGACCAGTTGCTGCACCTGAAAGTACCGACCGTGTACCTGCGTGAAAAACTTGAAGGGTTGGTGGTGCGCAACGCGGGCAAGCGCAAGCCGGAGATTACCCTGGAGCTGAGCGCGGACAAGGATTCGTTCCTGAAAGATGTACGCCCGGCAGGCGTTGGCGTGAGCTTCGCGCAGTTCGCCCTGTAAATACCCGATCACAAATGTGCGGGCTGACATGACGCCATCGCGGGCAAGCCCGCTCCCACAGGGGGTTGTGCTGTACAGGAGTTTTGAGTGTGGCCCAGGAAAAATGGCTTGTCGGGTCGCCGCATCGCGGCGATAGCGGTGGGTCAGTCGAGACTCAGCGCCCAATAAAAAGCCCCGCATGCGCGGGGCTTTTTGTTTACTTCTTCAGGCCAAGCTTCTTCAGCTCTTCATCACGCAACTCGCGACGCAGGATCTTGCCCACGTTGGTGGTCGGCAGTGCCTCGCGGAACTCGACAGCCTTGGGCACTTTGTAGCCGGTGACGTTGGCGCGCATGTGCTCCATCACCTGCTCCTTGGTCAGGGTCGCGCCCGGCTTGACCACGATGAACAGCTTAATGTGCTCGCCCGACTTTTCGTCCGGTACACCAATGGCCGCGCATTGCAGTACGCCTGGCAGGCTTGCCAGCACGTCCTCCAGCTCGTTGGGGTAGACGTTGAAGCCGGAGACCAGAATCATGTCTTTCTTGCGGTCGACGATGCGCATGTAGCCGTCTGGCTGGATGATCGCGATATCACCGGTCTTCAACCAGCCTTCGCTGTCGAGCACTTCGGCGGTGGCGTCTTCACGCTGCCAATAGCCCTTCATCACTTGCGGGCCCTTGACGCACAGTTCGCCGATTTCACCCAGGGGCAACTCGACGCCCTCATCCGAGATGACTTTGCACAGGGTCGAAGGCACCGGGATGCCGATGGTGCCGATCTGGATATTCTGGATTGGGTTGACCGTGGCCACCGGGCTGGTTTCGGTCATGCCGTAGCCTTCGCAGATATTGCAGCCGGTCACGGCTTTCCAACGCTCGGCGGCCGCCAGTTGCAGGGCCATGCCGCCCGACAGGGTGACCTTGAGCGCAGAGAAATCCAGCTTGCGAAAGCCTTCGTTGTTGCACAGGGCCACGAACAAGGTGTTCAGGCCGACAAAACCGCTGAACTTCCACTTCGACAACTCCTTGACCATCGCCGGCAGGTCGCGCGGGTTGCTGATCAGGATGTTGTGGTTGCCGATCAGCATCATCGCCATGCAATGAAAGGTGAAGGCATAGATATGGTAAAGCGGCAGCGGCGTGATCAGGATTTCGCAACCTTCATTGAGGTTGGAGCCCATCAGCGCCTTGCATTGCAGCATGTTGGCTACCAGGTTGCGATGGGTCAGCATCGCGCCCTTGGCTACGCCGGTGGTGCCACCGGTGTATTGCAGCACGGCCACGTCTTCGCTGGCAGGGCTGGCGTCGGTGACAGGTTGACCATGGCCCTTGGCCAGGACGTCGTTGAACTTGATCGCCTGGGGCAAGTGATAGGCCGGGACCATTTTCTTCACGTACTTGATGACGCTGTTGATCAGCAGCCGCTTGAGCGGCGGCAACAGGTCAGCCACTTCGGTGACGATCACGTGCTTGACGCCAGTCTTGGGCACGACCTTTTCTGCCAGGTGCGCCATGTTGGCCAGGCAGATCAGGGCCTTGGCCCCGGAGTCGTTGAACTGGTGTTCCATTTCCCGCGCGGTGTACAGCGGGTTGGTGTTGACCACGATCAGGCCGGCACGGATGGCACCGAACACGGCGACCGGGTATTGCAAGAGGTTGGGCAGTTGCACGGCGATTCGATCACCGGGCTGCAAGTCGGTATGCTGTTGCAGGTACGCGGCAAAGGCACCGGACAATTCGTACAGCTCACCGTAGGTGATTGTCTTGCCCAGGTTGCTGAAAGCCGGTTTGTTGGCGAAGCGCTGGCAGGACTGTTTCAGTACCGCCTGAATATTTTGATACTCGTCTGGATTGATGTCTGCAGCAATCCCGGCGGGGTACTTATCCTTCCAAAAGTCTTCGATCATGGAAGCCCACTCCTCAGCGACGCGAATTCATTCACCGCATTTGATGCGATTATTATTTGTGTGTGTTTTTAGGTGATTCTGGCTGTTTCAAGCAGGCCGAGAGGTCACAAAGCGCGCCGAGAGTAGCAGCTTTGCAAAGGGCCGCCTAGAGCCAAAAGAAGGTCCTACAGTCATAAACATGACTCAAGAATATCCAGCAGTCACTTTTAGAGCAAAAATTCTATAAGCTGCAAAACAGCTCTACTTTAAGGGCGTACGCAGTAAATGTGGGAGCTGGCTTGCCTGCGATGGCGGCGGGCCAGTCGACGCATCCTTCGACTGATACACCGCCATCGTAGGCAAGCCAGCTCCCACATTTGAATCGTATTTCAATTGAGATCAGGCGATGTCGCGAAGCTCGCGCCGTAGGATTTTTCCCACCGGTGTCATCGGCAGCGAGTCCCGCAACACAATGTGCTTGGGCACTTTGTAGCCGGTGAAGTTGGCCTTGCAGTAGGTCTTCAGCTCCTCAAGGCTGACGCCCTGGGCCCGCGCCACCACGAACAGTTTCACCGCCTCGCCGGTACGCTCGTCCGGCACGCCGATCACTGCGCAGTTGGCGACGTTGGGGTGGGCCATCACCACATCCTCGATCTCGTTGGGGTACACATTGAAGCCCGAGACAATGATCAGGTCCTTCTTGCGATCGACAATGCGCACAAACCCGTCCGGGTCGATCACCGCAATATCGCCAGTCTTGAGCCAGCCTTCGGCGTCCAGGGTCTCGGCGGTGGCCGCCGGTTGCTGCCAGTAGCCCTTCATGACCTGCGGGCCCTTGATGCACAGCTCGCCCCGCTCACCCAGCGGCAACTCCTCGCTGGCGTCATCGATGACCTTCATCGCCGTGCCCGGCACCGGAATACCCACGGTGCCCAGGCGCGATTGATCACCGTAGGGGTTGGTGCTGGCCACCGGCGACGTTTCGGTCAGGCCGTAGCCTTCGCCGATGGAACAACCGGTGATCTGCTTCCAGCGCTCGGCCGTGGCCTTGACCAGGGCGGTGCCGCCGGAGTTGGTGATCTTCAGGTGGGAGAAGTCCAGGGTCTTGAAGTCCGGGTGTTCCATCAGCGCGACAAACAGCGTGTTGAGCCCCAGCAGCCCAGTGAACCGCCACTTCTTCAGTTCCTTGATAAAGCCGCCGATGTCCCGTGGATTGGTGATCAGCACGTTGTGGTTGCCGGTGACCATCATGCACATGCAGTTCGCGGTGAAGGCATAGATGTGGTACAGCGGCAGCGGCGCAATCATCACCTCCTGCCCTTCCTTGACCAGCGGATGCCCGTCTTCACGCAACTGGGACATGCACGCCCGCACCTGCTGCATATTCGCCACCAGGTTGCCGTGGGTGAGCATCGCGCCCTTGGCCAGGCCCGTGGTGCCGCCGGTGTATTGCAGCACGGCGATGTCATCGAGAGTCATCGGATGACGGGTCACGGCCAGGCCCGCGCCCATGCGCAAGGCGCGCTTGAACGACACCGCCCGAGGCAGGCTGTAGGCCGGGACCATTTTCTTCACCTTGTCGACCACGGTGTTGATCAGCCAACCCTTGGCGGCAGGCATGAAGTCGCCCATTTTTGCTTCGATCAGGTATTCGATCTCGGTGTCGGCCGCCACTTCCTGGACCCTGGAGCCGAACAGGTTGAGGTAGACCAGCCCACGAATGCCCGCGTCCTTGAACTGATGGCGCATTTCCCGCGGGGTGTACAGCGGGTTGGTGTTGACCACCACCAGCCCGGCGCGCAAGGCGCCGAACACGGCAATCGGGTAATGCAGGACGTTGGGCATCTGCACCGCGATACGGTCGCCCGGCTTGAGATCGGTGTGGTGCTGCAGGTAGCCGGCGAACGCCGCGCTCTGGCGCTCCAGGTCGGCGTAGGTCAGGGTGATCCCCATGTTGCTGAATGCCGGACGGTCGGCAAAGGCCTTGCAGGAACGCTCGAAGACTTCGATTACTGACTTGTACGCCGACAGGTCAAGCTCGTTGGGCACACCGGCCGCGCGTTTGTCATTCCAGAAATCAGGTTGCATTATTCTTGTCCTCTTACCCGAGTGTGCCCGACCGCTTCCGGCTGTTTATGGGAAGCGGAGCTTCGGGGACGTTAGCAGCTATGACCAAACAGGCAAATACACTAAAACGTGTCATTGATTGTATGAATCTTGCCCCTGAGGCCAAGGGTGATCAGACGCCCGCCCCCGGATGAGCTATACACTGCAACGACCCTGAGCAAAGGAAGCGCCATGAACCACACCACTTTCTGGCTGACCGCGAACGACCGCAGCCGCCTGTACGTCAACCAATGGCTACCGGACGGGCCGCCCACGGCACTGGTGATGTTGGCCCATGGCATGGCCGAGCACAGCGGCCGCTATGGGCGCCTGGCCCAGGCCCTGTGTGACGCAGGCTACGGTGTGTATGCCCCAGACCAGCGCGGCCACGGCCGTACGGCCGATGAAGGCACCCTGGGCCTGTTCGCCGAAAGCGATGGCTGGAACAAAGTGGTAGGTGACCTGGCCGCGCTCAACCAGCACATCGGCCAGCAGGCCCCCGGTGTGCCGATCATCCTGCTGGGCCACAGCATGGGCAGCTACATCGCCCAGGCCTATTTGCTGCATCACAGCGCCAGCCTGCATGGGGCGATTCTCAGTGGTTCGAATTTCCAGCCGGTGGCCCTGTACCGCGCCGCCCAACTGATCGCCCGCGCCGAACGCCTGCGCCAGGGCCTGCGGGGCCGTAGCGCGTTGATCGAGTTTCTATCGTTTGGCTCATTCAACAAGGCCTTCAAGCCTAACCGCACGGCATTCGACTGGCTGAGCCGCGACCCGGACGAGGTGGACAAGTACGTCAACGACCCCCTGTGCGGCTTTCGCTGCACCAACCAGCTGTGGATCGACCTGCTCGGCGGCTTGCAGCAAATCAGCAAAGCGTCCAATCTCAAACAGATTGATCCGGGCCTGCCGATTCTGGTGATGGGCGGCGAATGTGATCCGGTCAGTGAGGGCAAGCGTCTCACCCGTCTGGCTAACGCGCTGCGGCAGGCAGGCTGCCAGAACCTGCAAGTGAACATTTACCCGCAAGCACGCCACGAACTCTTCAATGAAACCACCCGTGATGCGGTCACCGCCGATGTGCTGGCATGGATGGCACAGGCCGTGGACCATCGAAGGCCTGCGCGCTGCGAGTGAACGCACAAATATTTTCGTTTAAAATCAACGAATTAAGATTATCGATTAGCCACAGGATGCACGATTAGATGACCCAGGTTACCAACACTCCGTACGACGCCCTCGAAGTTGGCCAGAAAGCCACCTACAGCAAAACCGTGGAAGAGCGCGATATCCAGCTGTTCGCGGCAATGTCCGGCGACCATAACCCGGTACACCTGGATGCCGAATTCGCCAAGGCGACCATGTTCAAGGAGCGTATCGCCCACGGCATGTTCAGCGGCGCCTTGATCAGCGCGGCAGTCGCCTGTGAGTTGCCTGGGCCGGGCACTATCTATATCGGCCAGCAGATGAGCTTCCAGAAGCCAGTGAAAATCGGCGACACCCTGACCGTACGTCTGGAAATCCTCGAGAAGCTGCCCAAGTTCCGCGTGCGGATTGCCACTCAGGTGTTCAACCAGCGTGATGAGTTGGTGGTGGATGGCGAAGCCGAGATCCTCGCGCCACGCAAACAGCAGGTTGTGACCTTGACCGAGTTGCCGGCGATCAGCATCGGCTGACCAGGCATGTGAAATAAAAAATGTGGGAGCGGGCTTGCCCGCGATGGCGTCATTTCAGTCGATACATACATCGACTGATCAACCGCTATCGCAGGCAAGCCAGCTCCCACATTTGTATCGGGGTGTACTCAAAAAACCGGTACGGCGCAACTACCTGTGAGAGCAGGCTTGCCCGCTCCCACATTTGTTACTGCACCGCGGTTCAGGACTGGGCGCGAGCCTGGTTACGCAGGGCTTTGACCTGGTCGTGATTGCGCTGTGCACCGTGGTACTGACGCTCAACCAGGTCACGAATACCCACCAGGTTGTGCTTGTTGATTTTCTCGATGGCTTCTTTATAAGCCTTCAATGCGTGGTCTTCACCGCGCTCGGCTTCGTTGAGCACGGCCTCTTCGTCCTTGCCTGTCACCAGCGACTTCACGTCCACCCAACCACGGTGCAGTGCACCGGCAACGCTGCCGGAATCTTCCGGGTCACCACCCAAGGCCCGCACGGCCGTTTGCAGTTCGGCAGCCGCCGTCGCGCAGTCTGCTGAACGCTTGGTGAACAGCGCCTTGAGCTCTGGATGCTTGATGTCTTCTGCGCAGGTCTTGAAGCCTTCCTGGCCGTCTTTACTGGTTTCGATCAGGTCATTGAGTACGGAGATCGATTCTTTGTTGATGTCAGTCATTTTTCAATTCCTTCGCGGGTTTAGAAACGTATTGGGGTAGTTGCAGCGCCCGTGCCAGGTCTTGAATTAATATTTAATCTTTTATTTTCAATAACTTATAAATACCAAGCAAATCTGTATCCGCTTTATTTGCATGATCTGTCATTTGGCCTTCATGCAGAATGCCTGTATTTTCCAAGGCACCCTCCTGATTGCCTGAAGCCCGTATGAACCCCGAAAAACTCGAACTGCTGATCACCCGCCAAATGCCGTTCGGCAAGTATAAGGGCAAGATCATTGCTGACCTGCCCGGCCCTTACCTGAACTGGTTTGCCCGCGAAGGATTCCCCCACGGCGAGTTGGGCGGCCTGCTGGCGTTGATGCAGGAAATCGACCACAACGGCCTGGCCGAACTGCTGGAACCGTTGCGCGCCAAACATGGCAAACCCGCCCCCCGCCACTAATCGAGCCTGACCATGCCCCACACCCGCGACGAGGCCTATTGGCAGGCCATTGCCCAGCGCTATGAGCTGGAGCCCGGCCCCATCAATCTGGAAAACGGCTACTTCGCCCGCATGAGCCGCGCGGTGCTGGCCCAGTATCAGGAGCACGTGGCATTTATCAATCGCAGCAACTCGGTGCATGTGCGCCAGCGCTTCGAGCAAGGGCAAGATGTCGAGATTCGCCGGCAGTTGGCCGAGTTGATCAATGTCGATCCAGAAGCCGTCGCCTTCACCCGCAATGCCACCGAAGCCCTGCAGTCGCTGATCCGCAACTACAACCGCCTGCAACCGGGTGACCAGGTGCTGATCAGCGACCTGGAATACGACACGGTCAAGGGCGCCATGCGCTGGCTCGCCGGCTACCGTGGGGTGGAGGTGATCGAAGTGTCCCACGCCCACCCGGCCAGTTTCGACAGCCTGGTGCATACCTATCGCGACACTTTCAGCCGTTACCCACGCCTGAAACTGATGGCCCTGACCTATGTCACCCACCGTACCGGCCTGGTGATGCCGGTCGAGGCCATCGCCCACGCGGCACGGGAGTATGGCGTCGAGATCATCCTCGATGGCGCCCACGCGTTGGGCCTGATCGACTTCGACCTGGACCGGCTGGGCATCTCGTTCGCCGGCTTCAACCTGCACAAGTGGATCGGTGCGCCGCTGACCCTGGGTTTTGTGTATATAGCCCCTGGGCGTCTGGCGGAAATTGATCCGGACATGGGCGAGTTCCATTACCCGGCAACCGATGTGCGCGCCCGTACGCCCTACAGCACACCGAACTTTCCGGCGCTGATGACCTTGCCGCTGGTGTTCGAAGAGCATCGGGCCCTGGGCGGTGCGCAGGCCAAGGGCGCGCGGTTGAGTTACCTGCGTGACCTGTGGGTGAGCCAGGTGCGGCCATTGCCGGGGATCGAGGTAGTGACCCCGGATGATCCACGGTTGTATTGCGCGATTACCGCGTTCAAATTCAGCGGGCGCGATCAGCAAGTGATGGCGGATCGATTGCTAGCTGAGCACAACCTGTTTACCACCCTGCGCAGTGGCGCGGCGTTTGGTACCTGCATACGGGTGACGCCGGGGTTGGTGACGTCGGCGGCGGACATCGGCGTGCTGGTCAATGCGATTACCGAGCTGAACACTGATTAAAATGTGGGAGCTGGCTTGCCTGCGATGGCGGTGTATCAGTCGATGAATCTGTTGGCTGACCTGCCGTCATCGCAGGCAAGCCAGCTCCTACAGGGGAATGCAGCTCCGCGCTCTGGTTCTGCTGTTGCTGTTGCTCTGTTTTTGATCTGGTTTTTGATCTTAGGCGCCCCGTCAAACCACGATGGCCGCAGGCAGTGGACTTTGGCGCTTCTCCAAAGTGAGCCGCCGTAAGGGCGGAACCCTAAGTGGCCGTTACCGCAGCAATGGATATGTACACAGACCGAGAAGAGAGTTGTGTAGATACCTATGGCCATCGCAGGCAAGCCAGCTCCCACACAAGCCACCCCCATTTGGGTTACGGTGATATTTCGCTTTTCTATAGGCAAAAAAAAGCGGCGCACCGACCAAGTGCGCCGCAAACATGCCGTGAAGCACAGCAACAACGATTCAGTAAATCAGATCAATCCAGCAGCGCCAGCGCCTGGGCGGTGACTTCCTGGATGCGCGCCCAGTCGCCGTTCTTGATCCACTCCGGATCAAGCATCCAGCTACCGCCCACACACATCACGTTTTTCAACGCCATGTAGTGTTTGATGTTGGCCGGGCCAACGCCGCCAGTGGGGCAGAATTTCACTTCGCCAAACGGGCCGCCCAGGGCCTTGATGGCCGCTACGCCGCCGCTGACTTCCGCCGGGAACAGCTTGAAGCGGCGATAACCCAGGCCATAGCCTTCCATGATGCCGGAGGCATTGCTGATGCCGGGCAGCAGCGGGATCGGGCTGTCGACACTGGCTTCAAGCAGGTCGCGGGTAATGCCGGGGGTGACGATAAACTGCGAACCCGCCGCCTCGGCCGCCGCCAGCATGGTGCGATCGAGCACCGTGCCCGCGCCCGTCACCAACTCCGGACGCTGCTCGCGCAGGACCTGGATGGCCTTGAGCCCGAACTGCGAACGCAGGGTCACTTCCAGCGCGGTCAAGCCACCCGCCGCCAGGGCATCGGCCAGGGGCAGAATGTCCTGTTCGCGGGCAATGGTGATCACCGGCAGGATCCGCGCCTTGGCGCAGAGGCTGTCGATCAGGGCAACTTTATCCGCCATGGACACGGTCGGGTGAGGGCTTTTCATAGCGGCTGATCCTTGGCTCATGGGCACCAGTAAATCTCTAGAGTAGGTTGCAAAAACGCGCGAATCGGCATGCCGGCAACATCGTCGCCGGCCAGCGCTTCGCTCAGGGTGTGGAGTTTCGAGTCGCCGGCAATCGACAACACGGTGTAACGGGCACTGGCCAACAGCGCACGACTCATGGTCAGGCGCTGATGGGGCACGCTCGGCGCCAGCATCGGCCAGCACCGGCGCGTGCCATCGGGCTGCAGCGCTTGGGCCAGGTTCGGGCTGTTGGGGAACAACGACGCGGTGTGCCCGTCATCGCCCATGCCCAGCACCAGCACATCGATCGCCGGCAGTTCGGCCAGCAGGCGATCGGCTTGTTCGGCGGCGCCGTCCAGGTTCGCCGCGGCACTGTAGAGGCTCAAAAATCTGGCCTTGGCCGCCGGGCCTTGCAGCAGATGTTTCTTCAGCAGGCCGGCGTTGCTGTCGGCATGTTCCACCGGCACCCAGCGCTCGTCGGCCAGGGTGATAGTCACCTTGGACCAGTCCAGGCCCTGCTTGGCCAGATTCTGGAAAAACGCCACCGGGCTGCGGCCACCGGACACCACCAGGATGGCTGCGCCACGGGCGCTGATGGCCGCGCGCAGTTGTTCGGCCACGTCATTGGCCAAGCCTTCGGCCAGCAGCACTGGCGTGCGGAACTCATGAGGTGTTACGCCCTGGGGCAGTTGCAAATCAGATATCGCCATACCACGACCTCCCATCCCGCGTGATCAGTGCAATGGAGCTCATCGGCCCCCAGGAACCCGCCGCGTACGGCTTGGGTGCATCACCGGACTTTTTCCACCCGGCGATCAACTGGTCACACCACTTCCACGCGGCTTCGATTTCATCTTTACGCACAAACAGGTTCTGATTGCCGCGCATCACTTCCAGCAACAACCGCTCGTAGGCATCGGGAATCCGCGTGCTACGGTAGGTGTCGGAAAAATTCAGTTGCAGTGGCCCACTGCGCAGTTGCATGCCCTTGTCCAGGCCCTGCTCCTTGGTCATCACGCGCAAGGAAATCCCTTCGTCCGGTTGCAGGCGGATGATCAGCTTGTTGCTGATCTGCAGGCGCTGCTCGGGGGCGAAGATATAGTGGGACGGTTCCTTGAAGTGGATGACGATCTGCGACAGTTTTTGCGGCATGCGCTTGCCGGTACGCAGGTAGAACGGCACCCCGGCCCAACGCCAGTTGCGGATATCGGCACGCAGGGCAACGAAGGTCTCGGTGTCGCTCTGGGTGTTGGAGTTTTCTTCTTCCAGGTAACCCGGCACCGGCTTGCCGGCGCTGTACCCAGCGATGTACTGGCCGCGTACCACCTGGGTGGTCAGGCCTTCCGGGCTGATCGGCGCCAGTGCCTTGAGCACCTTGACCTTCTCGTCACGGATGCTGTCGGCGGACAAGTCGGCCGGCGGGTCCATGGCGATCAGGCAGAGCAGTTGCAACAAATGATTCTGGATCATGTCCCGCAGTTGCCCGGCCTTGTCGAAATAACCCCAGCGGCCTTCGATCCCCACTTGCTCGGCCACAGTGATTTCCACGTGGGAGATGTAGTGCTGGTTCCACTGGGTTTCAAACAGGCTGTTGGCAAAACGCAGGGCGATCAGGTTTTGAACCGTCTCTTTGCCCAGGTAGTGGTCGATGCGGTAGGTGCGGTTTTCCGGGAAAAACTGCGCCACGGCGTCGTTGACCTTGCGCGAGGATTCCAGGTCCGAGCCGATGGGCTTTTCCAGGACCACGCGGGTATTTTCCGCCAGGCCGACCTTGGACAGGTTCTCGCAGATCGCGCCATACACCGCCGCCGGGGTGGCGAAGTAGGCGATCAGGCGTTGTTCGGTGCCGGCCTTGGCGGCCAGGGCCACGTAGTCATCGGCATTCATGAAATCGACGTGCACATACGCCAGGCGCGCCAGGAAGCGCGTGGCCACCGCTTCATCCAGCTCTTGGCCGACGTATTTGCGCAGTTCGTGCTCGATGTGGTCCAGGTGCTGCTGCTCGGAACCGGCTTCGCGGGCCAGGGCCAGGATGCGGGTGTCGGCGTGCAAGAGGCCGGCGCCATCGAGTTGGTAGAGGGCAGGAAATAACTTGCGCAGCGCCAGATCACCCAAGGCGCCAAACAGGGCAAAGGTGCAGGGTTCCACGGTTATCGAAGGCATGATGTTTGTTCTTTTATCAAGTTAAGCTACAAATACCTTTTTTCAAGGCATCACTCAAGGAAAAATGTAGTAATAACCACAACATTTTCCCAAAATACGCATTGCGAGTGGTGGTGTTCAACTACCCTCAGTAGGATAGGCCACCGCCAAGGGCCGCTCGTCGACCTTTTACTGGCCCTTACTTGCATCGTCGCCCGAAGGAAAGACTGAATGGACCGCGTGCGAAATCTTCTGGAACAGATCCGGAACCGCCTCGAAGAATTGAACAAGGCCGAGAAAAAAGTCGCCGAGGTCATCCTGCTCAACCCACAGCAGGCGACCCGCTTCTCGATCGCCGCCCTCGCCCAAGCCGCCTCGGTCAGTGAACCGACGGTCAACCGTTTCTGCCGTTCGTTCGGCGTCAGCGGCTACCCTGAACTGAAACTGCAGCTGGCGCAAAGCCTGGCCAGTGGCGCCGCCTATGTCAGCCGTGCAGTGGAGGCTGATGATAACCCCGAGGCCTACACGCAGAAGATTTTTGGCAGCGCCATTGCCTCATTGGACAGCGCCTGCCAGGCCCTGGACCCGAACCTGATCAGCAAGGCCGTGGACCTGCTGATCCAGGCGCGGCAGATCCACTTCTTCGGCCTCGGCGCCTCGGCACCGGTGGCCATGGATGCCCTGCACAAGTTCTTCCGTTTCAACCTGTCGGTGACGGCCCATGCGGACGTGCTGATGCAACGGATGATTGCCTCGGTGGCGCATACCGGCGAACTGTTCGTGATCATTTCCTACACCGGCCGCACCCGCGAGCTGGTGGAAGTGGCGCGCATCGCCCGGGAAAACGGCGCCTCGGTGCTCGGCGTGACTGCCGAGAACTCGCCACTGGCCAAGGCCAGTACGGTGAGCCTGAACATCCCGTTGCCGGAAGACACCGACATCTATATGCCGATGACCTCGCGGATCATTCAGTTGACGGTGCTGGATGTGCTGGCCACCGGCATGACCTTGCGCCGTGGCGTGGATTTCCAGCCCCATCTGCGCAAGATCAAGGAAAGCTTGAATGACAGCCGGTATCCGGTTGGCGATGAATTCAACTAAAGCTGAAGTTTCTACCGGCAGTCACGGCCTCATCGCGGGCATGCCCGCCCCCACAGGCTGACCGAGTTCTACCTTGTGGGAGCGGGCTTGCCCGCGATGAGGCCCTGGGCAACGCCGCTAAACCCCCGCCCGGGCCTGCAAACTCAAATGCGCCCTCTCCCCCGGCGCCAGGCTGGCCCCGGCCATGGCCGACTCGACACACACAAACCCCGCCGCCTCGTTAAAGCTCACCCCCAGCAACGGCCGGCTGCCCGGATGCCAGACCACCGTGTCGGCACTGTCGCCAGTGTCGATGCACAGTTCGCGCTGCCAGGCGTGGTCCTTGAGCTGCAATTCGCCCTCATGCTGGAACACCCGCTGGCAGCCGCCATCGACGCGCAGCTCACCTTCCTGCTGGCAAACCTGGCGACTCAACTGGTCGTAACCCTGTGCCCCGTCGAGTCCAGACAGCGCTACCTCGCCAACGTTGCCGATCCGCCAATAAGCATGCAACGCATGGCTCAATTGGCACGGCAGCTCGTCCTGGTGCTCGGTGCTCAGGCGCAGCTCCAGGCTTTCGCCCAGGTGCGCATGCAGGTCCACCTGCCAATCGCACAGTTGCAATTGCCAGTGCAGGCGCACGCCGTCGTCGTCGGTGCTGCTGTCCAGCAGTTTCCAGTCAATCAAGCGTGCCCAACCATGGGACGGCCAGGCGTTTTCGCTGGGATGGCGGCCATACCAAGGCCAGCACACCGGCACACCGCCACGGATCGCCCCGACTTGCGGCCACTTTGCCGCGCACCACAGCCATGGCTTCTGGCCTGCGGGTTGGAAGTGCAGCAACTGCGCACCCTGACGGCTGAACACCGCCTGGCACCGCGGATGATCGATCACCAGCACGTCGCGCATCTGGAAGCGCTCCCAGGCGAATACCGGCTGCTCGCGCAGGGATTTGAAAAAGCGTTGCAGCGGATGCTCATGCATGTGCCACGGTCCTGTAGATCACTATCGCTCACCTCTTGGGTGAACCTGTGGAAGCTGGCTGGCCGGCTCCCACATGAGTTATGCGCACCAACCCAAAAAAAAGCGGATAGCCATGGCTACCCGCAAATGCGCACAGAGAGAAGGAGCTTATCGCAACCGTGTTAGAACACCGACTGAATTTTCAGACCGGCGACCAAGGCATTGTCGACTTTATCCACGCCACCTGGGTGGGTGACGTATTGCAGGTTGGGACGCACGGTCAACCAGTTGGTCACGTGGAAGCCGTAGTTGATTTCGTAGTTGTACTCGGTGCTGCGCAGTGGCGCATAACCTACCTGGCTGTAATCGGTGAACCCGCCAGCTTCGTTCAACAGCTCGGCGTTCTTGCGCACGTCATCGTTGACATGCAGGCGCGCAGCGCCAATGCCCACGTCATCTTTTGGACGCGCATCGAATGGGCCCTTGTACACCAGCATGATCGACTGATAGTTGTCGACCGTGTTGGTTTCCTTGTCGTGGAAGGTGGCGTTGGCCGCAATGTTCAGGCCGCGGGATGCGTCGCCGTTATGGGTGGTGAGTTGCTGTTGCGCAACGAACCAGTAGCCCTTTTTGCTGCTGCGGGTACGGTAGTCTGCGCCAGTGGTGGCCGCATTGTCGCCGTTGACGTCTTCACGTACATCGGGAGCATCGGCGGCGCTCTTGTAGTAACCCACACGGTATTCGCCCGGCAGGTTGTTGACCTTCGGCGACCAGACCAACTCCACCGGGATCACTGTACCTTTGGTGCCACTGCCGCTGAGCTTGAAGCCGTTGCCGTGTTCCAGCTGCGAGGGGTTCTGGTTGTACGCACCGATCTGCGCATACAGCTCTGGCGTGATGTTGTACTTCACGCGGATCGCGGCCTGGCTGACCGGCCAGTTGTACCAGGTGTTGACGTAGTTACCCACTTGGGAACCACAGAACGACAGGTTCTGGAAGTCGCACGGGAAGGTATTGAAGTCTTCGCCCTCACCGAAATAACCGAGTTTCACATCCAGCTTGTTGTCGAACATCTGGTGCTGAATCCAGAACTGGGTCAGGCGCACCATATGGCCACGGCCGTACACTTCTTGAGACGAACTCAGGGTGCTTGCACGTGGGTCGCCAATACGGTCATTGGAGATGTTGCGGCCGTTACGGCTGGTCATCTGGATCTTGGCCTGGGTGTTGTCCCAGCCCCAGAGCTTTTGCAGGTCCAGCGCTACGCCGAGGCCGAACTGGTCAGCATAACGACCGGTCTTGTCATCGTTGTAGCCGCCGTGGGCGTTGTAGCCCGCTTCCCCAACGTAGTCGGCCTTGATGTCGATACCCTGCTCGATCAGCTTGGTCCGCTCGCCGCCCCAATCGCCGGTCATCCACTTGGAATCGGCACTGAACGCTTCGTCTGCCATCGCATTGGCAGACAAAACCAGCGCTGCCACTGCTGACAACTGGCAGATCAAGCGAGTGTTGTTATGTTGCTTTTTCATCCCTACATCCTCGTCTTTATTGTTATTAACTGTTTTTATCTAACGCGGTTTACAGCTATTTCCGAAACATCCACATCGAATGTGTGGGAGCGGGCTTGCTCGCGATGGCATCACCGCGGTGTATCTGCAAGTCCGAGTCGCCTGTATCGCGGGCAAGCCTGCTCCCACATTTTGATTTTCAGCGGCCCTTGAATTGGGTCACGTTGTCGGCATGCTGCTGTGCCGGCTGCATAGCTGCGGTGCCCAGGCGTTCGCCGGTCTTGGCGTCGAACAGCAGCACCTTGGCCGGATCGAACTGCAAGGTCAGGCTCTCGCCCACTTGCGGCGCTACGTCCGGCGCCAGGCGGCAGCAGACCTTGGTGTCATTGAGCTGCACGAACACCAGGGTGTCCGGGCCGGTCGGCTCGGTCACCTGGACTTCAGCGCGAATGCTCGGCAGGCCATTGCCCTCGCCGCTGGCCAGGACAATTTGCTCCGGGCGCAGGCCAAGGATCACGTCGCGGTCTTCAAGACCCGCGTCGTTCATGCCCAATGGCAACTCGCAACGCGCCTGGCCGCTGTCGAGCAGGGCCAGCAGGCGGCCTTCCTTGCGTTGCAGGCGCAGGGGGATGAAGTTCATCGGCGGCGAGCCGATAAAGCTCGCCACAAACAGGTTGGCCGGATCGTTGTAGATGTCTTTGGGCGTGCCGAACTGCTGGATGATGCCGTCCTTCATCACCGCCACTTTGTCGCCCAGGGTCATGGCTTCGATCTGGTCGTGGGTCACATAGACCGTGGTGGTTTTCAGGCGTTGGTGCATCAGTTTCATTTCGGTGCGCATCTCGACCCGCAGCTTGGCGTCGAGGTTGGACAGCGGCTCGTCGAACAGATAGATCTTCGGCCGCCGCGCCAGCGCCCGGCCCATGGCCACGCGCTGTTGCTGGCCACCGGAGAGCTGGCCCGGCTTGCGATTGAGCAGGTGTTCGATCTGCAGCAACTTGGCCACCCGCGCCACTTCCTCGTCGATGGCCGCCTGGCTCATCTTGCGGATCTTCAGGCCGAATTCGATGTTCTCGCGCACGCTCATGGTCGGGTACAGCGCGTAGGACTGGAACACCATGGCGATGTCCCGGTCCTTGGGGCTCATGCCGCTGACGTCCTGGTCACCGATCATGATCGCGCCGCCGCTGATGTTTTCCAGGCCGGCGATGCAGTTCATCAAGGTGGACTTGCCGCAGCCCGAAGGCCCGACGAGGATCAGGAACTCACCGTCCTTGATCGACAGTTCGATGTTCTTCAAGGTATCCGGCAGGCCGGCACCATAGGTCTTGTTTACGTTGCGAAGTTCGAGCGTAGCCATGATTACCCCTTGACCGCGCCAGCCGTGAGGCCGCGCACGAAATACTTGCCTGCGACCACATAGACCAGCAGGGTCGGCAGCCCGGCGATCATCGCCGCCGCCATATCAACGTTATATTCCTTGGCCCCGGTGCTGGTATTGACCAGGTTGTTCAGCGCCACCGTGATGGGCTGCGAATCACCGCTGGAGAACACCACGCCAAACAGGAAGTCGTTCCAGATCTGGGTGAACTGCCAGATCAGGCAGACCATGATGATCGGCGTCGACATCGGCAGGATGATCCGACGGAAGATGGTGAAAAATCCCGCGCCATCCAGGCGCGCAGCCTTGACCAGCGCATCCGGAATGCTCACGTAGTAGTTACGGAAGAACAGCGTGGTAAACGCCAGGCCGTAGACCACGTGCACAAACACCAGGCCCGTGGTGGTGCTGGCCAGGCCCATCTTGCCGAGGGTGAACGAGGCCGGCAGCAAGACGGTCTGGAACGGCAGGAAGCAGCCGAACAACAACAGCCCGAAGAACAACTGCGAACCGCGAAAACGCCACATCGACAGCACGTAGCCGTTCAATGCGCCGATGGTGGTGGAGATCAGCACCGCGGGGATGGTGATCATGAACGAGTTCCAGAAGTACCCGTTCACCGTGGCCCAGGCCTTGACCCAGCCAATCCCGGTAATCACCGTCGGCCAGCTCAGCAGGTTGCCGGTGCTGATGTCTTCCGGGGTCTTGAAGCTGGTCAGCAGCATGACCACCAGCGGCACCAGGTACAGCACCACGGCCAGGATCAGCACCCCATGGATCGCCAGGCGGCTGAAGCTGATGGAAGGTTTGGCGAGACTAGTCATGGCGCTTGGTCCTCAGCTCGGAGTACAGGTAAGGCACGATGATCGCAAGGATCGCGCCGAGCATCAGGATCGCACTGGCCGAGCCCATGCCCATCTGGCCGCGGCTGAAGGTGAAGGAGTACATGAACATCGCCGGCAGGTCGGACGAGTAGCCAGGACCACCGGCCGTCATCGCGGCCACCAGGTCGAAGCTCTTGATGGCAATGTGCGCGAGGATCATTACCGCGCTGAAGAACACCGGGCGCAGGCTGGGCAGCACCACGCTCCAGTAGATGCGCGGCAGGCTGGCGCCATCGATCTGCGCGGCACGGATGATCGACTGATCAACCCCACGCAGGCCGGCGAGGAACATCGCCATGATAAAACCCGAGGCTTGCCATACCGCCGCAATCACCAGGCAATACACCACACGATCCGGATCGATCAGCCAGTCCAGGCGAAAGCCTTCCCAGCCCCAGTCGCGCAGCAGTTTGTCCAGGCCCATGCCGGGGTTGAGCAGCCATTTCCAGGCGGTACCGGTGACGATCATCGAGAGCGCCATCGGATACAGGTAGATGGTGCGAATAAAACCTTCGCGACGGATGCGCTGGTCGAGAAATACCGCCAGCAACACGCCGATCACCAGGGTGATGCCGATAAACATGCCGCCGAACAGCGCCAGGTTTTTGCTCGCCACCCACCAGCGGTCGTTGTCGAACAACCGCGCGTATTGCGCAAGGCCCACCCATTTATAGGTGGGCAGGAAGGTGGAGTTGGTGAACGACAGTACGAACGTCCACAGGATGTAGCCATAGAAGCCCACCAGGACGATGAACATGCTCGGGGCCAGCACCAGTTTGGGGAGCCAGCGCTGCAATGCATCGAACGGCGAGGCCTTGCTGAACACAGCAACAGAACTCATGGGGAAATCCAGGGCAGGGAGTAAGGGGCTAACGGATAACCTTGTGGGGGCCGGCTTCATGTGGGCGCTGGCTTGCCTGCGATGGCATCACCTGGGTGTCACTGCTACACCGAGGCGCCTGCATCGCGGGCAAGCCCGCTCCCACACTGAAACCGATTCCCCCTCAGGGGTTACTTGGCAGACTTGACCGCTGCGCCAAGTTTCTTGGCGGTGTCGGCCGGGTCGGCTTTCGGGTCGTTGATGAAGTTGGTCACCACATCAAAGAACGCACCCTGTACCGCCAGCGTGGTCGCCATGTTGTGCGCCATGCTCGGCTGCAAGCCACCGGACTTGGCATCCACCAGGAAGTCCTTGGCCGCCGTCTGGGCGCAGCTGTCGAAGCCGTACTTGGCCATATCGCCGAGCATGTCGTTGCGCACCGGGATCGAGCCTTTGTTGATGCTGAAGACCTTCTGGAAGTTCTCGCCCAGCACCACCTTGGCGATGTCCTGCTGACCGGCCGAGGTGCCGGCATCTTTCTGCTTGAACACCGCCAGGGAGTCGATGTTGTAGGTGAAGGCCTTGTCGGTGCCCGGGAAGGCTACGCACTCGTAGTCCTTGCCGGCGACTTTCTTGGCAGCGGTCCATTCGCTCTTGGCCCAGTCACCCATGATCTGCATGCCGGCCTTGCCGTTGATGACTTTGGCGGCTTCCAGGTTCCAGTCCTGGCCCTTGCCGTCGGCATCCATATAGGTGGCGACTTTTTTCAGCTCGGTCAGCGCCTTGACCATGTCGGGGCCGGTCAGGGTCGCGTTGTCGAGGTCGACCAGGGCTTTCTTGTAGCCATCCACGCCCATGACCGAGAGCACTACGGCTTCAAATACCGTGCTGTCCTGCCAAGGCTGGCCACCATGGGCGAGCGGGATGAAGCCTGCGGCCTTGAGCTTGTCGCCGGCGGCGTAGAATTCTTCGAGGGTCGTAGGGTTTTTGCTGATGCCGGCTTTCTTGAAGACTTCCGGGTTGATCCACAGCCAGTTGACGCGGTGGATATTCACCGGCACGGCGACGTAATCACCTTCGTACTTCACCGTGTCGGAGACTTTCTTGTCGAGCAGATCGTCCCACTTCTCGGCCTTGGCCACGTCCTTCAAGACATCGGTGTCGAGCAGCCCGGTGGACGCCCATTCCTGGATGTCGGGGCCTTTGATCTGGGCTACGCCTGGCGGGTTGCCGGCGACCGCGCGGCTTTTCAGCACGGTCATGGCAGTGGCGCCACCGCCGCCTGCAACGGCCCCGTCTTTCCAGGTAAAACCGTCTTTCTCAACTTGGGCCTTCAGGACATCCACCGCCGCCTTCTCACCGCCCGAGGTCCACCAATGCACAACTTCAACCGTCCCTTTCGAGTCGGCGGCAAATGCACTGAGGGGAAACAACGAGGCAATGGAAATAGCAACGGCGAGGCGATTAATCGCGTTCATCTGAGTACCTTTTTCTTGTTGTTATGCATGCAAGTCTGGAGCTTGCGCTGCATAGGATTCTAAACAGGGATTTTTGCCAGGCACGTAACAAAGGGACGGGCAAATGTCACCACTTGGTGACATAGCAACCGGCCCCCAGCGCACTGGCCATGCTTGGCGATAACGCCAGGCCCGGCAGCAATACAGCCTGCCAGGCATGGTACAGGTCCGGCTTGCCGCCCCAGATCTTGCTGGCGGGCAGGTTTTGCGGGTCGAGTTCGTGGTGCCAACTGCCCTGGACCCGGTCGATCAGGTGGGTTTCACAGAACTCCCAGAACCGCCGGTACCAGACCTCGTAATGCCACTCGCCGGTGCGCTTGAGCAGGGCCTGGGCCGCCGCGCTGGCTTCGGCGTGGGTCCAATGCAGGCGCTCACGCACCACCGGGCGGTAGTGCCAGTCCAGGGTGTAGACCAGGCCCGGGGCCCCATCTACCGCCCAGCCGTATTCACAGGCGCTGGCGAACAAGCCCCTGGCAGCTTCCAGCAACCACTCGGGCGTGACCAGCCCCGCCTGCTGGCGGGCGGCCTCCAGGTGCAACACCAGGCGCGCCCATTCAAAGCCATGGCCGGGGGTGATGCCGTAGGGGCGAAAGCCATCGGCCGGGTTGTCTTGGTTGTAGCTGTGCAGAGGTTGCCAATGGCGGTCGAAGTGCTCGATCACCATAAACTCATTGGCGCCGGCGTGCTGACGGATCACTCGTTCGACGATGCGCAGCGCCCGCCCCAGCCAGCACGTATCGCCGGTGACATCGGCCAGGGCAAGAAAGGCTTCGGTGGCGTGCATATTACTGTTGGCGCCACGATAGGCTTCTTCGCCGCTCCAGTCCTGGGCGAAGGACTCGAGCATTGCGCCCTCCTCGTCACTCCAGAAATGCTGGTCGATGATCTGGATAGCATCCGTCAGCAAGGCTTGCGCCCCAGGGGCACCCGCGACCACTGCGGAACTGGCGGCCAGGGCGACAAAGGCATGCAGGTAGGCGGCCTTGCCCGTATTGCCGTCACGCGCGCCGGCAACAGCAAACCAGCCGCCATGCTCGGCATCCCGCAACGCGCCGCCGAGACTGGCCACACCGTGCGCCACCAGCTCGGCATAGCCCGGCAGCCCTTGGGCGTGGGCCATGGCGAAGCTGTGGGTCATGCGGGCGGTGTTCATGGTTTCGGCGCAGGCATCGGCGGGCAGGCGACCGTGGTCGTCGAGGTTGCCGAAGCCTTCAGGCAGCCGCGAGGCCTTGGCAAAGCCCAGCAGACGCTGGCCTTCGGCGGCAAGCCAGGTGTGATGGGCAGGTGCGTTCAGCCAACTGCTGGCAGGCAGTGGTTGCATGGTCATGGGTGGCCCTTTTTGTTTTTGTGGGATAACCGCAGTCTAAACAAGGGTCAGGAAGGGGCAGGTAACGAAAGGGCGAGAAAATGTCACCGAATGGTGACATTGGCAGGAGCCGGCAAGCCGGCTCCAACAATAACAATGGTGTCACTGGCCCAGGGGCGTGACCTTGGCCGGCGCGCTCACTTCACGCTGCAGGTTCTGCATCTGGGTCTGCAAGGTCGTGATGTTGCGGGTGGTCTGGATACGGAACACGTCGAACTCTTTGTTCGACGGCCCTTCGGTGGCGGCGCGGTTGTCCAGCTCGCTCTTGATCACCAGCAGGTCCTGCTCCAGGCGCGCAATGGCCGTGGCCGGATTGCCCTGCTTCTTCAAGGCTGCCACCTCCGTGCCCAGTTCCTTGACTTCGGCATTCAACTTGGCGGTTTCGGCCTGGGCGGCCTTGAGGGTGGTCAACTCAGTGATCAGACCCAGGACCTGGGCCTGCAACTGGGTATTGGCGGTGGTCAGTTCGGTGGTGCTGGCACTCATCTGCGCCAGGCGCTTGTCCAGGTCGGTGGCCTGGCCCGCCACGCCCAACTGTTGCTTGCCCTGTTCCAGCAATTGGCTTTCCAACTGCTTGATCTGCAGCTTGAGTGCTTCACTGCCGGTATTGACGTTGGCCTCGCTGGCCACCACCTTGCCGGAAATGTCCTGCAAGCGGCCGGCAGCTTCTTCACTGATGCGCGCGAAGCTTTCCTGGGTCGCTACCAGTTGCTGCCCCATCAGGGAAATCTGCTGGAAACTCCACCAGGCCAGGCCGGCAAAGGCGAACAGCAGCGCGCCGACCAGGGCCCACAACGGCCCGGTGCTGGCGCTCTTGACCTTGACCACCGGCGCCGGGCGCGAGCGGATGGCGGTGGCCGCTGTGGGCACAAAATCATCGTCGTCGCCAACGTCGGCCCGCAGGCTCGGCACGTTGTCAAAGTCGTCTTTAGTATCGTTACGCATGAATCAACCTTGAAATAACTACATAAAAACGGCGGGAGTATAAACCCCAGGCCCATCGCCTTGGTCGAACGGCCAGCGAAAAAACGCTTCGCGGTGTTGCCCAGGCTACTTGGTGCCCGGATCCTGGACCTTCCACCAATGGCAAAACTCATCGAGGGCCGTCCACAGGCTGACCTTGGGCTGATAGTCGAGATAGTGCTGTGCGCGGCTGATATCGAGGGTGAAATCCTTGTTCATCACCTGCATCCCCAGGCGTGACAGCGACGGTTCCGGGCGCCCCGGCCACATCGCGCAGCAGGCTTCATTGAGCGCCGCAATGCTGTAGGACAAACCGTAGGAACGGTAACGTGTGACCTGGGGCATTTCCATCTGGCGCATCACGTAATTGACCACGTCCCACACCGGCACCGGCGTACCATTGCTGATGTTATAGGCCTTGCCCAGCGCCGATCCGGTGGCCAGCAGGCTGCTGAGCAGCGCCTCGTTGAGGTTGTGCACGCTGGTGAAGTCGACCTTGTTCAGGCCGTCGCCGACGATGGCCAGGCGGTTCTTGCGCTGCATTTTCAACAGGCGCGGGAAGATGCTCATATCACCAGCACCGGTCACAAAGCGCGGGCGCAGGGCCAGCACTTCCAGGCCGAACTCCTGGGCGCCGAAGACTTTCTGCTCGGCCAGGTACTTGGTAGCCGCATACGGGTGCTTGAAGCGCTTGGGCACTTGCTCCTCGGTCAGGCCCAGGTGATCGCGGCCATCGAAATAGATCGACGGCGACGACAGGTGCACCAGGCGCCCGACCCGTTGCTTGAGGCAGGCCTCGACCACGTTTTCGGTGACCTGCACATTGCCCTGATGGAAATCCTGGTAACGCCCCCACAACCCCACGGCGCCGGCGCAATGCACCACGGCCTCGACGTCGCGGCACAGGTTGCGTACCAGGTCCGGATCATTCAGATCACCCTGGATAAACTCGGCGCCGCGCCGTACCAGGTGCTCGACACCCTCGGCCCGCCGCCCGTTGACCCGCACGTCCAGGCCCTGCTCCAGGGCAAAACGCGCAAAGCGCCCGCCAATGAAGCCGCTTGCGCCGGTGACCAGAATTTTCATGTGTTACCCCGTGTTCTTTCATTTTTCATCGCAGTTGCGTTGACGCCGACAGTCACTCCAACGGCACCAGCAATTGGCCAGTTGCCCGTGCCAGATGCTCGGTCAACAAGCCGAGCAATTGCCCACCACTGCGCCAATGATGCCAGTACAACGGCACATCGATGGGTTTATCTGGCAATAACTCCACCAGTACGCCCCTTTGCAATTGCTCGCGTACCTGCAATTCCGGCACCAGCCCCCAGCCCAGGCCGGCTTCGGTCAGGCGGATAAAACCTTCGGACGACGGGCATAAATGGTGTTCGAAACCTCCATCCACACCTAGGGATGCGAGGTAGCGATGTTGTAGGAAATCATCTGGGCCAAACACCAGCGCCGGCGTACGCGCCAACTGATCGGCGCGCACGCCGCCTGGAAAGTGCCGGGAGATAAACGCCGGACTGGCCAACGCCCGATAGCGCATGGCCCCCAGCAACAGGCTGCGGGCCCCGGCCACCGGACGCTCGCTGGCGCAGACGCAGGCCGCCACTTCGCCGGCGCGCATGCGCTTGAGGCCGACGGTCTGGTCTTCAACCACCAGGTCCAGCAACAAATGTTGCTCGGCGCAAAAGTCGCCCACCGCCTGCGCCCACCACGTCGCCAGGCTGTCGGCGTTGATGGCAATCCGCAGGCGTTCAGGCATGCCCTCTTCATCCAGGGCTGGCACCTGGCTTTGCAGGTCGCGCTCCAGCAGGCGCACCTGCTGCACATGGTTGAGCAGGCGCCGGCCGATTTCCGTGGGGGTTGGCGGCGTCGCGCGCACCAGTACCGGCTGGCCGATGCGCGCTTCGAGCAATTTGATGCGCTGGGAGATGGCCGATTGCGACACCCCGAGTACCTGGGCACCGCGCTCGAAACCGGCCTGTTCCACCACGGCCGCGAGGGCCGACAGCAATTTGTAGTCGAACATCAGTTTTCCTAATGAGCGATGAGCAATATTTGTTTTTCTTATACAGCGCCACACCGGAGAATGACCAGCATCGCGTGTTTACTTTCTTTCAAGGATCTCCCAATGGCTGGCGAAACCGCCCTGGCAACCCTGCTGCGCAGCATGAGCCCACAGCTCAATGCCGGCGACTACGTGTTCTGCACCCTGGCCGATAACCGCCTGCCCGCCTGCGAAGTGATCGGCAGCTTTCGCGAACAGGAAGGCTTGACGGTGATTGTCGAGCGCCAACAGGCCGAACAGGCCGGCCTGGCCTTTGAGTATGTGGCGGCGTGGATCACCTTGAACGTGCATTCGGCCCTGGAAGCCGTGGGCCTGACCGCCGCCTTCGCCAGCGCCCTGGGACGTGCCGGGATCAGTTGCAATGTGGTCGCCGGCTATTACCACGATCACCTGTTTGTCGGGCGCAGCGATGCGCAGCAGGCAATGGATGTGTTGCAACAACTGGCGGCGGGCGCGGAGTAAATCCTATGTGGCAGAGTTATGTTAACGGCCTGCTGGTAGCCCTCGGGCTGATCATGGCGATCGGTACGCAAAACGCATTTGTGCTGGCCCAGAGCCTGCGTCGCGAACACCACCTGCCGGTTGCGGCCTTGTGCGTGGTGTGTGATGCGCTGCTGGTGGCCGCCGGGGTATTTGGCCTGGCGACGGTGCTGGCACATAACCCTGTGCTGCTGGCGATTGCCCGTTGGGGCGGCGCGGCGTTCCTGCTGTGGTACGGCGCCCTGGCCTTGCGCCGCGCCTGTTCGCGGCAGAGCCTGGGCCAAGGCGAAGGGCAGAAGGTGCGCTCATTGCGCGCGGTGATGCTCAGCGCCCTGGCCGTGACCCTGCTCAACCCCCATGTGTACCTGGACACCGTCTTGCTGATCGGCTCCCTCGGCGCCCAGCAAACCGAGCCGGGCGCTTATGTCGCAGGCGCCGCCAGCGCTTCGTTGCTGTGGTTTTCCGCCCTGGCCCTCGGCGCCGCATGGCTGGCCCCGTGGCTGGCGCGCCCGGCGACCTGGCGCCTGCTGGATCTGTTGGTAGCGGTGATGATGTTCAGCGTGGCCTATCAATTGATCAGTGCCTGAGGAATATTCCAAAACGCTCTGGAACCTCTATTCCACACAGTTGTTGCGTGGTTTTGCCGCACCCCCGGTGCTATGATCCAGACCCTGCGCCGCAAAGAGTACAAACTCCCCGGCGCTTGTTTGGCCGCCCGTGATCGGCCTTGCGCTCACCGCAACTGACCTGATTAGGAGAATTATCATGGCTTTCGAATTGCCGCCGCTGCCGTACGCACACGATGCCCTGCAGCCGCACATCTCCAAGGAAACCCTGGAGTTTCACCACGACAAGCACCACAACACCTATGTCGTGAACCTGAACAACCTGGTGCCTGGCACCGAGTTCGAAGGCAAGACCCTGGAAGAGATCGTCAAGTCCTCTTCGGGTGGCATCTTCAACAACGCAGCCCAAGTCTGGAACCACACCTTCTACTGGAACTGCCTGGCGCCAAACGCCGGCGGTCAACCGACTGGCGCATTGGCTGAAGCGATCAACGCCGCTTTCGGTTCGTTCGACAAGTTCAAGGAAGAGTTCACCAAGACTTCCGTCGGCACCTTCGGTTCCGGTTGGGGCTGGCTGGTGAAAAAGGCTGATTGTTCCCTGGCCCTGGCCAGCACCATCGGCGCCGGCAACCCGCTGACCAGCGGCGACACCCCGCTGCTGACCTGCGACGTCTGGGAACACGCCTACTACATCGACTACCGCAACGTGCGTCCAAAGTATGTGGAAGCGTTCTGGAACCTGGTCAACTGGAAGTTCGTGGCTGAGCAGTTCGAAGGCAAGACCTTCACTGCCTAAGCAATCCTTGCAGTAAAAAAGAGCCCGGCGATTGCCGGGCTTTTTTGTGCCCGGTTGAAAATCATGGCACTCCAGCAGCGGAACCCAACGACAGGAATCGACCACAGAGCCCGTGGGAGAAATAACTTCCTCATCTATCTAAGGAGTGTCAGCTATGGGTGGATTAATAAGCGGGATGATGGGCGCAGCCTCGGCAGCCTTGCCGGGGATTGGGCAACTCGTGGGAGCGATGGCGGAAACAGCGGCGAAAATGTTGAAGGGCGGATCAGGTGAAAACGAGGAGAAGGATTCCGGAAAAGTCGCCGAAGATGTCCATGTAAAAACCAATGTGAGCATTACTTACTAAACGGTAAAGCTACCGAGCAGCTCTCGGTGCAGGTAAAAAAGCACACGCCTGCGCTCCCACCAGCAGTGCAAAAGGGCGGCGGACAAGATCCGCCCGCCGCCTTCCTGCCCTTCATCGACTAGGCTCCAGACGCTACCCAGCGCATTGTCCCTTTGACTGCCATCTCGGGATTGCCAATACTCATGGCATATTGAGGCTACCCGCATGGAACAAGGAATGACCCTTTGAAGCTGGAACTCAAAAACAGCTTGTCGGTGAAGTTGCTCCGGGTGGTGCTCTTGTCGGCACTGATTGTGGGCGTAGCACTGAGCGTGGCGCAGATCGTCTTTGATGCCTACAAGACGCGCCAGGCCGTGGCCGGCGATGCCCAGCGCATCCTCGACATGTTTCGCGACCCCTCGACCCAGGCCGTCTACAGCCTAGATCGTGAGATGGGCATGCAGGTCATCGAAGGCCTGTTTCAGGATGATGCAGTGCGCATGGCCTCCATTGGCCATCCCAACGAGCCCATGCTCGCCGAAAAGAGCCGGGATTTGCAGCACTCCCCCAGCCGCTGGCTGACGGATGTGATTCTTGGCCAGGAGCGCACCTTCACCACCCCATTGGTGGGGCGCGGGCCCTATAGCGAATATTACGGCGACCTGAGCATCACCCTCGACACGGCCACCTATGGCCAGGGCTTCATCGTCAATTCGGTGATCATTTTTATCTCCGGGGTGCTGCGCGCCCTGGCCATGGGCCTGGTGTTGTATCTGGTCTATCACTGGCTGCTGACCAAGCCCCTGTCGCGGATCATCAGCCACCTCAGTTCGATCAACCCCGACCGCCCCAGCGAGCACAAGATCCCCCAGCTCAAGGGCCACGAAAAAAACGAACTGGGGCTGTGGATCAATACCGCCAACCAGTTGCTGGCGTCCATCGAACGCAACACCCACCTGCGCCACGAAGCAGAAAACAGCCTGCTGCGCATGGCCCAGTACGACTTCCTCACGGGCTTGCCCAACCGCCAGAAGCTGCAGGAGCAACTGGACAAGATCCTGATCGACGCCGGACGCCGGCAACGCCGGGTCGCGGTATTGTGCGTGGGGCTGGATGACTTCAAAAGTGTCAATGAGCAGTACACCTACCAGGCCGGCGACCAATTGCTGCTGGCCCTGGCCGACCGCCTGCGCGCCCACAGTGGTCGCCTCGGCGCCCTCGCCCGCCTGGGTGGCGACCAGTTCGCCCTGGTCCAGGCCGATATCGAGCAACCCTACGAAGCCGCCGAGCTGGCACAAAGCATTCTCGATGACCTGGAAGCCGAGTTCGCCCTCGACCACGAACAGATCCGCCTGCGCGCCACCATCGGTATCACCTTGTTTCCCGAAGACGGCGACAGCACCGAGAAGCTGCTGCAAAAAGCCGAGCAGACCATGACCCTGGCCAAGAGCCGCTCGCGCAACCGCTACCAGTTCTATATCGCCAGTGTCGACAGCGAGATGCGCCGCCGCCGCGAACTGGAAAAAGACCTGCGTGAAGCCCTGGGCCGCGACCAGTTTCACCTGGTGTACCAACCGCAGATCAGCTATGTCGACCATCGTGTGGTCGGGGTCGAGGCGCTGATTCGTTGGCAACACCCGGAACACGGGCTGGTGCCACCGGACCTGTTTATCCCGCTGGCGGAACAGAACGGCACCATCATCCCCATTGGCGAATGGGTGCTGGACCAGGCCTGCCGGCAATTGCGCGAGTGGCATGACCTGGGCTTCAGCGAGCTGCGCATGGCGGTCAACCTGTCCACGGTGCAACTGCACCACGCCGAACTGCCACGGGTGGTCAACAACCTGTTGCAGATCTACCGCCTGCCGCCGCGCAGCCTGGAGCTGGAAGTGACCGAGACCGGCCTGATGGAAGACATCAGCACCGCCGCCCAGCACTTGCTGAGCCTGCGCCGCTCCGGCGCGCTGATTGCCATCGACGACTTCGGCACCGGCTACTCGTCACTGAGCTACCTGAAAAGCCTGCCGCTGGACAAAATCAAAATCGACAAGAGCTTTGTCCAGGACCTGCTGGATGACGACGACGATGCCACCATCGTGCGGGCAATCATCCAACTGGGCAAAAGCCTGGGCATGCAAGTCATCGCCGAAGGCGTGGAGACGCCCGAGCAGGAAGCCTACATCATCAGCGAAGGCTGCCACGAAGGTCAGGGCTATCACTACAGCAAGCCCCTGCCCGCCCGTGAGTTGGCGGCCTATCTCAAACAGGCCGAGCGCAATAACGCTGCCATCCTGTAAAGCCATGATGGCCACCCAAGGCACGGCCTTGGGCGGCTGGCGCTGGAATGTTAAATTTTTACTGCGTTAACTCTTTACAGAAAATGCAAATCTTTCGCATTATGTCGCAGTTTTGCGCGCCGCACTGCGCCCCGATCAACTACCGAAGCAGGATGTTCGCCATGATTCGTATGCCCCTGGCCACCGCCAGTCTGCTGGCCATCGCCATTTCTCTCGCCGGCTGCGGCGAGGGTAAAGACAAGGCCGCCGCTCCCCAGGCGCCAACGCCAGCTGCCAGCACTCCCGCTCCAACGGCTGCCGCTACCGCCGGCCAGGTTGACGAGGCTGCCGCCAAGGCGGTCGTCGCGCACTACGCAGACATCGTATTCGCGGTATACAGCGACTCCGAGTCCACTGCTAAAACCCTGCAGACCGCCATCGACACCTTCCTTGCCAACCCCAACGACGAAACCCTGAAGGCCGCCCGTACCGCCTGGATCGCCGCGCGCGTACCGTACCTGCAGAGCGAAGTGTTCCGCTTCGGCAACACCATCATTGACGATTGGGAAGGCCAGGTGAACGCCTGGCCGCTGGACGAAGGCCTGATCGACTATGTCGACAAATCCTACGAACACGCTCTCGGCAACCCAGGCGCCACCGCCAACATCATCGCCAACACCGAGATCCAGGTCGGCGAAGACAAGATCGACGTCAAGGAAATCACTGCGGAGAAACTTGCCAGCCTCAATGAGCTGGGCGGTTCCGAAGCCAACGTCGCCACTGGCTACCACGCCATCGAATTCCTGCTCTGGGGCCAGGACCTGAACGGCACCGGCCCTGGCGCCGGCAACCGTCCAGCGTCGGACTACCTGCAAGGCGACGGCGCCACCGGTGGGCATAACGAGCGTCGCCGCACTTACCTGCGCGCCGTGACTCAACTGCTGGTCAGCGACCTTGAAGAAATGGTCGGCAACTGGAAACCCAACGTCGAAGACAACTACCGCGCCACCCTGGAAGCAGAGCCTGGCACCGACGGCCTGCGCAAGATGCTGTTCGGCATGGGCAGCCTGTCCCTGGGTGAACTGGCGGGCGAGCGCATGAAAGTGTCCCTGGAAGCCAACTCGCCGGAAGACGAGCACGACTGCTTCAGCGACAACACGCACTACTCGCACTTCTACGACGCCAAGGGCATCCGCAACGTCTACCTGGGCGAGTACACCCGCACCGACGGCACCAAGCTGACCGGCGCCAGCCTGTCGTCCCTGGTGGCCAAGGTCGACCCGGCTGCCGATGAAGCCCTCAAGGCTGACCTGGCGGCTACCGAAGCGAAGATCCAGGTCATTGTCGACCACGCCAACAAGGGTGAGCACTACGACCAGTTGATCGCCGCCGGCAACACCGCGGGCAACCAGATCGTGCGCGACGCCATCGCGGCCCTGGTCAAGCAGACCGGCTCTATCGAGCAAGCTGCTGGCAAACTGGGCATCGGCGACCTGAACCCGGACAACGCTGATCACGAGTTCTGATCCGCGCGGTTTGAATGAGGCGGCCTTCGGGTCGCCTTTTTTGTATTCATCGTTTGCAGTCGCCCTCTCCCCTGTAGGAGCTGGCTTGCCTGCGATGGCGGTGGCTGACCCACCGCTATCGCAGGCAAGCCAGCTCCCACACAAGCCAGCGCCCCTGTTAAGCCAAGTCCTACATCAGATCCGCCGCCCTTTGCAGCCCCCGGTTTACAAGCCCTGCACCGCAGGTAGAATGGCGCCTCCAACCGTCACCCGAGCGCAATTCATGGCAATGCCGACCCTGCGGATCATTGGTTTCATCATCGGCATCTTCCTGATTACCCTCGCGGTCGCCATGGTCGTGCCCATGGCGACCCTGGTGTTTTTCGACCGCACCAGCGACCTGCCGTCCTTTCTCTGGGCAAGCATGATCACCTTTATCGCCGGCCTGGCGCTGGTGATCCCCGGGCGCCCGGAACAGGTGCAACTGCGCCCCCGGGACATGTACCTGCTGACCGTCAGCAGTTGGGTGGTGGTGTGTATCTTTGCCGCACTGCCGTTTTTACTGACCCAGCACATCAGCTACACCGACTCGTTCTTTGAAAGCATGTCCGGCATCACCGCCACTGGCGCCACCGTACTCAGTGGCCTGGACACCATGTCGCCGGGCATTCTGATGTGGCGCTCGATGCTGCACTGGCTTGGCGGCATCGGCTTTATCGGCATGGCGGTGGCGATCCTGCCGCTGCTGCGCATCGGTGGCATGCGCCTGTTCCAGACTGAATCCTCGGACCGCTCCGAGAAGGTCATGCCGCGCTCGCATATGGTGGCGCGGCTGATCGTGGCGGCCTATGTCGGTATCACCATCCTCGGCAGCCTGGGCTTCTGGTGGGCCGGCATGGGCCTGTTCGACGCGATCAACCATGCGATGTCAGCCATTTCCACGGGCGGTTTCTCGACGTCCGACGAGTCGTTGGCGCACTGGAAACAACCTGCCGTGCATTGGGTGGCGGTCGTCGTGATGATCATGGGCAGCCTGCCGTTTGCCTTGTATGTCGCCACCTTGCGCGGCAACCGCAAGGCGCTGATCAAGGACCAGCAGGTACAGGGCCTGCTCGGGATGCTGCTGGTGACCTGGGTCGTGCTCGGCACCTGGTACTGGTGGACCACCGACCTACACTGGCTGGATGCGCTGCGCCATGTGGCGCTGAACGTCACGTCCGTGGTGACCACCACCGGCTTTGCCCTCGGCGACTACAGCCTGTGGGGCAATTTCTCACTGATGCTGTTCTTCTATCTGGGCTTTGTCGGCGGTTGCTCGGGCTCCACCGCCGGCGGGATCAAGATTTTCCGCTTCCAGGTCGCCTATATCCTGCTCAAGGCCAACTTGAACCAACTGATTCACCCAAGGGCGGTGATCAAGCAGAAATACAACGGCCACCGCCTGGACGAAGAAATCGTGCGGTCGATCCTGACCTTCTCGTTCTTCTTTGCCATCACCATCTGCATGATCGCCCTGGCCCTGTCGCTGCTGGGCGTGGACTGGATGACTGCCTTGACCGGCGCCGCCAGTACCGTCTCCGGCGTGGGCCCGGGGCTGGGCGAGACCATCGGCCCGGCCGGCAACTTCGCGACCCTGCCGGACGCCGCCAAGTGGATCCTGTCCCTGGGCATGCTGCTCGGCCGGCTGGAAATCATTACGGTGTTTGTGCTGTGTATGCCAGCGTTCTGGCGGCACTGACATTCGCTGAAGTTTCCAGTAGCCGCGCCCGGTATTCGCCGGGCGTGGCATCGAACCAGCGGCGAAACGCGCGGAAGAAGTTACTCGGGTCGGCAAACCCCAGCAGGTAAGCGATTTCCAGCAGGGTCATGCTCGGCTGCGCCAGGTACTGCTCGGCCAACTCGCGGCGGGTGTCGTCGAGCAGGGTCTGGAAGCTGGTGCCCTCCTCCTGCAAACGCCGCTGCAAAGTGCGCTGGGACAGGTGCAAGGTCTGCGCCACCACCTCACGCTTGGGTTCGCCCTGGGGCAGCAGCCGGCATAGCACCTGGCGGGCCTTGTGGGTCACGCGGCTCTCGGAAAACCTGGCCAGGTATTCCCCGGCAAACCGATCGTGCAACAGCGCCATCGCTTCATTGGCAGTGGGCAGCGGCGCTTCCATGTCCGCCCGCTCGAAGATCAGCGCGTCATACGGTGCGTTGAACACCAGCGGTGCATGAAAGGCCTGTCTATAGGGTTCCAGGTCGGCAGGCTGAGCGCCTTGCACCAGCACTTTGCGCGGCTGCAACGTGCGCCCGGTCAGCCAGCCACATAACGCCAGCGCGCAGGCCAGCGAGGCCTCGGCGCTTTGCCGGGTGGGCGGCAGGTGGTCGCCGTGCACCGTGAGGATCAAGGCATAGCCTTCGGGCAACAGACGGAAACTCAGGTCGGCGCTTTCGGCAATGATCCGCTGGTAGCGCACCAGCCGGGTAAAGCCTTCAGCCAGGGTGCTGCTGGACATCAAGGCGTAACCGGCCACATGGAACGACGCCGGGCGCACCACCTTGCCCATGTTCAGGCCGATGGCCGGATTGCCCGACACCTCCACCGCCCGCTGCCAGAGCCGGGTCATGGAGTCCTGGGGGAACCGCGCGTCGGGGTCGTCCAGGGCGCGGTAATCCAGGCCCAGCTGTTTGAACAGGGCGCGGCAATCCAGGCCCTCGAGCTCCAGCGCCTTGACAATCCCCATCGCCCAACTTGCAGAAGTCGTTCGTTCGTTCATGGCGTTTTCTTGCGCGCTTTCTATGAAGGGACGGCTGAAACCGCAGCCAGGAACCCAAGGATACTAAAGTGGCGTCTATTGTCACTGGCCCTTGCCTGTGATGACTCTAGACTCAAATAAACTCCCCGCCGAACATCCGTCGGGCACAACAAAAACCAGAGGGCCGGCCAACGTGGAAAATGTCAGACAATTCAATAGCTTCGCCGAGTTCTATCCGTATTACCTGAGCGAACACGGCAACAGCACCTGCCGGCGCCTGCATTTTATCGGTACCAGCCTGGTGATTTTTATTCTCGCGCTCGCCATCGGCAAAGGCGCCTGGTGGCTGCTGTGGGTACTGCCGGTGGCCGGCTACAGCTTTGCCTGGGTCGGGCACTTCTTCTTTGAAAAGAACCGCCCGGCCACTTTCCAGCATCCGTTCTACAGCCTGCTGGGAGATTTCGTGATGTATCGCGACATGATCCTGGGCAAGGTGCCGTTCTAACCTACCCAAACAATAAGAGACCCGCCGATGAGCCAGCAGGCCCGCTTTACCCATATGCAGGACGGCACCCAGGAAGACTGGGCGATCATCGCCGCCGACTTCAGTGCCTACGCCCGCCAATTGCCGGGGCGCATCCTCGCGCACCTGCGGCTGCTGGAAGGTGACTTCGGTGGCTTCCCGGTGGACCGCCTGACCCATTCCCTGCAAACCGCCAGCCGCGCCTGGGTCGATGGCCGCGACGAAGAATATGTGGTCTGCGCGCTGCTCCACGACATCGGCGATACCCTGGGCTCCTACAATCACCCGGACATTGCCGCCGCTATCCTCAAACCGTTCGTCAGCCCACAGAACCTGTGGATGGTGGAAAAGCACGGGATTTTCCAGGGCTACTACTTTTTTCATCACCTGGGCATGGATCGCCACCTGCGCGAGCAATTTGGCGAACACCCGCAGTACGAGCAAACCATTGAGTTCTGTGCCCGCTATGACGCGGCCGCGTTCGACCCGGCCTATGCCACCCTGCCCCTGAGCTTTTTCGAACCAATGCTGGCGCGGGTCTTCGCCCAGCCCAAGACTTCGATCTACAAGGCCGCCATGGAGCGCCAGGCCAGCGTGTGACCTCTTGTCACTTGCGTGTTGGCGCAAATGGTTCGTGGATTTGCCGAGATAAAAGTCTTTTTGTCATTTGCAGTGCTGTATCCTGCCCAGGCTTTGTGAAAAGCGCGGCACATCTGCAATTCCACAACAGACCTTGCGAGGAGCGACGACGATGCACGAGATTCCCAATCTCCCCTTCCCAAGCCTGCACGAGACCGAGCAGCCAACCCCGCAACAGGCCGGCAGCGACAAGCCAGTACCGGCACAGGCAACACCGGTCGACAGCGATAGCGACGACTGACCGCAGTACCCAGACCGTGTGGAAAGCGTGACACTGCGCGCTTTCCACACCGCCTGAATCAAGAGACACGCCACATGCCCGACACTCCCAAGCATTCCCCCGATGAAGCGATACTCGGCGCCGCCCTGCAAATGGTCGATGTGTGGAGCCGCCTCAGCCCGGAAAAACAGGCGCTGCTGCTCAAGCGCTTCGGCACCCAGGAAAACGCCCTGGCCGCGCTGGTCACCACGCGCATGCTCAACCCCGCCCCCCTGTAGGAGCCGCTTGCCGGCGATCGCAGTCATGCAGCCGCCGAAGGTTTTATGCCCTGTGCAGCGCAAAGCATCGGTATCATAAGCAGCCTATCTTTTCCTGCCGCGACAGTGGACCCTTCCCATGCCAGATACCCAGCGCCCCATGGCGGTCACGCTGCAAGTCGTTTCCATCGTGCTGTTCACCTTTATCGGCTACCTGAACATCGGCATTCCCCTGGCCGTATTACCGGGCTATGTCCATAGCGACCTGGGCTTTGGTGCCGTGATCGCGGGCCTGGTGATCAGCGTGCAGTACCTGGCCACCCTGCTGAGCCGGCCCTACGCCGGGCGTATCATCGACAATCGCGGCAGCAAGCGCGCGGTGATGTACGGCCTGGCCGGCTGCGGCTTGAGTGGGGTGTTCATGCTGGCATCCGCCGCCCTGACCCATCTGCCGGCCCTGAGCCTGGCCAGCCTGCTGATTGGCCGGCTGGTGCTGGGCAGTGCCGAAAGCCTGGTGGGATCGGGCTCCATTGGCTGGGGCATCGGCCGGGTTGGCGCGACGAATACCGCCAAGGTCATCTCCTGGAACGGTATCGCCAGCTACGGCGCCCTGGCGATTGGCGCACCTTTGGGGGTGCTGCTGGTCCGCCAGTTCGGGCTGTGGAGCATGGGCGCAAGCATCATTGCCCTGGCAGTACTGGGCCTGTTGCTGGCCTGGCCCAAAGTCGCGGCGCCCATCGTGGTGGGCGAACGCCTGCCGTTCATGCATGTGCTCGGCCGCGTGCTGCCCCACGGCTGCGGGCTGGCCCTGGGCTCCATCGGCTTTGGCACCATCGCCACGTTTATCACCCTGTATTACGCGACCCAGAACTGGGATAACGCGGTGCTGTGCCTGAGCCTGTTCGGCGCCAGTTTTATCGGCGCGCGCTTGCTGTTCGGTAACTTGATCAACCGGATCGGCGGGTTTCGCGTGGCGATTGCCTGCCTGTCGGTGGAAACCCTTGGCCTGTTGCTGTTGTGGCTGGCGCCGAATGCCGAACTGGCCCTGGCGGGCGCGGCCTTGAGCGGCTTCGGGTTTTCCCTGGTGTTTCCGGCGCTGGGAGTTGAAGCAGTCAACCTGGTGCCCGCTTCCAGCCGTGGCGCGGCGGTGGGTGCCTATTCGTTGTTTATCGATTTGTCACTGGGGATCACCGGGCCGCTGGCCGGGGCAATTGCGGCGGGTTTCGGCTTTGCCTCGATCTTCTTGTTTGCCGCGCTGGCGGCCTGCGCCGGGCTGCTGCTGAGCCTGTACCTGTATCGCCAGGCCCCCAAATACCGCGACGAACGTAACGCCGGCTAGAAATCTACCTTGCCGCGCCCGGCCTTGATGCTGCCGCGCTTGGTCTTGGATTCCAGGCGCCGTTTTTTCGAGCCCAGGGTGGGCTTGGTCGGGCGGCGTTTTTTTTCGACCTTGGTCGCGCTGAGGATCAACTCCACCAGGCGTTCCAGGGCGTCGGCGCGGTTCTGTTCCTGGGTCCGGTACTGCTGGGCCTTGAGGATCAGCACGCCGTCGCTGGTAATCCGACTGTCACGCAGTGCCAGCAAGCGTTCCTTGTAGAACGGCGGCAACGACGACGCGCCGATATCAAAACGCAAGTGCACGGCGCTGGAGACCTTATTGACGTTCTGCCCGCCTGCGCCCTGGGCGCGGATGGCCGTCAACTCGATTTCGGCATCGGGCAGGTGCACGTTACTGGAGATCACCAACATGGAAAGCGGGTCCGTTGACACCTGTAGGAGCCGGCTTGCCGGCTCCTACAGGGTGGGCTAGTTGTTCAGCGAGGATACAGCACTCAAGTCGGCCAGCGCCTTGCGCTTGTTCTTGAGCACGTAGCACACCCACATAAAGGCCACCCAGACCGGAATCGCGTACACCGAGACCTGGATCCCCGGAATCAGCAGCATGACTCCCAGGATAAACACCACGAACGCCAGGCACACATAGTTACCGTAGGGGTACCACAGCGCCTTGAACAAAGGCACCTGAGCGGTGCGGTCCATGTGCTGGCGGAACTTGAAGTGCGAGAAGCTGATCATCGCCCAGTTGATCACCAACGTGGCCACCACCAGGGACATCAGCAGTTCCAGGGCGTGCTGCGGGATCCAGTAGTTCATCAACACCGCCACCAGGGTGACAGCCGCCGAGGCCAGGATCGAACGCACCGGCACGCCGCGCTTGTCGATCTTCGCCAGCGCCGCCGGGGCGTCGCCCTGCTCGGCCATGCCCAGCAGCATGCGGCTGTTGCAGTAAGTGCCGCTGTTGTACACCGACAGCGCCGCCGTCAGTACCACAAAGTTGAGGATATGCGCGGCAGTATTGCTGCCCAGCATCGAGAACACCTGCACGAACGGGCTGCCGCTGTAGGCATCGCCGGAAGCGTTCAAGGTCACCAGCAGGCTGTCCCACGGCGTCAGCGACAACAGCACCACCAGGGCGCCGATGTAGAAGATCAGGATGCGGTAGATCACCTGATTGATCGCCTTGGGGATCACGGTGCGTGGCTGGTCCGCTTCCGCGGCGGTAAAGCCGAGCATCTCCAGGCCGCCAAACGAGAACATGATGATCGCCATGGCCATCACCAGGCCGCCAACGCCATGGGGGAAGAATCCGCCGTGCTCCCACAGGTTGCTCACCGACGCCTGGGGCCCGCCGGTACCGCTGACCAGCAGGTAGCTGCCCAGGGCGATCATGCCGACAATCGCCACTACCTTGATAATCGCAAACCAGAACTCGGCCTCGCCAAACACCTTGACGTTGGCCAGGTTGATCACATTGATCAGCACGAAAAACGCCGCCGCCGAGACCCAGGTCGGAATCTCCGGCCACCAGTAGTGCACGTACTTGCCGACGGCGGTCAACTCGGACATGCCCACCAGAATGTAGAGGATCCAGCAGTTCCAGCCCGACAGAAAGCCTGCGAAACCGCCCCAATACTTGTGGGCAAAATGGCTGAAGGAGCCGGCCACTGGCTCTTCGACGATCATTTCGCCCAGCTGGCGCATGATCATAAAGGCAATGAAACCGCAGATGGCATAACCAAGGATCATCGACGGACCGGCTGACTTCAGCACCCCCGCCGAGCCCAGGAACAGGCCGGTACCGATCGCGCCACCGAGGGCGATCAATTGAATATGACGATTTTTCAGGCCGCGCTTCAGTTCGCCTGAATGCGAGTTGGGTCCACTCATGAAAAGGGTCTCACGCAAGGTTTGATGATGTTCAATACACGATGCTGCTTTGAAACCGACTCAAGCAGCGCCGATCAAACCCCAGCGCAGGCACCAGGAGTTCAGCGTCTTTCTAACGGTCATGCGTCACCTGTTTGTTTTTATCTGTGACGAAATCGAACCCGTCCGGCTTATGGCCAGGCGGAGTTAACAAGGCAGCTAGCCTTGAAGGCCTTTTGCGTGGATACGCAAGGGGGGTCACAGTAAAACGCGGCGCATTGTACACCGCTCGATCCGTTAGGGAGGGTTGTGGGGGAGATTGTTGGCCAGCCGTAAGATTTTCTTTACAGAAAAAGCCCATCGAGGGCACGCCCCGCCTAGGCCCATCCATCCCGTAAAACAATCGTTACATACCGGAAGCTATTTCTGACGCTCCACCGATTCCCCCGTGGCGAGCGGGCTTGTCGGATCGCCGCATCGCCGCGAAGACATCGGCCCAGCAAACATTGATGTTGACTGACCCACTGCTTTCGCGAGCAAGCCCGCTCCCACAGGGGATCTCACTGGGGCAGAGAATGTTGGCACCACCACAGATCACGTGTGGGAGCGGGCTTGTCGGATCGCCGCATCGCCGCGAAGACGTCGGCCCAGCAAACACTGATGTTGACTGACCCACTGCTTTCGCGGGCAAGCCCGCTCCCACAGGGGATCTCACTGGGGCAGAGAATGTTGGCACCACCACAGATCACGTGTGGGAGCGGGCTTGCTCGCGAAGACGTCGGCCCAGCAAACAATGATGTTGACTGACCCATTGCTTTCGCGGGCAAGCCCGCTCCTACAGGGGGGCTGCGCTTAACTGACTGGCATTAGGGCAAGCCCGCTCGCCACACCGCGTGCAAAAAAAAACGCCAACCCGCAGGTTGGCGCTTTTTCTTACAGCTTAAAGCTTAAAACTTGCTGCTGCTCTTAGGGCTTCTTACGCCCAAAACCCGGGCGCTGGCCGGAGCCTGCCGGCGCACCGCGGCGCTTGCCCGACGGCTCATCAGCTACCAGTTTGAGCCCTGGGCGCTTTTTCGGCGCGGGCTTGGCTGGGCGCTTGGCACCTTCGGCTGGACGATCGGTCTGCGGAGCACCACGGCCGGTATCGCCACGGTTGCTGCGACCGCCCGTTGGCGCCTCGCCACGACCGGCCGGACGCGGAGTACGCGGTGCACGCTCGCCATCCTGACGGGCCGGAGCCGACGGACGACGATCGCCCTCGATCTGCGGCTGACGGGAAATACGACCGCCAGTGGCCGGTGCATCCAGCGCCGGGCGCAAAGTACGGGCAACGCGCTCGGTACGTGCCACAGGGCGCGACGATTTACGCTGCATGCGCTCCAGCTTGTCTTTGCTCTTGGCGTTCATCTGCGGCATGGCCACAGGGGTCAGGCCGACTTCAGCACTGAGGATGTCGACTTCGTACTGGCTCATTTCGCGCCAGCGCCCCATCGGCAGGTCCGAATTGAGGAACACCGGGCCGAAACGCACGCGCTTCAGGCGGCTGACCACCAGGCCCTGGGATTCCCACAGGCGTCGTACTTCACGGTTACGCCCTTCCATCACCACGCAGTGGTACCAGTGGTTGAAACCTTCGCCACCTGGCGCCTGCTTGATGTCGGTGAACTTGGCCGGGCCGTCTTCCAGCACCACGCCAGCCTTGAGGCGTTCGATCATCTCGTCATCGACTTCACCCCGTACACGCACCGCGTATTCGCGGTCCATCTCGTAGGACGGGTGCATCAGGCGGTTGGCCAACTCACCGTCGGTGGTGAACATCAGCAGGCCAGTGGTGTTGATGTCCAGGCGACCGATGTTGATCCAACGGCCTTCTTTGGGCTTGGGCATCTTGTCGAACACGGTTGGACGGCCTTCCGGGTCGTCACGGGTGCAGATCTCGCCGTCGGGCTTGTTGTACATGATCACGCGGCGCACCGATTCGGCGGCCTCTTCACGCTTGATGACCTTGCCATCAATGGTGATTGCGTCATGCAGGTCGACACGCTGGCCCAGGGTGGCTTCAACGCCATTGACCTTGATGCGCTTCTGGGTGATCCAGGCTTCTACGTCGCGGCGCGAGCCAACGCCGATACGGGCGAGGACTTTTTGCAGTTTCTCGCCGGCTGGGCCGATTTCCTGGCTGTCGTTCTGGTCTTGGTCTTTCATCTTAAGCACCTCCCGGTGTGTCGATTCAGGCGTGGCCTGAAGGTATTGAAACTGGGGTCTTGGGCGAACGCATCGCCAAAGGGTCGCGAATCATACGCTCATGGCGCGCATTGCGCATCAGAGACTAGTCGATATGGGCCGGCTCATTTGCTTTTCCGCCGACCGGTGGCGCCCAGGGCGATCAGCCGTAGCTCGGCTTCGGCCAGCACCGCGCGCTTGTCGACCTTGTCGAGCTTCTTCCAGGCCCGGATCTCACGCTTGCTGCGCCCGCAGCCGACGCAGATGTCGTCGCTGAATTTGCAGAGGCTGATACAGGGGTCTTTGGTGGAGCTCATCACTACCTCACGGCACAGGGCTTTTCTGTAGGAGCTGGCTTGCCTGCGATGGCGGTGTGTCAGCCAGCCTATCCGGTGCTGACCCAGCGCCATCGCAGGCAAGCCAGCTCCTACAGGGGATCTCGTTTGCAGCACGAGTTTGGCTACACAACACATCAATGTGGGGGGGCAGACCGGGTCAGTCTTCGAATTCGCGGCGTTCGTTTTCGATGGCTTCGGCCAGTGCCCGGGCTTCGGCTTCTTCTTCGCTCAATTCGGGTTGTTCCAGGGCGGCAACGGCAGCCAGCAGTTTTTCGCGGGCGGCCGCCACACCCAGGATGTCTTCCTCAGGCTCAGGTTCGACCGCAGGCGCCGTTTCAACGTTCATCGGCGTTTCGCCCGCCCCATCACGCAGCAAGTCATCAAAGTCGGTCTTGATCCCCTGCTCCATATCGTCCAGCTCCAGCAGCAAGGTATGGAAACTGGTCTCGTCCTTCGGCTCCTCCGGTTCGGCGCTGGCATCGGCCAGTTCCTGCAAGCCGGGCGGCACCGGGGCATCGTCGAAGTCGAGCACCGGTTCGGCTTCGATCTCGCGCAGCTCGGCCAGTGGCGGCAGGTCGTCGAGGTTTTTCAGGTTGAAGTGGTCGAGAAACACCTTGGTGGTAGCAAACATCGCCGGTTTGCCGGGTACGTCGCGGTAGCCGACGATGCGGATCCACTCGCGCTCCAGCAGCGTCTTGACGATGTGGCTGTTGACCGCCACACCGCGCACATCCTCGATCTCGCCACGAGTGATGGGCTGGCGATAGGCAATCAGCGCCATGGTCTCCAGCATCGCCCGGGAATAACGTTGCGGGCGCTCTTCCCACAGGCGCCCGACCCACGGCGAAAATTTCTCACGGATCTGCAAGCGATAGCCCGAGGCCACTTCCCTCAGCTCAAAAGCGCGGCCGTCACAGGACTTGCGCAAGATTTCCAGGGCCTTCTTGAACACCGGCGGTTCCGGGCGCTCGGCTTCTTCAAACAGTTCAAACAGGCGCTCCAGCGATTGCGGCTTGCCCGAGGCCAGGAGGAAGGCTTCCAACAGCGGTGCCAGTTCGCGAGGTTCAGTCAGATTCATCAATTCAGCTCGTTATTCGGCTCGCGCCCGCACGTGGATAGCCGCAAAAGGCTCATTTTGCACCAGCTCGACCAAGGACTCCTTGACCAGTTCGAGGACCGCCATAAAGGTCACGACCACGCCCAGGCGCCCTTCTTCGGCGGTAAACAGCTCGACAAACGGCACAAACCCGCCGCCCTTCAGGCGCTCCAGCACATCGCTCATGCGCTCGCGGGTGGACAAGGCTTCGCGGCTGACCTGGTGGCTTTCAAACATATCGCCACGGCGCAGCACCTCGGCCATGGACATCAGCAGTTCTTCCAGGCTCACATCTGGCAACAATTTACGCGCCCGGGCCTCCGGCGCATCGAGCTTGGGCACCACCACGTCACGGCCCACGCGGCTCAAGCCGTCGATGCCTTCGGCGGCAGCCTTGAAGCGCTCGTACTCCTGCAGGCGGCGGATCAGTTCGGCGCGGGGGTCGTCCTCTTCCGCTTCGATCGTCTCGGAGCGCGGCAGCAGCATGCGCGACTTGATCTCTGCCAGCATCGCAGCCATCACCAGGTACTCGGCGGCCAACTCCAGGCGCACCGACTGCATCAACTCGACATAACCCATGTACTGGCGGGTGATTTCCGCCACCGGGATGTCGAGGATATTGATGTTCTGTTTGCGGATCAGGTACAGCAGCAAGTCAAGCGGGCCTTCGAAGGCCTCAAGGAAGACTTCCAGGGCATCCGGCGGGATGTACAGGTCCAGGGGCATTTCCATGACGGCCTGGCCGTAGACCATGGCAAATGGCAGTTCCTGCTGGGCACCGGCCTGGCTGTCGACGGTTTCCACGGCCGACATTCAGGCCTCGACCATGAACGGTGCCGGGTCGCCACAGCCTACCCGGATCACCTCTGGCTCGCCGTCGGCCAGGTTGATCACGGTGGACGCCTTGCCACCGCCGAAGCCGCCGTCGATGATCAGGTCCACCTGTTTTTCCAGGAGTTGTCGCATTTCGTAGGGGTCTTCCAACGGTTCAGTCTCGCCGGGCATGATCAGCGACACGCTCATCAGCGGCTCACCCAGCTCGGCCAGCAGCGCCAGGGCGATGGGGTGCTCCGGCACCCGCAGGCCGATGGTGCGTTTCTTCGGGTGCAGCAGCAGGCGCGGCACCTCGCGGGTGGCATTGAGAATAAAGGTATAGGGCCCTGGCGTATGGGCCTTGAGCAGGCGGAAGGTGCCGGTATCGACCTTGGCGAACAGCCCCAGCTGCGACAGGTCGCTGCAGATCAGCGCGAAGTTGTGGTTTTTATCCAGGTCGCGCAGGCGTCTTACGCGCTCCACCGCATTCTTGTCGCCGATCTGGCAACCAATGGCGTAGGAGGAGTCCGTGGGGTAGATCACCACGCCACCGGCGCGAATGATCTCCACGGCCTGTTTGATCAGCCGCGCTTGCGGATTTTCCGGATGAATCTGGAAAAATTGACTCACGTTCTCTACCTGTTCAGACAGTGGCGGTAATGGGGTCATGCTTGAATCGCCCCCACAGGAGCGGCAAGTCTTCCGGGACCGGGCGGTATTCGCCGATCTCCGACCAGCCGCCTGGGCCATGGAAATCACTGCCGGCACTGACCAGCAGACCAAATTCACGGGCAAGAATCGCCAGGCTGCCAACCTGTTCGGCGGGTTGATGCCCATTGACCACTTCGATGGCGTGGCCACCCGCTTGAATATAGTCGCCTATCAGCTTGCGACGCTTGCTGCGGGTAAAATCGTAATGCCAGGGGTGCGCCAGGCTGACCCAGGCCCCGGAGGCGCGCAGGGTCGCCACAGTGTCTTCGAGGGTCGGCCAATGCAGCTTGACGTCCCCCAGCTTGCCGGCGCCCAGCCATTTGCGGAACGCTTCGGCGCGATCCTTGACGTAACCCTCGCGCACCATCCAGTCGGCAAAATGCGGGCGGGCCGGCGCGTTGCCGCTGTCACCCAGCGCCTGCTGGATGGCACGGGCGCCCTCAAGGGCATTGGGCATACCCTTGAGCGCCAGTTTGCGGCTTATTTCTTCGGACCGCAGCCAGCGGCCATCGTGCAACCGGGCGATAGCCTCCACCAGCGGCGGGGCCGTGACATCAAAACCGTAGCCCAACACATGAATGGTTGCGCCGCCCCAGGTGCAGGACAGCTCGACGCCATTGACCAGTTGCATGCCCAGCGCCGTGGCGGCAATACGCGCCTCGTCCAGGCCTTCAAGGGTGTCGTGGTCGGTCAACGACAGGACTCGCACGCCTTTTTCAAACGCACGCGCAACCAGTACCGCGGGCGCCAGGGCGCCGTCGGAGGCCGTGCTGTGGCAGTGCAAATCAACATTCACGGGAGTCTGTAACCTCAAGTCAGCTGGCGCTTACGCTACCAAGGATGTTTGTTATTATGCCGCCACATCCAGCTTCTGGCTCTTACTGTGAAACAATTCATCGACTTCATCCCGCTGTTGCTGTTCTTCATCGTTACCAAACTCGACCCCAGGGTCATCGATATCGCCGGTCATGAGCTGTCGTTCGGGGGGATCTACAGCGCCACTGCCGTCCTGATCGTCAGCTCTGTGGTGGTCTACGGCGCCATCTTCATCTCCCAGCGCAAACTCGAAAAAAGCCAATGGCTGACCCTCATCGCCTGCCTGGTATTTGGCGGCCTGACCCTGGCCTTCCACAGCGAAACCTTCCTTAAATGGAAAGCCCCGGTGGTCAACTGGCTGTTCGCCCTGGTCTTTATCGGCAGCCACTTCATCGGTGATCGCCTGCTGATCAAGCGAATCATGGGCCATGCGCTGACCCTGCCGGAGCCGGTCTGGACACGCTTGAACGTGGCCTGGATCGTATTTTTCCTGTTCTGCGGCGCCGCCAACCTGTTCGTGGCCTTTACCTTCCAGAACTATTGGGTCGACTTCAAGGTGTTCGGCAGCCTGGGCATGACCGTCCTGTTCCTGATCGGCCAGGGTATCTACCTGTCGCGCCACCTGCATGACACCGCCCCTACCACGCCAAAAACCGAGGACTGACATGCTCTACGCCATCATTGCCACCGACGTCGCCAACTCCCTGGAAAAACGCCTGTCCGTGCGCCCGGCCCACGTGGAACGCCTCAAGGCGCTACAGGCCGAAGGGCGCTTGGTGCTCGCCGGCCCACACCCGGCCGTCGACAGCAATGATCCGGGAGATGCCGGCTTCACCGGCAGCCTGATCATCGCCGAGTTCGCCTCCCTGGCCGATGCCCAGGCCTGGGCCAAGGCCGACCCGTATGTTGCAGCCGGCGCCTATGCCGATGTCGTGATCAAACCCTTCAAGCAAGTCCTGCCTTGATTCAGGTGACGCCGAACCTATTGGGTTCGGCAAACGTCTAATCGCTCATTATTCTCGGTAACCTGCCGACAACGTTCTGAATATTCGTGTGGAATCAGGAGTTCCGATGCGCTTACGTCAGTTGTGTCTGTTGGCAGTGTTAACGATCGGGGCTACGGCCCAGGCTGAAGAAACCTCGAACACCGGCAGTTCCACGCCCCTGTCCTTGAGTGCCGGCAGCCAGATCACCGAGTTGCAGCAACGCTTGAAAGAAAGCGAACGCCTGCGCGAAGAACTGAGCAAACAATTGCAAACTGCCGATGCCGCCCGCGAAAGTGCGCAACTGAGCCGGCTGCGCCAGGACAATCAGCGCCTGGCCCAGCAACTCAAGGACGCGCAAGGTGGCGCCCTGCCACGTTGGCTCACCGACCAGCAGCAATGGTTCGTGATTGGCGCAGGAGTTGCGCTGGTTGCCCTGCTGTGCGGTATCTTCGCCAGTGGCGGGCATCGGCGCCGTCGACAATGGCTAAATTGAGTGAGTCATGAGCGAGCTGTTACTGATAGATGATGACCAGGAGCTCTGTGAGCTGCTGACCAGTTGGTTGAGCCAGGAAGGTTTCCAGGTGCGTGCTTGCCATGACGGCGTGAGTGCGCGCAAAGCCCTGGCCGACGCCGCGCCGGCGGCCGTGGTGCTGGACGTGATGCTGCCCGATGGCAGCGGCCTGGAGTTGCTAAAGCAATTGCGCGCCGACCACCCTGAATTGCCGGTACTGATGCTTTCGGCCCGGGGCGAGCCCCTGGACCGGATCCTCGGCCTGGAACTGGGCGCCGATGACTACCTGGCCAAACCCTGCGACCCCCGCGAACTGACCGCCCGCCTGCGGGCCGTATTGCGCCGCAGCCACCCGACGGCGGTGTCGACCCAACTGGAACTGGGCGACCTGTGCTTCAGCCCGGTGCGTGGCGTGGTGATCATCGACAGTCAGGAACTGACCCTCACCCTGTCCGAAAGCCGCCTGCTGGAAGCCTTGCTGCGCCAGCCGGGCGAGCCCCTGGACAAGCAGGAACTGGCGCAGATCGCCCTGGGCCGCAAGCTGACCCTGTATGACCGCAGCCTGGACATGCACGTGAGCAACCTGCGCAAGAAAATCGGCCCGCATGCCGACGGCCGCCCGCGGATCGTCGCACTGCGCAGCCGTGGCTACTACTACACCCCCTGAAATCCCCTGTAGGAACCGGCTTGCCGGCGATGAGGCCCTTGAGTCATACGCTGATCCAACGGACGCCATCGCCGGCAAGCCGGCTCCTACCTGTTTTGTAAGTGCCCGCCCAATCTGTCTTTACCCAAGCTTTACCCTCCCCTGACCGCCGCTGACCTTGATCTTCGTAATCTACTCACATCCGGAATCACCGGAACCGAGACAAGGAGAAACACCATGCGCAAGACCCTTATCGCTCTGATGTTCGCCGCAGCCCTGCCTACCGTCGCCATGGCCATGCCAGAAGGCCAAGGCCCGATGGGCGGCCCTGCAGGCCACATGATGGGTGGCCCGGGCCACGGCGGTGAACACGGCATGCGCGGCAAAGGCGGCCCTTTCAGCCAGCTCGACCTGACCCGCGAACAGCGCCAGCAGATCGGCAAACTGATGGGCGAACAACGCGAAGGCCGCCAGCAACTGGTCAAGAAGTACCTGGACAAACTCCCGGCTGCTGAGCAGAAAGCCATGAACGACGAAATGGCCGCCGCCAAGCAGAAAACCCAGGCGGATATCCGCGCCCTGCTCAAGCCTGACCAGCAGAAGAAGTTCGACGAAATGGCGAAGAAACGCGCCGAACGCCAAGCCGAGTGGCAGCAGTTCCAGGCCTGGAAAGCGCAACAACCGCAAAAAGCGCAATAATGCGTTAGCAACCTCCCAGCCCAGTGGCCCGTGCCGCTGGGCTTTTCCTGTTTGAGGGTTTCCTGTGCGTTCACTCTTCTGGCGCATCCTTGCCAGTTTCTGGCTGGCCATCGCCCTGGTTGCCGGGCTGTCGATCCTGCTTGGGCATATGCTCAACCAGGACGCCTGGATTCTCAGCCGCCATCCCGGCCTCAATAACCTGGCCGAAGAATGGACCCAGCGTTACGAAACCCAAGGCGAGGACGCCGCCCAGGACTTGTTGCAACAGCGCAAGCGCCAGTACCACGTCGATGTACAAGTGCTCAACGAGAGCGGCGACCCGGTGGTGCGTGGCACCTTCCCGCGCCGTGCCGCCGCCTTCGAAGCGCGACAGCATGAGAGCCACGAGGGCCGGCTGCCCTGGCGCCGCCTGACAGCCGAGTACACCAGCGAAAAAACCGGCGACACCTACCTGCTGATCTACCGCATCGCCCTGCCGGAGCTGGATGCCTGGCACCGCAGCAGCCTGCTCTGGCCCTTGAGTGCCCTGGCGATTGCATTGGTGGTGCTGACCCTGTTCAGCCTGCTGGTGACCCTGTCGATCACCCGCCCCCTCAGCCGCCTGCGCGGAGCGGTACATGATCTGGGCCAGGCCACATACCAGCAAAACAGCCTGGCGCGCCTGGCCGACCGGCGCGATGAGTTTGGCGTGCTGGCCACCGACTTCAACCGCATGGGCGCACGCCTGCAAAGCCTGATCGGCAGCCAGCGGCAATTGCTGCGCGATGTGTCCCACGAACTGCGCTCGCCACTGGCCCGCCTGCGGATCGCCCTGGCCCTGGCCGAACGGGCCACCCCCGAGGCACGGGAAAAACTCTGGCCACGCCTGACCCTGGAATGTGATCGCCTGGAAGCCTTGATCAGCGAAATCCTGGTCCTGGCGCGGGTGGATGCCGACAACGCCAGCGCCGAAGACATCGACCTCAATACCCTGCTCAAGACCCTGCAAAAGGACGCCCAACTCGGCGCCCCGGACCAGGAAGTACAGCTTCACGCCGACCCGGCGCTGACACTCAAGGGCTGGCCACATATGATCGAGCGGGCACTGGACAACCTATTGCGCAACGCCCTGCGCTTCACCCCGCCCAGCCAGCCAATTGAAATGCGCGCCCAGCGTGAAGGCGAACGCATTGTGATCAGCGTGCGCGACCATGGCCCGGGCGTGGATGCCGAACACCTGCAAAAGCTGGGCGAGCCGTTTTACCGCGCCCCCGGGCAAACCGCCCAGGGGCATGGCCTGGGCCTGGCCATCGCCCGCCGGGCCGCCGAGCGTCATGGCGGCAGCCTGACCCTGGCCAATCATCCCGACGGCGGTTTTATCGCCACCCTGGACTTGCCCTTGCAACCGGGGATTGCAGCCCACCCCTGAAGATCTTCTATGATGGCCCTTCTCTTATGGAGGGCCTTTGATGACTGATCTGCTCACCTCGATCCAGCGTGCACTCGATCTGCCGCCCACACCGCTGGCGACCGCCGAGGCCGGCGCCTTGCCCTCAGCTTTCGCCGTCACCGAGTTGGCTTGCGCCAGCATGGGTGCCGCCGCCCAGGCCCTAGCCCGGTTGCTGGAACAACAGACCGGGCGCCTGCCCCTGGTCAGCGTGGACCGGCGCCTGGCCTCATTCTGGTTCTCCAGTTCCCTGCGCCCACAGGGCTGGAGCGTGCCGCCGTTGTGGGACCCGATTGCCGGCGACTACGCCTGCGCCGACGGCTGGATTCGCCTGCACACCAACGCCCCTCACCACCGCGCGGCTGCCGAGCGTGTGTTGGGACAGGTCGCGGACCGGGCGGCGATGACGCTCAAGGTCGCCCCATGGAGCGCTGCCGAGCTTGAGCAGGCGATTGTCGACGAGGCCGGCTGCGCCGCACAGATGCGCACCTGGCAGGAGTGGCAAGCCCATCCCCAGGGGTTGGCGGTCAATCAGGAACCGTTGCTGGTGCGAAAACGCTTCGACACGGCCGGCAAAACCCGCTGGCTCGGCAACGTGGCGCGCCCGCTGGCGGGGGTCAAGGTACTGGACCTGACCCGCGTGTTGGCCGGCCCCGTGGCCAGCCGTTTTCTCGCCGGCCTTGGCGCCAATGTCTTGCGCATCGACGCCCCCGACTGGAACGAACCCGGGGTCGTGCCGGAAATGACCCTGGGCAAGCGCTGCGCGCGCCTTGACCTTAAACACCCCGGCGACCGGCAATTGTTCGAAAGCTTACTCAAGGATGCCGACATTCTGTTCCACGGTTATCGGGCAGATGCGCTGGAGCAACTGGGTTACAACGCGAGCGCCTTGCAGCAGATTAGCCCCGGCCTGATCGACGTCAGCCTCAACGCCTACGGCTGGAGCGGCCCGTGGCGCAATCGCCGGGGCTTCGACAGCCTGGTGCAGATGAGCAGCGGCATCGCCCACGCCGGCATGCTGTACAAACAGGCAGATAAACCGGTGCCGCTGCCGGTGCAGGCACTGGACCATGCCACCGGCTACCTGATGGCGGCCAGTGCGATACAGGCCTTGGCCGAGCGCTTGAGCAGTGGGCATGGGGGTTCGGCACGGCTGTCGCTGGCGCGTACGGCGAAGCTGTTGATCGAGGCGGGACAAGACAAACAGCCAGCGTTGCGTGAAGAAGAACCGGGTGATCAGGGGCTGCTGGTAGAGCAGACGGCCTGGGGGCCGGCCCATCGTTTGCTGGCGCCGGTCAGTCTTACCGGGACTCCGCTGCAATGGGATTTGCCGGCTGGGGAATTGGGCGCGCATCGGGCACAGTGGTGACCTTGGAAGGGTCATCGCGGCGATGCGGCGACCCGACAAGCCCGCTCCCACAGTTGATCGTGTGCAGATCAAACAACTCGGTCAAATGTAGGAGCGGGCTTGCCCGCGATGAGGCCCACCAGGCACAACAATTTCACAAGGTCAGCACCCCGCTGTACAACCCATACGCCGCCAGGCTCGCCCCGGCGATTACGCAACTGAAAATTCCTTTTTCCAGCAACGTAAACAACGGCTGGCCCTGCTCGCGCTTAGCCTGGGCGAACAGGATCACCCCTGGGGCATACAACAGCGCCGACAGCAGCAGGTATTTCAAGCCGCCGGCATACAGCAGCCACACCGCATACCCCAGCGCAATCACCCCCACCAGCAGGTCCTTGAGCCGCTGGCCATGGGCTCCCTCGTAGGTTTCCCCGCGCCCGCACAGCAGCACGGCATAGGCCGCCGACCATAAATACGGCACGAGGATCATCGACGACGCCAGGTAGATCAGCGTGGTGTAGGTACTGGCCGAAAACAGCGTGATCACCAGGAACAGCTGGATCATCACATTGGTCAGCCACAACGCATTGACCGGCACCCGGTTGGCGTTTTCCTTTTTCAGGAAGGCCGGCATGGTCCTGTCGTGGGCAGTGGCGTAGAGAATCTCGGCGCACAGCAAGGCCCATGACAGCAACGCGCCGAGCAGCGACACCGCCAGGCCGATACTGATCAACATCGCGCCCCAGGGCCCGACGATATGTTCCAGCACGCCCGCCAAGGACGGGTTCTGCAAGTTGGCCAACTCCGGTTGGCTCATGATCCCCAAAGACAGCACGTTGACCAGCACCAGCAGGGCCAAGACCCCGACAAACCCGATCACCGTGGCGCGGCCCACGTCCGAGCGTTTTTCCGCGCGCGCCGAGTACACGCTGGCGCCTTCGATGCCGATAAACACAAACACGGTGACCAGCATCATGTTGCGCACCTGGTCCATCACCCCACCAAATTGCGGGTTGCCCAGGCCCCAGATATCCCGGGTGAAAATATCCGCCTTGAACGCCACGGCGGCGATCACGATAAACATCAGCAGCGGCACGATCTTGGCCACGGTGGTGACCTGGTTGATAAACGCGGCCTCCTTGATCCCGCGCATCACCAGAAAATGCACGGCCCACAGCAGCAGCGACGCGCAGCCGATCGCCACCGGCGTATTGCCCTGGCCAAACACCGGGAAAAAATAGCCCAGGGTGCTGAACAGCAGCACGAAGTAACCGACGTTGCCCATCCAGGCACTGATCCAATAGCCCCAGGCCGACGAGAACCCCATGTAGTCGCCAAAACCGGCCTTGGCGTAGGCATACACACCCGAATCCAGGTTGGGCTTGCGGTTGGCCAGGGTCTGGAACACAAAGGCCAGGGTCAGCATGCCAATGGCGGTGATGCCCCAACCGATCAGGATCGCTCCCACCTCGGCCCGCGCGGCCATGTTTTGCGGCAACGAGAAGATCCCGCCGCCAATCATTGAGCCCACTACCAACGCCACCAGGGCGCTGAGGCGCAGCTTTTGTGCCGGTTGCGACATAGAAACTCCTGCAGATGAAACCGTCATCGAGCTAACAACTGTGCACTCGGCTAATTTATCGAAAACATGCAACGTTTATTAGCTATAGCGAATAAAACTGCTCGCCTCATAACTTAATGACATTTCAGTTAGTCGAGTTTAGGCAAATTTAGAATTTAAATACCACTTGTCTTTTATCCATGAGGGGTATCTGACAAAGCCTCTTGAAAAAGTTTGCACATTTGCGAAAACGGGCTAGCTTCAAACATCCACGCCTTAGGCATATAGCATTAACCCGAACGGATAAAAGCTCTGGGACGCGCTTATCCGAGCAATTATACGCCCGCTACATTTATTCATAAGTCTTTAATTCACAATGGAATGTGCCAATGAAGTGATCTGAGTCAGCTGTTTGAATAGCGCACAGTTTTATTCTGTGGTCTCTCTTCTCCTGCATTGGAGTCACGCAATGTCTGAATCCCCCGGAAAACTTCGATTAGGCGCCCTTGTTGCTCTAGTTGTGGGCTCAATGATTGGCGGCGGGATCTTCTCGTTGCCGCAAAACATGGCCGCCAGCGCGGATGTCGGTGCGGTATTGATTGGTTGGGTTATCACTGCCGTAGGCATGTTGACCCTGGCCTTTGTATTCCAGACCCTGGCCAACCGTAAACCTGACCTGGACGGCGGCGTGTACGCCTACGCCAAGGCCGGTTTTGGCGACTACATGGGTTTCTCCTCAGCCTGGGGCTACTGGATCAGTGCCTGGCTGGGCAACGTCGGCTACTTCGTGCTGTTGTTCAGCACCCTCGGTTACTTCTTCCCCATCTTCGGCGAAGGCAACACCCCGGCAGCGGTGATTGGCGCGTCGGTGTTGTTGTGGGCCGTGCATTTTTTGGTGCTGCGCGGGATCAAGGAAGCCGCATTCATCAACCTGGTGACCACGGTCGCCAAGGTCGTGCCGCTGGTGCTGTTTGTGTTGATCGCCCTGTTCGCGTTCAAGCTGGACATCTTCACCGCTGATATCTGGGGCGTGAAAAACCCCGACCTGGGCAGTGTGATGAACCAGGTGCGCAACATGATGCTGGTCACCGTCTGGGTGTTTATCGGTATCGAAGGCGCGAGCATCTTCTCGTCCCGTGCCGAAAAACGTTCGGACGTGGGCAAGGCCACCGTCATCGGCTTTATCACCGTGCTGCTGTTCCTGATGCTGGTGAACGTGCTGTCCCTGGGGATCATGACCCAACCGGAACTGGCCAAGCTGCAGAACCCGTCCATGGCGGCCGTGCTGGAGCATGTGGTCGGCCATTGGGGCGCGGTGTTGATCAGCGTCGGCTTGATCATCTCGTTGCTGGGCGCGCTGCTGTCGTGGGTGCTGCTGTGTGCAGAGATCATGTTCGCCGCCGCCAAAGACCACACCATGCCGGAGTTCCTGCGTAAGGAAAACGCCAACCATGTGCCGGTCAACGCCCTGTGGCTGACCAACGCCATGGTCCAGATCTTCCTGGTGATCACGCTGTTTTCCGCCAGTACCTACCTGTCGCTGATCTACCTCGCCACCTCGATGATCCTGGTGCCCTACCTGTGGTCGGCAGCCTACGCGCTGTTGCTGGCGGTACGCGGCGAGACCTACGAGGCGGCCCTGGCCGAGCGCAAGAAAGACCTGTTCATCGGCTCCATTGCCCTGATCTACGCGGTCTGGCTGCTGTATGCCGGTGGCACCAAATACCTGCTGCTCTCCGCCCTGCTCTACGCCCCCGGCGCGATCCTGTTCGCCAAGGCCAAGCGTGAACTGGGCAAACCGATTTTCACCAACGTCGAGAAGCTGATTTTCGCCGCAGTGGTCATTGGCGCCCTGGTGGCGGCCTATGGGCTCTACGACGGCTTCCTGACCCTGTAACACCTGAATCTTTTTGTTCACTGGAGGATCTGTAATGACCACGGAAAAAGTTAAGTACGGCGTACATTCCGAAGCCGGCAAACTGCGCAAAGTCATGGTGTGTTCCCCAGGTCTGGCCCATCAGCGGCTGACCCCCAACAATTGCGACGAACTGCTCTTCGATGACGTGCTCTGGGTGGCCCAGGCCAAGCGCGACCATTTCGACTTCGTTACCAAGATGCGCGAGCGCGATATCGATGTGCTGGAAATGCACAACCTGTTGACCGAGATTGTCGCCATCCCCGAAGCGCTGGACTGGATCCTGGAGCGCAAGATCACCGCCAACACGGTTGGCCTGGGCCTGGTCGATGAAGTCGGCTCGTGGCTCAAAAGCCTGGAGCCGCGCAAGATCGCCGAGTTCCTGATCGGTGGTGTATCCGCCGATGACCTGCCAAGCAGCTTCGGTGGCAAGACCATCGAGATGTTCCGCGACTTCCTCGGCCACTCAAGCTTTATCCTGCCACCGCTGCCCAACACCCAGTTCACCCGCGACACCACCTGCTGGATCTACGGTGGCGTGACGCTCAACCCGATGTACTGGCCGGCGCGACGCCAGGAAACCCTGCTGACCACCGCCATCTACAAGTTCCACCCAGAGTTCACCAACGCCGACTTCCAGATCTGGTACGGCGACCCTGACCAGGAGCACGGTGCAGCCACCCTGGAAGGCGGCGACGTGATGCCAATTGGCAACGGCGTGGTGTTGATCGGCATGGGCGAACGCTCCTCCCACCAGGCCATCGGCCAACTGGCGCGCAACCTGTTCAAGAACAAGGCCGTGGAAAAAGTCATCGTTGCCGGCCTGCCCAAGTCCCGCGCCGCGATGCACCTGGACACCGTGTTCAGCTTCTGCGACCGCGACCTGGTAACCATCTTCCCCGAAGTAGTGAACCAGATCGTCGCCTTCACCCTGCGCCCTGACGAGAGCAAGCCCCACGGCATCGATATCCACCGCGAGAAAACCAACTTCCTCGACACCGTGGCCGCAGCCCTTGGCCTCAAGGCCCTGCGTGTGGTGGAAACCGGCGGCAACAGCTTCGCCGCCGAACGCGAACAGTGGGACGACGGCAACAACGTGGTGGCCGTGGAACCTGGCGTGGTGATCGGTTACGACCGCAACACCTACACCAACACCCTGCTGCGCAAGGCCGGTGTGGAAGTCATCACCATCAGCGCCGGCGAACTGGGCCGGGGCCGTGGCGGCGGCCACTGCATGACCTGCCCGATCATTCGCGACCCTATCGACTACTAAACGACCATCTCCCCGGCGGCATCCACCCGATGCCGCACGGGCCGATTACCGAATCCAAGGAGAATCATCATGGCGTTCAACATCCACAACCGTAACCTGCTGAGCCTGGAACACCACACCCCGCGCGAACTGCGGTACCTGCTGGACCTGTCCCGCGACCTCAAGCGCGCCAAGTACACCGGCACCGAGCAGCAGCACCTCAAGGGCAACAACATCGCGCTGATCTTCGAGAAAACCTCGACCCGCACCCGATGTGCCTTCGAAGTCGCGGCCTATGACCAGGGCGCCAACGTTACCTACATCGACCCGAACTCGTCGCAGATCGGCCACAAAGAAAGCATGAAAGACACCGCCCGCGTACTCGGGCGCATGTACGACGCCATTGAATACCGTGGCTTCAAGCAGGAAATCGTCGAAGAACTGGCGAAGTTCGCCGGGGTCCCGGTGTTCAACGGCCTGACCGATGAGTACCACCCAACCCAGATGATCGCCGACGTGTTGACCATGCGTGAACACGCTGACAAGCCGATCCACGACATCAGCTACGCCTACCTGGGCGACGCCCGCAACAACATGGGCAACTCGCTGCTGCTGGTCGGCGCCAAGCTGGGCATGGACGTACGCATCTGCGCACCAAAGGCCCTGTGGCCCCACGATGACCTGGTGGGTCGCTGCAAAAAATACGCAGAAGAAAGCGGTGCACGCATCACCCTCACCGAAGACCCGAAAGCCGCGGTCAAGGGCGTGGACTTTATCCACACCGACGTCTGGGTCTCCATGGGCGAGCCTGTGGAAGCCTGGGCCGAGCGTATCGAGCAACTGCTGCCGTACCAGGTCAATGCCCAATTGATGAAAGCCACCGGCAACCCACGCACCAAGTTCATGCACTGCCTGCCGGCGTTCCATAACAGCGATACCAAGGTCGGCAAACAGATTGCCGAACAGTATCCGCACCTGGCCAACGGCATCGAAGTGACCGACGACGTGTTCGAGTCCCCGGCCTGCATCGCCTTCGAGCAAGCGGAAAACCGCATGCACACCATCAAGGCGATCCTGGTTTCGACGCTGGCGGACCTGTAACCCAACACCGCTCCCACTGATGTAGCACGGGCAATGTGGGAGCGGGTTTTATGTGGGAGCCGGGCTTGCCCGCGATGCAGTCACCTCGGTCTGCCAGACATAGCGAGGTGAGGCCATCGCAGGCAAGCCAGCTCCCACATAAAGCCCGCTCCCACACTTGCTCCGGTGTTCACAAGGCCGAATTTTAGAAGGATTGCATTATGCGTATCGTCGTTGCACTGGGCGGTAACGCCCTGCTCCGCCGTGGTGAACCCATGACAGCGGACAACCAACGCGCCAATATCCGGATCGCCACCGAGCAGATTGCCAAGATCCATCCGGGCAATGAGCTGGTGATCGCCCACGGCAATGGGCCACAAGTCGGCCTGCTGTCGCTGCAAGCCGCCGCCTACACCCAGGTTTCGCCCTACCCGCTGGACGTGCTGGGTGCCGAAACCGAAGGCATGATCGGCTACATCATCGAACAGGAACTGGGCAACCTGCTGGACTTCGAAGTGCCTTTCGCCACCCTGCTGACCCAGGTTGAAGTGGACGCCAACGACCCGGCTTTCCAGAACCCGACCAAGCCGATCGGCCCGGTCTACTCCAAGGCCGAAGCGGAAAAACTGGCCGCCGAAAAAGGCTGGGCGATTGCCCCCGATGGCGATAAATATCGCCGGGTGGTGGCCAGCCCACGGCCCAAACGCATCTTTGAGATCCGCCCGATCAAGTGGCTGCTGGAAAAAAGCAGCATCGTGATCTGCGCAGGTGGCGGCGGCATCCCGACCATGTATGACGAGAACGGCAAGCTCAAGGGTATCGAAGCTGTGATCGATAAAGACCTGTGCTCCTCGCTGCTGGCCCAGCAACTGGAAGCCGACCTGCTGGTGATCGCCACCGACGTCAACGCGGCGTTTATCGACTTCGGCAAGCCGACGCAAAAGGCCATCGGCCAGGCGCACCCCGACGACATGGAAAAACTTGGCTTCGCCGCCGGCTCCATGGGGCCCAAGGTCCAGGCCGCCTGCGAGTTCGCCCGCAACACTGGCAAAACCGCAGTGATCGGTTCACTCTCGGACATCGAAGCCATCGTCCAGGGCACCGCCGGCACCCGTATTAGCACGGCAAAACCTGGCATCACCTACCTATAACTACACCAGGGCGGTTGTTGCAGCCGCCCTTCTCCAATGCCTTGTTAAGGAGAGACGCCTATGGCCATCTTTGAACCCGGTCACTTGCATATCGAACGCCACGCGTTGAATGCCCAGGATCACAGCTACGACCTGTGCATCGACTATGAAGTCAGCCAGGACCCGAAGGAAGGCAAGGGAATGCTCTTCAAAATGCACGGCTCCGTGCAGGGCAAGGACCTCAAGGAAGAATTCTTCCTGCCCAAGGATCAGGCCTACGACTTTGCCCGCCATGCCATGAACATCGCGCAGAAATACGGCATGCCGAAAACCGCGGTGCTCAACGGTGGCATGCATAAACAGTACGACCTGATGTTCGAGGATGTGCGCCACCAACTGGATGTAAAACCGGGCGACCCGATCAAGCCTGAACACCTGGAATAACCAAAACAGCTCAAATGTGGGAGCTGGCTTGTGTGGGAGCTGGCTTGCCTGCGATGCAGGCACCTCGGTGTGTCAGTCACCCCTCGATGATGCTATCGCAGGCAAGCCAGCTCCCACATTTTTGATCTCCACCCCCGCTCAGGCATACTGGCCACCCTCCGCATTGCAGAATCAACATCCACCCCATGCGTATCCACGTCAGCTTCATCGACCGCGTCGGCATCACCCAGGAAGTCCTGGCCTTGCTCGGTGGGCGCAATCTCAACCTGGATGCGGTGGAGATGATCCCGCCCAACGTCTACATCGACGCGCCGACCCTGAGCGTGGAGGTGCTGGAAGAGTTGCGCGATGCGCTGTTCAGCGTGCAGGGCGTGCAGGCGGTGACGGTGGTGGATATCCTCCCCGGCCAGCGCCGTCACCTGCAACTCGACGCCCTGCTGGCGGCCATGACCGACCCGGTCCTGGCCCTGGACAGTGCGGGCAAGGTGCTGCTGGCCAACCCGGCGCTGATCGCGCTCTATGGTCGCGAGCCGGCTGGCGAAAGCATCGCCGAGCTGTTTGAGGATCCGGCGCTGCTGGAAGCCTTGCTCGAACATGGCTTTCGCCTGCCCCTGCGCGAGATCAGCGTCAACGGCCAGACCTTATTGCTGGACGCCACACCGATCACCGATGCCGGCGCGCTGCTGACGTTGTACCAACCCAACCGTATCGGCGAGCGACTTTCGGCGCTGCACCATGACCATGCCGAAGGTTTCGACGCACTTTTGGGCGAGTCGCCGGCGATCCGCACCCTCAAGACCCGTGCGCAACGAGTGGCGGCCCTCGACGCCCCGCTGTTGATCCAGGGCGAGACCGGCACCGGCAAAGAGCTGGTGGCCCGCGCCTGCCATGCCATCAGTGCGCGCCACAGCTCGCCGTTCCTGGCGCTGAACTGCGCGGCACTCCCGGAAAACCTCGCCGAGAGCGAGCTGTTCGGCTACGCCCCCGGCGCCTTTACCGGCGCCCAGCGCGGCGGCAAGCCGGGGCTGATGGAGCTGGCCAACCAGGGCACGGTATTTCTCGACGAGATTGGCGAAATGTCGCCGTACTTGCAGGCCAAGCTCCTGCGTTTTCTCAATGACGGCAGCTTTCGCCGGGTCGGCGGCGACCGCGAGGTCAAGGTCAATGTGCGCATCCTCAGCGCCACCCACCGCGACCTGGAGAAAATGGTCAGCGAAGGCACCTTCCGCGAAGACCTGTTCTACCGCCTCAATGTGCTGAATGTGGAAGTGCCGCCCCTGCGCGAACGCGGCCAGGACATCCTGCTGCTGGCCCGCTACTTCATGCAGCAGGCCTGCGCGCAGATCCAGCGCCCGGTCTGCCGCCTGGCGCCGGGCACTTACCCGGCGCTGCTGGGCAACCGCTGGCCGGGTAACGTGCGCCAGTTGCAGAACGTGATCTTCCGCGCCGCCGCCATTTGCGAAAGCAACCTGGTGGACATTGGCGACCTGGATATCGCCGGCACCTCGGTCGCCCGCCAGAGCGACGGCGAAGTGGACAGCCTGGAGCAGGCAGTGGAGGACTTTGAGCGCAGCCTCCTGGAAAAGCTCTATACCACCTATCCCTCGACACGCCAGTTGGCCAACCGCCTACAGACGTCTCACACCGCTATCGCCCATCGATTGCGCAAGTACGGCATCCCCGGTAAGCCATGATCACCAAAAAACCCGGCGCCCACGCTGGATCACCGCCCCGGTCGCGCTGAAAAACAGCTGCTGGGCCATGGCCGCGCTCAGGCGTGAATAGTAGATGGCGATCACGTCGCTGTCGGTCTTGTCGGCCAGGCCTCTAAAACTCATAAAGCGTTGTTCCGGGCGCTTGAGATGGCCGGCAGTGAAATCCGCATTGGCCGCCCCGGGAGTGCGGTAGTGAAAATGGGCGTAAGCCAACACCCTGCCCGCCTTGTCCTTGACCACATACTCCTGCAAAAAGTCATGCTCGCGCTTGAGCGCAATGCGCCCCTCTATCGGTAGGATCTGCACCTCATTCTGACTCTTGAGGTAGGCAATCCCCTCTTCATCCGGCGCCAGGCGCTTGACCATTTCGATCCGGATCAACCGGCCATGCTCCACCAGGCGGCTGGCAGCCTGCCCCAGTTCCTTGAGCAGAGGCTGTGCGGCAGCAGCGGTTTTCTCTTGCTCCAGGGCTTTGCGGATCTTGTCGGCCACCGTGCTGATTTTGCCGGCATGCCGCAACAGCCGGGCCTCGACGCTGGCGGGCAGGCTGGAAATACGCGCCTCGTTGCGGGCCTGCTCCAGCACGGTCGCCTGCCTGTCCAGCAGTTTGCGCCCATCGTCCTTGAGCCGCTCCAGGGAGCGCACCGCGCGCGCAGGCGGGGCGCTGGCCTCGGTGATCGACTCAAACTCATCCAGGCCAGGGGTCTGGCGAAAGCTCGCCACGACGCTTTGGTCAACCGGGTTGATAACATCGACAATGTCCTCGTTCAACTCCGGCGTACGCGCACGCACCTGGCCCACCAGGTACCGGCTCTTGCGGTCACGGATCAGGCGCTTGCCGCTGCCCACCGCAGGCCTGGGCCTGGACGCGGGGGCCTGTTCGCGCTCGCGCAGCAACGTCGCCAGGGAGCCGCGGGCTTCGTGTTCCATGGCGTTGAGCATTTTGTGCAAACGTTCGACGCTGCCCTCATACAACAAGTCAGAAGCCATATCACCAAAGTCGCGCAGGGAGGCCTGGGTGGTGTCGTACTCGAACAGAATCGCCTCATACCCGTCGATGCGTTGCTGCACACTCAGTGAGCTGGCGTCTTGCAAGGTTTTTTGCGACTGCACCGATTGGATCGTCTCGTCGATCAGGGTCCCGATGCGGATGAAATCGTCATACTCCTCCGGCAGCGGCGGCCGGCGCAGGATCACCCCACCCAATGCCTTCAGTTGTACGGACTTCCAGTCCAGCGGCGTGCCCAGCGTCGAGGGCTGCAACGCATCAGCGCGTGATTCATACCCTGGCACCTCGGTCAGCCGGGCATAGTTGTTGCGTTCCAGGATGCTCAAATCGATCAGCTTTTCGTTGTAGCCAATGATCGTCTGCGTAGCCTGAACGAGCGAGTGGTGGGCTGCCTGAACCACGGCCACATCTTCATGGTCCAGTTGCTCATGCAACTGGCTACGGCGCTCGGCAGGCAGCACCTCGGTGGCGCGGTTGGTGACCAGCACCGCCATGCGCACCCGCAGGTTTTCGACCAGGTCTTCCAGTTGCAGGATCCTCTCCGGTTCGAAGCGCTCTACGGGTTTGTTGGCGTTTTTTGCAAGTAACGCGTCCAGCTTGTCGAACTGCGCCCGGCTGAGTTTCTCCAGGTCGCTCAGGTAATGGTTGCGCAGGTCCTGCAGGGACTGATCAAAGAGTTTTTCCGGGCTGCCCTCGTGTGCCTCTTTAAAGTGCTCTTCGCTGGCTGCCACGGCACTTTCAGCCTCAAGCAGGCGCGCCGTGGTCTCCTGATAATGGTGCTCAAACATCTGGTTCTGGCGCTGGATATTGGCGCGTCGGGCGGCCGCCGACAGCTTTGGATGGCCGCCGAGCAATTGCAGGCCCAGGTCGACGTTCCACACCCCGTGTGCATCCTTGCGCAGCCAGGGGCCGACGCGCTGGGGGGCTCGTAGGTCGATGATGCGCCAGCGCCCCTCAACCTGCCTGACCCCATACAGCTTGCTGTCCAGCAGCATGTAGTCTTCATGGCTGACGGTTGCGTCGGCGCGCAGCACCGCGACTCGGCCCCGTACGGGACTGTCCGGCGAATTGATCGCAGGGGTCGCCGGCCACTGCTCGCGGCGCCCGGGCGACCAGCGAAAGGTCGCCAGTTGTGCCTGCTGCGCCGCGTCGAGACGCAGCCGCGAGTTGGCCCAGGACAAATCCATACCCGTCACATCCGCCCGCGAACCCTGCCAGGCAGAGGCCGACAGCGTTTGCTGAACATGGGCCGTGGAGGTCTGGATGGGCGCCGACCGGAACTCGCTCAGCCGTAAGCGTTGATCAAGGCTGACGACCGGGCTCAGTAGCAAACCTGCGAGGCTGCCGAGCAATTCGGCCAGGGTAGTGGCCGATTCTTCCTGGCTGGCCCCGGCCGGCAACGCCAACACCGCACGAAAACTGCCATACACCTGGGCCAACCACCCCGCCACCGCCACCGACCCTCTGAGCATTGGCAGCAGGGCATTGAATATCTGCCATAGGTTGTTCTTGAACAGCGTCCAGCGCAGCGCCTCGATCGAGGTTGCGCGCTGTTCGGCGGCCTGCCACAGGCTCTTGGCGTTGTCATCGAAAACCGCCTCCAGGAACACCCCCGGCACGCACTCGTCACTGAGCAACGCCGGGCTGGAGGGGGCCGGCACGGCGTATTCGTCCCCCTGTAGAAAACGCTGCACATGAGGGCTGAGAAATCCACCATTGCCGAACAACGCCCGGCTCTTGTCAGGCAGACGCTCAAGCACTAGCGCCTGCAAATCACTGCCGGGGCGCGCGATCTCGTCGAGCAGCGCCTGGCGGCTGGCAAACTGTTGCAGGGCCGCCTCGGCCTGATCGGGCCGATACAGGATATGGGGCAATTCACCGTTATCCCGCGCACCGAGCACAAACAGGTTGCGGGCCTTGTGCACGGCGCCACCGGCATGGGTCAGGAACGCCAGGGGCCGGGCGACGATGACTTGGTTGCCGACTGTGCGCTGCAGCGGATCGTCCTGCAGCAGTGCGAGTACCACCGCTGCGCCTGCCGGGGTAAACCCGTTGCGCCGGCGCAGGCTGTTTTCAAGGGCCCGCAGGGGCAACTGGAGCGCCATCTGCTCGACAAACAGGCGCCGGCGCCGTGCCGACTCTAGCGGGTCCACCAGCAACGCCTGCTTGAGCAGCGCCGGGTAGTGCAGGCCCACATCGACCGTTTCGATGAGTTTTTTCAGGTACGCCGGCTGCATCCACCTGGCGGGCACAACGCCTGGCCCGGCCTGGTGGCTGATCTGCACACTGGCGTAGGGGGTGGCGAAGGGGTTTTCCAGGGCCCAGGAGGTCAAGGTCCTGGTGCTGCGTTGCGTCCAGCCCACCGTTGCACCCTGGGTGCGTTCAAACGTCAGCAGGTAATCATCCGGGTTGATTGCCGCATGTTGCGGGTAATCCAGGCGCATCTGGCGTTGCAGCGCTTTGCGCGCAAACACGTCAATCGGGTCCAGGCCATCGAGGAACGACGCGCCACCTGTACGCTTGTGCAGGTGCGCCAGGCGCTCCAGCCATTGGCCGTAAGTGTGCCGATCAGTGCTGCTGGCCGCCTGCAACCACACTGGCAGCTGCTCTTCGTGGGGCGGCTGGACATAATCGGCCTCGAACCAGACCTCGGGCGCAGTGAGCTTGTGCAGCAGGCGCTTGTAGCTGTCGACATCGGGCAATGCCGACCAGTCGACACGCTTCAGCGCCCTGAGCTGGCGCTCCAGCAAGGCCTGGGCCTGCGCATCGAAGACATCTCCCAGGGGCTCCCGGAGCCCCCATCTGACAAGGAGGCCGGGGCTGTAGTGGCTCATGTAGCGTGGCAGCAGGTTGCCCAACTCATCCAACGTACTGAGCTTGAGCACGCTCATCGCCGGCACATAGACCAGGTTGACCTGGTGCTGCGCCACCTCGCGCTGCAAGACCAATAGCGGCAGCCATTCGCCCGGCAGCCCATCCTGCCCCGCATACACTTGATAAATCCGCAGCACGTGGACCCCGCCCAGCGCCTGGCGATCCGCCTGGTACCCCCAGAGTTCTTGCGGCCCGTCGCCCAGGCCCAGGAGCTTTTGGCCTTGCTCCTTCGTCAGCGGCGGGTTCTGCCGGGCGCTGAGCAGGCACTCGCGCAGTTGCTTGGCGACCGCCCCCCAACGACTCAAAGCTGTATCGCCTGGAACATGGGCGTTCCAATAGGCCAACAGCCTCGCGTTAAAACCATCGGGCAATTCGGGCGCCAGGGTGTTGAGCATGATCGCGACATCATTGACCGAAACAGCGCCAATGAACGGGACAAGGCCCTGGGTTACCGAGCTGACCAGCACGCAATGCTGACCTGGCACATAACTTGGCACGTCGCGGCTCATGCAGCGCCGGATCAGGGCGTCGCTCAAGGTGCTGAGCTGGGCATAGCTGACGCCATTGGCCTGGGACGGCTGCCTTGAACCGATCCAGGTGCTGCCGGCCTGCAAACCGCTGTCACTGAATTGGTCGTTGATCCATTCCTGGATCATCGACTCGGCCACTTGCGCCAATGTCGGGCGCTGGGCGAACAGGTGCGCGAGAGAGTCGCGGGAAGCCTGTAGTTGTGAAATGCCCTGATTGGCCTCAATTGAATTGCTCATGCTGCGCGTCCTGATCGTCGGGAAGGGCAAAAAATACGCCGCTCTCTACTGCACTGTGCGCTGCATAAGTCTCCTGGCGTCTAGCCACGGGGGAACTTATCGTAGCGAAAACGCTACACCGGAACGTTTTCAATACACCACTGATCGGCCTTCGCTATGCAAGGCTTTGATCCAGATAGGCTTTTTTTCCGCCGTCGATCTGTAGCGAATTCGCTACATGACGGTTGAGCAAATGTTTTTAGATTCATCACAACTGTCTGATTTATAACAATAAAATTATATTGGCCGCGTTTTTGCTAAGGACTTTCCCATTCTAATCCCGTCCACCAGACGATTCTGGCCCTGAGGAGTTTCCATGAGCGAATTGCGTTTTACTGAAGATCACGAATGGCTGCGCGCCGAAGCCGACGGCAGCGTCACCGTGGGTATTACCGCGTTCGCGCAAAACGCCCTGGGCGATGTGGTGTACGTGCAATTGCCTGAGCTGAAGGCCTACGACCAGGGTGCCGAAGCCTCCACCGTGGAGTCGGTCAAGGCTGCCAGCGGCGTGTACATGCCCCTGACCGGCGAAGTGCTGGAAGTGAACGACAAGCTCAGCGACAGCCCGGATTTGGTCAACGAAGACCCGATGGGCGAAGGCTGGTTCTTCCGCTTTAAACCGGCTGATGCCACTGCGGTAGCTAAGCTGTTGGATCAGGACGCATACGACCGCCTGATCAAAGCCAACGCCCAAGCTTGAGGAGCGCGCCATGACCGTTAATTTGAGCACCGCCAACGAGTTTATCGCCCGCCATATCGGCCCGCGCCAGGATGACGAGCAGCAGATGCTCGCGACCCTGGGCTTTGATTCCCTCGAAGCCCTGAGCGCCAGCGTGATCCCGGAAAGCATCAAGGGCACCGCCGTGCTCGGCCTTAGCGATGGCCTGAGCGAAGCCGATGCCCTGGCCTCGATCAAGGCCATCGCCGCCAAGAACCAACTGTTCAAGACTTACATCGGCCAGGGCTACTACAACTGCCACACACCGTCGCCGATCCTGCGCAACCTCCTGGAAAACCCGGCCTGGTACACCGCCTACACGCCGTACCAGCCGGAAATTTCCCAGGGTCGCCTGGAAGCGCTGCTGAACTTCCAGACCCTGATCAGCGACCTCACCGGCCTGCCGATCGCCAACGCCTCCCTGCTCGACGAAGCCACCGCTGCCGCCGAAGCCATGACCTTCTGCAAGCGCCTGAGCAAGAACAAGGGCAGCAACGCGTTCTTCGCGTCGGTGCACAGCCACCCACAGACCCTCGACGTGCTGCGCACCCGTGCCGAGCCGTTGGGCATCGACGTGGTGGTGGGCGATGAGCGTGAACTGACCGACGTCAGCCCGTTCTTCGGCGCGCTGCTGCAATACCCGGCCAGCAACGGTGACGTGTTCGACTACCGCGAACTGACCGAACGCTTCCACGCCGCCAACGCCCTGGTGGCCGTGGCCGCGGACCTGCTGGCCCTGACCCTGCTGACCCCACCGGGTGAGTTCGGCGCCGACGTGGCCATCGGCAGTGCGCAACGCTTCGGCGTGCCGCTGGGCTTTGGTGGCCCGCACGCCGCTTACTTCTCCACCAAGGACGCGTTCAAGCGCGATATGCCGGGGCGTCTGGTCGGTGTGTCCGTAGACCGTTTCGGCAAGCCGGCCCTGCGCCTGGCCATGCAGACCCGCGAGCAACATATCCGCCGCGAGAAGGCTACCAGTAACATCTGCACCGCCCAGGTACTGCTGGCCAACATCGCCAGCATGTACGCGGTGTACCACGGCCCCAAAGGCCTGGTGCAGATCGCCACGCGCATTCATCACCTGGCCGCGATCCTGGCCAGTGGCTTGACCGCGCTGGGCCTCAAGGTTGAACAAGAGACCTTCTTCGACACCCTGACCCTGGCCACCGGCGCCAACACTGCTGCCCTGCACGACCAGGCCCGTGCGCAGCGCATCAACCTGCGCGTCGTGGACGCGGCGCGCCTGGGCCTGTCGGTGGACGAAACCACCACCCAGGCCGACATCGAAACCCTGTGGAGCGTGTTCGCAGGCGGCAAAGCCCTACCGGACTTCGCCGCCCTTGCAGCCAGCGTCGACAGCACCCTGCCTGCCGCATTGCTGCGCCAGTCGCCGATCCTCAGCCATCCGGTGTTCAACCGTTATCACTCGGAAACCGAGCTGATGCGCTACCTGCGCAAGCTGGCCGACAAGGACCTGGCGCTGGATCGCACCATGATCCCGCTGGGCTCGTGCACCATGAAGCTCAACGCCGCCAGTGAAATGATCCCGGTGACCTGGGCCGAGTTCGGCGCCCTGCACCCGTTCGCCCCGGCCGAGCAAAGCGCCGGCTACCTGCAACTGACCAGAGAACTGGAAGCCATGCTTTGCGCGGCCACCGGTTACGACGCGATCTCCTTGCAACCGAACGCCGGCTCCCAAGGCGAGTACGCAGGCCTCTTGGCCATCCGTGCCTATCACCAGAGCCGTGGCGATGAACGTCGCGATATCTGCCTGATTCCTTCGTCGGCCCACGGCACCAACCCGGCCACCGCCAACATGGCCGGCATGCGTGTGGTCGTCACCGCCTGCGACGCCCGGGGCAACGTGGACATCGAAGACCTGCGCGCCAAGGCCATCGAGCACCGCGAGCACCTCGCCGCGCTGATGATCACCTACCCGTCGACCCACGGCGTGTTCGAGGAAGGCATCCGCGAAATCTGCGGGATCATCCATGACAACGGCGGCCAGGTGTATATCGACGGCGCCAACATGAACGCCATGGTCGGCCTGTGTGCCCCGGGCAAGTTCGGCGGCGACGTGTCGCACCTGAACCTGCACAAGACCTTCTGCATCCCCCATGGCGGTGGCGGCCCGGGTGTGGGCCCGATTGGCGTCAAGTCGCACCTCACGCCATTCCTGCCCGGCCACGCGGCCATGCAGCGCAAGGAAGGTGCGGTGTGTGCAGCACCGTTCGGCAGCGCGAGCATCCTGCCGATCACCTGGATGTACATCAGCATGATGGGCGGCGCGGGCCTAAAGCGCGCTTCGCAGTTGGCGATCCTCAATGCCAACTACATTTCCCGTCGCCTGGAAGAGCACTACCCGGTGCTGTACACCGGCAGCAACGGCCTGGTGGCCCACGAATGCATCCTGGACCTGCGCCCACTCAAGGACAGCAGCGGCATCAGCGTGGATGACGTGGCCAAGCGCCTGATCGACTTTGGGTTCCATGCGCCGACCATGTCGTTCCCGGTGGCTGGCACCTTGATGATCGAGCCGACCGAAAGCGAATCCAAGGAAGAACTGGACCGCTTCTGCGACGCCATGATCGCCATCCGCGAAGAGATCCGCGCAGTGGAAAACGGCACCTTGGACAAGGACGACAACCCGCTGAAAAACGCTCCGCACACGGCAGCTGAAATCGTCGGTGAATGGAGCCATCCGTACAGCCGTGAACAAGCGGTGTATCCGGTAGCGTCGCTGATCGAAGGCAAGTACTGGCCGCCGGTGGGCCGGGTCGACAACGTGTTTGGCGATCGCAACCTGGTGTGTGCGTGCCCCTCGATCGAGAGCTACGCGTAACCTGAGCGGTAGAACGCGGTCAATGTGGGAGCTGGCTTGTCGGGTCGCCGCATCGCCGCGATAGTGGTGTATCAGTAACAGAAACGTTGCCTGACCCACCGCTATCGCGGCGATGCGGCGACCCGACAAGCCCAGCTCCCACAGGGATCGGGTACAACCGAAAATCTGCGCCCAATAATAAGAAACCGGAGAACAACTCATGTCTTTAAGCGTGTTCGACCTGTTCAAGATTGGCATCGGCCCCTCAAGCTCTCACACCGTCGGCCCGATGCGTGCCGCCGCCCGATTCGTCGAGGGCCTCAAGCGCGATAACCTGCTGGACGCCACCGCCAGCATCAAGGTGGAGCTCTACGGATCTCTGGGTGCCACCGGCAAAGGCCACGGCAGCGACAAGGCCGTGTTGCTGGGCCTGGAAGGCGAACACCCGGACACCGTGAACACTGAAACCGTGGCCGCGCGCCTGGCACAGATGCGCAGCGACGGTCGCTTGAACCTGCTCGGTGAACACAGCATTGCGTTCAACGAGAAAGAACACCTGGCGATGATTCGCAAACCCCTCGCCTATCACCCCAACGGCATGATCTTTCGTGCGTTTGACGCCGCCGGCATCCAGATTCGCAGCCGCGAGTACTACTCGGTGGGCGGCGGTTTTGTGGTGGATGAAGACGCCGCCGGCGCCGACCGGATCGTCGAAGATGCCACGCCCCTGACCTTCCCCTTCAAGCACGCCAAGGATTTGCTGGGCCATTGCGCCACGTATGGGCTGTCCATCAGCCAGGTGATGCTGACCAACGAAAGCGCCTGGCGCCCGGAAGCCGAGACCCGCAGCGGCCTGCTGAAGATCTGGCAGGTCATGCAGGACTGCGTGGCCGCCGGTTGCCGCAATGAAGGCATCCTACCTGGCGGCTTGAAGGTCAAGCGCCGTGCGGCCGCGTTGCATCGCCAACTGTGCAAGAACCCGGAATCGGCGCTGCGCGACCCGCTGTCGGTGCTGGATTGGGTCAACCTGTATGCCCTGGCGGTCAATGAAGAAAACGCCAACGGCGGGCGCGTGGTCACGGCGCCCACCAACGGTGCCGCCGGGATCGTGCCGGCGGTATTGCATTACTACATGCGCTTTATTCCCGGTGCCAATGAAGACGGCGTGGTGCGCTTCCTGCTCACCGCCGCGGCCATCGGCATCCTCTACAAAGAAAACGCCTCGATCTCCGGGGCCGAGGTCGGCTGCCAGGGTGAAGTGGGCGTGGCCTGCTCCATGGCCGCCGGGGCCTTGTGCGAAGTGCTGGGCGGCACGGTTTCCCAGGTGGAAAACGCCGCTGAAATCGGCATGGAGCACAACCTCGGCCTGACCTGCGACCCGATTGGCGGTTTGGTGCAGGTGCCCTGCATCGAGCGCAACGCCATGGGCTCGGTGAAGGCGATCAATGCGGTGCGCATGGCCTTGCGCGGCGACGGGCAGCACTTCGTGTCCCTCGACAAGGTGATCCGCACCATGCGCCAGACCGGCGCCGATATGAAAAGCAAATACAAGGAAACCGCCCGTGGCGGTTTGGCCGTCAACATTATCGAGTGCTGATGCTTATAAATGCGCCAGCACGTTTTTCAGGAGCTGAATATGTCCACCCAAACCCTGTTGAAAACCCCGCTGCACGCCCTGCATCTTGAACTGGGCGCGCGCATGGTGCCGTTCGCCGGCTATGACATGCCGGTGCAATACCCTCTGGGCGTGATGAAAGAACACCAGCACACCCGTGAGCAGGCCGGGTTGTTTGATGTGTCGCACATGGGCCAGATCCGCCTGACCGGTGCCAACGCCGCCAAGGCCCTGGAAACCCTGGTGCCGGTGGATATCATCGATCTGCCCGTGGGCATGCAGCGCTACGCCATGTTCACCAACGACCAGGGCGGCATCCTCGATGACCTGATGGTCGCCAATCTGGGTAACGACGAGCTGTTTCTGGTGGTCAACGCCGCCTGCAAGGATCAGGACCTGGCGCACCTGCGTCAGCATCTGGGCGAGCAATGCCAGATCGAGCCGCTGTTTGAAGAACGCGCCCTGCTGGCCCTGCAAGGCCCGGCGGCAGTCAAGGTGCTGGCGCGCCTGGCACCGGAAGTGACCAAGATGACCTTTATGCAATTTGCGCCCCTGCGCCTGCTGGGGGTGGAGTGCTACGTCAGCCGTTCCGGCTATACCGGCGAAGACGGCTTTGAAATCTCGGTACCTGCGGCCAACGCCGAGAGCCTGGCCCGCAGCCTGCTGGCCGAAGCCGAAGTTGAAGCCATTGGCCTGGGCGCCCGCGACTCCCTGCGCCTGGAAGCCGGCCTGTGCCTCTATGGCCACGATATGAACACCGAGACCACGCCGATTGAGGCCAGCCTGCTGTGGGCGATTTCCAAGGTGCGTCGTGCCGACGGCGCGCGTGCCGGCGGTTTCCCGGGCGCAGACCGGATCTTCACTCAGCAGCAGACCGGCGTCAGCCGCAAGCGCGTCGGCCTGCTGCCCCAGGAACGTACGCCGGTGCGTGAAGGTGCAGAAATTGTCGACGAACACGGCACCGTAATCGGCAGCGTGTGCAGCGGCGGCTTTGGCCCCAGCCTCGGCGGCCCGCTCGCCATGGGCTACCTCGACACAGCCTTTACCGCGCTGGATTGCGAAGTCTCAGCGCTGGTGCGTGGGAAAAAGGTGCCACTTCGTGTAAGTAAAATGCCATTCGTGCCACAACGTTACTACCGTGGCTGATTGACTGTTCCTATAAGTAACGCGGTTGTGTTCATTTGCACTAATCTGTAACGCAACCGCCATAAAACAGTGCACTGACGATAGTCAATGTTATGTCGATTAACCTATAACAAGTGATCCACGCTATCGAATAACACAGCCCGACAATAGTTGACCGAAGTGTCATGAAGGCGAGTAAATACGCGGCTTGCAGAGGGCTTGTTTTTTCTGTCTTAGTTGTCGTAGAGTTTGCTCACTGTGTTTGCATGGGTCGCTTGGAACCTGGACCTGGGCAGTAGCCAAAGTTCGCTACAACCCGTTCGACGTCTCTTACTTTCCTGCAACCCAGCCCAGTACTCTTTCAGGTGAAAGGGGCTGTCATTAATTTTTAGCGTCAAGGAAATAAGAAAATGGCTGAACGTCAGAGCGGTACCGTCAAGTGGTTTAACGACGAGAAAGGGTTTGGTTTTATCACTCCAGAAAGCGGTGCGGACCTGTTCGTGCATTTCCGCGCTATCCAAGGCAACGGCTTCAAGAGCCTGAAAGAAGGCCAGAAAGTGACCTTCATCGCTGTGCAGGGCCAAAAAGGCATGCAGGCTGACGAAGTACAAGCAGAAGGCTGATCCTTACTGCGACAAAAAGCCTCTGGTGGTGACATCAGAGGCTTTTTTATGTGCGTTTGTCCGTAAAATGGCTTTTTTCCTCCAGAGAGCCGAGCCATGTCGAAACACCTGCTGAGCCCCCAAGGCGAATTCCCCGCCGTTGGCCTGGGCCGTCGTCTGGCAGCGATGTTCTATGACTTCCTGTTATGTACCGCCCTGCTGATCGTCACTGCCTTCCTCTATAAGCTGGTGTGGATCGCCTTTGTGGGTGAAGCAAAAATGCGCACGCTCTCGGAATCCGGCGCGCTGGACGGTGATCCGCTGCTGTCGACGATTCTGTTTTTTGTACTGTTTGGTTTCTTTGCCAAGTTCTGGACCCATTCCGGGCAGACGTTGGGTATGCAAGTGTGGGGCGTACGCGTGCAGAACGCGGACGGCTCGCGCATCAGCCTGTGGCAGGCGCTGTTGCGTTTTGTGGTGTCGATTGCATCGTGGTTATGCGCAGGGTTGGGGTTTATCTGGTCGCTGGTGGACAAGAAACAGCGGGCTTGGCATGACATCTATTCCGACACGCAGCTGGTGCGGATCCCGAAGAAAAAGAAATAGCCCCAGGCCAATGAGATCCAAATGTGGGAGCGGGCTTGCCCGCGATAACGGTGTGTCAGTCACTACATGTGCAGACTGATCCACCGCTATCGCGGCGATGCGGCGACCCGACAAGCCCGCTCCCACATTTTTTACTGCATCTGCCGTGGATCAGGCGTTGCCCGCCAGCTTCAGGCGTGCCGCCTGGGTAAAGTCCAGCATGCGCTTGAGCGGGCGCACGGCATGGGGGATCAACGAGGGTTCGACAAAGATCTCGTTGCTGCCTTCACGCAGGCATTGCAACGTGCGCTCCAGGGTATTCATCGCCATCCACGGGCAGTGCGCGCAACTGCGGCACGCCGCGCCGTTACCGGCGGTTGGCGCTTCGACAAACACCTTGTCCGGGCACAGCTGCTGCATCTTGTAGAAAATGCCACGGTCGGTGGCGACGATAAACGTCTTGTTCGGCAAGCGCTGCGCCGCCGCGATCAACTGGCTGGTGGACCCCACGGCGTCGGCCAACTCGATGACCGAGGTCGGTGACTCCGGGTGCACCAGGATCGCGGCATCCGGGTACAGCGCCTTCATGTCTTCCAACTGCTTGGACTTGAACTCTTCGTGGACGATGCAGGCACCGTCCCACAGCAGCATGTCGGCACCGGTCTGGCGCTGGATATAGGTGCCCAGGTGCTTGTCCGGGCCCCAGATAATGGTCTCGCCGTTATCCATCAGGCTTTCGACGATTTCCAGGGCACAGCTGGACGTTACCACCCAGTCGGCCCGGGCCTTGACCGCCGCCGACGTGTTGGCATACACCACCACGGTGCGCTCCGGATGCTGGTCGCAGAACGCCGAGAACTCTTCCACCGGGCAGCCAAGGTCCAGAGAGCATGTGGCTTCCAGGGTGGGCATCAGGATGCGTTTTTCAGGGGTGAGGATTTTCGCCGTCTCGCCCATGAAGCGCACGCCGGCGACCAGCACGGTCTTGGCCGGGTGGGCGGCGCCGAAGCGGGCCATTTCCAGGGAGTCGGAAACACAACCGCCGGTTTCTTCGGCCAGGGCCTGAATCACCGGGTCGCAGTAAAAGTGCGCCACCAGCACCGCGTCTTGAGCCTTTAGCTCGGCAGCAATGGCAGAACGTAAGCTTGCCTCTTGCTCGGCACTGAGCACCTTGGGTTGCTTGGCATCGAGGTGGGCTTGGACCAGAAGGCGTTCGGAAATTTGCGTCATGTTCGCAAGACCTACAGGCGCAGTTGCGCGAAAGTCGAGTGTACCACCGGCTCTGGAGCCCTTCGGGCGCCGCCGGACGAAGTGATTGTGTTCATCAAGCACGGGTTAAAGTGAAGCTGCGCAAGGCTACAGAATATCGATTGGATTCAAAAGCCTAATCTGGGATTGGCGGTGCCATGGAAAAGACCCACTTGCGCCAGTTGTGAAGAAACCTCGACAAAGGGTAGCATTGAGAATAATTACCATTAGCTCATCCAGGCGCTGAACCTGATGACGGAGTGCGCTCGCGGCATGCCTCAATCTCCTGATCCTTCCGATGTCGGCTGGCTCTATCAAGAGCACCACGGCTGGGTGCGCGCCTGGCTGCACAAGAAACTGGGCAATACCAGCGACGCCGCCGAGTTGGCCCACGATGTGTTCGTGCGGCTGCTGGTCAAACCCAGAGCCTTTAATAGCGAGGGGCACGCACGGGCGTACCTGAGTGCGATTTCCCGACATGTGTGCGTAGACTTCTGGCGGCGCCAGCGGGTCGAGCGGGCCTGGCTGGAGGTATTGGCCAGCCGCCCCGAACACTGCATGCCGTCGGAAGAACACCGGGCCATGGTGCTGGAGGCCCTGCAGCAGGTGCAGGCAATGCTCGAGCGCCTGCCGCGCAACGTCGCCCAGGCCTTTATGCTCGCGCAACTGCAAGGCCTGAGTTACCAGGCCATCGCCGATCAATTGGGCGTCAGCGCCCGCACCGTCACCCATTACATGTCCCAGGCCATGTTCCAGTGCCTGTTGCTGGAAGCGGAACTGGACGAGGCATTGAGCTGATCGATGCCGGCCCCCACACCTGACCATCAAACCCTGCAGGAAGCCGCCGACTGGTTCGCCCGTCTGAGCAGCGAGCCGCACAACCTGGCGCAGCAGCACGCCTGGCAGCAATGGCTCGACCGCAGTGACAGCCATCGCCAGGCCTGGCGCTATGTGGAACGGGTCAGCCAGCGCTTCGCCCCGTTGCAGGACGACAGGGAGACGGCCAGCCGCACATTGCAGGCCCTGCATCACACCCCCACTTCGCGACGCCAGGTGCTGCGAACCCTGTCGGTCATCAGCGGCGGGCTGTTGCTGGGTGGGCTTGCCTGGCGCCACGCGGCACTGACCGAACAGCTCCTGGCCTGGCAGGCAGGTTATCGCACAAGCACCGGGGAAATCCTCGAACGGACCCTGGCCGACGGCTCGCGTATCTGGCTCAACAGCGCCACCGCGCTGGATGTTGCGCTAAGCACCTCACAACGCAGCCTGCGCTTGTACGAAGGTGAAGTCCTGATCGCGACCGGAAGCGACCCGCGCCCGTTTATCGTGCACACCGCCCAAGGCAGCCTGTCCCCCCTGGGTACCAGGTTCAGTGTGCGCGAACGGGCTGCGCGGACCCAGCTCAATGTCTATGAGGGGGCGGTGCAGGTTCGTTGCGCCGCAAGCCATCACACCCGCGTGGCCAAGGCCGGCGAAGGGCTGTCATTCGACAGCCACGGCACCACGCCTCCCGAGCCTGCGCAACCCGGGCGCGAGTCATGGAGCAAGGGGATCCTGCTGGCGCAAGACATGCCCTTGCCACAGTTTATCGAGGAGCTGGCCGACTACCGTCGCGGGCACCTGGGACTCGACCCTGGCCTCGCACACCTGCGAGTCATGGGCACGTTCCCGTTGCACGATACCGATCAGGTCCTGGCCATGCTTGAAGGCGTATTGCCGATTCGCATGGAGCAAACGTTCCCTGGCTGGACCACCGTGAAGCCGCGCTAGATATTTTTATACCGGCACTTCCTGATTTTCATTCTCATTCGATTTAGCTAGTGACGATGGCTTGATGCCACCCCCAAAAGGATCCCAAGATGTCACTACGCCCCCATTCCCCGCTGCACGTATTGGCCTATTCGGTGGCTATCACCCTGAGCAGCCTCAGCCCTGCCGCCTGGGCCGAAGACCAGCATTACCAGATTGCCGCCGGGCCACTGGCCAGCCAACTGAACCTGCTCTCGGCCCAGGCCGGGATTTACCTTGCGGGAGATGCCACCCTTACCAACGGCAAAACCAGCCAGGCCATCAACGGTACATTTTCCGTCGACCAGGCATTGCAATTGCTGCTGGCCGACACCGGCCTGATCGCCGTGCCCGTAGGCGAAGGTCGTTATCAGTTACAGGCGGCCCCAACCTCCTCCTCCGCCCTGGAGTTGAGTAGTACCACCATTTCCGGCAAGGCGCCGGGGTCCACCAGTGAAGGTAATGGCTCCTACACCGCCTACTCCTCCAGCAGTTCTACGCGGCTCAACCTGACCCAGAAAGAAACCCCACAGTCGGTCACGGTGATCACCCGCCAACGCCTGGACGATCAGAAACTCAACAACCTCACCGATGTACTTGAAGCCAGCCCCGGGATCGCCGTGACCCGCGCCGGCCTGGGGACCGAGAATGACAGCTACTGGTCCCGTGGTTTCCAGATCCAGAACTTCGAGATCGACGGCGTCCCCACCTCGACCCGCATGGACAACTACACCCAGAGCACGGCCATGTACGACCGTGTGGAAATCGTGCGCGGCGCCACTGGCCTGATCAGCGGCATGGGCAACCCCTCGGCGACCATCAACCTGATTCGCAAACGCCCCACGGCCCAAGCCCAGGCAAGCATCACCGCCGAAGCCGGTAGCTGGGACCGCTATGGCACCGGTGTCGATGTCTCCGGGCCACTGACCGAGACCGGCAACATCCGCGGGCGCCTGGTGCTGGACTACAAGACCGAGCAGGCCTGGGTCGATCGCTTCAAGCAGGATTCACAACTGATCTACGGCATCACCGAGTTCGACCTCAGCGACGCCACCCTGCTGACTGCCGGCTTCAGCTACCAGAAGACCCAGGTGGATGCGCCCCTGCGCGGCGGCTACCAGACGCTGTTCAGCGATGGCCAGAAAACCCACATGAAGCGCTCCCTCAACAGTGCGCCGAACTGGTCGTATAACGACCATGACCAGACCAACTACTTCACTTCCATCGAACACCAGTTCGATAACGGCTGGAGCGGCAAGATCGAATACGGTCACACCGAGAACAAGTTCGACGAGTTCTTTTCGTTCACCATCGGCAGTCTCGACCAGGCCACCGGCTCCGGCGCCTCGTTGTTGCCGGTGCGCTGGTCAGGCACGCCGCGCCAGGACAGCCTCGACGCCTACTTCACCGGGCCGTTTTCCGCGTTCGGTCGCGAACATGAGCTGATCACCGGCATCACTGCCACCGATTACGAGGAACACACCCCCAACTACAACGACTGGCTGTGGGACTACGGCTTCAAGGTGCCGGACTACCGCACCTGGAACGGTGACTCGCCCAAGCCCGCTACGCCAGTGGTGGGTAAAGGCAGCATCCGCGAGAAACAATACGCCGCCTACCTCACGTCGCGCCTACACCTGACCGACGACTTGAGCCTGATCCTCGGCGGGCGGCTGACCGACTGGAAGCGCGATACCAACACCCTGCTGTATGGCGCCGGAACCAGTTCGGTCAAGGAACGGGAAACCGGCGTGTTCATTCCGTACACCGGGGTGGTCTACGACCTGGACCACAACTGGTCGCTGTATGCCAGCTACACCAAGATCTTCAACCCGCAAGCCTCCTACGTGCGCGACATCAACCGCGGCGCGCTGCCACCCCTGGAGGGCAAGGGTTATGAAGTCGGGATCAAGGGCAGTTTCTACGATGAGCAACTGAACGCCAGCCTGGCGCTATTTCGGCTTGAGCAAGACAACCTGGCGGTGTGGCAGTCCGACACCCAGGCCTATCGCATCGAACAAAGCGCCAAGACCCAAGGCGTCGAACTGGAAATGAACGGCGAGCTGGGCGAAGGCTGGCAGGCGTCGGCCGGCTATGCCTACAGCGTCACCACCGATGCCGATGACAAGCGCATCGTCACCGCGCTGCCGCGCCATATGCTCAAGACCTTCACCTCCTATCGCCTGCCAGGCATGCTCGACAAAGTCACTGTCGGCGGTGGCGTGAACTGGCAGACCAAGACCGGCGAGGACTTGCACTATTACCACCAGGGCAGCTATGCCATCGCCAACCTGATGGCCCGCTACGATATCTCGAAAAACCTCAGTGCCACGGTCAACCTCAACAACGTCTTTGACCGCGAGTACTACGCCCGGGTGTACTCAGAAGGGGTGTATGGCGCGCCGCGCAACTTCATGACCAGCCTCAAGTACAACTTCTGAAGCAGGCTGTGCTAGCGCGCGGGAACGTTACCCATCTCGGTCGCCAGGTCCAGCCAGGCCCGCGCTGCAGGCGGCAAATGAGCATTACGCCGCCAGGTCAGGGCGATATGCCAGTCGGTCTGGGGCTCATCCAGGGATATCAGGGCAATGCCGGCATGCAGGTGCTTGTAGGCCAGCATGCGCGGCAGGAAGGCGACTCCCAGGCCCGCGCCGACCAGGTCGACGATAAAGTCGATCTGGGCACTGCGCACCGAAACCTTCGGCGATACGCCCCGCCGCTCGCAGGCGGAAAGGATGATGCGGTTCAGGGCAAATCCAGCTTCGAACAGTATGAACGGCGAGTCGGACAAGTCGGAAAAATCCACACTGTCGCGCCCGGCCAATGGATGGCTGCTGGGCAGGACCACCATCAATGGCTCGACGCGCACGTCCTGATACTCAAACTCGCCCTCCACCGGCACCAGTAGCGCGGCTACATCCACCTCCCCCGCTTGCAGGCACTCAGCCAGCTTCTTGCTGCCATGCTCGATCAGCTCGATCTCGATCTGCGGATAACGCTGGCGGTACACCGCAAACATCGCCGCAAACAGTTCACCACTGCCCACCGGCGGCAAGCCAATACGCAGCACGCCGCGCTTGAGCCCCAGCAGGTCATTGATCTCGGCCACCAGGTCACTGCGCTCGGCAAGCAACACCAGAGCGCGACGGTAGGCAATTTCACCCGCGGCTGTCAGTTCGTTCTTGTGGCCGATGCGGCTGAACAACGGTGTGCCTAACTCCTCTTCCAGGGTCTTGACCGCTTTGCTGACACTCGATTGCGTGAGCGAAACCATCTCGGCCGCTTGTGAGAAACTGCCTTGGCGCACCACTTCGACAAAGGCTCGCAGCGTTCGCAGATTCATGACTATTCCATTTGCGACTTGAATGAAGTTGGAAAAGTTGTTTTTACCATGAAAGGCCTTTGACTATCCTCCACCCACCGTTTTCTTTATTCCGGGGCCTCACTGTTCATGATCATTTCGTCTGCATCGGATTACCGCGAAGCCGCACGTCGCAAACTGCCGCGTTTCCTGTTCGACTACATTGACGGTGGCGCGTACGCCGAGCACACCCTCAAGGCCAACAGTTCGGACCTGGCAGACATCAGCCTGCGCCAGCGCGTCCTGCGCAACGTCGAGAGCCTGAGCCTGGAAACCACCCTGTTCGACCAACCGCTGGCGATGCCGGTGGTCATGAGCCCGGTGGGCCTGACCGGCATGTTTGCCCGGCGCGGGGAAGTGCAGGTGGCCAACGCGGCGGCCAATAAAGGCATTCCTTTTTGCCTGTCGACCGTGTCGGTGTGCCCCATCGAGGAAGTAGCGTCGCAGACTGCGCAGTCGATCTGGTTTCAACTGTATGTGCTGAAAGACCGTGGCTTCATGAAAAACGCCCTGGAGCGTGCGCAAGCCGCCGGGGTGAAAACCCTGGTGTTCACCGTCGACATGCCCACCCCCGGCGCCCGCTACCGCGATGCCCACTCCGGCATGTCCGGCCCGTACGCCGCCCAGCGACGCATGTTGCAGGCAGTGACCAAACCGGCCTGGGCGTTTGATGTGGGGCTGATGGGGCGCCCGCACGACCTGGGCAACATCTCCAAATACCTCGGCAAGCCGACCCACCTTGAAGACTACATCGGCTGGCTGGCCACCAACTTCGACCCCTCCATCAGTTGGAAAGACCTGGAGTGGATCCGCGAATTCTGGAAAGGCCCGATGATCATCAAGGGCATCCTCGACCCACAGGACGCCAAGGATGCGGTGAGCTTCGGTGCCGACGGCATCGTCGTGTCCAACCACGGTGGCCGCCAGCTCGATGGCGTGCTGTCCACCGCCAAGGCCCTGCCCGAGATCGCCCAGGCGGTCGGCAGCGACCTTACGGTACTGGTGGACTCCGGGGTGCGTTCGGGGCTGGACGTGGTGCGCATGCTCGCCCTCGGCGCCCGTGGCGTATTGCTGGGACGAGCGCCTGCCTACGCTTTGGCCGCGGATGGCCAGCGTGGTGTAGAGAATTTGCTGGAGATCTTTGCCAAGGAAATGCGCGTGGCCATGACCCTGACCGGGGTTACGTCGATTGCGCAGATCGATGAGTCAATCCTGGTGCGCGGGCAGATTTGACCCGCCAGCGTCAGGCTTCGCTGATCTTGCTGACACTGGTGATCTGCCCATTCCAGACCATCTCGTAATGGGCGGCCTGGACAATCGACGACACCGGCCTGGGCGTCAGCAACGCCCAGCAGTGATCGCCTTCTGAGCGCACCGACAGGTAACGCAGGCCGGGACAACCGGCCTTCTTCAGCGCGCCGCCCAAGCGCTGGGCGTGGCTGTAGTCGTCAGGGTCGTAGATCGGATCGCTCATCGGCACCGACACCGCATCCTTCATCGAGTCACCAGCAAAGCTGCACGACAACCCGCGAAAGACAAAGCGCTCATAGTTAAGGCCGTGGACCCCGGACCAATACTGGTTCTGGTGATGACGCACCTCTGCCAGCGCCGTTTCGATGGTGGCCGCCAAGTACAGCACGCCAAAATCCCCAGCGCTGAAACGCGATCCGGCCGGATTGACGTGGGTGAACGGCGCAATCGCGTAGGAGCATCCCACAATCCCGAAGGGGATTTCCCTACGGGGTATCAGCTCGATACGACCGAGCTCATTGCCCAGCCGCGGGTTGGTCAGGGCCTGGATCTGATAAAGCGCCTCAAATTCGTCGGCATCCGCCACATCGTCAAACAACGCAATCGGCGGGAATTTGGAATTGACCAGGCGATAGGCCTGCAACGGCCCGCTGGGCAAATCGCCCAACTGGCTCACCGTCACCATTGCGCACCGCGCAGCACATCGATCCGGCGGAAGGTTTCGTACAGGGAAATCATGTCGCCCTGGGCCATGATCTCCAGGGGTGAGCGCCCGTTGAAGAAGCTGTTGTGGTTGGCCATTGCAGGGAAGCCGTACACATTCTCGGGGTTATCGAACACCATGCGCAGCGTGGCATGGATGTTCAGCACAAAGCTGATGCGCTGCATCTGGTCGGAATCCAGGCTCACGGACCACGCGGCCTCGCGCTGCCGGGCGCGGGTGTAAGTGCTGCGCGAAATACGCAGGATGCGGCAGGCCTGGTCGCTGCTGGCCTGCCATTTTTCCAGGATGCTCACGGCCGCCCGGAGTCCGGCGACACATTGCTGGCGGGTAAACGGCTGTGCTTGCAGGGCTAGGCTCATGGTTGCCACCTCAGAATAAATCTACAGACTCAAATATAGACAAATAGAATCTGTAGAGCAAATCCGTGCAACGTCAGCCGTTACAACCAAAGAGCACAGTGCCAGAGTCGAATTATTTCGAATCGCACTTTACCGTTTGATGGGTGAGAATAGTTCCCGTCTACCTCTTCCCGTGTCTATTTGTATATGAGCCCCCAAGAAATGGAATTCAACGCGCCTTCTCCCTCCCGCTGGCTACTGGCCTTGTTCGGTGCGAGCCTGCTGTCACTGGCCGGTTGCCAGAGCCAAACGCCAGAGCAGGCGGCGGCCTCGGCGGCGGCACAGGTGCAACAAAAAGACGAAAAATTCATCCATACCTTCACCACGATACTGCGCAGCTACGCCCTGGCCGCCAATGAAAACGAGCTGACGGGGGTGATGAACATGATCATGACCGTCGACGCGCAGAACCACGTCGTGGACTGTTCGGCCAAACGCGGGACCCTGCTGCCCAACGAGGGCCAGAACAACCTGCGCCAGGCCAAGCTGGCCAAACTGGTGACTGAACTGTGCTGGACCACCCTCTTTCCCGAGGTCTCGCCCAAGGTCTTCGCCAACGCCAAGGACACCCAGGTGATTGTCGCGCCCATGGTGTTCACCCCTCTGATGGGGCTTTCGGATGAACAGCAACAACTGCAGAAAACACGAATCGACCTGTATAGGCAGATACGTTTTTTCCGTGAACAGCTGTTTGTCGGGCATGACATCCAGAGTATTGGCGTCGCCAGCTTCCACCTCATCGCCGATGCGCAAGGCAAAGTGAATGAGTGCATGGTCAACCTGAATCAGAGCCCGTACCGTTTACAGGGCTTCAAGGTAGATAGCGCGTTGCAGCAACGCCTTGTCACGCAGTGCAAACTGCTGGACCTGCGAAAGATGCCGGGGTTTGCCAACTACCCCAAGGGCCTGCCCATGGGGTATGTGCAGGTGGACTACAGCCCGTGGATGAATGGGCATAAGCAGCCTTGAGGCTAACGCTGGTGCGGGGCTCTCTGGGTTTCACATCAGCAAGCTCAAACACCTCCCACGAACTTATAACGTCACCCGACATTATTCATAACAATTATAAAAAACCTCAAACATCTCATGAAACCTGTCAACTATGACAGTAGACACATCCCAAAAACCCAGAGCATAGTTTCATGTGGGGAAACGCACATCTAGAGGAATCATAAAATGAAAAGCTCAATCATTGGATTTCTTCTAGCATTTGCAGTTCTGCTTCAAATGCAAGCAGCCAGTGCTGAAGACAACAACACATGTAAAAATGCCTGGCAGAGTAGCCCTGCCTATCAGTCCTGCAGCAAGGGAGACACTGTGCCGGCGGGAAACGCCGGCGTCATTCAAGTAGTGCGACTCAACGCCGAGGGCGCTTGCTGGATTACCGCAAGCTGTCGTATGGCCAACGGTGGAGATTTCATAACCTCCTTCAATGGCCCCGCAGCGGAGGTAAAAACCATAAATAACTGTAATGGAACTTTAAAGGCGTCGTCGTGCTAGTTGTCTAGTGACGCGGTATTAAAATGCGACATCAATTCTGATCTTGCACACCTGCCAAGTAAGTACAACTGCACAGTTTACTTACTTGGCATAACCTCTACTGTTCTGAAAAAGCGGACCCGGCTGGGTTTACCTGGCGACAGCTACAAATAATGGCTTGGGTGTTGTATCCGCAGTCGAAGACGGTGCTGCTAGTCGATGCGAATGTCGTGTCACCCTTCAGGCGAGCCATCGAGCCCGCGCTTTTGTCCCAGGCAAAAAAAAACCCGGAAATCCTCACTTGCGTGGGCCTTCCGGATTTTCTAAACCGCCAAAAATGGTGGGTCGTGTGGGATTCGAACCTACGACCAATTGGTTAAAAGCCAACTGCTCTACCAACTGAGCTAACGACCCGCTGTGTGGTGGCGCGTATAATACTGATTTCTAAGGATTATTCAACACCTTATTTTAAATAAATCAGAAATAACGCGTTGGGTCAGTAATTCCGGCCGCTTGGAAGCCTTCGGCGCGCAGGCGGCAGCTGTCACATTTCCTACAAGCACGACCGTCATTGTCCGCCTGGTAGCAGGAAACAGTCAGCGAGTAGTCGACACCAAGCCCTACACCCGCCTTGACGATATCCGCCTTGCTCAGGTTTTGCAGTGGCGCCTGGATACGGAAGCCATGCCCTTCTACGCCAGCCTTGGTCGCCAGGTTGGCCATGCGCTCGAACGACTCGACGAACTCTGGGCGACAGTCCGGGTAGCCGGAGTAATCCACCGCGTTGACGCCGATAAAGATGTCACGGGCGTTAAGCACCTCTGCCCAGCCCAGGGCCAGCGACAGGAACACGGTGTTACGGGCCGGCACGTAGGTGACCGGGATGCCCTCAGTGGGCGCCTCAGGCACGTCAATGGAGCTGTCGGTCAGGGCCGAGCCGCCAATGCCATTGAGGTTCAAGCCGATCACCTTGTGCTCCACCACGCCGAGGTCGTGGGCGACACGGGCGGCGGCGTGCAACTCGGCATGGGAGCGCTGGCCATAGTCGAAGCTCATGGTGTAGCAGCTATAGCCCTCGGCACGCGCCATCGCCACCACGGTCGCGGAGTCGAGGCCGCCAGATAGCAGGATTACGGCACGTTTTTGATCAGTCGTTTGTTCAGTCATTTCAGCGTCCTGGCTCGTCGTTCCAAAGGTATTTATGCAGCTGCAATTGCAGGCGCACCGGCAGATTGTCCGCGACCACCCAATCTGCGAGGTCGCGAGCGTTCAAGTCATGGTGGCTTGGAGAGAACAGCACCTCGCCGGCGCGTCGGTCCAGGCCGTACTGGATCAGCTTGGAGTTGGCCCAGTCATAATCGTCCCTCGAGCAAATGACAAACTTGACCTGGTCGTTGGCGGTCAGCAGCTCGATATTCTCATAACGGTTGCGATGCGCTTCCTTGGAGTCCGGGGTCTTCAAGTCAACCACGCGGCTGACGCGCGGATCGACCGCGGAAATATCCAGGGCGCCACTGGTTTCCAGGGACACCTCGTAACCGGCGTCACACAACTGCTTGAGCAAAGGAATGGCATTGGGCTGGGCCAGCGGCTCGCCGCCTGTTACACAGACGTAGCGCGGCCGGAAGCCTGCAACCTGCTCCAGGATGTCGTCGAGGGTACGAATGGTGCCGCCGCTGAAGGCGTAGGCGCTGTCACAGTACTGGCAGCGCAACGGGCAGCCGGTGAGGCGCACAAATACTGTGGGCAGGCCGGCAGTGCGCGTTTCACCCTGTAACGAGTAAAAAACTTCGGTGATGCGTAATGTGTCTTGCATAGTCGCCACGGGCGTAACAGCTAAACAGGCTGTCCGCCTCCGTCAGGCACTTCATGGGATCCCGGCAAAGCGTGAACCCCAGAAAGCGTATTTCATAAAAGGGCGTGGATTCTAACGAAAAAACCCGCGACAGGCGCGGGTTTCTTCCAAGCGGGACAGCAATGCTTACAAGCGTTGCAAATCACGCTGAGCCAACTGGGCGGCAGAGGTACCCGGATATTGGGCCACTACCTGCTGAAGAATGCCTTTGACCTTGTCGGTATGACCCAGGCGGCGCTCTACATCAGCCAGTTTGTACAGCGAATCAGGCACCTTGGCGTGCTTGGGGTAAAGCTGGCTGACCTTGGCAAACGCCTGGCCTGCACCCTGCAAATCACCCTTGGCCAGGTTGACCTCACCCAACCAATACTGGGCATTACCCGCGTACTGGCTGTTTGGATAACGACCCAGGAAAGCGGTGAACGCCTTGCTGGCCTTGTCGAAATCCTTGGCCTTGATCAGGTCGAAGGCTGCGTCGTAATACAGCTTTTCCTTCGCCGGATCAGCCGGTTCGCTGCTGGCGGCAGGGGCCTGAGTGGCGCCTGCGGCTGCACCACCGGCGGCGCTTGCGGCGCCACCGGCAGAAGAATTATCAGGAGTAGCGGCTGGTGTAGCACCGGCTCCTATACGTCGGTCAAGATCCTGGTAACGCTCCAGGCCTTCCTGCTTGAGCTGACGCACTTCATTTTGCAGAACTTCAATGGTGCCTTGTTGCTGCGCCAATTGATCCTGCATGCGTTGCAGTTGGTTGAACAGTTCGCCCTGTGCCGAAGGAGCGGCCGTGGCCGCTCCCCCCGCATAGGCGCCGTTCGTGCCATAACCTGCCGGTGGATAGCTGCTCCCACTATTGTTATAGCCAGAGTTGCTATCTTCCACGGGAACCGCAGCCCACACCGCAAGCGGTGCAAGGCTGAGAGCCAATACGGTTACAACACGACGGCACGTTCGCATGACGAATTACTTACGCAGTTCGACGCGACGGTTTTGAGCCCAGGATTGCTCGTCGTTGCCGGTAGCAACTGGACGCTCTTCACCGTAGGAAACCAGTTCCAGCTGAGCTGGGGAAACACCTTGCAGTACCAGGTAGCGCTGAACGGCTTTCGCACGACGCTCGCCCAGTGCCATGTTGTACTCACGAGTACCACGTTCGTCGGTGTTGCCTTCCAGAACAACGCGAGCGCCGTTACCTTTCAGGTCTTTCGCGTGAACGTCCAGAGCGCGCATGGCTTCTGGCTTCAGGTCCGAACTGTCGTATTCGAAGTAGAAAGTGGTGATCGCGCGCAGAGCAGCTTCTTCGCTCAGGGAGCCGTCAACTGCACCAGTGTTGGCGCCGTAACCAGCGTTTGGATCAACAGCTGCGCCTTCACCGGCATTGTCGCCGCCTTTAGACGAGCAACCAACGGCTACGGACAGAGCCAGAGCCAGAGCAGCAAACTTACCAAACTTCAGCATTTCCATCGTGAAACTCCTAATGAACCCCAGTGTGTTAAGTACTTCTTTTTGTAGCGCCGCGTCAGTTCAGGTAAGGGGACCAGGACGGTTCTCTGACTTCGCCTTGTGCGGTAGGAAGCGGGAGCCTTACGCGTCCATTAATGGACACGAGCATCAAGACTCCCCGGCCCTGCTGGCGGGTGGCGTAGATTACCATGGTGCCGTTGGGCGCGACAGTAGGCGACTCATCAAGAGTGCTATCTGTGAGGATTTTTACGCTTCCGCGCTGCAAATCCTGGGCCGCCACCTTGAAATTAGTGAAACCATCCTGGCGATGGATCATTACCAGGGTCTTTTCATCCGCCGAAAGCTTCGGATTGGCGTTGTAGTTACCAATAAAGGTCACACGCTCCGCACCACCACCGCCAACGCTGCTCTTGTAGATCTGCGGTTTGCCGCCACGGTCTGACGTGAAGTAGATGGTCGAACCATCCTTGCCCCAGAACGGCTCGGTGTTGATACCAGGGCCGGAAGTGACACGGGTGATCTGGCGCGAACCGAGGTTCATCACGTAGATATCCGGGTTACCGTCCTTGGACAGTACGAATGCCAGGCGATTGCCATCCGGCGACCAGGCTGGGGCACCGTTCAGGCCTTCAAAGTTGGTGATCTGCTCACGGCGACCGGTGTCGATGTGCTGGACGAAGATGCGCGGACGCTTCTGCTCGAACGACACGTAGGCAATACGCTTGCCATCTGGCGCAAAACGCGGCGACAGGATCGGCTCGCGCGATTGCAACAGGGTCACTGCACGGGCACCGTCGTAGTCCGAACGTTGCAGGGTGTAGCGGGTGTTGTTCACCGAGAAACGCTCAGCCGTCACGTACAACATGCGGGTAGAGAACGCACCCTTGATACCCACCAGTTTCTCGAACGACTGGTCGGCAATGTAGTGCGCCATGTCCCGCAGTTGGTCAACGCTGCCCGACACGCTACCGGTCAGCACTTGCTGCTCGGTGGCCACGTTGAACAGAGCGTATTGCACCTGCAAGCGACCGCCTGCTGGAACGATGCTACCTACCATCAGGTACTGGGCGCCCAGGGCTTTCCAGTCACGGTAGATCACTTCGCTGCCTTGGGTCGGCTGGCTGATCATGTTCTGTTTCGGAATTGGCGCGTAGTAACCCGAGTTGCGCAGGTCATTACCAATGATTTCCGCCATATCGTCCGGCAGAACGCTGCCGCCCTGCCAGCCAAACGGTACAACCGCAATCGGGGTGGCCCGATCGCTACCGCTGGTTACCAGGATGTTCTTTTCATCCGCCGCCGCTATCCCTGCCATACAGCAAATAACGACAAGCATTCCTCGAAGAAGGTTTCTCACAAGGCTAGATCCTCAGGTGTGAATGTCATCTTGAATGAACGATAGGGAGCGAAGTCGCTTGGTTTCATTCCCTGCATCTCGGTCAACCGGCCAATATTCTTGACCGCTGCAACCGCTGAACTGTCGAACGAACCGTCGCCACTGGACTTGGCCACGCTGACCGAAGTCACCGTACCGTCTGGCAACATGCCGATCTGCAGCACGACTGTCATGCCTTTGCGTGCCGAAGGTGGACGTGTCCAGCCTTCTGCTGCGCGAGCGCGAATCAGATCGTCGAAACTGCCCGCGACTTCGTCACCACGTTCATCGGCCAAGGCCTGCTGACGTTGCGGCGTGTCGGAAAGCAAATCTGCCAAGGCCTGGGCCTTTTTATCTTCGGCGGATTTACGTGCTGCTTCCTGGGCCTTTTTCTTGGAGGCGTCGGCGGCAGCTTTCTTCTTCGCATCATCGGCGATTTTCTTCTTCGCCTCGTCTGCTTCAGCTTTTTTCTTGGCGTCTTCGGCGGCTTTCTTCTTCGCGTCTTCGACTATCTTTTTCTTGGCTTCTTCAGCGGCCTTTTTCTTGGCCTCTTCTTCAGCCGCTTTCTTGGCTTCTTCTTCAGATTTCTTCTTGGCTATATCAGCCAGTTGTTTCTCTTCGGCTTTTTTGGCTTCGGCAGCTTTCTCGGCTTTCTTGGCTTCATCAGCCTTTTTCGCCTCGTCGGCCTTCTTCGCTTCGTCAGCCTTTTTCGATTCTTCGGCCTTTTGAGCCGCCTCGTCTTTCTTTTGTTCCGCAGCAGCCTTCACCGCTTCCTGCTCGACCTTCTTCTGTTCCATCTGTTCGACTTCAGTCTGGCGCGCAGCCGACTTCTGGGCCTCACCGGCAATCTTCTGATTGGTCTGGGTGGTGGCCTGACTTTTCGATTTCAGCTGATACAGGGTCGCCTGCACGATCGGCTTGGCTGGCGGCAGCTCCGGGGTCATGGCAAAGCTGACAAACAGCATGCCAAACACCAGAACGTGCAGGGCAATCGCCCAGACGCTAGGCCAGAAGAAGCTTTCCGAGGCGGACGGCTCTCGCTGTTGCTGCATCAGGGCGCCTCGGTAATCAAGCCAACATTACCGACCCCGGCCTTCTGCAGCCCGCCCATGGCGCCCATGACGGAGCCGTAGTCGACCGACTTGTCACCGCGGATGAACACCTGGGTGTGCTTGCCGCCTTCATTGCCGGCGCGGATGATTTTGGTCACGGCGTCGGTCATCTGCGGCAAGGTCATGGCCTTGTCCTGTTGCTTCTGGGTGTCGACTTCGCTGCCAAGGTTCCAGTAATAGGTCTTGTCAGCCTTGATCGAAATGGTCAGGACCTGGGTGTTGTTGTCCTGCGGCAAGGCTTCGCTGGAAACCTTGGGCAGATCAACCTTCACCCCCTGATTGAGCATCGGCGCGGTCACCATGAAGATCACCAGCAGCACCAGCATCACGTCGATGTAAGGCACTACGTTCATCTCGGCGACCGGCTTGCGCTTTTTGCGAGCTCGAGCGATTAAAGCCATTGGGAATTACCTGCTTATTCTTCGCTGGTGTGCACTTTACGGTGCAGGATCGCCTGGAATTCATCGGCGAAGGTGTAGTAACGGCCAATCAGGGTTTCGCTGGTGGCGGCGAAACGGTTGTAGGCAATTACTGCGGGGATTGCAGCGAACAAGCCGATGGCAGTGGCGATCAGCGCTTCGGCGATACCCGGGGCCACGGTGGCCAGGGTCGCTTGCTGGGCCGTTGCCAGGCCACGGAAGGAGTTCATGATGCCCCATACGGTGCCGAACAGGCCGATATACGGGCTGACCGAACCGACGGTGGCCAGGAACGGCAGGCTCTGCTCGAGCTTTTCTTCCTCACGGGAGATCGCTACGCGCATCGCACGGGCCACGCCTTCCATGACCGCTTCCGGGTCGACGCCGGACTGCTGGCGCAGGCGGGAAAATTCCTTGAAGCCGGCGCGAAAGATCTGCTCGACGCCCGAGTCCGGGTCCGGGTTGCTGCCCGCCTGGCGATACAGCTTGGACAGGTCGATACCCGACCAGAAGCGCTCTTCGAAGCTCTCCAGGGCGCGTCGACCGGCGCGCAGCAGGTTGCTGCGCTGGAAAATCATGACCCATGAGGTAACCGATGCGGCTACCAGGGTCAGCATGACCAGTTGAACCACGACACTGGCATTGCTGACCAGGCTCCACATGGAGGAATGGTCGACGACGGTAGGTTCCACGCTAAATCTCCTGCTTTGATTGTTGACCCGCGCCGCTCACGTTGGCAAAGGCCGCACGTAGAGTTTCGGGAATGGCCCTGGGTTTCAAACTGTTGGTGCGCACACACGCCACCAGGAACTGCCCCTCACAGAGCAGCGTTGCATCCGTTGCCCGCCTGACCTGCTGTTTAAAGCGCAGGCTGGCACGGTTCAATTCGATTACTTGCGCGCTGACCAGCAATTCATCGTCCAGTCGCGCCGGCGCGTAGTAACGGGCCTCGCTGGAATGCACGACAAATAACAGGTCCTCCCCTGCCAGCTGGGATTGGGCAAAGCCCAGCTCCCGTAGCCGCTCGGTTCGAGCCCGCTCCATGAACTTTAGATAATTGACGTAATACACGATGCCGCCCGCATCGGTGTCCTCGTAATAAACGCGACAGCGATGTGCGAACGACTGATCCCCGTTTTGCGCGCGCATACTCTAGTGCTTACTCCTCAGGTTGCCAATCCGGCCAGGCAACTGTTTTTCATTCTCTGCAGCATTTCTAACGAAAGAATGACGACGCCAGCCACTAGGACAGCACAAACGCCGAATAAATCGACCCGCCATGCCTTTTTTAATCGTCCACTGCATCGAGGAATTCGTCTACCACAGGCATCTCCCCCAATCGTGACGGAATGTTTAACCCAAAGTGCAGATACGCGTGGCGCGTGACCACCCGCCCCCTTGGCGTACGCATGATGTAACCCTGTTGAATCAGGTACGGCTCCAGCACATCCTCAATGGTATGGCGCTCCTCACTGATGGCGGCGGCCAGGCTATCCACGCCCACCGGCCCACCATCGAACTTCTCGATCATGGTCAACAGCAGGCGCCGGTCCTGATGGTCGAAGCCATGTTCATCGACGTCCAGCAGGTTCAACGCCAGGTCGGCCACGGCCTTGGTGATATGGCCCTTGGCCCGCACCTCGGCAAAATCGCGCACCCGGCGCAGCAAACGGTTGGCAATCCGCGGTGTGCCACGTGCCCTGCGGGCAATCTCGAAGGCGCCTTCCGGGTCGAGCGGTAAGCCGAGAATCCCCGCCGAACGGCTGACAATCGTCGCAAGGTCAGCAGTGCTATAGAACTCTAGACGTTGAACAATGCCGAAACGGTCTCGCAACGGGTTGGTCAACATGCCGGCACGGGTGGTGGCGCCGACCAGGGTGAACGGCGGCAGGTCGAGCTTGATCGAGCGCGCGGCCGGCCCTTCGCCAATCATGATATCCAGCTGGAAATCTTCCATGGCCGGGTATAGCACTTCTTCGACGATGGGCGACAACCGGTGGATTTCGTCGATGAACAGCACGTCATGGGGTTCAAGGTTGGTCAGCAACGCAGCCAGGTCGCCCGGGCGCTCCAGCACCGGGCCGGAGGTGCTCTTGATCGACACGCCCATTTCCTGGGCGATGATGTTGGCCAGGGTAGTCTTGCCCAGCCCCGGCGGGCCGAAGATCAGCGTGTGGTCCAGGGACTCGGCACGCCCACGTGCCGCCTGGATGAACAGCTCCATCTGCTCGCGCACGGTGGGCTGGCCAATGTAATCGGCAAGGCTCAGGGGGCGGATGGCCCGGTCCTGGACCTCTTCACGGTCGCGAGGGCCGGTGGCTGCAATCAGACGATCAGCTTCAATCACTTAAATCATTCCCTTCAGGGCTCGGCGGATCATGTCTTCAGCGCTCAGGTTCTTGTCCTTGATGGCCGACACTGCCTTGCTGGCCTCCTGTGGCTTGTAGCCAAGGGAGATCAGCGCATTGACGGCGTCACTTTCGGCGCTGGCGACTTGGGCCGCCGGCATATCCGGCTGGTTTGGCACCAGCGCAAACATGCTTGGCACCACTTCCCAGGCTTTGAAGCGATCCTTGAGCTCCACCAGCAGGCGCTCAGCGGTTTTTTTGCCGACACCCGGCACCTTGGTCAGCGCCGAGGTGTCCTGGGCCGAAACAGCACGTACCAACTCGTCCACTTCCAGGCTCGACATCAAGGCCAGGGCCAGTTTCGGGCCAACGCCATTGAGGCGGATCAGCTCGCGGAAGAAGTCGCGGTCGCGCTTGCCGATGAAACCATAGAGTAGTTGCGCGTCTTCGCGCACCACCAGATGGGTGTGCAACGTTATCGGTTCACCGACCGACGGTAGGCGGTACAGGGTGGTCATGGGCACTTCCAGCTCATACCCCAGCCCGTTTACATCCAGAATCAGGTGCGGCGGCTGTTTCTCAGCCAGGGTGCCGCGCAAGCGTCCAATCACGGTTCAGATCCTTAAAGCTTGAGGTCAGATCGAGGCCCGACCATAACGATTGCGCTGATGCTATCAGAGACGCAGGCGCCCGCCACGACTGCGTGCCGTGCCAAGGCCGTGAGGCAGCAGGCTGGAGCGGGTGTGGGCATGGCAAATGGCGATGGCCAGGGCGTCAGAAGCGTCGATCTGTGGCTTGGAGGTGAGTTTGAGCATATGCATGACCATCATCTGCACCTGCTCTTTATTCGCCGCGCCGGTGCCAACCACCGCCTGCTTGACCTGGGTCGCGGTGTATTCGGCGATTTCCATCCCCTCCTCCGCTCCGGCGACGATGGCGGCGCCGCGGGCCTGGCCCAGCTTGAGGGCCGAGTCGGCATTTTTGGCCATGAATACCTTTTCGATGCCCATGGTCACCGGCCCGTAGGTCTGGATCACTTCACGCACGCCGCGATAGACGATCTGCAAACGCTCGGCCAGCTCCCCGGCGCCGGTACGGATACATCCCGACGCCACGTAGATACAGCCACGCGGGGTCTGCTGCACCACGCCAAAGCCGGTGATGCGCGAACCGGGGTCGATACCTAGGATTAAAGTCATAACGCCTGCAGGTTGGGTAAACACATTTTTTGATACAGCGAAGATCCAATGTGGGAGCGGGCTTGCTCGCGAAAGCGGTGTTTCAGTCAACGCATGTACTGACTGACAAACCGCTTTCGCGAGCAAGCCCGCTCCCACATTATGGTCTACACCAGCCTTCAGACTAGCTGTGCGGCCACGTCTTCTGGAATGTCGGCGTTGGAGTAGACGTTCTGCACATCATCCAGGTCTTCAAGCATGTCCAGCATCTTGAGCACCTTCTGCGCGCCGTCCAGGTCCAGTTCGGCGCTGGTGGTCGGCAGCATGACAATTTCCGCGTCGGTGCCTTTGAAACCCGCCGCTTCCAGGGCGTTACGCACCGCGTAGAAGCCGGCAAACGAGGTGAATACGTCGATGGAGCCGTCTTCGTTGGTCACCACATCGTCGGCATCCGCCTCCATCGCAGCTTCCATCAGCGCGTCTTCATCGGTGCCCGGCGCGAAGGTAATCTGGCCCTTGCGCTCGAACAGATAGGCTACCGAACCATCCGTACCCAGGTTGCCGCCACACTTGCTGAACGCATGGCGTACGGCCGCCGCGGTACGATTGCGGTTGTCGGTCATGCACTCAACCATCACCGCAACGCCGCCCGGGCCGTAGCCTTCATAGGTCAGTTCGACCATATCGTCGGTATCGGCCGCACCGGCCCCGCGGGCCACGGCGCGGTCGATGATGTCGCGGCTCATGTTGGCGCCCAGGGCCTTGTCCAGCGCCAGGCGCAGGCGTGGGTTGGAGCCAGGATCACCGCCGCCCTGGCGGGCAGCGACAGTCAGTTCACGAATCCACTTGGTGAAGATCTTGCCTTTCTTGGCATCCTGACGCTCTTTGCGGTGCTTGATGTTCGCCCACTTGGAATGGCCAGCCATAACACAACTCCGAAATTCTCTAGAAACCTTTCAATCCCGCCCCAGGCGAGATTTCCCTCTTTTAAACGCAAAGGCGCATCCGAAGATGCGCCTTTTTGACTGCGTACAACCTTATCGCGCTTTCACGCCGCAGCCTTACTCAGCCTTCGGCGCCTCGCGCAGACGGATGTGCAGCTCGCGCAGTGCCTTGGCATCCACCACACCTGGAGCCTGGGTCATGACGTCCGCAGCACTCTGGGTTTTCGGGAAGGCAATCACTTCACGGATCGACTGGGCACCGGTCATCAGCATCACCAGGCGGTCAAGGCCGAAGGCCAGGCCGCCGTGGGGTGGAGCGCCGTACTTCAGCGCGTCGAGCAGGAAGCCGAACTTCTCTTCCTGTTCCGCTTCGTTGATGCCCAACAGGCGGAACACCGACTGCTGCATCTCTTTGCGGTGGATACGGATCGAACCGCCACCCAGCTCAGTGCCGTTGAGCACCATGTCGTAGGCACGGGACAGGGCGCCAGCCGGGTTGGCTTCCAGCTCCTGCGGCGTGCACTTGGGTGCGGTGAACGGGTGATGCAGGGCGCTGAAGCTGCCGTCGTCGTTCTCTTCGAACATCGGGAAGTCGACGACCCACATCGGTGCCCACTTGCAGGTCAGCAGGTCGAGGTCGTGGCCCAGCTTGATCCGCAGCGCGCCCAGGGCTTCGCTGACGATCTTGGCCTTGTCGGCGCCGAAGAACACGATATCGCCATCGACTGCGCCAACGCGATCGAGGATCACATTGAGCTTGTCTTCCGGGATGTTCTTGACGATTGGCGACTGCAGGCCTTCAACACCCTTGGCGCGCTCGTTGACCTTGATGTAAGCCAGGCCCTTGGCGCCGTAGATGCCGACGAACTTGGTGTAGTCGTCGATCTGTTTGCGCGGCATGCTCGCCCCGCCTGGCACACGCAGTGCGGCAATGCGGCATTTCGAGTCGTTGGCCGGGCCGCTGAATACCTTGAAGTCGACTTCCTTGAGCTGGTCGGCAACGTCGACCAGCTCCAGCGGGTTGCGCAGGTCTGGCTTGTCGGAACCGTAGCGGCGCATGGCTTCTTCGAAGGTCATGTGCGGGAACTCGCCGAATTCCAGGTCCAGCACTTCCTTGAACAGGTTGCGGATCATTTCTTCGGTCAGGCCCATGATCTCTTTTTCATCGAGGAAGCTGGTCTCGATGTCGATCTGGGTGAATTCCGGCTGGCGGTCGGCGCGCAGGTCTTCGTCGCGAAAGCACTTGGCGATCTGGTAGTAGCGGTCGAAGCCAGCGACCATCAGCAGTTGCTTGAACAGCTGCGGCGACTGCGGCAAGGCGAAGAAGCTACCGGCGTGGGTACGACTTGGCACCAGGTAGTCACGTGCGCCTTCTGGCGTAGCACGGGTCAGGATCGGCGTCTCGACGTCGAGGAAGCCGTTCTCGTCGAGGAAGCGACGGATGCTGGTGGTCATGCGCGAGCGCAGGCGCAGCTTCTCGGCCATTTCCGGACGACGCAGGTCGAGGAAGCGATAACGCAGGCGGGTTTCTTCGCCAACGTCGGAGAACTCGTTGAGTGGGAACGGCGGGGTTTCCGACTCGTTAAGCACTTCCAGCTCGTAGCCCAGGACTTCGATCATGCCCGACGCCATGTTGGCGTTGGTGGCACCGGCCGGACGCAGGCGTACCTTGCCGGTGATTTTCACGACGTATTCGCTGCGCACGCGGTCAGCGGCGGCGAAGCTCTCGGCGCGATCCGGGTCGAATACCACCTGGGCCAGACCGTCACGATCACGGATATCGAGGAAAATCACCCCGCCATGGTCGCGGCGACGGTGAACCCATCCGCAAAGGGTGATTTCCTGACCTTCCAGGGTCTCGTTCAGTTGGCCGCAATAGTGGCTGCGCATCATGGTAGTGGTTTCACTTCTCGTAATTCGAAATTCGGTGGAGTTCCTGCTCGGACACCGCACCTATTAAGTCAGGCCACGGATAATGCAGGAGCTCGCGCGTAGAGTTCAACTCAGTCTGCTTTGTCGCCGCCCGCCAGATTCTTCTTGGCGCCGGTCTTGAAGTCCGTCTCGTACCAGCCGCTACCGCTCAGGCGAAAGCCCGGCATCGACAACATTTTTTTCAGCTCGGGCGCCTGGCAAGCAGGGCAATCGACCAACGGCGCGTCGCTGATCTTTTGAATGGCTTCCAACTGATGACCACAGGAAGCGCATTGGTAATCGTACATGGGCATGGAATATCTCGGCGATCACGTCACTGCTGCGCCACGCTCCGTACCAGCCGGTATGCGCAGCAAAGGGCGAGATTATATCCGTTAAATCGAGGCTGTGCAGCCGTGGCAACGTGCAGCCCACTTAGACCAACACCTCTGCCCCCCTGATACGGGACAACCGGCCTACATCACGCCAGCCTGATCTGCGGCGCATACCTGCCCTTTCAACGCATGAACCACACAGACCACCCTGACCAGGCCGCTGAAATTCTTGACCCCGCCATAACGCAAGTGCACCTCGCGATCCACATAGGACAGCAGCGCACTGACCGAACAGGTATTGATCCTGGCTATTTCACCAAGAATGTTCCAATAGACTTCTTCAAGCCGCAGGCATGTCGAAAAACCATTCAACCGGACAGAACGTGATAATGGCCGGGCCAACGCCATATCGAACCCTTTGACGAAGGGATCGATCTTTGTCTTGTAGACCCCGGAAGTTTCCAGCACACCTTTACTCATACTACGCGACATACACTTGACACTCCCTTGCCAAACGGCTCTTGAATACACGGCTGTTATTGGCCGTTGAGCCTATAAAACATCAAGCAGGCAAGTGCAGCCAGAAGACGGAGAGTCGCGGCTCGTAGGACAAGCCAACGCATATATCAGGAAGCAATCAGGTGCAGCCAGCGGCGCCTGCCGGGCACCACTGGCCTGCAGGGCTTACTTGCCTTCGAGCAGCGAGCGCAGCATCCAGGCGGTTTTTTCGTGGATCTGCATGCGCTGGGTCAGCAGGTCCGCGGTCGGCTCGTCGCTGACTTTATCCAGCAACGGGAAGATCCCGCGTGCAGTGCGGGTAACCGCTTCCTGCCCATCGACAAGTTGCTTGATCATGTTTTCAGCGCTGGGTACGCCTTCTTCTTCCTTAATCGAAGACAGACGGGCATAGATAGAGTAAGCACCCGGCGCTGGAAAGCCCAGGGCACGAATACGTTCGGCAATGGAGTCAACTGCCAGCGCCAGTTCGTTATATTGCTCTTCAAACATCAAGTGCAATGTGCGAAATTGCGGCCCGGTAACGTTCCAATGGAAGTTATGGGTTTTCAAATACAGTACATAGGTATCTGAAAGCAGCCGTGAAAGTCCGTCAACAATGGATTTACGATCTTCTTCACTGATACCGATATCGATTGCCATGTCTATTCCCTTCAATTGATGAATATTCATTGATCAGGTGCTTACCCACTCTAGCAAGAGTGCTCGCCTTGCGCAGCCCTGCCGCCGCACTCGGCCTGCGGCAAATCGCCCCTTTGCAACGCGCTCGACCACGAACGGCAAGGCCTGGCACGGTGAAAAACACCCGCACCTGTCTAGGACAAGGGTTTGCCGCATAAATGCCATGATCTTCGCAACGCCTTGAAACGCTTGATTTGAGAAGGCACAGGCTTTGCTGTTAAATAGGCAGCGTGTCGCCACCGCTATTTCCTGCGGCAAGCGGCATAGGCTGAATAATCGCGCACGTGTCCAACGCCTCCCATTGTTCAGAAGCGAACCGTGCCAGTCAGCTCTTCCTTCGTGATCCGTCTTAACGTGAGTTAATCAAAATGTTGAAAATCGTCCACCTGCTAACGGGCGCTGCAGCTTTGCTGCTGTCCTTTATCCCGAGCCTGCAACCAGAAAGCCTGCCGTACCTGCAACAACACGACGCGCTGTACCTGGCTCTGTTCGGCCTTCTCAACCTGACGCTGGCGCCAGTGATCCCCTACTGGAACAAAGGCACACGCCATCAACTGCAAAACCTGGTCAGCGCACTGCTGGTGCTGACTGTCGTCGTACAAACCCTCACCCTCCTGGCCCCCATGCCTGAAGTCGGTGGCCATCCAGCCATCCTGCTCAGCCTGGCCATTGCCGTAGTCGCTATCGTTCTTCACCTGGCCATCAGCTTCTACCGTTCGTCTGCCCCGGCCTCCTCGCAAAACTACGATATGACCAACCGGGATACCGGGACCGTCAAGTGGTTCAACACCTCCAAAGGCTTCGGTTTTATTTCCCGGGATTCGGGCGACGATATCTTCGTCCACTTCCGAGCCATTCGCGGCGAAGGCCATCGTGTCCTGGTGGAAGGCCAGCGCGTGGAGTTCTCCGTGATGAACCGTGACAAAGGCCTGCAAGCTGAAGACGTGATCGCCGCCCTGCCGCGTCGCTGATCCCAGAACAGGCCCGAAAAAAAACCGCGATGCAGTTGATACTGCATCGCGGTTTTTTTATCGCCGGGAGTTTACCCGCCCCCTTAATAATGAGGCGGCGGCGCTTCTTCCTCGGAGGATTCGAACTGCCCGCCCATTTCTTCCTGACGCTTGAGTAAGGCCGTCATCTGCAATTGCAGGCGTTCTACCGCTCGTTGCTGGGCAACCAGGATGTCATTCAAGGTCTCGATGGTGTCGTCCTGGAAAGCCAGGCGGCTCTCAAGGTCCATCACGCGGTCTTGCAGGTCCATGGCTCAGTCCTGGGCAAAAGTGAATTCGGGCGGCAACAACTCGCGCAGGCGGGTACGAATCAGCGCGACCTGAGCGTCGGTATAAGGCACCGCCGGGTGCCTGCCCCAGACGGGGGCAGGCCAAGCCGCATCGTCGCGTTTGCGCACAATCACGTGCACATGCAGCTGGTTGACCACGTTACCCAGGGCGCCAATGTTCATTTTATCCGCGCCAAACCCGTCATTGAGCAGCTGCGCCAACGTCGTGGTTTCTTGCCACAGGCGGGACTGGTCGCCCGCGTCGAGCTGGAACACTTCGCTGATACCGGCAATGCGCGGCACCAGGATAAGCCAGAGGTAGTTAGAGTCATTGGACAGCAGCAGCCGGCACAGGGGGAATTCCCCGATGGGCAAGGTGTCGTTTTGCAGACGTGGATCCAAGGCGAACACCGCAGGCACTCCGTTCGGCTAGTCAGTTTCAGGCGCCCAGCATACCTGCGAATGGCGGCTGCTTCACGGGGCAATCCGCGCGCGCGCCATGGGCAATCTCACGACCGGGCACCGACGCACCAAAATGAGTCTTTTATGCCCCGCATCGGGCAGGGCCTATCCGCCGATTACTCACCGTGTAGGGTGAACCGGTAACATTTCTGACAGAAACACATTTTTATCCGTTCGAAATCCCGCACAGCCGAGGCCCTGAATTCCAAAAAAAACCACGCAAAAGCCCCGTGCCCAGGCGGTTTTCACAGACCCAGCACATTTTTCACGAAAAAATGACATCTGCCCGACGGTTTGAGCACGCTTGTTGCATTCACTCCCCTATCGTCGACAACGGCACCTGCCAGGAAGGCAGTGCTTCACGATAAAAACAACAGTGAGTCAATACAAAAACAGGAAGTTTTAAACTTTGAACAGGGTACTTTGCACCTCTGTCCAGGGTATTAAAAACAGTATTGAAGTTGTCAGTCTGGTTACAAGCAGACTGTAGATTTGCGACATGGATCTAGCAATTTACGACAGCCTCGTAAAGAAGCTGAAAGGACAGATGTGCAAGTATCGCCAATTATTGCCAGCGTGCTATAAGTTTGCGCTGTCACAAAAAAGAAAGAGCCGCCCAGACAAAAATATAGGTGGGACGGCAGTACTCTTCCTAAAACCAAAGGAGCAAATCACGATGCGCGTGATGAAGTGGAGCATGATCGCCCTCGCTGTTTCAGCAGGCACCTCACAGTTCGCAATGGCGTCCGCCCAAGACGATGCCAAGGGCTTTGTCGAAGACAGTACCTTCAGCATCAATACCCGCACCCTGTACTTCAGCCGAGATAACCGCAACAACAAGTCGGGCACAAGCTACACCCGGGAAACCGGCCTGGGCTTCAACGGTTTGTACCAGTCGGGCTTCACCCAGGGCACCATCGGTGTGGGTGTTGACGTTATCGGCCTGCTCGGCGTGAAACTGGACAGCGGCAGAGGCCGTAATGGCACTGGCTTGTTCCCGGAAGGTTCGGATGGCCGCTCAGAGGATGAATACTCCAAGGGCGGCGGCGCCATCAAGTTCCGCCTCTCCAATACCGTGCTGAAAGTCGGCGACCAGTACACCACCGCACCGGTATTCGCATCCGACGACAGTCGCTTGCTGCCAGAGCTGCCACAAGGTATCTCGATCGTCAGTAACGAGATCAAGGACCTCAAGCTGGAAGCCGGTCACTTCACTTCCAGCGTGGCCCAGGCGCAGACCTTCAAGGACAGTATTCTCGACTTCCCTGAAACCTCCCGAGGCATCAAGCAAGCCAATTTCGTAGGCGGCACCTACGGTTGGACGCCTGAGTTCACCACCAGCCTCTACTACTCGAAAGTCGAAGACTACTGGCGCAAATACTACGCCAACGTCAACTGGACCCACGCCCTGAGCGATGACCAGTCGGTGGCCGTAGACTTCAACATCTACGACACCAAGAGCGACGGTGCCGGCCTGCAACGCGCCTACAAAGACGACGTTACCAAACTCGACAACCGCGCGTTCAGCTTGCAGGGTGCCTACACCATCGGTGCACACACCTTCACCCTGGCGGCCCAGAAGGTTACTGGTGACGGCGACTACGGCTACGGCATCGACGGCGGCGGCACAGTGTTCCTGGCCAACTCCATTGCACGTTCCGACTTCAACGCCGAAGGCGAGAAATCCTTCAAGGCCCGTTACGACCTCGACATGGCCACCTTCGGTGTACCTGGCCTGAGCTTCCTGGCTGCGTACGTCACCGGTAGCGGCGCCAACACCGCCCTGACCTCGAACGGCAAAGAATGGGAACGCGATCTTGAAGCCAAGTACGTGATCCAGAGCGGCCCGGCCAAAGACCTGAGCCTGCGTATTCGCCAAGCGACTTATCGTTCGTCTGATGGCGTTTACTACGGTTCTTCGTCCATCGATGAACTGCGTCTGATTGCGCAATACCCGTTGAACATCTTGTAATCAAAGATGCCCGAGGGCTTCGGCCCTTAATGAAAAAGCCGCTCACTTTTAACCAGTGAGCGGCTTTTTTATTGCACTTTTATTTCTGCGACCTTGATAACTAGCAAGCTAACTATCAAGTTTATTATCGAGACAAAACCTGACTCTTCAGCCAAGTTAAATCCCTGCACCCGTTCTTATTTGGCAGGCGCTTCTTGCATCACGCGAATAACGCGCTGCGGGAACGGGATATCAATTCCGGCCGCTTTCAAACGGTCCCGCGCCAGTTCATTGAACATGAACATCACGTCCCAATAATCCGCAGTCTTGGTCCATACACGCAGGGAAACGGTGATCGAACTGTCGCCCAGGGTCGAAACCACTGCGACAGGCTCGGGATCCGCCAGAACCCGTGGATCCTTGGCCAATTCCAGCAGCACTTGACGGGCTTTCTGCAAATCGGCTTCGTAGTCGACACCCACGTCAAACACCACCTTGCGGGTTGGCTGGCGATTGGTGTTGGTGATGATGCCGTTGGACAAGATGCCGTTAGGCACAATGACCGTCTTGTTATCGCCGGTACGGATCACCGTGTGGAAGATCTGGATGCTATCGACGGTACCCGCCGTGCCCTGGGCTTCGATCCAGTCACCGATACGGAACGGGCGGAACAGCAGAATCAGCACGCCACCGGCAAAGTTGGCCAGGCTACCTTGCAACGCCAGGCCAATGGCCAGGGTCGCGGCACCGATCGCGGCGACAAACGAGGTGGTTTCGACTCCGATCATCGAGGCTACGCTGACGATCAGCATCACCTTGAGCACGATGTTCGCAAGGCTGGTCACAAAGCCCTGCAACGCCAGGTCCGCATTGCGCAGGGCCAGCAGGCGCCCTACCTTGTGGGTCAGCTTGTTGATCAGCCACCAGCCAATGGCCAGGGTCAATACCGCCAGCAATACGCGGCTGCCGTATTCCATGATCATCGGGACCCAGGCTTGGGAAGCCTTGATCAATTGGTCCACTTCAGCGTTCAAATCCATCTAGATTCTCCTGTCTAGCACTGCAAATAAAGGTCGCCACAGCAATTGAGCCCCGAAGGGCTCAATCGTTTCTGCAGGTTCTGGGGCGTGGGACGTCGAAAAGCCCCGCGGGTTCCCCAAAACCGGATCAGTCGCGGAAGTTATTGAACTGCAGCGGCATATCGAAGGTCTTGGCGCGCAGGGCGGCAATCGCCTCCTGCAAGTCGTCGCGCTTCTTGCCAGTGATACGCACCTGCTCGCCCTGGATTGCGGCCTGGACCTTGAGCTTGGCATCCTTGACGTGAGCGACGATCTTCTTCGCCAGCTCCTTGTCGATACCTTCCTTGAGCACGGCCTCCTGCTTCATCAACTTGCCCGACGCATAGGCATCCTTGACTTCAAGGCATTGCACGTCGATTTTGCGCTTGACCAGGGCCAGCTTGAGGATCTCGATCATCGCTTCGAGCTGGAAATCGGCTTCAGCGGTCAGGTTGACCGTCAGTTCCTTTTCCTTGAACTCGAAGCTGCCCTTGCCTTTCAAGTCATAACGACGGTCCAGCTCCTTGACGGCGTTCTCGACGGCGTTGGTGACTTCGTGCTTGTCCAGTTCAGATACCACGTCGAACGACGGCATGTAGTTTCTCCAATAAAAAAGGGGCGCGGCTCAGTAGAGATGGAGCACGCCTGGCTTGCGGGTAAAATGCCGGGGCATTATAACGACTCTTTACCCTGAGCTGCTTGGCTCACCCAGCGGCTTACGGAGCAAAATTGATGTCCACCACCTGGCATGTCCTCGGCGCAGGCAGTCTCGGCACATTATGGGCCACACGCCTGGCCCGCGCAGGCCTGCCCGTTACGCTGATCCTGCGAGACCAGGCGCGCCTGGCCCGCTACCGGGCAGCGCCGGGGCTGACCCTGGTCGAGCAAGGGCATGCCCAGACTTATCCGGTGACGGCACAAACATCCGACAGCCCCGAGCCGATTGATCGCCTACTGGTCGCGTGTAAAGCCTACGACGCACCTGGTGCCGTCGCTCAGTTGGCCCAACGCCTGACACCCAACGCCGAGGTGATCCTGCTGCAGAACGGCCTGGGCAGCCAGGACGCGGTTGCCGCGCAACTGCCCCAGGCGCGTTGCATCTTCGCCTCCAGCACCGAGGGTGCGTTTCGCCAGAACGATGGCAGCGTAGTGTTCGCCGGCCATGGCTTTACCTGGCTGGGTGACGCCACCCATCCCACGGCGCCGATGTGGCTGGACGATTTGCACGCTGCCGGCATTCCCCACCAGTGGAGCACCGATATCCTCACGCGCCTGTGGCGAAAACTGGCACTCAACTGTGCGATCAATCCTCTGACTGTGCTCTATCAATGCCGCAATGGCGGACTACAGGCGCATCAATGCGAAGTATCGACCTTGTGCGCCGAACTCGCCGAGCTGCTGGAGTGCTGCGGCCAGCCGGCGGCAGCCCAGGATTTGCAAACCGAAGTGGAGCGGGTGATCCAGGCGACGGCGGCGAACTTCTCGTCGATGTACCAGGATGTGGCCAACGGGCGGCGCACCGAGATCAGCTATCTGCTCGGCCATGCCTGCCAGGCGGCCTTGCGCCATCGCCTGAGCTTGCCACACCTGCAACAACTGCAGGTGCGCCTGGCCGGTTACCTGGACGCACGCGGATTGCCCCGCGACTGAGGCACGCGCTACCCTGCCGACTTGATCCTTGCCTGCGAACAACCTGATGCCACTGCGCCAGCGTCTCGAAAATCTCCCCGTTGGGCAGAAACTGCTGGCGGCCCTGCTGGTACTGCTGACCACCGTGCTGCTGGTGGCCAACCTGACCTTTATCAGCGCCGCCTACTGGATCTCCCAGGAAAGCATGGCCCCGCAAGCCTTGCAGGCTATTGGCCGGCTGGTCTCCAACCCGGCCCTCGCCGCGCAAGCCCTGGATTCTCCCGCCAAGGCCGACGCCCTGCTCAACGAGCTGACCAGCTATTCGCCACTGCGGGCGGCGGCCCTGTATGACGGTGAAGGCAGTCGCCTGGCGCAGCTGCAACACGGCGACCGCCTGCAACTGCCGGCACACTACCGCGACATTGAAGCCTGGCGGGTCACCGAATTTCGCAGCAATCAAATCATCACCCTGCCCCGCCCCGGCTTGCCCTCGGGGCATTTGCTGCTGGTGGCCAGTAGCGAACTGCCGGTCGCCTTCTACACCGGCACCCTGACCGCCAGCCTCGGCATCCTGATTTTCAGCATCCTGCTGTGGCTGGTGATCGCCCGACAGATCAAGCGCCTGATTACCCGGCCCATCCATGAGCTGGAAGAATTGTCGCGCCAGGTCACCCGCGAGGAGAACTACGCCCTGCGGGCCGGGCGCGGAAACCATGACGAAATCGGCAGCCTGGCCGAAGCGTTCAATACCATGCTGTCACGCATCGAAGCCCGCGAGCAGCAGCTCAAGCGTGCGCGCGACGACTCCCAGGCCGCCTATGACCAGGCCCAGGGCCTGGCCGAGGAAACACGGCATACCAACCGCAAGCTGGAGCTGGAAGTCCAGGTTCGCAGCAAAATCGAGAAAAAACTCACCGGTTTCCAGAATTATCTGAACAGCATCATCGACTCCATGCCATCTGCCTTGATCGCCCTGGACGAGCAGCTCTATGTCACCCAATGGAACCAGGAAGCCAGTGCCCTGTCCGGCACACGCCTGGGCGAAGCCCTGAACCAGCCGATCTTCCTTGCCTTCGAGCCGCTCAAGCCCTACCTGCCGCAGCTCAAGGCCGCGGTGGAACAGCACACGGTGGAGCGCATCGAGCGTGTCACCTGGATCAAGGACGACGAGCCCAAGCACTATGCCCTGACCTTTTACCCGCTGATGGGCGGCGCCGGGCGCGGGGTGGTGATCCGCATCGATGACATCACCCAGCGTCTGTCCCTGGAAGAGATGATGGTGCAGTCGGAAAAAATGCTGTCGGTCGGCGGGCTGGCAGCGGGCATGGCCCACGAGATCAACAACCCCCTGGGGGCGATCCTGCATAACGTGCAAAACATCCGGCGGCGGCTGTCGGCGGACCTCCCGAAAAACCAGGAGCACGCCGAACAGGTGGGCGTGGAACTGGAGACGGTCAACCGCTACCTGCAAAGCCGCGAAGTACCGCAACTGCTCGACGGCATCCAGCAAGCCGGGGCCCGTGCGGCAAAAATCGTCACCCATATGCTCAGTTTCAGCCGCCGCAGCAACCGCCAGATGGCACCTTGCGACCTGCCGGCGTTGATCGACCAAGCGGTAGAAATTGCCGGTAACGATTTCGACCTGGCCATCGGCTTCGACTTCAAGGGCCAGGCAATCATCCGCCAGTTCGATCCTTTGCTGGGCCCGGTGCCTGGCACCGCCAACGAGCTGGAGCAGGTGCTGCTCAACCTGCTGAAAAACGCCGCCCAGGCCATCCACCTGCGCGAAGACGACAGCGAGCCGGGGCGCATCATCCTGCGCACCCGGCTCAACCCACCATGGGCCGAGATCCAGGTGGAGGACAATGGCATCGGCATGAGTGAGAACGTGCGCAAGCGCACCTTCGAGCCCTTCTTCACCACCAAGGAAATCGGCCAAGGCACGGGGCTGGGCCTGTCGGTCTCGTACTTCATCATCACCAACAATCACAAGGGCCAGATGGAGGTTCACTCCACCCTGGGCCAGGGCACCTGTTTCACCTTGCGCCTGCCGTTGGCCGGCAGCCAGCTTGCCCCCCACGAACTGACTCAACTGGAGCACTGACCATGGGCTTTCGCCTGTCGAAAATTTACACCCGTACCGGCGACAAAGGCGAAACCGGCCTGGGTGACGGCCGCCGCGTGCCCAAGGATCACCCCCGGGTGGAGGCGATCGGAGAGGTGGACAGCCTCAACAGCCAATTGGGCCTGCTGCTGGCCGGGCTTGAGGAGCAAAGCTGCCAGCATCCGGCGTTGAAGGATGTGATCGAGGTACTGACACCCTGCCAGCATCGACTGTTTGACCTGGGTGGCGAATTGGCAATGCCGGTCTATAAGGCGCTCAATGCGGGCGAGGTGGACCGGCTGGAAGCGGCGATTGATCGCTGGAATGAAGAAGTGGGGCCGTTGGAAAACTTCATCCTGCCCGGTGGTTCGGCGCTGATTGCCCAGGCCCATGTGTGCCGTAGCCTGGCCCGCAGCGCCGAGCGGCGCTGCCAGCAATTGAATGCACTGGAGCCGTTGGAGGGGGTAGGTTTGGCGTACATCAACCGGCTATCGGATTTGCTGTTTGTGGCAGCAAGGGTGATTGCCAGGCGGCAAGGGGTTGCAGAGATTTTGTGGCAGGCGGCGGCTAAGCCGCACTGAGGTTATTGCTGGATTTTGTGTTGCTTGAGCGGGCCTCATCGCGGGCAAGCCCGCTCCCACATTTTGATTTGTGAATACACTCCAATGTGGGGGATTTTGTGGCAAGCGGCTAGGCCGCACCGAGGTTAATGCTGGATTTTGTATTGCTTGAGCGGGCCTCATCGCGGGCAAGCCCGCTCCCACATTTTGATTTGTGAATACATTTCAATGTGGGAGCTGGCTTGCCTGCGATGGGGCCAGCACTGACGACTCACACCTCAGGCCAGAACGCCCGAATCCCCGCAACACCCTGCGCCCCGCTCTCCCAGGCCTTCTCCCGCTCGTCAGGCCCAACCCCACCCAACAGGAACACGGGCTTGCTGAAGCCTTTGATCAACTGCGCCGCCTGCTCCCAACCCAGAGGTTGCGCATCAGGGTGAGTCTGGGTCGGCTGCACCGGTGACAGAGTGACGAAGTCCACGTCCATCAATTCGGCCAATGCCAGTTCTTCGGCATTGTGGCAAGACGCCGCCAACCAGCGGTCCTTGGGCAACGGCCGGCCTTTGCTGGCGTATTTGCGCAGTTGCGCCGAAGTCATGTGCCATCCCGCCGCAGGGAAGTCGCCGAGCCATTCGAATGGCCCCTTGAGCATCAACTGCGCCTTGCCGGCACACAACCCCACTGCATCCACCGCCAGGTCGCGGTACTTGGGGTCGTAGCCATTGGGCGCGCGCAACTGAATCAGCTTGGTGCCACCGGCAATGGCTTTCTGGATACCGCGCAACAGCACCGGGGTTTCCAGTTCGCCTGGGGTGATCAGGTAGTCGGCGGGCAGGCGGGCAGCAGCGACGATTGGTGCGTTGGCCGCTGGAAACTCGTAGCTCTGCAAGTCCCGTGGCGCCACCCATTCAAGAGGCTGCCCTTCTGCGCCATGGGGCTCGCCGGTAAACGCCGAAACCTCCCAGACATCCAGCAGCACCTGCTTGTCCGGGTAATCATGCTGAACCTGGATCAACGGTCGTGCGGTAGTGACCTGGATACCCAGTTCCTCCTGCAGTTCTCGGCCCAGTGCGGCAAAAACCGATTCATCGGCCTCCACCTTGCCTCCTGGAAACTCCCATAGGCCGCCCTGGTGCTGGGTGTCTGCACGACGCGCGAGCAAAATCCGGCCATCGGTACCGCGAATGACTGCGGCTGCTACATGAACTCGTTTCACGGTATTACGTCCTCTAAGCCGGCGCCTGCCGGGGCATTGCCAATGCCCCGAACAGGTATCAGGTGCGGTATTCGGCGTTGATCTTCACGTACTCGTGGGACAGGTCGGTGGTCCAGATCGTTTCGCTGCACTCACCGCGCCCCAGTTCGATACGGATGGTGATTTCTTCCTGTTGCATCACCGCCGAGCCCTGGGCTTCGGTGTAGGTTTGGGCACGGGCGCCACGGCTGGCGATGCACACATCGCCGAGGAACACGTCGATCTTGCTCACATCCAGGTTCGGCACGCCGGCACGGCCAACCGCGGCGAGGATCCGGCCCCAGTTCGGGTCGGACGCAAACAGCGCGGTCTTGATCAGCGGCGAGTGGGCCACGGTGTAGCCGACGTCCAGGCATTCCTGGTGGTTGCCGCCGCCGTTGACTTCAACGGTGACGAACTTGGTCGCGCCTTCGCCGTCACGCACGATGGCCTGGGCCACGTCCATGCACACTTCAAATACTGCCTGCTTCAACGCCGCGAACAGCGGACCGTTGGACGAGGTGATTTGCGGCAGGTTGGCTTTGCCGGTGGCAATCAACATGCAGCAGTCGTTGGTCGAGGTATCGCCGTCGATGGTGATGCGGTTGAACGACTTGTTGGCGCCATCGAGCAGCAGGTTCTGCAGCACGTCCCGGGAGACGTTGGCGTCGGTGGCGATGTAGCCGAGCATGGTCGCCATGTTCGGGCGAATCATGCCCGCGCCTTTGCTGATGCCGGTCACGGTGACGGTCACGCCCTCATGCACGAACTGGCGGCTGGCGCCCTTGGGCAAGGTGTCGGTGGTCATGATCCCGGTGGCCGCTGCCGCCCAGTTATCCACGGACAGGTCGTCCAGCGCGGCTTGCAATGCGCCTTCGATTTTTTCCACGGGCAACGGCTCGCCGATCACCCCGGTGGAGTACGGCAGTACCTGGCTGGCGTCCACGCCGGTCAACTCCGCCAGCTTGGCGCAGGTGCGCGCAGCCGCAGCCAGGCCAGGCTCGCCGGTGCCGGCGTTGGCATTGCCGGTGTTGGTCAACAGGTAGCGCACCGGGCCTTCGACACGTTGCTTGGCGAGGATCACGGGCGCCGCGCAAAACGCGTTCAGGGTGAACACGCCGGCGATGGTCGAACCTTCGGCACAGCGCATCACTACCACGTCTTTGCGCCCGGGGCGCTTGATACCGGCCGAAGCGATACCGAGTTCAAAACCGGCAACCGGGTGCAACGTGGGCAAAGGACCAAGACCAACAGCCATGAATGCGCTCCTTAACGATGTGATGTCTGCACCGTCGTCGTCGACGGTGATTAAATGGCAAAACGCCGCGACGGCTGATGCCGGTCGCGGCGCGGGGTATTGCAGCTTCAGGCAAAAATCTTAATTGATTTCGCCGTGGCAGTGTTTGAACTTCTTGCCCGAACCGCACCAGCACGGCTCGTTGCGGCCCAGCTTCTGCTCATTGCGTACCGGCGCCTGGGCCAGGGCCACATCGACCTCTTCGCCCAACACTTGCGGCGACTCAAGGCCTGGTGCTTCGTCATGCTGGAACTGCATGCGCGCGGCAAGGGCTTCGGCTTCCTGACGCAGACGGGCTTCTTCCTCGATCGGGTCTTCGCGACGCACCTGAACATGGGACAGCACACGAATCGAATCGCGCTTGATCGAATCCAGCAACTCGGAGAACAGCGTGAACGACTCGCGCTTGTACTCCTGCTTCGGGTTCTTCTGCGCGTAGCCACGCAGGTGGATGCCGTGACGCAGGTGGTCCATGGTCGACAAGTGGTCTTTCCACAGGTCGTCCAGCACGCGCAGAACGATTTGCTTCTCGAAGGTGCGCAGTGCTTCGGCGCTGGCTTGCTCTTCTTTCTCGTTGTACGCGGCCAGCAGTTCGGCCATCAGTTTTTCGCGCAGGGTTTCTTCGTACAGGTGGTCGTCTTCGTCGAGCCATTGCTGGACCGGCAGATCGACACCGAAGTCGCTCTTCAACGCCGCTTCCAGGCCGGCAACATCCCACTGTTCAGGCAGGGACTGTGGCGGGATATGGGCGCTGACAGTGGCGTTGAGCACGTCCTGACGGAAGTCGGCGATGGTTTCGCCAATGTTGTCGGCGGCCAGCAACGTGTTACGCATGTGATAAATCACTTTACGCTGTTCGTTGTTGACGTCATCGAACTCCAGCAATTGCTTACGAATGTCGAAGTTGCGGCCTTCGACCTTGCGCTGGGCCTTTTCGATGGCGTTGGTCACCATGCGGTGCTCGATCGCTTCACCGGACTGCATGCCCAGGGCCTTCATGAAGTTCTTCACCCGATCCGAGGCGAAGATACGCATCAGGCTGTCTTCCAGGGACAGATAGAAGCGGCTGGAACCGGCGTCGCCCTGGCGACCGGCACGGCCACGCAGCTGGTTGTCGATACGGCGCGATTCATGGCGCTCGGACGCGATCACCTGCAAACCACCGGATTCCAGCACCGCCTGGTGGCGTTTCTGCCAGTCGGCCTTGATCTGGGCGATCTGCTCAGGGGTCGGGTTGTCCAGGGAAGCCACTTCCACTTCCCAGTTGCCGCCCAACAGAATGTCGGTACCACGACCGGCCATGTTGGTGGCGATGGTCAGTGCGCCCGGGCGACCGGCCTGGGCAATGATCTCGGCTTCTTTTTCGTGGAACTTGGCGTTGAGGACCTTGTGCTCGATGCCTTCCTTGTTGAGCAGGCTCGACATGTGCTCGGAAGTTTCGATAGTGGCAGTACCCACCAGGACCGGACGGCCGTGGGTCATGCACTCCTTGATATCGGCGACGATGGCCGCGTATTTCTCGTCAGCGGTCAGGAACACCAGGTCGTTGTAGTCTTTACGCGCCAGCGGTTTGTTCGGCGGGATGACCATCACCGACAGACCGTAGATCTGGTGGAATTCGAACGCTTCGGTATCAGCGGTACCGGTCATGCCGGACAGCTTGTTGTACAGGCGGAAGTAGTTCTGGAAGGTGGTCGAGGCCAATGTCTGGCTCTCGGCCTGGATATTGAGCACTTCCTTGGCTTCGATGGCCTGGTGCAGGCCTTCGGACAAACGACGACCGGGCATGGTACGGCCGGTGTGTTCGTCGACCAGTACCACCTGGCCGTCCTGGACGATGTATTCAACGTTGCGGTGGAACAGCTTGTGGGCGCGCAGGCCGGCATACACGTGGGTCAGCAGGCCCAGGTTGTGTGCCGAGTACAGGCTTTCGCCTTCCGCCAGCAGGCCGATCTGGGTCAGCATCTCTTCGACGAACTGGTGACCGGCTTCGTTGAGCTCGACCTGGCGGGTCTTCTCGTCGATGGAGTAATGACCTTCTTTGGTCACCACGCCTTCCACTTCCTCGATATGTTGCTCAAGGCGCGGGATCAGCTTGTTGATCTCGGTGTACAGGCGCGAGCTGTCCTCGGCCTGGCCGGAGATGATCAGCGGGGTACGGGCTTCGTCGATGAGGATGGAGTCGACTTCGTCGATCACGGCAAAGTTGAGTTCGCGCTGGAATTTTTCTTCCATGCTGAACGCCATGTTGTCGCGCAGGTAGTCGAAACCGAATTCGTTGTTGGTGCCGTAGGTGATGTCGGCGGCGTAGGCGGCGCGCTTCTCTTCCGGCGGCTGGAACGGCGTTACCACGCCGACGGTCAGGCCGAGGAATTCATACAGCGGGCGCATCCAGTTGGCGTCCCGGCGGGCCAGGTAGTCGTTCACCGTCACAACGTGCACGCCCTTGCCGGACAGTGCGTTGAGGTAAACACCCAGGGTTGCTACCAGGGTCTTGCCTTCACCGGTACGCATTTCGGCGATCATGCCTTCATGCAGGGTCATGCCGCCGATCAACTGGACGTCGAAGTGGCGCATGCCCATCACCCGCTTACCGGCTTCGCGGGCGACCGCAAAGGCTTCGGGCAGCAGTTTGTCGAGGGTTTCACCTTTGGCTATGCGGGCCTTGAACTCTTCGGTCTTGGCGCGCAATTGCTCGTCCGACAAAGCAACCATCTGCTCTTCGAAGGCATTGACCAGCTGCACCGTCTTGAGCATGCGTTTGACTTCGCGCTCATTCTTGCTTCCAAAAAGTTTCTTTAACAAAGGCGCAAACATATCGGCAGGTTCTTCCACACATTAGGGATGAAGGGGCGCCCCGTAAGTCGCCCGAGCAGCCCTCACGGCCGCATGCGAACGAGCATTCTACCCGGAAACGAGGGTGAGGAAAGTGGCGTTGTTCCACGATGCAGACACAGCGTTACGGGAGGGCTTGTTTAAAATAAGGGCTTTTTGCTGAACTTCAACCCATTCGAGCGAGAAGTTACTTATTGATTTAATGGATAAACTGCTGACAAAGCAATGACCAAGGTGCCGCACACGCTTTCTGCTACCATGGCCGCTCTGTTACCTAAGGTGTCTAGATCATGGCATTTCGCCCTCTTACGGCCCGTGCTCCCGCCGTGTTGCTGCGCGAAGCCAAGCCGTTAAAAGCCATCTTTGGCCATGCGCAACGCCTGGGCCACCTGCAACGCCTCCTGGAAACCCAACTGCAACCTGCGGCCCGCGAGCACTGTCATGTGGCGTCATGGCGTGAAGGCACGCTCCTGCTGATCGTCACCGATGGGCATTGGGCGACCCGCCTGCGCTACCAGCAAAAACGCTTGCAGCGCCAGTTACAGGCGTTTGATGTGTTTGCCAGCCTGCTGCGCATTCAGTTCAAGGTCCAGCCACCGACCGTACAGCAAGGTGCGGTGGGGCATACCATGGATTTGTCGGTGAATGCCGCCGAAACCATCCAGGCGACGGCGGACGGGATTAGCGATCCAAAGCTGCGTGCGGCGCTGGAGCGGCTGGCCAGTCATGGCAAGCCCAAGGCCTGAACACTGCACAACCCCATGTAGGAGCGAGCTTGCTCGCGATTGCGGCGTGCCAGTCGGCACATGTATCGACTGAGACACCGCAATCGCGGGCAAGCCCGCTCCCACAATGGGTTGTATAGACCTTGATGGCTACTTACGCTTGCTACCGCCAAGCAAGGACCCCAACAGCCCGCGCACCAACTGGCGGCCCATCTGGTTGGCCGCCTGCTGCATCGCAGACTTGAGGGCCTTGCCCGCGGTGGTTCCCAGGAACGCGCCGGCCTTGTCGGTGAAGCTCGGTTCTTCAGCGGCAGGCGCAGCACTTGCCGCAGGTCCCAGTTCCTTGCGTGCCATCAGCACTTCATAGGCCGACTCACGATCAACCGGCTTGTCGTAGCGCCCCAAAAGCGACGAACTGGCGATCAAGGCCGTACGCTCGGCGGCGGTCAATGGCCCGATCCGTGATTGCGGCGGTGCCACTAGCACCCGTTGGACTACCTCAGGCGTGCCTTTTTCCTGCAGCGTGCCCACCAGCGCCTCACCCGTGCCCAGTTCGGTCAACACCGCCAGCGCATCAAACGCCGGGTTCGGCCGAAAACCATCGGCCACCGCCCGCAGGGATTTTTGTTCCTTGGTGGTGAATGCGCGCAGGCCATGCTGGATCCGCAAGCCCAACTGGGCCAGCACGTTGTCCGGCAAGTCGCCCGGCGATTGGGTGACAAAATATACCCCCACGCCTTTGGAGCGAATCAGCCGCACCACTTGTTCCAGGCGGTCCTGCAAGGCCTTGGGCGTATCGGCAAACAGCAAATGCGCCTCGTCGAAAAACAGCGCCAGCAGCGGCTTGTCGGCATCCCCGCGCTCCGGCAACTGCTCGAACAGCTCCGCCAGCAGCCACAGCAAAAAGGTCGCATAGACCTTGGGCGACTCGTGCACCAGGCGGCTGGCATCCAACAGATGAATGCGCCCTCGCCCATCGCTGGCCGGTTGCAGAATATCTTCCAGTTGCAGCGCCGGCTCGCCGAACAGGGCTTCGGCGCCCTGCTGCTCCAGCACGGCCAGGCGCCGCAGCAAAGCCTGGCTGGAGCCAGTGGTCATCAGGGCAGCATCATCGCCCAGCAGCTCGGGGTGGAACTTGAGGTGGTTGAGCAGGGCCTTGAGGTCTTTGAGATCCAGCAGCAGCAAGCCCTCGCGGTCTGCCACTTTGAACGCTGCATAGAGGGTCGACTGCTGGCTGTCGGTCAACTCCAGCAGGCTGCCCAGCAACAGTGGGCCCATTTCGCTCAAGGTTGTACGAAGTGGATGACCGGACTGACCGTGGATATCCCACAGAGTTACCGGATATGCCTTAGGTGCGTAATTCAGGAAAGGCATGCCGGCAATCCGCTCGGCCACCTTGCCCTGGGGGTTGCCCGCGGCGCCGAGGCCACACAGGTCACCCTTGATATCGGCGGCGAACACCGCGACGCCAGCATCACTGAACGCCTCCGCCAGCCGCTGCAACGTCACGGTCTTGCCGGTGCCGGTGGCGCCGGCAATCAGGCCATGGCGATTAGCCAGGCGCATGGCCTGGGCAATGGGCTGGCCTTCAAGGTCTGCGCCAATAAGAAGTTGCGAGGAGTCAGGCATTTTGTCACCCATGGTTAATCTTTAGCGCTGCACGGTCGATACAGACAAAGCGAGAGACCCAAAAAGTCTAAAAAAGTTAGACCGGATAATTCCTGCAGGAGCAGATGGAAATATCACACTTTATTTAACGCTGCCATTTGTGCGTTTCCATAAAAGACGCGCCTCGGACATTAAGACCTTAGCGGACACGACGAGCCATGAATAAAAATCTGCGCTTCAGCCACAAAATCCTGCTTGCAGCCGCCCTTATCGTCATTGCCGCATTTGCGTTGTTCACGTTGTACAACGACTACCTGCAACGAAACGCGATTCGCGACGACCTCGACAGCTACCTGCATGAAATGGGCGGCGTCACCGCCAGCAATACCCAGAGCTGGCTGGCCGGGCGTATTGTCCTGGTGGAAAACGCCGCCCAGAACATCGCCATCAATCCCGAGCCGAGTGTGGTCGCCAACCTGCTCGAGCAGAAAGCCCTGACGTCATCGTTCATGGCAACCTACCTGGGTGACAGCAAAGGCGGCTTCACCATCCGCCCCGACGCGAAGATGCCCGACGGCTTCGACCCGCGTGCACGTCCCTGGTACAAAGGCGCCCAGGCCAGCAATGGCTCGACCCTGACCGAACCCTATATCGACGCGGCCACCGGCCAGTTGATCATTTCCATCGCCACTCCCAGCAGCCAGGCCGGGCGAAGCGTCGGCGTGGTGGGCGGTGACCTGAGCCTGCAAACCCTGGTGGACAACATCGGCGCCCTGAGCTTCGGCGGCATGGGCTATGCGTTCCTGGTCAGTGCCGACGGCAAGATTCTGGTGCACCCGGATAAAAGCCTGGTGATGAAGACCCTGGGCGAGGCGTACCCGAACCAGACCATCAAGATCAGTGCTGACTTCAGCGAAATAGAGGTCGATGGCAAAACCCGCATCGTCACCTTTGCCCCGATCAAGGGCTTGCCGTCGGTGAACTGGTATATCGGTCTGTCAGTAGATAAAGACAAATCCTTCGCCATGCTCAGCGAATTCCGCACTTCGGCCATCATTGCCACCGTGATTGCCGTGGCGATCATCATTGCGTTGCTGGGCATGCTGATCCGCGTGCTGATGCAACCGCTGCATGTAATGACCCGGGCCATGGAAGACATCGCCGATGGCGAAGGCGACCTCACGCGCCGCCTGACGATCCAGAACCATGACGAATTCGGCATCCTCGGCAAAGCCTTCAACCGCTTTGTGGAACGGATTCACACCTCGATTCGCGAAGTGTCCTCCGCCACCGGCCAGGTCAATGAAGTGGCGTTGCGCGTGGTCAGCGCCTCCAACTCGTCGATGGTCAACTCCGACGAACAGGCCAACCGCACCAACAGTGTCGCGGCAGCGATCAACCAGTTGGGCGCCGCCGCCCAGGAAATTGCCCGTAATGCCGCGCAGGCCTCGCACCAGGCCAGCGATGCCCGCCACCTGGCCGAAGATGGCCAGCAAGTGGTGGAGCGCAACATCAAGGCCATGACGCAACTGTCCGAAATGATCAGCGCCTCCAGCAGCAATATCGAGGCGCTCAACAGCAAGACCGTGAATATCGGGCAGATCCTCGAAGTGATCACCAGTATTTCCCAGCAAACCAACCTCCTGGCGCTCAATGCGGCCATCGAGGCGGCGCGCGCCGGGGAAGCCGGACGCGGGTTTGCGGTGGTGGCCGACGAGGTGCGCAACCTGGCCCATCGCACCCAGGAGTCGGCGCAACAGGTGCAAAAGATGATCGAGGAGCTGCAAGTCGGCGCCCGAGACTCAGTCAGCACCATGAGCGAAAGCCAGCGCCACAGCCTCGACAGCGTAGAAATCGCCAACCTGGCAGGCGAACGCCTGAGCAGCGTGACCCAGCGTATCGGGGAAATCGACGGCATGAACCAATCGGTGGCCACCGCCACCGAGGAGCAGACCTCGGTGGTGGAGTCGATCAACATCGATATCACCGAGATCAATACGCTCAACCAGGAAGGCGTGGAAAACCTGCAATCCACCTTGCGCGCCTGCTCTGACCTGGAGCAGCAAGCGGCACGCTTGAAACAACTGGTGGGGAGCTTCCGTATCTAAACCCGAGGACATCGCAAATCAACTGTAGGAGCCGCCTCGATCAGGCTCGACAGCTCCTACATTCAATCTGCGTTGTGTTTGCCAGGGCCGGGCTTGTCGTGCGGCTCTGACTCTTCCTGCAATTGCTCCCACAACCGGGCGGCGTCGGGGAAATCCGTGCCGTCCTCGGCATCCAGGGCATCCGGATCGTAGCGGCTCAAGCAACCCTCGCCCAAGGTGGCGGGTGCCTTGGACGTGGCTTTATCCAGGGGATCACTCATCGTTCGACCCTCATAGCTGACACAAATAAAAAGGGCCTGGGTGATTTAACGCCCAGGCCCTTTTTGCTTTATCAGAACACTACAGTCTTGTTGCCGTGTACCAGCACGCGGTCCTCCAGGTGATAGCGCAGGCCACGGGCCAGGACCATCTTCTCGACATCGCGGCCGAAGCGCACCATGTCTTCAATGCTGTCGCTATGGCTGACGCGTACCACGTCCTGCTCGATGATGGGACCTGCGTCCAGCTCTTCGGTGACGTAGTGGCAGGTTGCGCCAATCAGCTTCACACCGCGCAGGGACGCCTGGTGGTACGGCTTGGCCCCGACAAACGACGGCAGGAAGCTGTGGTGGATGTTAATCACCTTGCCTGCATATTCGCGGCACAGTTCCGGCGGCAGGATTTGCATGTAGCGCGCCAGCACCACGACGTCCGCTTCATGCTGCTCGACCAGGCGCGAGACTTCGGTGAAGGCTGGCTGTTTGTTCTGCGCGTCGACCGGCACGTGGTAGTACGGAATGCCGTGCCACTCGACCATGCTGCGCAGGTCATCGTGGTTGGAAATCACGCAAGCGATCTCACAGTCCAGTTCATCGCTGTGCCAGCGGTGCAGCAAGTCCGCCAGGCAATGGGACTCGCGGCTGGCCATCAGGACCACACGCTTTTTCTGCTCGGTGTCCGTGATGCGCCATGTCATCGAGAACTCTTCGGCGATCGGTGCAAATGCCTCGCGAAATGCCTCCAGGCCAAAGGGCAGCGTGTCGGCACGGATTTCGTGGCGCATGAAAAACCAACCGCTGAGATTGTCCGAGTGATGACTCGCTTCGGTGATCCAGCCGTTGTGAGAGGCCAGAAAGTTACTGACTTTAGCGACGATACCAACCCGATCCGGGCAGGCAATCACCAGACGAAAAGTGCGCATTAGGGGCAAACTCCAGAACTTCGCAAAGGCCGCCATTCTAGCGATACCGTAGAAAAACTGCAGTATTCCTCAACGCTTATTCGCGCAATTCCTTGTGGTGTCCCTAAACAGAGTACGGTTTTTACCTGGGCGTTATGTGTGTACAAGCATCTGTTACCACAATTACCCAAGATCTAAGGAGAATATCTTTAGCCGCTCGAGCGCACTAAATAATGCACTCCGAGCCTCTGGCTACAAACATTCAAAGTAAATTACATAAAACCGAGCTTAAATGTTTACTTGGGGAAACTGTCTGACTATTATTAGGCCACTATCCCTGTCCCTCAGCGCCCCGCATAAGGTAGTCCACATGTCCCTGATCAACGAATACCGTGCCACCGAAGAAGCTATCAAAGAGCTGCAAGCCCGTTTGAAGAATCTGTCCCAAGACGACAAACTGCAAACCGAGCTGGAATTCGAAGGCAAATTGCGCACCCTGATGGGTGAATACTCCAAGTCCCTGCGTGACATCATTGCGCTGCTGGATCCGGAATCGAAAGTTAAAGCCCCACGCGGCGCGGTAAAAGTTACCGGCACCAAGCGCGCGCGTAAGGTCAAGCAGTACAAAAACCCGCACAACGGCGAAGTGATTGAAACCAAAGGTGGCAACCACAAAACTCTGAAAGAGTGGAAAGCCAAGTGGGGCGGTGACGTGGTTGAAGGCTGGGCTACCCTGCTGGGCTAAGGCTCGCCAGGTCGCCACCTGATTCGCGACACAATAAAAAACGCCAGTTCGCTGGCGTTTTTTATTGCCCACTGTTTATCAAAGGTCGATTACAGGCTCAGCCGCCGGCGTAAAGCATCAACATATTCTTGCCATTCATCCAGTACCTGGCGCTGAAACGATGTAGCACTAACGTCCAATTCAAGCCTGGCCTTATTGAAACTCTCGAGGGTATTGGGGGCACCGTAATCCGCGTCTGACAAGCGTTGCTGACAGAACAATTTCCAGCGTTGTTGCTCTTCATCGTCCAAGGTGTACGCAAAGTTACGGGCACGATAGCGAAACAATAATTCCGGCAAACGATGATCATCAAAAGGCCACTGCTGGCGCGCTAGTTGCGCAGGTTCGGCAGTGCGGACTTGTTCACATAACCGCCGATCCCGATCACCAATAAAACCATCGTAGAGCTGTTGCTCCGGGTCAGCGCTGGCGGCGAAATCTTCTTCGGCATAAATCGCCGGCAATTTATCCCGCCAAAGTTCCTGTGCGTCAGTTAGCCGCAGCGCCCGGGCCTGATATTCAGGCATGTCCAGGTTCAAACGCTGCTGATCTTGCGCGCGCAATACACTCAGCGGCGCGACCACCGGGCAACGATTGATATGCACTAATTTGAGCGGCACCGGCAATTCGCCGTCGGCCAACTCATCGCGCCGGGTGTACAGGCGCCGGCGCAGGGTTTCGGCATCCAGGTCCAGCAGGCCCTGTGGGTCGAGCCCCAGGTCACAGACAATCAACGCGTTGCGATTGCGCGGATGCCAAGCCAACGGCAGGACCACTCCCAGGTAATGACGCTCGGCAGAAAAACGCCCGGAAATATGCACCATGGGCTGCAACAGGCGGATCTGATCCATGACCCGCTGTTTACTGCGCAGTTGAAACAACCAGTCGTACAACTTGGGTTGTTTTTCCCGGACCAATCGCGCCAGGGCAATGGTGGCGCGCACGTCGGCCAAGGCCTCGTGGGCCTGGCCATGGTCGATCCCGTTGGCCTGGGTCAAGCGCTCCAGCTTGAGGGTCACGCGCCCGTCCTGCTCGGGCCAGACGATTCCGTCTGGGCGCAGGGCATAGGCCGTGCGCAGCACATCGATCAAGTCCCAACGACTGTTGCCGCCCTGCCATTCCCGAGCATAGGGGTCGAAAAAATTGCGGTACAAGCTGTAGCGGGTCATTTCGTCGTCGAAACGCAGGGTGTTGTAACCCGCGCCGCAAGTGCCGGGGGCCGCCAGCTCAGCATGCACCCGCGTCATGAAGTCGGCTTCGGCCAGGCCTTTTTCCGCCAGTTGGCCAGGGGTAATGCCGGTGATCATGCAAGCCGCCGGGTGCGGCAGGATATCGTCGCTGGGCTGGCAATAGAGGTTGACCGGCGGCCCTACCTCGTTGAGGTCATGATCGGTGCGAATTCCCGCAACCTGCAGCGGGCGGTCGCTGCGCGGGTTGATGCCGGTGGTTTCATAGTCGTACCAGAAGATCGAGGTCACGGGCTATTCCTGTGCTGAAGACCGACAAAGTCTAGGCGCTGGACGCCGCCCGGGGCCAGCGCCATATGCACTGGATAAACATTCAGTGAAACCTTGGCGCATTTTCAGGTGTTACTTGCAGCGATGACACTGCTAGCATCGACCTCTCATTTTCGCCGGCCGCCCGATGAGGTTGCCCATGCCCAGCCACGCCGCACTGCCAGGGAACGCAATGCCCACCGCCCCATTGGACACTCGCTACCAGATCGAGACCCCGGAAGGCATCGACCTGCCCTTGCGCCCCGCCGGGCTGATGCCCCGGGCGCTGGCATTCGGCTTCGACCTGGGCCTGCGCGGCCTGATCCTCGGCATCCTGTTCATCGCCCTGGCGTTTCTCGGCGACCTGGGCATCGGCCTGGGCTCGATCCTGCTGTTCCTCGTCAGTTGGTGGTACATGGTGCTGTTCGAAGTGCTCAACCAGGGCTGTTCACCGGGCAAGCAGATCATGGGCCTGCGCGTGGTACAGGATGACGGCACGCCCATTGGCTGGTCCGCCTCCTTGATCCGCAACCTGCTGCGTTTTGTCGATATGTTGCCGTTCGGCTATTTCCTCGGCGCCATCAGTTGCCTGCAACATCCCCACTTCAAACGCCTGGGCGACATCGCAGCCGGGACCCTGGTGGTTTACCGCGAACAGCCCGTGGCCCGCCCTCTCTTGCCCCAGGCCCCGGCATTGCGCCTGCCCTTTGCCCTGGCGTTGAACGAGCAGCGCGCGATCCTCGGTTTTGCCGAGCGCCAGGGTGAACTGTCCGCCGAGCGCACCCAAGAGCTGGCGGCGATTCTGGCCACGCCCTTGCAGGTTTCCCCGGCACGCGCCGTGGACCAGCTCAATGGCGTGGCCCGCGGCCTGCTGGGGCCGACATGAAACAGAGCCTGTTCGAAAACCGTCACCAGCCGCACTGGCAAGCCTTTGCCGCGCAACTGGCATTGCTTGAGCAAGGCAAGGCCAAGGCCCAGGAGCTGACGCACTTCCCCCATGATTACCGACGCCTGTGCCAGCACCTGGCGTTGGCGCAGGAGCGTGGCTACAGCAGCTACCTGGTAGACCCGTTGCAACAGTTGGCCCTGCGCGGCCATCAACAGCTGTATCGCCATCGCAGCCAGCTCGGCGCCAAGGTCCTGGGCTTCCTGCTGGCCGACTTTCCCCGCACGGTCCGCGAACAATGGCGCTTCGTGCTGGTGGCCAGCCTGCTGTTCTTTGGCAGCCTGGTTGGCATCGCCCTGCTGGTCTATCTGTTCCCCGACCTGATCTACACCATCGTCAGTACCCAGCAAGTGACCGAGATGCAAACCATGTACGACCCCGACGCCAGTCGCCTGGGGCGCGCGGCCGAGCGGGCCTCGAGTGAGGACTGGATGATGTTCGGCTACTACGTGATGCACAACATCGGCATCGCGTTCCAGACCTTTGCCGGCGGCCTGCTGTTTGGCCTGGGCAGCGTGTTCTTCCTGTTTTTCAATGGCCTGATGATCGGGGCCATCGCCGGGCACCTGACCGAAATCGGCTACGGGCAAACCTTCTGGTCCTTTGTCATCGGCCACGGCGCGTTTGAACTGACGGCCATCGCCCTGGCCGGTGCGGCCGGCCTGCAACTGGGCTGGGCGTTGATCGCACCGGGAGCATTGCCCCGGGGGGAAGCACTGCGCCTGGCAGCCGGTAAGAGCGTGCAAATGATCTGCGGGGTGATTCTGTTCCTGCTGATCGCGGCCTTTATAGAAGCCTATTGGTCCTCCACCACGGCCGTGGAGCCCTGGGGCAAATACCTGGTGGGCGCGGCGCTCTGGGCGATGGTGATCGCCTATCTGCTGTTCGCCGGCAGGAGTCGTCATGCGCCTGAGTGACGCCAGCGTGGTGATTCGCCCCCGCTCCTCGTGGGAAGCCATGGACCTCGGAGTGTTGCTCGCCCGTGAGCACCGCGTGCTCTTGATGAGCAGTTGGGCCTTGGTCAGCCTGCCGATTTTTATCCTGATCAGCGTCGTGCTGTGGGACTACCCCTCCGTTGCCGTGCTGTTGTTCTGGTGGTTGAAACCGGCCTTTGAGCGCCTGCCGCTGTATATCCTGTCCAAAGCGCTGTTTGGCGAGACGCCGACTCTCAAACAGGCGCTGCGCCAATGGCCACGGCTGCTCAAGGGGCAACTGCTGGCCAGCCTGACCTGGCGGCGCTTTAGCCTCAGTCGCAGCTTTGCCATGCCCGTGATGCAACTTGAGGGCCTCGGCGGCCTGGCCCGCCAACAACGGCTGGGTGTGCTCCTGCAACGCAATGCCGGCGCGGCGCGCTGGCTGACGCTGATCGGCATGCACCTGGAAACGGCGCTGTGGATCGGCTTGATGGCGCTGTTCTACCTGTTCCTGCCGCAACAGGTAGAGCTGGACTGGGACTGGCAGCAACTGGCATTGGCCAGCAGCCAGGACTGGCTCTGGCTGGAGCACCTGAGCAATGCCTTCTACGCCCTGATCCTGGTGTTCTGGGAGCCGATCTACGTGGCATGTGGATTCAGCCTCTACCTGAACCGGCGTACCGTGCTTGAAGCCTGGGACCTGGAATTGGTGTTCCGCCGCCTGCGCCAGCGCCTGGGGTCGGCAGTGGCCGCCCTGTTGTTGGCTGTCGGCCTGCTAGTGATCGCGCCAACGCCCCAGGCCATGGCCAACCCGCCGGTCGACTCAAAACCGTTGAGCACGCCGCAAGCCAGTCAATCGATCAAGCGCCTGCTGGAACAACCCCCGTTCAAGAATCCGCAAACCGTTACCCACTACCGTTTCGGCGAGGACAAGAGCAGCAGCAACGCCAAGTCCCCGGGAGGTGCCCATCTGCCGGCCTGGCTCAAATCCTTGCTGGACAATCTCAACAGCGACACCTTCAAGCCCCTGGCCCTGGTGATGGAGGTGCTGCTCTGGGGCCTGCTGATCGCCGGCATTGCCCTGGTTGCCTGGCGTTATCGTGATTGGCTGCACGCCTTTGTCAGTCGCCGCCGCGTCCAACGCCCCAAGGCCGTGCAGCCCGTGCCGTCGCAACTGTTCGGCCTGGACATGGGCGTGCAGACCTTGCCCGAGGATATTGCCGGTGCCGCCGAACAACTGTGGGCCACACAGCCCCGCGAGGCCCTTGGCCTGCTGTATCGCGGCCTGCTGAGCCGGCTGCTGCATGACTTCCACCTGCCACTGAAAAACGCCGATACCGAAGGCCAGGTCCTGGAACGGGTGCGCCACTTGCAACAGCCGCAATTGCTGGCCTTTAGCGACGACCTGACCCGGCACTGGCAAAACCTCGCCTACGGCCATCGCATACCGCCTGCCCTGGCCCAGCAACAGCTCTGCGCCGGTTGGCGCAGCTTGTTCGACAGCGAGGCCGCGCGATGAACCGGCCACTGATCTGGATTGGACTGATCCTGGCTTGCCTGCTGACGGCCGGGGGCTTCTATGCCTGGCACAAGGCGATTCCCTACGAAGAAGTGGTTGACCGCGGGCCCTCACCTGAAGCCCAGGCCAACCCCTACCTGGCGGCGGAACACTTCCTACGCCAGCAAGGCCTGGCCGTCGAGCATGCCCGCAGCCTGGAACGCCTGGCCACCCTGCCCGCCAAGGGCGGCAGCCTGCTGTTGCTCAGCGAACGCAGCAACATGACCCCGCGCCAGGTTGATCAGTTGCTGGAGTGGACCAAGGCTGGCGGCCATCTGCTGCTGGTGGCCGAAGCCATATGGGATGAAGAAACCCAGGACAGCGGCGACCTGCTGCTCGATCGCCTGCAGTTGCGCCAGGCCTTCAGCGATGGCTTTGACCAGCCGCCCCCCGCCCGCAAGAACAAGAAACCGGACCTGACACGGCTGTATGTCGATAACGAAACCGCGCCGGCGTTTTTCAGTTTCGACACTGACTTCACCCTGATCGACCCCAGGCACCTGGCACAGTTTTCGGCCAACAGCGCCAAGTCCAGCCACCTGATGCAACTCGATCTCGGGCTGGGTCGTGTAACAGTGATCACCGACAGCGAGCTGTGGAAGACCCCGGCCATCGGCTTGCACGACAACGCCTGGCTGCTGTGGTACCTGACCCAGGGCAGCGATGTCACCCTGCTATCGAACACGGACGTCGAAAACCTGTTCAGTCTGGTGCTGCGGTATTTCCCCCAGGCCCTGGTAGCACTGGCCGCCTTGATTCTGCTGGGGTTGTGGCGCGCCGGCGTGCGCCAGGGGCCCATCCAGGCGCCAGCCCCGAAAGCCCGCCGTCAGCTGCAGGAACACCTGAATGCCAGTGCCGACTTCCTGCTGCGCCGCAGCGGGCAAAACAGCCTGTTGCAAGCCTTGCAGCGCGACATCCTGCGTACCGCACGTCGCCGCCACCCCGGATTCGAACAGTTGGATACCGCAGGACAATGGCAGGCCCTTGAACGCCTGACCCGCCAACCCGCTTCAATTATCAGCCAGGCCCTGGGCCCACTCCCGGCAAAACGGCTTTCCAGCGCCGATTTCAGCCGCCAGGTGGCCTGCCTGCAAACCCTCAGGAATGCCCTATGAGCGATTCTCCAGTGGATTTACCCAATACCCTCGACACCGGGCGCGCCACCCAACTCGCCCAGGCGCTGCGCACCGAGTTGCGCAAGGCAGTGATTGGCCAGGACGCGGTGATCGATGACGTACTGACCGCGTTGATCGCCGGCGGCCATGTGCTGCTCGAAGGCGTACCCGGCCTGGGCAAGACCTTGCTGGTACGGGCCCTGGCGCGCTGCTTTGACGGCGACTTCGCACGCATCCAGTTCACCCCGGACCTGATGCCCAGCGATGTCACAGGCCATGCGGTGTACGACCTGCACACCGAGCAATTCAAGCTGCGCAAAGGGCCGTTGTTCACCCATTTGCTCCTGGCGGACGAGATCAACCGGGCCCCGGCGAAAACCCAGGCCGCCCTGCTCGAAGCCATGCAGGAACGACAGGTCACTCTCGAGGGTGAAGCCTTGCCCATCGGCCAGCCGTTCATGGTGCTGGCCACCCAGAACCCCATCGAACAGGAAGGCACTTACCCACTACCGGAGGCCGAACTCGACCGGTTCATGCTCAAGGTACGCATGGACTACCCAGAGGCGCAGCAAGAGCTGGATATGGTGCGCGAAGTGACTCGTTCCTCCCGCGCCGACATGCTCGACGTACAGCCATTGCGCACCGTGCTGCAAGCCAATGATGTACTGCTGTTGCAACAGGTCGCCAGTGAGCTGCCGTTGGATGACCAGGTACTCGACTACGCCGTGCGCCTGGCCCGTACCACCCGCACCTGGCCCGGCCTGGCCCTTGGCGCCGGGCCTCGCGCCTCCATCGCCCTGGTACGTGGTGCCCGCGCCCGGGCTCTGCTGCGCGGTGGCGAGTTCGTGACCCCGGACGACATCAAGAGTTGCGCGCTGGCAGTGTTGCGCCATCGCGTACGCATCGCCCCGGAGCTGGATATCGAAGGCCTCGAGGTGGATCAGGTACTGGCCCAACTGCTCGACCAAGTGCCAGCGCCACGCCAGTGACATGCCCATGAGACCTACTCGCCTGTTGCTGGCCTGGCTCGCGGTGCTGCTGGGCCTGAACATCGCCCTCGGAACGGCCATGGCCCTGCAATTCAAGGTGCCGGCCGCCCTGCACTCCGTGGCCTGGGGCCTGCTCCTGGCGCTGCTTTTGCTGGCATTGCTCGATGCTGCCCGCCTGAAACGCCGTCCCTCGCCACGCCTGCGGCGGCATATGCCAGGCAGCCTGGCGCTAGGACGCTGGAGCGAGGTGCGGATCACCCTGGAGCATGACTACACACAGCCATTGACGCTGAAGGTGTTTGATCACGTACCGGATGGTTTGAGCGTGCAGAACCTGCCGCAGTTCATCGCCCTGCGCCCCGGTGAACACAGTGACCTGGGCTACCGCCTGCGCCCCTTGAGCCGTGGGCATTTCAGCTTTGAGCGCTGTGAGGTGCATCTGCCCAGCCCCCTGGGATTGTGGACCGCAAAACGCCAGGTATCGGTCAAGGATGCAACCCGGGTTTACCCGGACTTTGCCCGCCTGTACGGTGCGCAGTTACTGGCGGTAGACAACTGGCTCAGCCAACTGGGTGTACGCCAGCGCCAGCGTCGCGGCCTGGGCCTGGAGTTTCATCAGCTGCGCGAATTTCGCGAGGGCGACAGCCTGCGCCAGATCGACTGGAAGGCCACGGCACGGCAACGCACGCCGATTGCCCGGGAATACCAGGATGAGCGCGACCAGCAGATTATGTTCATGCTCGATTGCGGCCGACGGATGCGCAGCAAGGACGGCGAACTGTCACATTTCGACCACGCCCTCAACGCCTGCCTGCTGCTCAGCTATGTGGCCTTGCGCCAGGGCGATGCCGTGGGCCTGTGTACCTTCGCCTGCGACCAGCCGCGCTACCTGGCACCAGTCAAGGGCAGCGGTCAGTTGAACCAGTTGCTCAACGCGGTATACGACCTGGACAGCACCCGGCGCACGGCCGATTACCAGGCTGCCGCCAATCAGCTGCTGGCCCGCCAGAAACGGCGGGCGCTGGTGATCGTAGTGACCAACCTGCGCGATGAGGACGATGAGGAACTACTGACGGCCGTCAAGCGCATCAGCCGCCAGCACCGGGTATTGGTGGCGAGCCTGCGCGAAGGAGTGCTGGATCAATTGCGCCAGGCTCCCGTGCAGACCTTGGCGCAGGCGCTGGCCTACTGTGGCAGCGTCGATTACCTCAATGCACGGGAAGAACTTCATGACCGCCTCAAGGCGCAGGGCCTGATGGTAATGGATGCCCATCCCTCTGAGCTGGGCGCCGACCTGGTAACCCGATACCTGGGCTGGAAAAAAGCCGGCGCTCTATGAATGGTGTGTGACGCTAGGCCGAAGCCTGCAAGGGGTCAAAGCTGAAGTACTGCAACAGCGCAACAATCAGCTGACCGTACTCCGCGGGCGCCTCCAACAGGCAAAACCCCGAGTCGTAATGCCTGGGGTTGATATCTTCACGACTCCACAGGCAGGTCGCAGTGAAATCAATGGCGTGCATATCACCCTCAGGACCTGGAATCTTCAAGCGCAGATCAAAATCCACGTTGAGCATCATGGGTAATTGGCTGACTAGCATCAGCCCTTCACTGGAAATATTACCCAAGTAACCGATGGGCTTACCTGTGAAGCGATTGAACACCTCTAAAAAATAGGGCAACTGGTGCCGCTCAATCCGTCGGTCAGTCAACATGATCAGATCGCCGTCCAATGGCCAAGACTGTGGCCGTTGCTGTGATTCGGGCCGGGAAGCTACATGCCCCCCCGCTCTCCTGGATCCCGGTGCAACAGCGGCCCCTGCCCTGTCACTCTACAACCACCGAATCCTGTTTTTGTGTCTGTTTGAATTGAAAGTTATACAAACGTACTTCAAAAGAATAGCCCAACTCTGGCAAGAGGCCAGCAATTAAATGGCGTATATCATCACAAGGCTGCAGGTCGCGCGCGCGCTGCACTTGCGCCAGGGTAATGCCCCAGTTGTTGCAGCGTATCCAGGCGTGCACGGGCCCGGAACGCGTACTCACTCGATGGGTACTGGCTAATGATGAACTGATAAGTCTGCACCGCATCCACAAACAACTTCTGCCGTTCCAGGCACTGCCCACGCAGCATCGAGACTTCCGGCTGCACGTAGCGACGGGACCGGCTTTCACGGTCGACCTGGGACAATTCCAGGGTGACCCGCTCACAATCGCCCACGTTGTAGGCACGGTAGGCATTGTTCAAATGATGGTCCATCGACCAACGGGTACAGCCGACAACACTGACGGCCAGGGCAGCAATGATCAAAACTCGCATGGGGTGTTCTCCTGTCTTGAGCAGTGTATCGACCCTTGGGCGAAAATCTTCAAGGTTGTTCGTCTGGCGTCATAGAGTGAAAACAAGCGAATCGACAATAAGTAGTGCAAACGAACAATGACTACAGCCAAAGAGCATAGTAGCCTTCCCCAGCGCTAGAACTCAGGAGTCCGTGCATGTCCGTCCGTCGTACCAAAATCGTCGCCACCCTTGGCCCGGCCAGTAACTCGCCGGAAGTCCTCGAACAGCTGATTCTGGCTGGCCTGGACGTTGCCCGTCTGAACTTCTCCCACGGCACCCCGGACGAGCACAAGGCTCGCGCCAAGCTGGTACGTGACCTCGCCGCCAAGCATGGCCGCTTCGTCGCGCTGCTGGGTGACCTGCAAGGTCCGAAGATCCGTATCGCCAAATTCGCCAACAAGCGCATCGAGCTGAAGATCGGTGACAAATTCACCTTCTCCACCAGCCATCCGCTGACCGAAGGCAACCAGCAAGTCGTGGGTATCGACTACCCGGACCTGGTGAAAGACTGCGGCGTCGGCGACGAACTGCTGCTGGACGACGGCCGTGTGGTCATGCGTGTCGACACCGCCACCGTCACCGAGCTCAACTGCACCGTGATCATCGGCGGCCCGCTGTCCGACCACAAAGGCATCAACCGTCGCGGTGGTGGCCTGACTGCACCGGCCCTGACCGAAAAAGACAAGGCCGACATCAAGCTCGCCGCCGAAATGGAAGTGGACTACCTCGCCGTGTCCTTCCCACGCGACGCCGCCGACATGGAGTACGCCCGCCAACTGCGCGACGAAGCCGGTGGTACTGCCTGGCTGGTGGCGAAGATCGAGCGCGCCGAAGCCGTGGCCGACGACGAAACCCTCGACGGCCTGATCAAGGCGTCCGATGCAGTGATGGTTGCCCGTGGCGACCTCGGCGTGGAAATCGGTGACGCGGAGCTGATCGGCATCCAGAAGAAAATCATCCTGCACGCACGCCGCCACAATAAAGCGGTGATCGTTGCGACCCAGATGATGGAGTCGATGATCCAGAACCCGATGCCAACCCGTGCCGAAGTGTCCGACGTGGCCAACGCCGTGCTCGACTACACCGACGCCGTGATGCTCTCGGCAGAAAGTGCTGCCGGCCCGTACCCGCTGGAAGCGGTCCAGGCCATGGCACGTATCTGCGTCGGCGCTGAAAAGCACCCGACCAGCAAGACCTCCAGCCACCGCATCGGCAAAGTGTTCGAAAGCTGCGATCAGAGCATTGCCCTGGCCGCCATGTACACCGCCAACCACTTCCCGGGCGTAAAGGCGATCATCGCCCTGACCGAAAGTGGCTACACGCCGTTGATCATGTCGCGCATCCGCTCCTCGATCCCGATCTACGCGTTCTCCCCGCACCGCGAAACCCAGGCCCGCGCGGCCATGTTCCGTGGCGTCTACACCGTACCGTTCGACCCGGCGTCGCTGCCGCCTGAGCAAGTCAGCCAGGCTGCCATCGACGAACTGCTCAAGCGTGGCGTAGTCGAGAAAGGCGATTGGGTGATCCTGACCAAGGGCGACAGCTACCACACCATCGGTGGCACCAACGGCATGAAGATCCTGCACGTTGGCGACCCAATGGTCTGAGTGACTGACCTGCTCAAAGCAAAGGCCCTGGCATGTGAATGCCAGGGCCTTTTGCATTCCAAAGGAGAGTGATTGATTGACTGCAAAGGCCCGCTCCCACATTGCAATGCATTTCAAATACACATGGTGAGTTCTCGCAGATAGCCATCAGCGCTCAACCACGGGGCAAGAACACATCGGCCAACAGTTGATTACGCGGCAAGCCAGCCAGGAACAGGCGCTTGGAAAACGCCTCGACACTGCTGGGGTGCCCGCAGAGCAAGGCCATGGTTTGCCGGGATACAAGCCGCAGTTGCGCCAAGGCACCGGCCAACTGCGCCGCCGTCCACAGTTCGATGGTGAGGTTGCCGTGGCTGGCGGCAAGTTGGGCCAGGGGCTCGGCCAGATAATGCCCGTCCGTATCATGGGCCAGGTGAATCACGCGGATAGCGCCCTGGTGATCCTGGCGCAGGGCTTCGCGCAACACGCCCCACAGCGGCCCCAGCCCCGTGCCGGATGCCAGCAGCCACAGCGGCCGCGCTTGCCAGTCCGGATCGTAATGCAACGCCCCGCCGCGCAATTCGCCCAGGCGTAATGGGTCACCGGCCTCAAGCCGGCGGGCACGATCGCTGAATTCGCCGGGCAGGCGGCAATCGAGGTGGAACTCCAAAAACGGATCTTCCTGGGGCAGGCTGGCCAGGGAATAAGGCCGCGCCACCGTCCCCGCCCACAACACCAGGTGCTGCCCGGCCCGGTAACGCAGCCCGTGCTGGGGTTGCAGGCGCAGGCGCAACACCGTCGGGTTCAGCCAATCGGCGCTCAGCACCGTTGCCGCCGCGCCGTCGCGCAAGGGGTCAAAGGCCTCGACCTGTACATCGCCTGTGACCTGGCACTGGCAGGCCAGGCGCCAACCGTCCTGGCGCTGGGCCGGGCTCAGGGCGTCGGGCTGCTTGTCCTCGACCTCACCCCGGCAACGCACCAGGCAGGCATGGCAACTGCCCGCGCGGCAACTGTAAGGCACGGCCACACCGGCCTGGTTCAAGGCATCCAGCAGATTGCTGCCGGTGGAGACCGACCACTGGCGTTCGCCGACGTGCAGTTCAGGCATGAAAGGCCTCGAATCAAAATGTGCGATCACTGTAACTGCTTTTTGCAGGAGCCGGCTCCTAGGGTGGTCGGGAGAGTTTGACCATCGTCGGGTGTATCGGCCATCGCGCCGGGTTATACTGCCGCGCCTTTTTAGCGTCGCGCCAGCACTACCCGGCGTGCCTTGGAAAAGGTGGCTTCAGCGACCGATACACCCATCTGAAGCCACCTTTATTGAATGTTCCCTTATAGAGGAGCGCGACTCATGACCGTGATCAAGCAAGACGACCTGATTCAGAGCGTTGCCGACGCCCTGCAATTCATTTCCTACTACCATCCCGTTGACTTCATCCAGGCAATGCACGAAGCCTACCTGCGCGAAGAATCGCCGGCCGCCCGTGACTCCATGGCCCAGATCCTGATCAACTCGCGCATGTGTGCCACCGGCCACCGCCCGATCTGTCAGGACACCGGGATCGTCACCGTGTTCGTGCGCGTGGGCATGGATGTACGCTGGGATGGCGCCACCATGGGCCTGGACGACATGATCAACGAAGGCGTGCGTCGCGCCTACAACCTGCCGGAAAACGTCCTGCGTGCCTCGATCCTCGCCGACCCGGCCGGCGCGCGCAAAAACACCAAGGACAACACCCCGGCCGTGATCCACTACTCCATCGTCCCGGGTAACACCGTGGAAGTGGACGTGGCTGCCAAGGGCGGTGGTTCCGAGAACAAGTCGAAAATGGCCATGCTCAACCCGTCCGACTCCATCGTCGACTGGGTGCTCAAGACCGTTCCGACCATGGGTGCCGGCTGGTGCCCACCGGGCATGCTCGGCATCGGCATCGGCGGTACTGCCGAGAAAGCCGCCGTCATGGCCAAGGAAGTGTTGATGGAATCCATCGACATCCACGAGCTGAAAAAGCGCGGCCCGTCCAACCGTATCGAAGAGATGCGCCTGGAGCTGTTCGAGAAGGTCAACCAACTGGGGATCGGCGCCCAGGGCCTGGGTGGCCTGACCACCGTGCTCGACGTGAAGATCATGGATTACCCGACCCACGCCGCTTCGTTGCCGGTGTGCATGATCCCCAACTGCGCCGCCACCCGTCACGCGCACTTCGTGCTCGACGGTTCCGGTCCGGCCTCGCTCGAAGCGCCGCCGCTGGACGCCTACCCGGAAATTGTCTGGGAAGCCGGCCCATCGGCCCGCCGCGTCAATCTCGACACCCTGACCCCGGAAGACGTACAAAGCTGGAAACCGGGCGAAACCGTACTGCTCAACGGCAAGATGCTCACCGGTCGCGACGCGGCGCATAAGCGCATGGTCGAGATGCTGAACAAGGGTGAAACCCTGCCGGTAGACCTCAAGGGCCGTTTCATCTACTACGTCGGCCCGGTAGATCCGGTGCGCGAAGAAGTGGTTGGCCCGGCTGGCCCGACCACCGCCACGCGGATGGACAAATTCACCCGCCAGATCCTCGAGCAGACTGGCCTGTTGGGCATGATCGGCAAATCCGAGCGCGGCCCGACCGCCATCGAAGCGATCAAGGACCACAAGGCCGTGTACCTGATGGCAGTCGGCGGTGCGGCCTACCTGGTGGCGCAAGCCATCAAGAAGTCGCGCGTGGTGGCCTTCGCCGAACTGGGCATGGAAGCGATCTACGAGTTCGACGTCAAGGACATGCCGGTCACTGTTGCAGTCGACAGCAAGGGCGAGTCGGTCCACATCACAGGTCCCGCCATCTGGCAGCAAAAAATCAGTGAAAGCCTGGCGGTAGAAGTGCAGTAAGCACGTCCCCGCAAGGATAAAAGGCGACTGTGGCTCCATGCCACAGTCGCCTTTTTTATGACCGGGGATTTTGTGGGAGCGGGCTTGCCCGCGATGCAGGCACTGCGGTCTGGCAGCAGAACGCGTCGATGCAATCGCGGGCAAGCCCGTTCCCACAAGTACTGCGCTCGTCCTGCTGCATGTTATGGTGCTCGCCCCCTACTGCAGCTGTTCATTCTCGTATGATCGCGATCCCTCGCCCATTGCGTTTGACCTTCTACTCCCTGCTGATTATTGCCGGTGCCGTCCTGGCCGCCGCAGTCGCCATGCGCCAGGCGGAACGCCAGTCCCTGGTGGACGATGCCGGCCGTGCGAACCAGCAACTGGCGCTGTATGCCAACTCCTTGCACACCTTGATCGAACGCTACCGCGCCCTGCCCGCCGTGCTGGCCCTGGATTCGGAAATGATCCGCGCCCTGAAAGGCCCGCTGGATCCGGCGACCCAGGAGGTGCTCAACCACAAACTGGAGCGCATCAACGGTGCGGCGCAGTCATCGACCCTGGAACTGATGGACCGCACCGGCCTGGCGGTGGCCGCCAGCAACTGGCGCCTGCCCAGCAGTTATGTCGGCCACAACTATGCGTTCCGCCCCTATTTCAGCCAGACCCGCAGCCAGGGCACCGGGCGTTTTTATGCGGTGGGGGTGACCACCGGGATTCCGGGGTACTTCCTTTCCAGCGCGGTGGTGGATGAGCAGGAGCAGTTCATCGGCGCCATGGTGGTGAAACTGGAGTTTCCGGAGCTGGAGCGCGGATGGGCCCAGGGCGACGACCTGCTGCTGGTCAGCGATGCCCGGGGCATCGTGTTTATCGCCAATAAACCCGGATGGCGTTACCGCAACCTGCGCCCGCTGTCGGCCAACGATCTGGCCGAACTCAAGGCCACGCGCCAATACGACAAGAAGCAATTGCAGCCCCTGGACACCCAGACCTTGCAGCGTTTTGACGAGAACAGTCATCTGGTGCGCGTGGCCGGGCCCGAAGGCAACGCCAACTACATCTGGGAGTCCCTGCCCCTCAAAGCCGAAGGCTGGACCCTGCACCTGCTGCGCAAACCCCAGGTGGCCTTTGAAGACCAACGCAACGCCGGCCTCGCCGCGGCGGGCCTGTGGTTGACCCTGGTGTTCCTGGTGCTGTTCCTCAGCCAGCGCTGGCGCCTGGCCCGCTTGCGCCAGCGCAGCCGCGAAGAGCTGGAGCGCCTGGTGGAAGAACGCACACGCGCCTTGCGCACCGCCCAGGATGGCTTGGTGCAATCGGCCAAGCTGGCGGCGCTGGGACAGATGTCTGCGGCCCTGGCCCATGAAATCAACCAGCCGCTGACCACCCAGCGCATGCAACTGGCTACCTTGCGCCTGCTGCTCGATCACGGGCGCATCGATGACGCCTATCAGGCGCTGACGCCATTGGACGACATGCTCACTCGCATGGCCGCCCTTACCGGCCACCTCAAGACCTTCGCCCGCAAAAGCCCCAGCGGCCTGCGCGAACGCCTGGACCTGGCAACCGTGGTCGACCAGTCCCTGCACTTGCTCGACGCACGCCTGCGCGACGAAGCCATCGGCACCGTGCTCGACCTGACTCGCCCGGCCTGGGTACGCGGCGATGCCATTCGCCTGGAGCAAGTGCTGATCAACTTGTTGCGCAATGCCCTGGATGCCATGGCCGACAAACCGCGCAAGCGCCTGGAAATCCGCCTGCATGCCGATCAACAACTGTGGCACCTGAGCGTCAGCGACAGCGGCGGCGGCATTGCCGAGGAACACCTGAACAACGTGTTCGACCCGTTCTTCACCACCAAGCCGGTGGGTGACGGGCTCGGGCTCGGGTTGGCGGTGTCCTACGCTATCGTGCATGAACTGGGCGGACGCCTGAGTGCGGCCAATCAGGGCGACGGCGCCGTCTTCACCCTGACCCTGCCCATCGCGCTGGAGGCGCCGGACCTATGCTGAACGCGGTGATCGTGGTTGATGACGAGGCCAGCATCCGCACGGCCGTGGAACAGTGGCTGAACCTCTCCGGGTTCGCGGTCCAGTTGTTCAGCCGCGCCGAGGACTGCCTGGCCCACCTGCCCAGGGACTTTCCCGGGGTGATTCTCAGCGATGTGCGCATGCCGGGTCTCAGCGGCCTGGAGCTGCTGGCCGAAGTACAACGGCGCGACGCCGACCTGCCGGTGATCCTCCTGACCGGCCATGGCGATGTGCCGATGGCCGTCGAAGCCATGCGCGACGGTGCCTACGACTTTCTGGAAAAGCCCTTCAGCCCCGACGCCCTGCTCGCCAGCCTGCGCCGGGCCCTGGACAAGCGCGGGCTGATCCTGGAGAACCGCCGCCTGCACCAACAGGCCGATCATCGCGCCCAACTGGAGTCGAGCCTGCTGGGGGTGTCGCGCAGCCTGCAGAACTTGCGCCGCCAGGTGCTGGACCTCGCCGCCTTGCCGGTCAACGTGCTGATCCGTGGCGAGACCGGCAGCGGCAAGGAACTGGTCGCCCGCTGCCTGCATGACTTCGGGCCACGGGCCAAAAAACCTTTTGTCGCGCTCAACTGTGCGGCGATTCCCGAGCAATTGTTTGAAGCCGAACTGTTCGGCCATGAAAGCGGCGCTTTCACCGGCGCCCAGGGCAAGCGCATCGGCAAGCTGGAGTACGCCGACGGCGGTACGCTGTTTCTCGATGAGATCGAAAGCATGCCCCTGGCCCAGCAGGTGAAGCTGCTGCGGGTGTTGCAGGAACAGAAGCTGGAGCGCCTGGGCTCGAACCAGAGCATCAAGGTCGACCTGCGCATCATTGCCGCGACCAAGCCCGACCTGCTGGACGAAGCCCGCGCCGGACGTTTTCGCGAAGACCTGGCCTACCGCCTGACCGTGGCGCAACTGCGCCTGCCGCCGCTGCGTGAGCGCCGCGAAGATATCCCGCTGCTGTTCGGCCACTTCACCCAGAGCGCCGCCGAACGCCTGGGCCGCGAGGCCGCGCCCCTCAGCGGGCCGCAATTGGGGCGGCTGCTCAGCCATGACTGGCCGGGCAACGTGCGCGAACTGGCCAACGTTGCCGAACGCCAGGTGCTGGGCCTCGGCGAGCCGGAGCCGGAAGGCATCGAGGCCGGGCAATCCCTGGCGGCCCAGCAGGAAGCGTTCGAAGCCCATTGCCTGAAAGCTGCGCTGACCCGGCATAAGGGCGATATCAAGGCGGTGCTGGCCGAGCTGCAACTGCCACGGCGGACCTTCAATGAAAAGCTGCAGCGCCATGGGCTGACCCGGGAAATGTTTCTGTCGCCCGATTGAGAAGGCCCCTTAGGGCCTCATCGCAGGCAAGCCAGCTCCCACACTTGAATGTATTCGCAAATCAAAATGTGGGAGCTGGCTTGCCTGCGATGAGGATAGCCGCCATAAGCGGATTTCCGCTCATCACCAAAAAACCATCAGCGGCTTTCCGCTCAAAAAAATCCCCCAACCCTTCTAGACCGGGCCTCCCCCTGCTTGGCACAGCTCCTGCTATAGCTGCAACCAGGCTGCGCTGACGCGCGCTCCACAAAAACAATGACATGAAGGATCCTTCAATGGATAACTCCAATTCCCTGCCTCTGGGGTCGGCGGCTGCGCCGGCGCAAGAACGCACCACTTCCAGCCGTATCAAGTCGATCTTCAGCGGATCGGTCGGCAACATGGTCGAGTGGTATGACTGGTACGTCTACGCCGCTTTCTCGCTGTACTTCGCCAAAGCCTTCTTCCCTAAAGGCGACACCACCGCCCAACTGCTCAACACCGCCGCGATTTTTGCCGTGGGCTTTTTGATGCGCCCGATTGGCGGCTGGCTGATGGGCCTCTACGCCGACCGCGCAGGCCGTAAAGCCGCGTTAATGGCGTCGGTGCTGCTGATGTGCTTCGGCTCGCTGATCATCGCCCTGAGCCCCGGTTATGAAACCATCGGGGTCGGCGCGCCGATCCTGCTGGTGTTCGCCCGCTTGCTGCAAGGCCTGTCGGTGGGTGGCGAATACGGCACCTCGGCCACCTACCTGAGTGAAATGGCGACCAAGGAACGTCGCGGCTTCTTCTCCAGCTTCCAGTACGTGACCCTGATCTCCGGCCAGCTCATCGCGTTGGCGGTACTGATCGTGCTGCAACAGCTCCTCACCACTGAAGAGTTGTATGCCTGGGGCTGGCGTATCCCGTTCGCCATCGGCGCCCTGTGCGCGGTGGTGGCCCTGTACCTGCGACGTGGCATGGAAGAAACCGAGTCGTTCACCAAGAAGGAAAAAGCCAAGGAAAGCGCGATGCGCACCTTGATGCGCCACCCCAAGGAACTGATGACCGTGGTCGGCCTGACCATGGGCGGCACCCTGGCCTTCTACACCTACACCACCTACATGCAGAAGTACCTGGTGAACACCGTCGGCATGAGCATCTCCGACTCCACCACCATCTCTGCGGCCACGCTGTTCCTGTTCATGTGCCTGCAACCGATTGTCGGCGGCCTGTCGGACAAGGTCGGTCGCCGGCCGATCCTGATCGCCTTCGGCATCCTCGGCACCCTGTTCACCGTGCCGATCCTCACCACTCTGCACACTGTCCAGACCTGGTGGGGCGCGTTCTTCCTGATCATGGCGGCGCTGATCATCGTCAGCGGCTACACCTCGATCAACGCCGTGGTGAAGGCCGAGCTGTTCCCCACCGAAATCCGTGCGCTGGGTGTAGGCCTGCCTTACGCACTGACCGTGTCGATCTTCGGCGGCACCGCCGAATACATCGCGCTGTGGTTCAAGAGCATCGGCATGGAAACCGGCTACTACTGGTACGTCACCGCGTGTATTGCCGTATCGCTGTTGGTCTACATCACCATGAAAGACACCCGCAAGCATTCGCGGATCACCACGGACTAAGCGTTCGCCAGGTGTAGAAAAGGGGCCATGTCATGCAAATGACATGGCCCCTTTTTTATCCCGTCAGGACAGCTCTGCCAGCGGCTGGCGGTTATCCCGGCGCTGTACATACCAGGCACCGGCGATCATCACCAGCAGCACGGCCGCCAGCACCGCCGATGAGCCGATAGTGCCAAAGTCCAGGCCGCCCTTTTCATGGGGTTTGGTCAGGAAGTCCCCGAGGGTCGCGCCAAAGGGCCGGGTCAACACAAACGCTACCCAGAACAACACCACCGACGAAACCGTCGTGCAGTATTTGAGCGCCACCACCAGCAGGATGCTCGCGCCGATCAATATCGCACCGCCAGCAAAGCCCAGGCCCGAGTCGTCGGCCAGGAAGTCCCCCAGGGCCGTGCCCAGGGTGTTGGAGAGCAGGATTGCCACCCAGTAGAACAGCTCGCCGCGCGGGGTCTGCACCTTGTTCACGTTCAGCGAATTGCCGCTCAGGTGCCAGAGGGCGAACACCATCAGTAACAGGACAATCAGGATCATCGAACCGGAGGCGTACCCCAGGCCCAGGGTACGGTCCATAAAATCGGACATGGTGGTGCCCGCCGTGCTCGTCGACAGGATCACGATCCAGTACAGCACCGGGTTGTAGGTTTTCGACCATAACTGCGTCAGCAACGTGATGAGGAACACGCTGAGCAGGATCATCGAACTGATGGCGTAGCCGACATTCAGGGTCATCGACAACAAGTCCCCGGCGGTTTCGCCAAGGGTGGTCGCACAGATCTTCATGACCCAGAACGCCAGGGTAATCTGAGGTAGTTTGTTCATTGTGCAGAAGGCTCCAGAGTTCAGTCTCGAAAGGCCGACTCATGGGGGGGTATCGACCTGGCGTGCAGACTGGCCGTGCAGCTGTGAAAAATAGGTGGGCGATGGATGAAAATTCCATAGGGCAGCGCCAATCCGGTGGAAATCCTGCCCTTGGGCCTGCACTATTGCGCTTTCCCCGCCGCAGGAACCGCCGTCCATGCCTGACGATATCCATTTCTATGAACCCGCCAACGGCCACGGCCTGCCCCATGACCCGTTCAACGCCATCGTCGGCCCGCGCCCGATTGGCTGGATTTCGTCCCAGGACCGCGAAGGCCGCCTTAACCTGGCGCCCTACAGTTTTTTCAATGCCTTCAACTACATCCCGCCGATCATTGGTTTTTCCAGTGTCGGGCGTAAAGACAGCCTGAATAACATCGAACAGACCGGCGAGTTTGTCTGGAACCTGGCCACGCGCCCGCTGGCCGAGCAGATGAACCAGAGCTGCGCCGCCGTGTCGCCAGAGGTCAACGAGTTTGAACTGGCCGGGCTGACGCCAGTGGCGTCCAAGGTGATTGCCGTGCCACGGGTCGGCGAAAGCCCGGTGTCGTTCGAGTGCAAGGTCACGCAGATCATTCAGTTGCAGCGGGCCGACAAGGAGCTGGTGCCCAGTTGGCTGGTACTTGGCGAAGTGGTCGCGGTGCACATCGCCAAATGGCTGCTCAAGGATGGGGTGTACGACACCGCAGCGGCCGAGCCGATTCTGCGGGGCGGCGGCCCGGCGGATTATTTCCAGCTGGGACCGCAAGCTCTGTTCAAGATGTACCGACCAGGTGCTACCAAACCCTGATTGGATGCAATGCAGTCAAAAATGTGGGAGCGGGCTTGTGTGGGAGCGGGCTTACTCGCTCCCACACAAAGCCCGCTCCCACAGTTGGGTCGGTGGTGTTCTTTAGTTTGCTGCAGTTGCCCAGGCCAACTGGCCCTCTTCATCGATAACGATCAAGCGCTCCAATTGCTGGGCCGCCGCATCGTCGGCGTCGTCGGCAGTCTTGAACAGTTGGCCATCGAGGATCTTGTGAAAGCGCGGTGCGCTCATGCCGTCCAGTGCCTTGACGGCGATGGCGGCGCTATAGCCACCCTGGTCTTCGCGTACAAGGGCGGAAACAGCTTCGTGGTGGGCAAACTCTTTACGTGCCATGTTGCAGGTCCTGGCCAATGGAAAGTCGGCCATTCTAAACCTTAACCTGCCAGTTGCAGGTACTCGCCGTAGGCATTGGCGGCGGATGCGTCGGTGAAGGTCTGGAAGTCCATGCTGCGCACGACCATGTCGTTCAACAGCTCGGTAAACAGCATCAGGGCCGGCGAGCTGAAATAAGCGCTCATCGCCTGTTCGCTGCTCCAGAAACCTGAAACCAGCCATACATCGGGGTCAACCTGGGAGTGCTGCAACGAGAATTGCAGGCAACCCTGAGCCTGGCGGCCCGGTTCGATCAAACTGCTCAAGCGTGCACCCAGTTCGGTGCTGCACCCGCTGCGGGCGCGGATAAAGGCCATATGGCTCGCGGGAATGGGGGTGGACATGTTCGACTCTCCCGTTGAGAAGTGATGCTCGGCAAGCACTGTGGGGGCGTGTTGCCACAGGGTCAAAGATACGGGCGCAGGCCCCAGCGCGGTTAGTCGATTCCTGCCGGCTTATTGCACAATCCTGCCAGAAGCGTAGACCCAGGGTTTGGCGTCAGGCTTTATTGCAGGGGTTAGCGCCTTGTTTCAGGCAGATGACAGGCTGTGTGCTTGCCTGATTCAAGACGCGCCGCAGGATCAGGCAAGGATTGTGCAGAATCGACATAACGCTGCTGCACCGCCACCGCTAAGCTGTGCCCATCAAAGAAGCATGCAGAGGACGCCCCATGTCGTCGCCCGAACAGCAGTCCATTCCCCTCGATGCCGAGATGGAAAAACAGCGCGCCGAACTGGCGAGCATTGTGCACCGGCATACCTGGGAAGACGGTTCCTACGGCACAGCGATCACCTCGCTGTACCTGAACCGCCACAACACGCCACGCGACTTCATGCCGGTGCTGGTGGAACCTGCGCTGTGCATCCTCGCCAACGGCAGTAAGGAAGTGCGCCTGGCCGACGAAATTTTTGCCTACGACCCCCTCAACTACCTGGTGTTCTCGGTCGCGATGCCGGTGGCCGGGCGAGTCATCGACGCCACAGTCGAAGACCCCAACCTGTCGGTGCGCATCAATATCGACCCGGCGCAACTGACCGCCCTGATTGCCGAAGCCGGGCCGATGGGCGTGCCCACGCGCCCGACCGCACGCGGCATGTATGTCGACCGGATCGACAGCCAGTTGCTCGACGCCGTATTGCGCCTGGCACGCCTGCTGGATACGCCCAAAGATATCGCGATGTTGGCGCCGTTGATCAATCGCGAGATTCTCTACCGACTACTGCGTGGGCCACAGGGCTATCGCCTGTACGAAATTGCCGTGGCCAATAGCCAGAGCCATCGGGTCAGCCGGGCGATCACCTGGCTGAACGGCAACTATGAACAACCGCTGCGCATCGATGATCTGGCCAAGGAAGTGAATCTCAGCGTGTCGACCCTGCACCACCGCTTCAAGGCCATCACCGCCATGAGCCCGTTGCAGTACCAGAAGCAGTTGCGCTTGCAGGAGGCCCGGCGCCTGATGATCGCCGAAGGCCTGGAAGCCTCGGCGGCGGGGTATCGGGTGGGGTATGAGAGCCCGTCGCAGTTCAGCCGGGAATACAGCCGGTTGTTTGGCGCGCCGCCGTTGCGCGACTTGGCCAGGCTACGCCAGAGCATCTGACCCAACGCCCGTCTGTAGGAGCTGGCTTGCCAGCGATTGCGGTAGGTCAGGTACTGCAAATGTGAGTGATGTATAGCTATCGCTGGCAAGCCAGCTCCTACAGGGTGACGCGGTGTTGTTTAGTCCAGGGTGCGGGGCAGTTGCAAGGTCACACGCAGGCCACCTTCGCGCAAATTTTGCAGGCTGACTTCGCCGCCATGGCTGTGGGCGATATTGCGGGCGATCCCCAGCCCCAGGCCATAACCCTGCTGCTGCCCGGCCAGGCGAAAGTGCGGTTCGAAGACCTGCTCCAGACGCTGCTCCGGCACCCCGGGGCCCTCGTCATCCACATGCAGGATGAACTGCGCGCCATCGTCCTCGATACGCAGATGGGCGTTCTGCCCGTACTTCAGGGCGTTATCGATCAGGTTGCCAATGCAGCGCTTGAGCGCCAGCGGCTTGCCCGGATAGGCCGTCAACGCCCGGCCATGCTGGGTCACCCGGCCATTGCCGTTGGGCGCAAGATACGGTTCCACCAGGCAGTCGAGCACATGGTTGAGGTCCACCGGCTCGATGTTCTCGTGGATGTCGGTGTCCTTGACGCACTGCAACGCGCCCTTGACCAGCAGTTCCAGCTCATCCAGGTCGCGGCCGAACTTGGCTTGCAGCTTTTCGTCTTCCAGCAGTTCCACCCGCAGCCGCAGGCGTGTGATGGGGGTGCGCAGGTCGTGGGAAATTGCACTGAACAACTGGCTGCGTTCAGTCAGGTAGCGGCTGATCCGCTCGCGCATGGCATTGAACGCACGGCCCACTTCCACCACTTCGCTGCCGCCACCTTCGGCCACCGGTTCCACGTCGGCGCCCAGGGACAGGTCCCGCGCCGCCCGCGCCAGGCGCTTGAGCGGCCGGCTCTGCCAATGCACCAGCAAGCCGATAAACAGCAACAGAAAGCCACTGGTCAGCACGATAAACCACACCTGCTGGGACGGCAGGCCCTGTTCTTCGAGGCTGGTGTAGGGCTCGGGCAACAACGAGGCGATATACAGCCATTCGCCGGCGCCCAACTCGATCTGCGTCACCAGTACCGGCGGGTTGACCGGCTCCAGGGTCAGCGCGTAATGCGCCCAGGAGCGTGGCAATTCATCGAGTTTCAGGCCGGCATTGAAGATGCGCAGGTCTTCGGCACTGACAAACTCCACCGAAAAATGCACGTCACTGCCCAGGGTCTGGCGCAGCACTTCGTCCACGGCACCAAGCACCGCCTGTTTGCGCGGGGTTTGCGGCAAGATCTGCATATCCAGCGGCTTGTCGTTGAGTGTCACCACAAAACGCGTGCCACCCATGCTGCGCAACTGGTCGAGCACCAGCGGCCGATAAGCCACCGGCAGCGAACGGAAATAGCTGACGCTGGCGGTCATCGAATGGGCCAGGCTGCGGGCGCTGGTGACCAGGCCTTCAAGCTGGGTGGCGCGCAGTTGCGAGACCCAGATCACGCTGGATAACGCCTGGGCAAACAGCACCGCCAACAGGGTCAGCAGTAGCATGCGCCCCAGCAATGAACGCGGGACCGGAATGCGCCGGCGTTCAGTGGGCATTGCTGGCAACCACACTGGCCGCCAGTTGGTAACCGCTGCCGCGCACGGTGCGGATCAGCCGTGGAGGTTTCTCGGTATCACGCAGGCGTTGTCGCAGGCGGCTGACAGCCATGTCGACAATACGGTCGAGGGGCATCAGGTCACGGCCACGGGTGGCGTTGCCAATGGTGTCGCGATCAAGAATTTGCTGTGGGTGATCGAGGAACAGCTTGAGCAGGGCAAAGTCGGCACCGGACAGGATGACTTCCTCGCCATCAACGTGAAACAGCCGATGGCTGATCATGTCCAACCGCCACTCATCGAACACCAGCACGTCGCCACCCGTACGCTCCTGGCCAAACTGGCAGCGGCGCAACAGGGCCTTGATGCGTGCCTGCAACTCCCGCGGGCTGAAGGGTTTGCCGATGTAATCGTCGGCGCCCAGTTCCAGGCCGATGACCCGGTCGGCTTCGTCGGAGCTGGCAGTGAGCATGATGATCGGCACCTGGGCCTGGCGCGGGTGCTGGCGCACCCAGCGGCAGAGGCTGAAGCCGTCTTCGTCGGGCAGCATCACATCGAGGATCACCAGGTCGCACGGGGCCTCGTCCATGGCCTGGCGAAACCCCGCGCCATTGGGCACGCCCCGCACCTGGAAGCCGGCGCGACTGAGGTAGGTTTGCAGCAACTCGCGGATTTCCTCGTCGTCGTCGACCAGGAGAATGGATTTACTGATTACGCTCACGGGGGCCTCCTTGTTGTTATGGGGTGCTCTCTAGGGCCCCATCGCGGGCAGGCCCGCTCCCAGATTTTGATTTGTGAACACAATCAAATGTGGGAGCGGGCTTGCCCGCGATAAGGCCATCACTGCCTACGCAAATGCCTGCTCCAATGCCACGCCCGCCCCGGTCAACCCGGAATACGGCGCCGTCACCAACCACACCGGGATACCTTTGAAGTAGTCGCTCATGCAGCCTTTGTCCGCAAAGCTCTTGGCAAAACCACTGTTGATAAAGAACTCGGCAAACCGGGGGATCACCCCGCCCACGATATACACACCCCCCCGGGCGCCGGTGGTCAGCACGTTATTGCCCGCCACGCGGCCCAGCCAGATGCTGAACTGGTCCAGGACCTCCATCGCCACCGGATCGCCAGCCAGCCCCGCAGCGGTAATCGCCTCCGGGGTTTGCAGTACCGCCGGGTGGCCGTCCACCGCGCAGATCGCCCGGTACAAGCGGGGCAAACCGCCGCCGCTCAGGGCCGTCTCGGCGCTGACATGCCCGATTTCGTTGTAGATGTGCTGCCACAACTGGGTTTCCCGTGGGCTGCTCAGGGGCAGGTCGACATGCCCGCCCTCCCCCGGCAACGCAGCCCAGCGGCCGGCGCCCAGGTCGAGCAGAGTGCCCACGCCCAGCCCCGTGCCCGGGCCGATCACCACCGCCGGGCGCCACGGCTCCGGTGTGCCGGCGCAGACCACGCGGTATTCATCAGGCTGCAGGCGAGTCATGCCCAGGGCCATGGCCGAGAAGTCATTGACCAGCAACAGTTCGTCCACTTGCAGCGCCTTGCAGAACGCGGTCTTGCTCAGGCGCCAGTGGTTGTTGGTGAACTTGAACTCGTCGCCACTCACCGGCCCGGCCACCGACAGGCACACCGCGCCGATGGAGCCCGGCGCCAATCCTTCCTCGGCGAGGTAGACCTGGATCGCCTCCTCGGGGCTGGCGTGATCCGCCGTGGCCAGCACCCGGATCGAATGCAGTGCCTGGTCCCGCCACAACGCAAACCGGGCGTTGGTACCGCCAATATCACCAACCAGCGCAAGCTTCACTTGAGTGTCTCCAGGGCAGAGGTAAAGGCGCTGGCGCCCTGCTCTGCGGAGCTTGCGGCCAGGCGCATAAATGCAAACAGCTCGCGACCGGCCCCCACGTTATTGTCCAACAAGCCCGTGGCAGGCGCGCGCGCTGCAAATTCTTCGGCGTCCACCTTAAGCTCCAGGGTGCCTTTGACGCCATCGACGCGAATGATATCGCCATCCTTGACCCGCGCCAGCGCGCCACCGCGCTGGGCTTCGGGGCTGACGTGAATCGCGGCGGGGATTTTACCCGAGGCGCCAGACATACGCCCGTCTGTCACCAATGCGACTTTGAAACCTCGGTCCTGGAGCACGCCGAGGAACGGCGTCATCTTGTGCAATTCCGGCATGCCATTAGAGCGCGGGCCCTGGAAGCGCATCACCGCGACAAAATCCTTCTCCAACTGGCCGGCCTTGAACGCATCGGCCAGGTCCTGCTGGTCCTGGAACACCACGGCTGGCGCTTCGACGATTTGATGTTCGAGGGCCACCGCCGAGACTTTCATCACCCCACGGCCGAGGTTGCCTTCCATCACCCGCAAGCCGCCCTCCGGGGAGAAGGCCCGGGCTACCGGGCGCAGGATGCTTTCGTCGAGGCTTTCGATCGGGCCTTCGCGCCAGATCAGTTCGCCGTCCACCAGGAACGGTTCGCGGGTGTAGCGGCTCAAGCCATGGCCGGCGACGGTGTTGACGTCTTCGTGGAGCAGGCCGGCTTCCAGCAGCTCGCGGATCAGGAACGACATGCCGCCCGCCGCCTGGAAGTGGTTGATGTCGGCCTTGCCGTTCGGGTAGACGTGGGACAGGGTCGGCACCACTTCCGAGAGGTCGGCCATGTCCTGCCAGGTGAGGATGATGCCCGCCGCCATGGCGATGGCCGGCATATGCAGGGTGTGGTTGGTCGAGCCGCCGGTGGCGTTGAGGGCGACGATGGAGTTGACCAGGGATTTTTCATCGACGATCTCGCCAATCGGCGTGAAGTTACCGTTGGCCTTGGTCAGGCGCGTGACCTGGTGCGCGGCCTCACGGGTCAGCGCATCACGCAGCGGTGTGTACGGGTTGACGAACGAGGCGCCCGGCAAGTGCAGGCCCATCACTTCCATCAGCAACTGGTTGGTATTGGCGGTGCCGTAGAAGGTGCAGGTGCCGGGGCTGTGGTAGGACTTCATCTCCGATTCCAGCAGCTCTTCGCGGCTGGCCTTGCCTTCGGCGTAGCGCTGGCGCACATCGGCCTTCTGCTTGTTGGAGATGCCCGACGGCATCGGCCCACCGGGCACGAAGATCATCGGCAGGTGGCCATAACGCAGGGCGCCCATCATCAGGCCGGGGACGATCTTGTCGCAGATCCCCAGCATCAGCGCGGCGTCGAACATGTTGTGGGACAGCGCTACCGCCGTGGACATGGCAATCACTTCACGGCTCAGCAGGCTCAGCTCCATGCCCGGCTCGCCCTGGGTCACGCCGTCGCACATGGCCGGGGTGCCGCCGGCGAACTGGCCGACCGAGCCGACTTCGCGCAGGGCTTTTTTGATCTGTTCCGGGAAATGTTCGTAGGGCTGGTGCGCCGAGAGCATGTCGTTATATGACGAAACAATTGCTACGTTGGCGGCATTCATCATGCGCAGGCTGTTTTTGTCTTCAGTGCCGCAGCCGGCCACGCCGTGGGCAAAGTTGGCGCATTGCAGCTTGCCGCGCATCGGCCCGTCGCTGGCCGCGCCGCGAATCAGCGCAAGGTACGCCTCACGGGTTGCCCGGCTGCGGGCGATAAGGCGTTCGGTGACCTCAAGTACGCGGGGATGCATGTGTAGAACTCCAGGCTAACGGATGTGGCGACCTGAGTGTCTATGCTGGTCAAAAGCCCGCCGCGAAGAGGTTGGCAGGGAGTTACTTGACCAATCGGACCAGTTGATTCAGGTCACTCGTTGTAGATTGAACAAAATATTGCCACTAAAAAGGCTTGTTTTCTATTTTTATGCGAATAATCTTGTAATTCTTACAACAAATCGACGACAGGCGCTTTCAAATGACTCTTCGAATTGCAATCAATGGTTTTGGCCGCATTGGCCGCAACGTCCTGCGCGCACTTTATACCCAAGGCTACCGTCAGGATTTGCAGATCGTCGCCATCAATGACCTGGGCGACAGTTCGATCAATGCCCACCTGCTTAAATATGACACCGTCCATGGCACTTTCGATGCAGAGGTCGCTCACGATCAGGAAAGCCTGACCGTCAATGGCGACCGGATTGCCGTGAGTGCCATTCGCAACCCCGCCGACCTGCCGTGGGCTGCACACAAGATCGACGTGGTGTTCGAATGCACCGGCCTGTTCACCGACCGTGACAAGGCCGCCGCCCATATTAGCGCCGGCGCGCGCAAGGTGATCATCTCGGCCCCGGCCAAGGGCGCGGATGCCACCGTGGTCTACGGGGTCAACCATGACATTTTGCGCCAATCCCACCAGATCATCTCCAACGCCTCCTGCACCACCAACTGCCTGGCGCCGGTGGCCCAGGTGCTGCATCGCGAGCTGGGTATCGAAAGCGGCCTGATGACCACCATTCATGCCTACACCAACGACCAGAACCTGACCGACGTCTACCACACCGACCCGTACCGCGCCCGTTCGGCCACGCAGAACATGATCCCGAGCAAGACCGGCGCTGCCGAAGCGGTGGGCCTGGTGCTGCCGGAACTGGCAGGCAAGCTGACCGGCATGGCGGTGCGGGTGCCGGTGATCAACGTGTCGCTGGTGGACCTGACCGTGCAACTGAAAAAAGAAGCCACGGCCGATGAGGTCAACGCGCTGCTCAAAGAAGCCAGCCAGCACTCGAAAATCCTCGGCTACAACACCCTGCCGCTGGTTTCCAGCGACTTCAACCATAACCCGCTGTCGTCGATCTTCGACGCCAACCACACCAAGTCCAGCGGCAAGCTGCTCAAGGTATTGGCCTGGTACGACAACGAATGGGGCTTCTCCAACCGTATGCTGGATAACTGCCTGGCGCTGTGTAACGCCGAGTAACCCCCCCCTGTGGGAGCGGGCTTGCTCGCGAATGCGGTGGGTCAGTAATGAATGTATTGACTGACCCACCGCATTCGCGAGCAAGCCCGCTCCCACATTTGTCTTGCGTGGGTTCAGAGAAATAGCCACTTGCCATTTGCGCTGATGATAAGCATTATCATTAACTGCCAATCGGTCCGGTATCACTGTGAGCCTATCTCGCTTCAATCAAGTCTTCCTCACCCAACGGGTGGTGCTACTGCGCACCTTGCAGCGGATGGTGAATAACCACAGCACCGCCGAGGACCTGTTGCAGGAAACCTACCTGCGCGTCACACGGGCCCTCAGCGAACGACCGATTGATCACCTCGAGCCTTTCGTGTTCCAGACCGCGCGCAACCTGGCCCTGGATCATCTGCGCTCGCGTCGGATCCAGTCCCGCACCTTGCAGGAAGATGTCCCGATGGATGTCCTGCAAAGCGTCGCCTCGCCAGTCACCACGCCCGAAGACGCCGCCCACGCCGAGCAATTGCTGGAGCACCTGAGCGTCAGCCTCGGGCAGTTGAGCGCTCGCCAGCAGCAGATCTTTATCCTCAGCCGCCTGCACGGTTGCAGCTACCAGGAGATTGCCGACCAGTTGCAGGTGTCCTTGAGCACCGTGCAAAAGGAACTGAAATTGATCATGGCCATCTGCATAGGTGTGGCCGAACGGCTCGATCACCCTTAAGCTTTGTCGGGACAAGCCGACAGCAATGTCACAAAAGCTATTGAATAAAACGTGGCGAAGACCCGAGGAACACCGTGACGGACCCGAACAAACTGCACCCCCATGAGCTGGCTCATGAGGTGTTGCAACATGCGGCCATGGACCAAGCCCTCGACTGGCTGATCGCTTTGCAGTGCCCGCAGCCTGGCCAGCAAGCCGAGTTCCAGGCCTGGCTGGATGCCGACCCGAGTCACGCCCAAGCCTTCGCCAAAGCCCAGGCCGCCTGGTGCGGTGCGCCGGTACACAGCGCCGCCGTGGCCCTGAATGCGCCGCGCAAGCCCAGCGCCTGGCGGCGCATCAAGCCGCACTGGAAGCCCTTGGCCACGGCGGCGGTGTTGCTGCTGGGGCTGTTCAGCTTCAGCAACCTGCCGGTGCGCCTGCAGGCCGACCATTTGACCGTGGTCGGCGAGCGCCAGCGCCTGCAACTGGATGACGGCTCCAAGGTGCTGCTCAACACCAACTCGGCGTTTTCCAGCACCATCGACGAGCATCAGCGCATCGCCCGCCTGTATCAGGGCGAGGCGTTTTTCGAAGTCGCGGCCAACCGTGGCCTGCCCCTGCAGATCGACGCCGGCCCGGTGCGCGCCAGCGTCAGCGATACGGCGTTTGCCGTGCGCTATCTCAACGGTGAGGCGCAGGTGCAGGTACAACGCGGGGATGTCGACCTGAGCACCACCTTCGGCAACAACCGGGTGCGCCTGAGTGCCGGCGAGAGCATTCGCGTCGGCCCCAAGGGTTTCGGCCAACCGGCCAAGCTCGACGCCACCAAGGAACTGGCGTGGGTCCAGGGCCGGCTGGTCTTTGAAAACTGCCCGATGAGCGAAGTGCTGGCAGAGCTGCGGCGCTACTACCCGGGCTGGATCGTCAATACCAACGAGCAACTGGCCAGCGTCGCCGTGACCGGTAATTACCGTCTGGACCAACCGCTGGACGTGGTGCGTTCCCTGGCCCATATCACCTCGGCCAAACTCTCGGAGTTCCCTGCACTAGTGATTCTCAACTGAGAATAATTATTTTTACTCGATAGCCACCGCTGGTACGTCTCGTCTTAGCCAATGCAACTGATTCCTATTTGATTCAGGCTCGCAACTATAAGACTCGTCCCTCGGAGCGCTCTCGATGTCCTCTCGTTTCAACCGCCGGTCCTCTTCGCCTACGCTGTGCCTGCTGACCGCCGCCATCCTGCTGGCGGGCAGCCCGGTCCTCACGGCCACTGCCGCCGAACCCGCGGCGCGCAGCCACGCCAACTACACCTTCAGCATCGAGCAGCAATCCCTGGTCTCGGCACTCAACGCCTTTACCGCCGTCACCGGCTGGCAGATCGGCCTGCCCGCCGAACTGGGCCAAGGGGTTTCCTCCCCTGGCGTGCGCGGCTCGCTGACCCCGGAAAAAGCCCTGGACCGGCTGTTGGTGGGGACCAACCTGAACTACCGCAAACTGGGCAATAACAACATCGTCCTGGAAAAGCGCACGGCGGGTAGCGCTCTCACCCTGCAACAAATGACTATCAGCGCCACCCGTACGGAACAGGCGGTCGATAGCGTGCCCAGCACCGTCAGCGTGCATGAACGCGAGGAGCTGGACCGCCAGAACGTCAACACCATCCGCGAACTGGTGCGCTACGAACCGGGCGTCTCGGTCGGTGGCGCCGGCACCCGCTCCGGTAATTCCGGCTACAACATTCGCGGCATCGACGGCGACCGCATCCTCACCCAGGTGGACGGTGTAGAGGTGCCGGACAACTTCTTCAACGGCCCGTACGCCAAGACCCGCCGCAACTATGTCGACCCGGAAATCGTCAAGCGCGTCGAGATTATCCGCGGCCCGGCCTCGGCCCTGTACGGCAGCAGCGCCATCGGCGGCGCCGTCAGCTACTTCACCCTCGACCCGGACGACATCATCAAGCCCGGCCAGGATGTGGGCGCGCGCCTGAAGACCGGCTACAGCTCGGCGGACGAAAGCTGGCTGACCTCCGGCACCGTCGCCGGGCGGGTGCAGGACTTCGACGGCTTGCTGCACCTGAGCCAGCGCAATGGCCACGAGATGGAGTCCTACAACGGCAACAACGCCACCGGCCTGGCCCGCACCGGCGCCAACCCGGAAGACGTGCGCACCACCAACGTGCTGGCCAAGCTGGGCTGGAACTACGGCGAAGACAACCGCCTGGGCCTGACCTACGAGAAGTACAAGGACGACCGCGACATCAACCAGAAAAGCGCGGTAGGCGGGATCTTCCTCGAAGGCCAGGGTATGAATATGTACCGTGACCGTCGCGGTAACGACACCATCACCCGCGAGCGCTTTGGCCTGGAAAACAAGTTTTCCCTCGACTCGCCGATTGCCGATCACATCAAGACCAGCCTCAACTACCAGATCGCCAAGACCGACCAGGCCACCAGCGAAATCTATCAGGCCGGCCGCCGCGTGCTGCGGACCCGCGACACCCTCTACGAAGAAAAGCAGTGGGTGTTCGACGCGCAGTTGGACAAGGCCTTCGTCATCGGCGACACCGATCACTTGCTGACCTACGGCACCACGATCAAGCAGCAGAAAGTCACCGGTTCGCGCGAAGGTGCGGCGACCTGCCTGGCTGTAGGCGCGGGCTGCACGGCCATCGGCGCACCGAGCCCAACCCCTGCCGACAGCGTGAAAAAAGCCAGCGACTTCCCCGATCCGACCATCAACAGCTACGCGCTGTTCGCCCAGGATCAGATCAGTTGGAATGACTGGACCTTCCTGCCGAGCGTGCGCTACGACTACATCCAGCTCAAACCCAAGCTGACCGAAGAGTTCCTCAATACCACCGACCCGGACCGCAAGTTCCCCCACGACGACTCGAACAAAACCTGGCATCGTTTCTCGCCAAAACTGGGCGTGACCTACGCACTGACCGAGCAGTACACCTGGTTTGGCCAGTACGCCGAAGGTTTCCGTACGCCATCAGCCAAAGCGCTGTATGGCCGTTTTGAAAACCTGGGCGAAGGCTACATCGTCGAGCCCAACTCGAACCTCAAGCCGGAAACCAGCAAGAGCTACGAAACCGGGATCCGTGGCAACTTCGACGCAGGCAATTTCGACGTCGCGGTGTTCTATAACAAGTACCGCGACTTCATCGACGAGGACAACGCCGCGCTGGGCCCCACCGGCACCATCTTCCAGCCAGGCAACATCAAGCGTGCCACCATCAAGGGCATGGAGGTCAAAGGGCGCTTGAACCTGGACGCCTTCGGCGCACCGCAAGGCCTGTATACCAAGGGCGCGATTGCCTACGCCCACGGGCGCAACGACGAAACCGGCCAGCCGCTGAACAGCGTCAACCCGCTCAAGGGTGTGTTCGGCCTGGGCTACGACCAGGACACCTACGGTGCGCTGGTCAGCTGGACCCTGGTCAAGAAACAGAACCGGGTCGACAGCGCCACGTTCTTTACCCCGACCGGCATCAAGGCCAATGGCCCGTTCAAGACCCCGGGCTTTGGCATCGTCGACCTGACCGGCTTCTACAAAGTCACCGACGATCTGACCGTCAACGGCGGCCTGTACAACCTGACCGACAAGAAATACTGGAACTGGGATGACGTGCGCAGCTACGACGGTGTGGGCGAAGCCGGCGTGACTTCGCCAGCCAGCCTGGACCGCCTGACCCAGCCAGGACGCAACTTTGCGATCAACCTGATCTGGGACATCTGACCCATGCAGCCCCACCTCGCCGGTTTTATCGCCGGCGGGGTGAGGATTTTTTACTGTGACGCGTCTTCTTGTTCGTCTAGTAATAACAGCCTGGCAACAAGGCGCTTTTCCTTCTCAAGGACATCCAATGACCGCTTCCACTACCGCAGAACGCGCAAGCCTGCGCTCCCAGCGCCTGAACCAGATCACCCACGAGCCGCACACCAAGCTCGATGCCCTGGTCAAGGCTCACGCCCCGTTTGAAACCCAGGCCAACTTCGCCCGTTTCGTGGTGGCGCAGTACCTGTTCCAATCGGAACTGGTGGCGCTGTACAACGATCCCGAGCTGATCAAGCTGGTGCCGGACCTGGCCGAGCGCTGCCGCGCCGAAGCCGCCAAGCTGGACCTGGCCGACCTGGAAACCGAAGTACCCGCCCCCGTGGCCGGTGCCGTGCAGAACCCGAGCAAGGCCCAGGCCCTGGGCTGGCTGTTCGTGTCCGAAGGTTCCAAGCTGGGCGCAGCGTTCCTGATCAAGCGTGCCGTCGGCCTGGGCCTGAGCGAAACCTTCGGTGCCCGTCACCTGGGCGAGCCAGCCGGTGGTCGTGCAGAAGGCTGGAAGAGCTTCACCCGCACCCTCGACAGCCTGGAACTGAGCGCCGAAGAAGAAGCCGCAGCAGAAAAAGGTGCCGTGGATGCGTTTGTACGCTTCACCGTGTTGCTGGAACAGGCGTACGCTAGCGCCCCAGAACTGGCCTGATCGCGCTGCTGGAATGCAATGAATGTGAGAGCGGGGTTGTGTGGGAGCGGGCTTGCCTGCGATAGCATCGCTGCGGTCTAACTGATACACCGCAGCGTCTGCATCGCAGGCAAGCCCGCTCCCACATGTTGATCGCGCTCCATTTTCAGATTTTTCGAAACCCTGACAAATCGTACCTATGACAGCCCCCGTCCAATCCTCCTCCAAACTCGCCCGAATCCTGTTCGGCCTGCTGGCCTATGTCAGCCTGGGGATCGGCTTGATCGCGATTGTCGTGCCGGGCCTGCCCACCACCGAATTCATCCTGCTGGCCGCCTGGGCCGCCACCAAGAGCTCGCCGCGCCTGAGCGCCTGGCTGGAAAACCACCGGCTGTTCGGGCCGATCCTGTTCAACTGGCGCAACGGCAAGATCATCGCCCGTCGAGCCAAGGTCAGCGCCACCGTGAGCATGTTGCTGTGTGCCGGCCTGATGCTGGTGATGCTCGATCACGGCTGGCCGATCTACCTGGCCATCGCCGGTATGAGCCTGGGCAACCTGTGGATCTGGTCACGCCCCGAACGCCTCGCGCGAACCGCTGCCTGAGCGCCCTACCGCTCATCGCCTATTCCTCATGAATTACCCGTCGGTGCCGATGTTCCGGGCATAGCGCCGAATGGACTTGGCCGTTGCCCTGCTTGCACACCAACAAGTCCAATCGCGAGTAAGCCCATGTTCGACACCCTCTCCATCCGCTTGAAAATCGTGCTGCTGTCCGGTCTCTGCCTGTTGGGGGTGATTGCGCTGATCGTCAGCCTGAATATCTACCAGTCCAACCAGAACGACCAACTGGTCAGCGCGTCCAGCTCGCGCATGCTCACCGCCAGCGTGGAGAACCTGCTCCAGGCCAAGGCCGCCGAGCAGGCCGTGCAGGTGCAGAAAGCCTTCGGCGAGAGCCTGTTGGTGGTCACCGCCCTCGCCGACCAGGTCAAGGACCTGCGTAACATGGCCGCCAAGCGTTCGCTGGAAGCGGCCACCGTGCGCGAGGAACTCAACCAGCGGATCAAGACTGCGTTCGAGCGCAATACCAAGGTGCTGGGGATCTGGTTGTCGTTTGAACCCAACGGCCTGGATGGCAAGGACAGCGAATTTATCGACGACAAGCTGCGCGCCTCCAACGAGGCCGGGCGGTTCTCCAGCTACTGGAGCCGTGCCGGTGGCGAAGGGCTGAACACCGTGATGGTGGAAGCGGACCTGACCAAGACCACCCTCAACCTCAGCGGTACGCCCTACAACATCTGGTACACCTGCCCACGGGATACCCGCAACGTTTGCCTGCTGGACCCGTACGCCGATGAAGTCGCCGGCAAGTCGATGCTGATGACCACCATCTCCCTGCCGCTGCTGGCCGACGGCAAGGTCATTGGGGTGATCGGCGTCGACATTGCGCTGGATGCCCTGCAAGCGGCGGCCAATACCGCGCAAAAAGAGCTGTTTGACGGCGCCGGGATCATGGAAATCCTCTCCAGCAGTGGCCTGATTGCCAGCTTCAGCGGCGAGCCGGACAAGGTCGGCAAGAGCATCGTCGATGTGCTCGGCGCCGAAGGCAAAGAGATCGTGCAACTGCTGTCCAGTGACACGCGCAAGGTCCGCGAGCAGGACGATACGATTCGCGCGGTGTATCCGGTCAAGCCGATTGCCGATGCCAAGCCTTGGGGCGTGGTGATCAAACTGCCCAAGGACGTGCTGCTGGCCGACTCGGTCAAGCTGCAAGGGGTCCTCGACGAGGCCCAGGCCCGTGACACGCTGCAAGCGCTGTTGGTCGGCGCCGTAGCCGGCCTGCTGGGCCTGCTGCTGATGTGGCTGACCGCTACCGGCGTGACCCGCCCGATCAACAGCGTGGCGGCGATGCTCAAGGACATTGCCAGCGGCGACGGCGACCTGACCCAACGCCTGGCCTACACGAAAAAAGACGAACTGGGGGAGCTGGTCAGTTGGTTCAACCGCTTCCTCGACAAACTGCAACCGACCATCGCCCAGATCAAGCAGAGCATCACCGAAGCCCGCGGCACCGCCGACCAGTCCTCGGAAATCGCCCGCCAGACCAGCGAAGGCATGCAGGTACAGTTCCGCGAGATCGACCAGGTGGCAACCGCCTCCAACGAGATGAGCGCCACCGCCCATGATGTGGCCAACAGCGCCTCAAACGCGGCCAGTGCAGCGCGCGGCGCCGATCAATCGGCCCGCGAAGGCCTGGCGATTATCGAGCGCAGCACCCGCGATATCACCACCCTCGCCGAAGAAGTCAGCAAGGCGGTGACTGAAGTCGAAGCCCTGGCGGTCAACAGTGAGCAGATCGGCTCGGTGCTGGAGGTGATCCGCAGCATTGCCGAGCAGACCAACCTGCTGGCCCTCAATGCCGCGATTGAAGCCGCGCGCGCCGGGGAAAGCGGGCGGGGGTTTGCGGTAGTGGCGGACGAGGTACGTAACCTGGCGCGGCGCACCCAGGATTCGGTGGAAGAAATCCGCCTGGTGATCGAACGCATCCAGAGTGCGACCCGTGGGGTGGTGACCACCATGCATTCGAGCCAGAGCCAGGCACAGAACAACGCCGGGCAGATCCAGCAGGCGGTCCAGGCCCTGGGCAAGATCAGCGATGCGGTGACGGTGATCAGCGACATGAACCTGCAAATCGCCAGCGCCGCCGAAGAACAGAGCGCCGTGGCCGAAGAGGTCAACCGCAACGTTTCGGCGATCCGTACCGTGACCGAGACATTGACTGGCCAGGCCACTGAATCAGCGGCGATCAGCAGCCAATTGAATGCATTGGCCAATCAGCAGATGAAACTGATGGATCAGTTCCGGGTGTAAGCCCAGGTCCTGAAAACAATGAAATACCCCATGTGGGAGGGGACTTGCCCTAATACCGATCAGTTAAGCGAACGCAATGCTCAAAGCAGTGAAGATCAAATGTGGGAGCGGGCTTGCCCGCTCCCACATAGGTTTGCGGTGGGTCAGAGACCGGTCCAGGCGCTGACAAACGCCGTGATGTCTTCTTTGGCCGCCGTACGCGGCGGGTTCTGCGCGGTCCCCAGATAAAGGAAGCCAATCACTTCCTCACCCGCGCTCAACCCCAGGCCCTTGGCCACATGCGCCGAATACGACAACTCGCCGGTGCGCCACACCGCACCGATCCCCTGGGCATACGCCGCCAGCAAAATACCGTGGGCCGCACAGGCCGCCGCCAGCAACTGCTCGGACTTGGGCACCTTGAAGTGTTCCTGCAGACGGGCAATCACCACCACCACCAGCGGCGCACGCAATGGGCCGTTCTGCGCCTTGTCGATCACCGCTTGCGGGGCCTCGGGGTCTTGCAGGCGGGCCGCTTCGGCCAGCAGGGTGCCCATTTGCTCACGGGCCGCGCCTTCCACGGTGAGGAAGCGCCAAGGCCGCAGTTGGCCGTGATCCGGTGCACGCATGGCTGCCGCGAACAGCACTTCGCGCTGCTCGGCAGTGGGGGCCGGCTCCAGCAGGCGCGGTACGGAAACACGGTTGAGCAAAGCGTCGAGAGCCTGCATTGGCCACCTCCAGGAAAAATGTGCGGCCATTCTAGCGGGAATGCATCAGATTGGAGCAAACGATAATTGCTCTTATTCAATCCGCCCCGCCCTGTTAGACTTTGCCCCCTGAATTTCATCCACCGTCGCCCGTCTTCCAGGATTATCGATGCCCCGCTTGCCTCTTCGCCTGTCTGCACTCTTGATGGCCATGAGCCTGAGTGCCTGCGATGACGCCCCGCCGCCGACGTTTACCCAGGCCGAGCCGGGTGAGGCGCGTTCGGGAGGCAGCACGACGGTAAGGAAGACCGACCAGAATGCCTTTTCGCTGCCCTCGGCCAACCTGGCGCCAACGCGCCGCCTGGACTTCAGCGTCGGCAACAGCTTTTTCCGCAATCCGTGGGTGATCGCCCCGGCCACCACCACCGCCCGTGATGGGCTGGGGCCGCTGTTCAACACCAATGCCTGCCAGAACTGCCATATCAAGGATGGCCGCGGTCATCCGCCCTTGCCTGAGGCCAGCAACGCGGTGTCCATGCTGGTGCGCCTGTCGATCCCGGATTCGCCGCCCTATGCCAAGGTCATCGAACAGTTGGGGATCGTGCCCGAGCCGGTGTATGGCGGGCAGTTGCAGGACATGGCCGTGCCCGGCGTGGTCCCGGAAGGCAAGGTGCGGGTCGACTACACCCCGGTCAACGTCACGTTCAAGGACGGCACGGTGGTGGAGTTGCGCAAGCCGAGCCTGCAGATCACCCAGCTCGGCTACGGGCCGATGCACCCGGATACGCGGTTTTCCGCCCGTGTAGCACCGCCGATGATCGGCCTGGGCTTGCTCGAAGCCATCAGCGACGCGGACATCCTGCAAAACGCCAGCAAACGCCCGGACAAAAACGGCGTGCTCGGCCGCCCGAACTGGGTCTGGGATGATGCCCAGCAAAAAACCGTGCTCGGGCGCTTTGGCTGGAAAGCCGGGCAGCCGAACCTCAATCAACAAAATGTTCACGCGTTCTCTGGTGATATGGGCCTGACCACCCGCCTGCGGCCCATGGACGACTGCACCGACGCACAGGTTGCCTGTAAGCAGGCGCCCAACGGCAATGGCGAAAATGGCGAGCAGGAAGTCAGCGATAACATCCTGCGCCTGGTGCTGTTCTACACCCGCAACCTGGCCGTACCGGCGCGCCGTGATGTCAATGCGCAACAGGTGCTGGCCGGCAAAAACTTGTTTTTCCAGGCCGGGTGCCAGGCGTGCCACACGCCCACGTTCACCACGGCCAGCAATGCCGCCGAGCCGGAGCTGGCCAACCAGGTCATCCGCCCGTACAGCGACTTGCTGCTGCACGACATGGGCGAGGGCCTGGCCGATAACCGTACCGAATTCAAGGCCGGTGGCCGCGACTGGCGCACGCCGCCGTTGTGGGGCATTGGCCTGACACAAAACGTCAGTGGCCACACCCAGTTCCTGCATGACGGCCGCGCCCGCAACCTGCTTGAAGCCGTGCTGTGGCACGGCGGTGAAGCCCAGGCGGCGCAGCAACAGGTGTTGTCTTTTAATGCGCAGCAGCGAGCAGCATTGCTCGCGTTCCTGAATTCTCTATAAGCTTTGCCCCAATTATTGAAGGGAGCTCGACATGTTCCGTCCCAAGTTGTTGTTCACCAGCCTCGCCGCCCTGGCCCTTGGCGCCTGCGCGCCGCAGGATCCGCAAGCGGTCACCTCGGCGGCCATTGCCAAGCAAGTGATCCTGCCGACCTACAGCCGCTGGGTCGAAGCTGACCGGCAGTTGGCCGTCAGCGCCCTGGCTTACTGCCAAGGCAAGGAATCCCTGGAGACCGCCCGCGCCGACTTCCTCCACGCGCAAAAAGCCTGGGCCGAGTTGCAACCGCTGCTGATCGGCCCGCTGGCCGAGGGCAATCGCGCCTGGCAGGTGCAGTTCTGGCCAGACAAGAAAAACCTCGTTGGCCGTCAGGTCGAGCAACTGGCCACCGCCCAGCCGCAGATCGATGCCGCTGCCCTGGCCAAGTCCAGCGTTGTGGTGCAAGGCCTGTCGGCCTACGAATACATCCTGTATGACGCCAAGACCGACATTGCCAACGACGCCCAGAAAGCCCGCTACTGCCCGCTGCTGATCGCCATCGGCGAGCGCCAGAAGCAATTGGCCGAAGAAATTCTGGCCAGTTGGAACAGCACCGACGGCATGCTGGCGCAGATGACCAAGTTTCCTAACCAGCGCTACGCCGATTCCCACGAAGCCATCGCCGAACTGCTGCGCGTGCAGGTCACGGCCCTGGACACCCTGAAGAAAAAACTCGGCACACCGATGGGTCGCCTGTCCAAGGGCATCCCCCAGCCGTTCCAGGCCGATGCGTGGCGCAGCCAATCGTCCCTGCAAGGCTTGCGAGCCAGCCTCGCGGCGGCCCAGACCGTTTGGGCCGGGGTCGACAACAAGGGCCTGCGCGGCCTGCTGCCTGCCGACCAGAAGCCTCTGGCCGAGAAGATCGACGCAGCCTACGCAGCCTCCCTGAAACTGTTCGACAGCAACCAGCGTTCGCTCAATGAACTGCTGGCCGACGACGCCGGGCGCGAGCAACTCAACGCTATCTACGACAGCCTCAACGTCGTCCACCGCCTGCACGAAGGCGAACTGGCCAAGGCGCTGGGCATCCAACTGGGCTTCAATGCCAACGACGGTGACTGATGATGCTCAGGCGACAGGCTTTGGCCATTGGTAGCGTGCTGCTCAGTGCAATCACCCTGGGCGGCTGGACGCTGTTCAAGCGCAAGGGCGACAGCCCGCTGCTGCTGTCGGCCCGGGATGATGGCGACGGCAAGCACTACGCCGTGGGCTATCGCCTGGATGGCAGCCAGGTGTTCGCCACCCAGGTTGGCCAGCGTTGCCACGACATCATCAACCACCCGAGCCTGCCCATCGCGCTGTTCGTGGCCCGCCGCCCGGGCACCGAGAGCTACCTGGTGGACCTGCGCGACGGCACGCTGCTGCAAACCGTGACGTCCCAGGCCAACCGGCACTTTTATGGGCATGCGGTGATCCACAAGAGTGGCGACTGGCTGTATGCCACGGAAAACGACACCACCGACCCCGGTCGCGGCCTGTTGGGGGTGTACCGGTTCGAAGGTGAGCGCCTGGTGCACAGTGGGGAGCTTTCCACCCACGGCATCGGCCCGCACCAGGTGTCGTGGATGCCCGATGGCGAGACTCTGATCGTGGCCAATGGCGGGATCCGCACCGAGGCCGAAAGCCGGGTCGAGATGAACCTCAACGCCATGGAACCCAGCCTGGTACTGATGCAGCGCGACGGCACGCTACTGAGCAAGGAAACCCTCGGCCAGCCCATGAACAGCGTGCGCCATATGGGGATCGCCAGCGATGGCACGATCCTCACCGGGCAACAGTTCATGGGCCCGTCACAGGAGCGTTCCGAGCTGCTGGCGATCAAGCGTCCGGGCCAGCCGTTCGTGGCGTTCCCGGTGGCGGACGAGCAGTTGCAGGCCATGGGGCACTACACCGCCAGCGTGGCGGTACACAGTGAACTGCGCCTGGTGGCACTGACCGCGCCACGGGGCAATCGCTTCTTTATCTGGGACATGGACAGCGGCGAACTGCGCCTGGACGGACCGTTGCCCGACTGTGCCGGCGTGGGTGCGGTAGCGGACGGGTTTGTCGTGACATCCGGCCAGGGCCGCTGCCGTTTCTACGATTGCCGCCAGCCTCAACTGGTGGCCAAGCCCCTGGATCTGCCAACTGGGTTCTGGGATAACCACCTGCATTTGATCTGACGCCATCGCAGCGCTCCCGGGCTGATACCTGGGAGCCGCCCCACTGAAAAAATCCTACGCGACCTGTGAAAACGCCCCTCGACGAGGGAGCAGACTTCACACACACACTCGCGACTTTGCGTCTTATAGCACCCGCCTTTCTCGTGAAGACTGCGTGGCTCACCGTGCCAGCGGCGCTCCTGCGTGCGCCCCACGCACCACGTCACCCTCACAAGGAAGCAACTATGCCGGGCCGCCGGATGATTACCATGCTCAGCATCGTCCTCTTGGTCGTGCTGATGCTTGCCAGCTACAAGGCATTCTGGATTTACCAGCAACTGCAATTGCTGCATGCGCCCAAGCCCCCCGTCAGCGTGGCCGTGGCCAATGCCGTGGAAAAACCCTGGCAGCGCCAGTTGCCCGCGGCCGGTACGCTCAAGGCGTTGCAAGGTATCAACCTGAGTATCGAGGTACCCGGCGTCGTCACTCAGTTGCACTTCGACTCGGGGCAGGCGGTCAAGGCCGGGCAAACCCTGCTGCAGCTCGAACACCAGGCCGAACAGGCCGAGTTGGACGTGGCCCTGGCCGATCGCAGCCTGGCGCTGCAGAACTTTCAGCGTGGGCACCAACTGGTGGGTATCAATGCCATCTCCCAGGGCGAGTTCGATCGCCTGTCCGCCGAGCTCAACCGCAACAAGGCCCTGGTTGCACAGCGCCGCTGGGCCCTGGCAAAAAAACAGATCGTCGCGCCGTTCGACGGCACTATCGGTATCCGTCAGGTCAACATCGGTGACTACCTGCAAAGCTCCACGGTGATCGCCAGCCTGCAGGACACCCGCAGCCTTTACGTGGACTTTCATGTCCCCGAGCAGGCCGTCCAACTGATCAAGATCGGCCAGCCGGTGCAGGTTGAAGTTTCGGCACGGCCAGGGCTTTTCAGTCGCGCCAGCATCAGTGCCATCGACCCCATCGTCGACGACAACACGCGAAATGTGTTGGTGCGTGCGACCCTGGCCAACCCGGACAAATATCTGCTACCGGGGATGTTCGCCCATTTGCAGGTGCTGTTGGACACCCCCTCCTCCCATGTCGTGATCCAGGAAAGCGCGATCGCCTACAGCCCATACGGCCAGTACGTATACGTCGTGAAACCCCACACCGGCAATGAGGGCCCAGGGGGCCTGATCGCTGAACAACGCCTGGTTGAAACGGGCGAGCGACGCGATGGCGATATCGTGATTGCCAAGGGCCTGGCCAAAGGCGAACAGGTCGTCACGGCGGGCCAGATCAAGCTGCAGAACGGCACCCCGGTGCATATCAGTATTGATCGCACGCAACCCGATGAACCGCCCTTGGCGCCCCCTCCGGAGCACGCCGAATGACCTTCACCGACCTGTTTATCCGCCGCCCCGTGCTGGCCTTGGTCGTCAGCCTGTTGATCGTGCTGCTGGGCTGGCAGGCCTACGGGAAACTGCCGCTGCGCCAGTTCCCGCAGATGGAAAGTGCACTGATCACGGTGACCACGCTCGCGCCGGGCTCCAGCGCCGAGACCGTGCAGAGCTATATCACGCAACCGTTGCAGAAAAGCCTGGCAAGCGCGCAAGGCATCGACTACATGCGCTCTTCCAGCCGGCAGAATGTGTCGAGTATTTCCATCTATGGCCGCGTCGGTGCCGACAGCGACCGCTTGTTCACCGAGCTGCTGGCCAAGACCAATGAAGTGCGCAATCAACTGCCCCGGGATATTGACGATCCGGTCCTGAGCAAAGTCGCCGCAGACAACACCGCGCTGATGTACCTGAGCTTTTCCAGCGACACCATGAACAACGCGCAAATCACCAACTTCCTGCTGCGGGTGGTACAGCCGCGCCTGGTGACGTTACCGGGCATGGCCGAGGCGCAGATCATCGGCAACCAGAGCTTTGCCATGCGCCTGTGGCTCGACCCGCTGAAGCTCGCCGGGTTTGGCTTGAGCGCCAGCGATGTGACCCAGGCCATCAAGCGCTACAACGTGCAGTCTATCGCCGGCGATGCCACCGGCGAGTACGTGGTAACCAGCGTCACGGCCAATACCGAACTGCAATCGGCTGAAGGCTTCCGGGCCATTACCTTGAAAACCAGCGGCGACAGCCAGGTGCGTCTCGGTGATGTAGCGCGAGTGGAGCTAGGCGCCCAGAACTACGACAGCTTCAGCTCTTTCAACGGCCTGCCCGCAACCTATATCAGCATCAAGCCCACCCCCGATGCCAACCCGCTGGAGCTGGGCAAGCGCGTGCGCGACCTGATGCCACTATTGCAGGCGCAACTACCGCCCCAACTGCATGCGGACATTGCCTACGACTCGACGCTGTATATCAACGCCTCAATCGAGCACGTTCTGTCGAGCCTGATGGAAGCCATCCTGATTGTGGTGCTGGTGGTGTTCCTGTTTCTCGGCTCCTTGCGCTCGGTGGTGATTCCCGTCATCACCATTCCGCTGTCGCTGATCGGCAGCCTGTTTTTCATGCAACTGATGGGTTATTCGATCAACGTCCTGACGCTGCTGGCCATGGTGCTGGCCATCGGCCTGGTGGTCGATGACGCCATTGTGATGATGGAAAACATCCACCGGCATATCGAAAAAGGCCGATCTCCCCTCGAGGCCGCGATCAAGGGTGCCAGGGAGGTGTGTATGCCGGTGATCTCCATGACCATCACCCTGGCGGCGGTGTATACGCCCATCGGCTTTCTCCAGGGCCTGACCGGTGCGCTGTTCAAGGAGTTTGCCCTGACCCTGGCCGGCGCCGTGGTGATTTCCGGCATCGTCGCACTGACCCTGTCACCGATGATGTGCGCCCTGTTGCTGCGCCCGGAACAACAGCCACAGGGCCTGGCGCTGATCCTCGACCGGTTCTTCAATAGCCTGAAACAACGCTATCAGCGCCGCCTGCACCAGATCATGGGGGCACAGTCGGTGGTTATCGTGTTCGCCCTGCTGGTACTCGGCCTGATTCCGGCCATGCTCATCTTCACCCTCTCGGAACTGGCCCCCGATGAGGACCAGGGCCTGATCTTTATCCTCGCCAGTGCGCCGCAGCCGACCAACCTGGCCTACCTCAATACCTACACTCAGGCGTTTATCGAGCAGTTCAAGACCCTGCCCGAATACCAGGCCTCGTTCCAGATCAATGGCCTGGACGGTGTGCATTCAGGGGTTGGTGGTTTCCAGTTGCAGCCCTGGAACCTGCGCAAGCGTACGCAGATGGAGGTCCTGGCGCCCCTGCGCAAAAAGCTCGACAGCATCCCCGGCCTGCAAGTGTTTGCCTTTAACCTGCCGTCCTTGCCGGGCACCGGCGAGGGCCTGCCCTTTGGTTTTGTGATCAGTTCCCAGCAGGACCACACATCGATGCTGGAGGTGGCCGAACGCGTCAAGCAACGGGCAATCGATTCTGGGAAATTTGCCTACGTGGATATCGACCTGGCGTTCGACCGGCCCGAGGTGATGATTGACATCGACCGGGTCAAGGCCGCGCAGATGGGCGTGTCCATGGAAGACCTGAGCCTGACCCTGGCGACCCTGCTGGCAGAGACAGAAATCAATCGTTTCAGGATCGATGGCAATCTCTACAAAGTGATTGCCCAGGTCGAACGCAGCTACCGGGACAATCCGGGCTGGCTGAGTCACTACCACGTAAAAAATGCCAAGGGCCAGTTGTTACCGTTGTCGACACTGATCAGCGTGTCCAGCCAACAGGTACGCCCACGGCAGTTGAACCAGTTCCAGCAGCTCAATTCGGTGCTGGTCTCGGCGTATCCGATCGTCGGCATGAGCAACGCGCTGGAGACCGTGCAAACCATCGCCCGGGAGGAGGCACCGGCGGGCTACACCTTTGACTACAGCAATGCCACGCGCCAGTTCGTGCAGGAGGGCAATGCGCTGTGGGGCACCTTCGGCCTGGCCCTGGCGATCATCGGCCTGGTGCTGGCGGCACAGTTTGAAAGCCTGCGTGACCCACTGGTGATCCTGGTGACCGTGCCGCTGTCGATCTGCGGTGCGCTGATCGCGCTGTTCCTCGGCTGGTCGACCCTGAACATCTACACACAAATAGGCCTGGTCACACTGATCGGCCTGATCAGCAAGCACGGCATCCTCATCGTCGAATTCGCCAACCAGTTGCGCAAGGAGCAAGGCTTGTCTGCGCGGGCCGCCATCGAGGAAGCCGCCGCGACTCGCTTGCGGCCGGTACTGATGACCACGATCGCCACCGTACTGGGGGTGGTCCCGCTGGTGTTTTCCAGCGGTCCGGGGGCGGTCAGCCGTTTTGATATCGGCATGGTGATCGCCACCGGCATGTCCATCGGCACCTTGTTCACGTTGTTCGTCCTGCCTTGCGTGTATACGGTGCTGGCCAAGCGCGATACGCCCGCCCCCTGACCTCCTGCGGGAAAGGCCTGCCCCCCTTTCCCACTCCCCTGCGCCTCAAAACCATTGCCCTTGAGCCTGTGCGCACGCGGCGGCATTTACCAGTTGGAATCGCGCCGAAACTCGGAGTAATGTGCCCAATCGTTCGTCTTCGTCTGCCTCAGTTTTTTCCAAGGAACCGGAATATGCTGCGTCGTCGCATGCTGATCATGTTGGCCGTTGTCCTGTTAATCGTCCTGCTGTTGGCGGGCTATAAAGCCTTTTCCATCTATCAGCAGATCCAGGTCTTTTCCGCGCCCAAGCCGGCGATCAGCGTGGCGGTGGCCACGGCGGTCGAGCAACCCTGGCAACAGCGCCTGCCGGCGGTGGGTACGCTCAAGGCCTTGCAGGGGGTGAACCTGGCCCTGGAGATTGCCGGAACGGTCAAGGACGTACAGTTCGAGTCCGGCCAGAAGGTCAAGGCCGGGCAACCGCTGGTGCAACTCGACAGCGCGGTCGAAGACGCCCTGCTGCAAACCGCTCAGGCCGACCTGGGCCTGGCCCAGCTCGATTACGGGCGCGGCAGCCAACTGGTGGGCAGCCAGGCGATCTCCAAAGGCGAGTTCGACCGGCTCTCGGCGCAACTGCAAAAAAACAAGGCCACGGTCAACCAGCTCAAGGCTTCCCTGGCCAAGAAACACATCGTCGCGCCATTCAGCGGCACTATCGGCATCCGTCAGGTCGATGTGGGCGACTACCTGGCCAGTGGCACGGTGATCGCCACCTTGCAGGACCTGAGCAGCCTCTACGTCGACTTTTATGTGCCCGAACAATCGGTGCCCAAGCTGGCCGTCGGCCAGGGGGTGCAGGTGCAAGTCTCGGCCTACCCCAGGCAGACCTTCCCCGGCACCCTCAGTGCGATCAACCCGAAAGTCGAGAGCAGCACCCGCAACGTGCTGGTGCGGGCCACCCTGGCCAACCCGGACACTAAACTGCTGCCGGGCATGTTCAGCAGCCTGCAGGTACTGTTGCCCGACCCGCAGGCCCAGGTGGTGATACCGGAAAGTGCAATTACCTACACCCTCTACGGCAATTCCGCCTACGTCGTAGCGCAGAAAAAGACCGAGGACGGCAGCCTCGAAGAAGATGCCAATGGCCAACCGATCCTGATCGCGGAGCGGCGCTTTATCGAGACCGGCGAACGACGCGACGGCCTGGTGCTGGTCACCCAGGGCCTGAGCAGTGGCGAGCAAGTGATCAGCGCCGGGCAGATCAAGCTCGACACCGGTGCGCACATCGCCATCACGGCGGATAAAAACTTGCCGGCCAGCCCTGGCCAACCTCCGCGCAACGACGGTTCAAGGAACTGAGCCATGGCGTTTACCGACACGTTTATCCGCCGCCCGGTACTGGCGATGGTGGTCAGCCTGCTGATCGTGCTCCTGGGTTTCCAGGCCTACAGCAAACTGCCGCTGCGCCAATACCCGTCCATGGAAAATGCCCTGATCACGGTGACTACCGCTTACCCCGGGGCCAATGCCGAGACGATCCAGGGCTACATCACCCAACCGCTGCAGCAAAGCCTGGCGAGCGCCGAAGGCATCGACTACATGACCTCGGTCAGTCGCCAGAACTTCTCGGTGATTTCCATCTATGCGCGGATCGGCGCCAACAGCGACCGGCTGTTTACCGAACTGCTGGCCAAGGCCAACGAGGTCAAGAACAAGCTGCCCCAGGACGCCGAAGACCCGGTGTTGAGCAAGGAGGCCGCGGATGCCTCGGCGCTGATGTACATCAGCTTCTCCAGCCAGCAACTGAGCAACCCGCAGATCACCGATTACCTGTCGCGGGTGATCCAGCCCAAGCTGGCGACCCTGCCCGGCATGGCCGAAGCCGAGATCCTCGGCAACCAGGTATTTGCCATGCGCCTGTGGCTGGACCCGGTCAAGCTCGCCGGCTTTGGCCTGAGCGCCAGCGACGTCACCAATGCCGTGCGCAACTACAACTTCCTCTCCGCCGCCGGCGAAGTGAAGGGTGAGTATGTGGTCACCAGCATCAACGCCAATACCGACCTGAAGACCGCCGAAGCCTTCGCCGCCATCACCGTCAAGACCGATGGCGACAGCCGGGTGCTGCTCGGCGACGTGGCGCGGGTGGAAATGGGCGCGGAAAACTACAACGCCATCAGCTCCTTTGGCGGCACGCCCTCGGTGTACATCGGCATCAAGGCCACGCCCAGCGCCAACCCGCTGGATGTGATCAAGGAAGTGCGCAAACTGATGCCGGAGCTGGAATCCCAGTTGCCGCCCAACCTCAAGGCAGAAATCGCCTACGACGCCACGCTGTTTATCCAGGCCTCCATCAACGAGGTGGTCAAGACCTTGTTTGAAGCGGTGTTGATCGTGATCGTCGTGGTGTTCCTGTTTCTCGGGGCGCTGCGCTCGGTGGTGATCCCGGTGGTGACCATCCCGCTGTCGATGATTGGCGTGCTGTTTTTCATGCAATTGATGGGCTACTCCATCAACCTGCTGACGCTGCTGGCGATGGTGCTGGCTATTGGCCTGGTGGTGGATGATGCGATTGTGGTGGTGGAAAACATCCATCGCCACATAGAAGACGGCAAGACGCCGCTGGACGCCGCGTTGGAAGGTGCGCGGGAGATTGCCGTGCCGGTGGTGTCGATGACTATCACCCTGGCGGCGGTGTACGCGCCCATCGGCTTCCTGGAGGGGCTGACCGGGGCGTTGTTCAAGGAGTTCGCCCTGACCCTGGCCGGTGCGGTGGTGATTTCCGGCATCGTCGCCCTGACCCTGTCGCCGATGATGTGCGCCCTGCTGTTGCGCCACGACGAAAACCCCAGCGGCCTGAGCCACCGCCTGGACCGCATCTTCGAAGGCCTCAAGCGCCGCTACCAGACAATGCTGCATGGCACATTGAACACCCGGCCGATGGTGATTGTGTTTGCCTTGATCGTGCTGTGCCTGATCCCGGTGTTCCTCAAGTTCACTCAGTCGCAACTGGCCCCCGACGAAGACCAGGGCATCATCTTCATGATGGCCAGCGCGCCGCAGCCGACCAACCTGGACTACCTGAACACCTACACCGACGAGTTCATCGCAATCTTCAAGGACTTCCCGGAGTACTACTCCTCGTTCCAGATCAATGGGTTCAACGGGGTGCAATCGGGTATCGGCGGCTTCCTGCTCAAGCCGTGGAACGAGCGCGACCGCACGCAAATGCAGATCCTGCCTGAGGTGCAGAAACGCCTGGAGCAGATCCCCGGCTTGCAGGTGTTCGGCTTCAATTTGCCGTCGCTACCGGGCACCGGTGAAGGCCTGCCCTTCGGTTTTGTGATCAACACCCCCAATGACTACGAGTCGTTGCTGCAAGTGGCCGCCCGTGTGAAAAAGCGCGCCATGGAGTCGGGCAAGTTCGCCTTCGTGGATATCGATCTGGCGTTCGACAAGCCCGAGGTGGTGGTGGACATCGACCGCGCCAAGGCGGCGCAGATGGGGGTGTCGATGCAGGACTTGGGCAGCACCCTGGCGACCTTGCTGGCGGAGGCAGAGATCAACCGGTTCACCATTGATGGGCGCAGCTACAAGGTGATCGCCCAGGTGGAACGGGCCTACCGGGACAACCCCGAGTGGCTGAACAATTACTACGTGAAAAACACCCAGGGCGAACTGCTGCCGCTGTCGACCTTGATCAGCGTCAGCGACCGTGCCCGCCCGCGCCAACTGAACCAGTTCCAGCAACTCAACTCGGCGCTGATCTCGGGCTTCCCGATTGTCAGCATGGGCGAGGCTATCGACACCGTGCGCCAGATTGCCATCGAAGAAACCCCGGCCGGCTATGCCTTCGACTACAGCGGCGCCTCGCGCCAGTTCATCCAGGAAGGCAGCGCGCTGTGGGTCACCTTTGGCCTGGCGCTGGCGATCATCTTCCTGGTGCTGGCGGCACAGTTCGAGAGCTTCCGTGACCCGCTGGTGATACTGGTGACGGTGCCGCTGTCGATCTGCGGCGCGTTGATCCCGTTGTTCCTCGGCTGGTCGAGCATGAACATCTACACCCAGGTGGGGTTGGTGACGTTGATCGGTCTGATCAGCAAGCATGGGATCCTGATCGTCGAGTTTGCCAACCAGTTGCGCAAGGACAAGGGCCTGACACCCCGAGAAGCGGTAGAAGAAGCCGCGGCGATTCGCCTGCGCCCGGTATTGATGACCACGGCGGCGATGGTGTTTGGCATGGTGCCGTTGATCTTTGCCACGGGGGCCGGGGCGGTCAGTCGGTTTGATATCGGAATGGTGATTGCCACGGGGATGTCGGTGGGCACCTTGTTCACTTTGTTTGTGTTGCCGTGTGTTTATACGTTGCTGGCCAAGCGTGATCCCTTGGCTGATTGAGTACCTATCCATGGGCGCGGTAACGGCACTGACCTGATCGTTGACGCCCACTGTAGGAGCCGGCTTGCCGGCGATGGTCGTTAACGATCACGTTGGATACCTGACATCCCCGAGGTGTTCTTACTGGCGTCATCGCCGGCAAGCCGGCTCCTACAAGGGATGTAGTTGCGCGCTCGGGCTCTGCCGTGGTCCACAAAAAAGGCCTCGCTATGCGAGGCCTTTTATCGGGGCGTCAATCTCTTCAACTCGCAGGCCTCATGCCTTGGGACATCCCAAACATAAACAGCAAAAGCTGATGATCAGGCTGCGTGACCCCAGCGGTCTTGGCGATCCGTGGCAGCGGGCATTGCCCGCCACTGTGCACCGCGCTGAGGACTTCTGTGCGGGGCTGCTCCCAGGCAGCCAGGGCCAGGGATGCGATGCCCAAGGCCCCCAACAGAAACAAACCTCGTGCTATTTCTAGCTTCATTAGGTTAAACCCTTGATAGCGCTGCCAAACGCCGCTTGGTAAAAGTAGCTGAGTTTTTGCCAGTCGGCGGTATTCCACGACGAATGGCGACGCAATTGCTGCATGTCATGGGCGGCGGCCCGGCGGGCGGTCAAGCGTTGGCGGCACTTCTCGAGATCCAGCAGCGCCACTTCGACCGTCGCGCCCTCACCCGCCCCGCTGACCCGCACAAAAATATGCTTGCTGTACAGGCAGCCATGCTGCCAGCGCCCCTTGTGCATGCGCGCCAGGGTCTGCGCCAATTCAGCCAGCAGGCGCTCATGCACCAGCTCCCCGCATTGCTCGCGACCGCCGGCGGCGTACCAGTTGTCGATTTCCACGAATCCGTCCAATGAAGCCGTCACCAGCAAGGCCTTCCACTGGTGGTCCGGATCACGACGGGCACCACAGAACACCAGCTCCGGAACACCTACATCGAGCAAGCGCAGGCCCCTGAGCGCATCACGCTCGCGTAGCACCGTAGGCCGCCCAAAGGGATGCAGCCAGCTGCGGTAGGTATGGCCTGTCTGGCGCTTGCTGTAGAGCAAGCGCCCATTGGTACCGATCACCCGCTGTACGCCGCTTTCGCCACCCCGACGTCGATTGGGTTCCTCGACCCACTCGCCCTGCTGCCGCCAGAAATAATCGAACCGCTCCTCAGGAGCTACGTGACTGCCTGCTACGTACTCAACCACCATCCTGCTACCTCTTGCGCAATACGTACACTCGCCACATGGCATACAGCGGTATGAAGTCCAAACACTCCTGGACGCGGAAACCTGCTTGCTCAAACTCAGCCTCAACAGTAGCAGCCGGTAACACAAATCGATTTCGGTAACTGTCCTGCTCACTTTTGTTGCGGCGCTGCACTTCCAGGCGCTTGCGTTTCCAGGCCTTGAAATTGCCATCCACCCACAACGAAACAATCACACTGTCGCGGGTAACTCGTTGAAATTCCTTCAATATCGCCATGCGATGCGCCGGCTCGCCGATGTGATGCAACAGGCGCATGCAAAAAATGCTGTCCACGGCGTTATCTGGCAAATCGATATCAAACGCAGATGTCTGCAAGGGTCGTACCTGCTTGACCACATCCGCCGGTTGCGCCCCCATGGCGATGTTCAACATGGACTCGGAATTGTCCGCCCCAATAATGATCCGGTTGGGCTTTTCGGCCAGCAGCGGCCAGAAACGCCCGGCGCCGCACGGCAAGTCCAATACCAGGCCGGGCTCGCCGGCCATCGCCAGCGCACCACGGGCCAATTGTTCGTCGCGTTTGTGGGACAGCCGGCGCGCCAAAGTGTCCTGGTGCTTGTGCAAATATTGCTGAGCGTGCCGGTCATCGTACTTTGCGGAAAATTCAAGCTTGATCGGAGTAGCCATCAACGAGTCTCCTGGACTGATGCCTACAACCTTAAGCAGTCGCACGTCATCCGCAGGTCAACCCTTTGTGAAAAAAACGTCCCGTCTAACCCTAAAGAATTACAAGGTTTTACAGGGAAAAAGCATGGCAGGAAGCCATCTTCGTCGAACAGGAAGGAGTCTGCCCCAGGATAGGGGCAGGAAGAGATCAGGATTTGACGTGGCTCAATTCAACATGGAAACGGCAGCCGCTAGGCTCCATGGTGCTGAGGCTGACCACCCAGCCCTGGCTTTCGCAGATGCGCTGGACCAGCGACAAACCCAGGCCCAGGCCATCACCGCGCTTTTCGTTGCCGCGCACAAACGGCTCAAACATGGCCTCGCGCTTGTCTTCGGGAATCCCCACGCCGCTGTCTTCCACCACAAAGCCGGTGGGTTCCAGGGTCAGGCGGATAAACCCCTGCTCGGTGTAGTGCAGGGCATTACGCAGCAGGTTGCCCATGACCGCATGCAGGAAGGTGGCGTTGTAGCGGGTATCGAGTGGGTTGCCCGGCTGGTAGAACAACTCGATGCCCTTGCGCTCGATGGGTTCGCGCCAGATCCCCAGCAAGCCCTCCGCGACCTCGGCCAGGCTGACCTGGGGCGACATCGTGGTGTCATCGTGCTGGGCACGAGCGAGCATCAGGAAGGTCTGTACCAGTTCGCGCATTTCCTCGCAGGCCCGGGCGATGCGCTCGACCTGTTTGCGTCCCCGTGAATCAATGGCCGGGTTTTCCAGCAGCAGCTCGCAGGAACTGGCCAGCACCATCAAGGGGGTGCGCAACTCATGGCTGACATCGCTGGTGAACAGGCGCTCGCGGGTCAGGGCCTGGCGCAAACGGCCAAGGGTCGCATCGAAAGCCACCGCCAACTCGCCTACTTCGTCGGCCGCGTAGTCCGGGGCCAACGGTGGGGCCAGGCCCAACAACTGGTCACGATGCCGCACTTGGCGCGCCAGGCGTACTACCGGTGCCATCACCTTGCGGGCAAGGACCCAGCCGAGGAATACCGCCAGCGCGAGGCTGAGGACAAACCCCACCAGCACCACCGCAAACAGCACGCGCTCGCGCTCTTCGAAATCGCTTTGGTCTTGCAATAGGACATACCGACGGCCGTCGACGATTTCGACCATCGCATGGTAGGAAAGCGCATCGCGGAACACTTCGTGAAAGCCGGCGTCCAGGTGCCGCAAGTCCTTGGGCAGCTGGAAATCCCCACGCCCGCCGCTGAAGTAGAACAACTGGTCCGGCTCGGGGCGGTGACGCCAGTCTTCGACACTGTCCATCAACAGCAGGCGTTGCAGGTCGCCGCCCAGGCCCGCCGAAATCAGTTTTTCTTCCACCAGGTGCACCGTGGCAACGATGCCCATGGCAAAGGCCCCCGCTACCAGCGCGCTCATCAGCGCAAAGGCGATGATGATCCGCTGGGCAAGGCTTTGCTTAAACTCCATCACGGCCCTCGGCCAAGCGATAACCCACGCCATGCACGGTTTGCAGCAATGGCTTGGCAAATGGCTTGTCGATCACCTGGCGCAGTTGGTGGACGTGGCTGCGCAGGCTGTCGCTGTCCGGGCAGTCATCGCCCCACAGGGCTTCTTCCAGCACTTCGCGGCGCAGGACGTGAGGGCTTTTCTGCATCAGCACCGCGAGCAATTTCAGGCCGACCGGGTTGAGCTTGAGCAGGCGCCCTTCGCGGGTCACTTCCAGGGTGTCGAGGTCGTAGGACAAATCGCCGACTTGCAACTCCCGCCGCCCGCCACCCTGGGCCCGGCGCAGCACCGCTTCGATGCGTGCGGCCAACTCCGACAGGGCAAACGGCTTGAGCAGGTAGTCGTCGGCACCCGATTTGAAGCCTTGCAGGCGGTCGTCCAATTGATCGCGGGCGGTGAGCATGATCACCGGCGTATCGCGGCGCGCGTCTTCACGCAGGCGTTTGCACAGGGTGTAGCCATCAATGCCGGGCAGCATGATATCGAGCACGATCAGGTCGTAATGCTCGGTGGCGGCCAGGTGCAGGCCTGACAAACCGTCCTGCGCACAGTCCACGGTGTAGCCCTTGAGCCCCAGGTAATCCGCCAGGTTGGCCAGAATATCGCGGTTGTCTTCAACCAATAAAATTCGCATGGGCAGTGTCTCCGTACGCGGTAACGGCCGTGTTGGCTCGCGCAGCTTAAGGCCAAGCCGGGCTTACCGCTAGGCCTGAGGGGCTGACCTATTACTCTTTTCAACTGATTGACTGGTGCAACGAGTTTTTCACTATCGGTTCACAGCTTGACTACAGTACCAGAGTGAAAATCGCCCCCCATTGATATAAGGAACTTGGATATGGGTTTTATCAAAACTGCGCCAATGCGCTATCTGCTGTTGGTGACCGGCGCTTGGCTGGTTATTTTTCTGTTGACCCGCAGCGTACTGCTCATTACCCACCTGGATGAAGTCGGCGGCAACCTGCTGCCGGTGTTCGGTGTGGGCCTGCTCTACGACCTGGGGTTCCTGGCCTATGCCGCGCTGCCCCTGGGCCTGTACCTGCTGCTGTGCCCACCGGCTTTGTGGCGGCGGCGCGGCCACCGCTGGTTCCTGCAAGGCGTACTGACCGTCAGCCTGTTCGCCATGCTGTTCACCTCGGTGGCCGAATGGTTGTTCTGGGATGAGTTCGGCGTGCGCTTCAACTTTATCGCCGTCGACTATCTGGTGTATTCCGATGAGGTGTTGAACAACCTGCTGGAGTCCTACCCAATCGGCAAACTGTTGGGCCTGTTGGCAATACTGGCGATTGTCCTGAGCCTGGCCTTGCGCAAGCTGTTCAACGCAGCACTCGACTCGCCGCTGCCGGCCATGCGTGGGCGCTTACTCAATGCCGTGGGATTGTTGGTGGTTGCCGGCCTGAGCCTGCAGTTGGTCAGCCAGGACAGCCCGCGTACCCAGGGTGGCAACGCCTATAACAACGAACTGGCCAGCAATGGCCCATACCAATTCTTCGCCGCGTTCCGCAACAATGAACTGGACTACAGCCAGTTCTACAAAAGCCTGCCGAGCGATATCGTGGCCCGCCAGCTACGGGCAGAACTCAGTGAACCCAATGCCCGGTTCATTGGCACCGATCCACTGGATATCCGCCGCGCCATCGACAACCCCGGCACGTTGCGCAAACCCAATATCGTGCTGGTGACCATCGAAAGCTTCAGCGCCAAATACATGGGCAGCAATGGCGACGACCGCAACCTGACCCCCAACCTTGATGAGTTGCGCAAACACAGCCTGTATTTCAGCAACTTCTACGCCACCGGCACCCGCACCGACCGAGGCCTGGAAGCCATTACCCTGGCCATCCCGCCCACTCCGGGGCGCTCCATCGTCAAACGGATTGGTCGCGAAAGCGGCTTCGCCAGCCTGGGCCAGCAGCTCAGTGCAATCGGTTATGACAGCGTGTTTGTGTATGGCGGCCGCGGCTACTTCGACAATATGAATGCGTTTTTCAGCGGCAACGGTTACCGGGTGGTTGATCAGAGCAGTGTCGCCGAATCCGAAATCAGCTTTAAAAACGCCTGGGGCATGGCCGATGAAGACCTCTTCAAGCAAACCTTGAAGCTGGCGGATGCCGGTTATGCCAAGCAGCAACCGTTCCTGCTGCAGTTGATGACCACCTCCAACCATCGCCCCTACACCTACCCGGATGGCAGGATCGACATCAAGTCCGGCAACGGTCGCGACGGTGCGGTGAAATACACTGACTACGCCATCGGCCAATTCCTACAGGCTGCGCGCCAAAAACCGTGGTTCGACAATACGATCTTCGTGTTTGTCGCCGACCACACCGCCGGCAGCGCGGGCAAGGAAGACTTGCCCGTCGCCAACTACCAGATTCCGCTGTTTATCTATGCGCCGAAATTGATCGAGGCCCGGGAAAGCGCGCAACTGGCCAGCCAGATCGACCTCGCCCCGACACTCCTGGGTCTGTTGAACCTGAGCTATGAATCGACGTTTTTCGGACGCAACCTGCTGCAAGACAACCCGCTGCCTCCTCGCGTAGTGATCGGCAACTATCAGCACCTGGGCTTGTTTGACGGCACCAACCTGGCAATCCTCAGCCCCCGCCAAGGCCTGCGGCGCCATGACCAGGCCCTGGGCGCGAGCCAGGAGTCCCGGGTAGACAGCAATGACCCGTTGATCCAACGTGCGATCACTTACTACCAGGCAGCCAGTCATGACTTCAAGCAACACCTGTTAGCCTGGAAAGGCGCGAAAGACGCCGCCCCTCAAATGAGTGCGCGCTGACTCGATAAGCGCCCATAAAAAAGCCCCGCCTGATCACTCAGGCGGGGCTTTTATGCATCAGGGGTAAGGCTGGCTTACATCATGCCGCCCATGCCACCCATGCCGCCCATGTCTGGCATACCGCCGCCAGCCGAGCCTTCTTTCTTCGGTGCATCAGCGATCGCAGCTTCGGTGGTCAGGATCAGACCGCCGATGGAGGATGCCGCTTGCAGCGCGGAACGAGTCACCTTGGTAGGGTCCAGGATGCCCATTTCGATCATGTCGCCGTAGACGCCAGTCGCAGCGTTGTAACCGTAGTTACCTTTGCCGTTCTTGACTTCGTTGACCACAACGCTCGGCTCGTCGCCGGAGTTGGCAGCAATCTGGCGCAGCGGTGCTTCAACAGCACGACGCAGTACAGCAATACCCACGTCCTGGTCAGCGTTGTCGCCGGTCAGACCGACCAAGGCTTCCAGGGCACGGATCAGCGCAACGCCACCGCCAGGTACCACGCCTTCTTCGACGGCTGCGCGGGTTGCGTGCAGGGCGTCTTCAACGCGGGCTTTCTTCTCTTTCATTTCAACTTCGGAACCAGCGCCAACCTTGATCACTGCAACACCGCCGGACAGCTTGGCCAGGCGCTCTTGCAGTTTTTCACGGTCGTAGTCCGAGGAGGTTTCAGCAACCTGGGCACGGATCTGGGTGATGCGCGCCTGGATGTCCTGCTCCACGCCAGCACCGTCAACGATGATGGTGTTTTCCTTGGAGATGGTCACGCGCTTGGCGCTACCCAGGTTTTCCAGGGTGGCACTTTCCAGGCTCAGGCCGATCTCTTCGGAGATAACGGTACCGCCAGTCAGGACGGCGATGTCCTGCAGCATGGCCTTGCGACGATCGCCGAAGCCTGGAGCCTTGACGGCTGCGACTTTAACGATACCGCGCATGTTGTTCACAACCAGAGTCGCCAGGGCTTCGCCTTCAACGTCTTCGGAAACGATCAGCAGTGGACGGCCGGCTTTGGCAACGGCTTCCAGTACTGGCAGCATTTCGCGGATGTTCGAGATCTTTTTGTCGACCAGCAGGATCAGCGGGCTGTCCAGCTCGGCAACCATGGTCTCTGGCTTGTTGACGAAGTACGGGGACAGGTAGCCACGGTCGAACTGCATGCCTTCTACAACCGACAGTTCGTTTTCCAGGCCAGTGCCTTCTTCAACGGTGATCACGCCTTCTTTACCGACTTTTTCCATGGCTTCGGCAATGATGTCGCCGATGGAGCTGTCGGAGTTGGCGGAGATGGTGCCTACCTGAGCGATAGCCTTGGTGTCAGCGCATGGTTTGGACAGGCTTTTCAGCTCAGCAACGATGGCGATGGTCGCCTTGTCGATGCCGCGCTTGAGGTCCATCGGGTTCATGCCGGCAGCGACGGCTTTGTAGCCTTCGTTGACGATTGCCTGAGCCAGAACGGTGGCGGTGGTGGTGCCGTCGCCTGCGTCATCGTTGGCACGGGAGGCAACGTCTTTGACCAGCTGCGCGCCCATGTTTTCGAAACGGTCTTCCAGTTCGATTTCTTTGGCGACCGAAACGCCGTCCTTGGTGATGGTCGGAGCGCCGAAGCTCTTCTCGATGATCACGTTACGGCCTTTCGGGCCCAGGGTCGCTTTTACTGCGTCAGCCAGGATGTTGACACCGGTGAGCATTTTCTTACGGGCGGAATCGCCGAATTTAACTTCTTTAGCAGCCATGATCGATATTCCTTAAATACTTTGTAGTAACGGGAAAATGAGCGGGAAAATCAGCCTTCCAGGACAGCGAGAATCTCGTTCTCGGCCATCACCAGCAGGTCTTCGCCGTCGATTTTCACAGTGTTGCTGCCGGAGTAAGGACCGAATACAACCTTGTCACCCACTTTCACAGCCAGCTCACGTACTTGACCGTTTTCCAGCGTCTTGCCTGGGCCAACTGCGAGGATCACACCGTGGTTGGCTTTTTCAGCAGCCGAACCTGGCAGAACGATACCGCCAGCGGTTTTCTTTTCTTCTTCGCTGCGACGGATAACGACGCGGTCGTGCAGAGGACGAAGCTTGCTCATTGTCGATCTCTCCTAATTGTAAGTTTCATCGGCCGGTATCAGTACCGGCTGGTGGTAGTCCGGCGGTGCCGGTCGCGGTTCGCCAAGCGAAACGCGGAAGTCTGTCTGGTGTCGCCACCAGAAACCTTGCGGTGACCGTTACATAAGGGCGTATATGCTTATTACAAGGGCCAGCGGTGAAAATTTTTACTCCGGCAAGGCACCCGCAGGGGCCATGCCAGGGAGGGTATTACTTGGAGTCGCGGTGCTCGAACTCGCCTTCGATCACATCACCTTCACGCCCCAGCGGCTGGCGAGGTGCCGGGCCGCCACGGGGTTGCAGGTCGTCGGCAAAGGCACGCTGGCGGATCGCCGCTTCTTCGGCACGCTGGCGCAGCTTGCCCGCCAGCAACCGACGGGTGAATGGCAACAGCAGGATCAAACCGAGCACATCGCTGACAAAACCCGGCACGATCAGCAGGCCACCGGCCAAGGCCATCATCAGGCCTTCGAGCATGGTCTGGGCCGGCAACTCGCCACGGTTCAGGCTTTCACGAGCACGCAGTGCGGTGGCCAGGCCGGCGATCCGCAGCACGAACACGCCGAGCATCGAGCCGAGAATGATCAGCAGCAGCGCCGGGAAAAACCCGATAGCCCCGCTGACCTTGACGAATACGAACAGCTCCAGCACCGGAAACAGCAGAAAGAGCAATAAAAAAGGGCGCATCAAATGGTTCCTCAACGCAAGAATGCCTTGCTACTAGACCTTAGATGACGTCGCCCTTTCGTGAATTCAAGCGTGTGTGACGGCTTTTTTCGGCCAAGCCTCGGCATGGGCCAGGAAAACCAGGGCCTCGCGCACTTGTGTCGGAGTGTTGCAAGTATCCGCAAAAGGCAACCAGTGCAGGCCCTGGCCGATGCGCAAATGCATGCCCTCGCCGTCGATACCGGCCAGTTGCGCCGGCTCGAAGGTCGGCAGGCCGGCCAGTTCGACATAGTGGGCGATGGCCTTGGTGTGATCGCTGTTCATGTGCTCGATCATGCTCAACTCGGCCTTGCCGGCGAACGGGTTGGCCAGGGTCAGATGATCCACCCAGTGGATCGCCCCGAAACCGCCGATATAGCGATGCCGCACTGGCTTGAGGACCCAGAAATCAAAATCATGGGCCTTGTGGTAGTTCGCCGAATCCGGGAAGTACCGATAGTAACGCTCGGCGGCGGCAGCAATGGCCGCCTCGTCCTCGAGCTTTTCGGCTTCGGCAAGATAGGTGAGGCGCCCGACGGCCTGCACGTCATCCGCCTCACGCTCACCCACCAGCAACGAACATTTAGGGTCTTTTTGCAGGTTATGGGTGTGCTGGGCAATACGGCTAATCAGGATCAGCGGCCGGCCCTCGGCGTCCAGGCAGTAAGGCACCACCGAACCAAAGGGGAAGCCGGGCATGGCTTTGGAGTGTGTGGCGAGCGCCCCACGGTATTCCTTGAGCAGTAGTTCTCGGGCATTCTTGGCGACGTGGACGCTCAACTTATGACTCCTTCGATAAATTCCGTCAAAAAACGGACTTGGGCAACCGCTTAAATCTGCTCACAGGACATGCGAATGCATCTCAACGACAAAGTAATCATTATCACCGGCGGTTGCCAGGGTTTGGGCCGTTCCATGGCCGAGTATTTTGCAAGTAAAGGTGCCCACCTGGCGCTGGTGGACCTCAATCAGGAAAAGCTCGATGCGGCAGTGGCTGCATGCCAGTCCCATGGCGTCACCGCGCGCAGCTATCTATGCAATGTGGCGGACGAAGAACAGGTGACCTACACCGTGGCACGGATCGCCGATGATTTCGGCGCGATCCACGGTCTGATCAACAACGCCGGGATCCTGCGCGATGGCCTGTTGCTCAAGGTCAAGGACGGCGAGATGACCAAGATGAGCCTGGCCCAGTGGCAGGCGGTGATCGACGTCAATCTGACCGGCGTGTTCCTCTGCACCCGCGAAGTGGCGGCGAAGATGGTGGAGCTGAAAAACCAGGGCGCCATTATCAATATCTCGTCGATCTCCCGCGCGGGTAACGTGGGCCAGACCAACTATTCGGCGGCCAAGGCCGGCGTGGCGGCGGCGACGGTGACCTGGGCCAAGGAACTGGCGCGCTATGGCATTCGCGTGGCGGGCATTGCGCCGGGCTTTATCGAGACCGAGATGACCCTGGGCATGAAGCCCGAGGCGCTGGAGAAGATGACGTCGGGGATCCCGCTCAAGCGCATGGGCCGCCCGGAAGAAATCGCCCATTCGGCGGGATATATCTTCGAGAGCGACTATTACACCGGGCGCATCCTGGAGCTGGATGGCGGGTTGCGCCTGTAACAACGCCGAAAAACAACTGTGGGAGCGGGCTTGCTCGCGATAGCAGACTGGTCAGTTAACGAATATGTCGACTGATACATCGCTATCGCGAGCAAGCCCGCCCCACATTAAAAGTCCGCATTCGTACCGTGGCAGGCTTACCAGGTCACGCCAAAACCTGCGGTGTAACGGGTCTTGCTCAAGTCGCTGTCCGAACCGCCGCTGATGATGTCGCGCTCGGCCTTGAGATTGAGCGAGGCCCATTCGGTGACTTTGTAGCGCAGGCCCATTTCGGCATCGAGGGCGTAGTCGGCAGGACCGGCCAGGGGCTTGCCCACTTCGCCGTTGGTGAAGAACTCCACGGTCTTGCCGATCAGGTAGCGGTTGTAGTCCCACTTCATGGCCAGGGAATAGAAGTTGTCCTTGCCGCCGTCCTGGTATTCATAGTCAGTGCGGTTGAGCAGCGAGCCGAGGGAGAACGCGCCCAGTTCATCATCCCAGAACTGATAACCCGGACCGGTACCGACGGTGCGCTGGCGACGCAGGTCTTCAACCCTGTCGTGCTTGTAGGTCAAGCGCCCCTGCCAGAACCACTGGTCGGTAATAAAGCGGTCCAGCGCGTACTCGGCACTCCAGTTGTCGGTGGTGACCACATCGTTCTGGAATTCGCGGTTGTATTCGCCTTCAGCGATATGCCGCCACTTGCCGTGACGGGCGGTGGTCTTGAAGTCGATGTCATAATCGTCGGTGTCTTTTTCCGCACGCTTGTAGTCCAGCGCCACGTCGACGTTGCCCTTCCACACCAGATCCTCGATCACCGGCTTGGGCTTGATGATCTGCTGGATGCTGGCCAACTCCACCGTCTTGGGCGTCTCGCCGTTGGCCAGGACCACCTTGCCATCCTCCGCCGGGTGCAGGGACTTGGCCTTCTCGCCGGTGTAGGCATCCTGCTTGACCAGCAGTTCCTGGTCGCTTTCCAGGGTTTTCACCTGCTTCCAGTCCACCGGGATTGCACCCGCGTATTCAGTCTGGATCAGCAGTTTGCCGCCGTCGAAAACCTTGATCTTGCCGGTCAGGCGATCACCGTTTTTCAACCAGACCGTATCGGCCAGCACAGGGGTAGAAGCAGTAAAGACAGCGAGGCACAACAGGGTTCTGGACAACATAAGCGGTTACGGGGCTCAAGTTTGGCGAAAAAGGAGGCATTATCGGCGTAGCTGAAGTCTTAGCAAGGACTGACTCAAGGTTTTCTATTGAGTTCAATTCTCAACGGCATTTTTACAGACGTTTCTTACATATCGACGACCAATTTCAACCGAGCCGCCAGAACAGTGAACGAGCCCGCCGACACCCCGCAAAACCCGGCCGAAATGCGCCGTACCGCGCTGTACCTGACCTTGGCCCAAGTGCCCGAAGGCTGCGTGGTGAGCTACGGCGAACTGGCGCACCTGGCCGGCCTGGGGCGCGCCGCACGCTTCGTGGGCCGCACCCTGAGCCAGCTTCCCGAGGGTTCCAAGTTGCCCTGGCACCGGGTAGTCGCCGCCGGCGGTCGGATAAGTCTGCCTGTGGGTAGCGCTTCGGGCGATGAACAACGTGCGCGTTTGCGCAGCGAAGGTGTCAGTATCCTGAACAATCGCGTTGATATTCAGCGTCATGGCTGGCGCCCGGTAGAGCACAGCGGTTAGAGTGCGCGCTTTGTTTCCGTAAATCTGAGGCAGACTCCAGCCCATGCCCCGTAAAACCTGGCGCGCCGCGCTCGCTGCCTATGCCAGCCCCTCGACGTTAGTGCTGTTACTGCTCGGCTTCGCCGCCGGTCTGCCTTACATGTTGGTGTTCTCGACGCTCTCGGTCTGGTTGCGTGAAGCCGGTGTGGCGCGCGAAACCATTGGCTATGCGAGCCTGATCGGCCTGGCCTATGCGTTCAAGTGGGTCTGGTCACCACTACTGGACCAATGGCGCCTGCCGCTATTGGGCAAGCTGGGGCGTCGTCGCTCCTGGCTGGTGCTGTCCCAATCCCTGGTAATTCTCGGCTTGATCGGCATGGGCTTCTGCGACCCGCAGAAACACCTGTCCTGGCTGATCGCCATTGCCGTTATCGTGGCATTTGCCTCCGCCACCCAAGACATCGCGGTAGACGCCTATCGCCTGGAAATCGCCGACGACAGTCGCCAGGCCGCACTGGCCGCCAGCTATATGTCCGGCTACCGGATCGCCGCCCTGCTGGCCACCGCCGGCGCGCTGTTCTTTGCCGAGGGCTTTGGCTCCACCGGCTTTAACTACAAACATTCGGCGTGGACCGGCACCTATGTGCTGTTCGGCGTACTGATGATCCCCGCCCTGCTCACCAGCTTTTTCATGCGCGAACCCGATGTGCCGTTGCGCACCCAGTTGCAGGCCGGGCGCTATACCTTTGCCCACCAACTGATGTCGGTATTCGTGTTGATCGTCCTGCTGGTGTCGGTCCCGGCGATGTTCACCCAGCTCTACAACACCGACTTTGCCAGCGTGCTGTTCGAAGGCGTGAGCCTGTTCGACCTGCTGCTCGAAGACCGCGCGTTCCTGCGCGCCATCCTCTATATCACCCTCACCACCCTGTGCCTTTCGGCCATGGGCCGCCGGGGCCTGGCGCCGGTGCTGACGCCGGTCAACGACTTTATCCTGCGCTACCGCTGGCAGGCCCTGCTGCTGCTGGGGTTGATCGCCACCTACCGGATGTCGGACACGGTGATGGGCGTGATGGCCAACGTGTTCTATATCGACCAGGGGTTCACCAAGGACCAGATCGCCAGCGTCAGTAAGATCTTCGGCCTGATCATGACCCTGGTCGGCGCCGGCATGGGCGGCCTGTTGATCGTGCGATTCGGCATCCTGCCGATCCTGTTTATCGGTGGTATCACCTCGGCCGGCACCAACCTGCTGTTCCTGATGCTCGCCGACATGGGCGCCGACCTGCAGATGCTGATCTTCACCATCTCCCTGGACAACTTCAGCTCGGGCCTGGCGACTTCGGCGTTCGTCGCCTACCTGTCGAGCCTGACCAACCTTAAGTTCTCCGCCACCCAGTACGCCCTGCTCAGCTCGATCATGCTGCTGTTGCCACGGTTGATCGGCGGGTACTCGGGGGTCATGGTGGAAAAGTTCGGCTATCACAACTTCTTCCTGATCACCGCGCTGCTCGGCGTGCCGACACTGCTGCTGATTGCCTTGCATTGGTACCAGGAAAGCCGGCGGATCCGTTTGAACCCGCCCGAAGAAGGCTGATACCTGTGGGAGCGGGCTTGCCCGCGATAGCATCACTGCGGTTTGCCTGACACAGCCAGGCGCCGGCATCGCGGCCAAGCCCGCTCCCACAGAAATCCCGTCAGCACCTGATGCCTGTACTCTGGCGGCGACCGCCCGTACAATCCCAGGTCACTTCAAGTCCAAGCAACCGACAACGGCCTACCATGCGTACCAGTCAATATTTGCTCGCCACACAGAAAGAAACGCCTTCCGATGCGGTCGTGATCAGCCACCAGCTGATGCTGCGCGCCGGTATGATCCGCAAACTGGCCTCTGGCCTGTACACCTGGCTGCCCATGGGCTTGAAGGTGATGCGCAAGGTCGAAGCGATCGTTCGCGAAGAAATGAACGCCGCCGGCTCTCTGGAAGTATTGATGCCGAGCACTCAGCCGGCTGAACTGTGGCAGGAATCCGGGCGCTGGGAAGAGTACGGCCCTGAGTTGCTGCGCTTCAAGGATCGTCATGGCCGCGACTTCTGCGCAGGCCCGACCCATGAAGAAGTGATCACCGACCTGATGCGCAACGAGTTGAGCAGCTACAAACAGCTGCCCCTCAACCTGTATCAGATCCAGACCAAGTTCCGTGACGAAATCCGCCCACGCTTCGGCTTGATGCGTGGCCGCGAGTTCATCATGAAGGACGCCTATTCGTTCCATGCCGACCAGCCTTCGCTGCAGGTCACCTATGACCGCATGCACCAGGCCTATTGCAACGTGTTCACCCGCCTGGGCCTGAAATTCCGCCCAGTTGAAGCGGACAACGGTTCCATCGGCGGCGCGGGCTCCCATGAGTTCCACGTGCTGGCAGAGTCCGGCGAAGACGATATCGTCTTCAGCGACGGCTCCGACTACGCCGCCAACATCGAGAAAGCCGAAGCGGTGCCACGGGAAACTTCCCGTCCTGCGCCGGCTGAAGAGCTGCGCCTGGTCGACACCCCAGACACCAAGACCATCGCGGCCCTGGTCGAAAAATTCAATCTGCCGATTGAAAAGACCATCAAGACCCTGATCGTGCATGCCGAGGAAGAAGGCAAGCTGATCGCCCTGGTTATCCGTGGCGACCACGAGCTCAACGAAATCAAGGCTGCCCAGCAACCTGGCGTGGCCAGCCCGCTGGTCATGGCTTCGGACGCCGAACTGCGTGACGCCATTGGCGCCGGCGCTGGTTCCCTGGGCCCGCTGAACCTGCCATTGCCGATCATCATCGACCGTTCCGTCGAGCTGATGAGCGACTTCGGCATCGGCGCCAATATCGACGACAAGCACTACTTTGGCGTCAACTGGGAGCGTGACCTGCCGGTGCCGACCGTGGCCGACCTGCGCAACGTGGTGGCCGGCGATCCAAGCCCGGACGGCAAGGGCACCCTGGAAATCAAGCGCGGCATCGAAGTGGGGCACATCTTCCAGCTGGGCAACAAGTACAGCAAGGCGATGAAGTGCGAAGTGCTGGGCGAAAACGGCAAGCCGGTGACCCTGGAAATGGGCTGCTATGGCATTGGCGTTTCCCGCGTGGTGGCGGCTGCCATCGAGCAGAACCACGACGACAAAGGCATTATCTGGAGCGACACCCTGGCGCCGTTCCAGATCGCCCTGGTACCGCTGCGCTACGAAACCGAGCAGGTTCGCGAAGCCACCGACAAACTGTATGCCGAACTGACGGCCGCCGGTTTCGAAGTGCTGCTCGATGATCGCGACAAGAAGACCAGCCCGGGCATCAAGTTTGCCGACATGGAACTGATTGGCATCCCTCACCGGATCGTGGTCAGTGACCGCGGCCTGGCCGATGGCAATCTGGAATACAAGAGCCGGACCGAAGCCCAAGCCCAACCGTTGCCGGTGGCTGACGTGCTGCCCTTCCTTCAGGCGCGTATTCGTCGCTGAAAACCAGATCAAGAGAAGTCATGTTCAAGCGAAACACCAAAGCCCTGGGGGGCGCCGCCTTGTGCGGCGCCCTGCTGGTCAGCGGCTGCGCCAATCAGATGTCGCAGCGTAGCGAGCACGAGGAACGGATCGAGCGCAAGTTGCTCGACCACAGCCTGCAGATCGATGTCGGCGAACCCAAGGTGCTCGAACTGCCGCAACGCCGCGTGCGCATTCATGAACAGCGGACTTTCGAAGTCACTGAATTTGAAGTCACGCGCCACTATGATCGCTACACGCCCTACCAACCCTGGCGCGAACTCTACGAGATCCCGCTGGGTGCGGTGGCAGTGGTGGCGGGCGCCGGGGCCAACGTGGCGAACATCTTTGCCCTGGGCAACCTCCCGGACAGCATGACCCATGACTGGATCAGTTATGGCGTGGCCGGGCTCAACCCGTTCATGAACGTGCAATCCCACGGCCGGGCGCAACAGAACCTGGCGGGTATCGATGAAATCCAGCGTGACCGCCGCCTGGAGTACACCAGCCTGCCGTGGAGTGAGCGACCGGTGCAGGTCAAGGCCGGCAAGCAGACCCACGAAATGACCACCGATCGCAACGGCGTCCTGCGCCTGAACCTGCTGGACAGCCCGTTTGCCGAACAGGATTTGAGCCAGGTCCGCACCTTGCGGATCAGCATTGAAGATGCCCAGGATGATGTGCATTCGGACTCATCCCTGGCCATCAGCACGACCTTGCGCGGCAAGCTGCTGGAAGCCCACGCCTTGATCTACGACGACCTGGAGGATGACGAAGTCAGCCAATGGGTGCATCGGGTCAAGCGCTTGTCGGAACTGGGCCTGGAAGAAGAAGCCAGCGAACTGGAACAGAGCCTGATTGAACTGACCCGCAATGATCCGGAATTGCAGCAGGAATTTCTCAAGGCGCTGACCAAGGATGGCGGCCGGCTGGTGGCGGATCCGGGTACCCGCTGAGGCAACACTAGATGTAGGAGCCCGCTCCCACATAAGGCCCACCTCCAGCCATCTACCAGGACAGCTCCAGCTGTTCATTCCCCACGCTCAAGTCGAGCAAGCGCACGCCAATCCCCAGTAACCGCACCGGCTTGCCCCCACGATTGAACGCCTGGGTCAGCAACTGCTGGTAACTCTCCAGATCCCGCCCCGCCCCCGCCTGCTCCAGGGTGGTCTGGGTAAAGTCATGAAACTTCACTTTGACAAAGGGTTTGCCCGGCCGATAACTGCTGTCGATGCGCTGCATGCGCCCGGCCAGGGTCGCCATCAGTTCCGGGAGTTTTTCCAGGCAACTGGGCAGGTCCGGCAGGTCGACGTCGTAGGTGTTTTCTACACTGATCGATTGCCGGCGGCTGTCGTTGTGTACCGCACGCTCATCAATCCCACGCGCCAAACTCCATAACCGCTCACCGAAACTGCCGAATTCCCGCACCAGCGCCAGCTTGTTCCACTCGCGCAATTGCAGGCAGTCCTCGATCCCCAGGCGCGCCAGTTTGTCGGCAGTGACCTTGCCGACGCCATGCAGCTTGCTTACCGGCAGTTGCGATACGAAATCTTCCACCTGGTCGGGGGTGATTACAAACAGCCCATTGGGCTTTTTCCAGTCGCTGGCGATCTTGGCCAGGAACTTGTTGGGCGCCACCCCCGCCGAAACCGTGATATGCAACTGGTTGGAGACGCGCCGGCGGATATCCTGGGCAATACGCGTGGCACTGCCGCCGAAATGCGCGCAATCGGAAACATCCAGGTAAGCCTCGTCCAGCGACAGCGGCTCGATCAGATCGGTGTAGTCGCAAAAAATCGTGTGGATTTCCTTCGATGCTTCTTTATAGGCATCCATGCGCGGCTTGACGATGGTCAGGTCGGGGCACAGCTTCAATGCATGGCGCGATGACATCGCCGAACGCACACCGTAGGCCCGCGCCTCATAGTTGCAGGTGGCGATCACCCCGCGCCGGTCCGCCGAGCCACCTACCGCCAGGGGCTTTTGCGCCAGGCTCGGGTTATCCCGCATTTCGATGGCAGCGTAGAAGCAGTCACAGTCGACGTGGATGATTTTGCGCTGCGTCATATAAAGAGAGGCGTGGTCAGGACATAAGTAGACGGATCGCCAGTATCGCATTCACACCTGTATATAGCACCAGTACTTTGAATCATCTGACAAAGTGGTAGGAAAAAACCTGGATGAATTCATTTTTTCAATCGAACAACACCCTCCAATAGAGCTGGAAGCCACGGCTAGACTGGCCGCAACCCCATACTGCCCTTGCCTTGGAGAGCTAACCGATTGAAGCACAAGCGCTTTTCTTGGAATCAGCAGTTGACACACTGCCATTCCTCTGTAGAATGCCGACACACAGACGCGGGATGGAGCAGTCTGGTAGCTCGTCGGGCTCATAACCCGAAGGTCGTCGGTTCAAATCCGGCTCCCGCAACCAAACATCAAGAAAGGCTACTCGAAAGAGTGGCCTTTTTTGTGCGTGCAGGTTTTTGCCCTGCTACCCCCGGCGATGCGCCAGGGCAGTGAAAAGTCTTTTTCAATCGAGCACTTAGGCTAATTTGCAGTTATTTTGCGCTTTATGTCATTAACGGTTGACACCTCGTCGTTGCGCTGTAGAATGCCGCCCACAGACGCGGGATGGAGCAGTCTGGTAGCTCGTCGGGCTCATAACCCGAAGGTCGTCGGTTCAAATCCGGCTCCCGCAACCAAACATCAAAAAAGGCTACTCGAAAGAGTGGCCTTTTTTGTATCCGCAGAAAAAGTTCTTTTGAAACAATGGCATGGCATCTTTCATGAAACCGCCCGCGGGTTTCAGAGTCCATCCATTTGCAAGCTATGCTCAAGTGTCGAGCGCGTCCTTGCGCGACCAATGGACGCTGTCGCCGGGACCGGTGATCCGCGTTACTATTTGTAATTATTTTGTACATAGGGATTGGTAACTTGGCTGGATACCCCCATCCTGTCGCGCACAATCCACGAGGTGATTGATGCGCGCCAATTCGTCTGAACCACAAGACACTGTCACAGCCACACAACCGATCGCCCCCACTCGCCTGCGCTGGCTGGATCTGTTGAGCAAGTATCGCCAACCCATTGGGCTGGCGGTCACTCTGCTGCTGTTTGCAATTGCCTTGATCGCCTGCCGCCACCTGCTGCTAGAGCTGGATCTATACGCCCTGCACGACTCGATCCTGGAAGTACCGAAGCCCGCCTTGCTGGGCGCCTTTGCCGCCGCGATCGCAGGTTTCATCATTCTATTGGGCTACGAATTTTCCGGCGCACGCTACGCCGGGGTAAAACTGCCGGCCAAGACCCTGGCCTACGGCGGCTTTACAGCATTCGCCATCGGCAATGCGATTGGCCTGTCGATGCTGTCCGGTGGTTCGGTGCGCTACCGCCTTTATGCACGGCATGGCATCGGGGCTTCGGAAGTGGCCCATATGACCGTGTTTGCCAGCCTGGCACTGGGTTGCGCCTTGCCACCGCTCGCCGCCCTGGCCACGTTGAGCAACCTGCCCGCCGCCTCCAACGCCCTGCATCTGCCCGCAGCGCTGCTCGGCGGCATCGCAGGCGCGGTGCTGCTGCTGTCAGCCGTATTGTGTATCGGGATTTATCGTCGGCGCCTGCCAGAGCAGCCCTACCCCGACAACCTGCTGGTCAAGGCCGGCCGCCGCACCTTGCGCCTGCCTGGGCGCCGCCTGACGTTCCTGCAACTGATCATCACCGCGTTGGATGTCGCCGCCGCCGCTACCGTTCTTTATATGTTGCTGCCAGAAGCCCCGCCCTTTGGCCCGTTCCTGCTGGTGTACCTGCTGGCGCTCGCGGCCGGTGTGCTCAGCCATGTGCCTGGCGGTGTCGGCGTATTCGAGGCGATCCTGCTCGCCGCGTTTGCCGACAAGCTCGGCGCCGCACCACTGGCCGCCGCGCTGCTGTTGTACCGGATGATCTACGTGGTGCTGCCATTGCTGATCGCGTGCATCTTCCTGCTGATCAACGAAGCCCAGCGCCTGTTCCAGACCCAACAAAGCCTGCGGGTGGCCTCAGGCCTCGCGGCACCGGTGTTGGCCGTGCTGGTTTTTTTGTCCGGGGTGGTGCTGCTGTTCTCCGGCGCCACCCCGGAAATCGACTCACGCCTGGAAAACATCGGCTTCCTGATTCCCCACCGCCTGATTGACGCCTCGCACTTTGGCGCCAGCCTGATCGGCGTGTTGTGCCTGTTGCTGGCCCAGGGCCTGCGTCGACGCCTGTCGGCAGCCTGGATGCTGACCATGGTGCTGTTGCTGGTGGGCGCCCTGCTCTCACTGCTCAAAGGCTTCGACTGGGAAGAAGCCAGCCTGATGACCATCACTGCGGTGCTGCTGGCAATCTTCCGGCGCTCGTTCTACCGCGCCAGCCGCCTGACCGAACTCCCGTTTTCCCCGCTGTATCTGGTGGCCAGCGTGTGCGTGCTGGGGGCGTCGATCTGGCTGCTGCTGTTCGCCTATCAGGACGTACCTTACAGCCATCAACTGTGGTGGCAGTTCACCCTCGACGCCAACGCCCCGCGTGGCCTGCGCTCGCTGCTGGGCGCCGCCATCCTGCTGGTGATTGTGTCGCTGACCTGGTTGTTGCGCACCGCCCGCCCGGTGATCCACCTGCCGACCGCCGATGAGCTGGAGCGTGCCACCAAGATCCTGATGGCCTCCTCGCAACCCGACGGCGGCCTGGCACTGACCGGCGACAAGGCCCTGCTGTTTCACCCCAACGACGAAGCGTTCCTGATGTACGCCCGGCGCGGCCGCAGCCTGGTGGCCCTGTACGACCCGATCGGCCCGACCCAGCCACGGGCCGAGATGATCTGGCAGTTTCGCGACCTGTGCGACATCCACCACGCCCGCCCGGTGTTCTACCAGGTACGTGCGGAGAACCTGCCCTTCTATATGGATATCGGCTTGACCGCGATCAAGCTGGGCGAAGAAGCCCGGGTCGATCTCAAGCGCTTTGACCTGGAAGCCAAGGGCAAGGAGATGAAGGACCTGCGCTACACCTGGAACCGCGGGACCCGGGATGGCCTGTCCCTGGAAATCTTCGAGCCGGGCCAGGCGCCGATGGATGCCTTGAAAGTCATCTCCGATGCCTGGTTGACCGGCAAGAACGTGCGCGAGAAGGGCTTCTCCCTGGGCCGTTTCAGCGACGAGTACCTCAAGCATTTTCGCATTGCGGTGATTCGCTTCGAGGGGCAGCCGGTGGCCTTCGCCAACCTGCTTGAGACCTACAGCCATGACCTGGCCAGCCTGGACCTGATGCGTGCGCACCCGGATGCGCCAAAGCTGACCATGGAGTTCATGATGGTCGGCTTGATCCAGCACTATAAGAGCCACAACTATGCACGCTTCAGCCTCGGCATGGTGCCGCTGTCGGGCCTGCAACCGCGCCGTGGCGCACCGCTGACCCAGCGCCTGGGCTCGATGGTGTTCCGCCGTGGCGAGCAACTGTATAACTTCCAAGGTTTGCGCCGCTTCAAAGACAAGTTCCAGCCTGACTGGGAACCTCGTTACATGGCCGTGCCCGCAGGACTTGATCCGCTGGTGGCACTGGCCGATACCGCCGCCCTGATCGCGGGCGGCTTGACTGGATTGGTGAAACGCTGATGATTCGACGCTCCTGGCGGTATGTATTGGCAAGTCTGGTGGTGCTGGCCCTGATCCTGGGTGGCGGCTACTGGTACTGGAATCGCCCCGCCCCCCAACCGACCCTGGAGCAACTGCCCCAGGCCGACGGCTCGACCCTGACCCGTGTGACCCCTGGCACCACTCCCAAGGCTCGCGTAGCCGTCGCCGTGCTGTCCGACGCCAGCCTGAGCGACAGCCAACTGATTGCCCTGAGCCAGGGCGGCAGCGCACAGATCGTGCAAGTGATCCTGCCCAAGGACGACTGCAAGCTGCAGGAGCAGGCCTTGCAAGCAGCCCTGGGCCAGCTCAAGGGCCCGGCCACCCTGGTCAGCGGCATCGGCCCTGGCGCGGCACTCGCCTGGCGCTGGCTGGCGACACAGAACGACGACAAGGCCAATGCCATCTCCGTGGGCTTCGCCCTGGTCCAGGAAGGCTGCAAGGACCCACTGCCCAAGACCGCCGCCCACGGCAACTGGCTGGTCGCCTGGAACGATAACCCTGACGACGAAAGCGCCAGTTTCGTACGCGATACCCCGCGCGCCACCACCAGCATCAGCGACTACGACATCAATTACCCGCAAGTGCTGAACAACGAGCTGCGCAAGCAACTGGTGGGCTCGGACAATGGCGGCCTGGCGATCCCGGTGGTGGAAGTGCCGGCCGGCCAGGCCAAGGACACCGTGACCCTGTTCCTTTCCGGTGACGGCGGTTGGCGCGACCTCGACCGCGACGTGGCTGGCGAGATGGCCAAGATCGGCTACCCCGTGGTCGGCATCGATACCCTGCGCTATTACTGGCAGCACAAAAGCCCGGAGCAGAGCGCCAAGGACCTGACCGAGCTGATGCAGCACTATCGGCAGAAATGGGGCACCAAGCGCTTTGTGCTGACGGGTTACTCGTTCGGCGCCGATGTATTGCCGGCCATCTACAACCGCCTGCCGGAAGCCGAACAGCAACGGGTAGACGCGATAATCCTGCTGGCCTTTGCCCGCACGGGCAGCTTTGAGATCGAAGTGGAAGGCTGGCTCGGCAATGCCGGCAAGGAAGCCGCCACCGGCCCGGAAATGGCCAAGCTGCCGGCGACCAAGGTGGTGTGCATCTACGGTGAGGAAGAAGTCGACGAGAGCGGCTGCACCGACAAGAGCGCCGTGGGCGAAGCCATGAAGTTACCGGGCGGCCATCACTTCGACGAGAACTACCCGGCACTGGCCAAGCGCCTGGTGGATATCATCGAGAAGCGCCAGGTCAAGACCGAGTAATACCCCATCACGGTAGGATCTGGCTTGCCGGCTCCTCAAGGTGATCAGCCAGTTTCCCAAGGCACAAAAAAGCCCCCGCTGCCGCATGGCAACGGGGGCTTTTTGTTGGAGTTACATTTCTACCTGGGTCCCCAACTCAATCACCCGGTTCACCGGCAACTTGAAGAAACGCAGGTTGCCGTTGGCGTTCTTCAGCATGAAAGCAAACAACCCCTCGCGCCAGCGCGCCATGCCTTCGAGCTTGGAGGCGATGACCGTCTCGCGGCTGAGGAAGTAGGTGGTACGCATAGGACTGAAGTCCAGGTCGTCCAGATGGCAAAGCTTCAGGGCTTCGGGCACGTCCGGCTCATCGGTAAAGCCAAAATGCAGGATCACCCGGAAGAAACCGTCGCCATAGGAATCCACTTCGAAGCGGCGCTGGGCCGGGACGCGCGGGATATCTTCATAGACCACCGTCAGCAGCACCACCTGCTCGTGCAGCACCTGGTTGTGCAGCAGGTTATGCAGCAAAGCGTGGGGCACCGCGTCCGGGCGGGCGGTGAGGAACACCGCCGTGCCCTGCACGCGATGAGGCGGCTGGACGCGGATGCTGCTGATAAAGATCGGCAGCGGTAATCCGCCCTCATCCAGGCGTTCCACCAGCAATTGCTTGCCGCGCTTCCAGGTGGTCATCAGCACAAACAGCACAATCCCCGCCAACACCGGGAATGCACCGCCCTGCACCACTTTCGGCACGTTGGCCGCAAAGAACAGGCCATCCACCAGCAAAAAGCCCAGCAATACGGGCACGGCCAGGACCGGCGGCCATTTCCACAACAGCAGCATCACGGCGGAAACCAGGATGGTGGTCATCAACATGGTCCCGGTCACAGCTACCCCGTAGGCCGAGGCCAGGGCGCCCGAGGACTCGAAGCCCAGCACCAGCAGGATCACGCCGACCATCAGCGACCAGTTCACCGCGCCGATATAGATCTGGCCCTGCTCGGCGCTGGAAGTGTGCTGGATATGCATGCGCGGGATGTAGCCGAGCTGGATCGCCTGGCGCGTCAACGAGAACGCACCGGAAATCACTGCCTGGGAAGCAATCACCGTGGCCAGGGTGGACAAGCCCACCAGCGGCAGCAAGGCCCAGCTTGGCGCCAGCAGGTAGAACGGGTTGCGCGCGGCCTCGGGGTCACCGAGCAACATCGCGCCCTGGCCAAAATAGTTGAGCACCAGCGCCGGCAGCACCAGGATGAACCAGGCCCGGGCAATGGGTTTGCGGCCGAAGTGGCCCATGTCGGCATACAGCGCTTCGGCGCCGGTCAAGGCCAGCACCACGGCGCCGAGGATTGCTACGCCGATACCCGGATGGACCATGAAGAAACGCACACCCCACATCGGGTTCATCGCGTTGAGCACTTCGGGGTGCTGGACGATGCCATAGACGCCCAGGCCGCCCAGCACCAAAAACCAGGTGACCATCACCGGCCCGAACAGCTTGCCGATGCGGTCGGTGCCATGTTTCTGGATCAGGAACAGCCCCACCAGCACCACCAACGCCACGGGCACGACCCAATGCTCAAGGCCGTCGAACGCCAGTTCCAGGCCCTCGATGGCCGACAACACCGAAATCGCCGGGGTGATCATGCTGTCGCCATAGAACAGCGCCGCGCCACACAGGCCGCACACCACCAGGAAACTGCGCAGCCGCGGATGATTGCCCGCCGCCCGTCGGGCCAGCGCCGTCAGCGCCATGATGCCGCCCTCGCCCTGGTTGTCGGCGCGCAGCACAAACAACATGTACTTGATGGACACCACCCAGATCAACGACCAGAAGATCAGCGCCAGGATCCCCAGCACCCCATCATGATTGACCTGCACCCCATAACTGCCGGAAAACACCTCTTTAAGGGTGTAGAGCGGGCTGGTGCCGATATCGCCATAAACCACCCCGACCGCCGCCACCAACATGCCGATTGGCTTTGCGCTGGAATGCCCGGCACCCGCCGCCTGACTATTTACCTGACCCATCAACCACTCCTGCCCTTTTGACCTGAGGTCTTTTATAAACAGCCCAGCTATACACTTAAGCCCAAAGCTAAGCTATACACAGCATGTGCCGCTGTACTTCTGGTAACAGATTATTTGTTGACTACCAACCTAGCCCCGGTGCAACGGCGCGCAGCATAGCGCAGCACTCGTCGTATTTCCCTGCATAAAGCTGGTCAAGTGCGTTTCCCGTCGCTAGAATTGCGCACTTTTTGATCAGAGGCACATCAAGTGCCCGTCCGCTGCCCTGTCGTGCCCGACTGGCGGCGTCATTCAATACCGAGGTTAGACATGTCCACCACCATCGCAAAAGCCAACCCCAAGGTTGGCTTTGTTTCCCTGGGTTGCCCGAAGGCGCTCGTCGACTCCGAGCGCATCCTCACGCAACTGCGCATGGAAGGCTACGACGTCGTGTCCACTTATCAGGACGCCGATGTGGTGGTGGTCAACACCTGTGGCTTCATTGACTCGGCCAAGGCAGAGTCCCTGGAAGTGATCGGCGAAGCCATCAAGGAAAACGGCAAGGTCATCGTCACCGGCTGCATGGGTGTGGAAGAAGGCAATATCCGCAACGTGCACCCAAGCGTGCTGGCCGTGACCGGTCCGCAGCAGTACGAGCAGGTGGTCAACGCCGTGCACGAGGTAGTGCCGCCGCGCCAGGACCACAACCCGCTGATCGACCTGGTGCCACCCCAGGGCATCAAGCTGACCCCGCGTCATTATGCGTACCTGAAGATTTCCGAAGGCTGCAACCACAGCTGCAGCTTCTGCATCATCCCGTCGATGCGCGGCAAGCTGGTCAGCCGCCCGGTGGGCGATGTACTGGACGAGGCCCAGCGCCTGGTCAAGTCTGGCGTCAAGGAACTGCTGGTGATCTCCCAGGACACCAGCGCCTACGGCGTCGATGTGAAGTACCGCACCGGTTTCTGGAACGGCGCGCCGGTGAAAACCCGCATGACCGAACTGTGCGAAGCCCTGAGCAGCCTGGGTGTGTGGGTGCGCCTGCACTACGTGTACCCATACCCGCACGTCGACGAATTGATCCCGTTGATGGCCGCCGGCAAGATCCTGCCGTACCTGGACATCCCGTTCCAGCACGCCAGCCCCAAAGTGCTCAAGGCCATGAAACGCCCGGCCTTCGAAGACAAGACCCTGGCGCGCATCAAGAACTGGCGCCAGATATGCCCCGAGCTGATCATCCGCTCGACCTTTATCGTCGGCTTCCCCGGCGAAACCGAAGAAGACTTCCAGTACCTGCTGGACTGGCTGACTGAAGCCCAGCTGGATCGCGTCGGCTGCTTCCAGTACTCGCCGGTGGAAGGTGCCCCGGCCAACCTGCTGGACCTGGCCGTGGTGCCGGATGACGTCAAGCAAGACCGCTGGGAGCGCTTCATGGCCCATCAACAGGCCATCAGCTCGGCCCGCCTGCAACTGCGTATCGGCAAGGAAATCGAAGTGCTGATCGACGAAGTGGACGAGCAAGGCGCGGTCGGCCGTTGCTTCTTCGACGCACCGGAAATCGACGGCAATGTATTTATCGATGACGCCAGCGGCCTCAAGCCAGGCGACAAGGTCTGGTGCACGGTCACCGACGCCGACGAGTACGACCTCTGGGCGCAAAAACGCGACTAAGCTGTAAAAAATTGAAAAAGCCCTGCTTCTGAACAAGATGCGGGGCTTTTTTAGGTCTATCGTTTGCCCCATCAACGCCAACAAGCAGCAAGGAGCAGCAGGCATGGGCCAGCACTCGGTCATCCACACCCCAAAAACCAGCGACTACCCGGAACTGACCCGGATCTGGGAGGCCTCGGTGCGCGCCACCCATGACTTCCTGCCGCAAAGCTACATCGAACGCCTCAGGCACCTGGTGCTGACGCGCTACCTGGATGCCGTGATGTTGATCTGCACCAAGGACGCCCGCCAACGGATCACCGGGTTTGCCGGCGTTGCGGCGGGCAAGGTGGAAATGCTGTTCATCGACCCGCACTACCGGGGCCAGGGCCTGGGCCGGCAGTTGCTGCACTATGCCATTACCTCGATGAATGCCGATGAGCTGGACGTCAACGAACAAAACCCCCAGGCCCTGGGCTTCTATATCAAGCAGGGTTTTGAAGTGATCGGGCGCACCGAGCATGACGGCATGGGGCAGCCTTATCCGTTGCTGCATATGCGTTTGCGCCAGGCCCAGCAAACACGCAGTGGCTGACACCTCCCACAAAAAGCAACTGCGGCGAAATGGGGCCGGGATTAACCGGCTCCAGGCAGGTACAATAGCTGCCCCCTTTTGTTACGGCCCTTGTCATGACTGACCCCATACGCCTCTCCAAACGCCTTATCGAACTGGTCGGTTGCTCCCGTCGGGAGGCCGAGCTGTTCATCGAAGGCGGCTGGGTCTCGGTGGATGGCGAAGTGATCGATGAACCGCAGTTCAAGGTCACGACACAAAAAGTCGAACTTGATCCCGAGGCCAAGGCCACCGCTCCAGAGCCGGTGACTATCCTGTTTCATGCGCCGGCCGGCGTGGACGTCGACAGCGCGATGCAGTCCCTCAGCGCCGAGACCCTGTCCGAGGAGCACCGCTTCAGCAAGCGCCCGCTCAAGGGCCACTTCCTGCGCCTGACCGCCAGCGCCGACCTGCAAGCCAAGGCCAGCGGCCTGTTGGTGTTTACCCAGGACTGGAAGATCCTGCGCAAGCTGACGGCCGACGCCGCCAAGATCGAGCAGGAGTATGTGGTTGAAGTCTCAGGCGACGTGGCCGCGCACGGCCTGAACCGCCTCGCCCACGGCCTGATGTACAAAGGCAAGGAGTTGCCTGCGGTCAAAGCCAGCTGGCAGAACGAGAACCGCCTGCGCTTTGCCCTGAAAAACCCGCAGCCCGGCATCATTGCCCTGTTCTGCGAAGCCATTGGCCTGAAGGTTGTGGCCATTCGCCGCATCCGCATTGGCGGCGTGTCTATCGGCAAGGTGCCGGTCGGCCAGTGGCGCTACATGTCCGGCAAAGAAAAGTTCTAAGCCACCCTATCTCTCGACCTCGCCCGCCCGGGCGAGGTCTACAGTCGAATACCAGGATTGCCCACCATGATTCACAACGACGTACTGCGCAGCGTGCGCTACATGCTCGACATCAGCGACAACAAGATGGTCGAGATCATCAAGATCGGCGGCATGGAAGTGTCCAAGGACGACCTGCTGACCTACCTCAAGAAAGACGAGGAAGAAGGCTTCGTGTTCTGCCCGGACGAAGTCATGGCGCACTTCCTCGATGGCCTGGTGATCTTCAAGCGCGGCAAGGACGAAAGCCGTCCACCGCAGCCGATCGAAACCCCGGTGACCAACAACATCATCCTCAAGAAACTGCGCGTGGCCTTCGAACTCAAGGAAGACGACATGCACGCCATCCTCAAGGCAGCCGAGTTCCCGGTGTCCAAGCCGGAACTGAGCGCGCTGTTCCGCAAGTTCGGCCACACCAACTATCGCCCGTGTGGCGACCAGTTGCTGCGTAACTTCCTCAAGGGCCTGACCCTGCGGGTTCGCGCGTAAACCATGAGTTACAACGTCTCGCCCGTCGGCTTCGTACGCTCCTGCTTCAAGGAGAAGTTCGCCATCCCGCGCCAGCCTCAACTGGCGCCCGCCGCCCGCGGCGTGTTGGAGTTGGTCGCGCCGTTCGACCAGGGTGAGGCAGTACAGGGCCTGGAGCAGGTCAGCCATGTGTGGCTGCTGTTCCTGTTTCATCAGGCCCTGGAAGACAAGCCGCGCTTGAAAGTGCGCCCGCCACGCCTGGGCGGCAACACGTCCATGGGCGTATTTGCCACCCGCGCGACCCATCGCCCCAATGGCATTGGCCAGTCAGTGGTCAAGCTGGACAAGGTAGAGCCGGGCCGGCTGTGGATTTCCGGGATCGATCTGCTCGATGGCACGCCGGTCCTGGATATCAAGCCGTATGTGCCCTATGCCGACATCATCGACACCGCCACCAACAGCATCGCCAGCAGCGCACCACCGCTGATTCCTGTGCAGTGGCTCAAGACCGCCCTGCACCAGGCTCACAGCCACGCCCAGCGCCTGGACGAGCCGCTGGTAGAGCTGATTGAGCAGTGTCTGGCGCAGGATCCACGGCCGGCGTATCAGACGCCAGGGCCGGAGCGCGAATATGGTGTGCGCTTCTGGGATGTGGATGTGCGTTGGCACTATCCCGAGGCTGGGATGATTTGTGTGCTTGAAGTGGTTGCGGCCGAATAAACGCCAAAAACAAATATGGGAGCTGGCCGGTGTAGGAGCTGGCTTGCCTGCGATGGCATCACTGTGGTGTAACTGATACACCGAGGTGCCTATATCGCAGGCAAGCCAGCTCCTACACCGGGCAGCTCCCACATTTTTTGACCGCGTTTATTTCTCGACGAACGCACGTTCGATCAGGTAGTCACCCGGCTCACGCATGCGTGGCGAAACCTTCAGGCCGAAGCTGTTCAGCACTTCGCTGGTCTCGTCGAGCATGCTCGGGCTACCGCACAGCATGGCGCGGTCGTCTTCAGGATTGATCGGCGGCAGGCCGATATCGCTGAACAGCTTGCCGCTGCGCATCAGGTCGGTGAGGCGGCCTTCGTTTTCGAACGGCTCGCGGGTCACGGTCGGGTAGTAGATCAACTTTTCACGCAGCGCTTCGCCGAAGAACTCGTTCTGTGGCAGGTGCTCGGTGATGAATTCGCGGTAAGCGACTTCGTTGACGTAACGCACGCCGTGGCACAGGATCACTTTTTCAAAGCGCTCGTAGGTTTCCGGGTCCTGGATCACGCTCATGAATGGCGCAAGACCAGTACCGGTGCTGAGCAGATACAGGTGTTTGCCCGGCTTCAGATCGTCGAGCACCAGGGTGCCCGTCGGTTTTTTGCTGATGATGATCTCGTCGCCTTCCTTCAAATGCTGCAATTGGGAAGTCAGCGGGCCATCCGGGACCTTGATGCTGAAGAACTCCAGATGCTCTTCCCAGTTCGGGCTGGCAATGGAGTAAGCACGCATGAGCGGGCGGCCGTTGGGCTGCTGCAGGCCGATCATCACGAACTGACCGTTCTCAAAGCGCAGGCCCGGGTCGCGGGTGCACTTGAAGCTGAACAGAGTGTCGTTCCAGTGATGAACACTGAGGACACGCTCGTGGTTCATGTTGCTCATGTACGGGGAACTCCTGGAAATGGGTCTGCGCCAAAATGATAGGTGCGCAATTGCACAGTATTCTAATGGCGGCGACAATATCTGTTAACTGGATTATTAAGATAAGGGTTATCGGTTATATCGATATGCGATTTACTCTCCGTCAACTGCAAGTCTTCGTCGCCGTCGCCCAGCAGGAAAGTGTGTCACGCGCTGCTGGCCTTCTGGCCTTATCTCAATCCGCCGCCAGCACCTCGATCACCGAGCTGGAGCGCCAATCCAGCTGCCAATTGTTCGACCGCGCCGGTAAACGCCTGAGCCTCAACGCCCTGGGTCATCAGTTGCTGCCCCAGGCGGTGGCGCTGCTGGACCAGGCCAAGGAAATCGAAGACCTGCTCAACGGCAAGTCCGGCTTCGGCTCCCTGGCAGTCGGCGCGACCCTGACCATCGGCAATTACCTGGCCACACTGCTGATCGGCAGTTTCATGCAGCAGCATCCCGAGAGCCAGGTGAAGCTGCATGTACAGAACACTGCGCATATCGTGCATCAGGTTGCGCATTACGAAATTGATCTGGGTCTAATCGAAGGTGACTGCAGCCACCCGGACATTGAGGTGCAAACCTGGGTCGAGGATGAACTGGTGGTGTTCTGTGCGCCCCAGCATCCCCTGGCCCTGCGTGGCCAGGCGAGCATGGAGCAGTTGACCCATGAAGCCTGGATCCTGCGGGAGCAGGGCTCCGGGACGCGCCTGACGTTTGATCAGGCCATGCGCCATCATCGCAGCGCGCTGAATATCCGCCTGGAGCTGGAGCACACCGAGGCGATCAAGCGCGCCGTGGAGTCGGGATTGGGGATTGGCTGCATTTCCCGCCTGGCGCTACGGGATGCGTTCCGGCGCGGCAGCCTGGTGCCCGTCGAGACCCCGGACCTGGACCTGGCCCGGCAGTTCTACTTTATCTGGCATAAACAGAAGTACCAGACCTCGGCCATGCGCGAGTTCCTCGAACTGTGCCGCGCCTTTACCGCCGGGGTGCAGCGCAGCGACGAGATCGTGCTGCCGAATATCGCCTAGATCAGGATCACGGCCCACACCACGGTAATCATGGTCAGCGCGACGAATTGCGCGGCGCTGCCCATGTCCTTGGCGTTTTTCGACAAGGGGTGGCGATCCAGGGAGATCCGGTCGATGGCCGCTTCCACCGCCGAGTTGAGCAACTCGACAATCAACGCAAGCAAGCACACGGCAATCAACAGTGCGCGCTCTACACGGCTGACGCTGATGAAAAAGCTCAACGGAATCAGGATAACGTTGAGCAACACCAACTGACGAAAAGCCGCCTCGCCGGTGAAAGCGGCACGCAGGCCATCGAGGGAATAGCCCCCGGCGTTGAAGATACGTTTGATACCGGTTTGACCCTTGAAAGGCGACATAGGTAGGCAACTGAGCAAAAAAGATGGAAGGAAGCTAGAGCACGCCAAGTCAAAAAAGCGTGAATCGAGCAGGCCTATGAGTGGGAAATTGACTCAAGTTGTTGCAACAGCAGCGCCGCCTGGGTGCGGGTGCGCACGCCCAGCTTACGGAAGATCGCGGTAACGTGTGCCTTGATGGTTGCTTCAGACACGCTCAGCTCATAGGCGATCTGCTTGTTCAGCAAGCCCTCGCAGACCATGGTCAACACACGAAACTGCTGTGGCGTGAGGCTGGCGAGCCCTTCCTGAGCGGCCTTGGCTTCGGCGGACACGTTGATTTCTTCGAATGCCTGCGGCGGCCATGAGACATCACCGTCCAACACCGTGCGCACCGCTGCTTGAATCTGCTCCATGGAGCTGGACTTGGGGATAAAACCACTGGCCCCGAACTCGCGGGAACGCACTACGACGTCTGCCTCTTCCTGGGCCGACACCATCACCACCGGAATCTGCGGGTATTGCCCGCGCAACAGCACCAGGCCGGAAAACCCGTAGGCACCGGGCATGTTCAGGTCCAGCAGCACCAGATCCCAATCGGTCTTGTCAGTCAGGCGGGCTTCCAGCTCAGCGATGCTGCCCACTTCCACCAGGCGGACGTCCGGGCCCAGGCCCAGTGTGACGGCCTGGTGCAGCGCGCTGCGAAAAAGCGGGTGGTCATCGGCAATCAGGATTTCGTATGTGGCCATTTATTAAATGATCCTGTTTTTTATGGGAGCACCGATGGGTTCGGTGCTCGCCAACGTACAAGGTGCCAGCCAGCGGCTGTCACGAACAGTTACGCTTGATGGCATTTTAGCCGGCTCAGGCGATGCAGTGCCATCATGCAAAGGTCATCTGACCCCGAAGTCCTACAGATAAGGTGCCAGACGGGTGTGGACACTGTCCGTCGGATCCAGCGCCAACTGGAACTTGGCCGCCAGGTAATGGGTACTGAAAACATCCAGGTAGGCGTCCAGCACTTCGCTGGCCTGCTGGTCCTCGGCCAGTTCCAGGCACAACGCGGCCACTTCGGCGGTGCAGAAGTGGTCATCACGCTTGGAGCGGCGCAATTTGTAGCGCGAAAGCTGCTCCGGCTCCAGGCTCAGTACCGGCAGGTGCTCCAGATACGGGCTCTTGCGAAACATCTTGCGCGCTTCGCTCCAGGTGCCGTCCAGCAGGATAAACAACGGGCGCTTGCCCTGCGCCACCTTCACCTCGCTGACCACCCGCTGCGGCGCCACAAACTCGCCGGGAAAGACGATGTAGGGCTGCCATTGCGGGTCGGCCAGCAGCGCCAGCAACTCAGGTTCGACGGCCGTGCGCGTCCAGGGGAAGGCGCTGGTGTCTTCGATCACATCAGCGATCAGCCAACCGGTATTGCTGGGCTTCATCGGCTCCACATCGTGCATCAACAGGCACATGGCCGACCTGGCCTGGACCTTGGGACGCCAGGCGCACAGGCAGTATTGGGGGATCACTCGGCATCTGGGGCAACGTTCGGCACGCGAGCCGCGTGCGACAAAGGGGCTGACGGCACGGGCCAGGCGCTGGGTGCGCAGACGGAACACCGCGTGGCTCATAGCGGGTGCCGTTGTGAAGCGATGAAAATCGACACGGACAAAACTCGGGGGCAGGCAAAAGTGCCAGCAGTTTACCAGAGCCGCCCCGCCAATACGCCTGGCCGTCGCGGCGACAGGTCACCTATAATCCTGCGCCACTGAACGCATAGCGCAGTGATGGGTCTATGGACCAGTAACCGAATCAGGAGAGTTTCATGCTGCGTCTTATGTTGCGTCTTGCCGCCCCGACCGTCGCCCTGGCGCTGGTATTGCCCTTGGGCGCCCAGGCAGCCTCCCTGGTGGAGCTGCAAATGAACAAGAAACTGCAAAGCGTCGCGGCAGAAAGCAACAAAGACCTGCCCAGGGAAATTGATGAACAAACCCTGGAAGTGGCCTACACCGTCGAAGGCATGCAACTGATTGACCACTTGAGCGTGCTGCCCGAGCGCGCCGAGCAAATGCGCGCCAACCCCAAAGCCGTGTATTTCCAACTGGGACAAAGCGTTTGCCTGAACAAAGGCTATCGCGAGTTGATGGCCAAGGGCGCCGTGATGCGCTACGAAATCACCGAAAACAAAACCAACCGGCCAGTGGCCTCGGTCAAGTTCGTCGAGACTGATTGCCCGGCCCCGGCCAAGAAGAAAAAGTAAGCCCCCTCTCCCACGCGCCGTTGGTCAACGGCGCGACAGCTCCCGCCCGCAAAACCTCGATCAATGCCCATTAAGTTATTGCCAGACAAGACTTTAGGGGCTCATGATCGAGCGATCCGGTAACATTTCCAGGGCAAAAAAGGTTGCCCTCGCGTGACTTGCAGTGCAAAGGTTTTTAACCACAAGGAACATACAGAGCCTGTTTCGTCGCCGTCAGCAGCCTGCAAGCAAGACGCCAGGGCTCTGTAACGAAGGAGAAGCTGAATGCCTGATCAACCGAACGACCTGCTGTCCCGTCATTTTCCAGAAAACGGGACCGACCTTACACAACTGGTCGAAGCGCAACTCAAGCTGATTGCCCCCAGCAGCCCGAATATCTCTCTGTATCGCGACATGATCCTCACCGTGCTGCGCATGGCCCAGGACGACCGCGACCGCTGGAACGCCAAGATCACACTGAAGGCGATAAATGAACTGGACCATGCGTTTCGCGTGCTCGAACAGTTCAAGGGCCGACGCAAGGTCACCGTCTTCGGCTCGGCCCGCACTCCAGTGGAAAGCCCGCTCTATGCCCTGGCCCGGGAAGTGGGCGCAGCCCTGGCCCGCTCGGATCTGATGGTCATCACCGGCGGCGGCGGCGGCATCATGGCCGCGGCCCACGAAGGGGCGGGCCTGGAACACAGCCTGGGGTTCAATATCACCCTGCCCTTTGAGCAGCATGCCAACCCGACCATTGATGGCACGGAAAATCTGCTGTCATTTCACTTCTTCTTTACCCGCAAGCTGTTTTTCGTCAAGGAAGCTGATGGGTTGGTGCTCTGCCCCGGCGGCTTCGGCACGCTGGATGAAGCGCTGGAAGTCCTGACGCTGATCCAGACCGGCAAGAGCCCGTTGGTGCCTGTGGTGCTGCTGGACGAGCCTGGCGGCGGTTTCTGGAAAGGTGCCCTGGAGTTTGTTCGCAACCAACTGGAGGCCAACCGCTACATCTTGCCCACCGACCTCAAGCTAGTGCGCCTGGTGCACAGCGCCGAAGAGGCAGTGAACGAAATCAACCAGTTCTATGCCAACTTCCATTCCACTCGCTGGTTGAAGCGCCAGTTCGTGGTGCGCATGAACCATCCGCTCAGCGAGCAGGCAATGGCGCATATACAGACGGCCTTCGCTGATCTGCGGCTCAGTGATGACTTCCAGCAACTGCCCTACGGGGGCGAAGAGCACGATGAAGCACGCTTCAGCCACCTGACGCGCCTGGTGTTCAACTTCACCGGGCGGAACCAGGGGCGATTGCGGGAGTTGGTGGATTACATCAACCTGCCAGAGAACTGGGCTGAGGCTCAGGGTAAAGCACAGCAACGGGTAGCGCCGGAACCGGCGTGATGCCGTAAAACACAAAAAAGGCCCGCTATTTTCATAGCGGGCCTTTTTTAGTGCTGTTTTATGTGGGAGCTGTCGAGCCCCTGCGAGGCTGCGATGGCGGCGTGTCAGGCAATACACTATTCGCTGTGAGGCCACCATCGCAGCCTCGCAGGAGTTCGACAGCTCCCACCTTTGATCGTCGCTTGCCGAAGAATCAGTCGTCCAGATCTCGACCGCTCAACAGCCGGTTGATCATCTCCATCGAAAACCCGCGATAACTCAAAAAACGCCCTTGCTTGGCACGCTCACGGGCATCAATAGGCAGATGGCCAGCAAATTTGCGGCGCCAGGTGTCTTCCAGTTGTGTTTGCCAACTGATGCCACACTCGCGCAGTGCCAGATCGATATCCGCGCGCTGCAAGCCCCGCTGGCTCAGCTCCTCGCGAATCCGCGCAGGCCCGTAGCCCGAGCGTGCCCGGTAGGAAACAAAACTTTCGAGATATCGAGCTTCGGAAAGCAGCCCCTCTTCCGTCAGGCGGTCGAGGGCTGTTTCGATCATTTCAGGAGGGGCGCCACGCTGACGCAATTTACGCGTCAGCTCGACACGACCATGCTCGCGTCGTGCGAGCAGGTCCATTGCCGTACGCCGTACGGCAACCAGCGTATCGAGTACAACTGTCATCGTTGGACTCAGATATCAGCGTCGGCTTCTGCCATGTCATCAACAGGTTCACGGTTAGCCGCAGCCTTGACGTCTGGCGCCGGGGTCAGCAGCTTGTCGCGGATCTGCTTCTCAAGGGTCGCCGCGATATCCGGGTTGTCCTGCAGGAACTTGGCCGAGTTGGCCTTGCCCTGACCGATCTTGCTGCCGTTGTAGGCATACCAGGCACCGGACTTCTCGACAAAACCGTGCAGCACGCCCAGGTCGATCATCTCGCCGTTCAGGTAGATACCCTTGCCGTAGAGAATCTGGAACTCAGCCTGACGGAATGGCGGGGCTACCTTGTTCTTCACCACCTTGACGCGGGTTTCGCTACCGACAACCTCGTCACCTTCCTTCACCGCGCCGGTCCGGCGGATGTCCAGACGGACCGAAGCGTAGAACTTCAGCGCGTTACCACCGGTGGTGGTTTCCGGGCTGCCGAACATTACGCCGATCTTCATCCGGATCTGGTTGATGAAGATCACCAGGCAGTTGGCGTTCTTGATGTTACCGGTGATTTTACGCAGGGCCTGGGACATCAGACGGGCTTGCAGGCCGACGTGCATGTCGCCCATTTCGCCTTCGATCTCGGCCTTCGGCACCAGGGCCGCCACGGAGTCGACCACGATCACGTCGATGGCGTTGGAGCGCACCAGCATGTCGGTGATTTCCAGGGCTTGTTCGCCAGTGTCCGGCTGCGAAACCAGCAGGTCGTCGACATTGACGCCCAGCTTGCCCGCGTATTCAGGATCCAGGGCGTGCTCGGCATCGACGAACGCGCAGGTGGCGCCCATTTTTTGGGCCTGGGCAATCACCGACAGGGTCAGGGTGGTTTTACCAGAAGACTCTGGACCGTAGATTTCAACGATACGGCCTTTTGGCAGGCCGCCAATGCCGAGCGCGATGTCCAGACCCAGAGAGCCAGTGGAAATAGCCGGGATCGCCTGACGGTCGTGATCGCCCATACGCATTACGGCACCCTTGCCGAATTGACGTTCGATCTGACCCAGGGCCGCAGCCAAGGCTTTCTTCTTGTTGTCGTCCATTAAAGTCCTCACGTAATCAATAAGGCCTGACGGCCAACACCTGTATAAGTAGACAGTATTGTTCCATAAAGATCGGGGATCGCCTACCCCTGATTTTCTATTTCTGCTGCAGCTCGTCGCAACAGCCCCTCTAATGCGGCCTTTACCGTTTGTCGGCGGACCTCGTCGCGGTTGCCGGGGAAGTGCTGGCACTCGGCCGTAACCTCTTCGCCGACGCCCCAGGCCAGCCATACGGTGCCCACCGGTTTGTCCGGCGAGCCGCCATCGGGGCCCGCCACACCACTGACCGCCACGGCAAACCGCGCCAGGCTTTTTTCCTGGGCGCCCCGGGCCATGGCCTCGACCACTTCACGGCTGACCGCGCCGACCTTGGGGAACAAACCCTGTGGCACATTCAGCTGGCGGGTCTTCTGCCGATTGGAATAGGTCACGTACCCGGCCTCGAACCAGGCCGAACTCCCCGGAATACGGGTGATGGCTTCGGCAATACCACCACCGGTGCAGGACTCGGCGGTGGTGACGTGGGCATTGAGCACCTGCAAACGCCGGCCAAGTTCGGCGGCGAGTTGGGTAATTTCCTTCACGGTCGTCTCCAGGAAAGTGCGGGGGTTTGCCTACCCTACAGGAGCCCATCGGCCACGCAAGGTGCAGACGGGTTCATCGACTTACCGGGAGATGACCTGCACATAGGCCTGGCAGGCCCGCAACGCGATCAATCCGTCATCGCCGGCATCGGTGATGCCGATAATTCGTTGAGCATGCGCCGGGTCAAGTCGGCCTCGCGTGGCTCCATGAACCACGCCGCCGGCGGCGGTGGCTGGCATTGCGTGGCTGTTGGCGGGGTCGGCGGCGTCGAGAAGGACTGACAAGCGCACATCAGCAGTGGCCAGCCGGTCGCGCAGATAAACCTGGTGACGCTGTGCATCGTTCAACTCCCGGGTGTGTTGTTGATCGCTGGCCTGAAGCTGTTGCTCCAACGCCTGACGCCTGTGCTGTTCGGCCCGGTATTGGCCCAGCGCCGCCTGGCTTTGTCGGTTGAGCACCTCTGAATGCCGCGCAGCCTGGCGTTCAAAGGCAAGGCCATGGCGCCAGACCTGGACCTGCCAGCTGGCTGCCGCCGAGATAGCCATCAGCAGGGCAACCGCCCATATGCGCCCGCTCAACGGCATAACACTGCCCTCGCCTTTTCCCACAACTGTTGGCGGTGCTCCAGTCCGTTAAGGCCACCATTGATACGGCGGGTGATGGTGGTGAATTGGTCCTGGTCCGCCAATTCATTCAAGCCGTTGCTGTGCCAGAACCAGGCGGCGGATTCGGCCGCCCATTGCGGTTGTTCCAGCAGTTCGGGGAAATGCAGCAGACGTTCATCGCCAAACAGCGCCCGGCTGCAGGCCAGGTAATTGCGCCGCCCGGTAATCTGGATCAAGCCGCGGCCCCGGTACTTCTGGCCGTCACCGTCGGCGTCGGGAGTGTTGCCCAGGCGTGCAGCCAAGGTGCCCGTGTCGTATTTGCTCAGGTAGTGCTCGCCGCCCAGTTCACGCACGTAACGCAGTTCGCCGGACTCATGCCCGACCTGGGCGATAAAGGCCGCCATCCGCTTGGAGCCGGTGATGTGTCGATGAAGCATGGCGGCGTTCAACGCCAAAATAAAAACACCCGCTTGGGCGCGGGCGTTAGGCAGGATCTGTTGCAACTGCGTCAGCGTGATCATCCTTGATCTCCAACCATTTAAGAGGCCAATCCACGGGCCATGATCGAACTGCGATACCCCGTCGTCGTGTCGCCTACATGGGTCACCTTGTCAATCGACCAACGCCCCTGCATATACCCCGGCCAGGTTTCATCCAGCAGCAACAGCCCTTCGGCGGACAGCAACGGGTTACCAGGGCAGTCGATAGTGATGCTCAAACCTTCACGCCCCACCCGGCGCAACTCGCCCTGTGCCACTGAGCGCGCTTCGGTTTCACTCTGGCACCGTTGGCGCAACGTCTTGAACGGTGCGATCCCCACCTCGACCACGCGCTGGCGAGAGGCCGCGGCATCCCACCAACTGACACGGCAACCCTGGTATTTGGCCCGCGCATTTTCATCAACCCGGGCACTGATAAACGCCTGCTCGCCGGGACGGTTGTCATGGGTCACCGACAGCCGCACATCCGGCAGTTGCTGGCCCGAGAGCGACTTGACCTGGCCGCTTTCCGCCAGCACATACAGCTCGTTGACCGGCTTGGTCACCGCGTTGTAACGCCCGGCCAGGCGGGTGATAAAGCCCATGTCGGTCTCGTTGGACTGGTCGATATGATCAATCGCAATCCCATCCAGCGACGGCGCCACCCTGGGCGAAAACCCATGCCGCGTCGCCAGTTGGCGAAACAGCGCACCGAGGGTCGTGGGCCCATGGCTGGCGGAACGGCGCTGGCGGTAGCCACTCTGGTCCATCACGCTGAACGGCGCCGCCGTGGCCACGAGCGCCAGGCGCATGGGAAACAGGTAGGGGGTGCGCTGGGTAATCACAAACTCGCCTTTTTCCACCAGGCCCGACTCGCGGTAACCCACGCGCAAACCGATCTTGGCGCCCAGGCTCGGCAGGCCTTCCAGGCCCTCGATATTGATGGTCAGTTCCAGGCGGTCGGATTCGATCCCGGCCGCATCGGTGTGCTTCCACTGCATCAGCCGCGGGTTGATCAGAGCTGCGTTGGCGCCATAAATCTCCACGACCGGGGTAAATCCCATTGCCATGCTGCCTCCTTAATCCCAGGCCGAAACGGGCTTTGCAACACCCGGTTGCGCGTCCATCTCGGGCACGATCACCCCTACGCCCGCCGGCAACACCGGGCCATGCTCGGCAAGCCCGGGGTTCAAGCGCCAGAGGGTTTCTTCGGCCGCGTCATCGCACCGCCCCAGCTCGCGGTAGAGCAGCAGGTTGACCGAATCACCGGCAATACTTCGTACTCTACGCATTGACGAACTCCTCCAGCACCAGCGACCAATTGATCAACATGGCAGTGCCGTCGTCGATCACATTGGCCTGGTTTTCCGTGAGCCCGGTAATGCGCCACAGGCCCCAGTTGCGGCCGATGCCATCAACCAACGGCAGCGGTGCCCGTGCATCCTGCAAGGCGCGCAATTGGTCCAGGCGCTGCATGCCAACGGCCGCCATGGCGGTGCCGGCGAAGGTCAGTTTTTCCAGCTTCTGGCCGTTTTGCCGCGACTGGGGCTTGCTGGCAATAATCTCCAGGTCACCCCAGCCGCCATCACTGCTGCGCTGGAGCGTGGAATAGGCGAACCCTCGAGACAGCCCGAAAATAAAGTCGCCCAGCACCATCTGCTGTCGCATTAATCACCTCCATCGGTCAGTGCCGCGTTGCGCCGAACCGCCAGTGAATCGGTGAGCATCGGCACGCATTGGTTTTGCAGGGTTTGCAGGACCCGGTCGACCACCTGCTGGGCGTCGGCGGGGTTGACGCCGGTGATCTGGATGCTCGGTGCCAGGGTGACCTGGACGTTGTCCGAGCGGGCGCTGTTGAGCTCTTTGCTCACTGTATCGGGCGATGGCAGGCGATTGCTGGAAGGGAAGAGTTTCTCCCCCAGCCAGGTGCCCGCTTCGCCGCCCAACAGGCCGCCGATCAGGCCACCGACGGCAGTGCCAACGCCTGGCAAAACCAGGGTACCAAGGGCTGCGCCGGCAGTGGCGCCGGCCCATGCGCCGCCGGCAGTGCCGAGGCTACTGCCAACCGCTTGCAGGTCGCCATTGCGCACACCTTGGACGAGGTTGACGGCGGTGTCGGCGTAGCGCAGCGGCGCAAGGGATCGAGTGCCGACGGACTCCAGTTTGGTCATCGTTGAAACCAGGCTGGAGGGGATAGTCTTGGGCAAAACCAGCGCTGGAGCGCTGAGCAACAGCGGCCCACGAACGGGTGAAACAAGCGCCTTGGATGAACGCTCGCCCAGGCGCGGAGCGGGCCGATCAGCTTGAAACGACGCACCATGAAAACCCACTTTGGGCCCGTCAAACGCCTTGCTGGCCTGTCCAAAAATACGCTGCAGCGTTGCCATTGACCCAACAATGCTGCTGCCGACGCGGGTGGTTTTTTTCGACGACGACCGCTCCGTGAGTCTCTCGCGCAGCGTTTTTTTCGGCAGAAAACGCGCACGTCCCTTCAAGGTTTCGGTCGCCCCTGGGCAGCAGCAATCCTTGCTATCGTCGCGAAACAGTTTCCCCACGCCGGGCAACTTGCCAAGCGTCACATCGACAGCCTTGCCCGTTAACCGGCTCCTGGCCGTCTCGAGATAGCCCTCCCCCAACCACTTTGCCCCCTTGGTGTACCAGGAGTCCGCTGCCGGCTCCTTGTCTTGGGTGGCCTCTGGAGCCACAGGGACAGAGCTTGCAGCGACACCACCGAGCAGGGAGCCGCCCGTGATAAACAGGGTGCCATTAAGGGTTTCCAGGCTCTCGCGCAGGCGCACCTGTTCTTCGGTCAACGCGTGGATATGCAGGCTGGCATTGGCCAGGGCCAGGCTCAGCTCAGACGGCGGTTCTGTTGCGCCGCCCACACTGGTGGCGCCAACCAGACTTTCGTCCTGTGCTTTAAGCAGACCCGGCAGTTGCAAGGCTCCACTTTCGGCCAATGCGGGAAAGGTCATCCAGCGTTTGTCTTCGTCGGCGAGCTTGAGCGTATATCGAGTGTCTTGCATCTCGCTCTACTCCTATTTGACGCCAAGGCGATTGATCGCGATGTCGTAGCGGCGCAATGCTTTTGCGGCATTCCATTCAAGAATTTCCGCTTCGTTTACCGAGTAAACCAGCGGTACAACATCGAGGATTACTTCGATATCGCGCTGCGAAAGAAGTCCGCCGGTTTGTTTAAAAAATCGTCGATGCGCTCCTGCAGCTCCGTCCAGTCCGGCACGGTCAGGCCGTCCAGGTCGGGGATCATCAGGCCGGTGCAGTGCGAGGTAATGAACTCGGCGCGCTCTTTGTTGGTGGCGAGCTTTTTCATCACCTTGGTGGCGCGCAGGGCGGGCATTTCCAGGGTGACGCTGGTCAACACGCGGCCGGCCACGTCCAGTGGCAGCAGCAGTTGCACCTGTTCGCCGGGCTCGGTGGAACCTTCCAGGAAGAACGAAGCCGGGCGCGTCGACAGGTCGTGCACGTACTGCACGATGCTCACGTAGTCCGGGCGCTTGAGTTGGTCGAGTTCTTTTTCCGAAAGGCCGGTGGCCAGCTTGGCCAGTTCGAAGAATTGATCGTCCTCGTCATCACCCGCACGGGCCAGCGCCTGTTTTTGTGGGGCGTAGAACAAGGGTTTGAGTTGGATCTGCTCGATCGTCGCACCGCTGTCGGCGGTGATGGGCGCCAGCAGAATATGCAGGGGTGGCTTCCAGGCCATGGGCGAAATTCCTTGATGAACAATGTTGAACACGTGGACACGGTCAATGTGGGAGCTGGCGTGCCTGCTCCCACACTGGCCGTGCCTATTTCCGATTCGTGGAAAGGTTTACGGCATCAACACCGCACGCCGGGCATCGCCGAGGATGTCGACGCCGTTGAGCACAAACTTCTGGGTGCGCACGTCGATGTCGATCACCGGCACGCCGTTGTCCAGGCGATGGTAGGTGCGGCAGGACAGATCCAGGGTGGTGGTCGCCTTTTCGCCCATCTTCAGCTTGGCTTCCTCCAGGGATTTGAGCTTGCCGCCGACGGTGTGGTAGGTGAAGTAGGTCTTGCCGTCCTGGTCCTGGCCCGCTTCGCGCACGTTGAGCAGGATGTCTTCGCCCAGGCGCACGCCCAGGGCCAGCATGATTTCGGGACCGGCGCCTTGCAGCACCAGCTTGGCGTTCAGCACCTTGGCACTTTTGGCCATTTCCTCGGCGATAAAGCGCCCGCCGGACATGGGCTCCATGTCGAACTCGATCTTCGGCGGGGTGAATTCCTCGACGGTCGCCGACAGCGGCAGGCCCTGGAGGGTGGCCGCAATGGCCTGTCTTACTCGGTTGGTAAACATTAGAGAACGTCCTCCAGGAATTGCTCGATGATTTCATCGCGGGCATTGAGTTGATAAACCATGTGTTCGTTCGGCGCGTAGCGGCCGTAGTCGATCACGATGAACCAGGTGCCGTTCTTGTACTTCTCGACACTGTTGAGTTCCGGGTGCAGGTACACGCTGCCACCGGGGATGGTTTCGTCGGCCACCAGGGTTTGCAGCCAGTCGTTGATGCGCTTGACCTCCTGGTCCATGAACGACTTGGTCAGGTTGTGCGCCATGGCTTTCTGCCCGGCCTTGACCAGCTTGCGGCTGATGGCGTCTTCCAGGCCGACATAGCTGATGAACTTGCCGGTGACGGAGCGGTTACCCAGCAGCGAGAAGCCGCCGAGGACGGTGCGCGCGTAGTAGCTCACGCCGTAGCGGTTGAGCAGGTCGCCTTCGGTGGAGGTGTCGAGGATGTTGTACTCGACCACGCGGGAAACGTCTTCGGCGAAGGTCACCTGATTGCCCGGGCTTTCCCACTGCTTGACCTTGGCCAATGCGGCGATGGCCAGGGACGACGGCGCGAGGAACACGTTTTTCTTCGCAGCCTTGGAGTACACCGACGGCATGTTGTGCACCAGCAGGCAGCGGTCGAAACCCAGGCCTTCGCCACCCAGCTCGCCGCTGTAGGTCACTTGGTCGGCGACGCTGGCGTCTTTGCCGTCCAGCACCACACGGGCCTTGATGCGCTTGCCGAACGCGGCAAATTCACCGGCAACAGCCTTGGTCCCGGTAAAGCCCGGGGCGCCGATGATGGTCAGGTCTTCGGGCACGCTGCCAAGCGCCGCGAGGCCCAGTTTGCGACCGGTCACCGGCTCATTGCCGCCGATCACGTTGTTGAGGGTATCGGCCGGGGTGGCGCCCTCTTCGACGATCACCACATACACCGGCACCTTGACCACTTTGAGGATCTGGTACACCGCATGAAACAACGTGCCCGACTCGGCGCCGGTCGGGTCCAGCAGCGCCTGGGCGGTGAAGCTATTGATACGGAATGGGGCGTTTTTCGGGATCGACAGGTGCGCATTGGGCGCGGTGCCGACCAGACCGATCACGTTGTCACCCAGGCCACCCATAGCCTCGGGGGATTCGCTGGCATTGACGGTGATGCCGTTATGCTCGAAGTTCAAAACCTCAGCCATGATTATTCAGCCTTCTTGGTGACGGCCTTCTTGGCCGGTGGGGTGTCTTGGGCGGCAGCCAGCACGCTGGTCAGTTCCAGGCGGCCGGCGGTGCGCAGGGCGGTTGCTTCGACGTCCAGCAGGTCCAGTTCCTGGCCGACGGTGGACCAGTGGCCACCTCCGGTGGGGAATGGGATGAGGACGGTGTAGGTTTGGCGGTTGGCCATGGGAGACTCCAGAAACGCGAAAGCCCCAGCGATGGGGCTTTCTTGGATGCGAAAAAAAACCGCTTTCGCGGTGTTTGTGATTGCTGCCGGTTTACTCACCCGGCAGTGGGTAACGAGCCTTGATTTCGGCGACTTTAGCCCGCCATGCTTTCTCCTTGGCCTCGGTCTGATCGTACTGCCACTCCATATAGAGCGGGTCCGCATCTACTCGGTAGGCCTGGCGACGATTGAAAGCCAAATCAGCAGCCTGTTCGATCTGCAAAGCGGTGTCGACTTCGGCTTTAGAAAAACCCATCTCAAGCAACTGCTCTACAGTCACATTGTAGAAAGTCTGATCTTTATTTCTGAATTCTTTAATCATCATCAAACTCCAGCAGCTACGACGTTGCCAACATTGCTCAGCAAATTGGACAGACTCCCTCCGGAGTCCTTGACTACACCACCAACAAGATGTGCCCAAGTCCGATTTTGGGTGATTGACGAAGCAAACACCGACAGCACCATCGTACCGCCGGACAGATCCGCAAATTTTGTTGAAAGTTCAGCATCTACAACGGAATACGTAAGATCCACCCTATAGTTCGCAGAATACCCTGAGTGAAAAATATTAAGCGCCCCCAGCTTCACCTTGTTCCCTGAAAAAGTCACCGAACCCTGTACCGAAGAGTCAGCACCATGCGCACGATAAAACAGAGATGAGCCGAAGGAATACCAATCGGACGTTTCTGCCTTCAATACAGTAGGCATAACGACATCAACGCTGCGAAAGTAGACACTTCCACCTTCAAGCGACAAAAAATGAATGTTGGAACGGCCGGCCATATACTCGCCAACTTTTGGATAGAAAACCGGATTACTTCCCCCTCCATATTTGTAAAAAACCAGCTTATTAGAGACTGACCAATATGGAGTCTGATCAGTAGGCGCTGCATACTCATGCGTCTGACCAGCCTTCAGGGCGATCATTACAAAAGGGGTTGTTTTAGTCCGGCTCATCGCCTCTTTGATTGTTTTAATCGGTGCTTCAACCGTACCCAACGCGAGATCGCTACCGGCTATCGCGTCGACATGAAGCAATCTGGACATGTCAGGAATAGCTCGAACAGCCGCCAATACAGAGGCATCTATTTCTGCGACTTTCCCATTGACTACGCTGGTTAACTTATTTGCAGCCGCGACCAAACTAGTGATCGTAGTTTCCATACTCATATTCAACTCCCTATATGACTTATCTTGCTAATCCGCTCGTCACTTGGCTTCCAGAGCCATGACTCGAAATAGCACACCAACATGCCGAGCCATATTGTCAACGCTGGCCGTAGCAAGCTCTGCAATCTCCTCGATCAACAACACGTTCAAGTTTTCACTCCCCACCACAATCGTCACGCTATCCGCCGGCAACGGCGAAATATCCAACGTGAACTTCTGCAGCACCCGCGCCCCCGCCGCCTTATACGTCAGCAACTGCCCCGCCACCGAATACACGGCCAACAGCGTCCCGCTGGCGAGATAAAACCCAAACTCGCCAATCTCATATTCGCCATCGCCATCAAACAGCGCGGCCATGCGCAGTTGGCGCTGGCCCAGGTCTTCGTAGTCCACAATGGCTACGCGCTGGCGCTCATTGCGCAGGGAGGTTTCGTTGCCGGTGGGGTTGTAGCGGCCGGTGCCGGCGGCGATGTGGGTGATTTCGCCTTTCAAGCCTTGGTTCTTTGCCTGCAGCACTTCATCCAAACCCTTGGAGGTGAAGCGCACCAGGCGCGTGATGTCATCGGTCATGGCTGCGCCCTGAGGTCGTAGTCGTTAATGGTGTAGTGCTGGGCGATGCCCGCACTGTTTAGCCTTGAACTCAATGCGAGTTCCGGCAGCGCGCCCCACAACGACAACTCGCCGTCGCTCAGTGCACGGTGGGCGGCGCCGGTCATCGGCAGCCCACCGAACACTTCGTGCACCAGGGTGATGGTGGCCAGGTCGCGCTCGCTCTTGGCCGCGTTGATGCGGCGGATCAGGCGGTTGTGGTCGCCACTGGACCAACTGCGGCCGATGATCGCCTGCACGTCGAAGGTGTAGGGCTGGGCCTGCGGGCGCTGTTGGTGCCAGGCCAGAATATTGGGGGTGAACCCCAGGGATTCGACCGCGTGGCTCAACGCCTTGGGTGTGCCGGCCTGGCGCTGGATTTGCCAGGACAGTGCCACCGTGAGGCGTTTTTCGGTTTCGCTGGCAGACGCATTCCATTCGCTGACGCCACGGTCGGCCGCCAGGTAAGGCAGGAACGGCGCGGGCGTTTGCAGCGGGTTCATCAACGCCGGGAATGGCGGGGCGATCCGTTCAAGCAGTCGGCCAAAGCCCAGGTCCAGCGCCGTCTCCAGCGGTGAGCTGTTGGCGGGCAACAGGCTGGGAGATTGTTCAGTCATAAGCTGCGCACCTCCACCTCGACACCCATGCAATACGGGGCCTGGAATGCCGTGGTGATAATCGGCGCCAGCGGTTCGAGAATCTCCAACTGCGCCGCCCCGGCGGTGTGGATGGTGTAGTCGATCCAGCTCGGGTCCACGCGCCCTTCCAGGCAGTGGCAGGATTCGGCATAGGTTTGCAGTAGCTGCTGGGCCGCCACTTGCGTCAGCCCCGAGTCGGGGCCGGCGTTGATCTTGGCCACCACGCGGATCTTGTACGGCACGATCTGCGCGCCCTGCACCGTCACCCAATCGGTTTCCGGACGTACATCGGGCCGGGCGAAATGACGCCGCACCCCTTCAAGCAAATCTGCCGACGGCGTGCCATTGCCGGTACGAGACAGCACGGTGACCATCACTTGCCCAGGTGCGGTGCGCCGGGCGTTGCCGTCCTTGACCTGGGCGACATAGCCATCCGGGTCGAAGGTATAGCTGACGGTGACCACCCCCGCCGCAGTACCGTGGACTTTCACCACCGGCCGTTCACCGAGGGTAAAGACCTCGCGCCGATACTGCATGCGCGAACCAGCGGCCGGCGCGTGGGGTGCCAGGTAGTAGCGCAGCCGGGCATCGTCATCGCTTTCGAGGGTCGGCGGCACCGGCGGGAACGCCGCCGGGTCGCCGGGGTCGAGCACCTGGCGCTCCAGGCCCATATCGGCCAGGCGCGCATCCAGGTTGCTGCCGTTGGCCCACCACGCCAGCATCTGCTGGATGCGCGCGTTGTACTTGCGCTCATGGGTTTGCAGGCGCACACAAAACGCCTCCAGGGCCAGGGTCAGCAACTCGCTCTCATTGTCCAGGCTGACCTTGAGCTTGGCCGCGCTTTGCGGGGCGCGGGCGGCGACATAGTCGACGACAAACGCCTTGAACTGCGCCAGTAACGGCTCGAATTCGTCGACGGCGATCAGGTCGGGCGGCGCCAATTGGTTCTGCCCGGGGATCAACATGCTCATGTCACCACCTCGAAGGATTGCTTGCGGTTTTTCCAGGTCCCGGCAAACCGCAGCAACAGGCCAGCGCCCTGGCGATTGGCGACGATGACTTGCGGATCAAAATCGGCGATGCCGTTCTGTGGGTTGTAAAAAGCCTGGGCGGCGTGGCTTTGGGCGAGGATCAACAGGTCATCGCCCAGGTTCTGCCCCAGAAGTTGCGGGATCAGCGAACCGTACAGCGGGCGTTTCTGCCGTGTGCCCAAAGGTGTGGTCAGGGCCCGGGTGGCGCGCTGGACAAATTGCGGCCAGTCGTCCACCACGGCCCCGGTGTTTCTCTCTATTCCGATCATGGCAAGTCCTTATGCCGTGCTGATAACTCGGCCCTGGTGGTCCACCACCGGGCCACTCAAGTGCACGCCGGACGCATCCAGCAGCAGGCCAACTGCACCGACCTGCACGCTGATGGTTGCGGCGGTCATGACCAAACGGGCGGCACCCAGGCTCATTTCCACCTGCTCGCGGGAGCCACTGAATGCCGTGGGGCCGTTGCTCCAATCCAGTACATGACCGGCGGCGTCGTAGGCGCTTTGCGTGCCGTCCGGATAACGCCGGCTCGTGAGGCTGGCCACACTGGACAGCGGCGGGAAGCGATCACTGTTGAGGCCAAACAGCGCCACCGACTGCCCGCCGCCCTCGCCGCCACCGTAGTTGAGCAGCAGGCATTGCTCACCCACGGTGGGAATCCGCGTTTCCGTCTGCGCCCCGGCGCTGGGGTTGAAAAAACGAATCGCCGGGGTCAGCAATTCGCCATGCCTGACCTTGCAGGTATTGCTGGCCGCGTCGACCTCCTGACATACGCCGATCCGGCAAAAACTCTCGGCGCGCCGATAGAGGTCCTCAAGCTGGGTTTCCATCTGCGCCAGGCGCTCGACGATGGGCGCCAGTTGCAGGCGTAACAGTGCATCGAACATGGGCTACTCCTGCAATGGCCGGTATTGATCGGGGTCGTCGATATTCGACACCTCCCAGGTGCAGGCAAACAGCGGCTTGCCGATAGGGTCGTCAAGCAGCGGCGGGCCGAGATAGAGGGTTTGGTTGAAGGACACGGTCCAACTGTCGTAGTGAGTGTCGGCCCCCACCAGGGTCAACGGCAGCGCAACGATATTGACGGGCACATCGCACTGGGCCGCCGGCAACTGCCAACGGTTATCCAGCACCAGGTCCATCAGCCGGCTTGCCAGGTCACAGGCGTCAAAGGGCTGCGCGCCCTGGGCGGACATGACCTTGAGCGAGATCGACAGCACATGGGCCTTGCGCCCCTCCAGGGAACGGACGCCCGGGCCATTACGCTCGACGGTGATTGCCACGCAGGGTTCATCCGCCGCGAGGATGCTCGGCGGGCTGCCCACCCGTAGCTCGGGAAACGCCGCACGCAGGGCCTGGCCGATGGCTATCGGCAGTTGTGAAGGTTTTTCAATGAGGGTCATGGTGTGGCTTCCTTGCAACGATCACTTTGAGTCCGGGGGCTGGTTGACCCCGATGCGCTTGGCGGCCCAGCGCTCATAAAGGCCGATAGCGACATCGGCGCCGGCCATGGCGGTCAAGCAACCCAGGGCACCGGCCGTCCAGATCGACATGCCGGCGGCGTACAACAGCATCAACGCCGATACCCCGCACACCATGCACGCCCCGGAACGCAGGGCCAGGCGGCGCACCAGTGACCAACCGCGGGCGCCCTCCTTGTCGGCGCGCCACATCTCCCCGGATACACCGCCAATCAGGGCCAGAATAATCACCAGCCAGATAGGCATTTCTGCCAACGCTTGCTGCTCGTTTGTCATGTCACGCCTCCTGGAATGCGTAAAACCGGCAGATGGCCGGTGCTTTGTTAAATAGATGGATGGGGGGGTCGGTAGGCATTCCAAAAAGCCCGGTGGCCCGGGCTTTTCAGTAATGCGGTCCTTGGATCTTTCGGCGCTACTGGCGCGGTACGGATCTTTCCTCGATGTTTTTCCGACCACGATCCCTGTCTGCCGGATAACTGCTTGTGGTGCTTTACGCTGCACACCCGGGTCAGTTGCCAACCCTCTGAACCGTCAAGGCCGGTTCATCGCTGCCTGTTGTAAAACCGTGAAACTAAAGAGCGTCGGCATCCTTGCCGGTGTTGCCTGGCGTCCTTGCCATCACTCGGTGGCGTCCATGCCAGTGTTGCGTGCCTTCCTTGTCTTCCTTGGCAGCATCCTTGCCGCCTCCACCAGGCCTTGTTGGCTGGCTTGAGATGGAGAATATGCATGTATGCATATACAGTCAATGCATAAATGCATTTATATCGCCACCAAAAATGCGTTAACGCATAAAACCCTTATATAGCGGGCACTTGCGGTTTTGCACAGACGAAAAAAAGCCCGCTCGTGGGCGGGCTGTTTCTTACGGAGCGAGGTTAACGGGCGTACATGCCCCACCAGAAAACGTGACCGAGGATGCTGATCTGCTCCTCCTGGATATCCTGGAAGCTATAGTCCTCATCCGGATGCTCGTCACGATTGAAACTGCGCAAGCGAATCCCCGATGGCAGGCGATAGAGCTGTTTGACCCGCAATTGACCGTTGTGATTGATGGCATACAAGTCACCATCCACGATATCGCCGATCCCGCTCTTGCCGGCATTCACCCCCACCGTCGCCCCGTCGCGCAACACCGGCAGCATGCTGTTGCCACGCACCGTCACACACTTGGCCTGGTCGAACTGCACACCGTTATGCCGCAGGCTGCGCTTACCAAAACGCAGGCTGGCCTTCTCGCTTTCCTCGATGACGAATCTTCCTGATCCAGCAGCCAATTCAACCTCGCGCAAAAAGGGGATCGACACCTCGTCATCATTAACGGGCGTGTCGTCGTCCCACAGGCTTATATCCTTGAGCTCCGAATGCATCGGATCGCGTTCATCCTGCCACGCCGGCCCCGCGCGCCCGCGCAACTGGTCGGTGCTCACCCGGAAGTAATCGGCAATACGCGAGATGTGCTTGTCCGACGGATCAACGATCTTGCCGCTGAGAATCCGTGACAGAGTGGATTGAGGCACGCCGGTACGCCGGTGAAGCTCCGTGGGGGAGATCCCGTCGCGAGCGAGCAGCTCTCTTAAGACGATAGAAACGTTGCGTTTTTGCATAAATGGGATAGTGACGGGAGTTTTTGGGGTTGGCAAATGCTAATTTGCATATTTTGTGCATGGTGCATGCGGTTGTACCTGGCCGTTTGTGAACTGCGAAGCACTGACCTCACATGTTAACCTTGCCGCCATCGCAAAAAATGCTGGGCCAAGCGCCCCCTTTGCCCCACCACTTTCAACGAATTTGCCTACTACCCAATGAGTAAAAATACGTCCGATCTGTCCTCCCATACCCCGATGATGCAGCAGTACTGGCGCCTGAAAAACCAGCACCCTGATCAGTTGATGTTTTATCGCATGGGCGACTTCTACGAGATCTTCTATGAGGACGCGAAGAAGGCCGCCAAGTTGCTGGATATCACCCTGACCGCGCGCGGGCAGTCGGCTGGGCAGGCGATTCCGATGTGCGGGATTCCCTATCATTCGTTGGAAGGTTACCTGGCCAAGCTGGTCAAGCTGGGTGAGTCGGTGGTGATCTGTGAGCAGATCGGCGACCCGGCGACCAGCAAGGGGCCGGTGGAGCGTCAGGTGGTGCGGATCATTACGCCGGGGACGGTGAGTGATGAGGCGCTGCTGGATGAGCGGCGCGACAATCTGATCGCTGCGGTGCTGGGGGATGAGCGGCTGTTCGGCCTGGCGGTGCTGGATATCACCAGTGGCAATTTCACCGTCCTGGAGATCAAGGGCTGGGAGAACCTGCTGGCGGAGCTGGAGCGTATCAATCCGGTGGAGTTGATGATCCCGGATGATTGGCCCAAGGATCTGCCGGCGGAAAAACGCCGTGGGGCCAAGCGTCGCGCGCCGTGGGATTTTGAGCGCGATTCGGCGCTGAAAAGCCTGTGCCAGCAATTCTCCGTACAGGATCTGAAAGGTTTTGGTTGCGAGACCCTGACCCTGGCCATCGGCGCTGCCGGTTGCCTGCTCAATTACGCCAAGGAAACCCAGCGCACCGCCCTGCCGCATTTACGCAGCCTGCGCCATGAGCGCCTGGACGACACGGTAGTACTCGATGGTGCCAGCCGGCGCAACCTGGAACTGGACACCAACCTGGCCGGCGGGCGCGACAATACCCTGCAGTCGGTCGTCGACCGTTGCCAGACCGCCATGGGTAGCCGTTTGCTGACCCGTTGGCTGAACCGCCCGCTGCGCGATTTGACCGTGCTGCAGGCGCGCCAGTCTTCTATTACCTGCCTGCTGGACGGCTACCGCTTTGAAAAGCTGCAACCGCAGCTCAAGGAAATTGGCGATATCGAGCGGATTCTCGCGCGGATCGGCCTGCGTAATGCCCGCCCGCGTGACTTGGCGCGCCTGCGTGACGCGCTGGGTGTGCTGCCCGAGCTGCAACAGGCGATGACCGAGCTGGAAGCGCCGCACCTGCAACAACTTGCTGTCACGGCCGGCACTTACCCGGAACTGGCTGCGCTGCTGGAAAAAGCCATTATCGACAACCCGCCCGCGATCATCCGCGACGGCGGCGTGCTGAAGACCGGTTACGACAGTGAGCTGGATGAGCTGCAGGCCTTGAGCGAAAACGCCGGGCAGTTCCTGATCGACCTGGAAGCCCGCGAAAAAGCCCGCACCGGCCTGGCCAACCTGAAGGTCGGCTACAACCGCGTGCACGGCTACTTTATTGAGTTGCCGAGCAAGCAGGCCGAGCAGGCCCCGATTGATTACCAGCGTCGCCAAACCCTTAAAGGTGCCGAGCGCTTTATCACCCCTGAGCTCAAAGAGTTCGAAGACAAGGCGCTGTCGGCCAAGAGCCGCGCCCTGGCCCGGGAAAAAATGCTCTATGAGGCCTTGCTCGAAGACCTGATCGGTCAGCTCGCGCCGTTGCAGGACACCGCTGCGGCCCTGGCCGAGCTGGATGTATTGAGCAACCTTGCCGAGCGCGCGCTGAACCTTGACCTGAACTGCCCGCGTTTTGTCAGCGAGCCGTGCATGCGCATTGTCCAGGGCCGCCATCCGGTGGTGGAGCAAGTGCTGACCACCCCGTTCGTGGCCAACGACCTGTCGCTGGACGACGATACGCGCATGCTGGTGATCACCGGTCCGAACATGGGCGGTAAATCCACCTACATGCGCCAGACCGCATTGATCGTGCTGCTGGCGCATATCGGCAGCTTCGTGCCGGCGGCCAGTTGCGAGTTGTCCCTGGTGGACCGCATCTTCACCCGTATCGGTTCCAGCGATGACCTGGCCGGTGGCCGTTCGACCTTTATGGTGGAAATGAGCGAAACCGCCAATATCCTGCACAACGCCAGCGACCGCAGCCTGGTGCTGATGGATGAAGTGGGGCGCGGCACCAGCACTTTCGACGGCCTGTCGCTGGCCTGGGCGGCCGCCGAGCGCCTGGCACACTTACGGGCCTATACGCTGTTCGCCACCCACTACTTCGAATTGACCGTGCTGCCGGAAAGCGAGCCATTGGTGGCCAACGTGCATCTCAATGCCACCGAGCACAACGAACGCATCGTGTTCCTGCACCACGTGCTGCCAGGGCCGGCCAGCCAGAGTTACGGCCTGGCCGTGGCCCAGTTGGCCGGTGTGCCGAACGATGTGATCCTGCGCGCCCGCGAGCACCTCAGCCGCCTGGAAACCACCGCCCTGCCCCACGAAACCGTGGTGGCCAGCCCAGCCAAGGCCGCCAGTAAACCGGGTGTGCCGATGCAGAGTGATATGTTCGCCAGCCTGCCTCACCCCGTGCTGGATGAGTTGGCAAAGCTTGACCTGGACGACTTGACTCCACGAAAAGCGTTGGAATTGCTCTATGCACTGAAGACACGGGTCTAACGCAGACGCTTGCAAGCTGATAGAATCTCGCGCGGTTTGGGATGCTGCGGGCTTTTAGCCTGGCCTGCAGACTATCGCTCCCAAACCTCGCGAGCCCTGCCACAAGGGGTTTCGCTGCCGCCGCCTGAGGAGAAAATTAGAAATGACCTTCGTCGTCACCGACAACTGCATCAAGTGCAAGTACACCGACTGCGTAGAAGTGTGTCCGGTGGACTGCTTTTACGAAGGGCCGAACTTCCTGGTAATCCACCCGGATGAGTGCATTGACTGCGCCCTGTGTGAGCCAGAATGCCCGGCCGTTGCGATTTTCTCCGAGGATGAAGTCCCGGCAGAGATGCAGGAATTTATTCAGTTGAACGTCGAGCTGGCGGAAATCTGGCCCAACATCACTGAGCGCAAAGACCCGATGCCGGATGCGGCAGAGTGGGATGGCAAAAAAGGCAAGATCGCAGACCTCGAGCGCTGATCGCGCCGATGTCCTCTAAAAGGCCCCTTGCGGGCCTTTTTGCATTTCTACGGGGTGGATTTCACTTTTCTACAGGCAAAAAAAGGGGCGGTTTGACCCGCCCACATTTTTTCCCTAGTCCCTGTGTTCCTTTTCATCGTCCTGATGAATCGCATCCTGCGAACTTCCCTGAGTCATCGTTCCTTGATGACTGTGTCAATCCGTGGACACAGGGCTGATATTAGAGACTTCCCGAACAAGTTCAACGGGATCCATTCGCAAGCACAACCTGCCACGGCCCTCAAACAGAAATAAATAAACCTTACTTTTCAAATAGTTATAAATATGCACAGGTAATTCGAGACGTCCCGGCGCGTTTAAAAAACCAAACACTTACCTAAAAGTAAGCGAATGCTTACAACGCCCATTAGGAAAATGCACACCCGACCGCCCAAAAGGTTTACGCCAGGCAAGAAAAAGCCCCGACAGGGTCGAGGCTTTTCTGCCTTCAGGCCGATCAGTCGTCGCTGACAGTGATGGTCGGCATTGCCTGGGTGCTGGCTTCCTGCAAGACAATCCGCGCCCCGACGTGACGGGCCAGTTCCTGGTAGATCATGGCGATCTGTCCATCGGGTTCGGCAACTACCGTCGGCCTGCCGCCATCGGCCTGCTCGCGAATGCCCATCGACAGCGGCAACGACGCCAGCAATTCAACATCATATTGGGTGGCAAGCTTTTCGCCGCCGCCTTCACCAAACAAATGCTCGGCGTGACCGCAGTTGGAGCAGATGTGCACCGCCATGTTTTCCACGACGCCCAGCACCGGGATGTTGACCTTGCGGAACATTTCCACGCCTTTGCGCGCATCCAGTAACGCCAGGTCCTGGGGCGTGGTGACGATCACCGAGCCTGCCACCGGTACTTTCTGCGCCAGGGTCAGCTGGATATCGCCGGTGCCTGGTGGCATATCGATCACCAGGTAGTCCAGGTTGCCCCAGTCGGTCTGCATCACCAACTGCATCAAGGCCCCGGATACCATAGGCCCGCGCCACACCATCGGGGTGTTGTCATCGGTGAGGAAGGCCATCGACATCACTTCCACGCCATGGGCCTGGATCGGCACGAACCACTTCTGGTCCTTGATCTTGGGCCGCGAACCTTCGGCGATGCCAAACATCACACCTTGGCTGGGGCCATAGATATCGGCGTCGAGGATGCCCACCCGCGCGCCCTCACGGGCCAGGGCCAGGGCCAGGTTGGCCGCCGTGGTCGACTTGCCCACGCCGCCCTTGCCGGATGCCACGGCCACCACGTTCTTGACGTTGGCCAGGCCCGGGATCTGCGCCTGGGCCTTGTGCGCAGCGATCACGCATTGGATGTCGACCTTGGCCGAGCGCACGCCATCCAGGCCTTCAATGGCCATTTGCAGCATCTGTGCCCAACCACTCTTGAACAGACCTGCGGCGTAGCCCAGTTCAAGCTGGACCGAAACCTGGTCGCCCTGCACATCAATGGCACGGACACAGCCGGCGCTGACCGGGTCCTGGTTCAGATAGGGGTCGGTGTACTGGCGAAGAACGGCTTCCACCGCTGCGCGATTGACGGCGCTCATGGGCTACTCCCGGAAAAGACAGACTAAAACAGGCGGCTATCCTAACCGTTCCGAGGCGTGAGGGGCATGCTTTCGCGACATTGGAAAACCCTGAAACAGCCTCACGGGGTGAAATAAATTTCCCGGCGCTTTATAGTGGCCGACCTCCGTTTCATCAAGTAGCCGAGCCCCATGTCCGAGCCACGCAAGATCCTCGTCACCAGCGCCCTGCCCTATGCCAATGGTTCCATCCATCTTGGCCATATGCTTGAGTACATCCAGACCGATATGTGGGTGCGCTTCCAGAAGCATCGCGGCAATCAATGCATTTATGTCTGCGCGGACGACGCCCACGGTTCGGCCATCATGTTGCGCGCCGAAAAGGAAGGCATCACCCCGGAACAACTGATCGCCAACGTCCAGGCTGAACACAGCGCCGACTTTGCCGAGTTCCTGGTGGATTTCGACAACTTCCACTCGACCCACGCCGAAGAAAACCGCGAGCTGTCGAGCCAGATCTACCTCAAGCTGCGTGACGCCGGGCACATTGCCACCCGCTCGATCACCCAGTATTTCGACCCGGAAAAGAAAATGTTCCTGGCCGACCGTTTCATCAAGGGCACCTGCCCCAAGTGCGGCACCGAAGACCAGTACGGCGACAACTGCGAAAAATGCGGCGCCACCTACGCGCCGACCGACCTTAAGGATCCGAAATCGGCGATTTCGGGCGCCACCCCGGTGCTCAAGGATTCCCAGCACTTTTTCTTCAAGCTCCCGGATTTCCAGGAAATGCTGCAAGCCTGGACCCGCAGCGGCACCCTGCAGGACGCCGTAGCCAACAAGATCGCCGAATGGCTGGATGCTGGCCTGCAACAGTGGGACATCTCCCGCGATGCGCCGTATTTCGGCTTCGAGATCCCCGATGAGCCGGGCAAGTACTTCTATGTGTGGCTGGACGCGCCGATCGGCTACATGGCCAGCTTCAAGAACCTCTGCGACCGCACGCCAGAGTTGGATTTCGACGCGTTCTGGGGCAAGGACTCCACCGCCGAGCTGTACCACTTCATCGGCAAGGACATTGTCAATTTCCACGCCCTGTTCTGGCCGGCGATGCTCGAAGGTTCGGGCTACCGCAAGCCGACCGGCATCGCCGTACACGGTTACCTGACGGTCAATGGCCAGAAAATGTCCAAGTCCCGTGGCACCTTTATCAAGGCGCGCACCTACCTGGACCACCTGTCGCCGGAGTACCTGCGCTACTACTACGCGTCCAAGCTGGGCCGCGGCGTCGACGACCTGGACCTGAACCTGGAAGACTTCGTGCAGAAGGTCAACTCGGACCTGGTGGGCAAGGTGGTCAACATCGCCAGCCGTTGCGCCGGGTTTATCCACAAGGGCAATGCTGGCGTGATGGTGCCGGTCAACGCCGCACCGGAGCTGACCGATGCCTTCCTGGCAGCCGCGCCAAGCATTGCCGACGCCTATGAAGCCCGCGACTTTGCCCGCGCCATGCGCGAGATCATGGGCCTGGCCGACCGCGCCAACGCCTGGATCGCCGACAAAGCGCCGTGGTCGCTGAACAAGCAGGAAGGCAAGCACGATGAAGTCCAGGCCATCTGCGCCACCGGCATCAACCTGTTCCGCCAGTTGGTGATCTTCCTCAAGCCGGTGCTGCCGTTGCTGGCCGCTGACGCCGAGGCCTTCCTCAACGTTGCGCCGTTGACCTGGAATGACCACGCCAGCCTGCTCAACAACCATCAGCTCAACGAGTTCAAGCCGCTGATGACCCGTATCGACCCGGTCAAGGTGCAGGCCATGACGGACGCGTCCAAGGAAGACCTGACCGCTAGCCAGACCGACACCGGCGAAGCCGCCCCGGCCGGCAATGGCGAGCTGGCCAAGGATCCGTTGTCACCGGAAATCGACTTCGACGCCTTTGCCGCCGTGGACCTGCGGGTTGCACTGATCATCAAGGCCGAAGCCGTGGAAGGTGCCGACAAGCTGTTGCGCCTGACCCTGGATATCGGCGACGAGCAACGCAACGTGTTCTCCGGGATCAAGAGTGCCTACCCGGACCCGTCCAAGCTCGATGGTCGACTGACCATGATGATCGCCAACCTCAAGCCACGAAAAATGAAGTTCGGCATCTCCGAGGGCATGGTGATGGCAGCCGGCCCTGGCGGTGAAGAAATCTACCTGCTCAGCCCCGACAGCGGCGCCAAGCCTGGCCAGCGCATCAAGTAACCCGAAGCGCCCTGTCGCGGTGATTGGCCGCGACAGGGCGGTTTGCGCTAGTACCCTCTCCCTGCTTGCCGGATAATCAGGCCCTGTTTGCTTAACCGGCTCGACCATGACCGAACTGCTTGTCGCCCTTCTCTGCGCCGCCCTGATCAGCCATTACCTGCTGCGTCTGGCGCTGCCTGGAGATCCCGGGGTGGAGCGACTGCGGGTACACGCCCTTGGGTTGGCGACCACGCTGTTGATGGTGCTGACGGGTGTTTCGAGCTACCTGCTTGTTCATTTCGTGTTGCAACCCTTGGCGCTGGACGCGTTATGGCTGTTTGCCTATGTGCCCGTGGCAATCCTGTTGAGCCAGCCGTTGCTGAATGGGCTTTCGCGCCACGTGCCCGCCCTGCCCGTCGATGGCTTATGGGTGCCACTGCTGGCTAACGCCGGCGTGCTCAGCGTGGTACTCCTGGGCCCGGGCAACGCCAGCCAACTGATCTACAGCCTGGGCATCGGCCCGGCGTTCTGGCTGACCTTCAGCCTGTTCAGCGATTTGCGCCAGCGAATAGATGAAAACGATATCCCCCAGCCCTTTAAAGGCCTGCCCGTGGACCTGCTCAGTGCCGGGCTGATGGCCGTGGCATTCCTGGGCTTAAACGCAATGATCAAACCATGAGCCTGATTCAACGTATCGACGCCCTGCTGCCCCAAACCCAATGCGGCAAATGCGGGCACCACGGTTGCAGGCCCTACGCCGAAGGCATCGCCCAGGGCGAGGCCATCAACAAGTGCCCGCCGGGCGGCCCCGAAACCATTGCCGAACTGGCGCAGTTGTTGAACCTGGTACCGCTGGAGCTGGACAGTTCCCGTGGTGAAGCCCCGGCGCAGATCGCCTTTATCCGCGAGGCCGAGTGCATCGGCTGCACCAAGTGCATCCAGGCCTGCCCGGTGGATGCGATTGTCGGCGCGGCCAAGCTGATGCATACCGTGATCGTGGATGAATGCACCGGCTGCGACTTGTGTGTGGCTCCCTGCCCGGTGGACTGCATCGACATGCTGCCGCTGCCCCTGGCCGCGGTGCTGCCGATTGTCGCGGGCTACGCGATTACTGCCGAGGAGCGCCAGGCGCGCGGGACCAAGCGTGATCGCGCCCGCCGTCGCTTCGAGCAACGCAACGCAAGGCTGCAACGCGAGGAAGAACACAAGCTGGCGGAGCGCCTGGCCCGCAGCAAACGCCCGGCCCCCATCGTGCAGGCCAATAGCGACCCATTGCAGGCCGCCATCGAACGCATGCGCGCACAAAAAGCCGCAGAGATCGACACAGCGTTAAAAAAAGCCAAGGTCAACCTGGCAATGAGCCGGGCGCAACTGCACAAATCCCTGAAAGCCTTTGGCCATCCGCCGACCTTTGAGCAGCAGTCGCAGTTGATCATCCTGCAGCAGCAGTTTGAGTCCGCCGAACAGGCATTGACCGCCCTCGAAGCGAACGCCCCCACAGTGGCGTCCCCCCAGGCCAGTAAAGACCCTGAGCTCAAGCGCGCAAAAATCCAGCTGGCCATGCGTCGCGCCGAGCTGAAAAAGGCCCAGGACGCACTGGCCGATGCAGAGCAACTGACCACACTCGGCGCAGCCCTGGCCGCCGCCGAACAGGTGTTGCACGCAGCCGAAGAAAAATCCGAGCAGCCCCGGCCGGACCTGCAACGTATCGAGAAACGGCCCATCGACCGTCACCTGCGCCAGTTGAAGACCGCCCTGGCCTATGCCCGCGCCGACCTGAGCAAACTTGAGCGCCAGCCCACCAGCAGTGCCGCCGAGCTGACGGATGCCAGGCTGCGCGTGGATGAAGCCCAACGGCAAGTAGATAGTCATGTCAGCGCCTGAGGTGGTTGATCGCCAGCAACACGCCATGCAGCGATTATTGCTGGCCACAACGCCCGGCGTGCTGGTGCTGTTCTGGCTGTATGGCTGGGGCGTGCTGATCAATCTGTTGCTGGCCGGCAGCTGTGCATGGGCCGTCGAAGCCGGTGTGCGCCAAGTGCGCGGCCATGATTCCCGCGACTTGGGCGGCCTGGTCAGCGCGGTGTTGCTGGCCTTGGCGCTACCACCTTATTGCCCGTGGTGGTTATGCCTGGGCGCTGTCAGCAGTGGCTTGCTGTTGGGCAAACACCTGTATGGCGGCAAGCAAAACCCCTTCAACCCGGCCATGCTCGGTTATGCGTTGATGCTGCTGGCCTTTCCCCAGCCAATGACCCATTGGCCGGCGTCCCACGGCCTGGACCTGCTGGCCGGCCTGCAACAAGTGTTCGGCCTGCACGGCGAGACCGCCGATGCCTGGGCCCGGGCCACTGCGTTGGACGCCTTGCGCATCAATAACAGCCTGACTGTCGACGAGCTGTTTGCCCGCCACCCGGCTTTCGGCCAGCTCGCAGGTAAAGGCACTGAGTGGGTGAACCTGGCATTTCTCGCTGGCGGCCTCTATTTACTGCAGCAACGGGTCTTCAGCTGGCATGCGCCGGTGGGCATGCTCGCCAGCCTGTTTGTCATCAGCCTGCTGTGCTGGAACGGCTCGGGTTCGGACTCCCATGGCTCGCCGCTGTTTCACCTGCTGACCGGAGCCACTATGCTCGGGGCCTTCTTTATCGTCACCGAGCCGGTGTCGGGTGCAAAAAGTGCGCGGGCGCGCTTGTTGTTTGGGGTGGGCGTGGGATTGCTGACCTATCTGGTCCGCACCTGGGGCAGCTACCCGGATGGCGTGGCGTTCGCGGTGCTGATGATGAACCTGGCAGTGCCGGCACTGGAGCGCTGGACGCGGCCGCAGGCGGTGGAAGCATGAAGCGCACCTCGCAAGCCTTGAGCGTGCTTTTGATCGCCGCCGGCGCGGTAGGCCTGACCCTTGGCCTGCAACAGCTGACCGCCAAGCCCATTGCCGCGCAGCAGCGTGAAATGCAAAGCCGGGCGTTGCTGGATGTACTGCCTGCTGGCAGTTATGACAATCAACCGTTGGAACGCCCCTTGGACGTTACTTCGGCAATGCTGGACAACAGCCAACTGCTGGGAGCTTACCTCGCGACCTTGGCCGGCAAACCCAGCTCCGTGGTGCTGCGCTCCCAGGTCGAGGGTTATGGTGGCCGCATCCAATTGCTGATTGCCATCGACCGCAACGCCAAGCTGCTCGGGGTCAAGACCCTGGCACACACGGAAACGCCCACGCTGGGCGGGCATATCGGCGAACCCGGCAATCCCTGGCTTGCCTCATTCAAGGGGCTGTCGCAGGAAAATCCACAGGCTTGGGCGCTGAAGAAAGACAGCGGCCAGTTCGACCAAATGGCCGGTGCGACCATCACGTCCCGCGCCGTGATCAACGCGATCCACGATGCCCTGCGGTATTTTGACGAGCACCGCCAGGCCCTGCTGGAGCGCACCGACCATGACTAAGCCATTGGTCCTCGGCAACCTGTTGCTGCTACCGGCGCTGCTGGGTGTCAGTGACACGCCGGCGAGTGCTGCAACGTTCTGGGTTATGTGGACGCTGATCATGATGCTCCATGGCTGGAGCTGCGGCTGGGTGCGCAATCGCCTCAGTGGCCAGTGGCAGCTGATGGCCAATGTATTACTGGCCACCACCTGGGTCAGTTGCGCCAACCTAGTGGCGCAGGCAGTGGCCTTTGCCCCGTCTACGGGCCTGGGGGCATACCTGGCCTTGATCGGCCTACAATGCGTGCTGCTTGAGCACGAAGGCCTGTTCGCCGCCCACCCGCGCAGGGCACAACTTAAACTGTTCGCGCTAGTAACCGGGCTACTGGCTGCAATCACCCTCTCGCGCTTTTTACTCGGCAGTAGCATCGCCACCCTCGCCCCCACAGGGTTTATCCTGCTCGGGTTGCTGCTCGCCGGGTGGCAGGCCTGGACCCAACGCCACACACCACATTGAAGGAACCGCTCGCCCAATGAACGCCGCAAAACGCCTGGAGATCTTTCGTCGGTTTCACGAGGATAACCCCGAGCCCAAGACCGAACTGGCCTACTCATCGCCGTTCGAGTTGCTGATTGCCGTGATCCTGTCTGCGCAATCGACGGATGTAGGCGTCAACAAGGCCACGGCCAAGCTGTTTCCCGTGGCCAACACCCCGGCTGCGATCCATGCCCTGGGGGTCGAAGGGTTGTCGCAGTACATCAAGACCATTGGCCTGTACAACAGCAAGGCGAAAAACGTCATTGAAACCTGCCGACTACTGGTCGAGTTGCATGACGGTGAAGTGCCAGAGACCCGCGAAGCACTTGAAGCCCTGCCCGGCGTTGGCCGCAAGACGGCCAATGTGGTGCTCAATACGGCGTTTCGCCAATTGACCATGGCGGTGGACACCCATATTTTCCGTGTCAGCAACCGCACGGGAATCGCGCCGGGCAAGAATGTGGTGGAGGTCGAAAAGCAATTGATGAAGTTTGTGCCAAAGCCTTACCTGCTCGACTCCCACCACTGGCTGATCCTGCACGGTCGGTATGTGTGTCAGGCCCGCAAGCCGCGCTGTGGCAGCTGCCGCATCGAAGACTTGTGCGAATACAAGGAAAAGACGTCGGACGATTGAGCAATCATTGGTTTTATTGATCAGTCGATTGAAAAAATCTTTTTTACCCGGTGCACGATTGTCGATATAAGGAGCGCCAACGGCAGTCTTAGCCTGGAGTTAACCTTATGAGCACTGGCAAAGAACAACTGGATGTAGAAGAAGACTTTGTGGCCGCAGACACGGACGAGGCAGCCGAGGCGCCTGTAGAAGTTGCCAAGACCAATTTGAGCAAACGCCGCACCATCGACAACCTTCTGGAAGAGCGACGCTTGCAAAAACAGTTGGCCGATTACGATTTCGATCTCTAGCCAAACGATCACACAGAAGCCTCCGCCATGGAGGCTTTTTTCTGCCTGTTGCTCCCTGCTTCTTAAACCAGGCCGTTACGCTGGGCAAGCTCGATCAGGTCCACCAGGGACCGGGCGTTGAGCTTGAGCAGCAAGCGCGTCTTGTACGTGCTCACAGTCTTGTTGCTGAGGAACATGCCATCAGCGATCTCTTTGTTGGTCTTCCCCTGGGCCAGTTGCTGCAGCACCATCATCTCCCGGCCTGAAAGCCGCTCGACCATGTCGGCTTCGCAGGTATTACCCTGGCTGGAACGCACCGAGTTGAGTGCCTGGTTGGGGAAGTAGCTGTAGCCGGACAGCACCGCCTTGATCGCGCTCAGCAACTCGGTCAGATCCTGTTGCTTGCACACGTAGCCAGCCGCGCCCGCGTGCATGCAGCGCATGGAGAAGTGGCCCGGCGCCTGCGACGTCAACACTAATACCTTGAAGGGTTGCGCCTGCTTGGTGGAAGACAGGCGACAAATAACTTCCAAACCGTCAAGTTTGGGGATTCCAATATCCAGGATGACAATATCCGGCATATGCTCCCGCGCTAGTTGCAACGCGTCGACTCCGTTATCGGTCTCTGCAACGACCTCATAACCATGACGTTCCATTAGCATGCGTACAGCAAGGCGAATGACGGGATGATCATCCACGATCAGCACTTTATTCATGGGCAAGTCCAATTTCGCTGTTCGAATTATTCAGAACCAGCACAATAGCCTAGTCGTTTCCTCCTTGGCATAGCACTCCCCCCCAAGTAACGACAAGCAGAGACCCAACCCACAAAGTTATGAGAATAGGCCTACAAAAAAACGCCTATATGGATGTGTGGGTTATTGTTTGGCCTTTCAGAACTTTCCGTGAGCAAACATATTTTGAGCAAAAAAACGCCTGCCGAACCAGCAAAAGTAAACACGACGCACGCCACTTTCAGGAAATGCCCCTTGCCAGGGTTGTACCGGCAGGGACCATTACAGAAAAACACCTCTCGGAAAAGTTCCATGGAAAAATTCACCACTAACTATGTACCGAACCATCTGACAGATAATTCCTAAGATAAAACCAGATATCTGATCCGTCCTACTAATTAACCGAATGAATTTAAACATAAATACTCACATACGGTTAATCCACCAACTTCCAGATACAAAAATCACAAGCAACCCATAATAAACAGCAACACCCTCAACATCAGAAAAAATATTAAACATAATTAAACAACGACGCCCAAAATTACAGTCAAAAAAAATGGCCCCTCATTCGAGGGACCACTTTTTATCCAGCCTGGACGACATCAGAACAACTTGCGGCCCTTGTTGGCCGCAATGCGCATGCGCAGAGCGTTGAGCTTGATGAAGCCAGCGGCGTCGGCCTGGTTGTAGGCGCCGCCATCTTCTTCAAAGGTCGCGATGTTGGCGTCGAATAGCGACTCATCGGACTTGCGACCGGTGACAATCACGTTGCCCTTGTACAGCTTCAGGCGCACAACGCCGTTCACATGGACCTGGGACGCGTCGATCATCTGTTGCAGCATCAGGCGCTCAGGGCTCCACCAGTAGCCGGTGTAGATCAGGCTGGCGTACTTGGGCATCAGCTCGTCCTTGAGATGAGCTACTTCACGGTCCAAGGTGATGGACTCGATGGCGCGGTGAGCGCGCAGCATGATGGTGCCACCCGGGGTTTCGTAGCAGCCACGGGACTTCATGCCCACGTAGCGGTTTTCGACGATATCCAGACGACCGATACCGTGCTCGCCACCGATACGGTTCAGGGTCGCCAGTACGGTGGCCGGAGTCATTTCGACACCGTCCAGCGCAACGATGTCGCCGTTGCGGTAGGTCAGTTCCAGGTATTGCGGCTTGTCAGGAGCGTTCTCCGGGGAGACGGTCCATTTCCACATGTCTTCTTCGTGCTCGGTCCAGGTGTCTTCCAGTACGCCGCCTTCATAGGAGATGTGCAGGAGGTTGGCATCCATCGAGTACGGGGACTTTTTCTTACCGTGGCGCTCGATCGGGATGGCGTGCTTTTCAGCGTAATCCATCAGCTTTTCACGGGACAGCAGGTCCCACTCACGCCAAGGAGCAATCACTTTCACGCCTGGCTTCAAGGCATAGGCGCCCAGTTCGAAACGCACCTGGTCGTTGCCCTTGCCGGTGGCACCATGGGAAATGGCGTCTGCGCCGGTTTCATTGGCAATTTCGATCAGGCGCTTGGCGATCAGAGGACGTGCGATGGAAGTACCCAGCAGGTACTCGCCTTCGTAGACGGTGTTGGCGCGAAACATCGGGAAAACGAAATCGCGGACGAATTCTTCGCGCAGGTCGTCAATGTAGATCTCTTTGACGCCCATGGCTTGCGCCTTGGCTCGTGCAGGTTCGACCTCTTCGCCCTGACCCAGGTCAGCGGTAAAGGTCACCACTTCACAGTTATAAGTATCCTGCAGCCACTTGAGGATCACCGAAGTGTCCAGGCCGCCGGAATACGCGAGAACGACCTTGTTTACGTCGGCCATGCCATCACTCCACGGGGTTTTACGGAAAGGCGTCGATTCTACCGATCAAAACCGTGAAATTACAGGGGCGCGACAGCAAATGAAGATAAAGCGACAGATTATGTCGGGCGAGCGACGAATGGCCGCACCTAAGAGGTCGCTGCTGCGTTAGCCGGGCCCGCAGCCTGAGGCGCCGGTTTTTCTGGGGCGGGCACGCGGTCGAGGTGGATATTCACCCGTCGGTTCTTCGCCCGGTTGGCCGGATTGGTATTGGGTACCAGTGGATAACGTTCACCGTGGAAACGCAGCACGATCTGCGACTCGGGGATGCCGTTGGCCTTGAAGAAGTCCATCACGGCCAAGCCCCGGCGTCGGGACAGGTCACGATTGGTCAGGCGGTTGCCGCTGTTGTCCGAATGGCCGTCCAGTTCGATATGGTTGACCGTAGGGTCGGCCTTGATGAACTCAAGCATCACCATCAACTTGGCCTTGGCGGCTGGGTCCAGGTCGATGCCGCCGCCCGGAAAGCCGACTTCAGCCTGCTTGACCTGCTCGAAGTTCATCGGCAGCAACTTCGCGGTACACAACTGGTAGTCGCTGTAGGCCTTGTTAAAACGTACCGGCAGCAGGCGGATCTCCGAATAACCGCCATCCCGCGAATAGTGGCGCACGGTCGGGCTGCGGCCATCGAGCAAGCCATTGAACAGGCGCCCGGCCTGGGCCTGGGAACTGTTGAACAGCACATCACCACTGCCGGCCCGCACGGCGCCGAGGTTGATATCACCGCGCCCAGGCTGCCACGGCGCGGCCGCCGCCAATAGTGTTGCAGAGCCGACGCCCAACGCACCGTTGTAGGCTTTCAAACGAAATGTCGCCTGCTCGCCGGCCCGGCGCACGAACTCACCCGAACCAAAATCGGCGATCGGCTGGCTCAAGCGGCACTCGAACTTGTCGCCTTCCACCTTCCACTCAATATTTTCCAGGCGCGTCTGGAACGTCAGGGCCATCGCAGGCAGGCTGGCGAACACGCTGAGCAGGGCTAGATATTGCTGGCGCACGGGCGGCTCCACTGGTTTCTACAACACAACAAGGCGTCATACATCGTTAAGGCATACCCAGGGATATCGGTCGCGTCCTGCAAAACTTGATAGCGAGTGCCTGCAAGAGTCTTTTCCGGTAGCATTCCCACCAGATTGACCCGCCTGGAATCCCCAATGTCCGACCGCCTGACCCTGCTGCGTCCCGACGACTGGCATATTCATCTTCGCGATGGTGCTGCGTTGCCCCAAACCGTGGCCGATGTTGCGCGCACGTTTGGCCGCGCCATCATCATGCCTAACCTGGTACCTCCGGTGCGCAATGCCGCAGAAGCCGACGCCTATCGCCAGCGCATCCTCGCTGCGCGGCCGGCCGGCAGCCGCTTCGAACCGTTGATGGTGCTCTACCTGACCGACCGCACCCAGCCCGCCGAAATCCGCGAGGCCAAGGCCAGCGGTTTCGTACACGCCGCCAAGCTGTATCCGGCCGGCGCCACGACCAACTCCGACTCAGGCGTGACCAGTATCGACAAGATCCTGCCCGCCATCGAAGCCATGGCCGAAGTGGGCATGCCGCTGCTGATCCACGGTGAAGTCACCCGTGGCGATGTCGATGTGTTCGATCGCGAGAAGATCTTCATCGACGAACACATGCGCCGTGTGGTCGAACTGTTCCCGACCCTCAAGGTGGTGTTCGAGCACATCACCACCGCAGACGCCGTGCAGTTCGTCACCGAGGCGTCGGCCAACGTCGGCGCGACCATCACCGCGCATCACCTGCTGTACAACCGCAACCACATGCTGGTGGGCGGGATCCGGCCGCACTTCTATTGCCTGCCGATCCTCAAGCGCAACACCCACCAGGTGGCGTTGCTCGATGCGGCTACCAGTGGCAGTGCGAAGTTCTTCCTCGGCACCGACTCGGCGCCCCACGCCCAGCACGCCAAGGAAGCGGCCTGCGGCTGTGCCGGCTGCTACACCGCTTATGCGGCGATCGAGCTGTACGCCGAGGCCTTCGAGGCGCGTAACGCCCTGGACAAACTCGAGGCTTTCGCCAGCCTCAATGGCCCGCGTTTCTACGGCCTGCCGGCGAATACCGACCGTATTACCCTGGTCCGTGAAGACTGGACCGCCCCCACCAGCCTGCCATTTGGCGAGCTGACCGTTATCCCGCTGCGCGCCGGTGAAACACTGCGCTGGCGCCTGCTGGAGGAACACAAGTGAGTGAAGACCATTACGACGACGAACAGGAACACGGTGGCGGCGGTTCGCGCCATCCGATGGCCGAGCGTTTTCGCGGCTATCTGCCTGTCGTTATCGACGTAGAAACCGGCGGCTTCAATTGCGCTACCGATGCGCTGCTGGAAATTGCCGCAACCACCATCGGCATGGACGAACAGGGCTTTGTGTATCCAGAACACACCCATTTCTTCCGCGTCGAGCCGTTTGAAGGCGCCAACATCGAAGCCGCAGCCCTGGAATTCACTGGGATCAAGCTCGACCATCCGTTGCGCATGGCCGTTAGCGAAGAAGCGGCATTGACCGATATCTTCCGTGGCGTACGCAAGGCCTTGAAGGCCAACGGCTGCAAACGCGCGATCCTGGTCGGCCACAACAGCAGCTTCGACCTGGGCTTCCTCAACGCCGCCGTGGCGCGCCTGGACATGAAGCGCAACCCGTTTCACCCGTTCTCCAGCTTTGACACCGCCACCCTGGCTGGCCTGGCTTATGGCCAGACCGTACTGGCCAAGGCGTGCCAGGCAGCCGGTATCGACTTCGACGGTCGCGAGGCCCACTCAGCTCGCTACGACACCGAGAAGACTGCCGATCTGTTCTGCGGCATCGTCAACCGCTGGAAGCAGATGGGCGGCTGGGAAGATTTCAGCGACTGATTGAATCGCCAAATCCCACGCATAAAAAAACCGGCCCTCTCAGGCCGGTTTTTTTTCACCGCGAACCTGGCTTACAGCTTGCCAGCGTTCTCGGTCAGGTAAGCCGCAACGCCTGCTGGCGAAGCGTTCATGCCTTTGTCGCCTTTTTTCCAGTTGGCTGGGCAGACTTCGCCGTGCTCTTCGTGGAATTGCAGAGCGTCGACCAGGCGGATCAGCTCTTCCATGTTACGGCCCAGCGGCAGGTCGTTGATGATCTGCGAGCGCACAACGCCCTTGTCGTCGATCAGGAACGCGCCACGGAAAGCCACGCCGCCTTCGGACTCAACGTCGTAGGCCTTGGCGATGTCGTGCTTCATGTCGGCAGCCATGGTGTATTTGACTTTGCCGATGCCGCCATCATTGATAGCGGTGTTGCGCCAGGCGTTGTGGGTGAAATGGGAGTCGATGGAAACGGCGACCACTTCAACGTTACGCGCCTTGAAATCGTCCATGCGGTGATCCAGGGCGATCAGCTCGGACGGGCAGACGAAGGTGAAGTCCAGCGGATAGAAGAACACCAGGCCGTATTTGCCTTTGATGGCTTCAGACAGCTTGAAGCTGTCAACGATTTCGCCATTGCCGAGGACGGCTGGGACGTCGAAATCCGGGGCTTGTTTGCCGACGAGTACGCTCATTGGTTATCTCCTGATGGTAATTGAAGTAAATGGACCGCCCTTGAGTCTGCCGCGAATTGACGACAGGCCTGTGACGCGATCACGCTTCGTAAAGACCGACCATCATACCTGAAAAAAGCCGTTCGTCAGTGTGGGGGCCAGGGCGGGCAACGGTTTGAGAAAGCACTTTGACAATCATTCTCGTTAACATTAAGATCCATCGCACTTAAGCCTTAAACCGCGATGGTTCTCCCTTATGTATGTCTGCCTCTGCACTGGCGTCACCGACGGACAAATCCGCGAAGCGATCTATGAAGGTTGCTGCAGCTACAAGGAAGTGCGTGAAACCACCGGCGTTGCCAGCCAATGTGGCAAATGTGCCTGCCTTGCCAAGCAAGTGGTACGGGAAACCCTGACAAAACTGCAGGTAGCCCAGGCGGCGATCCCCTACTCGGCAGAATTTACACACGCCTGAAACAGCCTATTTTAAAGAACCGGACTTAGTGTCCGGTTTTTTTATGCCTGTAATTCAAATAGTTAGGGCCAAGACGCGGAACACAAACATTCTTATTCCGATTAATTTTCATTTATTATTCAATAACTTAGGTTTGACACCAGTAATTGCGCAGCTCAAACTCCGCCCTATATACAACGAATACAGGGCAGGACCCCAATCATGAAAGGCGACATCTCAGTCATCCAGCAACTCAACAAAATCCTTGCCAATGAACTGGTCGCGATCAATCAGTACTTCCTGCATGCACGCATGTATGACGATTGGGGTCTGGAAAAGCTCGGCAAGCGTGAGTACAAGGAATCGATCAAGGCCATGAAGGACGCAGACGCGCTGATCAAGCGCATCCTGTTCCTCGAAGGCCTGCCGAACGTCCAGGACCTGGGCAAGCTGAACATCGGCGAGCACACCCTGGAAATGCTCAACAGCGACCTGGGCTTCGAACGCAAGAGCCATGCCGACCTCAAGGCCGCCATCGCCCATTGCGAAACCAAGGGCGACTTCGGCAGCCGCGAACTGCTGGAAGACATCCTCGAAGACCAGGAAGAACATATCGACTGGCTGGAAACCCAAGTTGGCCTGATCGACAAAGTGACCCTGGAGAACTACCTGCAATCGCAAATGGGTGAATAACCCATCGCCTGCCGGTAAACATCAGGCACAAAAAAGCCCCGCTCTCGAATGAGAAGCGGGGCTTTTTATTGAGCGCCGATTACGCTTCGGTCTTGGCCGCCGCTTTTTCAGCAGCATCCTTGATCAGCGCTTGCAACGAACCATCAGCCGCCATTTCGGTGATGATGTCGCTACCGCCGACCAGCTCACCGGCCACCCACAGTTGGGGGAAAGTAGGCCAGTTGGCGTACTTGGGCAGATTGGCGCGGATTTCCGGGTTTTGCAGGATATCGACGTAAGCGAACTTTTCGCCACACTGCATGACAGCCTGGGAGGCCTTCGCGGAGAAGCCGCACTGCGGGGCATTCGGCGCGCCCTTCATGTAAAGCAGAATGGTGTTGTTAGCAATCTGCTCTTTAATCGTTTCGATGATATCCATGGAACACCTCGGCTGGAACTTTGCGACTCACAGGTCGGCACGGTGGCGCATTGTAACGCAAAATCCCAGCGTGGTGCTCGGGCTCCCCGACAGACTCACTGCGTCACGCCGCCGCGACCTGCACCGGCACGCCATTCAATGCCGCGTTGCCCGACAACTCATCCAACTGCCGCTCATCCGTCAGGTCGTTGGCACTGGCCCCCGGCTGCGCGCTGGCAATGTTCATGTGCACGCCCGGCCGATCATGACCCCAACCGTGGGGCAGGCTGACCACGCCGGGCATCATCTCCAGGCTGGCCAGCACTTGCACCTCGATCATGCCGATCCGCGAACTGACCCGCACACGCTGCCCGTCACTGAGCTGGCGATTGGCTAAGTCATCCGGGTGCATCAGCAACTGGTGCCGCGGCTTGCCCTTCACCAGCCGGTGATAGTTATGCATCCATGAATTATTGCTGCGTACGTGCCGGCGGCCGATCAACAGCAACTCATCGACCTTGGGCAACGGCAATGCGGCAAACCGCGCCAGGTCCGCGAGGATCACTGCTGGCGCCGCCTGCACCCGACCATTGGCGGTTTTCAAGCGCGCGGCCAGGTTGGCCTTCAGCGGCCCCAGGTCCAGGCCGTGGGGATGCTCGGCCAACATCGCCACTGACAACTTGTGCGTGGAGGCGTCGCCATAGGCTCCCGCCCGCAGGCCCAGGTCAATCATCTGCGCCGGCGCCAGGGTCGGCTTGAGCGGGTTGCCGGTGCGGGCCGCAAACGCTTGGGCCAGGCCGACGAAAATCTCCCAGTCGTGCAGTGCACCCTCGGGCTTGGGCAGAATCGCCCGGTTGAAGCGCGTGACGTTGCGCACTGCAAACATGTTGAAGGTGGTGTCGTAGTGATCGTTTTCCAGGGCCGAGGTCGATGGCAGGATCAGGTCGGCATAGCGTGTGGTCTCGTTGATATACAGATCGACACTGACCATGAACTCCAGGCCGTCCAGCGCCTGCTCGAGTTGCCGCCCATTGGGCGTGGACAGCACCGGATTGCCAGCCACTGTCACCAGTGCGCGGATTTGTCCTTCGCCCTCGGTGAGCATTTCTTCGGCCAGGGCCGACACCGGCAACTCGCCACTGTACTCGGGACGCCCGGACACCCGGCTCTGCCAACGATTGAAGTGCCCGCCGGACGTGGCCGCCACCAGGTCTACCGCAGGCTCAGTGCACAAGGCACCGCCGACCCGGTCCAGATTGCCGGTAACTAGGTTGATCAACTGCACCAGCCAGTGGCACAAGGTACCGAACGCCTGGGTCGACACCCCCATGCGCCCGTAGCAGACAGCCTTGTCTGCCGCCGCAAAATCCCGCGCCAACTGGCGAATCTGCTCGGCCGGCACCGCGCATTGCGCGCTCATGGCCTCGGCGGTAAAGCCCGCGACAGCGCGGCGCACCTCGTCCAGGCCATCCACCGGCAAGTGGCTGTCGCGGGTCAGGTGCTCGCTGAACAATGTGTTGAGTAACCCAAACAGCAACGCCGCATCGCCACCGGGGCGCACAAACAGATGCTGGTCGGCCATGGCCGCCGTCTCACTGCGCCGGGGGTCGACCACCACCACTTTGCCGCCACGTGCCTGAATGGCCTTCAGGCGTTTCTCCACGTCCGGCACGGTCATGATGCTGCCATTGGAGGCCAGTGGATTGCCGCCAAGGATCAGCATGAAGTTGGTCTGGTCGATATCCGGGATGGGCAGCAACAGGCCATGGCCGTACATCAGGTGGCTGGAAAGGTGATGGGGCAACTGGTCTACCGATGTCGCAGAGAAGCGGTTGCGCGTCTTCAACTGCCCGAGGAAGTAATTGCTGTGGGTCATCAAGCCATAGTTATGCACGCTGGGGTTGCCCTGATACACCGCCACCGCATTGTGCCCATGCCGCGCCTGGATCCCCGCCAGCCGTTCGGCCACCAGGGCGAAGGCCTCGTCCCAGGGGATCGGCTGCCATTCGCTGCCCACCCGCAACATGGGCTGGTGCAGGCGATCGGGATCGTTCTGAATATCCTGTAGGGCCACGGCCTTGGGGCAGATATGGCCGCGGCTGAAGGTGTCCTGTGCATCACCCTTGATCGAGGTGATGGCAATACTGCCATCATCCGAGGTGGTGGTTTCCAGGGTCAGGCCGCAGATGGCTTCGCACAGGTGGCAGGCACGGTGATGGAGAGTCTTGGTCATGGCCAGTCTCTTTATTAGGGCTTTGGCCCGACTATGAGCCGCGCCCATCGGCGGCGCCAGCAACGTTCGCCCCGTGAATCAACGGGCATCAGGCCAGGCCATGGGTAAGCATGAGCAAATGTTTCAGAAACCTCCCACACCGCCCAGGAAACCGACCCAACCTGGCCCGGGGCCGCCATCACACATTGCAAAAGGTCGCGGCGCCAGTGTACAAATGACCCGCTGCTGTCCGTAAACAGGCCTCAAAAGTGCAATTCCCGCCCCTTTGAACACCCCTAAAAAACCGTAGCCTATTGGTAAGACGCGACATTTAGTGTCAATATCGCGCCTTCCCCTATTTCGTCGCCCCGTGCGGCTTTCGCCGCAGGTCTCGCCCGTTGTCACAATAAACAAGGCTTTGAGTATCTGCGGTCTGTTGCAAAAAGGTAGTTAATGATGAGCGCAAGGCACTTTCTCTCCCTGATGGATTGCACGCCCGAAGAGCTGGTCAGCGTGATCCGTCGAGGCATTGAGCTTAAAGACCTGCGTAATCGCGGCGTACTGTTCGAGCCTTTGAAAAACCGCGTACTCGGGATGATTTTCGAGAAATCGTCCACCCGTACCCGCCTGTCCTTCGAAGCCGGCATGATCCAGCTCGGCGGCCAGGCCATTTTCCTGTCGCCACGGGATACCCAACTGGGCCGTGGCGAGCCGATCAGCGATTGCGCCATCGTCATGTCGCGCATGCTCGATGCGGTGATGATCCGTACCTTCGCCCACAGCACCCTCACCGAATTTGCCGCCAACTCGCGGGTGCCGGTGATCAACGGCCTGTCCGATGACCTGCATCCCTGCCAGTTGCTCGCCGATATGCAGACGTTCCTCGAACATCGCGGCTCGATCCAGGGCAAGACCGTGGCCTGGATCGGCGATGGCAACAACATGTGCAACAGCTATATAGAAGCGGCGATCCAGTTCGACTTCCATCTGCGCATCGCCTGCCCCGAGGGCTATGAGCCGAGCGCCGAATTCCTGGCCAAGGCCGACGCCCGCGTACAAATCGTGCGCGACCCGAAGGACGCGGTGATCGGCGCGCACCTGGTGAGTACCGACGTCTGGACCTCCATGGGCCAGGAAGACGAGACCGCCAAGCGCTTGGCCTTGTTCGCACCCTATCAAGTCACCCGCGAATTGCTCGACCTCGCCGCGCCGGATGTGCTGTTCATGCACTGCCTGCCGGCCCATCGCGGCGAAGAAATCAGCCTCGACCTGTTGGACGACTCGCGCTCCGTCGCCTGGGACCAGGCAGAAAACCGCCTGCACGCCCAGAAGGCCTTGCTGGAGTTCCTGGTCCCACCGGCGTACCACCACGCATGAGCCAGCCACTTCTGCTGAATCTACGCAATCTGGCATGCGGCTATCAGGACCAACGGGTGGTGCAGAACCTCAACCTGCACCTTAACGCCGGCGATATCGGTTGCCTGCTGGGCTCCTCGGGCTGCGGCAAAACCACTACCCTGCGGGCGATTGCCGGGTTCGAACCGGTGCACGAAGGTGAGATCAACCTGGCCGGCGAAGTGATCTCCAGCGCCGGCTTTACCCTGGCACCGGAGAAACGTCGCATTGGCATGGTGTTCCAGGACTACGCGCTGTTTCCGCACCTCTGCGTGGCCGACAACATTGGCTTCGGCATTCGCAAACACCCGCACAAAGAGCGCGTGGTCGCCGAGCTGCTGGAATTGGTCAACCTGAAGAACCTGGGCAAGCGCTTCCCCCACGAACTGTCTGGCGGCCAGCAACAGCGCGTGGCCCTGGCCCGTGCGTTGGCGCCGGAGCCGCAATTGCTGCTGTTGGACGAACCCTTTTCCAACCTTGACGGTGAACTGCGGCGCAAGCTCAGCCATGAAGTGCGCGACATCCTCAAGGCGCGTGGCACCAGTGCGATCCTGGTCACCCATGACCAGGAAGAAGCGTTTGCCGTGAGCGATCACGTCGGCGTGTTCAAGGAAGGCCGGCTGGAGCAGTGGGATACGCCCTACAACCTCTATCACGAACCGCTGACACCCTATGTCGCGAGCTTTATTGGCCAGGGTTATTTCATCCGTGGCCAGTTGAGCACGCCGGAGTCGGTCAGCACCGAGTTGGGCGAGTTGCGCGGTAATCGTGCCTATACCTGGCCGACTGGCTCTGCGGTAGACGTTTTGCTGCGCCCGGATGACATCGTGTATGCACCGGACAGCGCCTTGAAAGCGCAGATTGTCGGCAAGACCTTCCTGGGTGCCTCGACCTTGTACCGCTTACAGTTGCCGACCGGCGCCCAGCTGGAATCGATTTTCCCCAGCCATGCCGATCATCAGGTGGGTGCGCAGGTGGGGATCCGCGTGGCGGCCGAACACCTGGTGCTGTTCCAGGCCTCGGGGAGCACGGCGGCGCAGATTCCGCAGGTGGAGTCCGGCGTGCGGCGCTACAGCACTGCCAGCTGAAGAAACCGAATCCAAAATGTGTGCAGGCTTGTGTGGGAGCCTGACTTGCCCGCGATGCAGGCGCCTCGGGTTGTCAGCTACAGCGAGGTGATGCTATCGCAGGCAAGCCAGCTCCCACAGAGGCTCGCTCCCACATTTGATCCCACCGTTCTTGAAATCAAGCCCGGCCAATCGGCGCAAATTTGCCCTGGGTCTGCTCGGCCAACACCGCCGCCGCCAACTCCACTTCCAAGCCCCTCCTACCCGCACTGACAAAAATTGTCGCAAAAGGCTGTGCGCTCTCATCGATGAAGGTGCGCAAGCGTTTCTTCTGCCCCAGCGGGCTGATCCCGCCCAACAAATAGCCGGTAGAACGCTGCGCCGCAGCGGGGTCGGCCATCTCGACTTTCTTCACCCCTGCCGCATGCGCCAGGGCCTTCAAATCCAGACTTCCGACGACCGGCACCACCGCCACCAATAACTCGCTCTTTTCGCTGCTGGCGAGCAGGGTCTTGAACACCCGCGCCGGGTCGAGACTCAACTTCTCCGCGGCCTCCAGGCCATAAGAGGCGGCCTTGGGGTCATGTTCGTAACTGTGGATACGATGTTCGGCGCGAACTTTTTTCAACAAGTCCAATGCGGGTGTCATAGGGGCTCCAGGCTCGGGGGAAACGTGGAAAAGCAGGCCACCGATTCTAGGACAAACCCAGGCAAAACGCTCTAGTGCAGGGCGCTGTGCGACGAATCCGCGCAGATCCTGGCCACGCTCGCCGCCCATTGCGTCGCCTTGTTGCGGCGATCATTCACCGTGTTAATAGTTTGAAAATGACCGACCGTTCACTTTCGACCTTTGACAGCGGTGTTTCTTGTCTATATTTTTTCGTTTCCGAATACTGTAGGAATCTATCCACAGTGTCCGAGCAGTAAGCCGTGACCAGGATGGGGATCCTCGTCACGGTGAAAATCGCGCACCGCCCGTTGTGGCACCGCGCCAGACAAGAAAAAAAATCGAGGTTTTCAATGACAACTGCTCTTCAACAGCCTTCTCTTTCAAGCCAATGCATGGCCGAGTTCCTCGGCACAGCGCTGCTGATCTTCTTCGGCACCGGCTGTGTCGCTGCGCTCAAGGTCGCGGGTGCCAGCTTTGGCTTGTGGGAAATCAGCATCATCTGGGGGATCGGCGTGAGCATGGCGATCTACCTGAGCGCCGGCATTTCCGGGGCTCATCTCAATCCAGCCGTCAGTATCGCGCTGTGCATCTTTGCCGATTTCGACAAGCGCAAACTGCCCTTCTACATCATTGCCCAGGTTGCCGGCGCCTTTTGCTCGGCCGCGCTGGTCTACACGCTCTACAGCAACCTGTTTTTCGATTACGAACAAACTCACCAGATGGTCCGCGGCTCCGCAGCCAGCCTGGAGCTGGCCTCGGTGTTCTCTACCTACCCCCACGCCTTGCTGAATACAGCCCAGGCGTTCCTGGTGGAAATGGTCATCACCGCCATCCTCATGGGCGTGATCATGGCCTTGACCGACGACAACAATGGCTTGCCCCGTGGCCCGCTGGCCCCGCTGCTGATCGGTTTGCTGATCGCGGTGATCGGCAGCGCCATGGGCCCGCTGACCGGGTTTGCGATGAACCCGGCACGGGATTTCGGCCCTAAACTGATGACGTTTTTCGCCGGTTGGGGTGAAATGGCCTTCACCGGCGGGCGCGATATTCCTTATTTCCTGATTCCGATCTTTGCACCGATTGTCGGTGCCTGCCTCGGCGCTGCGGCCTATCGCGGGTTGATTGCCCGCCATCTGCCCAACGCCACAGCCGCTACAACTGATGCAGCCGAAACCGCCGCCAGCGGTAACACCCGAACTTCCTGAAAGCGGTAGCCTGGGCCCTTCTGCCCCTTTGCGGCCCAGGCTACTTACCCATTCCCTTTTTCCGTCCAAGGCAATCGACATGACCGACACACAGAATAAGAACTACATCATTGCCCTCGATCAGGGCACCACCAGTTCCCGGGCGATCATCTTTGATCGTGACGCCAACGTGGTGTGCACCGCCCAACGCGAATTCGTCCAGCACTACCCGCAAGCCGGCTGGGTCGAGCATGATCCGATGGAAATCTTCGCCACCCAAAGTGCCGTGATGGTCGAGGCCCTGGCACAAGCCGGCCTGCATCACGACCAGGTTGCCGCCATCGGCATCACCAACCAGCGTGAAACCACGGTGGTCTGGGACAAGATCACCGGTCGCCCGATCTACAACGCCATCGTCTGGCAGTGCCGACGCAGCACCGAGATCTGCCAGCAGCTCAAGCGCGACGGCCATGAGCAATACATCAGCGACACCACCGGCCTGGTCACCGACCCGTACTTCTCCGGCACCAAGCTGAAGTGGATCCTCGATAACGTCGAAGGCAGCCGCGAACGCGCGCGCAACGGCGAACTGCTGTTCGGCACCATCGACAGCTGGCTGATCTGGAAATTTACCGGCGGCAAGACCCACGTCACCGACTACACCAACGCCTCGCGCACCATGCTCTTCAACATCCACACCCTGGAGTGGGATGCGAAGATGCTCGAGGTGCTGGACATCCCGCGGGAAATGCTGCCGCAAGTGAAGTCCTCCTCGGAAATCTATGGCCGCACCAAAAGCGGGATTGCCATCGGCGGCATTGCCGGTGACCAGCAAGCCGCCCTGTTCGGCCAGATGTGCGTCGAGCCGGGCCAGGCGAAAAATACCTACGGCACTGGCTGCTTCCTGCTGATGAACACCGGCGACAAGGCCGTCAAGTCCCAGCACGGCATGCTCACCACCATCGCCTGCGGCCCCCGTGGCGAAGTGGCCTACGCGCTCGAAGGCGCGGTGTTCAACGGCGGCTCCACCGTGCAGTGGCTGCGCGACGAGCTCAAGATCATCAACGACGCCCACGACACCGAATACTTCGCCAACAAGGTCAAGGACAGCAACGGTGTATACCTGGTGCCGGCGTTCACCGGCCTGGGCGCTCCGTACTGGGACCCCTATGCCCGTGGCGCGCTGTTCGGCCTGACCCGTGGCGTACGCGTGGATCACATTATTCGTGCAGCCCTGGAGTCGATTGCCTACCAGACCCGCGACGTGCTCGACGCCATGCAGCAGGACTCCGGCGAACGCCTCAAATCCCTGCGGGTGGACGGCGGTGCGGTGGCCAATAACTTCTTGATGCAGTTCCAGGCCGATATCCTCGGCACCCAGGTCGAGCGCCCGCAAATGCGCGAGACCACGGCGTTGGGCGCCGCCTACCTGGCCGGCCTGGCCTGTGGCTTCTGGGGCAGCCTGGATGAGTTGCGTGGCAAGGCGGTGATCGAGCGCGAATTCGAACCGCAACTGGACGAGGCCGCCAAAGAAAAACTCTACGCCGGCTGGAAAAAAGCGGTCAGCCGCACCCGCGACTGGGAACCCCACGAAGGCGCCGAATAAGCCACGCGCCGGACCCACTTAGGGTTGTAACTGGCAGGGAGCAGATTCCTGCGTCATCATGGGCCACTTTTTTGTACGGCAGCCCAAAGGACGCCCCATGAATCTGCCTCCCCGTCAGCAGCAAATCCTCGAACTGGTCCGCGAACGCGGCTACGTCAGTATCGAGGAAATGGCGCAGCTGTTCGTTGTGACCCCGCAAACCATCCGCCGCGACATCAACCAACTGGCCGAAGCCAACCTGCTGCGTCGCTACCACGGCGGCGCCGCCTATGACTCCAGCGTCGAAAACACCGAGTACGCCATGCGTGCCGACCAGATGCGCGATGAAAAACAGCGTATCGGCGAAGCCATTGCCGCACAGATCCCCGATCATGCCTCGTTGTTCATCAATATCGGCACCACCACCGAATCCATCGCCCGGGCGCTGCTCAACCACAGCCACCTGAAGATCATCACCAACAACCTCAACGTCGCCATGATGCTCAGCGCCAAGGACGACTTTGACGTGCTGCTGACTGGCGGCAATGTGCGCCGTGACGGCGGCGTGGTGGGCCAGGCCAGCGTGGACTTCATCAACCAGTTCAAGGTCGACTTCGCCCTGGTGGGTATCAGCGGCATCGATGAGGACGGCAGCCTGCTCGACTTCGATTACCAGGAAGTGCGGGTTTCCCAGGCGATCATTGCCAATGCACGCAAGGTGATCCTGGCGGCGGACTCGAGTAAATTCGGGCGCAATGCCATGATTCGCCTGGGGCCGATCAGCTTGATTGATTGCCTGGTCACCGATCAGCAGCCGGTGCCGGCGCTGGTGCAGTTGTTGAGCCAGAACAAGATTCGCCTGGAAGTCGTCTGATCTGGCGCTGAGATCTCTGGCGCCTGGACCACCGTCATCGCGGGCAAGCCCGCTCCCACAGTTGGAATGCGATCAACCTGTGGGAGCGGGCTTGCCCGCGATGGCGGCCTAAAGAGCAACAACCCTCTTGAGCCAGCAGCAGGCTCAATGTTCACAATTTTTCCTTTCCCCGCCCTTCGATGAGTTTTTTCAATCGAAGTCGACTGGCTGTGCCCGCGTTTATAGGCTACCATTTTCGCAAATGAACATTAATGTTCGAATTCAAATATAAATAAAGATCGCGAGGCCAGCCGATGACCCCTTCTACCTTGCCTGCTCCACCCCTTGCCGAAGTCTATGATGTTGCCGTTATCGGTGGTGGGATCAATGGCGTGGGCATCGCGGCAGACGCAGCCGGTCGCGGCCTGTCGGTATTCCTTTGTGAAAAGGACGACCTGGCCAGCCACACCTCGTCCGCCAGCAGCAAGCTGATCCACGGCGGCCTGCGCTATCTTGAACATTACGAATTCCGCCTGGTCCGCGAGGCCCTGGCCGAACGCGAAGTGCTGCTGGCCAAGGCTCCGCACATCGTCAAGCAGATGCGCTTTGTGCTGCCCCATCGCCCGCACCTGCGCCCGGCCTGGATGATTCGTGCCGGCCTGTTCCTGTATGACCACCTCGGCAAGCGCGAAAAACTCGCAGGTTCCAAGAGCCTGAAGTTCGGTGCCGACAGCCCGCTGAAAAGCGAGATCACCAAGGGCTTCGAATACTCCGACTGCTGGGTCGACGACGCACGCCTGGTAGTACTCAATGCCATGGCCGCCCGGGAAAAAGGTGCGCATATCCACACCCAGACCCGCTGCGTCAGCGCCCGTCGCAGCAAGGGCCTGTGGCACCTGCACCTGGAACGCGCCGATGGCAGCCTGTTGTCGATCCGCGCCAAGGCCCTGGTGAATGCGGCCGGCCCGTGGGTCGCCAAATTCATCAAGGATGACTTGAAGCTCGATTCGCCCTACGGCATCCGCCTGATCCAGGGTAGCCACCTGATCGTGCCAAAACTGTACGAAGGCGCCCATGCGCACATCCTGCAGAACGAGGACGGGCGTATCGTCTTCACCATTCCGTACCTCAACCACCTGACCATCATCGGCACCACCGACCGTGAGTACACCGGCGACCCGGCGAAAGTGGCGATCACCGAAGGTGAAACGGACTACATGCTCAAGGTGGTCAATGCCCACTTCAAGCAGCAGTTGAGCCGCGACGATATCGTGCACACCTATTCCGGCGTGCGTCCGCTGTGCAACGACGAGTCGGATAACCCGTCGGCCATCACCCGCGACTACACCCTGGCGCTGTCCGGTACTGGCGAGGAAGCGCCGATCCTGTCGGTGTTCGGCGGCAAGCTGACCACCTACCGCAAGCTTGCCGAGTCGGCCCTGGCGCAACTGGCCCCGTACTTCCCGCATATCAAGCCAAGCTGGACGGCCAAGGCCAGCCTGCCCGGCGGCGAAGACATGAGCACCCCGGAAGCCCTGGCCTCGGACATTCGCAGCAAGTTCGAGTGGATCCCCAGCGAAATCGCCCGCCGCTGGTCGACCACCTATGGCAGCCGCACCTGGCGCCTGCTCGAAGGCGTGCAATCGCTGGCCGACCTGGGCGAGCACCTGGGTGGTGGCCTGTACACCCGGGAAGTCGACTACCTGTGCGCCGAGGAATGGGCGACCCAGGCCTACGACATCCTGTGGCGCCGCACCAAACTGGGGCTGTTCACCACCTCCGAGGAGCAGGAAAACCTGCAGCGCTACCTGGTCAAGGTCGAGCAGAACCGCAACAAGATCGAAGCGGCCTGAGTGACAAAGCCCCTGCACCGAAAGGTCCAGGGGCTTTTTTTGGCTCGCACATCGTAAGCAGACTCCTACAAATTCGGTTTTCCGAACGCGATACCTCCCCCTATTCGGTTTGCCGGACTTAAACACCGGATAAACATCGTCACATAAAGTTAATCACCATATAAATCATATAGTTAGATCTTTATTAGCAGTCTGGCACGACTCATGCTCTACACTTGGGACGTGTTTGCCTGAGATGCTTCAGGAGCCGTCACAGGCATTCGCTGTATCGAAAGAGCCGTCCAGGCTTCATAAAAAAAACAAATGTCGAGGAAGTATTGATGCGTATCGTTCCCCATATTTTGGGCGCAGCCATTGCTGCCGCTCTGATTAGCACTCCAGTCTTCGCCGCCGAACTGACCGGCACGCTGAAGAAAATCAAAGAGTCGGGCACCATCACCCTGGGCCACCGCGACGCCTCCATTCCGTTTTCCTACATTGCGGATGGTTCGGGCAAGCCAGTGGGCTACTCCCACGACATTCAACTGGCCATCGTCAAAGCTGTCGAGAAAGACCTCGGCATGAAGGAAGGCGAGCTGAAGGTCAAATACAACCTGGTCACGTCGCAAACTCGTATCCCGCTGGTGCAGAACGGCACCGTGGACGTTGAGTGTGGTTCCACCACCAACAACGTTGAGCGTCAGCAACAAGTCGACTTCTCCGTCGGCATCTTCGAAATCGGTACCCGTCTGCTGTCCAAAAAGGACTCGACCTACAAGGATTTCGCTGACCTCAAGGGCAAGAACGTCGTGACCACCGCCGGCACCACGTCCGAGCGCATTCTCAAGTCCATGAACGCTGATAAGCAGATGGGCATGAACGTGATCTCCGCCAAGGACCACGGTGAGTCCTTCCAGATGCTGGAAAGCGGCCGCGCCGTTGCCTTCATGATGGACGATGCGCTGCTGGCCGGTGAAATGGCCAAGGCCAAGAAGCCAGACGACTGGGCTGTAACGGGGACTGCACAGTCCTACGAAATCTACGGCTGCATGGTTCGCAAAGGCGATGCACCGTTCAAGAAAGCAGTCGACGATGCAATCGTTGCTACCTACAAGTCGGGCGAGATCAACAAGATCTACGACACCTGGTTCCAAAAGCCGATCCCACCAAAAGGCCTGAACCTGATGTTCCCGATGAGCGACGAACTCAAGGCCCTGATCGCCAATCCGACCGACAAAGCAGCCGACGACAAAACGGCTGAAAAAAAGTCCTGATTCCGAACTAACCTTATCCCCTGGGGGAGCCAACCCTCCCTCAGGTGCCTGTTACTACCTGCTGGCATTATTTGGAACACTCGACCTGGCGGTTTGCGAGCCGATCGTGTGTGTCTGACGTTCACCGTCAGGCGGGAATGGATCTTCCCCAAGCGGGTGCTTGTACATCGATCGATTTCGGGGGAGACCCTAATGAATTACAACTGGGACTGGGGCGTATTCTTCAAGTCCACCGGCGTGGGCAGCGAGACTTATCTCGACTGGTTCATCTCCGGTTTGGGCTGGACCATCGCCATCGCCGTCGTGGCATGGATCGTCGCCTTGCTGCTGGGCTCGATGCTGGGTGTGATGCGCACGATGCCTAACCGCCTCGTAGCCGGCATCGCCACCTGCTACGTGGAACTGTTTCGTAATGTGCCGCTGCTGGTTCAGCTGTTCATCTGGTACTTCCTGGTACCTGACCTGCTGCCACAAAACCTGCAGGACTGGTACAAACAAGACTTGAACCCGACCACCTCGGCCTACCTGAGCGTTGTCGTGTGCCTGGGCCTGTTCACCGCCGCCCGCGTATGTGAACAAGTGCGTACCGGTATCCAGGCGCTGCCTCGCGGCCAGGAAGCCGCCGCACGTGCCATGGGTTTCAGCCTGTCACAGATCTACTGGAACGTGCTGCTGCCCCAGGCCTACCGGATCATCATCCCGCCGCTTACCTCGGAATTCCTCAACGTGTTCAAGAACTCCTCCGTGGCGTCCTTGATCGGCCTGATGGAATTGCTGGCACAAACCAAGCAGACCGCTGAATTCTCGGCCAACCTGTTTGAAGCCTTCACCCTGGCTACGCTGATCTACTTCACCCTGAACATGAGCCTGATGCTGCTGATGCGCCTGGTCGAGAAGAAAGTCGCGGTGCCTGGCCTGATTTCCGTGGGGGGCAAATAATGGACTTCGATTTCAGCGGCATTATCCCGGCCATGCCCGGCCTGTGGAACGGCATGGTCATGACCTTGAAGCTGATGGTCATGGGCGTGGTCGGCGGTATCTTCCTCGGTACCATCCTGGCCTTGATGCGCCTGTCCTCCAGCAAACTGCTGTCGCGCGTGGCCGGCGCCTATGTGAACTACTTCCGCTCGATCCCGCTGCTGTTGGTGATCACCTGGTTCTACCTGGCGGTGCCATTCGTATTGCGCTGGATCACTGGCGAAGACACGCCAATCGGTGCATTCACCTCCTGCGTCGTGGCCTTCATGATGTTCGAGGCGGCGTACTTCTGCGAAATCGTGCGGGCCGGCGTGCAGTCGATCCCCAAGGGCCAGATGGCTGCGGCACAAGCGATGGGCATGACCTACAGCCAGACCATGCGCCTGATCATCCTGCCCCAGGCGTTTCGCAAGATGACCCCGCTGCTGCTGCAGCAGAGCATCATCCTGTTCCAGGACACCTCGCTGGTCTACACCGTGGGCCTGGTGGACTTCCTCAACTCCGCCCGCTCCAACGGCGACATTATCGGCCGCTCCAATGAGTTCCTGATCTTTGCCGGTGTCGTCTACTTCATCATCAGCTTTGCCGCCTCGCTGCTGGTCAAGCGTCTGCAAAAAAGGTTTGCCGTATGATCTCTATCAAGAACATCAACAAGTGGTATGGCGACTTCCAGGTGCTGACCGATTGCAGCACTGATGTCAAAAAAGGCGAAGTGATCGTGGTGTGCGGGCCATCCGGCTCGGGCAAGTCCACCCTGATCAAGTGCGTCAACGCCCTGGAACCATTCCAGAAAGGTGACGTTGTGGTCGACGGCACCTCGATTGCCGACCCGAAGACCAACCTGCCGAAACTGCGCTCGCGCGTGGGCATGGTGTTCCAGCACTTCGAACTGTTCCCGCACATGACCATCATCAAGAACCTGACCGTCGCACAGGTGAAAGTGTTGGGCCGCAGCGAAGAAGAGGCCAAGAAGAAAGCCCTGCAATTGCTCGAACGCGTGGGCCTGTCGGCGCACCAGGACAAGCATCCAGGCCAGCTTTCCGGCGGCCAGCAACAGCGCGTGGCGATTGCCCGTGCCCTGGCCATGGACCCGATCGTCATGCTGTTCGACGAACCGACTTCGGCCCTGGACCCGGAGATGGTCAACGAAGTGCTGGACGTGATGGTGCAACTGGCCCAGGAAGGCATGACCATGATGTGCGTGACCCACGAAATGGGCTTCGCCCGCAGAGTGGCCGACCGTGTGATCTTCATGGATGCCGGCAAGATCATCGAAGACTGCCCTAAAGATGAGTTCTTCGGCGATATCAGCGCCCGTTCCGAACGTGCGCAGCACTTCCTCGAGAAAATCCTGCAGCACTAAGCACAACACAGCGTCCACTGTAGAAACCGGGCCCTGTGGGAGCGGGCTTGCCCGCGATTGCGGCGTATCAGTCAACCTGTCTGTGGTTGACCTACCGTCATCGCGGGCAAGCCTGCTCCCACACCGGTCCAGGCAAGCGCTGGTTGACCCAAGGCATCTGTGATGAAATGCGACCCCACCCTCTATCGCGCCGCGCCGCCATCACTTGCCGTGAAGCCTCGTCTGATTCGCCAGTTGTTCCTGCCGCCCCTGATCATCCTGTTGATGATCGGCCTGGGTTTTATCGGCTTCTGGACCAGCGAGCACTACGGCATCCGCACCCTGGGCGAGAACGGCGAGCGTCAGTTGGAGCTGCATGCGCGCACGGTCGAGAGTGAGATCAGCAAATACACCTACCTGCCCAGCCTGCTGGAACTGGAATCCAGCGTCTCCAGGCTGTTGGCCGAGCCAAGCCCGGAACACCGGCAAGCCGTCAACGAATACCTCGAAGGCCTGAACCGGCGTAGCCGCAGTCGGGCGATTTATGTGATGGACACCACCGGCCGTGTGATGGCCACCAGCAACTGGCGCGATGTTGACAGCTACCTGGGTGAAGACCTGTCGTTCCGCGCCTATTTCCAGAACGCCGTGCGTGGCCAGCCCGGCCGTTTCTATGGCATCGGCAGCACCAATGGCGAACCCGGCTACTACCTGGCCCATGGCCTGGAAGAACGCGGCAAGATCATTGGCGTCGCGGTGGTCAAAGTGCGCCTCGAAGCGCTGGAAGAACGCTGGCAGCGCGCGCGCCTGGAAGCTTTTGTCAGCGATGAGAACGGCATCATCATCCTCTCCAGCGACCCGGCGCGCCGGCTCAAGGCCGTGCGCCCGCTGAGCGACGATACCAAGGAGCGCCTGGCTCGCAGCCTGCAATATTACTGGGCGACCCTCAACGAACTGCAACCCCTGGCCCGCGAACAGCTGGATGCTGGTACCGAGAAGCTGACGTTCCCGGCCAACAGTGAAGTGGTGACCGACGACCAGGAAGTCACCTACCTCGCCCAGACCCGACCGCTGAACGACACGCCGTGGAACTTCACCCTGCTCACCCCGCTCAACGACCTGCGCCAGGCGGCGATCAACCAGGGCATCCTCGTCGCCGTGGCCTTTGCCCTGGTGGCGTTCCTGCTGATTGCCTGGAACGAGCGACGCAAGGTGATCGCCACGCGCCTGGCTGCCCGCGAGGCCCTGCAAGAAGCCAACAACCAGCTGGAGCGGCGGATTGCCGAGCGCACCGCCGACCTGCGGGCCAGCAACGAACGGCTCAAGGCGCAGATCCGCGAACGCCGCCAGGCCGAAGAAACCCTGCGCCGGGCCCAGGACGAATTGGTCCAGGCCGGCAAACTGGCGGCCATCGGCCAGATGTCCACCAGCATCGCCCATGAACTGAACCAGCCCCTGGCGGCCCTGCGCACCTTGTCCGGCAACACCGTGCGCTTCCTGGAACGCGGGGCCCTGGATACTGCCAGCACCAATCTCAAGACCATCAACGAACTGATCGACCGCATGGGCCGCATCACCGCCAGCCTGCGCTCGTTTGCCCGACGCGGCGACGACCAGGGCGAAGCCAGCCTGGGCAAGGCCGTGGATGCGGCGTTCCAGGTCCTGGGCAGCCGCCTCGACAGCCTGCCGCTGACCGTCCACCGTGGTTTTAGCCAGGCCCTGTTGCAGATCGACCAGACACGCCTGGAGCAGATCCTGGTCAACCTGATCGGCAACGCCCTGGATGCGATGCACGCCCAACCCGCCCCCGAGTTGTGGCTGGAAAGCGATATCAGCGACGGAAAATATCGCCTGCGGGTGCGGGACAACGGGCACGGCATCGACCCTGAGACCCGCAAGCATCTGTTCGAACCCTTTTTTACCACCAAACCCGGCGAGCAAGGCCTGGGCCTGGGCCTGACCCTGTCGGCCAGCCTTGCAGCGGCCACCGGCGGCAACCTGGCCGTCGAGCACCCGGCCGTTGGTGGTACGGCCTTTGTCCTGAGCCTGCCCCTGGCAGGCCATCAACCCGGCGAATCGATATGAACAGCCAACCCAATACCGAACTGACCGTGCTGATCGTCGAAGACGATCCCCATGTGTTGCTCGGCTGCCAGCAAGCCCTGGCCCTGGAAGATATTCCCAGCGTCGGCGTGGCCAGCGCCGAAGAGGCTCTCAAACGTGTCGGCGAGAACTTTGCCGGCATTGTGATCAGCGATATCCGCCTGCCCGGTATCGACGGCCTGGAGCTGTTGACCCGCCTCAAGGCCCTGGATAAAAGCCTGCCGGTGGTGCTGATCACCGGCCACGGCGATATTTCCATGGCCGTGGGCGCGATGCGCAACGGTGCCTATGACTTCATGGAAAAACCCTTTTCCCCGGAGCGCCTGGTAGACGTGGTGCGCCGCGCCCTCGAACAGCGCGGCCTGGCTCGGGAGGTCTGGGCGCTACGCCGCCAACTGGCCGAGCGTGACTCCCTGGAAGGCCGGATCATCGGGCGCTCGCCGGCGATGCAGAACCTGCGCGAGCTGATCGCCAACGTCGCCGACACCTCGGCCAACGTGCTGATCGAAGGCGAGACCGGCACCGGCAAGGAGCTGGTCGCCCGCTGCCTGCACGACTTCAGCCGCCGCCACGCCCACCAGTTCGTCGCCCTGAACTGCGGTGGCCTGCCGGAAAACCTGTTCGAAAGCGAGATTTTCGGCCACGAAGCCAACGCCTTTACCGGCGCGGGCAAACGGCGGATCGGCAAGATCGAACATGCCCACGAGGGCACGCTGTTCCTCGACGAAGTGGAAAGCATGCCGATGAACCTGCAGATCAAACTGCTACGGGTCTTGCAGGAGCGCACCCTGGAACGCCTGGGTTCGAACCAGAGCGTGGCCGTGGATTGCCGGGTGATCGCCGCCACCAAGTCCGACCTCGACGAATTGAGTCGCGCCAACCAGTTCCGCAGCGACCTGTACTACCGCCTGAACGTGGTCACCCTGGAACTGCCGCCGCTGCGCGAGCGTCGTGAAGATATCCTGCAACTGTTCGAACACTTTCTGCAGCAGTCCTCCCTGCGCTTTGACCGCATCGCCCCGGAACTGGACAACCAGACCCTGTCCAGCCTGATGAGCCATGACTGGCCTGGCAACGTACGTGAACTGCGCAACGTCGCTGAACGTTTTGCCCTGGGCCTGCCGGCCTTCAAGAAAAGCGGCACCAGCCCCGACAACCATGGCCTGGCCTTTACCGAGGCGGTGGAAGCCTTTGAACGCAACCTGCTCAGCGACGCCCTGCAACGCAGCGGCGGCAACCTGACCCAGGCCAGCCTGGAACTGGGAATGGCCAAGACCACCCTGTTCGACAAGGTCAAGAAATACGGGCTGAGCCATTAAGGAGTCGTGCGTGGACCTAATCTTCAAGGCCGCCCTCGGTGCGGCGGTGGTATTGCTCCTGGCGGTGCTGGCCAAAACCAAGAACTATTACATCGCCGGCCTGGTGCCGCTGTTTCCGACCTTTGCCCTGATCGCCCACTACATCGTCGGCAAGGGCCGGTCGGTAGACGATCTGAAGACCACCATTGTGTTCGGCATGTGGTCGATCATTCCGTACTTTGTGTACCTGGCGACGCTGTACGTGATGGTCGATCGCATGCGCCTGGAGGCCTCACTGGCGGTGGCCGCAGTGGCGTGGTTGATGGCGGCGACGGTGCTGGTGAGTGTGTGGATTCGAATCCACGCCTGACACTCCACCGCTCCCCTGTGGGAACTGGACCAACTCGATACCCCCATAAAACCGAGCTGCCTGCATCGCAGCCTCGCTAAAGCTCGACAGCTCCCACACTTGCTCAGTGTCCTTCCCCAATCCCTTGTAGGAGCTGTCGAGCCCCGGCGAGGCGGCGATGGGATCGACTCGGTACACCCGCAAAACCCAGTTGCCCGCATCGCAGCCTCGCTAAAGCTCGACAGCTCCTACATTTGCTCAGTGTGCTTCCCCGATCCCTTGTAGGAGCTGTCGAGCTCCGGCGAGGCGGCGATGGGATCGACTCGGTACACCTGCAAAACCGAGCTGCCTGCATCGCAGCCTCGCTAAAGCTCGACAGCTCCTACATTTGCTCCGTGTCCTTCCCCAATCCCTTGTAGGAGCTGTCGAGCCCCGGCGAGGCGGCGATGGGATCGACTCGGTATACCTACAAAACCGAGCTGCCTGCATCGCCACCTCGCTAAAGCTCGACAGCTCCCACACTTGCTCCGTGTGCCTCCCCAATCCCTTGTAGGAGCTGTCGAGCCCCGGCGAGGCTGCGATAGGATCGACTCGGTACACCTGCAAAACCCAGTTGCCCGCATCGCCGCCTCGCTAAAGCTCGACAGCTCCCACACTTGCTCCGTGTGCCTCCCCAATCCCTTGTAGGAGCTGTCGAGCCCCGGCGAGGCGGCGATGGGATCAACTCGGTATACCTACAAAACCGAGCTGCCTGCATCGCCGCCTCGCTAAAGCTCGACAGCTCCTACATTTGCTCAGTGTGTATCCCCGATCCCTTGTAGGAGCTGTCGAGCCCCGGCGAGGCGGCGATGGGATCGACTCGGTACACCTGCAAAACCCAGTTGCCTGCATCGCAGCCTCGCTAAAGCTCGACAGCTCCTACATTTGCTCCGTGTCCTTCCCCAATCCCTTGTAGGAGCTGTCGAGCCCCCGGCGAGGCGGCGATGGGATCGACTCGGTACACCTGCAAAACCCAGTTGCCCGCATCGCAGCCTCGCTAAAGCTCGACAGCTCCTACATTTGCTCAGTGTGCTTCCCCAATCCCTTGTGGGAGCTGTGTGACTCCCAGGGCTCAGCGCACGATCTTGTCAATCTGGATGCCGAGCTTTTTCAAGCGGTACCAGAAGCTGCGCTCGGAGATCCCGATCCTTGACGCCGCAGCCGCCTGCACCCCATTGCTCTCCTGCAACGCCGCCAGGATGTACGCCTTCTCCACTTCTGCCAGCGCCGCATCCAGGTCCCGAGGCACGCCCGGGCCTTCGCTGAGAATCGTCGTCACATCACCCGCCGTCGGCTGGGACGCAAACAGATAGGCCGGCAGGTCAATGTCCTCGATCACCGGGCTGGCCGCCACGATGGTCGCGCGCTCCACGCAGTTTTGCAGCTCGCGGATATTGCCCGGCCAGTTGTAGGCGGCCATGGCCTGCAAGGCATCTGCGCTGAAGCCGGTGATGCGTTTGCCGGCTGTGGCGCTCAGGCTGCGGGCAAAGTGCCGGGCCAGGGGGGCGATGTCTTCGACACGCTCGCGCAGGGCGGGCAGCGGGATCGGGAAGACGTTGAGACGGTAGTAGAGATCCTCGCGAAACTCCTTGTTCGCCACCGCATCCAGAAGGTTCTTGTTGGTGGCGGCGATCACCCGCACATCCACCTTGCGTTCACGCGGGTCACCCACCGGCTCGATCACCCGCTCCTGCAAGGCGCGCAGGATCTTGGCCTGCAACGCCAAGGGCATATCGCCTACTTCGTCGAGAAACAGCGTGCCCTTGTCCGCCTGCATGAAGCGCCCTACCCGGTCAGCCACGGCGCCGGTAAACGCGCCTTTGCGATGACCGAACATTTCGCTTTCCAGCAAGCCTTCGGGGATCGCCGCGCAATTGACCGCCACAAAGGGTTTGTCTGCACGGTTGCCATGCTTGTGAATGGCGCGGGCGACCATTTCCTTGCCGGTGCCGCTTTCGCCGGTCAGCAAGATGGTGGCATTGCTCTCGCGCACCGAATCCACCGCCTGTAACACCCGGCGAAACGCCGGGCTGTCACCCACCAGGCTGTCGAACTGGGCGTGCTCATCAAGCTCGGCGCGCAGCCGTGCGTTGTCGCGCATGATGTCGCGAAACTGCAAGGCCTTGGCCACGGTGATGTCCAGCTCGTCGATATCGAAGGGCTTGGCAATGTAGTCGTAGGCACCATTGCGCATCGACTGCACGGCATTTTTCACCGTGCTGTAGGCCGTCATCACGATCACCGGCAACTGCGGGTAGCGCACCTTGATCTCGGCCAACAGTTGCGGGCCGTCCATGCCGGGCATGCGCCAGTCGCTGATCACCAGGTCGATGTCTTCCTGCTCCAGCAACTTGAGGGCATGCAGGCCGTTGCCGGCGATAAACACCTGGATCTCGTTCTGGCTCAGGGCCGACGCCAGCAAGTCGCAGAGCTTGGGCTCGTCGTCGACCACCAATATGTTATGCGTCATGACTGTCCTCGTCGTCGCCGTCATCTTCACCGTTGGCCGGTATGTACAGGCTGAAGGTAGCACCCGCATCCTTCTCGCTGGTGCACTCGATGCGGCCATCGTGACTTTCCATGATTGAGTAGACTTTCGCCAGGCCCAGGCCGGTGCCCGAGGCCTTGGTGGTGACGAAGGGGGTAAAGATCCGCTCGATCATTTCCGGCGCGATGCCCGGGCCGCTGTCGCTGATGCTGATCACCGTGAAGTGTTCGACGCGGCTGATACCCAACGTCAGGCGCCCACCCTCGGGCATCGCATCGACGGCATTGAGGATCAGGTTCAGGCACGCCTGCTTGATTTGCTTGGCGTCCACATACAGGGTCGCGCCGGGCGCCTGGTCGTCGAGGTGCGCGTCGATGGCATGACTGGCCAGCTCCGGCGCGCAGAAACCGAGGATTTCTTGCGCCAGCGGCCGCGCCAGTTGCTGGCTGCGCAGCGGTTCGCTGGGCTTGGCAAAGTCGAGGAAGTCGGTGATCAGGTCATTGATCCGGCTGACTTCGCTGATCACGTATTCCAGGTGGCGCTTGTCGGTCTCCGGTAGATCGGCGCGGCGGTGCAGCAGTTGGGTCGCCGTCTTGATGATGCCCAGGGGGTTGCGGATTTCATGGGCCAGGCCCATCGCCACTTCGCCCAGGGCATGCAGGCGATCGCGGCGCCGCAGTTGCGCTTCGAGGTGATGCAACTCACCCAGGCGTTCGGTCATGTGGTTGAAAGTGCTGCTCAGTTGCGCCAGCTCGTCACCGCCGGTGACGGCCACGCGGTGCTGGTAGTTGCCGCTGATCACCGCGCTCACGCCCTGGGACAACTCGCGCAGCGGCCGCGTCAGGTGCCGGGAAACCAGCACCCCGGCGCCCAGGGACAAGGCAGAGCTGAGCAGGAAGATCAGCACGAACAGATTGCTCTGGTTCACCAGCCCCACCAGGCTGGTGTGGCGCAGCAGGCCACTGAAGATCACACCCTGCAACTCGCCGGTGTCATTGAAGATCGGCCAGTACAGGCCGCTGTAGTTGCTGGTGAACTGTTCGCTGGGCTGCTTGGTGCTGCGCAGCAGGGTTTCCACGGATTTCGGCACGCGGGTCGGGTGGTCTTCAAAACGCTGGGTAGAGAAGATCTCCGAGAAACCATCGGTATTGGCCAGGTACAGGCGCAAGTCCAGGGAATGCACCTCGGCGACACTGGTCAGGAAGCTGCTGTCCAGGTAGGTGCCGACCAGCAGTTCATAGTCGACGCCATCCTGGCTGGTCTCGAACGACGAAATCACGGCCCCGGTGGCCACGCCGCCGACCTGCACGGTTTGCAGTACGGCATTGGGGGCGAGGCTGATTTGTTTCACCACATCATCGCCCACGGTGCTGAACATCACCTTGCTGTCACTGCTGCGAATCAGCGTCACCACGTCAATATCAGTGGCGCTGGCAATGTCCGCGATCAAACGGTCATGACGCATCGCTTCATGGCTGGAGGGCGGACGCACATACCGCAGGAAGATCTGCGCCACACGGGCGTTGTCGTGCAGGATGTCGCTGACTTCATCCTTGACGATGCGGGTCGACTCTTGCAGCCAGATGCGTACGTTACTGTCGAAAATCTGCGACAGGGTGGTGGCTGCCAGCTCCGCGGCGATCATCGTCGGGATCACCGTCACCAGCCAGAACGCCAACACCAGCTTGCGCTGCAGGCTCCAGCGGGAAATGGCAAACGGGCGGGCTTTCTGGCGGGTTTTGGCAATCATCGGGTTTCGCTTATTGCAGCAGCCATGGCAGGGTCGGATCGGTCCGGGCGAATAAACATTCTTACCAGCTTGAGCAGGGTGTCGAGCAGGCGGTTGCGATGCTGGAAGAACAGCGCATTACCCGCGAACTCGCAGCCCAGGCGTAGCTTACTGGCATACCCGGCCTGCCCGCACTCATACAACGCAATATTGTGCGCGATGCAGTAGTCGACGTTGGTCAGCCAACTGCGAAAGTACAGGTTATGTTCGCGGCTGTGGGCCAGGTCGTGGGCAAAGAACTTGTCGATCAGCCGGTGCTGGTCCAGCAGCACCAGGTTGAACGCCACCAGTTGCCCGTCCACCCAGTAAAGTACACAGCGCGCCCGTTGTTCAAGCTGGGCGAGCACCTGGCTGAAATACCCGGCGGGCAGGCGTTCGAATTGCAAGTCAGCGCGGGCCAGCGTGGCCTCGTAGAGGCGCATGATATCCGGCAGCACATCATCGATATTGTCCCGCCACTCCACCTGCGGCCCCGGCGCGCGCATCTTGCGCCGCAAGTCCTTGCGCGTGGATTTGCCTAGGGAGCCCAGGTAGGCATCCACCGAACCGTAGGGCAGCGGCAACAGCCCGGTAGGCAGGCTCGGCATGCCGTGCAGGCCGGCAGCCTTGCAGCTGTCGGCCCAGTCCGGGTCCAGGGTTGGGGCGTCCTTGACGGCCAGCAAGCCGATGCCAAAGGCATCGGCATCCCGGCGCGCGGCGGCCAGCAGGTGTGCCAACAACGCGCCACGGCGTGAAGCGGGCACGTGGCTGGCGACACCGGCATGGCATTGCTCGGCCACCGGCGAGCCGATCGCATACAGGCCCAGGCGCAAAACCCCGGGCCGCCAGCGCTCCAGGCGTTGAGTAAAGCGTTTGGCGATGCCCGACACGGTGGTGTCGAGGCGGTAATGGGTGATGAACGCCGGGGCAACGGCCAGCAGTTGCCCATCCTCATAAAGGGCCAGGTAGCGCCATTGGAAATCCTCGATGGCGGCGTTTTCCACGGCAACGTAGTAGTCCCAATCTTCCAGGGCCTGGGGAAAGCAGTCGTTCCAGGCGCTGCGGTCGATGGCTTGGATAGTTGAATAGGCTTTAGTGCTGATCACAGCGTTTCCTTCATCTAAAAACACCGCGTAAACCGGGCCATATGCGTCATCGTTCACGACCATCGCGGGCAAGCCCGCTCCCACAGGGGGCGGTGTCAAGCCCGGAGATATTCGTCCACAGGGGTGGTGTGTTGTTCAATAAAGTCCGCACTCAGCTCGATCACCCGCCGGTATTGCAGGTCAACGGTGATCATGTGGTAGCAGTTATCCAACAGGATCTTGGTTACCGGGCCGCCCAGGTGGCGTTCCACGTAGTCGGCGTTCCAGCGGCTGGTGATGTCGTCCTCGATGGAGTGCAGGACCAGCGCCGGGGTCTTGATCGACGGCATGCGTTTTTTCACCACCGCGTTCATCCAGTGCAGCTCGCGTACGGTGACGCCCTCCATGGTCAACAACCCCGCCTCGCTGCTCTCGCCCTCTTTCATCTGCCGCTCGACGATGGCCCGCAGGCGTTCGTTCTTGATGCCGTAGGGCGGCTTCTCGGTAAAACGGAACAGGCGCACGCCGAACGGAATACGGATCAGCAACGGCGTGATGAAGGCAAATTTGTTGATGCTCCAGCCGTCGTACTTGAGGGTCGTGGAGTACATCAGCAACCCGGCGACCTGGCCCGCAAACTCCGAGGCCAGGTACATCGACATCACCGCGCCCATGGACAAGCCACCGACGAACACCTGCGCATGGCGCTGCTGCACGCCGACAAAGGTCTTGCGCACACCCTCGTACCAGTCGCGCCAGCCGGTGGCCTGCAGGTCTTCGTTGCCCCCGCAGTGCCCGGCCAGGGTGGGCACGTACACCGTGCAGTTGCCCGCCTTGGCCAGGCCCTGGGCGACCCGACGCAACTCGGTCGGGGTGCCGGTCAGGCCGTGGATCAACAGGATCCCGACCGGACCGTTGCCGAGAACGAAGCCGGCGTTGCCTTCACCGAGATCGATATCGGCCAGGCTCACCGCTTCATCGCTCGGGTCAGCAGTTGCTCCAGCAGCTTCAGGCCCAGGTCGATTTCCGGGTAGCTGATTTCCAGGGACGGCGCCAGGGTGATCACGTTCTTGTAGTAGCCGCCCACATCGAGGATCAACCCGAGTTTCTGGCCGTCGACCAGCATGTCGCCTTTCATGCCCTCGTCAACCATGTAGTCCAGGGTCGCCTTGTCCGGGGTGAAGCCATCGGGGCCGCAGATTTCGCAGCGCAGGGCCAGGCCCAGGCCATCGACGTCGCCGATGATCGGGAAGCGCTTTTGCAACTCTTGCAGGCCTTCCAGGAAGTATTTGCCCTTGGCCATGACCATCGCGCCGTAGTCGACTTCGCTGGTCATCTTGAACATTTCCAGGCCCACCGCCGTACCCAGCGGGTTGGAGGCAAAGGTGGAGTGGGTGGAACCCGGCGGGAAGACTTTCGGGTTGATCAACTCTTCCTTGGCCCAGATGCCGCCCAGGGGGTTGAGGCCATTGGTCAGGGCTTTACCGAACACGATCACGTCCGGCTGCACATCGAAGTGTTCGATCGACCACAACTTGCCGGTGCGCCAGAAGCCCATCTGGATTTCATCGACCACCATCAGGATGCCGTGCTGGTCGAGCACCTGCTTGAGTTCGCTGTAGAAGTTCATCGGCGGGATCACGTAGCCGCCGGTGCCCTGGATCGGCTCGACGTAGAACGCTGCGTACTCGCTCTGGCCGACTTTCGGGTCCCACACACCGTTGTATTCAGTCTCGAACAGGCGCGCGAACTGCTGCACGCAGTGGCTGCCGTATTCTTCCTTGGTCATGCCCTTGGGACCACGGAAGTGGTACGGGAACGGGATGAAGTTGGCGCGTTCGCCAAAGTGGCCGTAGCGACGACGGTAGCGGTAGCTGGAGGTGATGGACGACGCGCCAAGGGTGCGCCCGTGGTAGCCGCCCTCGAAGGCGAACATCAGGCTCTTGCCGTTGGTGGCGTTACGTACGACCTTGAGCGAATCCTCGATGGACTGCGAACCGCCGACGTTGAAATGCACCCGGCCATCGAGGCCGAATTTTTTCTTGGCGTCCACCGCGATCATTTCCGACAGCTCGATCTTGCCCTTGTGCAGGTACTGGCTGGCGATTTGCGGCAGGGTGTCGATCTGCTGTTTCAGCGCATTGTTCAGGCGCGGGTTGGCGTAGCCGAAGTTGACCGCCGAGTACCACATTTGCAGGTCGAGGTAGGCCTGGTCTTCGGTGTCCCACACGTAGGAGCCTTCGCAACGGCTGAAGATACGCGGAGGGTCGATGTAGTGGACGGTGTCGCCGTAGGAGCAGTATTTGGCTTCTTTATCCAGCAGAACCTGGTCTTCGGCGGTAGCGATACGGATATCAGACATGATGAAAGAGTTCCTGATTTTCAAAAGTGAAATGGGTGGCGTTGGCGGCGATGCCCTGGGGCAGCTTGGCCAGCAAGGCCGGCAGTTCGGCAAAGGTGTCGAAGCGCAGATGGGGGATCTCGTGGGCCTGGCAGTACTGCGCCAGGCTGCCCTTGGCGAAGACAAAATCGGCGGTGGTCGAGACGCACATATCGGACTTGCCGTCGCCGATCACCAACACCCGTTTGTTACGCGGGGTGGACTTGCATTTGCAGTTGCCCGAGGCCGCGCGGCAGGCGTCGCTGGCATGGGGGAAGTCGATGCGCCAGCTGTTCTGGTCAACCTGGCGCAGGCGGTTGGCGATGATCGGCAGCAAGGTCACGTAGTTGCGCGAAAGGATCCGCGCGATGCCTTGCTCGATGCCGTCGCTGACCACCTCAAGGGACGCGCCCTGGCCCAGGACATGGTCGACGAAGTCCGGGAAGTCCGGGTCGATCTCGACGGTGTCGAAGTACGCCAGCAGTTCGGCCGGGCTCGCCTTGATCAGCGCCAGTTGGCGGCTCAGGCATTCGCGCGAACCGATATGGCCATCCAGCCATTGCTGCTCGATGGTTTCCCATTCGGGGCCGGCGAAGCGTTGGAGAACATTGTCGATGACATCGGTGGGTGTGATGGTCCCATCGAAGTCACACACGATATGCCAGTCATTCATCTGCGTTTACCTTGGATGCTAGCGCGCTGATGCGCCGTTACCAGGGATAGAGCAGGGACTGTGCCAAGTGGGCGAAACCCAGCAGGGCTGGGGCTAGCGGGCATGGATGGGTGATAAAGGCTGCGGCGAAGCTACAAATTTTGTAGGTCGCTACAAACAACATGAGTGCTTGCACAAGCCCCCGCGCCTGCGCGTTCATGCGCGCATGTTTTGCAAGAGGAGCAAGCAATATGTTCAGGGTGACTTCGCTGGTATTCGCCGGCGTCCTGGGGCTGTGGATGGACTCGGCAGCGGCGGCCGGCATCAGCGGCGAGGTGGGCCTGGGCTTGAGCTATCAGCCACGGGAACCCGCCGCCAGCCGTTATCAGACTGTGCCTGTGCCCTACTTCGACCTGGATTGGGGAGATGTCAGCCTCGATACCGATGACGGCCTGACCTGGCGCGCGCTCAACAGCAATGGCTTGAGTGCCGGGCCGTACCTCAATTACTTGCCGGGACGCACGGCCAACGGGCCGCTACAGGGCTTGCGGGATGTGTCGGACATGGCCGAGGTCGGCGGGTTTATCCAGTACGCGCCTGCCGACTTCTGGCGGGTCTATGCGCAACTGGGCCGGGCCGTGGGCGGTGCCCGCGAGCAGAGCGGCGTGCTCGGCAAGTTGGGTGGGGAGTTGGGCTACCCGCTGGGCGGCGCAGTGATTGGCAGCACGGGCCTGGTCGCGCATTTTGCCGACGGCCGCCAGGCCCAGACGTTTTTCGGGGTGGATGAGCATGAGGCGACAGACTCCGGGATCCGTCCGTACAGCGCCAGCGGCGGGTTCCAGAACCTGACCCTGACCCAGAGCTTGCAGATCCCCCTGGCACCGAAGTGGACGTTACTGACCAGTGCCAGTTGGGTGCATCTGCTGGGATCGGCGGCCGACAGCAGCATCGTGCGCCAGACCGGCGAGGTCAACCAGGGACAGGTGCAGACGGCGATCAGCTATACCTTCGATTGATTGTCTCAAGGGCGACACCCATCAAAATGTGGGAACTGGCTTGCCTGCGATAGCATCACCGCGGTGTAACTGAGACACCGAGGCGCCTGCATCGCAGGCAAGCCAGCTCCCACACAAGCCCGCTCACACATTTAGTCCGTATTTCACAGGGAACTCAGTTTTCTTCGCCCTCGGCCAGCAGTGCAATCCCGCCAATAATCACCACCACGCCCACCCAATGCAGCAAGCTGATGTGCTCGCCCAACCCCAGCCAGGAGCCGAGCAACACCACCACAAACACCAGCGAGCTCAAGGGGAAGGCCAGGGACAGGCTGCTGCGCCGCAGGATCAGCATCCACACAAAGAACGCGCCGATATAGCAGGCAATCGCCGCCAGGATCCCCGGGTTGACCGCCACCGCCGCCAACCACTGCCAACTGAAATCCATCTGCCCTATTTGATCGCCGGCCACCTTGGTAAACAGCTGCCCGGCGCTTTCGGTGAGGATCAACAGCGCCCATAACACGACCGTGCCCAGGCGCCCATGCAGCCAGCCTTCCGGACGGATAGTCATCTCTTGCGCACTCATGATTGTGCTCCTGCTACAGCCACCAACATCACGCCGGCGGTAATCACCATCGTGCCCAACCAGCGCCGGCGGCTGACGGTTTCGCCCAGCACCACTTTGCCCGCCAGCACCACCCCGCAATAGGCCAGCGCGGCGGCCGGGAACAGCAGGCTCAACGGCGCGCGGGACAAGGCTTCGAGCCAGACGAAAAATTCGATGACATAGGCGCCGATGCCCGCCCACAGCAACGGCGCATTGAACACCTGGCCCCAGAAGGCACTCAGGCGAAACCCGCCGGAAAGCTCCGGCAAGCGGTCCAGGCCCAGTTTGAAACACAACTGGCCGATCACATCGAGCACGATGGAAAAGGCCACCAACAACACCACGGTCAGGGTCACGGAAACAGCTCCTCGAACAGGTTGATCAACGCTTCATTGGTGGTCGCGTTACGCAGCAGGTCGTCGTCGCTCCAGCGTTCGGCCGGTGGCTGGTCGGACTTGGCTTCCCAGCGTTTGAACGCGTTGCTGAACGCAGGCCGGGCAAACTCGCCACACACGTCAATGCCAATAATCCGCTTGCTCGCCGCCAACGCACGCAGGGCTTGCAACAGGTGCGTCAGGCGCATGCCGCCCTGGTCCCAATTGGTGGCCGCGTCTTCGCTGGCTAGCACGTCCTTGTCGAGGGTGATCCATACCGCCTCGGTGGGCAGGCTGGCGATCATTTGCTCAAGGAATGCAGGCCAGTCGAGCTCAGCGAGGTTGCGCCAGTGCAGGTGGTTTTCCTGCTGTGCATGGCCGGCGCCATCCCCAACCCGGCCCCAGACTTTCGACGGCGCGTGCTGCCAGGGAAACAACTGCAGGTGCCCGCGCTTCAGGGCGCCAAGATTGCCGCCGCGCAGTTGCGGGTTGTGCAGGTCATCGCTGCACGGGCCGAGGGTGACGATGCGCTTGATCGCCGGCATCTTCAGGGCCTGGTTGACCCACGAGCCGCAGTGCCGACGCGGGGCCAGGCGTACCCAGTCGGGGTGGTTGTCGAAGTGGATCAGGCTGATCGGCTCTTGCACTTCGGCGAGAAAGGCCGGGGTCAGGTGGTGGTAGTCGCCGGAGCCGACAAAGAAGATTTCCGGCCGCGCCGTGCTTGGCCGGGGCCGTTGGGCCAGGCGCTGGGCAAAGCGTTTCCAGGTTTTTTCGGTGGACCACAGGCGCAGTTTCGGACCCAGGTCGAGCAAATCCAGGCGCGTGGCCTGACCACTGGCCAGACGCCGGGCAATGGGTGCCTGGGCTGTGAGGCTGTGGTCGAGATCGAGAATATTCAAGGTAATGTTTCACCCCTTGGCAGTGCCCAACCGCATGCCGGCTGGGCTTTAGGGGGGTAATGCAAGGGATGGGCCAGGAGCCAATGTGGGAGCGGGCTTGCCCGCGAAGGCGGCGGGTCAGTTAAGAGATACTTAGCTGATATACCGCTTTCGCGGGCAAGCCCGCTCCCACCTTTGGCCGGTGGTGTTTGTTAGCTTTTGGCTTCGTTGATGATCTGGCGGATCGCCCCCACAAACGCTTCAGCCGGCTGTCCGCCGCTGACCGCGTACTGGTCGTTGAACACGATGGTCGGCACCGAACTCACCCCGCGCGATACCCACAGTTGCTCCTGCTCGCGCACCTTTGCGGCGTACTCGTCCGAAGCCAGAATCTCGGCTGCGCGCTTGAGGTCCAGGCCAACGCTCTGGGCAATGATTGCCAGCGTGGCGTGGTCGGACGGGTCCTGGCCATCGCTGAAGTAAGCCTTGAACAACGCGTGCTTGAGGTTGTACTGCAAGCCCTCAAGCCCAGCCCAATGCAGCAGGCGATGGGCGTCGAAGGTGTTGTAGATACGACTTTGGCCATCGGTACGGAACGCAAAGCCCAACGCGGTGCCCAGGTCGCGGATGCGCGCGCGGTTGGCCTGGGACTCTTCGGCAGTGGAGCCGTATTTCTCGCTGATGTGCTCCACGATATTCTGCCCTTCGGCAGGCATGTTCGGGTTCAGTTCGAACGGCTGGAAGTGGATCTCGGCCTGCACTTCGGCGCCCATCTGGTCCAGGGCCTCGGTCAGGCCGCGCAGGCCGATGACGCACCAGGGGCAGGACACGTCGCTGACGAAATCGATTTTCAGGGAAGTACTCATTCAGGCAACCTCGCAGGCATTACACGCCATAAATGTCGCACCATACACCCCTACGCGCCGCTCATAAAACCTTGGAAGGCGGCGCGGGATCAACCTGCGCCCAATGCGCCGCCTCTTCGCGGTGGGCTTGCAGGTACGGCAACACCGCCGCCAGCAACGGCGCCTTGAACGCTTCCTGGAACCGATGGGCCAGACCCGGGATCAGCCGCAACTGGCTGCCCTGGATATGCGCCGCCAGGTGCACCCCATGCATCACCGGCAGCAATGGATCGGCCGTGCCATGCACCACCAGGGTCGGCACCCGCAGTTGGTTGAGCAGCGGCACGCGGCTCGGTTCGGCAAGGATCGCCATGATCTGGCGCTTCACACCCTCGGGATTGAACGCCCGGTCATAGGACTGCGCAGCCTGCTGCAACAACGCCTGGCGATCATCCTTGACCTCGGGGCTGCCCAGGGCCGCCAGCAAGTCGGCCTGCTGCTCCAGGGCCACTTCGCGGTTGGGCGCACTGCGCCGTGACAACAGTTGTACCAGCGCGGCATTCGGCGCAGGCAGGCCTTCGGCACCGGAGCTGGTCATGATCAGGGTCAGGCTTTCCACGCGCTGCGGGGCCATGGCCGCCAGGTGCTGGGCGATCATCCCACCCATGCTCGCGCCCAGCACATGGAACTGGCGCACCTGCAACGCATCCATCAATCCCAGGGCGTCGTCGGCCATGTCGGTCAGGGTGTAGGGCGCGGCCACCGGCAGGCCGAGTTTGTAGCGCAACACTTCAAAGGTCAGGTTGGCGCTGGCCGGGGCCTGGCGCCAGGTGGACAGGCCGACGTCGCGGTTGTCGTAGCGGATCACCCGAAAACCTTGTTGGCACAGGGCGACCACCACCTCGTCCGGCCAATGGATCAACTGCCCGCCCAAGCCCATCACCAGCAGCAACGCTGGGTCAGAAGCACGGCCAATGCTCTGGTACGCCAGGCTCACCTGGTCCAGGTCGACCCGCTCAGTCAGGACATTGACATCACATCGAGACGCCGCAAAAGACGGCAGGCCGACCAGTAAGGTAGCCAGTAAAAGCAACACGCGCATGAAAAACACCGAAACGCAGAACCCCAGTAGAGCGCAAGTCTGATGAAGTTTGTTCAAGCGCGCTGCCACAGTTACGTGACAGTTTGATGAAGAGCGCCCAGCGGTCATGGTCGACAGATTTGCCAACATGAGACAAACTCACGCTATCCGAACTTGTCACAAATTGTCTTCATGGAGAGCCCGTGCTCGAAATCCGTCATCTCAAGACCCTGCACGCCTTGCGCGAAGCCGACAGCCTGGTGGAAGCCGCCGAGCGCCTGCACCTGACCCAGTCGGCGTTGTCCCACCAGTTCAAGGAGCTGGAAGAGCGCATGGGCATGCCGCTGTTTGTGCGCAAGACCAAGCCGGTGCGCTTCACCAGCGCCGGCCTGCGCCTGCTGCAACTGGCGGATGCCACCCTGCCGCTGCTGCGCGGTGCCGAACGGGATATTGCGCGCCTGGCCGGCGGTACTGCCGGGCGCCTGCATATGGCGATCGAATGCCACAGCTGCTTCCAGTGGCTGATGCCGACCATCGACCAGTTCCGCGATGCCTGGCCGGAAGTCGAGCTGGACCTGGCCTCCGGCTTTGCCTTCGCCCCGCTGCCAGCCCTGGCCCGTGGCGACCTGGACCTGGTGGTGACCTCCGACCCGCTAGAGCTGGCGGGCATCACCTATGTGCCGTTGTTCACCTATGAAGCGATGCTCGCCGTGGCCAACCAGCATGCCCTGGCGAACAAGCCATACATCGTGCCCGAGGATTTGCTCAGCGAAACCTTGATCACCTACCCGGTGGAGCGCGACCGCCTGGACATCTTCACTCGCTTCCTGGAACCGGCCGACGTCGAACCCGCCCAGGTGCGCACCTCGGAGCTGACGGTGATGATGATGCAACTGGTGGCCAGCGGACGCGGCGTGTGTGGCATGCCCCACTGGGCGCTGCACGAGTACAGCTCGCGGGGTTATGTGAAGGCCAAGCGGCTGGGGGAGAAGGGTCTGTTTGCCACGCTGTACGCCGGGATCCGCGCAGATATGCTGGATGCGCCGTACATGCGCGACTTTTTGCTGACGGCCAAGGACACGTCGTTTTCGACCCTGGATGGGGTCAGCGCAGTCCGTTGATTGCTCACGCGCTGCGCCGTTGCTCCAGCATCAGGCGCACCGCCAGGGCGGCCAGCACAAACCCCATGAAGTAACGCTGCACCGCCAGCCACGTGGGGTTGTGGATAAACCAGGCGGCGATGCTGGCGGCGCACAGCGAGATCAGCAGGTTGACCACAAAGCTGACGCTGATCTGGGTAAAGCCCAGCATCAGGCTCTGGGTGAAGACCGAGCCGTGCTCCGGGGTGATGAACTGCGGGAATACCGACAGGTAGAACACCGCGATTTTCGGGTTCAGCGCACTGGTCAAAAAGCCCATGGTCACCAGCTTGCGCGGTGAGTCGGCGGGCAGTTGCTGGGCCTCGAACGGCGAACGCGCGCCCGGTTTCACCGCCTGCCAGGCCAGCCACAGCAGGTACAGCGCGCCGACCCACTTCAGCACTTCATAGGCCACCGGCACCGTAAGAAACACCGCGGTCAAACCGGCAGCGGCGGCAAACAGGTGTACAAAAAAACCCGCGACCACCCCCAGCAACGACGTCACCCCAGCCTTGCGGCCCTGGCAGATCGAACGCGAGATCAAATAGATCATGTTCGGGCCGGGTGTCAGCACCAGTAGCAGCGAGGCGGCGGCAAAAATCAGCAGGTCATTGAGGGGGATCACGGCTCAGTCCTTTGCGCCCGACAGTTCAGGCAGTGGTAGTCAGCGATGCGCGATAGAACGGCAGGATCAGGTCACGTGTCAAGGGCGCCAACTGCAGGCCGCCATCGCCGGCCGGGTCGATCCAGCGCACTTCTTCGATCTCGGCGGCGGGTGTCACCGGCACATCGATCCGTACTTCAAACAACTCGGCCTCCACGGTAAACCCCGGCTCATTGGCCGCTGGCGCCGAGAAGTGGCCAAGGTACTGCGCCGCTGCCGGGTCGATCCGCAGACCAAGTTCTTCGTGCAGCTCACGCGCCAGGGCCTGCGCCGGTTGCTCGCCCGCGTCGATCTTGCCGCCCGGCTGCATGAAGGCCAGGGTGCCGCGCTTGCGCACCAGTAGAGTCTGGCCGTCGCTGCCGATCAACAGGGCGGCGGCGATACGGATGGTCTTGGACATGAAAAAAACGCCTTGGAGTAAAGGGCGCAAAGGATCACACGGCTGCCCTGTTCCTCGCAATGAATGTAGGAACCGGCTTGCCGGTTCCTACAGAGTTTCGGGTTACTCGGCTTCCTTGATGAACACGCTGTACTTGGCGCCCTCCATGGCTTCAAAGGCGATCAACTTGTCCACCAGCGGCAGGTTCAGCACCTTGCCGGCGTTGAGCAGCAGCATGCCGTTGTCGGCATTGAGGTTGCGCGCCAAGACCATGCCTTCGGCCAGTTCGCGAGTGCCAAGCACCTTGACCATCGGGTCGCCCAGGGTCACGTCGCTGAGGAAGGCCGCGCAGGCCTGGACGAAGTCTTCGACCATGTCCGGGTCATACAGGCGCCCGGCGTATTTGCGGATGTACAGCAGCGCCTCGTCGCTGTTCATCTGCCGCTCAAGGATCAGGCCGCGCTGCAGTTCGATAAAGTCCACCGCCAGCTTTAGCAGGCGCGAGCCAAAGGGAATTGCCTCGCCCTTGAGATGGTCGGGGAAACCACTGCCGTCCCAGCGTTCCTGGTGATGGCGGATCAGCCGCGCGGCGTCCTTCATCGGCTCCAGGGTCATCAACAGCGACTCGCTCTGTGTGGAGTACTCGCGAAAGCGCTCGCGGTCGGTGCTGTGCAGCAAGTCCGAGGGCGCGACCATCATGCTGTCGCTCCAGCTCAACTTGCCGATGTTGTACAGCGCCGCAGCCATGGTCAGGTCGCGGCTGCTGGCATCGTCCAGGCCATGGAGCACGCACCAGGTGCGGACCAGCTCGATGATCTGCCGATTGGTCTGCTTGCTGCGCGGCAGGCGCAGGTTGGCCAGCAGCGAGAACACCTCGGTGCCGGTGGCGTAGCTGTGCTTGAGTTCTTCGTAGGCCAGGTCGAGCATGTCGGCGGTCTGCTGCAATTCACTGGTGCGCGAAACCACGCGTTTTTCCAAGGATGCATTGAGTTGCTTGAGCTCCTCGTTCTGCTGGCGGATCAGTTGCTCAAGACGCAGGCGCTCCCGTTCGGAATGCTGGTGGGCCAGGGACTGACGCAGGGCCAGCAGCAGTTCTTCATCCTTCCAGGGTTTGCTCAGGTAGCGGTAGATCTGCCCTTCGTTGATCGCCTTGATGATCAGGGTCAGGTCAGTCTCGCCGGTCAACAACAGGCGCACCGTTTGGGGATAGGCGTGATGGATCTGCGCCAGCAGCGTGGCCCCGTCCGTATCCGGCAGGCGTGCGGCACTCATCACCAGGTCCACGGGCTGGCGCGCCAGAATGGCCAGGGCCTCGGCCGCCGTGGTGGCGCTGCACAGTTCAAAGGGCTCCAGGCGCAGCAACTGCGCGAGGCGGTCATGCACGTCCGGGTGGGTGTCGATCAACAGCACCACGGGACGATCGGTTTCAGAAAAGGTAACTGACTCTCCCACGGGACACCTCGGATCTAGTCGCGTCGGTGTGCGCTTCCTACGGTCAAGGTAACAGCCTCCTGGCTATTACCTAGTAGTTTAGTCAGTTTTCAGTCGGTAGTGGCCAAATGATGCCATTTGCCACCAGTGTGCCTTAAGCCCCTTAGGCCTCAGCTGCTTTGCCGGACGAACTGAACGAGGCGAAGCGCTTGTTGAAGCCAGCGATCCGCCCTTCGACCTGGGTCTTGCGCTGCTGGCCGGTGTAGATCGGGTGGGAAGCGCTGGACACGTCGAGGGCCATATAGGGGTAAGTGTTGCCATCGCTGTGTTGGTAGGTGCGGTCCGTGTCGACTGTGGAGCCGATCAGGAAAAACACATCGGCGGCAGTATCGTGGAACAGCACGGTGCGGTAGTCGGGATGGATACCAGCTTTCATAGGGCCTCCAGGGCGTTTGGGCAGAATCAATACGTTATACAGTAACACAGATAATGCACCCAAACGAGAACGTATTGCAATACCGATAGACGCCCGGGTTCTATGTGGTTGCCCCGGCAAGGACCTCGCCCGTAAGCTGGGACTCCGTGAGAGCACAGGCATCCATAGCCTGGAGATCCTTGCAGGAGCTGGCTTGCCAGCGATAGCGCGATCGAAAACGCCATTGCCGGCCAGCCGGCTCCCGCAGGTTAGAAAGAGTCCGAACCCAAGGAAACCGTATGAGCCTGTCGTTGCTTAGCCGTTATGCATTCTTTGCCGTGTGTGTGATTTTCACCCTCGCCAGCCTCCCCTTTATCCAACACGAATGGCTGTGGCCCTTTACCCTGGTGACCGGCGTGCTCAGCCTGATCGGCGTGTTCGACCTGCTGCAAAGCCCCCACGCGGTGCGCCGCAATTACCCGATCCTGGGCAATATCCGCTACCTGGTGGAAGGCATCCGCCCGGAAATCCGCCAGTACCTGCTGGAGTCCGACAGCGATGCCCTGCCCTTCTCCCGGGCCCAGCGTTCGCTGGTGTATTCGCGGGCCAAGAATGAAAGCGCCGACAAACCCTTCGGCACCCTGATCGACGTGTATCAGTCCGGCTTCGAATTTATCGGCCACTCCATGCGCCCGGCCCCGTTGAGCGACCCCAGCGCCTTTCGCGTGGTGGTCGGCGGCCCGCAGTGCACGCAGCCGTATTCGGCGTCGGTGTTCAATATCTCGGCGATGAGTTTCGGCTCGTTGAGCGCCAATGCCATCCGCGCCCTCAACCAGGGGGCCAAGCTCGGCAACTTCGCCCATGACACCGGCGAAGGCAGCATCAGTGCCTACCACCGGGAAAACGGCGGCGACCTGACTTGGGAGCTGGGCAGCGGCTACTTCGGCTGCCGCACCAGCGACGGCCGTTTCGACCCGCAACGCTTTGCCGTGCAGGCGCAAAACCCGCAAGTGCGGATGATCGAAATCAAGATGAGCCAGGGCGCCAAACCCGGTCACGGGGGGATTCTGCCCAAGCACAAGGTGACCAAGGAAATCGCCGAGACCCGCGGCATTTTGATGGGCGAAGATTGCATCTCGCCATCCCGCCACAGCGCGTTTTCCACGCCGATTGAACTGATGCACTTTATCGCCCAGTTGCGTGAGCTGTCGGGCGGCAAGCCGGTGGGCTTCAAGTTCTGCCTGGGCCACCCGTGGGAGTTCATGGGCATTGCCAAGGCCATGCTGGAAACCGGGATCCTGCCGGACTTTATCGTGGTCGACGGCAAGGAAGGCGGCACTGGCGCTGCGCCCGTGGAATTCACCGACCACATCGGCGTGCCCCTGCGCGAAGGCCTGCTGTTTGTGCACAACACCCTGGTGGGCCTGAACCTGCGCGACAAGATCAAACTGGGCGCCAGCGGCAAGATCGTCAGCGCCTTCGATATCGCCAGCGTGCTGGCCATCGGCGCCGACTGGGCCAACTCGGCCCGGGGCTTTATGTTCGCCATCGGCTGTATCCAGTCGCAGTCTTGCCACACCAACAAATGCCCGACCGGCGTGGCCACCCAGGACCCTTTGCGCCAACGCGCACTGGTGGTGCCGGACAAGGCCCAGCGGGTGTTCAACTTCCACCGCAACACCCTCAAGGCCCTGGCGGAAATGCTCGCGGCGGCCGGCCTTGATCATCCGTCGCAATTGTCGGCCAAGCACCTGGTGCGGCGCATGTCGGCCACCGAGATCAAACTGTTTTCGCAGTTGCATGTGTTCTTAAAGCCTGGGGAACTGCTGACCGGCGAAGTGAACGGCGAGTTTTATTCGCGTATGTGGCAGATGGCGCGAGCCGACAGTTTCGAGCCCCATGAAGTAGAAGCTGCCTAAGGACCGATCTGATGTTGAAAGTTATTGCTGAAGACTTTATCCAACCCGAACACCTGGACACAGTGCGCCCCTGGTACGCCGAACTGGTGGAAAAAACCCGCCAGGAACCGCTGTGCATTGCCTACGACTTGTTCATCGACCAGAAAGACCCGGGGCACTTTATCTTTATCGAGCAATGGCCCGACCAGGCCGCGCTGGATGCGCACTGCCAGACCGAACACTTCACCCGCCTGGTGCCGCAGATCAATGCGTATCAGGCCAGGCCGTGCCGGGTGTTGTTGATGGATGGGTTTTAAATAATCTCCCGCTGCCGATCATCGATTCGGCAGCGGCTCTAGGGGATGTCATTGTAGTTTTCGGAATCGCGTATTTCTTTCATGACAATGTATCCCCCTTCAGAGGTCACATAAATCGAATAGAACTTACTGTCCACCACAGGCGAACCCACGCCATTTAAAGCAACCAACTTGTTAAAAACATCACGCTTACCGCCAACAACATTATTGATTCCCAACCGAGGAAAAAAGTGAGGATGCAGCAAGACGTTAGCATTACTCAAAATATACCTCAGTGCTGGCATATAGGTCATGGCATCGTGCCCCCGAGGTAGCCAGTTACCCCCCGTTTGTGGACCTACAAAATAAAATACCGGTACCAATCCCAGCTGTTTTTCCGAAACAATGTCTTTTGCAATGTATTGAGCCATCGCCATCTCAAGCTCTTTTTTCGCGATAATTACCTGACCATAGGCATAACAAAAGGCAAACATGAACAACACTGGAACTACCAACACCCATCGAGCGGCTAGCCAAGCTCGCCCCAGCACCTCATAGTTCAAATACAAGACAAGAACCAAGACAGCGGAAAATCCGATGTAATTTCTTGCATCCAGATTTGGCTCCACGAGAAACAGCATGACGCCAGGGATACTTAACAGCAATATTGGAAAACCAAGCAAATACACAGCCAGCACTATAACTCTGCTGAGTACTCCTCCTGGCATATCAACGATATTTTTCATAAATAAAACAAACGCAAACGTCGCGACAACCAGCAACAAAACAGTAAAATAAATTGCCCCAGGGTTAACCAATAGACCAACCTGTTCCATAGCGAAGATCAGTTTTTGACCCGCTACCTCAAGCCATCTAGCGTCAAAAACACTCAAGTTTCCTCGCCCATCCACAGTCAACTGGTAGGCAGTCAGAGCATAGATCAGGCTTCCTGCAGTCAGTTGCACAAACCTCTGCGTAGCTAATGACAAAGCTTTAACGGTAGAAATCCTATTTTTTACTCCACAGACGAATTCAACAATGCTCAAGCCAACAAACAGCGACAGGGTGGGCTGGTACAAGCTCAATGAAATAGCTATCAATAATGCGGATGCAAAACCCCGATAAACCACATGCTCAATAGTGCAGGTAATTGCATAAATGATCGCAACAACCGCCAACACCATGCCTGGACCATCAAACTGATAAGTCAGATTGCCCAAGAAAAAGGGGTTACATAAAATTGGCAACACCACCAGGCAACTTAAAATACAGGGGCGAGTAAAATACCACAGGGTCAACTGCGTCATGGCCAATGCAAGTGCGAATACAGATATCAACAGCGGCAGAGGAAATATATTGGTTGTACCACCGGTAAACGTCAAGACCCTATGCAACACTTCAAGCAAGATCCGGCCTTGATTTTTCCACGCATCTTGCGCCTGATGCAAAGCTCGCCAATTATCATCGACATAGGCATAGTCCGCATGAACAAGTGGATAAATATAAGCGAAGGAAAGCACTACAAACACTATCATTATTTCTTTTCGGCTCAACTCCCTTTGATTCCACATCGCACCTACCTCCGAGCCATGTTCCGAACTACTTCTTTCACTACATACCTCGGCCGATGCTTAGCCTCCATATAGATCCGCCCCACATACTCCCCCAATATGCCTATTCCGATCAGTTGCACACCGCCCAGAAAGAGGATCGCCGTCATCAACGACGGATACCCCGGCACCTCATTGCCAAACAGCAACTTGTCGACAATCAGGTACCCCGCATACCCCAGTGCCAATAACGAAATACCGGCACCGATATAACTCCATAACCGCAACGGCAAGGTACTGAACGAAGTGATGCCCTCCAGCGCCAGGTTCCACAACTTCCAGGCATTGAATTTGCTCTGGCCAGCCACCCGTGAGGCCCGGTCATATTCGACAATCGCCACGGTGAACCCTGCCCAGGACAACACGCCCTTCATGAACAGTTGCTGCTCTGGCAGCGCCTTGATCACGTCCACCACCTTGCGATCCATCAGGCGGAAGTCGCCGACGTTTTCTTCGATATGGGTGTAAGCGATGCGATTGAGCAGGTGGTAGAACAGCGAGGCGCTGTGGCGTTTTAGGTAGCCATCGCTGGAGCGGTCGCGGCGTTTGGCCAGGACCACATCGGCGCCCTGCTGCCATTTCTCGATCAGGCAAGCAACCACCTCCACCGGGTCTTGCAGGTCGGCGTCCATCGGCACCACCGCCTCGCCACTGGCGTACTCAAGGCCGGCAAACAACGCCGGCTCCTTGCCGAAGTTGCGCGAAAAGTTGATCAGCACCACGTTGCGATCAAGCAGCGCGATATCCCTGGCGATCTCCAGCGTGCGGTCGGTGCTGCCATCGTTGATAAAGACGATCTCGACCTCATGCTCCAGCAGCGATGGTTCGCGGCGTATGGCCTGGTAGAACGGCTCGATCGCCAGTTCTTCATTGAACAACGGCACGATCAGCGAAAGCCTCATGATTCAGGCCTGCGAAACACCAGGTACTTGGACAGCAGGAAGCCACACAACAGGCTACTGAGGGAAAACACCGCCACCGTGACCAGGCCGGGCAATCGCCAATAGTCACCCATCCAGCCGACCACCAGACTCAAACTGCCCAGGCACAGCATGAATAACAGGTAGCGGCCAAGCGAAGCGGATACCCCAAAGGTGAACGTGGCATTCACAAAAAACGAGAAGCTCGCCGCCACGCAAAACGCCAGGAAATTGCTCACGGCCTGGCTCAGGTCAAGCGCTGCCCGGAGCACGAAAAAAAGCTGCCAGTGGATCACTGTGTTGGCGATGCCAATCACCGTATAGCTGGAGAACCCTATCCATAGTCTGCTCATGCCACCATCACGCCTCGTTGCCTATCGCAGCCGATAGGCAAGCAAGCCATGCTCACAAAAGCCCGTCTACTGTCAGAAATAACAGGTAGCAGCGCTTATACGACCAACGGCATGACCCTTTCGGGCAATTGAGACATTCAGTAATACCCAACCTTTGCAATTGCTTACAAATACCGCCAACCTGCGCCGGCCCGACGTACGGCGCGTACCATTGCCGACCATCCCGGGTCATTACTTAACGACTTGTTCAAGAGCCCGCAGCCATGCTTAACGGACGCGACCCGCGCATCGATTTTTTTCGGGGCCTGGCGTTGATCTTCATTTTCTGGGATCACGTGCCCCACAACCCGCTCGGTCAGATCACCCTGCGCAATTTCGGTTTCAGCGACGCCGCCGAGGTCTTTGTGTTCCTCGCCGGCTACGCCTCGGTGCTGGCCTACAGCAAGGTGTTGCAGCGCGAAGGCTACCCGATGGCCTGCCTGAAAATCCTGCGCCGCGCCTGGGTGTTGTATGTGGTGCATATCTTTTTGCTGGCGATGCTGATGGGCATCGTGTTCTTCGCCAACAGCAAGGTAGAAACCCGCGACCTGGTGCAGGAAATGGGCCTGACCCACTTCATCACCAACCCACAACAAGCCCTGACCGATGAATTGCTGCTGCGCTTCAAGCCCAACCTGATGGACCCGTTGCCGCTGTATATCGTGTTGCTGCTGGGCTTGCCGCTGGTGCTGCCGGTGCTGGTACGCAAGCCCCTGGCGGTGGTAGTGGTGTCGATGGTGGTGTACCTGCTGGCGCCACGGCTGGGCTGGAACCTGGCGGCGATTGCCGATGGCGTGTGGTACTTCAATCCGGTGACCTGGCAGTTCCTGTTCGTCCTCGGCGGTGCGGCGGCGATCCGCGCAGGTATGCCCCGCGCACCGCAAACCCGGCCATTGCACAGGCAGCCGCTGTTTCTTGGCGCGGCGGCCTATACGCTGCTGGCTGGGGTGATCACCCTGTCCTGGCGCTGGCCCGAAATCCACGATGCCGTGATGCCGGCCGTGTTGAGCGAGCTGCTGTACCCCATCAGCAAGACCGACCTGTCGCCGGTACGCCTGCTGCACTTCCTGGCCCTGGCCTATGTCACCGCCAAGCTGCTGCCCGGCAGGGGCTGGACGCAAAACTGGCTGGCGCAACAAAGCTGCCGCATGGGGCGCTACTCCCTGGAGGTGTTCTGCCTGGGGGTGCTGCTGGCGCCGCTGGCTGACATGCTCAACGCTCAGGTCGACGACGCCTGGCCGATGCAGATATTCAGTGCGCTGCTGGGCCTGGTGTTGATGGCCGGGCTGGCGGCGTGGCTGGAGTTCAACAAGCAGTTGAACCAGGCCCAACGCAGTGAGGGCCGCCCGTTAAATAGTTAGGCCCCGGGCGCGCATGCGCAGTGCTTCCATCTGCCTTCCACTTATCGTGAAAGGTAGAGCGCATGCCGACTCATCATTTACTCAACGGCCTGTCCGGCAATCTGCAATCGAGCACCTCCTGGGCCCAGCAACAGGCGCTGGAGCTGATCCAGCGCAATGTGACCCAAGCCCTACAGGGCCTGGACACCGAAGAACAACAGCGTTTCGTGCAACTGCAACGCCAGGCCCACGCGGCGCTGGCGGCCGTTGAAAGCGAAAAAGAACGGGTGGTGCGTTCCTTCAAGGCCGATGGCCTGGCGCAGTTGCGCAGCCGGATCGGCGGGCGCGATCCCGAGCAGTACCGCTTCGACACCACCTACATTGAAAAAATCGAGCAACCCTTACCCTGGGATCGCCAGCCCGGCAGCCACATCCGCACGCCGCGCCGCTCCGATATCGATTACCGCGAAATCGAACACGTCAAGAGCATGTCCCTGTGGGAAGCAGCCTGTGTGAACTTCGGCTTCACCTCAGGCCTGCGCCAGGACTCCGGCTACAGCCTCGTCGACGCCAGCAAAGTGGTGGGCCCCGACGGCGATCGCAGCCTCAAGGCCCGGGAGTTTATCGCCATCGCCCGCGAGCTGGACCTGGGCCACCAACTGCAAGTGAAGATCAAGGCCACCCTCGATCAGCAGGGTACGCTGCGCCGCTTGATGGGCGTGGCAGCGCAGGCCCTGTTGCAGTTCGATGCCCTGGACGCCTGGCGCAACCGCGCGCATAACGGCCTGACGCAAACGGTGTACGCAAGCCTCACCGCCTCGCTCGATGGCAGCGGGCCGCCACTGGCGGTCGAGAGCCTGAGCCTGACCTCGGGCGTCACCCCGATTGCCGCCGTGCCCTTCGTGCCCTGGGAGAGCGCCATTCCCGTGCCGCTCCTGCTGATCCGCGTGGCCAGCCTCGGGGTGCTGTCGTATTTCCCTTTCCGCCCCGGCGGTGCGTTTCGCTACCACCCCGACGCGCGCGCGGCAGAAGCCGACTTTCGCCGGCAACTGCGCGACAGCCATCGCCAGGACGACCTCGGCTGGTTTGCCCGGCAACTGCCGCTGGTGGGGCTGTCGGTGTTCAAGCCGTTGCTGACCCTGGAGAAGCGCCCCGAAGGCCTGAACTGGCTGGCCGGCAAGCTGTACGACGGGTTTCACGCAGCCTTCCCCGAACGCACCCTCGACGACATCCGCTTCGCCGCCGATCCACCCAGAGGCCCCGCCGAAACCCTGCTGCAAACCCTGACTTATCGGCAGGTCCAGCGCTGCCAGGCCGATATGGACACCCTGGCCAACACCCGCTCCGAAGCCGATTGGCAAGCACTCAAGGACGCCGCTGCGGCCATCGCCGCCGAAGTCCTGCAACTGCTGCTCACGCCCCTGCCCGGCGGAGTCACGGGAATGAACCGGGTGATGCAACTGGCGGTGCTGGGCAGCATGACCTACAGCGTCAGCGTGGGCCTGAATGAAGCAGCCAAGGGCGATGCCAGCAGCTTTGCCACGACCCTCAGCGATGTCGCCGACCTGGCCATCAGCGGGCGCCTGATCAGCATCGCCGGCAGGGTCCATCGCCAGCGCATGCTCGAACACCTGCAGCGCCTGGGCAACCCGCGCAAGGTGACGCGGCCCGACGGGGTCGATGAACTGTGGAAGCCTGACGCGCACCCCTACGCCCATGACGAGCCTTACCTGCTGGAGGGCAAGACTGCCGATGCCCTGTGCGTATTCGACGTGCAGGGCAAGCAGTACGTCAAGCTGCACCATGAACAGCAGACCCAGGTCGCCGAAGTCACCCACGACCAGCAAACCCAGCGCTACGTGCTCAAGAACGGGCGCAGCAGCTACAAGCCACCCATCGTGTTCGACCCGGCGCTGCAAGCCTGGACCTTCGACCTGCATAACGCCCAGGCCCTGTCGGATACCCAGTTGCTGCAACAGATGCTGCCCGGCGACTCCTCGAACATCACCCAGCTCGACCTCGAGCAAATGTTGCTCTGCACCGCCACCTCCCGTGCAACCCTCGACAAGGTATGGCACGGCGAGCCGGCGCCGTTGAACCTGATCGAAGGTGTGCGGCGCCTGCAAGCCGACCAACTGATCCAGCACATCATCGGGCGCTTTCATCAAGCCGGTTATCTGCCGCCCTACGGCGACAGCGTAGTGCTGTGCCTGCTGACCCAGTTGCCCGAATGGCCGGCCACCGCCCTGCTGAGCATCCGCGATCCGCAGCGCAGCGTGATCGAGACCTTCGGCAAAAGCACCCAGCCACTGCTCGAGCCGACGACCATTACGATCATCCGCAACGAAGACGGCAGCTACCAAAGCGAAGAGGATAGCGGCCAGGTGCCTTACCGCGGCGAACCGCTGTTGGGCCTGGTGATCAGCCTGCAACCCGGCACCTCGCAACTGGGCCTGAGCAACCAACCCGATGCCACACCGGCCCAGCGGATCATGGCGGTGCGCCAGGCCGTGGTCACCCTGGCACGCCAGGAGCGCCTGACGCTGTTTGCCGCGCTGGTCAGTTACGCCGGCTATGAAAAACCCGAGCAACTGCCGCCCGCCGCTGTGCGCCGCTTCCTGCCCGTCAAGGCCTCCGCGCCGCTGGTGGCCGTCACACCGCTGCTGAAAAAACTGCGCGACCTCAACCGCCCCTTGTCTGCAGCCCTGCTGGAACGGCTGCTGGAACAACAGCCGCTGACACCCCGCCAACAACGGGCCTACCTGCAAGGTGGGGAACTGCCCGGTGCCTTTCGTGAATTGCTGGACAACCACCGCACTTGCCTGCGCATCGACGCGGCCATCGATGGCCTGTACCACCCACGGTTATTCAACAACGACGCCGACCAATGGGCCAGGGAGTTCGCCTCGGCCCTGGTACGCCAGCGGCTCCAGCGCGGCTTCGTGATTACCGAGGTGCGCGACGGCGGGATCGCCAAACCCTATCGCTCCAGCGGTCCTGACGATCTCACCGTGGAGCTGCGCCACAGCGGCGAGGGCCACTATGAAGCCTATGACATGCGCAACGCGGGCACGATCGCCGTAACACCGGCCGTCGACAGTTTCTACCTGGCCATCGGTTCGGTGTTGCAACCCCATGAGCGGGAACTGCTGGGCATGGCCAGCGTGACCGACGCCCCAGGCCTGCGAAACACCCTGGGCAAGTACATGAGCGACCAGCGCAACCCGCAAGGCTATGTGCGCCTGGCCGACGGTTCGCTGAAGCAATACGAGCACACCCTGTCTCTGCCGGCCAAACTGTTGCCCGATACCCAGGGGCTGTATTCCCATGAGGGCGAGCATTACCTGCCGTTGTTTGGCTCGTTGTACCGCGTCATCTATGACCAGCGGGTTTTCCGGTGGCGGCTCAAGCACCCGGACAAGATTGGCGTCGATACGCCCACCCTGGAACACAACCGTGAAGGGGCCTGGCGTCTGTCCAGCGAGAACCCCATGGAATGGGACGAGCATCGACTGCTGTACCGCTTGGGGGGTGACCACCAACTGGTCGACGAGGGCGAAGCGGCGAAAATCATCGCCCTGACCGACACCCCGACCCACGTGCTGCGCCAGGTCCACCGCAGCGGCCGGCCGGCCCCGCCGATGCTTGCCGATACCTGTAAGCGCTTCAGGATGGACCAGCAGATCACCCAGTTCATCGTCTCGCTCTATCAGGTGCCCAGCACCTCGGTCGCCAACCCGGACCTGCGCCTGCTGATCCTCACCAGCCTGCCAGGCTGGCCCGCCAGCCACGTGCTGGAGATTATCGGCAGCGCCAGCCCCCTGCGCTACCCAACAAACCAAGCACCCGGGGCCAAGGTGGTGCAAGTCACCGACCAGGACATCAGGAGCCCAGGGCTCCTGGAAAAACTCGTCACCGACGACGACCTTGCCCTGGCCCTGCTCGGCGAGCTGCCGCAAACCCTGGAACAGCGCCTGGTCCAACTGATCAACCGGATGGTCGAATACACTGAGCGCGAGCGTGGGCAAATCCTCGAATCCATGTACCAGCGCAGCGAGGCCGCAACCACCGCCCAGGAGCGCCCCGTCAAGACCCAGTACCCGGCGCTGCCGAACAACGCGGTCAAGGCGATTCTCGGCCATGCCTCGCCGCGGGAACTCAAGCAACTGCATGAAAAAAACCAACTGAGCCTGCGCCTGTCAGAACAGGCGCGCCTGACAACCCATGACTTGCGCCTCAACCGTGCCTTCGAAGGCTTGTATGTGGACGCCTGCGCCAATGCCGACAGCGACCGGATCACGCTGTACCTGCTGCGCCGGCTGCCGACCTGGCCGAAGAACCTGCGCGTCGATATCCGCGAATGGGACGACCAGGGACGCCTGCTGGAAACAGCGGGGCACCTGGCGGGTTCGTCACGCAAGACCGTGGCCAGGACCAACCGTGGATATCAGGCCTATGACGAACACGGCAAGACACTCGGCCAACCGTCGACCCGATTGCTGATGGTCATTCTCAGCACCTTATCCGCTGCCGAGCAGGTGTTGCTGGAGGCTGACACCGACAGCGCGATTGCCGAGTTGCGCCGCCAGATCGCCGAGCAGGCCCTGGCTCGCCGCGTGGAGATCAAGGGCCTGCTGGATATCCCGCACTTGCAGCCCTGGATGCAACCGCCCATGGGCCTGGATCGTTCGTTCCTGGTGTACCCGCTGTGGCAGCGCCTCTGGCCGTTTCACGGGCCACGGCCGCCGAACCTGGTAGCCAAGGTCCAGGAGCTGTACCCGCGCTTGGGCAATGCCGATGCACGCAGCTTCCTGAGCGCGTTGAACATGACCGACCCGGAAAAACTGCTCGAACTGGAACGGCTGAAAGCCGAGTACCAGGCCATGGATACGCAACTGACGCGCTGGAGCGAAACCCCTGTGGCGGCCGACAACCCTCTGATCGACCCGTTGGGCACCGGCCGGGGCAGGCGGCGCTATATCGCCTCCCAACTGTGTGCGGCATGGCGCCGGGAAACCTCCACAGTGTACATGGCCGGGCTGTTCAACGTACCGTCACTGGAGTTGCAACTGGACGACGAAGGCTTGCCACCGGCCTCGTTCATAACCGGGACCAGCGGTTTCAATCACATTCAATTCCTGCGGATTTCCGGTAACGCGTTCCCCGCTTCGGGGCCGGACTTTCTGACCAAGTTCACCGGGCTCGCAGTGCTGCGCCTGGATTGTTACCTGACGGAACTGCCCAGCGCGGTCACCGATATGACCACGCTCAACCACCTTGACCTGAACGACAACGACCTTCGCCTGACCGAAGACGCCGTGCAACGCCTGGCCGGCATGGTCAATCTGCAACACCTCGACCTCAACGATAATCCGGACCTGGACCTGACCCCGGATGTCAGCCAAATGAGCCGGCTACGCCGCCTGCGCCTGGCCAACACCGGCATCAGCCAATGGCCGATCGGCGCCGGCGCCCTGCCGGTTTTGGAGGAGTTGCACCTGCAGACCAACTCGATTAGCACCATTCCCGAAGAAGTGTTCACCAACCCGTGGCTGCAAGCCGCCAATCGCAACACCTTTTTGCATGAGAACCCGCTGACCGCCGAGACCCTGGCACGCATCGACCGCTACTACCTCGAGACCGGTATTCGCCTGGGTGGCCAACTGCGCACCCCCGCCCATGCCCCAGCGACGCCCAATGACTTCGACACCTGGCTGACCGACGTCGCCGAGAAGGACGTAACGCCGCGCCGACAATTGTGGGAACAACTCAAGGCCAATGAAACGGCGAGTGCCGATGATGTATTCCGCGTGCTGCGTGACCTGAAGAATACGCACGCCTACCGCAACAAAAAGTTGAGGCCAGGCCTGACCAAGCGAGTCTGGACCTTGTTGCAGGCCATGGGCGAGTCGACGCAACTGCGCAACGCGGTGTGCCTCAACACCTACGGCTCCGGCAACTGCGGCGACAGTGTGCTGCTGGCCTTTACCAACATGGAACTGCACCACCGGATCCATCAGGCCAAGTTGCAACCGCGCAGTTATCTGGCTGACCGGGCGTTGCTGGAATTGGCCGAGAGTTGCTTCTACCTCAACCAACTGGACCACTTTGCCGACCAGTTCATTCTCGAGCGCGAGCGTGCCGGGCTGCCTGTCGATCCGGCCGAGGTCACGGTATACCTGCGCAGCCAATTGGCCAGTGAATTCAAATTGCCGTTTTATCCGCTGGAGCTGCTGTACACCGTGGATGACTATGTCACCGATGAGGTGGTGGGCCGGGCACGCAGCACCCTGCGCAGACTCGGCCAATCACCGGCCGTGCAGGAGGCGATTTTGATGAGTGAGTTCTGGATTGAGTATTTGGCCAACAGTCATCCGGAGCCTTTTATCACGGTCAAGCAAGCCGTGAGCTACAAGGTCAGCCTGTTGAATCGGGAACTCCAGGACAAACGTTCGCAGGTATTTCTGGAGCGGCGCCAGGCACTGGTTGACCTGGAAACCAGCGAACATAACCGCCTGGTCCGGCAGCTGACGGAGGGCACGCAACGGGCGCTGATGCGCACCTGAACCTGGGCCGGCCTGTCGCAGGTGACAGGCCGGCCAGGGCTCAAGGGTTTACGCCGAACGCTGTGAGCCGACGCCGGCCTGGGTCGGTTGCAGCTTGAACACGTAGAACAGCACGGTCAGGAACAGCAGGAACACCGGCCCGACATACAGCGCGATACGGGTATCGGGGAAGTACGCCATCAGGCCCACCACCAGCACCAGGAACGCCAGGGCCAGGTACGAACTGACCGGGTACAGCCACATGCGGTACTTCAGGGCCTTCTGTTCGGCCGGGCTCAGGCTTTTGCGGAACTTGAGCTGGGCCAGCAGGATCATCACCCAGGTCCAGATTGCGCCGAAGGTGGCGATGGAAGTGACCCAGACGAAGACCTTGTCCGGCACCAGGTAGTTGAGCAGCACGCCCAGCAGCAGGGCGAAGATCGACAGCAGCAGCGCATTGCGGGGTACGCCGTTGCGCGAGGTGGTGCCGAAGGTCGCCGGGGCCTGGCCGTTCTGCGCCAGGCTGTAGAGCATGCGCCCGGTGCTGAAGATCCCGCCGTTGCACGACGACAGCGCGGCGGTGATCACCACGAAGTTGATGATGCCGGCGGCAGTCTTGATGCCCAGGCGCTCGAAGGTCATCACAAACGGGCTGCCCTGGGTGCCGATTTCATTCCATGGGTAGATCGACAGGATCACGAACAACGCACCCACGTAGAACAGCAGGATGCGCCAGAACACCGAGCCAATGGCATTGGGGATGGTTTTTTGCGGGTTCTTCGCTTCACCGGCGGTCAGGCCGATCATTTCCACGCCCAGGTAGGCGAACATCACCATCTGCAAGGACATCAACACACCCTGCACGCCATTGGGCATGAAGCCGCCGTGGGCCCACAGGTTGGAAATCCCCAGCGCCACGCCGTCGTTGCCGAAACCAAAGGCAATGATACCGACGCCGCCAATCACCATGGCAATGATGGTGACGATCTTGATCAGGGCGAACCAGAACTCGAACTCACCGAAGGCCTTGACCGCGATCAGGTTGATGGTGCCCATGCTGATCAGGGCGGCCAGGGCCCAGATCCAGCGCGGTGTATCGGGGAACCAGACGCCCATGTACACGGCGACGGCGGTGATTTCTGCAACGCAGGTCACCAGCCACAGGAACCAGTAGTTCCAACCGGTCAAAAAGCCCGCCAACGGGCCGAGGTAGTCCTGGGCGTAACGGCTGAAGGAGCCGGCCACCGGGTTGTGTACGGCCATCTCACCGAGGGCGCGCATGATCACCAGGATCGCCAGGCCGCCGATGATGTACGAAAGCATGATTGCCGGGCCGGCCATTTCAATGGCCTTGGCCGAACCGAGGAACAGACCGACACCGATACAGGCGCCGAGCGCCATCAAGCGAATATGCCGTTCGCCGAGTTCGCGTTTGAGCGGGCCGCCGGAAGCGGTCTCGCCGTGGGGCTGATGGTTGCCAACAGGCATAGGGGTACAACCTCATTTTGTTATTGGATTGAACCACCGAGTCTCGGGCGTACCAGCGGGTGGGCTCGTACGCCTGGGTCACCGGGCCTACCTTGTGGGCAGATCCGTCTGACAGGAAAACCGGCCAGATCAGCGGGCGTGCAGTATAAAAAGCTCCCTATAGAGCTTTTCACTCAATAAACGGCAAAATTCAGCGAGAACTCTCGGCAAAAGCCGATATGACGGCGAGGCATCATCTGCCTGGAACGCCGTTCTCCCTGGAAAACGGCGGCGAGTATTGCACAGCATGGGTGCAGCGTCATGCCCCTACCCTGGTCGCATTTACCAATCGCAAAGGCTCTAGAACGGCACTTCGCCCTCAGGCCAGGGCGGCGCGTCAAAGAACAGCTCGCGCGCCATGCGCAAGTTGATTTCGCCGCGATGAATCGCCAGGGTCTGCGTCACGCGCCCCCTCTGCCCGGCCTGGATGCTGCGAAAGGCCGCGCCCGCTGCCGTCGGTGGTAGTCGGTCATGGCCGGCGCAGACAAATTCCTTGCGTGGACCAATCAGCGACTACGCTTGAAACAAGTCCGATCAATCTGCGTGAATGGATCAATCGACTATGGGTGTTTTATGGCAAACCGATTCGACCCAGGCTGCGGTGCCAACCGACAGTGCGGATGAACCGCCTTTGCCACAAAAAACCCGCCCACGCCGCTTCGGCTGGCGCATGTTCTGGCTATTGCTGGTGATGCTGCTGATCGGCCTGGCCTATGCCGCGTCCCGGGAAATGCGCACCTCCAAGTGGCAGGCCCGGGAATTCAGCCGGATCGCCGCCACCCTCAGTTACCAGGTGCAGCCCGGCCCGAGCGCGGCGATTGTCTACCCCGGCGCCGGCCCCTTCGACAAACGCCTGGGCTACAGTGCCCTGAGTGATTTTCTGCCACGCCTGCTCAAGCGCAATTACCTGATCCAGAGCCAGGCGCAGTTCTCCCAGGCCTTGCTCGACTACAGCCGCCAGGGGCTGTTTGTGCCCTATGACGAGAAGATCCAGGCAGGCCTGACGATCAGCGATTGCCGCGCCGAGCCGCTGTACCAGTTCAGCTACCCGCAGCAGTTCTATCCGACCTTTGCCGCGATCCCGCCGGTGGTGGTCAACAGCCTGCTGTTTATCGAGAACCGCGAGCTGCTCGACCCCGCCCAGCCCCAGGCCAACCCCGCCGTGGACTGGCCGCGTTTTGCCAAGGCCGCCTGGTCGCAGGTGGCCCGGCTGCTGCACCTGCCGGGCCAGACTGCAGGCGGCAGCACCCTGGCCACGCAGTTGGAGAAATATCGCCACTCGCCCGACGGGCTGACACTGTCGGGTGGCGAGAAGATCCGCCAGATGATTTCCGCCAGCGTGCGCACCTACCTGGACGGCCCCCAGACGCTGGTAGCGCGCCAGGCGATCGTGCGCGATTACCTCAACAGCGTGCCGCTGTCGGCGGTGCCCGGGCATGGTGAAGTGCATGGTATGGCCGAAGGCTTGCGGGTCTGGTACGGCGCCGACTTCAACCGGACCAACAGCCTGCTGGCCAGTGACGACCCCAAGGATCTTGCGCAAAAAGGCCTGGCCCTGCGTGAAGTGCTGTCGCTGACCATCGCCCAGCGCCGTCCTTCCCACTACCTGTCAAAGGGCCGCGACGAGCTGGCCAGCCTCACCGACAGCCATATCCGCCTGCTGGCGCAGAACGCGGTGATCGATCCGGCCTTGGCCAGCGCCGCACTGGCCAGCCAGGTCACTTACCGCAACTGGCAGCAGCAACCGACCCTGCAGCCCATAGAAACCAACAAGGGCATCAGTGTCGCGCGCAGCCGCCTGGCCGCCCTGCTCGATCGCCCGCTGTACGACCTCGACCGCCTCGACCTGGCCGCCACCAGCACCCTGCAAAGCGATCTGCAAAGCCAGGCCACCGCGTACCTCAAGCAATTGGCCGACCCGGCCTTCGCCGGCCAGCTCGGCCTGCTCGGGCCGCGTCTGCTGACCCCCGCCAGCACGGCCCAGGTGCGCTATAGCTTCACCCTCTACGAAATGACCACCGACGGCGCCCGGGTGCGGGTGCAGACCGACAACACCGACCAGCCCTTCGATATCAATGAAAGCAGCAAGCTGGAACTGGGCTCCACCGCCAAGCTGCGGGTGCTGACCACCTACATGCAAATCATCAGCGAACTGCACCAACGCTATGCCGACCAGAGCCCGGCGGCGCTGAAAAAAGTCGTCATCGACGAGCAGGACCGCCTGACATGCTGGGCCGTGGATTACCTGGCACAGAACAGTGACCGCAACCTGCCGACGATGCTCGCCGCAGCCCTGGACCGGCACTACTCCGCCAGCCCCGGCGAAAGTTTTTTCACAGGGGGCGGCCTGCATCACTTCCATAACTTTCGCAACGAAGACAACGGCCGCAACCCGACCTTGCGCGAGGCGCTACGCGAGTCGATCAACCTGCCATTTATCCGCCTGATGCGCGACCTGGTGCGCTACAGCACCTACCAGGGCGCCAACAACAGCGCCGAACTGCTCAAGGACGACAGCGACCCGCGCCGCCAGGAATACCTGGCCAAATTCGCCGACCGCGAGGGCACCACCTTTTTGCTGCGGTTCTGGAAAAAGTACCGTAACAAGGACACCCAGGCGCGCCTCGACACCTTTCTCGACAGCCTGCACCCCACCGCCATCCGCCTGGCCGCCGTACACCGCTACCTGTTGCCGCAGGCCAGCCAGCAAAGTTTCAACAGTTTTGTGCGCGCCCACCTCAATGACCCCACGGCCCGCGCCAAACTCAGCGACGAACGCCTGGCCAACCTCTACCAGAACTACGGCCCCGGTGCCTACGACTTGCCGGACCAGGGCTATATCGCCAAGGTCCATCCCCTGGACCTGTGGTTGCTCGGCTACCTGCTGCAACACCCCGACGCCACCTTCACCCAGGCGGTGGCGGCCAGCACGCACGAGCGCCAGGAGGTCTACAGCTGGCTGTTCAAGAGCCGGCACAAGAGCGCTCGGGACAGCCGCATCCGCACCATGCTGGAGATCGAGGCCTTCCTGGATATCCACCAGCGCTGGCAACAGGTGGGCTACCCGTTCGACCATCTGGTACCGTCCCTCGCCACCGCCATCGGCAGTTCCGGCGATCGCCCGGCCGCGCTCGCCGAACTGGTGGGGATTATTCTCAACGACGGTATCCGCCAGCCGACACTGCGCATCGACAGCCTGCACTTTGCCGCCGGCACGCCTTACGACACACGCCTGGTCAACGACCCCGAGCGCGGCAAGCGGGTGATGCCCAGCGCCGTGGCCACGGCCCTGCGCGAGGCGCTGTCGCAAGTGGTGGATGCCGGTACCGCCAAGCGCGTGGCCGGCAGTTTCAAGCTGGCCGACGGCACACCACTGGCCATGGGTGGCAAGACTGGCACCGGCGACAACCGCATCGAAGCCATCGGGGCCGGCGGGCGCGTGCTCAGCTCCAAGGCCATCAACCGCACGGCGACGTTTGTGTTCTACATCGGCGAGCACCATTTCGGCACCTTGACCGCCTTCGTCCCCGGCGCCACGGCCCAGGGCTTCAGTTTCACCTCGGCCTTGCCGGTGCAGGTGCTCAAGGGCATGGCGCCGATCCTCACGCCTTATCTGCAACCGGGCAGCCACACCTTGTGTGCCCCCGCCTCAATGGCGCTGAACCAGGGCGGTAACCGGCTGTTTTCAAGGTGATGATTTTTGAACGGTTCGCCTGTGTAAGCGGCCTGTTGGACCCAGTATTCAAACTTATTCTCGGCCCCAGCCCAAAATAGACTGAAGCGCTTTCATGGCTCTTTTCAGGATCTGTTGCATGGCTGATTTACTCCCTTCCCCGCGCCCGGCCACGTTTCAAGGCCGGCACTACCCATTGCTTGAAAGTGCCCTGCCGCCGTGGCTGAAAACCACCGCCCTGCACCGCCTGGATGCCTTGCAGGCCGTCGGGCTCCAGGACCCGGCGCCCTACCCGAACGCCGCGCCGGCGCAGCACGCCAACCTGCGGCAGGCTATCGCCGGCCACTGGCAAGCCCTCAACACCCTGGATAAGCGCCTCCAGCCCCTCAATGATCTGTATGCCTACGCCGAGCGCATCCTGGGCGGCGCGCTAAGCGCCGACTATGGTCCGATTGATGTGCGCAACACCTATGTGCGCCTGTATGTCAAAGCGTCGACAGCCTGGTGGGTACATGACTTCAAGTCAGGCGTCACCAGCCATGCGCTGTCGCTGCTGGATGCGGCGCTGCATAACTTTGCCGCCACCGACAGCTTTGTCGACTATGCCTTCCTGTCTGGCGCCGATGCCCGTGGGCAGCAGCGCAGCCTGACCTTCAAGCACAAGACCCGCGGCACGCCCCTGACCGCCGAGGGTTTCAAGCAACTGTGCCGCGCACTGAACATCGGCGGGCACTACCGTGAACATCTGAAGATTGTCATGGGTGTCTACAACCCCACGGTGGCCCGCGACCTGCGCCGCCAGGTGATCGCCCAGCACCAAGCCGCGTTGAAGGCCGCCGCCCACCTGGCCCTGGTCAAGGGCGACCTGGCCCAGGATGCCTGTGACGAAGTGCTCGCGCTGATCGCTGGCAACACGGCCCTGCGCCTGGATGGCCAGGTGCTTGCCGGCCACACCCTGGACCTGATGAACACGCGCCTGACCGGCATCTTGCTGTTCTGCGCCACGCCCCACTCGGCGGCGCGGGTGATTGCCTATGTGCCGGACGACCCTGCGCACCCCCTCAAGCAATACCCCACGCCCCTGGCCTTCATTCGCGAACTGACCCGCCAGTTGCGTGACAGCGAACGCTATCAGGTGTTCTTCAGCCGCTTTGTCGACCATGATCAGCGCGGCTTTTTTTTCGCCAACCTCAATACCCGCCTGAGCCGGGTGCAGTGGCGCGCCAAAGCCGCGACCGATAGCCAACCGACCTGGCAAGACACGCCCCTGGACCATCCCCACCTGCAATTCCATGTGCAGCCCATTGCCGACGACTACCAGAACCGCGCGCATTCAAGCGGCAACAATGACCTGTGGCACTACCGTTACCGGGTGCACCTGAACAAAGTGCTCAATGACGCCCAGGACATTGCCGTCTCGACCAGCCGCGTCGACCGCCTGGCCCGCCAGGCCTGGTGGGACAACCTGGGGCGAATCCTCGGCGATATCCTCAATGCTGCCTTGCAAGTGCTCACCCCGTTTGTGCCGGGGCTGGGGGAAGTGATGCTCGCCTACACCGCCTATCAGCTCACCGACCAGGTGTTCGAGGGGGTGCTCGACTGGGCCCAGGGCCGGGGCACAGAGGCGGCGCAGCATTTGATCGGGGTGGCCCAGGACCTGGTGCAGTTCGGCCTGTTCGCCGCCGGCATCCAGGTGGCGGCGCCGCTGCGCCTCAAGCTGTCGGCGTTTGTCGAAGGGCTCACGCCAGTGACGCTCGCCGACGGCCGCCGGCGCCTGTGGAACCCGGACCTGGCGCCCTATGTCGCCGACCCGGGCGCACCCGCAGATCAACCGTTAATGCGCCACGAGGGTGCGCAGTATCAGGTGCAACACGGGCGCATCGTCCACCCGCGCCGCGCGGATGCCTACCGGCCCCACGTGCATCGGCGCGGCAATGGCATCGTGGTGCATGAAGCCGAGCAGCCGCAAACCTGGGACAGCTCCACCCTGATGCGCCGCCTCGGGCCCAGGGCCGAGGCTTTCAGCGCCGCGCAACTGGAGCAGATCCGCCGCACCAGTGGCTGCGATGACGACCAGTTGCGCGGCCTGTACCTGCATGAGCAGCCTCTGCCGCCGTTGCTGGCCGACACCCTGAACCGCTTCGAGGCCTACGCCAGCGCACAACAGGCCAGCGCGCAGATCCGCGCAGGCATGCCCCTGGCCCCAGACTCCGCCTGGTTCGAGCAAACCGTCACCGAACTGGAGGGTTGGCCCCGGGACAAGGCCCTGCAAGTGTTCCTCAGCGCCAGCCTGAGCGGCGATTCGCACCGCTACGGCAACCTCGCTGCGGCGCCTGCCGACACCCTGCGCCTGAGTGTGGCGCAAGTCATGTCCGGCCAGTTGCCGGAACAGGTACTGGGTTTTCTCGATGAGCCGCAAACCCGTGCCCTGCTCGGCGCCCAGGTGCCCGAGGCCCAGCAAGTGCAACACCTGCGCGAGCAACTGGCGGCCTACGTCACCCGCCAGGCGCCAGAGATCGGCCAGTACGCCCATCATCTGCGCGAGCTGTCCGATGAGCCGGGTATCCGCCTGCTGCGCGAGCATTTCGCGCAGATGGATTCGAGCGTGGCGCGGGCCTTGCTCGCCACTGCCGATGAAGCCGAGCGCAACCTGATGGCGACCCAGGGGCGCCTGCCGCTGCGCCTGAAAAACCTCGCCCGCGAATTGCACTTCAGCGCCGGCACCAGCCACGCCTATGAAGGTTTCTACTTCCCCTGGCGCCAGAGTATCGACAGCGAACGCATGCTGCTCGGCACCCTCAAACGCCACAGCGATTGGTTTGCCGACCTGCACCTGCAAATCCGCGAGCACAGCGCAGATGGCCGGCTGCGCTGCGAGGCAGGGCCGGCCAACGCCAGTACCCGGCGCATCCTGGTCAGGAAAGACCACCTGGGCTACGAAGTGCGCGATGCCGAGCACCGCAAGCTGCATGACCTCGACACCCTGTACGAAGCCCTGCTGCACGCCGCCCCCCTCGACAGCCGCCGGGCCCTGGGCCTTGGCCCCGGCCAGGGCGAAGGTTTGCGGCATTGGCTGCTGACCACCCTTGAGCCTCTGGCCGAACGCCGCGCCGCCCTGGCCCAACTGCCGGTCCCACGCCACGCCGACCCGCAAACGCTGAAGCTGCTCGGCAAACCCATACCCGTGCGCACTGCGGTACTCAGAAGTGCAGACGCGTTGATCCTGAACGCCTTGAAGACAGTCTTTGCGCACCAGAGCGAAGCGCGCATCCTGGCCTTTATGGACAAGGTCGGCCACGAGCAGATCGGCTCCCGGGTCAACCAGTTAATCGTTGAGCATTACCGTCTGGACGGCGATCTGGCGCACTGGTCGCGCCAGCCGGGGCATCATCCGCCCGCCATGGAACGGGAGTTGCGCAGTTTCATTCAGGGGCAAGTTCTCGAATGCTGGCAGGACCAGATCCGCGCCGCCACCGAGCCCCTCGGCTCGCGCCTGGACCTCAGCGGCGTGACACTGCCCGATACGCTGCCGCCGTTGCGCGCCGACTTCAGCCATGTCACGGAGCTGAACCTGATCCGCAGTCAGTTCGGCCCGGCCCACGGCCAGTTCCTGCAGCACTTCCCGCAACTGTCGGCCCTGTATCTGGCAGAGAACCCGCTGACCCGCCTGCCTGAGGCAATCCGCGAGCTGCGCCACCTGGAAGACCTCGACCTGGCCGGGTGCCCGCTGACGTTGCCGGTCGAAGACATCACCCGCCTGAAAAACCTGCGCTACCTGCGGCGCCTCAAGCTCAACAACACCCGCGCCCAGCAAGCGCCGGACATCGGGCGCATGCGCGACCTGATACACCTGGACCTCAGCCACAGCCCAATCAAGCGCTGGCCCGAGGGGCTGTTCGAGGTGCCGCGACCGGCGCCGTTTTTCTTGAACCTGCAAGGCACCGCGATCACCCGCCTGCCCGCGGTGGCCCTGGGCAGTCGCGAAGCCGCGCTGGTGGCCCGCACCTACCTCAACCGCTCGGCGCTGGACGCCCTGCAACGCGAACAGTTCAAAGCCTACCGCGCGTCGGTCGGCCTGGACCCGGAGCGCACCTATGAACCTCGCGGCGATTGCACGCCGTGGCTGAACTACCTGTCGCCGGCCGCCCGGGAAGAAGCCCGGCAAGTCTGGGACGCGCTGGAGCACGAACATGGCTCCCAGGGTTTGTTCGAGGTGCTCAAGGCCCTGGAGCAGCCGGAGGTGTTCCAGACCCCGCAAGATCAACAACGCTACGCCGCCAACCACCGCCAGTTGACGCAACAGGTGTGGCTCTTGCTGCAAGCGGCGGTGGTCGACACGCCGCTGCGCAAACGGTTGTTCGAGATGGCCAGCTTCCCCAGCAACTGCCCGGATGCGGGGACGCAGATTTTCAATGAACTGGGGGTCGAGGTGCTGCTCTACCAGATCGAGCACCAGGCGCAGACGCCAGAGGCGCATGAACTGCAACTGGCCACCCTGATCAGGGGCCGGGCGCGCCTGCAACAGCTCAACGATGTGATCCGCACCGATGTGCAACAACGCCTGGCGCCGGTCGCCGAGGGCGGCCAGGGCCTGCGGTTTCTCACCGAAGTGGTCGACGGCGTGGCCGGCCAGGTCGATGAGGTAGAAATCTACCTGGCCTACCAGACCGCACTTGCCGTGCGCCTGGACCTGCCGTGGATCGCCGAGCATATGCTGTACCGCAGCACCGCCCGGGTCAGCGCCGCGCAGATTGACGCGGCCTATGCCTGGGTGCAGGAGCTGGGAAACGGTGACGGCCTGGTCAACCGCATGCTGCTGGACCCGCACTGGCGCGCCTGGCTGCAAAAACGCTATGCCGGCCAATACGCCGAACAGCAGCAGTGGCTCAGGACCCAGCATGAGCAGTTGCTTGATCTGCAAGAGATGTGGGAACAGGTGCCGCAGAAAGTACCGTTACCCACACAGATCGCTGCCCTGGCCAAGGCGCAGGGCATGATCGAGTCGAACCTGGCAGACCCGCTGAAATTCCAAGCTGCCTGCGAAAAACGTGAGGAGGAACTGGGCTACAACGCCGAGGAGTGGATGCGCCAGCGCACCCGCACCGCCTTGATGGCGGCGCGAGAGCTGCGTAATCGCCGGGCTAGCCGCTGATTTCAATCACCCTTTCGGCCGCGCCTTCCACCAGGAAAAACCGATAGATCCGCCCGGCCTGTTTGTCGAAGCTGAACACCCGGCCAGGGAAGATGTGGTTCTTGGTCACTGGCGCGCAGTCCAGGCGATCGGCCACGGCGCAGTCCTTGAACTCGTCTACCACCACCACGGTGTTACCGGCGTTGCGCAAGGTGTAGCGCTGGCCGCCGTTCTCGACACGGGTGTCGAAGCGGCTCTGGCTGGGGCGTACGAAGAACACCGTGCCGTAGCCGGACATCACCCGCACCCCACCCGCCAGCGAGGCCTCATAGGCGGTGCGGTCTTCGTCGCTGACACCGAACTCGTCGTCCTTCTCCGGCGCCACCGGCAGGTAGCGCACGCGGAAGTAACGCTCGCGGTCGCGCTCGCCCATAAACAGCAGGCGCGTGCTCTGCATGGCGTTGGCCGGCACGATCAGGCGCGCCGGGCTGGCCATCAGGCCATCGCGTACCAGGCCAGTGCCGGCCTGGTCCTTGAGCGGCACTTCGTCATAGCTGCCGTCGGGTTTGTAGAGCATTTCGGTGATGTCGACCTTGACGAACGCGGTGCTGGTGCCGCCATTGAACACGCGCTTGAGGTAAGTGTTCTTGTCGCCGTTCATGTAGTCGTAGAAGTCACCGACATTGATCGCCGGTCCCGCCTGGGCATTCAGCGACCACAGGCACATTCCCAGTGCTGCAAACAGGTATTTCATAAGCACCTCATTGATTACGGGCGCAGCGCGTCGAAGATCAGATGCACACTGCCAAAATAGTCGCCGGCCACATAACCGTCCTCGGGCTCGACGGCGGAAATTTCCAGCTGCACACGTTTGCCGGCCCGCGCTTGCTCGGCAGAGACCACTTGGGTATCGGTCAAATCCAGCAACTGGCCGTTGAACTCGACATTGAGCAGGATCAGGCGCCGGCCATTGGACAGGGTCGGCAACTGGCCCAGGCGCGCGACAATGCCGCCACCGCTGTTCTTCACGTCGAACTGTTCGCGCAGCGGCTTGAGCGTGCGGGTCACCAGGTTCCAGGTCATTTCCTGCTGGCGCTCAAGGAACGCGGGGCGGATCGGCAGCACATAAAAGTCTGCGGTGGGAATGCTCACCGTGACGTCAAACACCTGTTCTTCGCGAATCGCCAGGGCCTGGGTACTGAGCAGGGCCACGGCGAGCAGCAGCAGGGTTGCCATCAGCACCTTGCACAATTTGCCCGAGCGGCGCGGGGGTTCGGGGGCGCGTTGAATGATCATCAGCCTTTGACCTCGTAGTGTTTTTTCGCGCGGCCCTCGACCAGCGTAAAGCGGTAGGTACGCCCGGCCTCTTTGGCAAAGCTGAAGCTGCGCCCCGGCAGGATGTGGTTCTTGGTCACGGGCAGGCACTCCTGGGTCTGGCCAGTGGGGCAGTCCTTGAACTGATCCACCACCACCACGCTGTTGCCGTCGTTGTGCAGGCCATAGGCGTCGTTGCGCTCATCGACACGGGTGGCGAAGCGGCTGTGTTTGGGCCGCACGAAAAACACCGTGCCAAACCCGGCCAGTACCGTGACCCCGGCCGACAGGCTATTTTTGTAGGTCTCGCGCTCTTCACTAGACACCACAAAGCCGTCTTCGGGCTCTGGCATCACCGGCACAAAACGCAGGCGGAAATAACGCTCCTTGTCGAGCTGGCCGAGGTACAGCAGGCGCGTGCCCTGCATGCCGTTGGCCGGTACGATCAGCCGCGCCGGGGTCGCCACCAAGCCGTCACGGGCGGTGTTTTCGGGGTTGCTTTTAAGTTCGACTTCTTCGGAAGTGCCGTCGGCGTTGTAGACAATCTCCATCACCGACACCTTGATAAACGCCGTGCTGTCGCCGCTGTTGAACACCCGCTTGAGGTAGGTGCTCTTGTCCTCAGCCAGGTAGTCGTAGAACACGCCGACATTGATGTTCGGCGCGCCCATCGACAGCGGCAGCCAGCAGAGCGTGCACAGCGCCAACAGATATTTCATACCCATACACCTCATTTAAAGCTCCGAATCCCAGACCACCGTGACCTGGCCCGCATAGGTGGTGCCGCCACGCTCCAGCATCTGGTCGGCGTACTCTTTCTTGACCTCGAAGTGCAACGTGCCGGGCCGGCGGTTGACGTAGAAAGTCGGTTGCAACATCTCGGTGCCGACGCCACTGAGCAACAGCGGTTGGCGGATCACCCCGGCGCCATCCTCACGGTTGAGGCCGTGGGGCAGGCTGACGGCGACATCCACCGGCACCTCGTGACCGTCGCTGGTGTTGCGCAAGGCACAGGTGTCGCCGATCACCCGCTCGCAGGTCATCTGCATTTTGAAGCGTGACGAGGCAGAGATATTGAAGGTCTGGTCGCGAAACAGCCGCGCCGGCTTGCGGCCCTGGTTGACCCAGGCTTGCCAGCCGCCCTGGGGCACCAACTCGACGCGGTTGCCGCCCGGCGGGACCTCCACCTGGAGTTGGTGCTGCACTTCTAGGTTGAAGTTGAAGGTCAATTGGTTGTCGGTGGGGATCAGCACATCACCAAAGTCATAGTCACCCCGTGGCCCCAGGGTGTAGGTCAGGCTGCCGGTGTACTCGCCACTGGACATACCCAAGGGGTTGGGCGTGCGGATCTCATAGGCGTACTCCATTTGGTAGATACGCATGTAGTCAAGGTCCTGGGACGGCTTGCGGCTGCACACCCCGGCGCCTTCCGGGACGATCCAGAAGTAGGTCGCCGTTTGCCGACCCGCCGCAAGGTGGCCAGTACTGACGCAAGGGCTTGGGGCCCTGAGCCATTGAGTCGTCCAAAACACCCCCGGTTGGGCCCAGCCCGACACGCCCGGCGGATAGGAAACCTGCCACAGCCCACCGAAGCCGGCGATGCGCATCTGCACGGTCTCCACTTCCCCGGTGCGGGTGTGGGTGACTTGTGCATCACGCCAACTGGAGGGCACCTGCACCATAAAACCCTGGCGCTCATCTTCGTGGTTGGCCTGGATCGGCGCGTTGCTCAGGGCGTCGAACGCCGGGATCCGCAGGCTGAACAAGTTCAGCGCCTTGCACTGGCTGGGAATGTGCGACTGACAGATAGAACTGACCGGCGTGGTATTGCGAAACGTGTTCACAAAAGGGTTGCCAGGGTCCGGGGTAAATACCGCCGTGATGTCCTGGGTCAGGGCCAGCGCCGTGGAGCTGCACAACAGTGCCGCGCCCGCGGCCCCAAGCTGGGTGATCAAGGTGCTGATACGTCTCATGGTGCTAGGCAATCTCGTCATGACCCTCAACCTGCGGTCTGAGTGGTAAAGGTGGAATCGGCCAGGGTGTCCGGCGTGCAGCGCAGGTCGCCGATCATCAGCACGTCGTCGGCCTCCCGCGCGCCGCTGGTGTCGAGGCGGAACTGGCAGAGCAGGCGGTTATCGCGGCGCACTTCGAGGGTGGGCGAGCTGGCGTTCATTTCCAGGGAGAAGAACCCGTCGACCTCGCTCACCCCACGGCTGGCGTGGTTGATGATGTGATGGCCCTTGAGCGGCTTGCCCTCGGGGTCCACCAGGCGCCCGAGCACCGTGACACTGCGCATCACGCTGACCTTGCGGTAGTCCACGCCCCCCTTGTTCAGGTGGTAGGCAGCGCGCGGCGGCTGGATACTGGCCGCAGGCGCGTGGTTGCCGTCGAAGTCGAAGCTGACCGAGCTGCCCTTGTAGGCGGTGATCGGAATAAAGTTGCGCCCCGGACGCAGGACCGTGCTGCCACCGCTCAAGTCATCGGCGCGCAGGACGATGTCATCGACATCGGTTTCTACGTCGACAATCATTCCCGAGCCCGCGCCGGAGTATTGGCTGGTCAGCACCATCCGGTTGCCGCCTAAGGCGAAGGTGCTGTCCAGGTTCAGGCCACCGGTGAGGTCGTTGTTAAACGATGAGCGCTGGACAAAACCATCACCATTGACGCTGTCGGTCTGGAAGCTGGCCATGCCCGACAGGCCCACGCCATAGGTGTCGGCCAGCACCGTGCCCGAGACGCTTTGCAGCACGTGGTCTTGCAGGTCGCGGCGGTAGCTCAGCGAGGCATTGTTGTCACGTTCGCCCTCGCGGGAGGTGCGCGTGCCGATACTCGCCGCCCACTGCTCGCCTGGGCCGCCCAGGGCCAGGCTGACGCTCAGGTCGACCCCACGGTTACGCTTGTCGCCAGTGCTGGCACTGGCCGGGCGGTCGAACAGCGACAAGCGCCAGTTGGCGTCGCTGCCAAACAGATGGCTGCGTTCGTTCCAGCCCAGGTCCAGGCCGGTACCTTGCACATTGCCTTCGCTGTAGGACAGCCGCGCGCTGATGGAGCGCAGGTTGCTCAAGCGATGGCTGAGAGAGACCGACGACAGGCTGGTCTGGCCGACAAACACATCGCGCTGGCGAATGCGCGTACCGTCGGGCAGGGTTTCGTAGGTGTTGCGGGTATCCAGCCAACTGCGGGTGTGGCTGAACACCACGCTGCCCAGGCCGTAGTTATAGAGGCTGTTGAGGTCCACGCCGGTGCCGTAGTCATCGGTCTGGTAGACGTTGGCGTAGAGGCTGAAGTTATTGGCCAGGCTCCAGTCGATGGACGTGCCGTACTGCATGCTGTCCTTGACCTGGCGCCCGGACAGCCCAAGCACCACCCGTGGGTGCGCCAGGTAGTTGACCGAGGCTCCGGCGGTCAGGTCGCCGCTGGACTGGTTGTCCCAGTTGCTCAGCAGCTTGCTTTCCTGGCCGGCAAACACGTTATAGCGCCAGCGGTTGTCGAGGTTGCGCCAGTTGTTGGGCTTGTACACCAACTCCTGGGTGGTGTTGGTGACCTGGCCGTCTTCGAGCAGGCGCACTTCCACTTCATAGATCCCGCCGGGCAACGGCCGCGTATCCAGGCTTTGCAGGCCAGTGCCGACCGCCTGGGTGTTGATCAGCAGGCCGTTGCGGTAGATCTCCACCGAACCCTGGCGGTTGGCGGTGACGTAGATGGGGTAGATGCTCGGCTTGGGGTTGCTGATCATCAGGCTGTCGGAGCTGCCATACATCACGCCTACGGCGGTGTCGGGGCTGGCGCCGAAGGTACGCAGTTGGCGGGTCAGGCCTTCGGCGTTGGGCGTGAAGTAACCCAGGCGCAGGAATTGCCCGTGCAATTCACGCTGGCCGTAGAGCGAGTACACCGCGTGGTTGAGGTCGTCATCATCCGGCCCGCCCAGGCGCGAGAACTGCATGTTCAAGACTTGGTTCCAGTTACCCAGGCTGCCGCTGGCATCCAGGCCCAGGCGCCCGCCGAGGTCCTGGCCCTGGCCGCCGCTGATATTGAGTTGGTTACGCACGATCAAGCCGCTGCTGCCTGCGGTGGGCAGCGTGTAGTACTGGGATTGGAGGCCATCGCGCTCGGCGTTCTCGGTCAGCAAGGTGACCAGGGACTTTTCCAGGTTGTAGTGCACTGCCAGCAATTGCTCCGGGCAATCAGTGGCGCAGGTGCCCAGGGACACGCCCTGCTTGAGGTAGTCACCCCAGCGGTCGCGGTCGATGTCCTTGATCACACTGCCTTCGTGGTCAGTGAAATCCAGCAGGGTCAGGCGGTCATCGCGGGTCAGGACGATCATCGCCTCGGACACTACTCCTGGTCCAGTTCGACCCGTACCGCCAATGGCACATCAAAAAAATGTTCTTCAAAGTCCGCCGGTAAACCCTTGGCCTGGGACAGCAAACTTCTTGGGGTTGTGCCAGTTGCCGCGTCAGCTGCAAACGCCCCCGTACAAAACAACAAGGCAAGCGCTGCCGCGATGAGAATCATCGGGAACATGAACGGATACTCTGATTACGCTCAGGGGAAGACTTGAATACCGATCAACCGACAGCGGCTGCCTGTCGATCGGTAGAGGTCAAGCAACAAGCCAGGACTTATTGATCAACGCGCCGCGCTCAAGGGTTGGAGACGCGTGGCACGTGGTCGAACACCACGGTGAAGTCGGTGGTGAACAGGCCCGCATCGGTGTCGGCTGGCTTGGCAGCGGCGACCACCATGTCGGCCTGGGTGCCTGGGGTCGAGCTGGCGTCATCGACAACTTGCTGCGGGTTAGCGGTCAGAGTCACGCCGTTGAAGGTGGTGGTCAGGGGAATGGAGGAAGTGCCGTTAGTCAGGGAAGCCGGGCCACCCTGGATGTAGGCGTTGATCGAACCGTCGGTGTTTTTTACCGCATAAGTGGCCCGCAGCGAGCTCAACTGACCGGTGACGGTGTTGTAGGTCATGGTTTCGTCCTTACCGAAGTCCGGATCCAGCGGCTGGGCGTGGAACTGCTTGGTAGGAATCGAGGCCTTGATGTTGATCACGCTGGTGGCTTCACCGGCAGCAAACACGCTGGAGGAAGCGACGGCCAGCAAGGCCAGTGGCAGGGCGAGAGCAGTTTTTTTCAGCATCGTTAAATACCTGTTGGTGCTTTTTAAGTAAGTTAAAGATTCGAGTCGATCGAAACTTCACGCCGCGCAAAAAACCTAACATTCAATGAAGAAGTCGAGTCCTAAGACGCAAGTAAATGATCAACCGAATTCAACTTCAGGTAAGCCAGCAAATTCCGTGTAACACGTACTTTCCAGCCCTTATACACAGGCAGAAAAAAACCTTATTTCTCAATAAATCACGGACTAACTGTCATACATGGAAGACAACTGAAACCTGTTTAACTTACATACTGAAAACATCATTCCGTCAGAAATGTATTACATGCACCAGCACAACTAATCATCACTCGATTTAGAGCAAAGACTCCACGCCTTATTTAAGCCGAGAACTCGTTAGTTTGTAGTGGATATTGCAATTATTTGACATGGCAGACCGGGTACCGCAGGCAGGAGTGCCAGCCTACCGTTCGTCAGAACACATTGCTTGAGCAATAAGATATATCTTACGTTATGTCTTAGATAACCACAGAGAGCAGCACAATGAGAGACCATCATTCCCACCGTGAACCCGGTGACGGCCGCGACGGCTTCGAGAAACGCCCAGGCCGCGAGCGCGGTGGCCGAGGCCCGCGGGTCTTTGCCCCCGGCGACCTGAAAATCCTCCTGCCAGCGCTGATCGCCCAGCAGCCGTGCCACGGCTACGACCTGATCCGCCAGATCGAAGGGCTGTTCGACGGTGCCTACAGCCCCAGCCCCGGAGTGATCTACCCCACCCTGACCTTTCTCGAAGAGAGCGAATTGATCAGTGGCGACGCCGAGGGCGGGAAAAAACGCTACACAATCACCGACGCCGGACGTCTCTTCTTGAGCGAACAGAAAATTGCCCTGGACGGTGTGCGCATGCGCATCGACGTGAGCAAGCGTTCGCTGCGCGGCCATGACCGGCCACCAGAGATCCACGAGGCGGTGCATAACCTGCGCCATGCCTTGCAACTGCACCACGGGCGCTGGAGCCCGGCAGAAATCACGCGTGTCGCGGAGCTGCTCAACAGCACCGCCCAAGCCATTGTGGATGGCCCCGCCGTCCAACCTGTACAGGGGAAAAGTGAATGAACAAGCCCGTCATCCACCGCGTCACCCACGAGATTAAACGCCGCTGCCTGGACGTACTGCGGGTGGTCGATATCACCCCGCGCATGCGCCGCATCACCCTGGGTGGCGAGCAACTGGCCGGGTTTGTCAGCCTGGGCAGCGATGACCATATCAAGCTGCTGTTCCCGCAGAACGCCGCTGAATTGGCTGCGCTGCAAAGCCCGACCTTCGCCATCAAGGGCGAAGGCCCACAACCGGCGATGCGCGACTACACGCCACGGCGTTTCGACCTGGCCGTTGGCGAGCTGGATATCGACTTTGTGCTGCATGGCGACGGCCCGGCGTCGACCTGGGCCGAACAGGCTGCCGTCGGCCAACACCTGTACATCGGCGGGCCACGGGGCTCGATGATCGTGCCGGATATCTTCGACAGCTACCTGCTGGTGGGCGACGAAACCGCGATCCCGGCCATTGCCCGGCGCCTGGAAGAACTGCCGGCCGGGCGCACGGTACTGGCGGTGATTGAAATTGCCGATGTGCATGAAAAGCAGGCGCTTGGCAGTGCGGCAAATGTCGAGGTGATCTGGGTGGTGCGCGGGGTCGATGACCTGCTGAGCACCGTGGAGAACCTGCAGCTACCGGGTGGATCGCTGTATGCCTGGGTCGCCACCGAGACCAAGCTGTCGCGCCAGGTTCGGCGGGTGCTGCTGGATAAACATCAGCTTAACGACGAGTTCGTCAAGGCGGTAGGCTACTGGCGGGCCGAGGGCAGCAGCGAAGAATAGGACGTACTCGGTCAAAATGTGGGAGCGGGCTTGCCCGCGATTGCGCTGTATCAGTCGGCACATTTGCTACTGATCCACTGCAATCGCGGGCAAGCCCGCTCCCACATTAGTTCTTGGTTGCCCTGGGGAGCTTGTCCAGCCCTACTATCGCCAACGCCACCGCCACAAACCCCAGCAATATCCCCCCTGCATTCATAAACACCTGTGGATAACCCAAGGTGCCTACATCAATAAACGGGTACTGATACTGCCCCAGCACATGCCCGCGCAGCAGCACATAAACGAAATACACCAGCGGGTAAATCACCCAGTAGCCGATGTGCCCGAAGCGCAACGTGCCCTTGGGCACGCACCACCACCAATAGCCGAGGAACAGCAGCGGCATCACGTCGTGGAGCAGTTCGTCGGCGATGAACTGCCAGCCCTCGGGGCTCCACAAATGCCGCAGCAGCACACTATAGGCCAGCCCTACGACCACGATGCTCACGGTTACGCCGCTGCTGACCGCAGGCTGTAGGAAGAAACTGCGCCCGGCCGAAGGCCGACTCACCAGTGCATAACTCAGCACCACCGCCGCCAGGGTGTTGCTCAGCACCGTGAAGAAACTGAAGAAATTCACCAACCCGCCCAACAGGCTGGCATCGACCAGCCAGCGTGAGTAGAGGATCAAGTATTGCTGGATCGCCAGGCCTGCCCAACCGGCCAGCGCCGCTGCCGCCACATACCGCTTCATGGGATCAGTCCAGCGGGCGTTTGGTACGCATCAGCTTGACGTACAGGCCTTCGACCTTCTCCCGCGCCCACGGGGTCTTGCGCAAGAAGGTGAGGCTGGACTTGATGCTCGGGTCGTTTTTGAAGCAGCGGATATCGATGCGCTCGGCCAGGCCTTCCCATTCGTAATGCGCCACCAGTGCGGTGAGCACCTGCTCCAGGGTAACGCCGTGCAGGGGGTTGTTGTTCGATGCGGTCATGCCGGGCCTTTGCCAAGTAAATAAAGAGGAAGCCGCGCACCTTAGCCGAGAGGCCAGGCAGGTGGAAGCATTGCCATGATTGTAGGCCCACTCCCGAACCAATGTAGGAGCAAGCTTGCTCGCGAAAAACGTAGGAGCACTGCGTGTATTCAGGCTGCCCGCGTCATCGTTGACGATCTTCGCGAGCAAGCTCGCTCCTACAGGGGTTTATGAAAAGTTCCGCTTCCCGGAGGAAAAAGAGATGTTATATTGTAACCATTCATATCCAACCTCTCTGCTTTGCCAAGGAACCCCCGATGTCCCTCTCCCCTCTCTGGCGCCTGACCCCGCTGGCCGCTGCCCTGCTGATCAGTACCCAGGCCCACGCCCTGGAACTGCAACCCCAAGTCATCACCGGCAACCCGCTGGGCAGCCAACAACTGGCCTCGCCAAGCACCGTGCTGGAAGGCGATGACCTGACCCTGCAACAAAAAGGCAGCCTGGGCGAAACTCTGAACAAGCAGCCTGGGGTGTCGTCGTCGTACTTCGGCCCCGGTGCCAGCCGCCCGATCATCCGTGGCCAGGATGGCGACCGCATTCGCATCCTGCGCAATGGTGTCGGCGCGCTGGATGCCTCGTCGTTGTCGTATGACCATGCGGTGCCGCTGGACCCGGTCAACGTCGAGCGCATCGAGATCGTCCGTGGCCCGGCCGCCCTGCTCTACGGCGGCAGCGCCATCGGCGGGGTGGTCAATACCTTCGACAACCGCATCCCCACCGAAGCCATCGAAGGCATCCATGGCGCGGGCGAACTGCGCTACGGCGGCGCCGATACCACCCGCAGCAGCGCGGGCAAACTGGAGGCCGGCAACGGCACCTTCGCCCTGCACCTGGATGCCAGCGCACGACAATTCAACGACCTGAAAATCCCAGGTTACGCCCGCAGCCGCCACGCTGCGGAAAGCGAAAACGGCCCCGGCAAAAACGGCCGCCTGGGCAACAGCGACGGGCGTCAGGACAGTGGTGCAGTGGGCGGTTCCTACACGTGGGACGACGGTTACGCCGGGTTGTCCTACAGCAACTCCGACAGCAACTACGGCTCGCCCGCCGAACAGGACGTGCGCATCCGCATGCAGCAGGAGCACTACGCCTTCGCGTCCGAGATCCGCAACCTGCAAGGCCCGTTTACCTCGGTCAAACTCGACGCCGGCTACACCGACTACGAACACCGGGAAATCGAAGGCGGCGAAACCGGCACCACCTTCAAGAACAAGGGCTATGAAGCGCGCATCGAGGCGCGGCACCAGCCCTTGGGGCCGTTCGATGGCATCGTCGGTGCCCAGGTCAGCCGTAGCGAATTTTCCGCACTGGGCGAGGAAGCTTTCGTACCGCAAACCGATACCAATGCCGGCGCGCTGTTTATCCTCGAAGAAATGCAGGCCACCGAACGCCTCAAACTGAGCCTGGGCGGGCGCCTGGAACACACCACCGTCGACCCGGATGGCAAAGGCAACGAGCGGTTTGCCAATGCCAACAGCTCCAGCAGCTTCACTGCCGGCAGCCTGTCGTCGGGTGCGGTCTACACCCTGACCCCGATCTGGTCTCTGGCCGCGACCCTGGGCTACACCGAACGCGCGCCGACCTTCTACGAGTTGTATGCCAATGGCGCCCACGTCGCCACCGGCACCTATGAAGTGGGCGATGCCAAGCTGTCCAAGGAAAAAGCCGTGGCCAGCGACCTGGCCCTGCGCTTTGACAATGGCACGCACAAGGGCAGTGTTGGCGTGTTCTACAGCCACTTTTCCAACTACATCGGCCTGCTGAACAGCGGTCGCACCTTGAATGACGAGGGCGAAGAGGCTGCCGATGGCATCCCGGAATACACCTACTCGGGTGTGCGCGCACGTTTCGTCGGCTTCGAAGCCCAGGACCACTGGAAACTTGGCGAAAATGCCTATGGTAAATTTGCCCTGGAACTGTCGGGCGACTACACCCGCGCCACCAACCTGGATACTGGCGAAGCCCTGCCACGAATTGCTCCGCTGCGTCTGAACAGCGGCTTGCTGTGGGAACTGGATCGCTGGCAAGCGCGCATTGATGTTGAGCATGCTGCTGGCCAGGGCCGGGTGCCTAGCAACGAAAGCGGCACCGATGGCTACACCACGTTGGGCGCCAGTGCCGGCTATCGCTTCAACCTGGGCGGCAGCCAGTGGCTGGCGTTCGTCAACGGCGAGAACCTGACCAACCAGACCGTACGCTATGCCAGCTCGATCCTGCGCGATATCGCGCCGGCGCCAGGCCGTAGTGTGCAGGTGGGCTTGCGCACGACCTTCTAACAGACAGTGATGTTCAACCTGTGGGAGCTATGTGTTGTCTAGCCAAACTCGTGCTGCAAACGAGCCCCCCTGTGGGAGCGGGCTTGCCCGCGATGGCGGTGGGTCAGCCAGCTTATCCGGTGCTGACACAACGCTATCGCTGGCAAGCCAGCTCCCACATTAAATTGAGTTGTCTAGCCAAACCCGTGCTGTAAACGAGCCCCCCTGTGGGAGCGGGCTTGCCCGCGATGGCGGTGGGTCAGCCAGCTTATCCGGTGCCGACACAACGCTATCGCTGGCAAGCCAGCTCCCACATTAAATTGTGTTGTCTAGCCAAACTCGTGCTGTAAACGAGCCCCCCTGTGGGAGCGGGCTTGCCCGCGATGGCGGTGGGTCAGCCAGCTTATCCGGTGCCGACACAACGCTATCGCTGGCAAGCCAGCTCCCACATTAAATTGAGTTGTCTAGCCAAACTCGTGCTGCAAACGAGCCCCCCTGTGGGAGTGGGCTTGCCCGCGATGGCGGTGGGTCAGCCAGCTTATCCGGTGCTGACACAACGCTATCGCAGGCAAGTCAGCTCCCACATTAAATTGCGTTGTCTAGCCAAACTCGTGCTGTAAAGGAGCCCCCCTGTGGGAGTGGGCAAGCCTGCTCCCACATCGCTCTGCGGTATCTGCGCCGACTGTTACCAAATCCGAAATAATCCATCTTGCGATTAGCCCTTTCTCTCCCCGAGCCGGCGCTTTATCCTTGCCTGCAACAAACTGAAACGTTTCATCATTCAGCCAGACCTGATGAGCGTCCATCCCCCGGCCGCCGTTTGCGTACTAAAACCAAAAACTATTAAGACCTGCCCTTGCCTATGCCTGCTTTCCCAACACTGCGCCTGTGCGCTGCGCTGCTGCCTTTGTGCCTGATCGACTGCGCCCAGGCCGTCCCTGCCTTTGACCATGAGTCCCCGTGGATGCTGGGTGATCTTGGCGGTTCCCGGACAGCGCTGTCTGAGCAAGGCTATGACTTCAAGATCGACTACACAGGCGAGATGGGCAGCAACCTGCAAGGCGGCTCGGACCATGACCGCACCGCTCGCTATAGCGACCAGTGGGCCTTCGGCAGCCACTTGGATCTGCAGAAGATCCTCGGCTGGCACGACGCCGAGTTCCAACTGACGATCACCGAGCGCAGTGGCAATAACATCAGCAACGACCGCATCAACGACCCGCGGGTCGGCGGCTTTACCTCGTCCCAGGAAGTCTGGGGCCGTGGCCAGACCTGGCGCCTGACGCAGATGTGGTACCAGCAGAAATTCTTCGACCAGAAACTGGATATCAAAGCTGGGCGTTTTGGCGAAGGCGAAGACTTCAACAGCTTCCCCTGCGACTTTCAGAACCTGGCGTTCTGCGGCTCCCAGGTGGGCAATTGGGTCGGTGGCATCTGGTACAACTGGCCGGTGAGCCAATGGGCGCTGCGGGTCAAATACCACCTGACGCCCGAGCTGTACGCGCAAATCGGCGCCTTTGAGCAGAACCCGTCCAACCTCGATCGCGGCAATGGCTTCAAGCTCAGCGGCAGCGGCACCCAGGGCGCCCTATTACCGGTGGAGCTGGTGTGGACGCCAACGTTCCACGACCTGCCGGGCGAATACCGCGCCGGCTACTACTACAGCAGCGCCAAGGCCAGCGATGTGTACAAGGACCGCCACGACCAACCCGCCGCCGTCAGTGGCGAGGCCTATCGCAGCGCCTCCAGCAAGCATGGCGTGTGGCTGGGTGTGCAGCAGCAAGTCACCAGCCTGGCCAGTGACCACTCCCGTGGCTTGAGCGTGTTCGCCAACGCGACGATGCACGATAAGAAAACCAACGCTGTGGATAACTATGTGCAGGCAGGTGTGGTTTACAAAGGCCCCTTCGATGCCCGCGCCCGCGACGATATCGGCTTTGCCGTGGCCCGCGTGCACGTCAACCCGGCCTATCGCAAGAACGCCCAGGCCCGCAACCAGGCCAGTGCGCTCTACGATTTTGACGACGGCGCCTACCTGCCAGTGCAAGACACCGAATACAGCGCCGAGCTCTATTACGGCGTGCACGTCAGCAACTGGCTGACCGTGCGCCCGAACCTGCAATACATCCGTCATCCGGGGGCCGTCGCCCAGGTGGATGACGCGCTGGTCGGCGGGATCAAGCTGCAAGCGTCCTTTTGAATCGCAATAAACGCAATTAGCCCTGAACCAAGCCTGTGCGCAAACGTCATCTACAGTGAACAAGCGCGGGACTACCTTAAACGTCACGGAGAATCACACTATGAGCACTGATGGTGCTTCAAGTCCAAGCCGCCTGCTGCCCAGGTTGCTGGGGATCTTGCTGCTGATCATGGGCCTGGCCTTGTTGGCCGGGGGCATCAAGCTGAGCATGCTCGGCGGGTCGCTGTACTACCTGCTGGCCGGTATCGGCATCACCCTGACCGGCCTCCTGCTGCTGGCCACGCGCCGCGCGGCGCTGGGCCTGTACGCGGTGGTGCTGTTCGCCAGTACGGTGTGGGCCCTGTGGGAAGTCGGCCTGGACTGGTGGCAACTGGTGCCGCGCCTGGCCCTGCTGTTCGCCTTGGGCATCGTCATGCTGCTGCCGTGGTTGCGCCGTCCCCTGCTGCGTGGTCAACCCGCCCCGCTGGGCACCGGCGCGCTGAGCGTGGCCGTGGTGCTGGCCGGCGCAACCGCCATCGCCAGCCAGTTCACCAACCCCGGTGAAATCAAGGGCCAGCTGGATCGCGACGCGGTACCGGGCATGACCAATGCCGCGCCGGCCCAGGCCGATGGCGACTGGAATTCCTATGGCCGCTCGGCCTTCGGTGACCGTTACTCGCCGCTGGCGCAGATCACCCCGCAAAATGCCCACAAGCTGGTACCGGCCTGGACTTATCGCACCGGCGACCTGCCTGGACCGGGCGACCCCGGCGAAACCACCGCGGAAAACACCCCGCTGAAAGTCAACGGCATGCTCTACGTGTGTACCCCGCACAGCCAGGTGATTGCCCTTGACCCGGATACCGGCAAGGAAATCTGGCGTTTCGACCCCAAGCTCTCGACGCAAAAAGCCGCGAACTTCAAGGGTTGGGCACACATGACCTGCCGTGGCGTGTCGTATCACGATGACGCAGCCTATGCCGCCACCGAGCAAAGCCCGGCCACCGGCGCCGCTGCGCCAGCCGCCAATGCCTGCCCGCGCCGCATCTTCCTGCCGACTGCCGACACCCGCCTGATCGCCCTGAACGCCGACACCGGCAAGATGTGTGAAGACTTCGGCGACAAAGGCCAGGTCGACCTGGGCGCCAACATCGGCACGTTCGCCCCCGGTGGCTACTACTCCACCTCGCCGCCAGCCGTCACCAAGAACCTGGTGGTGATTGGCGGTCACGTCACCGATAACGTCTCCACCGACGAGCCGAGCGGCGTGATCCGCGCGTTCGACGTGCACACCGGCAAGCTGGTGTGGAACTGGGACAGCGGCAACCCGGACGACACCACGCCGATTGCCGAAGGCAAGACCTACACCCGCAACTCGCCCAACATGTGGTCGATGTTCGCGGTCGATGAAAAACTCGGCATGCTCTACCTGCCGATGGGCAACCAGACCCCGGACCAGTTCGGTGGCTACCGTACCCCGGCTTCCGAGCTGCATGCTGCCGGCCTGACTGCCCTGGATATCGACAGCGGTAAAGTGCGCTGGCATTTCCAGTTCACTCACCATGACCTGTGGGACATGGACGTGGGCGGCCAGCCAAGCCTGATCGACATCAAGACCGCCGCCGGCGTGAAGCAAGCCGTAATGGCCTCGACCAAGCAAGGCAGCATCTACGTGCTCGACCGCGCAACGGGCGAGCCGGTGGTGCCGATCAACGAAATCCCGGTACCGCAAGGCGCGGTCGCGGGCGATCACACCTCGCCAACCCAGCCCAAGTCCGACCTCAACTTCATGCCACCGCCCCTCAAGGAACGTGACATGTGGGGCGTGACCCCGTTCGACCAACTGCTGTGCCGGATCGACTTCAAGTCCCTGCGCTACGACGGCCCGTTTACCCCGCCATCGCTGCAAGGCTCGATCGTCTACCCAGGCAACTTCGGCGTGTTCGACTGGGGCGGCATCTCGGTTGACCCGGTACGCCAGATCGCGTTCGTCAACCCAAGCTACATGGCGTTCAAGTCGACCATGATCCCGGCGGAAAAAATCGCCGCCATGGGCCCGCGTGTCAGCGAGACCGAAGGCGTGCAGCCGAACAAAGGCACGCCTTATGGCGTGGTCCTGGAAGCGATGCTCTCGCCCATGGGCCTGCCGTGCCAGGCGCCGGCCTGGGGTTATGTGGCCGCTGTGGACTTGACCAACAACAAGACCATCTGGATGCACAAGAACGGCACCGTGCGTGACAGCTCGCCAGTGCCCATCCCCCTGAGCATGGGCGTGCCAAGCCTGGGCGGGACCTTCACCACGGCCGGTGGCGTGTCCTTCCTCAGCGGTACCCTCGACCAGTACCTGCGTGCCTATGATGTGAAAAACGGCAAGCAACTGTGGGAAGGCCGCCTGCCTGCGGGCGCGCAAACCACCCCGATGACCTACACCGGCAAGGACGGCAAGCAATACGTGCTGGTCGTGGCGGGCGGTCATGGTTCCCTGGGGACCAAGCAGGGTGACTATGTGATGGCGTTCAAGCTGGCGGATTAAGCGACAGCTGCAACAAAAAACCCCGGGATTCCGGGGTTTTTTATTTGAAATACCGCTCAAATGTGGGAGCTGGCTTGCCTGCGATAGCGCTGGATCAGTTGGCATATGTTGCACTGACCCACCGCTATCGCAGGCAAGCCAGCTCCCACACAAGCCCTCTCCCACATAAGCCCTCTCCCACATGTTGACCGCGCCGGGCCCGTCACACCGTGCTGCGATCGCGGCGCATCCACATCTCAAAGGCCATGGCATTCAATGGCCGGCTGATCAGGTAGCCCTGGGCGGTGTCGCAATTCCATTGTTTGAGCAGCCTCAGGCTGGGTTCGAACTCCACCCCTTCGGCCACCACCTTGAGCCCCAGGTTGTGGCTCATCTCGATGGTCGAACGCACGATCACCGCGTCGCCGCTGGTGCTGTCGAGGTTGCGCACGAACGACTGGTCGATCTTCAGTTCCTGCACCGGCAAGCGCTGCAATTGGGCCAGGGACGAGTAGCCGGTACCGAAGTCGTCCACCGACAGGCTGATGCCACAGCCGCGCAATTGCTCGAGAATGCGCAACGCCTGTTCCGGGTTGTGCATGATCGCGCTTTCGGTGATTTCGAAAATCAACTGCCCGGCCAGCACCCCGTGCAGTTCCAGCAGCTCGGTGACCCGTGGTGCCAGCCCTTCATCGCCCAGGTCGTCCACCGAAATATTCAGCGACAGCTGCACTTCCAGCCCACGCACGCTCCACTCTGCCAACTGGCGGATCGCCTCTTCGATCACCCAGTGCGTCAGGCTGGCCATGCTGCCGGAGCGTTCGGCCAGGGGGATGAATTCGGCGGGGGACACCAGGCCCAGGGTCGGGTGCTGCCAGCGCAACAGCGCCTCGGCCTGGCGCACATAGCCGTGGCGCAGGTCGAGCTTGGGTTGATAGCACAGGAACAGTTCGTCTTCGATGGCGGCGCGGCGCAGGTCGCGGATCAGGCTGATCTGGCGTTGATGGGCGAGGTCGCGGTCCTGTTGGTAAATCTGTAAATAGCCAGGCAGCGCGGCCGCGTCGTGACGGGCAATGGCGGCGCGGCTGATCAACTCTTCGACCTGCTGGCCATCCTCGGGGTAGGCGGCAATACCCATGCTCACTTCGTGGCGTAGTTCGTCGCCACCGACCCGCTGCGGCTCGGTCAACAGGCTGTACAGGCGGTCGGCGCGGGCCACGGCGCTGTCGAGCTTGGTGTTTTCCAGCAATACGAGGAATTCGCTGCCGGTAATGCGCGCCGCCGAATCCCCCGCCGCCAGGCTCGACAGCAGGCAGCGGCTGGCCTCACGCAGCATTTCCTCGACGCCCTGGGGGCCAAAGCCTTCGTTGATCACCCGGTAGTTTTCAATCCCCAGGTACAGCACTACCACCGGCCGCCGTGCACTGATCGCACTGCCCAGGCGTTCCATGGCCAGCGCGCGGTTGGGCAGGCCGGTCAGCGCATCGTGCAGGGCGTTGTGCGCCAACTGCCGCTCACGTACGGCAATGCCGCTTTGCATCGCGTTGAAGGCCCGGGCCAGCAGGCCGAACTCATCTTTGCCGCGCACCGCCACTGGGGTGCGGTAATCCCCGCCGCCAATACGCTCGGCCGCCTGCACCAGGGCATCGAGAGGGCGGGACACGCGGCGCGCCATCAACAGCGCGCCCACCAGCGAGACCAGCAGGGCTGCCAGGGCGATGCCGAGAAACTGCCGGTCCAGCGGCGCAAAGGATTGCAGGGCATGGTCCAGCGGGCTTTGCAGCAAAGCCATGACTTGCCCGCCATCACCGGTGTTGGCCAGGGGCAGGACCTGGCTGAGAAAACGCTGGCCGTGCAATTCGCTCATCTGCGCCAGCTCGGCGGTGCTCGATTCCTGCAGCGCCTGGATGATGGCCGGGCGGTCGGCCGAGGGCTGGGTGCTGAACAGGGTGCCCGGCTGCCCCTGGTCCATGCTCATGAACGACACCTCCAGATTGCTCAGGGAGCGCAATTCGGCGGCAAACACCTCATCCATGGAAAAGCCCATGACCACCCGCGCAATGGGCAGCGGGTCCAGCACCTCTTCCTGCACCAGCAAAAACGGCTGGCCGGCCAGGGCGACGATCAACATTTGCAGGGAGTTGCGCCGGGCATGGCGCAGTGCATCGGCATAGGGGAAGGCTTGCTGCGCCGGCACGCCAGCCAGAGTGCTGACGATGACCTGGCCATCGAGCCCCAGCACAAACACCTCGCTGGAACGGATCCCGCTGCCATGCCGGCGCAGGGCAGCGAGGATCGGTGCCGGCTGGCCCTCGGCGACCGCGCGGCGAAATTGCTCGTCCACCGTCAGCCAGTCCAGGCCGTATTGCAGGCGCCGTCCGCGCAGGTCCAGCAGGCGCTCGAACACCCGGCTGCCGGTCTCCAGTTGCACCTGGGCCTGGTTTTCCACGGCACGGGTGGTGGCAACCTTCACGGCGAAGTACACCGCGCCCACCACCACTAGCAGCAATAACCCCAACACCCCGACCAGCCGCGTCTGGAAAGCGTGGCGCCACTTCATTCGCTTGCCTCCTGGCAGCGTGCCCGCGCCCCAGCTCAAGCGTCCTTTTGTCATACGCATCCCTCGCGACTGCAGACCCGGTGTCAAATAAATGCCCGTTCTCTCGGGGCATTTGGAAAACCCAGATTAGCCGCAGCCGGGCAGAAGTAAACCTAATAAATGCGGGCGCCTGGCTGACATTATTTTGACGACAGATCACCGTCTAAACCCCGCAGGCAGGCCTCAAATCGCCGTGTTTTTTTGCGCAAGAGAGTGCCGGTGCGCGGTGACTTGCCCGTTCCCGCAGCGGCACCGCGCTGACGTCGAAATATCATGCAATTTGTTGCTAACCACCCGCCGCCATTGAAACCACCGCTCACCTGCCCCATCTAACCTCCATACTTCACTATGCAGGTGCCCCATGAGCGACCAGCAAGAATTCCCCGATATCGACCTCAACGACTACGCCGACCCCGAAAACGCACAAACCCCGTCGTCCAACACCGGCCTGGCCCTGCCTGGGCAAAACCTGCCGGACAAGGTCTATATCATCCCGATCCACAACCGCCCGTTCTTCCCGGCGCAAGTGTTGCCGGTGATCGTCAATGAAGAACCCTGGGCCGAGACCCTGGAGTTGGTGAGCAAATCCGACCATCACTCCCTCGCGCTGTTCTTCATGGACACGCCACCCGAAGACCCACGGCATTTCGACACCTCCGCCCTGCCGCTGTACGGCACCCTGGTCAAGGTGCATCACGCCAGCCGCGAAAACGGCAAGCTGCAGTTCGTTGCCCAGGGCCTGACCCGCGTGCGCATCAAGACCTGGCTCAAGCATCACCGCCCACCGTACCTGGTAGAAGTCGAATACCCGCACCAGCCCAGCGAGCCGACCGATGAGGTCAAGGCCTACGGCATGGCGCTGATCAATGCGATCAAGGAACTGCTGCCGCTCAACCCGCTGTACAGCGAAGAGCTGAAGAACTACCTCAACCGCTTCAGCCCCAACGACCCGTCGCCCCTGACCGACTTCGCCGCCGCACTGACCTCGGCCACCGGCAACGAGTTGCAGGAAGTGCTGGACTGCGTGCCGATGCTCAAGCGCATGGAAAAAGTCTTGCCGATGCTGCGCAAAGAGGTGGAAGTTGCGCGCCTGCAAAAGGAAATCTCCGCCGAGGTGAACCGCAAGATCGGCGAGCACCAGCGCGAGTTCTTCCTCAAGGAACAGCTCAAGGTGATCCAGCAGGAGCTGGGGTTGACCAAGGATGACCGCAGTGCCGACGTCGAGCAGTTCGAGCAACGCCTGGAAGGCAAGGTGCTGCCGGCCCAGGCGCAGAAGCGCATTGATGAAGAGCTGAACAAGCTGTCGATCCTCGAGACCGGATCGCCGGAGTACGCGGTGACGCGCAACTACCTGGACTGGGCCACTTCGGTGCCGTGGGGCGTGTATGGGGAGGACAAGCTCGACCTCAAGCACGCACGCAAAGTCCTGGATAAACACCATGCGGGGCTGGACGACATCAAGAGTCGCATCCTCGAGTTCCTTGCCGTGGGCGCCTATAAAGGCGAAGTCGCCGGCTCCATCGTGCTGCTGGTGGGCCCGCCGGGCGTGGGCAAGACCAGCGTCGGCAAATCGATTGCCGAGTCCCTGGGGCGGCCGTTCTACCGCTTCAGCGTCGGCGGCATGCGCGACGAGGCCGAGATCAAGGGCCATCGCCGCACCTACATCGGCGCCCTGCCGGGCAAGCTGGTGCAGGCGCTCAAAGATGTAGAAGTGATGAACCCGGTGATCATGCTCGACGAGATCGACAAGATGGGCCAGAGCTACCAGGGCGACCCGGCGTCGGCCCTGCTGGAAACCCTCGACCCGGAACAGAACGTCGAATTCCTCGACCACTACCTGGACCTGCGCCTGGACCTGTCCAAAGTGCTGTTCGTGTGTACCGCCAACACCCTGGACTCGATCCCCGGCCCGTTGCTGGACCGCATGGAAGTGATTCGCCTGTCGGGCTACATCACCGAAGAAAAAGTCGCCATCGCCAAGCGCCACCTGTGGCCCAAGCAGCTGGAAAAAGCCGGTGTGGCAAAAACCAGCCTGAGCATCACCGACGGCGCCCTGCGCGCGTTGATCGACGGCTATGCCCGCGAAGCCGGGGTGCGCCAGTTGGAGAAGCAACTGGGCAAGCTGGTACGCAAGGCGGTGGTCAAGCTGCTGGATGAGCCGGACTCGGTGATCAAGATCGGCAACAAGGACCTGGAAAGCTCCCTGGGCATGCCGGTGTTCCGTAACGAGCAGGTACTGTCGGGCACGGGTGTCATCACCGGCCTGGCCTGGACCAGCATGGGTGGCGCCACCTTGCCGATCGAGGCGACGCGCATCCACACGCTCAATCGCGGCTTCAAGCTCACCGGGCAGTTGGGTGAAGTGATGAAGGAATCCGCCGAAATCGCCTACAGCTACATCAGTTCCAACCTGAAGTCGTTTGGCGGTGACCCGAAGTTCTTCGACGAAGCCTTCGTGCACCTGCACGTGCCGGAAGGCGCCACGCCCAAGGACGGCCCAAGTGCCGGGGTGACCATGGCCAGTGCGTTGCTCTCGCTGGCACGCAACCAGCCGCCGAAAAAAGGCGTGGCCATGACCGGCGAACTGACCCTGACCGGGCATGTACTGCCGATTGGCGGTGTGCGCGAGAAGGTAATTGCGGCGCGGCGGCAGAAGATTCACGAGTTGATCCTGCCAGAGCCTAACCGTGGCAGCTTCGAGGAATTGCCGGAGTACCTCAAAGAGGGCATGACGGTGCACTTTGCCAAGCGGTTTGCGGATGTGGCGAAGGTGTTGTTCTGATAGTTCTGTAGCGCCTGCACTGGCCTCATCGCGGGCAAGCCCGGTCCTACAGTTGGAATGCGTACTCTGTAGGAGCGGGCTTGCCCGCGATAGGGCCAGCACGGCCAACATCAAAACCCTGCTGTAACACCTTGTCTCATCTTCGGTTATGCTCGCCCTTCGTCGCCAATAAACGGAGCCTTCATGACCGCTGCCCGCCTGCTTCTTGCGCTAAGCCTCGCCCTGCTCGGGGCTTGCGCCAGTGCACCGAAGCAAAACGTCACCGTCGAAAAACAGAGCGCCTGCCCGCTCAAGCTCAAGGCCGGGCAAAACCTGACCCTGACCTTGCCGAGCAACCCCACCACCGGTTATCGCTGGGCGATCCAGGATTCGGCCGGCGGCGTGCTGCGCAGCCTCGGCCCCGAGGTCTACAGCAACCCCGAGGACGCGGGCGTGGTGGGTGCCGCCGGGCAATCCACCTGGCGCTTCCAGGCCTTTACCCCAGGTAGCGGCCGCCTGCGCCTGACCTCCCAACAACCCTGGGCCCCGGAAGTGAATCCGGTGGACACCTTTGACTGCGCCATTACGGTGAACTGATATGCCATGGATGATTCTTGCGTTGATGGGTGCCGGTACCTTTATCTACGGTCTGAGCACGCATGCCACCTTGCTTTGCCTGTTGGTCAAGCCGCTACCGGTGCTGGCGATGCTGGGCTGGCTGCATGACGCGCCGCCCAGCGACTATCGACGCTGGATCAGCCTGGGGTTGATTTTCTCCGTAGTGGGCGATGTGTTGCTGGCCTGGCCCGGCGACCTGTTTATCTTCGGCCTGGGCGCGTTTTTGTTCGCGCACCTGGCGTACCTCAAGGCCTACTTCAGCGACTGCCGCCGCCCGGCGCTGTTGCCACTGGCCCTGGCGCTGGGGGTTGGGGCAATTTTGTTGAGCATCCTGATTTCCCACGGCCTGGGCGATTTGCTGATTCCGGTGGTGGTGTACGCGTTGGTGATCAGCGCCATGCTCTGGCGTGCGCTGGCTCGCCTGGGTAGCGACGTGCCCAAGCGCTCGGCACAGCTGGCGGCCATCGGCGCGGCGTTGTTTGTGTTTTCCGACACGCTGATCGGCATCAACCGCTTTGTGGTGACCTTCGATGCGGCGCCGTATCTGTTGATCATCACCTACTGGTTGGGGCAATGGGGCATCACCGCATCGGCTTTCCATCAGACAACCCGCGCATCGCCTCGCCAACCTGGCTAAAATGCCGGCCTTTTCCACTTCGTCGCCGGAACAGCCGTGAGCAAAGAACCCGATCGCCTATTCGCCCAGCCCTTGCCCCAGGTGCCGGACTTCGCCTTTAACGAGGACGTGGTGCGGGTGTTCCCGGACATGATCAAGCGTTCGGTGCCCGGTTACCCGACCATTGTCGAGAACCTCGGCGTACTGGCAGCGCAGTTCGCCCAGCCGGGCAGTGTGCTGTATGACCTGGGTTCGTCCCTGGGCGCGGTGACCCAGGCCCTGCGGCGCCATGTGCGCACCGACGGCTGCCGGGTGATCGCTGTGGATAACTCGGCGGCGATGGTCGAGCGCTGCCGCGAATACCTCAACGGCCAGGACTCGATGTTCCAGGAGCTGCTGCCGGTGGAGGTAATCGAAGGCGATATCCTCGCCCTGCAGTTCCAGCCGGCCTCGGTGGTGGCGCTGAATTTCACCCTGCAATTTATCGCCCCCGAGGAGCGCCTGGCGCTGCTTGGGCGGATTCGCCAGGCGCTGCTGCCGGGTGGCGCGCTGATTCTCTCGGAAAAACTGCGCTTCAATGATCCCGAAGAACATGCATTGCTCACCGATCTACACGTGGCGTTCAAGCGCGCCAACGGCTACAGCGAACTGGAAATCGCCCAGAAGCGCAGCGCCATCGAAAACGTCATGAAGCCCGACAGCCTCGAGGAACACCGTGAACGCCTGCTGGCGGCCGGGTTCTCGAAAGTCGTGCCGTGGTTCCAGTGTCTTAACTTTGCCTCGTTGATTGCCTTGCCATGATTGATCTGTCTCCCCTCGCCCGCCATCTGGTCGGCACTCCCCTGGCCGTATGGGCCCAGGGCCTGCAAGCACAACTCGATGCAAAGATGGAAAAGGGCCATGGCGACCTGGCCCGCTGGCAAAGTGCGCTGGACGCCTTGCCCAAGATCCTGCCAAGCAAAATCGACCTGCTGAACGGCCTGACCCTGGACACCGATTGCGATGACGCAACCCGTGAGCAGATGCATGCCGCGCTGATGGGCCTGAGCCCGTGGCGCAAGGGGCCGTTCAACCTGTTCGGGGTGCATGTGGACACCGAATGGCGCTCGGACTGGAAATGGTCGCGGGTCGCGCCGCACCTGAACCTCAAAGGCAAGCGCATCCTCGATGTGGGCTGTGGCAACGGTTATTACATGTGGCGCATGCTCGGCGCCGGCGCCGACAGTGTGATTGGCGTGGATCCCAACTGGCTGTTCTTCTGCCAGTTCCAGGCGGTGCAGCGCTACCTGTCGGCCCCCAACGCCTGGCACCTGCCGTTCCCGTTCGAGGACCTGCCGCCGAACATGGAAGGTTTCGACACGGTGTTCTCCATGGGCGTGTTCTACCATCGCCGCTCGCCGATCGAGCATTTGCTGGCGCTCAAGGATTGCCTGGTCAAGGGTGGCGAACTGGTGCTGGAGACGTTGGTGATCGAGGGTGATCAACAACAGGTACTGGTGCCAGAAGACCGTTACGCACAGATGCGTAATGTGTGGTTCCTGCCTTCGGTGCCGGCGCTGATGCTCTGGCTGCGGCGTGCCGGGTTCAGCGAAGTGCGTTGCGTGGATGTGAGCGTGACCACGGTCGAGGAACAGCGTGGGACAGAGTGGATGAAGTATCAGTCCTTGAGTGACTTCCTCGACCCTGAAGATCACAGCAAGACGATTGAAGGGCTGCCGGCGCCGATGCGCGCGGTGATTATCGCCAAGAAGTAACCCCCAATCGCCCTGAGAAAATGCAGATCAAGAATGTGGGAGCTGGCTTGCCTGCGATAGCGGTGGGTCAGCTACACATTTGGCAACTGGCAGACCGCTATCGCAGGCAAGCCAGCTCCCACAGTGATTGGGTTTTCACATTGAGATCAGGTGCTGGGCTTGGCCCTTCTGGCCTTGAAGAACTCACTCAACACCGTCCCACACTCCTCGGCCAGTACCCCGCCTTCATACAACACCCGGTGATTGAGAAAGCCCTGGCTGAAGAACTGTCCCTGGCTCTGCACAATCCCGGCCTTGGGCTCCAGCGCGCCGTACACCACCCGGGCGATGCGCGAGTGGACGATCAGCCCGGCGCACATGCTGCACGGCTCAAGGGTCACGTACAGCGTGCTGCCCGGCAGGCGGTAGTTGCTGACGGCCTGGGCCGCCGCGCGGATGGCGACCATCTCGGCATGGGCGCTGGGGTCGCTGCCGCTGATCGGGCAGTTGAAGCCGCGCCCGATGATTTCGCCGTCCTGCACCAGCACCGCGCCTACCGGTACTTCACCCAGGGCCGCGCCCTGGGCGGCAAGAGCCAGGGCTTCACGCATGAAGTCCTGGTCACGGCTGCGGTCGATGATCGCCGTGGGGCGAATCTGGCGCATCACGCCACCTCGATGGCGGCCATCAGGCCGGTTTCCATGTGGTCGATCACATGGCAATGGAACATCCACACCCCGGGGTTATCCGCCACCAACGCCACGCGGGCGCGCTCGTTCTTGCCCAGCAGGTAGGTGTCGGTGAAGTACGGCGTGACTTTATGGCGGTTCGAGGCGATGACCTTGAAGCTCATGCCATGCAGGTGGATCGGGTGCTGGTACTGGGTCATGTTCTTCAGTTCGAAAATATAGCTCTTGCCCAACTCGAGCTTGGCAATCGGGCGGTCGGCGCAGGTCTTGTCGGTGATATCCCAGGCCTGGCCGTTGATCTGCCACAGGCTCGGCGGCCTGTTTTCGACGTTGACCGAGACCGAGCCGACCCATTCGAAATTGAAGTTGAGTTTCTCGGCATTGGCCAGGTCCGGCTCGGCAATCGGGTTGGCCGGCAACGCGGGCGGCCACTCGCCCGGCGCATCGGTATTAGCCACGGAGCGGAAGGTACCCAGGCGCACCGGGCCATTGCGGATCGACAGCTCTTCGCCGGCCGGCGGAGCCTTGATTGCCAGGCAAATGCGCATGCCCGGGCCTAGCCAGTATTCCTTGCCCAAAGGCCGTGGCTCGATGGGGTTGCCGTCCAGCGCATAGATCTGCGCCTGGGCGTTGGGAATGTTCAGGCGATAGGTCAGGGTGTTGTCGAGGTTGAGCAGGCGCACCCGGGTGATTTGCCCGGCAGGCAGGTCGATGACCGCCTGCGGCACACCGTTGATGGTCGACAGGCGCCCGGCCGTACCGCCACGGGCTGCTTCGCGGGGGATGCTGAACTCGACAAATTCACCCTGCTCGTCGATATGCCAGTTTTTCAGGCTCAGGGTGCGTTCGTGCTGGAAGCCGGTGGGCTCGCGCTCCTCGACAATCAATGGGCCGACCAGGCCACGGCCCAGTTCTTCGCTGCTGCTGACATGGGGGTGATACCAGTAGCTGCCGGCGTCGGGCACGCGGAACTGGTAGTCGAAATACTCGCCAGGCAGTACCGGCAATTGCGAGACGTACGGCACGCCGTCCATTTCCAGGGGCAGGCGGATGCCGTGCCAGTGGATGGTGGTGGCAACGGGCAGGTGGTTGATAAAGCGCACCCGCAGCCATTCGCCCTGGCGTACACGCAACTCGGTGCCCGGCGCCGAGGGGCCAAAGGCCCAGGCTTGGGTCTTGTGTCCCGGCACCAGTTCCACGTCCAACGGTGCGGCAATCAACTCGTAATCACGCCCGGCGCTGGCGTCCGCGACTTTCCCCAGCCAGTAGCGATAGGCGCCACCGGCACCGACACCCACCACTGCCAGGCCGGCGAGGCCACCAAGGATTTGTCGACGGGAAAAGGATCGGGACACAACAACCTCACGGATCTGCGCGGGCCCAGGGCCCGCAAAGGGCAAATACGATACACCCCTGCCGGCTAAACAGTAAGGCTTCGCATTGCCGCATGTGGGAAAGGGCTTGTGTAGGAGCGGGCTTGCCCGCGATAGCGCTGTGTCAGTCAATAGAGGTATCGACTGAAACTCCCTTATCGCGGGCAAGCCCGCTCCCACACAAGCCCGTCCCACGTTGGGTCTTCAGCGTTGGTTAGGGCTTGGCGGCGGCCAGGATCAGCGCTTTCATCTCAGCGACCGCGCCCTTGAAACCGACGAACAGCGCATGGGCGACCAGGGCGTGGCCGATGTTCAGTTCGTTGACGCCCTTGATCGCCGCCACGGCTTCGACGTTGTGGTAGTGCAGGCCATGGCCGGCGTTGACCACCAGGCCCTCACGCAGGCCGCAGGCCACGCCATCGATGATGCGTTGCAGTTCGTCGGCGACTTCGGTCGGGGTTGTGGCATCGGCGTAGCGCCCGGTGTGCAACTCAATGGCCGGGGCGCCCACACGGCGCGAGGCTTCGATCTGCCGTTCGTCGGCGTCGATAAACAGCGAGACTTCACTGCCGATCTGCGACAGGCGCTCGACGGCGGCTTTGATCCGCGCTTCCTGGCCGGCCACATCCAGGCCGCCTTCGGTGGTCAGTTCCTGGCGGGTTTCCGGGACCAGGCAGATATGTGCCGGGCGGATGCGCTCGGCGAAGGCCATCATTTCTTCGGTGATGCCCATTTCGAAGTTCATGCGGGTTTGCAGCACGTCCTTGAGCACCAGTACGTCGCGCTCCTGGATGTGCCGGCGGTCTTCGCGCAGGTGCACGGTGATCCCGTCGGCGCCTGCTTCTTCGGCATCCAGCGCAGCCTTCACCGGATCAGGGTAGCGAGTGCCCCGGGCCTGGCGCAGGGTGGCGACGTGGTCGATGTTGACGCCAAGAAGAATGCGATTGCTGGTGGTCACGGAAGCGCTCCTGAAAAGGGAAAGAATCGGTGCACAGCATACACGGGGATGTCAGGGCTTTCGAAACAACTCGCGACTGACCAGCGGCCGACCGCCCAGATGCACGGCCAGGGCCTGGCGCATCAGGCGCTTGGCGGCAGACAGGGCACCAGGCGCTGTCCAGTCAGCCTCGCTCATGGCCAGCAGTTCGGTGCCCTGGAACAGGCCCGGTTGCAGCAGATAGACGCGCTCCAGCCCGGCGTCCACTTGCAGGCGGTACATGCCGTCGCTGGCGATTGGCTCGCCGTGCAGGTCGTTGCTCAGTTCAAAACCGTAGCCCAGGTCGTCGAGCAGGCGCCATTCGAAGGCACGCAACAGCGGCTCCAGGGGACGGCCTTCGGCCAGGGCCAGCAAGGTGGCGGCGTAGTGATCGAACACCGCGGGGTGCGGGTCTTCGGCGGGCAGCAGGCGGATCAGCAATTCGTTGAGGTACAGGCCACTGAACAGCGCCTCGCCATTGAGCCAGGCCGAGGTGCCGATGCTTTCCAGGCGGCCGACGTTTTTCAGCTCACCCTTGCCGCGAAACTCCACCTCCAGGGCCACGAATGGCCGCGCCAACGTGCCCGCCTTGCCCCGCGCGCTGCGCAGTACCGCGCGTAGCCGGCCTTGGGGCGTGAGGAAGTCCACCAGGGCGCTGGTCTCGCGGTAGGCGCGGCTGTGCAGGACGTAGGCGGGTTGGCTGGGGGGTGGGGATTGGGACATGAATGTCTCTTCGCAGAACTTAAGAACAGCGATAAACCAATGTGGGACCTGTCTTGTGTGGGAGCTGGCTTGCCTGCGATGCAGACGCCTCGATGTGTCACGTAGACCGAGGCGATGCTATCGCAGGCAAGCCAGCTCCCACACAAGCCCGCTCCCACATTTTGTCCTGCGGTGTTACTGGTGACTGATTACAGGTCGCCGTAGCCCAGGGAGCGCAGTGCGCGCTCATCATCAGACCAGCCGCCCTTAACCTTCACCCACAGGTTAAGCATGATCTTGGAATCGAACAGCAATTCCATGTCCTTGCGCGCTTCGGTACCGATGCGCTTGATGCGCTCGCCCTTGTCGCCAATGATGATTTTTTTCTGGCCGTCACGTTCGACGAGGATCAGCGCGTGGATATGCAGGGTCTTGCCCTGCTGCTTGAACTCTTCGATTTCCACGGTGATCTGGTACGGCAGCTCGGCACCCATCTGGCGCATGATTTTCTCGCGTACCAGTTCGGCGGCGAGGAAACGGCTGCTGCGGTCGGTGATCTGGTCTTCCGGGAAGAAGTGCTCGTTCTCCGGCAGGTAGCCGGCGATCACCCGCTCCAGGGCTTCGAGGTTGTGCCCGTGCTGGGCCGAGATCGGCATGATCTGGGCGTTCGGCAGTTGTTCCTGCAACCAGCTCAGGTGCGGCATCAACTCGGCTTTGTCTTCGATACGGTCGGTCTTGTTCAGCGCGACGATCAACGGGCCGGTGACGTACTGCACACGCTCCAGCACCATCTGGTCCTCATCGGTCCACTTGGTGCGGTCAACCACGAAAATCACCACGTCGACGTCTTTCAACGCCGCCGAAGCGGTCTTGTTCATGTAGCGATTCAGGGCTTTCTCGCCGCCTTTGTGCATGCCCGGGGTGTCGACATAGACCGCTTGCACGTTGCCTTCGGTCTTGATGCCCAGCATGTTGTGGCGGGTGGTCTGCGGCTTGCGCGAGGTGATCGCCAGCTTCTGCCCCAGGATATGGTTGAGCAGCGTGGACTTGCCCACGTTGGGACGGCCGACGATGGCAACATAGCCACAGCGTGTTGCGGTTGAATCAGTCATGGCCATTCTCCACGCCCAGGGCAATCAGTGCTGCAGCGGCCGCTACCTGTTCGGCAATACGACGGCTCACACCCTGACCTCGGCTTTTTTCGTTCAATAAGGTGACTTCGCATTCGACGAAGAACACACGGCAATGCGGCTCACCCTGGATATCCACCACTTCGTAGCGTGGCAGTTCGCAGCCGCGCGACTGCAAAAATTCCTGCAGGCGGGTCTTGGGATCCTTGTTGGTATCCACCAGGGTCAGGCTGTCGATTTCCGACGCCAGCCAGGCCATGACCCGTTCCTTGGCCACTTCCATCCCGGCATCGAGATAGATCGCGCCGATCAGGGCTTCCAGGGCATCGGCCAGGATCGACTCACGGCGGAAACCGCCGCTTTTCAACTCGCCGGAACCCAGGCGCAGGTATTCGCCCAAGTCAAAACCACGGGCCAGGACGGCCAGGGTCTCGCCTTTCACCAGGCGCGCGCGCAGGCGCGACAACTGGCCTTCACGGGCCAGGGGGAAGCGGTTGAACAGGGCTTCGCCAGCGGCGAAGTTGAGAATGGCATCACCGAGGAATTCCAGGCGTTCGTTGTTGCGCCCGGCAAAACTGCGGTGTGTGAGGGCAAGGACCATCAATTCCTGGTCCTTGAAGGTGTAGCCGAGCTGACGCTCAAGACGACTCAAAGAAACGCTCACGGTTTACCTACTTTCAGTACGTGGCGGCAAAGGCCATCGACGATTAACGCTGTGTTCAAATTCAAATCCTGGCAATGCTGTGTGTTGCTCGAGGCCGGACCAATGTCCAAGCCCCAGAAAAGCATTCGGCGCTGTGTTCACAGCGCCGCATGGATTACTTGATCAGCCCCACCCGCGAGAAGTTCGGCAGGTGGCTGAGCTTGGGTTCGGGCCAGCTCATCCAGACCGCGAAGGCCTTGCCGACGATATTCTGGTCGGGAACCATGCCCAGCAGCTCCTTGGGAATGCTTGGATCATCCCAGTAGCGGCTGTCATTGGAGTTGTCGCGGTTGTCGCCCATCATGAAGTAGTGCCCGGCAGGCACGGTCCACTGGTTGTCGGGCGGCGAACGGTAGCGGCTCATTTCCTTGCGGATCTGGTGCTCTACCGCCCCGAGTTTTTCCTCGTACAGCTCGGCGCTGCCCAGGGTGTTCGGCTCGGAACCGATGAGTTTCTCGGCCACCGATTCGCCATTGACGAACAGGCGCTTGTCGCTGGTGTAGCGGATCACGTCACCCGGCAGGCCGACTACACGCTTGATGTAGTTGACGTTCGGGTCGCTTGGGTAGCGGAACACCATCACATCGCCGCGCTGCGGATCACCCACCTCGATGATTTTCTTGTCGATCACCGGCAAGCGGATCCCGTAGGAAAACTTGTTCACCAGGATGAAGTCGCCCACATCCAGGGTTGGTTTCATCGAGCCCGAAGGAATCTGGAACGGCTCTACCAGAAACGAGCGCAGCACCAGCACGATGAACAACACCGGGAAGAACGACTTGCCGTATTCAACCAGCAAAGGCTCTTTGTTCAGCTTCTCGATCACTACGCCATCGGGCTGGCTGACGCTGCCCTGATAGGACGCGATGGCCGCCCGACGACGCGGGGCGAAGAACAGCAGATCGAGCAGCGCCAGGAGACCACAGACGGCAACGGCGATGACCAGCAACAGCGGGAAATTTAGTGACATAGGACCTAACTATCCAACCTGAGCACCGCAAGGAAGGCTTCTTGTGGAATTTCCACGTTGCCCACTTGCTTCATGCGTTTTTTACCGGCCTTTTGCTTCTCGAGCAGCTTGCGCTTACGGCTCACGTCGCCGCCATAGCATTTGGCCAGTACGTTCTTTCTGAGTGCCTTGACGGAAGTCCGCGCAATGATCTGCCCGCCAATGGCGGCCTGGATCGCGACGTCGAACATCTGGCGCGGAATCAGTTCTTTCATCTTCTCGGTCAGTTGGCGACCTTTGTAGTGCGCATTGTCCTTGTGGACGATGAGCGCCAGGGCATCAACCTTGTCACCGTTGATCAATACATCGAGCTTCACCAGATTGGCCGATTGATAACGGTCGAAATGGTAATCCAGCGAAGCATAGCCGCGACTGGTGGATTTGAGACGGTCAAAGAAGTCCAGGACCACTTCGTTCATCGGCAAATCGTAGGTCACTTGGACCTGGGTACCGAGGAACAGCATGTCGTGCTGCACGCCACGCTTTTCGATACACAGGGTAATGACGTTGCCCAGGTGTTCCTGCGGCACGAGAATATTGGCGCGCACGATCGGTTCGCGCATGTCTTCGATGGACGACAGATCCGGCAACTTGGACGGGTTGTCGACGTAAATCGTTTCACCGGTTTTCAGCGCCAGCTCAAAAATAACGGTTGGCGCGGTGGTGATCAGGTCCAGGTCGTACTCGCGCTCCAGGCGCTCCTGGATGATCTCCATGTGCAGCATGCCCAGGAACCCGCAGCGGAAGCCGAAGCCCAGGGCATCGGAGCTTTCCGGGGTGTACTGCAACGACGAGTCGTTGAGGGTCAGCTTTTGCAGGGCTTCGCGAAAATCCTCGAAGTCGTCGGAGCTGACCGGGAACAGACCGGCATAAACCTGTGGCTGGATGCGCTTGAAACCTGGCAGCACGTCGACATCAGGCGTCGAGCTCAAGGTCAGGGTGTCACCGACCGGCGCACCGTGGATATCCTTGATACCGGCAATGATGAAGCCTACTTCACCGGCTTTCAGATCAGTGGTAGCGGTGTGCTTGGGGTTGAATACACCGACGCTGTCCACCAGGTGGATCTTGCCGGTGGACTTGACCAGAATCTTGTCGCCCTTCTTCACCCGGCCATGGCGCACGCGTACCAGGGACACAACGCCCAGGTAGTTGTCGAACCAGGAGTCGATGATCAACGCTTGCAGCGGATCTTCGTAGTTGCCGGTTGGCGCGGGAATGGTCTTGACCAGGCGCTCGAGCACTTCGTCGACACCCAGGCCAGTCTTGGCGCTGCACTCGACGGCGTCGGTGGCGTCAATGCCGATGATTTTTTCGATTTCTTCCTTCACGCGGTCCGGATCGGCCTGTGGCAGGTCGATCTTGTTCAGCACCGGCATGACTTCCAGGCCCTGCTCGATGGCGGTGTAGCAGTTGGCCACGGACTGGGCTTCTACGCCCTGGCCCGCATCCACTACCAGCAACGCGCCTTCACAGGCCGCCAGGGAACGGCTGACTTCATAGGTAAAGTCGACGTGGCCCGGGGTGTCAATGAAGTTCAGCTGGTACTTGATACCGTCTTTGGCGGTGTAGTACAGGGTAACGCTGTGGGCCTTGATGGTGATCCCGCGCTCGCGTTCGAGGTCCATGGAGTCCAGGACCTGGGCTTCCATTTCACGCTCGGCAAGGCCGCCGCACATCTGGATGAATCGATCGGCCAGCGTCGACTTACCATGGTCAATGTGGGCGATGATGGAGAAATTGCGGATATGACTCAAATCACTCACGGATCAACACTCAAAAAGGCTGCAGGCAGATTGCCCGCTGAAAAATAGCCGGGAATTGTACCTGATGCTCGGGCCAGACGTCATCTTTGGCGACCAATAACAAAAATGCCCCGTTCTTGCGAATGGGGCATTTTTTGTTCAACAAGCGCGGATCAACCGGCCCGGCGCAGCAGCCAGAACCCGGCCAGGGCACAGATGGCGGTCGGCACCAGCACCGCAAACAGCGGCGAGAAGCCGAATACCAGGCTCGACGGCCCCAGCAGGTCCTGGGCAATGCGGAAGGTGAACCCTACCAAGACCCCGGTAAATACCCGCTGGCCCAGGGTTACCGAGCGCAACGGGCCGAAAATAAACGAAATCGCCATCAACACCAGCGCAGCGGTCACCACCGGCTGCAACACCTTGACCCAAAATGCCAGCCAGTAGCGGCCGTTGTTCAGGCCCTGGTCCTTGAGGTAGTGGATATAGCTCCACAAACCGGAGATCGGCAGGCTTTCCGGGATCATCACCACGGTATTGAGCAGTTCCGGCTTGAGCGCGATGTCCCAGGCCTGTGTCGGCTCGTTGATCACCTCGGTGCTGGCCTCGGTGCCTTTGCCGGGGTTGCGGAAATGAGTGGTGGTGACATCGCTCAACACCCACTGGTTGTCATTGAACTGTGCCCGTTTGGCAAAGCTCGACGACAGCATATGGCGCTCTTCATCAAAGCGATAGCGGGTGACACCCACCAACAGGCCACCGGGTTGCACCGCGTTGATGTGGATGAATTCATCACCCTGGCGGTGCCACAGGCCTCGCTTGGAGCTCTGGGCGTCGCCCGAGCCCTGGGCCAGCGCACGGTTGGCCTGGGCGGTGGTTTCCGCCGGTGGCGCCACGTATTCGCCGATCAACACACTGGCGGCCATCAGCAGCAGCATGGGTTTCATCACCGCCCAGACGATACGGGCGATGGACACCCCCGCCGCGCGCATGATGGTCAGCTCGCTGTTGCTGGCCAGGCTGCCCAGGCCGATCAGGCAGCCGATCAGTGCGGCCATCGGCATCATGTCGTAGAGGCGGCGCGGTGCGGTCAGCGCCACGTAGCTCAGTACGTCAGTGACCGTGTAGGTATCGGTGACGTTGCCCACTTCATCAATGAAGGCAAACAACGACGCCAACCCGAGGATGATGCCCAATACCGCCAGGATGGCGACCAGTACGCTGCTACCGATGTAGCGATCCAACTTACCCACGAGCCATCTCCTTCATGCCGCGACGGCTCTGCATTTTCAAGCGAATCGGTTCCCAATACAGCAGGCCCAGGCCAATCACCAGGAAGATGCCGTGGACCCACCACAGCCCCAGGGTCGGCGACAGCTTGCCCTTCTCCAGGGAGCCACGGGCGGAAATCAGGATGGTCAGGTAGGCCATGTACAGCAGGATCGCCGGCAGCAGCTTGAGGAAGCGGCCCTGGCGCGGGTTGACCCGGGACAGCGGCACCGCCATCAGCGTGACGATAAACACCAGCAGTGGCAGGGAAATACGCCATTGCAGTTCGGCAATCGAGCGCAACTCCTTGCTGCCGATCAGGGCCGGGGTCGGGATCGCGTCGCGGTCGGTGACCTCGTTGCTCACATCCGGCCGGGCCAGCATCACCCCGTAGGTGTCGTATTTGATGGCGCGGTAGTCGGCCTGGCCGGGGCTGCCGTCGTAGCGATAGCCGTTCTCCAGGATCAGGTAGCGGCTGCCGTCCGGACGCACTTCCTGGCGCCCGCTATCGGCCACCAGTACGGAAATGCCACGGTCTTTCTTGTCCTGGCCCAGGCGCTTCTCGGAGATGAACACGCCGCCGAGGTTGGCCCGATCGTCGGTCATGCGCTCGGTGTAGGTCACGCGGGTGCCGTCGTTGAGCGCCTGGAAACGGCCCGGTTCGAGGGTGTCGAACTCGGTCATCGCGTCCTGTTTGTTGAGCACCAGTTGGAACTGCATGGCGCCCTGGGGGGCCAGGCTCAGGCTCAACCAGGCCACCACCAGCGCCACGCCAGTGGCCGGGACCATGGTCATGGCCAGCAGGCGCTGCTGGCTCATGCCAGTGGCCGAGAGCACGGTCATCTCGCTTTCGAGGTAGAGCCGGCCATAGGCCAGCAGGATCCCGAGAAACAGGCCCAGGGGCAGGATCAGTTGCAGGAACCCCGGCAGGCGAAAGCCCATGATCAGGAACAGCGAACCCGGATCCAGGGCCCCCGAGGCAGCCTGGGCCAGGTATTTGACGAAACGACCACTCATGATGATGACCAGCAACACCGCACTCACGGCACTCAGGGTCAGCAGGACTTCGCGGGACAGATAACGGAAGACAATCAAACCAGACACTCCAGGGTTGTCAGGCTAAGGCGGCCAAACAAGCAAGCATATCAAGTCGCCCCGTTGACACGGGCCGGCGAAAAAGATGGCGCATTATCCTGTGATTGTCGGCGCCTGTCACGGAGCTTGCTCACAGCCGTGCACAAAGCTGGCGTCAAGGGTTGTCAGGCTCGGGCGGCGCGGTACAAACTGCGGGCCTTGTCGGGCTCGCCTACAGGCGGCCCAGCCTACAGGCCGGAGTACAGACTCCAGGCTCTTTGACCTTATATAAGGGACCCGAACATGGAATTGGTTGTAAAAAGCGTTAGCCCCGAAACGTTGAAGACCGCCACCCTCGTGGTCGCCATCGGCGAAGGCCGCAAGCTCGGCGCGGCCGCCAAACAAGTCGATGAACTGAGCGGTGGCGCCATCAGCGCCGTGCTCAAGCGTGGCGACCTGGCCGGCAAGGTCGGCCAAAGCCTGCTGCTGCAAAGCCTGCCCAACCTCAAGGCCGACCGCGTATTGCTGGTGGGCGTGGGCAAGGACGCCGAACTGGGCGACCGCCCGTTCCGCAAGATCATCAGCGCCATCCTCAACACCCTCAAGGGCCTGGGCGGCAGCGATGCGGCACTGGCGCTGGACGAAATCGTGGTCAAGGGCCGCGACAGCTATGGCAAGACCCGCCTGCTGGCCGAAACCCTGCTGGATGGCGGCTACACCTTCGACCAGTTCAAGAGCCAGAAAGCCGAACCCCGCGCCCTGAAGAAAATCACCCTGCTGACCATCAAGGCCGCCCAGGCTGAAGTACAGCGCGCCACCACCCACGCCCAGGCCATCGCCGCCGGCATGGCGTTCACCCGCGACCTGGGCAATATGCCACCCAACATCTGCCACCCGACCTACCTCGGCGAACAGGCCAAGGCCTTGGGTAAAGAGTTCAAGGGCCTGAAAGTCGAAGTGCTCGACGAGAAGAAGATCAAGGAACTGGGCATGGGCTCGTTCTATGCCGTAGGCCAGGGCAGCGACCAGCCACCCCGCCTGATCGTCATGCAATACAACGGCGGCAAGAAGGCCGACAAGCCGTTCGCCCTGGTCGGTAAAGGCATCACCTTCGACACTGGCGGCATCAGCCTCAAGCCGGGCGCCGGCATGGACGAGATGAAGTACGACATGGGCGGCGCCGCCAGTGTCTTCGGCACCCTGCGTGCCGTGCTCGAACTCAAGCTGCCGATCAACCTGGTGTGCATCCTGGCCTGTGCCGAGAACATGCCGAGCGGCGGGGCTGCGCGCCCAGGTGACATCGTCACCACTATGAGCGGCCAGACCGTGGAAATCCTCAACACCGACGCCGAAGGTCGCCTGGTGCTGTGCGATGCCCTGACCTACGCCGAGCGCTTCAAGCCACAGGCGGTGATCGATATCGCGACCCTGACCGGTGCCTGCATCGTCGCCCTCGGTTCCCATACCTCGGGCCTTTTGGGCAACAGCGACGAGCTGGTCGAGCAACTGCTCAGCGCCGGCAAGGCCGCCGACGACCGTGCGTGGCAACTGCCGCTGTTCGATGAGTACCAGGAGCAACTGGACAGCCCGTTCGCCGACATCGCCAACATCGGCGGGCCAAAGGCCGGCACCATCACCGCCGCCTGCTTCCTGTCGCGCTTTGCCAAGAACTTCAACTGGGCCCACCTGGACATCGCCGGCACCGCCTGGACCAGCGGTGGCAAAGACAAGGGCGCTACCGGTCGTCCGGTGCCGCTGCTGACCCAGTACCTGCTGGATCGCGCCAAGGCCTAAACATCACGGCCCCTGCTTGACCCTGTAGGAGCGAGCTTACTCGCGAAAAACCTGAGGACAACGCGTTCATTCAGAATGAACGCGTCATCGTTAACGATTTTCGCGAGCAAGCTCGCTCCTACAGGTAAAGCATGCAGGCCGCTGCAGGACATGTAATGACCCAAGTCGACTTCTATATATTGCCCAGCGCCGATCCGTCGGCGCGCCTGGACTTTGCCTGCAAGCTCACGGAAAAAGCCTGGCGCATGGGCCATCGCATCTACCTGCATTGCAGCGACAGCGCCCAGCGTGACGACCTCGATGCCCGCCTGTGGCGCTTCAAGGGCGAGAGCTTCGTGCCCCACGGCCCCGCAGAATCGGAGCCTGAGAGCCTGGTGGTACTGGGTGTGGGCGACAGTTGTGGTGATCACCATGACCTGTTGGTCAACCTGGACCTGAAAGTGCCGGCGTTCGCCAAGGGTTTCGCCCGCGTGGCGGAAGTGGTGGTGGAAGATCCGGCTATTCGTCAGGCCGCGCGGGAGAGTTTCCGTTTCTACCGCGAACAGGGCTATTCTCTGCAAGATCACCGATTACAGCGACTCTGAGCACATGATGGACACTTCAAACCCGCTAAAACCGTCTGACCACCTGCTGGACGACCTTGAGTCGATCCGCCAGTTGCTGGGTGATGACAACCTGCAACCACCGCTGCTGACCGATACTGTCGCAGAAGAGGTACAGATCCCCCTGCTGTTCGACCAGGTCGGCGCCAAGCCTGGCGTAGCCGAGCCTGTCGAGCCGCCCGTCGTACAAGCGGCGCCCGCGCAACCTGCCGCCGAAAAAGCCCCCGACGCCTTGCTGCTGCACCTGGACAACGAACTGCGCGCCGCTGCGCAATTGATCATGCAGGACGTGATCGACGACTTTGCCCCGCACATCGAAACCGAGATCAAGCGCCGGATGGATGCGCGCATGGAGCGGTTGCTCAGCCAGTACCAGTCCTGAGATCCCCTGTAGGAGCGGGCAAGCCCGCTCCCACATTTGACCCGCGCCAGTCTTAGCCCTTCTCTTCGTCTCGCCCTCTCCCCTATCCCTCGTTATACTTGTCGGCTTTCCTGAATAAATGCCAACTAGGGTCCCGCCGCGCATGGATAAGACCTACCAGCCGCACGCTATTGAAACTTCCTGGTACCAGACCTGGGAGTCCGAGAACTATTTCGCTCCGCAAGGTGCGGGCGAGTCCTACACCATCATGATCCCGCCGCCGAACGTCACCGGTAGCCTGCACATGGGTCACGGTTTCAACAACGCGATCATGGACGCCCTGATCCGTTTCCGCCGCATGCAGGGTCGCAACACCCTGTGGCAGCCGGGCACCGACCATGCCGGCATCGCCACCCAGATGCTGGTGGAACGCCAACTGGAAGCCACCGGCCAGAGCCGTCACGACCTGGGCCGCGAGAAATTCCTGGAAAAGATCTGGGAATGGAAGGACCAGTCCGGCGGCAATATCAGCCGTCAGATCCGTCGCCTCGGCTCGTCCGTAGACTGGAGCCGCGAGCGTTTCACCATGGACGACGGCCTGTCGGAAGCGGTCAAGGAAGCTTTCGTGCGCCTGCACGAAGATGGCCTGATCTACCGCGGCAAGCGCCTGGTGAACTGGGATACCAAGCTGCACACGGCGATTTCCGACCTTGAAGTGGAAAACCACGACGAGAAAGGTTTCCTGTGGAACCTCAAGTACCCGCTGGCCGATGGCGCCAAGACCGCCGAAGGCAACGACTACCTGATCGTCGCCACCACCCGTCCGGAAACCATGCTCGGCGACGCCGCCGTGGCCGTTAACCCGCAAGACGAACGCTACCAGGCCCTGATCGGTAAATTCGTCGAGCTGCCATTGGTCGGCCGCCGCATCCCGATCATCGCCGATGATTACTGCGACCCTGAATTCGGCACCGGCTGCGTGAAAATCACCCCGGCCCACGATTTCAACGACTACGAAGTCGGCAAGCGCCATAACCTGCCGCTGCTGAACATCTTCGACAAGAACGCCGCCGTTCTGCCGGCCTGCCAGGTGTTCAACCTCGACGGTACGCTGAACGACAGCATCGACGGCAAGATCCCGGCCGAATACGCCGGCCTCGACCGCTTTGAAGCACGCAAGCAGATCGTTGCCGCGTTCGATGCCGCCGGCCTGTTGGTCAGCGTGGATGACCACGCCCTGAAAGTACCGAAAGGCGACCGCTCCGGCACGGTGATCGAGCCGTGGCTGACCGACCAGTGGTACGTCTCCACCAAGCCGTTGGCAGAACCTGCGATTGCTGCCGTGGAAGATGGCCGTATCCAGTTCGTGCCCAAACAGTACGAAAACATGTACTTCTCGTGGATGCGCGATATCCAGGATTGGTGCATCAGCCGTCAGTTGTGGTGGGGCCACCGCATTCCGGCCTGGTACGACGAGTCGGGCAAGGTCTACGTCGGCCGCGATGAAGCCGAAGTGCGCGCCAAGCACAACCTCGGTGCGGACGTGGCGCTGCAACAGGACAACGACGTACTGGACACCTGGTTCAGTTCGGGCCTGTGGACCTTCTCGACCCTGGGCTGGCCGCAGCAGACCGAGTTCCTGAAGAAATTCCACTCCACCGACGTGCTGGTCACCGGTTTCGACATCATTTTCTTCTGGGTTGCCCGGATGATCATGCTCACCATGCATTTGGTGAAGAACGAGGATGGCACCCCGCAGGTGCCGTTCAAGACCGTGTACGTACACGGCCTGGTGCGTGATGGCCAGGGCCAGAAGATGTCCAAGTCCAAGGGCAACGTGCTGGACCCGCTGGACATCATCGACGGCATCGACCTGGAAACCCTGGTGCAAAAACGCACCTCGGGCCTGATGCAGCCGAAACTGGCGAAAAAGATCGAGAAGCAGACCCGCGACGAGTTCGCCGACGGCATCGCCAGCTACGGCACCGATGCCCTGCGCTTCACCTTCTGCTCGCTGGCGTCCACCGGTCGCGACATCAAGTTCGACATGGGCCGCGTCGAAGGCTATCGCAACTTCTGCAACAAGATCTGGAACGCGGCGCGCTACGTGCTGGACAAGGGCGAAGACTGCGGCCAGAACGGCGAAGCCTTTGAGCTGTCCCTGGCTGATCGCTGGATCATCTCGCAGTTGCAGCGCACCGAAGCCGAAGTGACCCGCCAACTCGACCAGTTCCGTTTCGACCTGGCCGCACAAGCGCTGTACGAGTTCATCTGGAACCAGTATTGCGACTGGTACCTGGAACTGTCCAAGCCGGTGCTGTGGGACGAGAACGCACCGATCGAGCGCCAGCGCGGCACCCGTCGCACCCTGGTGCGCGTGCTGGAAGTGGCGTTGCGCCTGGCGCATCCGTTCATGCCGTTCATCACCGAAGAAATCTGGCAGCGCCTGGCGCCGCTGGCCGGTATCCAAGGCAAGACCATCATGCTGCAACCTTGGCCGGTGGCCAATGAAGCCCGCATCGACGAGGCCGCCGAAAGCGATATCGAATGGCTCAAGGCCCTGATGCTCGGCACGCGCAACATCCGCGCCGAGATGAACATCGGCCCGGGCAAGCCTTTGGCGGTGTTCGTGAAGAACGCCAGTGCCGAAGACCTGCGCCGTCTCACCGAGAACGACGCCTTGCTCAAGAAGCTGGCGAAGCTGGAGTCGATCACCGTATTGGCTGATGGCGCCGAAGCACCGCTGTCTGCCACCGCACTGGTTGGCGAGATGGAAGTGCTGGTGCCGATGGCCGGCCTGATCGACAAAGGCGCCGAACTGGCACGCCTGGACAAGGAAATCCTGCGTTTGCAGGGCGAAGTGCAGCGCGTCGGCGGCAAGCTGTCCAATGCGGCGTTCGTGGACAAGGCCCCGGCCGAAGTCATCGACAAGGAACGCGCCAAGCTGGCCGAGGCCGAACAGGCGTTGGGCAAGCTGGCGGAGCAACATGCGCGGATTTCCAGCCTGTAAGGGCCGGCCTGCGTAAAAAAGAGACCTTCGGGTCTCTTTTTTTTGGCACTGCAAACCCAATCAATGTAGGAGCCGGCTTGCCGGCAATAGCATCACCTCGGTCTGCCCGATACACCGAGTCACCCGCATTGCCGGCAAGCCGGCTCCTACAGTTGAACGGGTTGGGCTCAGGATGTGTGACAATGGCCGCCACTTTGAGCCAACACCAGAATCATCATGACCGCCCCCAGCACACCCAAACCGCCCCGCAAGAAGCCGAAAACCGCCGCCACGGCCAAGCCCGTCGCGCCGCGCAAGGAAGCGACCCTGCACCCGCGCAACCGCCACCAGGGCCGTTACGACTTCCCCGCGCTGATCAAGACCACGCCAGAACTGGCCCAGTATGTGATCCTCAACCCCTACGGCAAGGAAAGCATCGACTTCGCCAGCCCGGACGCGGTGCGGGTGTTCAACCGGGCGCTGCTCAAGGCGTTCTATGGCGTGCAGCACTGGGATATCCCGGCTGACTACCTGTGCCCACCGGTGCCGGGCCGTGCCGATTACGTGCACTTCCTCGCCGACCTGCTGGCCAGCGTCAACGACGGCAAGATTCCCCGTGGCTCGATCGTCAAGGTGCTGGACATCGGCATGGGCGCCAACTGCGTCTATCCGCTGATCGGCTACATGGACTACCGCTGGAACTTCCTCGGCTCCGAGATCGACCCTACCGCCGTGGCCGCCGCCAAGGCCATTGTGCAGTCCAATGACCTGAGCAAGGTCATCCAACTGCGCCAGCAAACCAATCCCAAGCATATTCTGCTGGGGCTGCTGGAGCCGGGTGAGCGTTTTGACCTGACCATGTGCAACCCGCCCTTCCATGCCTCCATGGATGAAGCGACCAAAGGCAGCGAGCGCAAGTGGCGTGCCCTGGGCAAGGCCGACCCCAAGCGCAAATTGCCGGTATTGAACTTCGGCGGCCAATCGGCAGAGCTGTGGTGCGAGGGCGGTGAGGCGCGGTTTGTCACGCAATTGATCGCCGAAAGCGCGCATTTTGCGCATAAGGTGCTGTGGTTCAGCACTCTGGTGTCAAAAGCGTCCAACCTGCCTGCCATCGAGACCGCGCTGAAAAAGGCCGGGGTCCTGGAAAGCCAGGTGGTGGAGATGTCCCAGGGCCAGAAACAGAGCCGTTTTGTGGCATGGACCTTCCAGACCAAGAACGAGCAGCAGATCTGGCGCCAGCGCTGGGTGCGCTAGAGGCAAATCGCAGGCAACAAAAAACCGTGCCCGGATCGCTCCGATGCACGGTTTTTTTTGCTGCGTCTTACTTGTTGATCGAGTCGGTCAGGCCTTTGGCCACAACCAGCTTGATCACTTTCTTCGCAGCGATTTCGATGGCAGCGCCAGTCGAAGGGTTACGGCCGGTACGGGCTGGACGCTCGGCCACTTTCAGCTTGCCAACACCTGGCAGAGTGATTTCGCCGCCGTTGTCCAGCTGGTCACCAACGATCTGAGCCAGTTGCTCCAGTACTGCACGTACTTGAACCTTGGTGGTGTCAGTGGATTCGGCGATATCAGCGATCAGTTGGTCTTTAGTCAAAGCCATTGTGGTGTTCCTTCCCTATCAAATTCATTTGGATTGCAGAGTGCAGTGTCAGCCATCGAGCCCGACCGTCAAGGCCTGGCACCCCTGGCCATAACCGCGAGAGATCGGGGTTATAGATGCTTGAAACGGGGTTTGGTTCGACCTGACAAATGCTGAATGCACGCTTAACGCCGATACATCGCGTAAGACGGGGCAAAACTAGCACAGAGACGGGGAAATATCCGCTTCTACCTACCCATTTGGTCAGCTTTATCGCTCTAAACCGTGAAAAAAAGGCATATGGGCCGTCAGAGGCCTGCCAAAACCGCTGCAAACGACGCCGCGACCAACGGGTGCGGTACACTGGCGACTTTTTCCGGGAGGCCAACCGCTCCCGCCCAACCAGCCGAGAAGCCCATGCCGATCCGTCACTGCATCGTCCACCTGATCGACAAAAAACCCGACGGCACGCCCGCAGTTCTCCACGCCCGTGACTCCGAACTGGCCGAGTCCGCCGCCATCGAGAACATGCTCGCCGACCTCAACGAGAGCTATAACGCCAAGCAAGGCAAGGCCTGGGGTTTGTTCCATGCCGAGTCCGGCGCGCACCCGTTCAGCGGCTGGTTGAAGGAATATTTCGACGGCGCCAAGGATTTCACCGCCTTCAGCCGGATTGCCGTGGAACACCTGCAGAAGCTGATGGAGGAATCCAACCTCTCTGTCGGCGGCCACGTGCTGTTTGCCCACTATCAACAGGGCATGACCGACTACCTGGCCATCGCCCTGCTGCACCACAGCGAAGGCGTGGCGGTGACCGACGAGCTGGACGTGACGCCCTCGCGCCACCTGGACCTGGGCCAGTTGCACCTGGCGGCACGGATCAACGTGTCCGAATGGCAGAACAACAAGCAGTCCAAGCAGTACATCTCGTTTATCAAGGGTAAGAACGGCAAGAAGGTCTCGGAGTACTTCCGCGACTTTATCGGCTGCCAGGAAGGCGTCGACGGCCCGGGCGAGACGCGCACCCTGCTCAAGGCCTTCAGCGACTTCGTCGAGAGCGAAGACCTGCCGGACGAGTCCGCCCGCGAGAAAACCAAGACCCTGGTGGACTACGCCAGCAGCCAGGCCAAGCTCGGCGAGCCGATGGGCCTGGAAGAACTGTCGGGCTTGATCGATGAAGATCGGCCAAAGGCGTTCTACGACCATATCCGCAACAAGGACTACGGCCTGTCACCGGAAATCCCCGCCGATAAGCGCACCCTCAACCAGTTCCGCCGCTTCACCGGGCGCGCCGAAGGCTTGTCCATCAGCTTTGAAGCGCACCTGCTGGGCGACAAGATCGAGTATGACGAAGCCGCCGGCACCCTGATCATCAAGGGCTTGCCGACCCAACTGACCGACCAGCTCAAGCGCCGTAACTGATGCTCGGCGGGGTCCTGAAGAAAGTCCTGCTGGTGCTGCTGGTGGTGGTGGCGATCCAGAACTGGGGCAAGATCGAGCGGTTGTTCAACCCCTCGCAGGTGGTGCCGGAGCAGGTGCGGGCCACCGCCCGGGTGACGCTGTACACCACCGAGTGGTGCGGGTACTGCAAGCAGACCCAGCGGTTCCTCGATCAGAAAGGCATTCCCTACAAGAGCGTGGATATCGAAAAGGATACCCAGGGCCGCAAGGCCTATGAGGCCCTGGGAGGCGGCGGGATTCCATTTGTGGACGTGAATGGCACGCAGATTCGCGACTACAACCCGGATGCCATCCTGTCCGCCCTGAACCTGTAGGCGCGAGCAAGCCCTAATGCCGATCAGTTAAGCGCAGATCAAATGTGGGAGCGGGCTTGCCCGCTCCCACAGGCGATCTGCGCATTAGAGCAAACCCACGCCTACAGCGGTTTGATTAACGGATTAAGAAGCCCAGGCGCGGAAAGTGCACATGCACAGTGCCGCCGCGCTCATCCTCGCGACGCAGGATCAGTTCTTCACGGCCGGCAAACATCAACTCCCCCGCCACCGGGTCGACGCCATAGTCGGTCGCGGCGATGGTCACTTGCTGGCCGCCCCTGAACCCGTTGGGATCTGCAAACACTTCATCCGGCAACGCTGCAGGCGCGCTATCGCGGGCGATTTCCAGGGCCTGCTTGGCACCCATCTCGCTGGCAGTGCCATGCCCAAAGCCCAGGACCCGCGCCAGCCAGGCGCTGGCAGCCGGATAGTTATCCACCAGCGGCGAGGTCACCGACGAGCCTTTGAGGAACCACAACGGATGGGCCATGGCAAAGTCGGCAATCGATGGCTCGCCAAACAGGAAATCCCCCGACTGGCGCTGCAATTGCTGCTCAAGGCGCGCAATGATTGCCGGCCACTGGTGCCGCGCCACGTCCAGTTGCACGCGGCTGGCGCTGCCGTCGCCGAACATCTTGCTGCGGTCAGCCACCAGCACCTGCAGCAACTGCGGCGGCACCTTGGCAAATTTCACGGCCAGGGATTCGGGCTGGAACACCAAGGCCACGGCATGGGAAAACACCACAGAATCGGCCCAGGCGGCAAAGCTCTGGCTGACCAGTTCCTGGCCCTCGGGAAACAGCGGCGGCGTGGCCTTTTCCTGTTCCAGGCGGCGTGCGATCAGCGCGGTGTCGCAGTAAATATCTGCACCCACTTGCAGCACCGGGGTTTTACGGTAGCCGCCGGTCAGGGCCGTCAGGTCGGGCTTGGGCATCACCGGGGGAATGGTCACCGAATGCCAGGACAGCCCTTTGTAGCCCAGGAGCAGGCGGGCTTTTTCCGCAAAAGGGGATTGGGGGTAGTGGTGCAGGATCAACTCAGACATGCCGGACTCCGCCAGATGAAGGAGCGGCCAGATTATCGTGCAAAAACCCTGCGGCCTAGCCATTGGCCTGATGGGAACTGATCAGTCAGATTGATAAGCCCGGGCCAGACACTCCTTGGCGCTTTTCTTGAGCTTTTTTATCAGGCGTTCCTGGCGCAGCGCCTCGCCCTTGCTCGCGCAGGCCTCGGTATACACCAGCGCGACCGCCGGGCTGGACAGGAAAAACCGCGCGCCCTTGCCGCTCTGATGCATCGCAAAGCGGCGCAGCGGATCGTTGCTGATCCCGCAATAGAGCGAGCCATTGGCCGCCCGCACCAGGTAGACAAACCAGGGCTTGGGCGCGATGGGTTCAGGTGGATTGTTCACAAAAGGTTCTGGCAAACGAAAAGAGCGCCAATCTTATCAACGACTGGCCTGGAACGCCTTCAACCCTTTCAACGCCTGGGCGCGCACCGCGTTGCGCACCAGCGGCGTCCAGCCCAGCAGCAGGCCCTTCGCACCCAGGGCCTGGCGCGACCAACGCCACAGGTCGAAGTGGTCGTGGTGCTCGCAGATCTTGCCGTCGCGAAACACAAAACGGGCCTGGATATCGTTGACCACGGTGTTGCCGGTCTGGCTGAACAGATACGTCGCCACCCAATGGGCGCTGCCGAGGGTGTCGTCGCTGCGCACCTGGTCGAAGGTCAGGGAAAAGTCCTTGGCCCGGGTGGTGAGCATGCGCCACATGTCGCCGGCATCGCGCCCGCGCAGTTCACCAAACGCCGGGTCGCTGAACCGCACATCCTCGGTGTAGCAGGCACTCATGGCTTCGGCATCCAGGCGCTGGAAGGCGCTGTAGAACTCACTGATCAGGGCGTTGTGGGCGTCGCTCATGGGTTGCATCCGGCAAAGGTGGGAAGTCAGTCACGATAGTGTGCAATGGCCTGCAACGCCATCGGCATCAATCCCGGGAATGCCAGGGGTAAACCCCTAAGGCACCATGCCGCAGCTACGGGCATAGGCGAACAGATCCACGTCGGTGGAAATACACAGGCGGTTCATGGCCGTGCTTTTCTGTTTGCTGATGGTGGAGATACTGCGATTGACCCGAGCAGCGATCTGGCTGACCGTCATGCCGCTGGCGAGCATGCGCACCACTTCCCGTTCCTTGCCGGACAATTGCGGTTGTTGCGACTGATCGCCGGTGCCCGCCTCCACCAGTTGCACCCGCAGGCATTCACTGACAAAGGTCTGGCCGGCGCTCACCGTCTTGATCGCCTGGGGCAACTCCTTGGCCGAAGCACTCTTGGCGACAATGGCCTGGGCGCCATGGGCAAAAGAAGCCCGTAGGGTGGCGACGTTGGCAAACATGGTCACCAGGATCACCGGCAACTGTGGATACTGGCGGTGTAACAGGCTGAGCAAGCCGTAGCCATCGGCCTGCTGCCCGCCGGGCATGGCGAAGTCGGTCACCAGCACATCGCACGCAGTGGTTTGCAGTAACCGCAGCAGCTCATCGGGCCCGTCAGCCTCCCCCACCACTTTGCACCGACCGTTCGCCTCGATCACCACTCTCTGCCCGATACGCACAATGGGATGATCGTCAGCAATAATTACGCGAAGCATAAATCCCCACGGATGATGGCAACTGAGCCCGCAAAATACCCTCGCCGGCGGCCCTCAACAACCGTCCATACCCCAGGCTTTTGCGTGGCGATCAGTGTTTTGTAGTGATTTTTTTAAAGCCTACAAAGTAAACAGAAATTACCTACATACATAACCCGCAGTACAGATTGGCAATGACCTACAAGCCCCCCTGATCACAACGCCCCCAAGTAACGAAGGTACGCCCGCAAGTCCTCCTGAAAGGCGTCCAACTGCTGTTTGCTCAGCACTATGCCCTGGGTGTGGATGCGCTCGATCAGGCTCATCCCGCGCAGCTCCAGTTCGGCGACGCCGAGGAACGCCAGGCTGCCCACCAGGCGGTGCAGGCGCTCGGCGGTCAACGGCGCATCCAGGGCTTGGCGCGCGTGAGCCAGGGCGGCGCTGTCTTCCCGGGCTTCGCACAGCAGGCTGGTGAGCATCTGGTCCACTACGCGGGCATCGCCAAAGGTCTCGATCAGGCCGGCACGGGTCGGCCAGGGCACCGCCGCGATGGCACTCGGGGCGATGGTCGCCGGGCCGGGTAGCCATAGCGCCAGCACGCCATGCAGTTGCTCGAGGCTCAGCGGCTTGAGCAACCAGGCGTCCATGCCGGCATCACGACAGCGTTGGGGATCGTCGTGGACCAGGTTGCCGGTCAAGGCAATGATCGGTACACGCCGCTGTGCGTTGGCGTGTTCGCGCAGGCGGATCGCCCGGCTCATGGTGTAGCCGTCCATCAGTGGCATCTGGCAATCGCTGATCACCAGATCGAACGGACGTTCGGCCAGGGCAGCCAGGCCGTGTTGCCCGTCGCCAACCAAGTGATGGCCCAGCCCCAGTTTTTTCAGGAACCAGCCCATCAGCGCGCGGTAGGTGGAGTGGTCCTCCACCACCAATACGGTCAGGTGCTGCCAATGCAATGGGGGGGCGCTCGAGGGTGTCAATTCACCGGAAAGCACTGCGCTCAACGATACGTCAGTCTCCATGTTCACCTCATTGTGACGATCCGTCCTGCAGCGCACGACGGCGCTGACGCAACAGCCAAACCCTCATGACTGCTATCGCCGCCTGAAAATAGCCTTATGGATGGCGGCATGACGATGCAACAACTACGAAAAACCTAACTTTCCTACATATCCAGCAACCTATTCCGACACAAACAAAACTGATTTCCGCCTCCCGGTGATTGTCGTAATAGTTGTATTTCCCCCGCTCCCCCCCGTCGCTAAATTGCGCTCCACCCCAATCAGAGGGAACGGGCAGGCCGCACTGCGGCCACCCCGAAACAGATACGCCAAGCCGCCTTGCAACCCGCCCCCTCCAAGGGACAGGCACTGCCGGCTGCACGCATCAATCGCCGAACTTGCACTGGAACAACCTGAAATGAACAAGTCGCTAAACCTGGTGGGCACCGCCCTGTTGCTCGCCAGCGCTACCTCCGCCTTCGCCGCCAGCAGCGTGGACCTGGCCGTCAAAGGCCTGATCACCCCGAATGCCTGTACTCCCGCGCTTTCCGCCGGGGGCGTGGTGGACCACGGAAAAATCGCCGCCAAGGACCTGCTCCAGAACAATCCCACCTCATTGCCCCGGGTGACGCTGCAATTGACCATCGATTGCGACGCAACCATTCCCTTCGCCCTCAACCCCATCGACAACCGCAGTGGCACCTCCACCAGCGGCAGCGACTTCGGCCTGGGCCTGGTCAATGGCGACAAGCGGTTGGGCCGGTTTTACCTGACCCCGCTGAACATGCTCGCCGACGGCGTGAGTGTGCAACCTATCGCCTCCGGTGACGGTGGCCGCACCTGGTACAACGAGCGCAACTGGGAACTGCAGACCCTATGGGGCGCCGGCGCCCTGGACGACGCCACCACCCTGCTGCCGGTCAAGAGCCTGGTGATGGACCTGGAAGTCGGCGCCAGCATCGCCCGTGCCGACCAGTTCGACTTCAGTCAAGAGACGCCCATCGACGGCTCCGCGACCCTGGAAGTGCTGTACCTGTAACTAAAACCCCGTCCACACGGAAGGTTCCAATCATGCATTTTTCCACCGCTATTCCATTGGCCGTGTTGTGGCTTGCCGCCTCGCCACTGGCCCTGGCCGCCAGCAGCACCGACCTCGCCGTCAAAGGCACCATTACCCCCAGCGCCTGTGCGCCGCTGATCTCCGGCGGTGGCATGGTCGACTACGGAAAAATGGCCGCCAGGGATCTCCAGGCCGAGCAGTACACCGCACTGCCCAGCCAATCCATGCAGTTGAGCGTGCGCTGCGAGGCGCCAACGTTCTTCACCCTGACCACGGTCGACAACCGCGCCGGTTCCTCGGCCAACCACGCCAGCTGGCATGGCCTGGGCATGACGGCAGAAGGGGAAAAACTCGGCGGTGCCGCGTTCCATCTGTATGCCCCCGTGGCCGATGGTGTGGCGGTGCGCACCATCACTTCCGTGGACGGCGGCGTGACCTGGCTACCCACCAGCCTGCTCACCCACAACATGCTGACGGCCGTCGCCCTGGGCAACCAACTGGTGCCGATTGCGGTACGGGACTTCGACGCACAGATCCGCCTGTACACCCACATCGCCCCCGCCGATGGCCTGACCCTGACCGACGAAGTCCCCGTCGATGGGCACGCCACGGTCCAAGTCACCTATCTGTAAACCTAATCGAAAGGAATTCGTCCCCATGAAGCCCCTGTTTACCGCCCTCGCCACCAGCCTGATGCTGCTCGGTTGCGCCACCACCTACGCCGCATCGACCGTCGACCTCACCGTCAAGGGCTTGATTGTGCCTAGCGCCTGCACCCCCAACCTGTCCGGCGGCGGGGTGATCGACCACGGCAAGATTTCCGCCAAGGACTTGCGCCCAGACAACCCGACGCATATCGGCAGCCACGTCATCACCCTGGCTGTGCTGTGCGATGCGCCGATTCAGTTTGCCCTGCACTCCATCGATAACCGTGCCGGATCCTCCACCGTGGCCTCCGACTACGGCCTGGGCCTGATCAACGGCACCCAGAAGCTGGGCTGGTATCAACTGACCTTGCGCAATCCCGTGGCCGATGGCGTGGCGATGCAACCGATTGCTTCCGGGGACGGCGGCAACACCTGGTACAGCGAGAAGTTCTGGGACGCGGGCTTGTACATGGCAGTCGCCGCCCTGGACGACGCCACCCAGCCCGCCTCCGTCAAGGAAATGGTCACCGAGCTGCTGGTCGTCACCAGCATCGCCCGTACCGATAGCCTGGACCTGAGCAACGAGGTCACCCTCGACGGCTCGGCAACCCTTGAAGTGAAATACCTGTAACGCCATGGGCGCCCATGCCTGGCAACCCCTCTGCGGCATGGGCGTTGTTTTTGTATCGCCCGCATTCACCCCGACCCGTGGCGCCCACTGATGAACACGCTCCCTCGCCTCCTGACAGTATTGCTTTTGTTGACGACCACTGCGGCGACCTTAGCCGCTTCCTTTGTCGACCTTGTAGTGACCGGCCGCCTGACACCGGATGCCTGCCACGTCACGCTGTCTGACGACGGCACGGTCGATCACGGGAAGATTCCTGCCCATACATTGATCTCCAACGAGTTCACCGTGCTGCCCAGCCAATTGCTGGAGCTCAACGTGCAGTGCAACAGGCCGATGCTGTTTGCCCTGGTGGGGCTGGACAACCGCGCCGAGTCCTCACTGGCGCCCGGTTTTTTCTACGGCCTGGGCCGCAACATTCACGTCCCGGCCGAGCGCCTGGGATCGGTGGCGCTGTCTTACCGCAACCCGGTGGGTGACGCGCAACCCATGCAAACCCTGGCCTCCAGCGACAACGGTGAAACCTGGTCGCCGGAACCCAATGCCTACCCCAAATCCTATGTCGGCTTTGCCCCGCCCGGTGACCGCCAACCCGACTTTATCGGCCAGTTGAGCGCCCAGTTGCGCATCGACACGTCCATCAACTTCGCCCAGTACCTGACCCTCAATCAGGAAGTGCCGCTCGATGGCTCCATCGTGCTGGACTTGCGCTACCTCTGACCTCTTCACGCAACCCCCATGGAAAACCCCGTCATGACGACGACATTGTTCAACACCAGGGCCTGCATCGTGGCCCTGACACTGCTGTTTGGCGCCCTTGCGCAGGCCGACGGCATGGTCCCGGATACCTCCGTGGTCATCGTCTACGAAGCCGAAGGTGAGGCCGCTGTTTCGGTCACCAATACCGACAGCCAACTGGCCCTGCTGCACGTCACCTTGCAAGACATTCCCGAAGACAGCGAACCGCTGCTGGTGGTCACGCCGCCGCTGTCGCGGGTGGAGGCGGGCAAATCGCAACTGGTGCGGTTTATCCTGCAAAGCCCGCAACCGCTGCTGACCCAACGGCTGAAGCGGGCGATCTTCGAAGGTATGCCCCAGGGCCGCCCGGCCACCGAAGCGGGGCATGCCCGTGTGGGGGTGACGGTCCGCCAGAACCTGCCGGTGATCATTCATCCAAAAGGCCTGGCGCCCAATCGCACGCCCTGGACCGGCCTCACCTGGTCGCAGCACGGCAACACCCTGCAGGTGCGCAACGACAGCCCGTATGTAGTGCGCCTGGCCCAGGAACTGCGCCTGCTGCCCGGCGATGGCAAGGCCATGCTGCCACGCACCTACGTGTTGCCGGGGGAAACCCTGAGTGTGCCGGCCACCGGCGGCCCTGCCAGCAAAGTGCGGCTGCAACCGGCCACCGTCTATGGCTTTGCCGTGGCCGCCTACGAAGCCCCTATCACCTGACGAAAAAACCAAGAGCCAGGCGTCCTGCCCCCCTGTAGGCGCCGGCTTGCCGGCGAAAAAACCGAGAGCAACGCGAGGCACCAGGCCCCCCGCGCAATCGTCGACGGCTTTCGCTGGTCAGCCGGCGCCCACAGTGGGCCTGCTCGAAGACCGTCGCCAGGGCGCACAGACGCCCATCACTCGAGTGCCTTTCGTGAAAACAGTATTGAGCTGCCGTGCCGGCAACGCCGTGCCCACACGGTTCACCTTCCCCACCCTGCTGCTGGCGGGAGTCCTATTGCCCGCCACGGGCTGGGCCCAGGAGCAGCCGGGCTTCGACGCCACCACCCTGCACCAGCGCGGTATCGACCCGCAGTTGGCCAGCCTGCTACTGGACGCCCCGCGTTTTACCGCAGGCCAGCACGCCGTGACCTTGCGGGTCAATGGCCAGCACCGCGGGCGCCTGGAAGTGCGCTTCGATGCACAGGGCCGCCTGTGCTTTGACCAGGCCTTGCTGGACGCCGCCAACCTGGTGGTGCCCGATGACAGCGGCCCCTGTCACGATGTGCTCGCGCAGTATCCGCAAAGCCTGGTAGAACCCGATCCGGCCAACCTCAGCGTATCGCTGGTGGTGCCGACCGAGGCGCTGCGGCCGTTGCAACAGGACGTCTCGGGCTATCGGACCGGGGGGTTTGCCGGCCTGCTCAATTACGATCTCACCGGGTTCTACAACCGCTTCGGTGACGACGACAGCCGGTTCGGCTCGGCCAACACCGAAGTGGGTTTCAACGCCGGTGACTGGATCGTGCGCAGCCGCCAGGTACAGACCTGGCAGGATGGCCTGTCGCGCAGCACCCACCTGGAAGCCTACGCCCAACGCACCTTTGCCAACCATCAGGCAGTGCTGCAGACGGGGCAGATCAACCTCTACAACCCGGTACTGGCCGGCGCGCAGATCACCGGGGTGCAAGTGCTCACCGAACAGGCCCTGCAGGAGCAAGGCCAGGGCGCAACCATCGAAGGCATCGCCAACAGTCCGGCCCAGGTCGAGGTGCGGCAGAACGGCGCGTTGATTCACTCCACAGTGGTGCCAGCCGGGCCGTTTTCCCTGACCGATGTGCGCCGCCTGAACTCACGCTCGGACGTCGAAGTCACGGTCAAGGAAAGCAGCGGTGGCGAACGCCGCTTTACGGTCCCCGCCGCCATGCTCGGCCTTGGGTTGCCCGCGCCGGGGTACTCGGTGGCGGCAGGCCGCGTGCGCAATATCGGCGATGCCCAGGGCGACGATCCGTGGGTGGTCAGCGCGGGCTGGACCGGCGCTGTACATCCGCAGCTGTCCCTGGGCAGTGGCGTGCTGGCGTCCAGCGAATACCGGGCGGCGGGGCTGAGCCTGGGGTGGCTGCCGTGGCTCGACAGCCAGGTGCAATTGGCCACCCAAATGGCCGACACCCAGGCCCCGGACAAAGTCCGGGGGGTGCAGACCGACCTGTCATGGTCCCAGCGCCTGAATGAACAATGGGCCTTCAGCGTGGCCAACTCCTGGCGCACACCGGGCTACCGGGAACTGGAAGAAGCCACCTATGAACCGCAATCCACCCAGCAGCGCCGCTCACGTTATCGCGATCAACAGAGCGCCACGGTGGGCTGGTCCCACCCATGGCTGGGGGCGTTCAGTGCCGGGGTGTCGCGCTCCAGCAGCTTTGATGGCGACAGCAGCAGCCGCGGCCTGGCGTCCTGGGGCACCAGCGTCGGTAGCGTGTCGTTGTCGGCCAGTGCCGAGTGGCAGATGGGCGGGCACCAGCAGCAGGACAACGCGGTGTACCTGAATGTCAGCCTGCCGTTGGGTGAGAACCGTCGGGTGCGGGGCTGGGTCCGCAATTCGGGCGGCGAACATCGCACGGGGCTGGGACTGAACGAACAGATCGACGATCAACTGAGTTATCGCGTCAGCGCCGAACACGACACCCGTGACCAACAAGTGGAAACCACCCTCGGCGTCTCCGCCCTGCCCCGCTACAGCCAGCTGGACTTCAGTTACAGCCGCTCCGACGCCGAGCGTTCAAGCTACCAGGGCAGCGCCCGCGGCGGCGTGGTGGTGCACGACGGTGGCGTGACGTTTTCCCCTTATCCGGTGCGCGACACCTTTGCCGTGGTCGCGGTGGGCGACATGGGCGGGATCAAGCTGAGCACCCCCAGCGGCCCGGTATGGACCGACTGGCAAGGCCAGGCCGTCGTCCCCCAGGTGAGCGCCTATGGCCGCAGCCCGGTGGAAGTGCAGACCCGCTCGCTGCCGCGCAATGCCGATATCAACAATGGCCTGACGATGATCTCGGCCGGGCGCGGGGCGGTGGATCGGGTGGACTTCGCAGTGACGTTGACCCGCCGGGTGTTGCTCACCGCACGCACCGAACAGGGCGTGCTGTTGCCCCGCGGGGCCTCGGTCAGTACCGCCAGCGGCGAGTTCGTGACCCTGGTCCAGGACAGCGGCCAGGTGTTTCTGCCCAACGTGCTGGAGCCATCGGGATTGTGGGTCAGCGCGCCAGGTCTGGCGCGTTGCCGGCTGCAGTTCGAACTGCCGGCCAAGGGCGATCCCCAGGTGTATTTCGAAACCGCGCCCGCGCGCTGCAACCCCTTATGAGGAAGATCACCATGCCCCTTCTGCGCGCCCTGCGGCGACTGACCGCTGCAGTGCTGAGCGTCGGCCTCGCCGGCAACGCCCTGGCCAATGACGAGTGCCAGTTGAATATCAGCGAGTCGCTGCTGGACTTCGGCCAGATGAGCCGTCTTGCACAAAACGACAGTGCCCCCCAGCGTCTGCTCGGCGAACGCCGCTTGAGCCTGAACCTCAATTGCCCGCAACCGTCGGACATGAGCGTGTTCTATAGCGCCCTGGCTGCAAATGCACACCGCCTGCAATTTACCGAGCACGGCACCTATGCCTTGCATGTCAGCGATGGCGTGCTGGATGGCCAGGCCGTGGAGCTGGGGTTGTTGCCTGGCGCCGGCCAGCCACCGGCCAGCGTCGCTAGCGCATTGAGCTGGCGGCCAGGCCATGGCGTCGCACCGGTACAAGGTGCCAGCGTGGTCCAGGGCCGGCAGTTTTCCCTGCAACTGAGCCTCAGCGCCTGGGCCGATGTGGCCGCCACCCACGTACGTGAGGCAACCACCTGGGAAGTGTCCGGGACATTCGACGCACGCCAGAGCGGGCGCTACCGGGAACTGACCCTGCACGCCCACTTCGCCCCAGCCGCCTGCACCCCATTGCTGTCCAATGGCGGCCTGGTGGACTACGGCACGTTGCTGGCCAAGGACCTGAGCGCCACCCAAGAAAACCCACTGCCCACCCGCACCTTGCAGTTTTCCGTGAGCTGCGATGCGCCCGCACGCTTTGCCTTGCTGATGCATGACAACCGCTTCGGCTCGGCTACCGGCGGCACCGATGAAACCGCCTACGGCCTGGACCTGGACGCCAGCCGGAACAAGATCGGACGCTACTACCTGAACATCGACCCCGCAGACTTCAGCGCCGATAGTTTCGGCACGCTGTATCGCACCGACTCCACCAGCAATGGCCGGGCGTGGAGCAGCTCCAGTGCCCGGCAAATCCCAATCGCCGCCAACAGCCTGATGGGCTTCACCAACAGCGTCGGCAACACCCAGGGCCCGATTGCCATCCAGCACCTGGCCGGCACGGTACGCGTCAAGGCCTACCTGGCTCCGATCCAGTCCCTGGACCTGCGCAACGTGGTGCATATCAACGGCTCCGGCACCCTCGAAATCATCTACCTCTGACCTCTGGAACCTGTCTTATGAACAACTTGAGCCTGGCTGTTTCTTCCCTGCTGCTATGGGCCGCCCTCCCTGCGGCAGCAGCCTCGACCGTCGACCTGAGCGTCACGGGCCGGATCACGCCCACCGCCTGCACCCCACTGCTGTCCAGTGGCGGGCTGATCGACTACGGCAAGATTTCCCAGCAGGACCTGAACCTCGAACGCGGCACGCGCCTGCCAATCAAGCAACTGCAAGTCAGTATCGGCTGCAACGCCCCGAGTCGCTTTGCCTTGCGCATGCGCGACAATCGCGATGGCACAGCCACGGTCAACAGCGAGATTTACTACGGGCTGGGGCTGGACCACAGCGGCAATCGCATCGGCCTCTACTCCATGAGTTTCGACCCGCGCCACACCCTGGTGGACAGCACCGCAACGGTCTTTGGCACCGAGTCCACCACAGGCGGCCTGGCCTGGCGCACGGCCAACCTCAACCCCATCGATATCGGCGCCAACAGCTACTTGGGGTTCACCGACATTCAGGGCAGCACCGCCGGGCCGTCGGCGATCCAGGAGCTGGTCAGCACGGTCAAGGTCGAAGCGGTGATCAATGCCCGGCAGAACCTGGACCTGAGCCGCGACACCCCGCTCGACGGCTCGGCGACTCTGGAAGTGCTGTACCTCTAGAGTTTTTCGCTGCTGACCTGCACATACAGCGCACGCCCGGCGCCGAGCCCGGCGGCGATTGCGCCAAAGCCGATCAGCGCGAAAATCCAGCCGATGGCAGTCCAGCCGCCGGTCCAGTCGTGGACCAGGCCGACCGCGAACGGGCCGAGGGAAGCCAGGGTGTAGCCGATGCCCTGGGCCATGCTCGACAGGTTGGCGGCCACGTGGGAGTCGCGCGAGCGCAGCACGATCAGGGTCAGCGCCAGGCTGAACGTGCCACCCTGGCCCAGGCCCAGCAGGATCGCCCAGCCCCACAAACCGTCCAGCGGTGCGTACAGGCACCCGAACAAACCGCCGAGGGTCAGCAGCATGACCACCACAATCGCCAGGCGCTGGTCCTTGCCACGGGTGGCTAACCAGGGGGCGGCCAGGGAACTGGCCAACTGCACGATGATCGAGCCGGACAGGGCCAACCCGGCTTCGGTGGCACTCAGGCCACGGCCGATGAGGATCGACGGCAACCAGCCGAACACGATGTAGGCCAGGGAGGATTGTAGGCCCATATACAAGGTCACCTGCCAGGCCAGCGGATCACGCAACAGCCCCTTGACCCGATAAGCCACCTGGTGCGCACCGTGCCTGTGCCCCACTTGCGGCAACCAGAACAGCGCCGCCACCAGTGCCGGCAGCATCCAGAAGCCCAGGCCGATGTTCCAGCTGTCGGCGAAATAGTGGCTCAACGGCACGCTGGCACCGGCCGCCAACGCCGCGCCCAGGCACAGGGCCATGGTGTAGACACCGGTCATGGCCCCGGCCTGCCTGGCAAAGTCACGCTTGACGATACCCGGCAACAACACCCCGATGATGCCGATACTGGCCCCGGCCAGCAGGCTGCCGGCGAACAGCCCGACCTCACCGAACGAGCTGCGCAGAATGATCCCGGCGGCCAGGGTCAATAAAATCCCCAGCACCACCCGCTCGGCGCCAAAACGGCGGGCCAGGATCGGCGCCATGGGCGCAAACAGGCCCAGGCACAGCACCGGCAAGGTAGTCAGCAGCCCGGCCTGGGCCGCCGACAGCCCCAGGCTGCTGGACACTTCGCTGAGCAACGGCGCCATGCTCGACAGCGCCGGACGCAGGTTCAACGCCACCAGGATCAGGCCCAGCAACAACAGCCACGGGCGATGCACCTGCACCGGGCTGTGCTGGACCACCGCATCATCGGCTTCGGCGTCGATCAGCAATTCTTCAAGGGCGTTATCTGCACGGGGCATGGCGTTCTCGGGTTCAAGGTTCATTGATCAACTGCCGGGACAGCGCCTTGGCACGCTCCGGGTCCTGCTGTTCCACGGCCTCGAGCAGTTCGACATGCAGGTCGAATACCGCCTGGCGGCGCGGCTTGATATTCAGGGTTTGGCGCAACTGGGCGCCGACAATGCTCGAAAAGTACTGGTACAGCTCACTCAGGGCCGGGTTGTGGGCCGCATCCACCAGGCGCTTGTGGAACACCAGGTCGCACTGGATGTAGTGCTCCAGGTCGCCGTGGTAGTGCTCGCCACTGGCCTGCAGCGCCTGGCGCAGCTGTAGCAAATCCTCCGGCGTACGGCGCAAGGCCGCCAGGCCAATGGCCTCGACTTCGAGAATCTGCCGCGTCTCCTGGGCCTGGACCAGGGTGCAATGAGACATGGCATTCATCACCCCCAGCGGGTCGGTCATCGAGCGTAGATAGCTGCCGTCCCCTTGGCGGATCTCGATCAGCCCGGAAAACGCCAGCACCCGCATCGCCTCGCGCACCGTATTGCGGCTGATGCCCAGCTCGGCAGACAGCTCCGGCTCGGTGGGCAGGCGTTCACCAATGGCCCACTTGCCCTGGGTGATGCGCTGGCGCAGTTGATCGAGGGCCTGGTCGACCAGGGAGCGTTTGATAAGCGGGGCGATGTTTGGCATGGGCCTGGTGCTTTCGTCCAATCATAGGATGAATTTTCGTACAGCCTATTCGGAGTTGCCTACGGAAGCAACGCACTAGGGTTTTCAGGCGGGCAAAAGAACCGAATTTTCGATTAGTAAAATTACCCTCTGAGGGTAATTATTGAACGCAGGTGTCTTATGGAAAAGTACACACCTCATTACGATTTGGCGGTGATAAAGGCGGATGTCAGGCGGCTTGGGAGGAACGCATTTACCAAGACAGCGCAGCAATGTGCCTGGAACCTGCGCTTGAGCATCGAGGAAATGCAGGAAGTGATCTATGCGTTGGAAAACTGGATGTTGTACAAGTCGATGACCACTTATGGAGACCATCGAGTCTGGCAGGACGTGTACCACACTCACTCAAAAGACCGGGAGATTTACATCAAGGTCACTTACCGCACAGACGGAAGGCCTCCGGTAATCTCCTTCAAGGAGAAAAATCCATGAAAAAAACCGAGCTGTGCTACATCTGTGGCGCCCCTGATGCCTTGAGCTATTTCGAGGGCCGCAGCGAAACCATCAGTGTCCACGGCATGGAGCGTCGGGTCGACAATCTTTCAGGCTGGGAATGCAAAGCCTGCGGCGACGGCTTTTGGGACCCCGAGACCGATAGTGCCGATCGCTATGGAGAAGCAGGTGACGAGTTGGTTCTGGCAGCTCGGAAAATGATCGGCACCGAGATGAAACGCATCCGTCGAAAACTTCACCTTACACAAAAGGAAGCGGTGCAATGGTTGTCCGGGGGCGGCCACAACGCGTTCTCTCGATATGAGCGCGGTGAGCTTATGGCGCCCAAACCCTTGGTGCTGTTGATGCGGTTGTTGGACCGTCACCCGCACTTGCTGGCGGAGGCAAAAGTCCTCGCCGAAGGTGCTGATTTGCGCGCAGCCTTCACGTATGCCGTAAACAACGACGCTAAAGCACTCAAAGCTTCCTAGCTCGCAAAAACAAACCCGGCGCCAGGCCGGGTTTGCTTTTGAACATCACATCGCAATCAATGCAAAATCTGACTCAAGAACAACCGGGTCCGCTCATTCTGCGGGTTGTCGAAGAAGTCATTGGGCGCCGCCTGTTCCACGATCTCGCCTTTGTCCATAAAGATCACGCGGTTGGCCACGGTGCGCGCAAAGCCCATTTCGTGGGTTACGCACAACATGGTCATGCCGTCCTCAGCCAAGCCGATCATGGTGTCCAGCACCTCCTTGACCATCTCCGGGTCGAGGGCCGAGGTTGGCTCGTCGAACAGCATGATTTTCGGCTTCATGCACAAGGCACGGGCAATGGCCACGCGCTGTTGCTGGCCGCCGGACAATTGCCCCGGAAACTTGTGGGCCTGCTCCGGGATGCGCACGCGTTCCAGGTAGTGCATGGCAATTTCCTCAGCCTTGCGCTTGGGCATCTTGCGCACCCACATCGGCGCCAGCGTGCAGTTCTGCAGGATGGTCAGGTGCGGGAACAGGTTGAAGTGCTGGAACACCATGCCCACTTCGCGGCGCACGCTTTCGATCTGCTTGAGGTCGTTGGTCAGCTCCACGCCATCGACCACGATGCGCCCCTGCTGGTGTTCTTCCAGGCGGTTGAGGCAGCGAATGGTGGTGGATTTGCCCGAGCCCGACGGGCCGCACAGCACGATACGCTCGCCCTGCTTGACGTTGAGGTTGATGTCTTTCAACACATGGAACTGGCCGTACCACTTGTTGACGCCCTGCATCTGGATAATGCCTTCAGGGCTCACAGGCTGTTTGATTGCTTCGCTCATCAAAAGAACTCCTAACGCTTGTGGCCAGTGTCGAGCTTGTGTTCCAAATGAATGGAATAGCGCGACATACCAAAACAGAAAATCCAGAACACCAGGGCCGCGAACACATAGCCCTCAGTGGCCATGCCCAGCCATTTCGGGTCGGAGGCGGCTTGCTTGACGCTGTTGAGCAGGTCGAACAGACCGATGATGATCACCAGGCTCGTGTCCTTGAACAGCGCGATAAAAGTGTTGACGATGCCGGGGATCACCAGCTTCAACGCTTGCGGCAGGATCACCAGGCCCATGCTGCGCCAGTAGCCCAGGCCCATCGCGGCGGCGGCTTCGTATTGCCCCTTGGGAATCGCCTGTAGGCCACCGCGCACCACTTCCGCCACGTAGGCCGACTGGAACAGGATTACGCCGATCAACGCCCGCAGCAGCTTGTCGAAGTTCATGCCTTCTGGCAGGAACAGCGGCAGCATCACAGACGCCATGAACAGCACCGTGATCAACGGCACGCCGCGCCAGAACTCGATAAAGGTCACACAGATCACGCGAATCGCCGGCATCTTGGAGCGCCGCCCCAACGCCAGCACGATGCCCAGCGGCAAGGCGCCAGCGATACCGACGGTGGCGATCACCAGGGTCAGCATCAGCCCGCCCCATTGGCTGGTCGCGACGTTGGCCAGGCCAAGGATTCCGCCGTGCAGCAGGAAGAAGGCGATGATCGGGTACACCACCAGAAAGCCCAGGCCGTAGATCGCCTTGGGTTTAAAACGCGAGATGAACAACGGCGCCACGCCGACGATGGCCAACCACACGGTCAGGTCCACGCGCCAGCGCAGGTCGCCGGGGTAATAGCCGTACATGAATTGCCCGAAGCGCTGCTGGACAAACACCCAGCAAGCACCCTCCTTGGTGCAATCGGCCCGGGTAGTGCCGACCCAGTTCGCGTCGAGGATCGCCCACTGCACAATCGGCGGCACCACCAAGTAGACCAGGTAGATCGCCAGCAACGTCAGCAGGGTGTTGAACCCACTGGAGAACAGGTTGGCGCGCATCCATGCCATCGGCCCGAACACTTTGTTCGGTGGTGGCATGTCAGGTTTGAAAGTATGGGAAGTCATGCTGGTTTCCTCACCGCTCGATCAGCGCAATGCGCTTGTTGTACCAGTTCATCAGCAGGGAAATGCTGATGCTGATCGCCAGGTACACGCTCATGGTGATGGCAATGACCTCGATGGCCTGGCCGGTCTGGTTGAGCACCGTGCCGGCAAACAGCGACACCATCTCCGGGTAGCCGATGCCGGCGGCCAGGGATGAGTTTTTCGCCAGGTTCAGGTATTGGCTGGTCAAAGGCGGAATGATCACCCGCAGGGCTTGCGGGATAATGACCTTGCGCAGCGTCGGCCCCGGGCGCAGGCCCAGGGAGCGCGCAGCTTCGGTCTGGCCGTGGCTCACCGACTCAATGCCCGAGCGCACGATTTCGGCGATAAACGCGGCGGTGTAGACGGTCAGCGCCAAGGTCAGCGCCAGCAGCTCGGGGATCAATACCCAGCCGCCGACAAAGTTGAAACCCGCAAGCCTGGGTATTTCCCAGTGCAGCGGCACACCGAAGATCAAGGTGCACAACGTCGGAATCACGATGAACAGCGCCAGGCCCGCCCAGAACTTATGGAACGGTACGCCGGTGGCTTCAAAGCGCTTGTTGGCCCAACGCGCCATCAGCACGATTGCCACGATGGCCACCACCACACTGGCCACAAACGGCCAAAAACCGTCGGCCGCCAGCGCCGCCGGCATGTTCAGGCCCCGGGCGCTCATAAAGAAGGTGTCGCCCAGGTTATGGCTGTTGCGCGGCAACGGCATGGTCAGGAACACCGCGAAATACCAGAACAGGATCTGCAACAACGGCGGAATGTTGCGGAACACTTCCACATACACGGTCGCCAGTTTGTTGATCATCCAGTTCGGTGACAGCCGCGCCACCCCAATGACGAACCCGAGCAGCGTCGCCAGGACCACACCGATCACGGTCACCAGCAAGGTGTTGAGCAGGCCGATCACAAAGACCCGGGCATAACTGTCCGATTCGGTGTAGTCGATCAAATGCTGAGCGATGCCAAACCCGGCACTGCGCTCCAGGAAGTCGAAACCGGAGGTAATGCCCCGGTGCTGAAGATTGGTTTGCGTGTTGTTAAACAGGTACCAGCCCAACGAGACCACCGCCACGATGGTGATGATCTGGAACAGCCACCCACGCACTTTTGGATCACTGAAGCTGAGCTTCTGTTTTGGTGCGCCGATTTGAGTTTGCATTAAGTGCCCCAGGAATAATGGAACAGAACATCACCCGGCGGTTGGCCCACCGGGTGATAGAACCATCAGCTATCAGCGCACTGGTGGTGCGTATTGAATGCCACCGTTGTTCCACAGCGCGTTCAGGCCACGGTCGATTTCCAGTGGGGTGCTCTTGCCCAGGTTGCGTTCGAACACTTCGCCGTAGTTGCCGACCTGCTTGACGATCTGTATCACCCAGTCCTTCTTCACTTTCAGGTCTTTTCCGTACTCCCCGTCAGCCCCCAGCAGACGCGCAACGTCCGGGTTCTTGGTGGACTTGGCTTGGTCCTCGACGTTTTTCGAGGTGACGCCGGCTTCTTCAGCATTGAGCATGGCGTAGCCTACCCAACGCACGATGGCCAGCCACTCGTCGTCGCCGTTGCGCACGACCGGGCCCAGGGGCTCCTTGGAAATGGTTTCCGGCAATACCACGTAGTCTTTCGGCGCGGCCAGCTTGCTGCGCTGGGCGAACAGTTGCGACTTGTCGGAGGTCAGCACGTCGCAGCGCCCGGACTCCAGGGACTTGGCGCTTTCGTCGGAGGTATCGAAGGTGATCGGGGTGTACTTGAGGTTATTGCCACGGAAGTAGTCGGAAACGTTCAGCTCAGTGGTAGTACCGGCCTGGATGCAGATGGTTGCACCGTCCAGTTCCTTGGCACTTTTTACCCCCAGCTTGCTGTTGACCAAAAAGCCGATGCCGTCGTAGTAGGTGATGAACCCTGGGAATTTCAGGCCCATGCCCGCATCACGGGAGCTGGTCATGGTGGTGTTGCGCGAGAGGATGTCGACTTCGCCAGACTGCAGCGCGGTGAAACGCTCCTTGGCATTCAACTGGCTGAACTTGACCTTGGTCGCGTCACCGAACACGGCAGCGGCCACGGCGCGGCAATAGTCAGCGTCGATCCCGAGGATCTTGCCGCTGGCATCCGGCACCGAGAACCCCGGTAAACCATCACTGACGCCACATTGCACAAAACCTTTCTTCTGTACCGCATCCAGGGTGGCACCGGCCTGGGCCAGGCCACTGATGCCCAGGACGGTCGCCGCGGTCACGATGGCCAGGGTAGACTTCAATACCTTCATTCAAACCTCCAGTTGCTCTTGTTGTGTCGGAGCTCCAACCTCTGCGCACCCTTATGAGGCGATATCGACCCGTGTTGGCTTTTTTTTGGGTCAAGCGACAGAGACTTTCGCTGTAATTGCAGCGGCTATCCCAGAGGCGGCAGTCACTGATAGTGTTACCGTCCTCAGATAGTTCTGACATCGACCTACACATAGCAAGCGGCGTACCAGAGTGTCTGCTGAGCCGTTTCAGCCCAGGATCAATCGCAAAACAGTCAGCCATGCGACATCTTGTTAACTGAGCCACCGTCCACGCACCGCCCCGACGCCCCCCATCGGCGCGCACGCACATTTTTGGAGCAAACATGACCGAACCCTTGATTCTTCAGCCCGCCAAGCCCGCAGACGCCTGCGTAATCTGGTTGCATGGCCTGGGTGCCGATCGCTACGACTTCCTGCCAGTGGCCGAAGCGTTGCAGGAAACCTTGTTGTCCACGCGTTTTGTATTGCCCCAGGCGCCGACCCGTGCGGTGACCATCAATGGTGGCTACGAGATGCCAAGCTGGTACGACATATTGGCCATGAGTCCGGCACGGGCCATCAGCCGCGAACAGCTGGATGAGTCGGCAGACATGGTCATCGATTTGATCGAACAACAAAAAGCCAGCGGGATAGACGCCTCGCGAATTTTCCTTGCCGGCTTTTCCCAGGGTGGCGCCGTGGTCCTGCACGCCGCGTTTGTGAAATGGCAGGGTGCCTTGGGTGGCGTGCTTGCCCTCTCCACTTATGCGCCGACTTTCAGCGATGAGCTGGAATTGTCCGCCAGCCAGCAGCGAATTCCAGCCCTGTGCCTGCATGGCCAGTACGATGAGGTGGTGCAGAACGCCATGGGTCGCAGTGCCTACGAGCATTTAAAGCTGCGTGGTGTCACCGTGACATGGCAGGAATACCCAATGGGTCACGAGGTGTTACCCGAAGAAATCCGCGACATCGGCACCTGGTTGTCCGGCCGCCTGGGCTCAAAGCCCGCCATTATGTAGCCGCATGACCAACGCACTACGCCGCGCCCGATTCTTGCATTACACTGGCCGGCGTACATTCCTTAACCAATTGATGAGATGACCGTGCTCAAAGCACTCAAGAAGATGTTCGGTAAAAGCGAGGCTGAACCACTCGCCCCTGTTCCCAGCGCCCCTGTCCAAACGTCCGGCAGCCGCAATGATGGTAAACAGCCTGGCCGAACCGCGCCTGTTGCCTCGCCAAAACCGCCGCCCGCCACGCCTGCTGTCCCGGCCCCTGTCGCCGCCCAGCCCGCAGAAGAACCGCCGCGCGCAGAAAAACCGCGCCGCGAACGCGCGCCAAAACCTGTGGTAAAGCCGTGGAAGCTGGAAGACTTCGTGGTCGAGCCCCAAGAGGGCAAGACTCGCTTTCATGACTTCAAGCTGGCTCCGGAACTGATGCACGCCATCCAGGACCTGGGGTTTCCGTATTGCACACCGATCCAGGCCCAGGTACTGGGCTTTACCCTGGCCGGCAAAGACGCCATCGGCCGCGCCCAGACCGGCACCGGCAAGACCGCTGCGTTCCTGATCTCGATCATTACCCAGTTGCTGCAGACCCCACCGCCCAAAGAGCGCTACATGGGTGAGCCACGGGCGCTGATCATCGCCCCGACCCGCGAACTGGTGGTGCAGATCGCCAAGGACGCCGCCGACCTGACCAAGTACACCGGCCTCAACGTCATGACGTTCGTCGGTGGCATGGACTTCGACAAACAGCTCAAGCACCTGGAAGCGCGGCACTGCGACATCCTGGTCGCCACTCCGGGCCGTTTGCTGGACTTCAACCAGCGCGGCGACGTGCACCTGGACATGGTCGAGGTGATGGTGCTGGACGAAGCCGACCGGATGCTCGATATGGGTTTTATCCCACAAGTGCGCCAGATCATTCGCCAGACCCCACCGAAAAACGAGCGCCAGACCCTGCTGTTCTCCGCGACCTTCACCGAAGACGTGATGAACCTTGCCAAGCAATGGACCACCGACCCGTCCATCGTCGAGATCGAGGCACTGAACGTTGCCAGCGAGAACGTCGAGCAGCATATCTATGCCGTGGCCGGTGCCGACAAATACAAGCTGCTCTACAACCTGGTCAACGACAACGGCTGGGAGCGGGTCATGGTGTTTGCCAACCGCAAGGACGAAGTACGGCGCATCGAAGAACGCCTGGTACGCGATGGCGTCAACGCCGCGCAGTTGTCGGGCGATGTGCCGCAGCACAAGCGCATCAAGACCCTGGAAGGCTTTCGCGAGGGCAAGATCCGCGTGCTGGTGGCCACCGATGTGGCGGGCCGCGGGATTCATATCGATGGCATCAGCCACGTGATCAACTTCACCCTGCCGGAAGTGCCGGACGACTACGTACACCGCATCGGCCGTACCGGCCGGGCGGGCGCTGCGGGTGTATCGATCAGCTTTGCCGGGGAAGACGATTCGTATCAATTGCCGTCGATTGAAACCCTGCTGGGCCGCAAGATCAGCTGCGAGACGCCGCCGACGCACTTGCTGCGCCCCGTAGAGCGTAAACGCCCTTAAGCTGGACTGCGGTAAACCATGTGGGAGCGGGCTTGCTCGCGAATGCAGTGGATCAGTCAATATATCCAGAGACTGACACCCCGCATTCGCGAGCAAGCCCGCTCCCACATTGGCTTTCAGCGCTTTTATATTCAAGGAGGAACCCATGAACCAGGCCGACTACCTCATCATCGGCGGCGGCATCGCCGGTGCCAGCGCCGGTTACTGGCTGTCCCGACACGCCCGCGTCATCGTGCTGGAGCGTGAGTCCATGCCGGGCTATCACGCAACCGGCCGCTCCGCCGCCCTGTACATCGCGGCCTACGGCACGCCGCAAGTGCGCGCCCTGACCCTGGGCAGCCGCGACTTCTTCGATCACCCGCCCGCAGGTTTCAGCGAACACCCCTTGCTCACGCCCCGTGGCGAACTGCTGGTGGACCTGGTGGGCGACGCTGACGAGTTGCAGCGCCAATACCTGAGCGCCAAGGCCCTGGTGCCCGAGACGCGGCTGCTGAGTGCCGAGCAGGCGCTGCGTATGCTGCCGATCCTGCGCGCGGAAAAAGTCCACGGCGCGATCTACGACCCGACGGTCTGCGATATCGACACCGATGCGCTGTACCAGGGCTACTTGCGTGGCATTCGGCGCAATGGCGGGCAAATCCACACCGACAACCAGGTGCAGAAACTGGCCCGTGACGATCAAGGCCAGTGGCAAGTGCGCACCGCGCAACAGCGCTTCAGTGCCCCAGTGATCATCAACGCCGCCGGGGCCTGGGCCGACCAAGTCGCGGAACTGGCCGGCGCCGAAAAAATCGGCCTGCAACCCAAGCGCCGCAGTGCCTTTATCTTCGCCCCGCCGGCAGACGTGAATATCCATGCCTGGCCGGAGCTGGCCGCCCTCGACGGCTCGTTCTACATGAAGCCCGACGCCGGCATGTTCCTCGGCTCCCCGGCCAATGCCGACCCGGTCGAGCCCCACGACGTGCAGCCCGAAGAACTGGACATCGCCACGGGGATTTATCACATCGAACAGGCCACCACCCTGAGCATCCGCCGCCCCACGCGCACCTGGGCCGGGCTGCGCAGTTTTGTCAGCGATGGCGACCTGGTGTGTGGCTTTGATCCGCAGGTAGAGGGCTTGTTCTGGGTCGCGGCCCAGGGTGGCTATGGCATCCAGACCTCACCAGCGATGGGCCAGGCCAGCGCGGCGCTGGTGCGTGGGCTGGCGTTACCCGAGGCGTTGGTGGGTGCGGGATTGACCGAGGCGATGTTGTCGCCCCGGCGTCTGGGTTAATGCGGCGTTTGCCAAGCCTACCCTCGATACAATTCCCCCAGGATGGGCTGGCGAATGCGCAAGGCTTCCTCTCTGAATGACTGGTAGAAGCCGGCGCTGCTGCCGGGCATATCGACCACTCGACTGGCAGTGGGTTGTGACTGGGGTTGGGCTGAAGCAGGGCCGCCGCCTTCCGGTCGAGGTGTGGCCGGTGAGCCGACTCTCGCTTGAATCGAGCGCCCCAGATTGGTAAATCTCAATACAGCCCGTGTAGCCCCAAAAAGCTGGCTGTATGGGGTGATGCCCCATTTATCGGTGAATTTGTAGGATAAGCCCAACATGCGTTTGCCCCCCGCGATTAACCCCAAGGCGGCGGGACTTTCCAGCAGTTTTCCGGTTCCGGCCGCCTTTGAGGCCGCAGAGGTGTAGGTCATGTGCCACGAGGTATAAGCCCCCCCAATACCCACTACCAACGAGGCAATTGAAAACCCGAGGGAGGCCCACCCCAGCCTACGGATGATGTGCGAACGGTCCCACCCCATGGCTTTATCGACCTCGGCAGTAGCCAGCCCCGCGACACTCAACGTCCCGCCTACAACACCGAGCCCCGCTCCGACGGTGATCGCTGCCTTGGAGGCGATAACCCACCCTGTGGCGGCAGCGGCGGCAGCGGCAATCGTAGCGCCAGCCGCAGTCGCAGTGGCTGCCGCGCCCGCAAAAACCCCCGCAACGACCGGCGCCCCCACAGCGGTCATCGCCACTGTTGCCGCAGCTAACCCCGCAGCAACTGACGTTGCCGAAGCTGCAGCAGCTGATACCGTGGCCGCAAGACCGACAGCCCCAAACCCAAGCGTTACCACCGACAACGCCAGTGCTACCCCGGTCAATACCCACTTCACCCAGCCAGGCCACATCCCACTAGGATCGCGCATGTTGATCGGGTTGCCGGCACAGTAGGCATAGCAATTGATCCCCCCCTCATCAAATGGGCCCAACAGATCAGGCTGCAAGAACATCCTCAGGCTAGGACTGTAGGCCCGCAGACCATTACCGAGGAAATACAGGTTGGTCGGCACATCCAGACGCTCGCCATTGAACGCCGGCAGTTGCAGGTCGGCCATGCTGCGGACCTTGCCATCATCCAGGGGGATATATGCATCACCATAGGGCGTGTAGTGCCGGCGGACATGGGGCTGACCGGGAGTTGACAGGCCGCGCACACTACCGCTGGCATCGTTCATATGCAGTTGTGGGCCGCCCACGCCACCACTGCGCGCCATCACCTCATCCCCACCGTCAGCGAAACGGATCTTTTTACTGCCTTCAACCAGCAGATCCAGACGCCTACCGGCGTATGCCAGCATCACGGGCGGTTCAGCGCCCCGGGATGCATGCACCTGGCGCGCCTCGGCATCGTACTTATAGCTGTAGTTGAGAGGGCCGGCCTTCACCGCCGTCAGTTGTTCAAAGCCATTGTACGTATAGGCGTGACCCTCCGGGCTCGCCTGCAAGTTGCCCGCTGCATCATATGTCAGGGTGACATCCTGCACCGGTCGGGTATGGGTCAGGCGGGTCAACTGCGTGGGGTCGGTACCGGTAAAATAACGTTGGCAGGTGTCTTGTGTGCCATCGGCAAATGCAGTGACGACCCGCGTCATGTTATTGAGGCTGTCGAAGGTGTAATCCTCCCCGACAATGCCCCGGCCCAGGTGATCCTTGGGATGTTCAGGCCCCTCACAGCGATAGGTCTTGAGCCGCAGGTAGGCGTCGTAGGTGAAGGTCTCGCCAATGACCACCTGTGAACTCGCATTGCGAAGAAACCGAGTCGCCAACATACCGTTGACGTAATACGTACTGGCCAACACCTGGAACAATGCACCGTTTTGCTCAAAGCGGCGCTCAGCTTCCCGACCCAGCGAGTCGTAGGTCACGCGTGTGAGAATCTTCGTGCTTTCATAGGTGGTGGTCAGGTTCTGCGGCCGGCCCAGGGTGTCGTAAGTCTGTTCGATCACCAGGGGGCCGGTGGTCATCTTGGAAAATCGCCCGAGGGTATCGTATGCAAGCGCACTGCGCTGGCCATCGGCTGAGGTCTGATGCAGCAGGCGCCCTGCGGGGGAGTAGCCATACTGGGAGGTCAGCGACGTACCGCTGGCGGTTTGAATGTCCTTCTCGGGATGGCCGATGGCATCCTGGAAAAGCTCATGGATCAGGCCATTGGTCTCCGAACGCGTCAATGCTCCGCCCACCGGATCATACCGGTAGGTGCTCACCGGCAGTCCTGTCATCTCAATCCGAGTCGGCACATCGAGTTGCTTGTCATAGGTCATGACCTGGCGCCCACCCCGGGGGGAAACCATGGCAATAGGTTCAAACCAACCGGCCTCGTACTCCCAGGTCGTAGCCTGTCCCGTCCCACGCACCTGGCTGGTCATCCGGCCCAGGCTGTCGTAAGTACGGGCCCCCAACCGCTTGCCGTCGACGGTGATGGCACTGGCCAACTCACTGCTGGTTCCTGGGACGTAGTCAGTTTTACTCAGCCGCTGCGGGGTACCGTCGACCGGTTTCTGCAGGGTCGTCACCAGCCGGTCAAACCCGTCGTAAGTCAACTCAGTGAGCGTTTTATTGATATCCAATACCGTCAGGCATCGCCCCAGGCCATCGTAGGTGTACGACTCCACTTCAACTTTATTGTTGCTGGCATCCAGGCGCTCGACCTTGATCGGCTGGTTGTAGGCATTGAAATAGGTGATACGGCGTTCCCCGCCCACAACGCCCTCTTCCGTGAGATTGAGCAGCGGGTCGTACTCATTGATCACTACGCGGCCATCGGCGTGGGTGACACGGCTCGCGTTGCCCCAGCGGTTGTAGGTGTGGGTGCTTTTCAACAAGCGCTGCCCTTCGGTCACGTAATCCATATCGACCACTTCGACGGTTTGCCCGAGCGCGTCATAACGCCAGGTACAAGTGGGTCGCTCCTGATTCGAGCCGATCACCTGTGCTTCGGCCACCTGGCGGCCAGCACCATCATAGTAAGTAATGGCCTTGATCCCTTGCGCATCCGTGGTGATCAAATGGGCACGCGTCACCCCCTGCGCAAAATGGTAGGCGTATTGCCGCGTGGCTTTTTGCGGTGTGCCGGGAGCAACCGTTTCCACCGTCAATCGGCCACTGACGTCGTAAGCCAGATCCAGAGTGCTTTCGCCGTCTCGCGTCATCGACAACAGGCGTCGATTGACCAGCGAAAGCGTGCGCTTGGCCTCAAGCCATTGCCCCTCGCGCCCCTTCAGCCGCCGGGTTTCGAGCACATTATCGCCTTGAATCACGTAACTGAACTCACTGGTCAGCGCCTGCCCGCCGACCGTACTGGTGGCGCTCTTCAACCGGCCAGCCAGCTCGACAGGGGTTTGGTAATAAGTCTGCTGCATGGCCAGCACACCAGCCTGGTTGATGGATTGCTGCAGCACAAAATAGCTACTGCCCGTCTGCGGGACACGTGTATGGGTATATTCCGTGAGCCGCGCGGCAGGCGCGCCTCCTACGGGCACGAGTCGCTCTTCTTTGAGGTAGCGCTGGAACAAACCGTGGGGGTCGGCAGGGCACTTGCCGCTTTCTCCCGCAATCGGGTAATAGCTGTATTCGGTACGGATACCGGAAGGCTCAGTGCGACTGAGTTCGTTGCCGTAGTCGTCAGTTTCTATCTGCTGGATCTCTTCCCTCGGGGTACCACCAGCCACTAGCTCATAGCGTTTGGTGATGGTTTTGGCAAGGTGGAGATTGGCTGGCTGGGCGGGAAACAGGCCGGGGACCGTGTTGTACGTGATGTTCATTTGGGTCCGCGTCCCCTCACGCGTAACCCGTTCTTCGGTCAACAGGTGAAACTTGTTATAGGTGGTGCGGCTGACGCTCAGCACCGCATTATTAGCACTGCGGCTGGTCTCTTCGGTCCAGTAGTCATAAGCGCTGCCTACCAAGTACAGGTTGTCTTCGCCTTCGCGAAAACCGCCGGAGAACGGGTAACCGGTAAAATTCTTGCCCTGACTGTAGGCATAGGTCCGGATCATGTCCGGCTGACTGGCCCCTGGTGTCTGCACCCAACGGACGACCCGTGGAATGTATTGGTTGTTGGCATATTGGTGCCCGTTCTCCTCATAACTAATCAGTTCCTCCCCACCCATCGGCGAATAAACTCGCTTAAGAGGGACCAGGCCGTTGCGAAACTCCGGCCAGTATTCAAACGCATAAGCCGCAGCGCCGGGCGGTTCACTACGATCATAGGGGGCCGTCACTCTCGTCAAAAGATTATTGATCTGTGTAAACTGAATGCGGGCATAACGCCCCCCTTCGACCCGAGCATCTACGTACGACAAACGCCCGGTGGAGTAGGTCAGAATAAGTAGATCTTCTTGCTTATGGTTGAGGATCCGCTCCAAAAAACCTGTAGTGCCGTACCGGAAAGTCAAGCGCTCGCCATTCTCGAACAATATAGCGTCTATCCGGTACGGCACAGTACTGCTTGTGCGACGTAAAACTTCTACAGATCCATCTTTGTAAATTACATGCAGCGTATTGGTATCCGGTCGTTTGACGACTAGATCTTTTAACTTGTAATCCTTGAATATCATCGTGCCGCCTACCGAAGGCAGACCACTGGTTTGATATCTTCCGCCATTGAGCAAGGTAAAATTCAGACTGACCAAATCAAATGAAGTATTACTGAGCTGCCATCCGATACCGTAAGGGCTATTAATGGAATTAAGCATAGAAAACGACAGCATAATATCCCGACTCACCTCTTGTGGGCCTTCAGGATACAAAGTGGCCAAACGAATTTGCCCACCATACTGCCCCGTGCGCGGATCAACTGAACCGTTGAGATACGAACTGAAATTAAAAGCATTAGAATAGACATTCATTTTTAACTCCTCAACTGTACAGACAACCAGCAAAATAGTTAAATCCAAACGAACACTACATACCCGAACTCGCCATCAGAAATCGCACACTCACGCATCTCTCAGTTCTAAACTACGCCCACTGTCCGCCTTCTCTATAAAAAATCTATGCTCACATCCAAAATTATCCCAGACACGCAATGTACTTTTTGTATCACCTTCAACAATTGGATTTTTTGTCCAAATTTTCACTACACGAAAAATAGTAGACACAACATTGTATTCAATATAAGGATTAAGAAAGTTAGCATTTCTCTGAACATCATGAGTCCGCAGCTTCAAGCCTGGCACATCTTTTTGCAAGACAACACCGGCCTTACAATACCGATATCCATCTCTGTTGATTTTTTGCGAAAATGACGTTTGAAAGTAATCACCCTCATCATTGACTTGCAAAGGGTTGTCAAGCCCCATCGTGGAGACAATCCTCAGTCCCGCCGGTGGATTATAATAAAAAACATCTGCGTCACTATTAGCATCATGCTGCGCATCAAAATCATGATAAACTGTCAAATCGCGCACGCTTAGACGGTATGGTCTAATCGGAAGAATATCAATTGAACTACCACCTGGAGTAGATATCGGATTAGTTGTATAAACAACCCCATCTATTATGATTCTGGCCATGAATTTTTGAGTTTCGATCGGAGTGGTCGAGTCGAAACGCATATACCGATCAATTATTTCTGAAAACGGTACCGAACCATTATCATCCGGGCCTATGTTGCGTTGCTCATCTTCCATGATGCCATCTCTCACCCAGCGTCCCGTGTCAAACATATTTTTTTCAACATCACACGACCATCCAGGCGGCAATACTTCGTGTACATTTGTTGAGTAACGTGTAATCGTCACACTAGCACGCTGCTCTGCAGTCAGTGGAACAGGACCTGTATCCTCGCGCTCCAATATCACCTCGACCTGGACCTTGCACTGATGACGACCGTTGCTATAAAGAGCATCCGTCCAAGTTTGATTATTAGGAAGTTTTATCTTGAAATAGGTCAACTTCAGGTCTGGCCCCTTATCTTTTATACGCAATCCTTCATAGTTAGGACCGGCCGACTCCAATACAAACTGATGTAAGTTTCCAAAATTATCTATTAAACTCCATGTGCTATTCGAGTCGTGCGTAACATCAACTTTCAAAGCAAGAGATCGTGCCGTTATTGCCCTCATGATTGTCGGCCGCATATCAGTCCGCACATAATAATTGTAAACCGGAATACCGTAAGGCTTGAATATATCCGACCGCATAACGGGAGAGTTCCCCTTATTAACAACTACACCCCCCTTATGGGGAGTGTTATTGCCCTGTTTTGCATAAGCGTAACCAGTCTGAAAATGGTCACCCTCGTAGTCCATATCCAACGGCCGGTCAAGACCTTCTTGCGCAACGAACACCACCCCAGCAGGAGGAGTCCAATAATATACCGTCGCATAGAACGTTGTATCCGAAACTGCTGCATGTTTATACTCAACCAAATCTTTCACAGAGAGTCTAAATGGAACCACTGGCTGGAGGGTAACCGACGAATCAAAACCGCTATCTTCCGCCAACGACTTGGTTTTATAAACCTGACCGTTCAAAACCATACATGCTACAAGTCTGACTGACTCCATAGAGCCTTGCGAACTGAAACGCAAGTAACGAGAAACCCTCTGAACCAGGGGACCCGGATTATAATCAGTTGGTTTCAGTTCTACTTTTTTATCACCTTCCCAAAGCCCTTCACTGTAAATATTTTTTCTCTCATCACAACTCCAACCACTAGGTAAAAATCCTCCATCTTCTGAAAAAAACGAAACAACTCTGATACTTTCAATTTCTTCATCAGTTAATTCAGTACGCTCCCATACCCCAATTCTATTTTGGCACTCTTTTATTACTTCAACAACAACCTCACATTGATGGCGCCCGTTGGCATAAAGATTATCCGTAAAGTTCGAGCCATCCGGGCATGTAACCCTGAAATGGGAAAGCCTGGACAGTTTATTTTCCTCAGTCATTTTTTTCTCCCTGAAACTTTCATCTTCGATGAAGTACAATCGGAGGCATAACTACTTAATACAGCCTGGTTATCTCTAAAGGAAAACCCAATGCCCGTGAGTGTAATTAAGTATTAAAGGAGAATGACGAACAACTGTCAGAATTGACAGTTGTGCAGAACCTTTTGGCCTAAACCAAAGGTTTTATAGGTCAAATAGAGCTAGTAGTGGGTGCTGCTCGCCACTACCAGCGATCCGCCGCCGCATGATCACTGTCGCGCCCCTCCACCCAGCGCGGCCCCTCACTGGTGTTTTCCTTCTTCCAGAACGGCGCGCGGGTCTTGAGGTAGTCCATCACAAACGCACAGGCATCAAACGCCGCCTGGCGATGGGCACTGGCAGCCGCCACGAACACGATGGGCTCGCCAGGCTCCAGGGCGCCGATGCGGTGCAGCACTTCCAGCTTGAGCAGCGGCCAGCGCTGCTCAGCCTCGACAGCGATCTTGGCCAGGGCCTTTTCGGTCATGCCGGGGTAGTGTTCGAGGAACATCCCCGCCACATCGAGGCCGTCGTTGAAATCGCGTACATAGCCGACAAAGCTCACCACTGCGCCCACGCCTACATTGGCGGCGTGCATGGCGTTGACTTCGGCGCCGGGGTCAAAGGGTTGGGCTTGCACACGAATGGCCATGGTCAGCCTCCGGTCACGGGCGGGAAGAAGGCCACTTCATCGCCGGCCTGCAAAGGCTCGTCGAGGGCGCACAGTTCCTGGTTGCGCGCGCACATCAGGCTGGCCTCATTGAGCACCTCGAAGCCAGGATCTGCGGCCAGTGCCTGGCGCACGGCATCGACGGTGGCGAAGTCGCCTTCGACCTCCAGGGAGTCCAGGCCTACCGCCTCGTTGTAGCGTGCAAAAAACAGTACGTGGATGCTCATGCCTGGTCCGCCTTGAAATGCCCGCTCTTGCCGCCAAGCTTTTCCAGCAGGCGGATGTTCTCGATGGTCATGCCACGGTCCACCGCCTTGCACATGTCGTAGATGGTCAGCGCGGCGACACTGGCGGCCGTCAGCGCTTCCATTTCCACGCCGGTCTGCCCGGACAGTTTGCAGCGGGCGATGATGTGTACGGTATTTTCCCCTTCGGCGGCCAGCTCAACCTTGACGCCCGTCAACATCAGCGGATGGCACAGGGGGATCAGGTCGCTGGTTTTCTTCGCCGCCTGGATCCCGGCGATGCGGGCCACGGCGAACACATCGCCCTTGGGGTGGGCGCCGTCGACGATCATTTGCAGGGTCTGGGGCAGCATGCGCACCCGCGCTTCGGCCACAGCTTCACGGAACGTCACGTTTTTGTCGGTGACGTCGACCATATGGGCACGGCCCTGGGAATCGAGATGAGTCAGCACGGGGATACTCCTGATCAGAAGCCCCCGATTGTAAACCCAACGCAGATCAAAAGGTGGGAGCTGGCTTACCTGCGATAGGAGCGCGTCAGTCAACTTATCATCGACTGACCCACCGCTATCGCGGGCAACCCCGCTCCCACACTGGGCGGTTACAGGTGGGATTCGGCGTATTCGGCCAGAATCGAGCGAGGGACGCCCTGCAAGGCGATGTGCACGCCGTTCGGGAAATCCTTGAAGCGTTCCGTCAGGTAGGTCAGCCCGGAGCTGGTCGCGGACAGGTAAGGGGTGTCGATCTGCGCCAGGTTGCCCAGGCACACCACTTTGGAACCGGCGCCGGCACGGGTGATGATGGTTTTCATCTGGTGCGGGGTGAGGTTCTGGCATTCATCGATCAAAATCAGGCTCTGCTGGAAGCTGCGACCTCGAATGTAGTTGAGGGATTTGAACTGCAACGGCACTTTGCTGAGGATGTAGTCGACGCTGCCATGGGTGTTTTCGTCATCCATGTGCAAGGCTTCGAGGTTGTCGGTGATCGCCCCCAGCCACGGTTCCATTTTTTCCGCTTCGGTGCCGGGCAAAAAGCCGATCTCCTGGTCCAGGCCCTGCACACTGCGAGTGGCGATGATGCGGCGATAACGCTTGGTGACCATGGTCTGCTCGATGGCCGCCGCCAGGGCGAGGATGGTCTTGCCCGAACCCGCCGCGCCGGTCAGGTTGACCAGGTGGATGTCCGGGTCGAGCAACGCGTACAGCGCCAGGCTCTGGTAGATATCACGCGGTTTCAGGCCCCAGGCTTCCTGGTGCAACAGGGGTTCCTGATGCAGGTCGAGGATCAGCAGCTTGTCGACCTGGATCTCTTTGATCCAGCCTACAAAACCCTGTTCGTCGATGATGAATTCATTGATATGCACCGCCGGCAAGTTGTCGGTCAGCTGTACCTGATGCCAGGTGCGGCCATGGTCCTGGCGGGTCTCGACCTTGCTGACGCGGTCCCAGAACGAGCCGGTCATGGTGTGATAACCACGGGACAGCATCGATACGTCGTCGACCAGTTGGTCGGTACTGTAGTCCTCGGCGGCGATCCCACACGCTCGTGCCTTGAGGCGCATATTGATGTCTTTGGTCACCAGCACCAGGCGCAGGTCCTTGTCACGTGCGTGCAGGTCGATCAGTTGGTTGATGATCTTGTTGTCGTTGAGGTTTTCCGGCAGCAGGCTGTTGGGTTCGCTGCGCTTGCTCATCAGGATCGACAGCAAGCCCTTGGGCCCGCTCTTGCCACGCTGGATCGGTACGCCGACTTCCACATCCTCGGGCGAGGCTTCGCCCAGGGTCTTGTCGATCAGGCGGATCGCCTGGCGACATTCGGCGGCAACGCTGTGGTGCCCGCTTTTGAGTTTGTCGAGTTCCTCGAGCACGATCATTGGGATGGCGACGTGGTGTTCTTCGAAATTGAGCAACGCGTTTGGATCGTGGATCAATACATTGGTATCAAGCACATAAAGGATTGGCTGGTCGGAAGAAGGGTTACGTCCATGATCATCCATACTCGGTCACCTTTGTGGGAGCCAGTCGACGCAATACCACAACAGTGCTGCGCCTCGATTCGACCGCCGAACACACCGCAAAGGGAGTCTGGGAAGACGCCACCTGTGGTGCAGGTTTCGGCGATCTGCCTTCGTAATACCGCAAAACCCATGACAGGAAAAAGCACTTTGACGCTTTTTTGAAGTTTATTTTTCAGGATGACGAATAGCACTGGCGGGCCGCCACACACACCGCTAAAGTCGGAAGTCCGCCTGCATCGAAATGTCGCAGCAAATCACCCCGAAACGCCATCATCCCCAACAGGGCCGGGCCTTTGCGCTTTTCAGCGAAACGCCTCCCGACAGTCCTGCCAGCCCAGTCCACTTTGCGCCGTTGCCTGGAGCAACAGCGGCAATGCGACCCGCGCCTTGTCCTGGGTGTCGTGGAACACAATCACCCCTTTGCGCCACAACAGCATCAGCGTCAGCACCCGCTGGGCCGACTCGTCGGCCTTGAGCTGACCGGGCTCGTCCTGGGAGTCGATATCCCATAGCGCCACTTGCAGGCCCTGGCCCTGGAAGAAGCCCTGGCTGTCAGCCCGCCGCTGGCCGTAGGGCGGGCGAAACAGCGGCACGTAGTTTTCCGGCAACAGGTTCTGGGTCAGTGATGCCGTGCGGGTGATCGAGCTCTGCCAGTCGACCCAATGGCTATGGGAGCGGTACTGCCAGCCCTGGATGCCCACGCACTGGCCCTGGTACAACGCCTGCATATCGGCGGGCGAGGTCTTTTCCAGGCGGGTTTGCAGGCTATTGCCGAGGGCAAAAAAGGTCGCGGTCATTTTTTGCTTGCGCAGGTAGTCGGCCAGCCAGTCGGTATTACCGCTGATCGGTGACGGGCCGCCATCGAAGGTCAGTAAAAACAGGCGGTCATTGAGTTCATCACCGTTGCGCTCGAAATCGCCAAAACGTGCGACTTCGCTGCTGATCTGTGGAAACAGGGCGGCCTTGCGCAACAGCTCGTCCAGGTAGCGCTGGTGAAACGCGCGGCTGGGGCCGGCCCAGCCTATATAGAAGGACTGCTCGCCCACCGCGAACTTGCCGGCCTGCTCGCGCAGGTCGTCCATGTTGTCCACCAGGTAGCAGAACGAGGCGTCCTGCTCGCAGCTTTGCTGGGCAAATCCGTAGTTTTCCAGCAACCGTTGCCAGAGGTGGCGACGCAGGTCGTCGATGGCCCCCTGATTGATGATCTTCAGCCCCAGGCGCTGCTTGAGGGCCGGCTCATCCAGGGCCTCGCTGGCCAGCAGCGCGTTGGCGAACATGAGGATTTCGGCGCGTGACGCCACATCGAACAGCGCCGGGCTGCTGAGTTTTTCCGGCCAGGTGCCGCGGTCCAGGCTCGCGACATCCACACTGGCCGCCTGGGCACCCAGGCAGGTCAGCCAGGCGCACAACAAAAGCGCAATTCGCACAACGGGTCTCCCCCTCCAGAGTCGTCGGCCACTATAGCCGATCGCAATCCTCCCACAGGGATAACCGTATGGCAGCTATTGCCGCGATAGGTGGAGTCGAAGGCCCCAACCCCCTAGAATCCCCCGACGATTACAGGAGACGACTTCATGCTGATGGTGATTTCCCCAGCCAAAACCCTCGATTTCGAGAGCCCGCCTGCGACCCAGCGCTTTACCCAGCCGCAATACCTGGACCACTCCCAAGAGTTGATCGAGCAGTTGCGCGAGCTGAGCCCGGCGCAGATCAGTGAACTGATGCATGTTTCCGACAAGATCGGCGGCCTCAACGCCGCGCGTTTCGGCAGTTGGACCCCCGCCTTCACCCCGGCCAATGCCAAGCAGGCGCTGCTGGCCTTCAAGGGCGACGTCTATACCGGCCTCAACGCCCAGACCTTCAACGACGCCGACTTCGCCTACGCCCAGGATCACCTGCGCATGCTCTCGGGCCTGTACGGCCTGCTGCGCCCGCTGGACCTGATGATGCCGTACCGCCTGGAGATGGGCACCAAGCTGGCCAATGCCCGTGGCAAGGACCTGTACGCCTTCTGGGGCACACGCATCAGCGAATGGCTCAACGAAGCCCTGGCCGAGCAAGGCGATGACGTGCTGCTGAACCTGGCCTCCAACGAATACTTCTCGGCGGTCAAGCGCCCGGCCCTCAACGCGCGGATCATCAACACCGAGTTCAAGGACCTGAAGAACGGCCAGTACAAGATCATCAGCTTCTACGCCAAGAAAGCCCGGGGCATGATGAGCCGCTTCGTCATCGAAGAACGCATCAACGACCCGGCGCAGCTCAAGCAGTTCGACGTACAGGGCTATCGCTTCAGTGCCGAACAGTCCAAGCCGGACAACCTGGTGTTTTTGCGCGACCACGCACCGCAATAGGTCACCAATACAGCGCAAATCCAATGTGGGAGCTGGCTTGCCAGCTCCCACATTTTTATCTGCATTTCCCCAATGAAATCGTCATTATTTTGGCGTCAATAATTTTTCTTCAGATTTCCTAACGTTTTTTTCACTCGACATTCGTCAGTTTTTTTCGTAGTGGCACCAATTTTTTAAAACAGTAGTGGCATAAAACTATATCCCCGCGCCAACTCCCTATAACCACTAGCCCAATCCGCAAGTGCTATCAATATAGTACTAGTGCCATCTTTCCTAATATTTCAAGAAATTTCGAGAAACAGGATGAGCGGCCCGGAACTATGTCTTCCAGGGCCGCTCATACCACCGGTAACGATTATCTCTGTTCTTGTGCGATATGACTTACACAGCGACCAAAAGAAGTAGTGAAGTTGTCACATACAACTATGACTCTTCGGTCTAATTACCAACTGTTTAGTTGAGGGCGGGCGATAAGGTTGCATGACCATCCCCTACAAGGCCAAGGCTAAGCCTACCCGAATGGGCCAGTGAGACAACCCAAGGCATTGATAGATAAGGGCTTCATGTCCATATCAAGGCATTGCGGCACTGGCGCCAGACCCTTCTCACCGAAGGCTGGCTGCATTTCAGGGCAAGCCCCAACAACAAGGCCAAGTTGCGCACAACTTGAGTGCATTAGTTAGTCACTCGACTTTTAACATGCCTGTACATGGCAATGCAGTGTCTATTCACGGCATTACCTAGTGCATGAGTGACGCTTGAAAACATGAACTCCGGCCATCTAATGGCGTGATAAAGATAGAGGTAAATGCGATGCGCATCAGCATATTTGGTTTGGGTTACGTGGGTGCAGTATGTGCCGGTTGCCTGTCTGCACGGGGCCACGAAGTGGTCGGCGTGGATATTTCCAAGGATAAGATCGACCTGATCAACGCGGGCAAATCCCCCATCGTTGAACCCGGCCTGGGCGAACTGTTGAGCCAGGGCATTGCCACCGGCCGGTTGCGCGGTACCACCAACTTCGCCGACGCCATCCGCGATACCGACCTGTCGATGATCTGTGTGGGCACGCCGAGCAAGAAAAACGGCGACCTGGAACTCAACTACATCGAAGCGGTATGCCGCGAGATTGGTTTTGTCCTGCGTGACAAGACCACCCGCCACACCATCGTGGTACGCAGCACCGTGTTGCCCGGCACCGTGGCCAACGTCGTGATCCCGATCCTCGAAGACTGCTCGGGCAAGAAAGCCGGGGTCGACTTCGGTGTCGCGGTCAACCCGGAGTTCCTGCGCGAATCCACCGCCATCGCCGACTACGACCAGCCACCGATGACCGTGATCGGCGAACTGGACAAAGCCTCGGGCGACGTCCTGCAGTCGCTGTACGAAGAACTCGACGCACCGATCATCCGCAAGGACATCGCCGTTGCCGAGATGATCAAGTACACCTGCAACGTGTGGCACGCCACCAAGGTCACCTTCGCCAACGAGATCGGCAACATCGCCAAGGCGGTCGGCGTGGATGGTCGCGAAGTGATGGAAGTGGTCTGCCAGGACAAGACCCTCAACCTGTCCCAGTACTACATGCGCCCAGGCTTTGCGTTCGGCGGCTCGTGCCTGCCAAAAGACGTGCGCGCCCTGACCTACCGCGCCAGTTCCTTGGATGTGGAGGCGCCGCTGCTCAACTCGCTGATGCGCAGCAACGAATCCCAGGTGCAGAACGCCTTCGACATCGTCTCCAGCCACGACAAGCGCAAGGTCGCCCTGCTGGGCCTGAGCTTCAAGGCCGGCACCGATGACCTGCGCGAAAGCCCACTGGTGGAACTGGCGGAAATGCTGATCGGCAAGGGCTTTGACCTGAGCATCTACGACAGCAACGTCGAATACGCCCGTGTGCATGGGGCCAACAAGGACTACATCGAAGGCAAGATCCCCCACGTGTCGTCCCTGCTCAACTCGGACTTCGACGATGTGATCAACAGCAGCGACGTGATCATCCTCGGCAACCGCGACGAGAAATTCCGCGCCCTGGCCCAACAAGCCCCGCACGGTAAGCAAGTGATCGACCTGGTGGGCTTCATGTCCCAGGCCACCAGCGTCAATGGGCGTACCGAAGGCATTTGCTGGTAAGCGCGCTGATCGCCGGCAAGCCGGCTCCTACAGGTCGCGCATGTCATGTAGGAGCCGACTCGCCGGCGATGGCGCCCCACTGCAAGCCTGCCACAACCCCATCGGGCCACCCCACAGGCTCGCCCGAGACTCCAGACGGATGCAGATTATGCACAGGCTAAAGCACGGCCTCCTTCAGGCCGCCGGTTGGCTGTTGTTTTTAAGCGTGTTGATGTGCCTGGCCCTGGCGTTGCCGGCGAGCACATTCGACTCGCAGTCGAAGAATTTCATTTTCCTGATTGGCGCCGTTGGCATCTGGCGCTACTCCATGGGCGCTACGCACTTTGTGCGCGGCATGCTGTTCCTGTACGTGGTCTACCCGCACCTGCGGCGCAAAGTGCGCAAGCTGGGCAAGGCGGCGGACCCCTCCCACGTGTTCCTGATGGTCACCAGCTTTCGCATCGACGCGCTGACCACCGCCCAGGTCTACAGCTCGGTGATTCGCGAGGCCATCGAGTGCGGCTTCCCCACCACCGTGGTCTGCTCGCTGGTGGAAATGTCCGATGAGCTGCTGGTCAAGAGCCTCTGGGAAAAGATGAACCCACCGGCTCACGTCAAGCTCGACTTCGTGCGCATCGCCGGCACCGGCAAGCGCGATGGCCTGGCCTTTGGTTTCCGCGCCATCTCCCGCCACCTGCCGGACAACCGCGCCGTGGTGGCGGTGATCGATGGCGACACCGTGCTCGCCGAAGGCGTGGTACGCAAGACCGTGCCGTGGTTCCAGCTGTTCGGCAATGTCGGCGGCCTGACCACCAACGAGTTCTGCGAAGTGCGCGGCGGCTACATCATGAGCGAGTGGCACAAACTGCGCTTCGCCCAGCGCCACATCAACATGTGTTCCATGGCCCTGTCCAAGCGCGTGCTGACCATGACCGGACGCATGTCGGTGTTCCGTGCCAGCGTGGTCACCGACCCCGGCTTTATCGCCGACGTGGAAAGCGACTCGCTGCAACACTGGCGCCTGGGCCGCTTCAAGTTCCTCACCGGCGATGACAAGTCCAGCTGGTTCAGCCTGATGCGCCTGGGCTACGACACCTTCTACGTGCCCGATGCAGCGATCAACACCGTCGAGCATCCACCGGAAAAAAGCTTTATCAAGGCCAGCCGCAAGCTGATGTTCCGCTGGTACGGCAACAACCTGCGCCAGAACTCCCGGGCCCTGGGCCTGGGTATGGGCCGACTGGGCCTGTTCACCAGCGTGGTGCTGTTCGACCAGCGCGTGTCGATGTGGACCTCCCTGCTCGGCCTGACCGTGGCGATCATCGCCACCTTCAAGTACGGCGGTGCGTTCATCCTCGCTTACCTTTTGTGGATTGGTATCACGCGCCTGATCCTGACCCTGTTGCTGTCGTGCTCGGGCCACAAGATCGGCCCCGCCTACCCGGTGATTCTCTATTACAACCAGATCATGGGCGCGCTGGTGAAGATCTACGTGTTCTTCCGCCTCGATCAACAATCCTGGACCCGCCAGGACACCAAACTGACCCGTGATTTGGAAAGCGCACAGCGTTGGTTCAACACCTGGTCGTCTCGGACCATGACCTTCTCCGCCGGCAGCATTTTCGTCGCCGTGTTGCTGATGATGGTCTGACCCTGCCAAGCCTGAATTAACTTAAGGAAATGCCCTGATGAACAGTCAAGTAAACGCCAATGTTGTCCACGAATCCGAAGCCCAGCGCCAACACGCCCGGGTCAAAATCCCGGCCAAGCTGCGCTTCTTCGGCGCCGACCGCACCCCCATGGAAGTACGGGTCATCGACCTGTCCGCCGGCGGCCTGGCCTTCAATGCCGCCCAGCAACCGCTGAAGGTTGGCGATGTGCATAAGGCGCGCCTGCAATTTGTCATCGACAACCTCGGCCTGGCGATGGACGTGGAGCTGTTGATCCGTTCCCACGACCGCCAGACCGGCCGCACCGGCTGCCAGTTCCAGAACCTGGATGCCCAGGATATTTCCACCCTGCGCCACCTGATCACCTCGCACCTGTCCGGCGATATCGTGACCATGGGCGATGTACTGGCGACCTTGCAGCGCGACAACTTCACCAAGGCACGCAAGGTCAAGGACAGCGGCAGCGGCATGACCGCCTTTGGCCGCCTGCGCGCCGTGACCTTCAGCCTGGCGATCTTCCTGGTGGGCCTGGCGGCGTTCGGTTTTGTGTTCAAGTCGGTGTATGGCATGTACTTCGTTAGCCATGCCCAGGCCGGCCTGGTCAGCGTGCCGGGCATGAACGTGACCATGCCCCGCGACGGCACCGTGCAAAGCCTGATCAAGGACAACGGGGTTGCCGCCAAAGGCGCGCCATTGGCGACCTTCAGCACCAGCATGCTGGATGTGCTCAAGGGCCACCTGGACGAAGACCAGCTGCAACCGGCCAAGGTCGAAGAGCTGTTCGGCAAGCAAATGACCGGCACCCTGACCTCGCCCTGCGATTGCATCGTCGCCCAGCAACTGGTGGCCGACGGTCAATACGCGAGCAAGGGTGATGTGATCTTCCAACTGGTGCCGCGCGGCAGCCAGGCGAATGTCGAGGCGCGTTTCTCCTATCGCCAGTTCGGTGATGTGCGCCCAGGCACCCCGGTGAGCTTCCAGGTCGCCGATGAGGAACAGACCCGCACCGGCACCATCGTCAGCAGCACCAGCCTCAACAGCGCCGACCTGTCCTCGGATATCCGCGTGCAGATCAAGCCCGATGCCCCGCTGGACAGCGCCTATGCCGGCCGCCCGGTAGAAGTGACGAGCGACCGTGGCCCGTCCCTGAACTGGCTGATTGATAAAGCCATGGCTGCTGGTTTGTAAGCGAGGATTTGCCTGTGAACCCTATTTCAAGAACAACACAACCCTTGTGGGAGCCCACTTCTGTGGGAGCCGGGCTTGCCCGCGATAGCATCGACTCGGTGCAGCAGGCGAACCGAGTCGCGCGCATCGCAGGCAAGCCAGCTCCTACAAAAGCTCGCTCCCCCATGCGACCTGTGGCGCTGCTGGCATTGGCCGTCACACTGGCCGGTTGCGCCGGCCTGCCCGACCAGCGCCTGGCCAATGAAGCCCTCAAGCGTGGCGACACCGCCACCGCCGCACAGAATTACCAGCAACTGGCAGAACTGGGCTACAGCGAAGCCCAGGTCGGCCTGGCCGATATCCAGGTCGGCAGCGGCGACCCGGCGCAGATCAAGCAAGCCGAAGCCACCTACCGCGCGGCCGCCGATATCTCGCCCCGCGCCCAGGCCCGTCTCGGCCGCCTGCTGGTGGCCAAGCCCGGCGCCACCGAAGCCGAGCACCGTGAAGCCGAAGGCCTGTTGAAAAAAGCCTTTGCCAATGGCGAAGGCAACACCCTGATCCCCCTGGCCATGCTGTACCTGCAATACCCCCACGATTTCCCCAGCATCAACGCGCAGCAGCAGATCGATACCTGGCGCACCGCCGGCTATCCGGAAGCCGGCCTGGCGCAGGTGCTGCTGTACCGCACCCAGGGCACCTACGACCAGCACCTGGATGACATCGAAAAAATCTGCAAGGCCGCGCTCAGCAGCACCGATATCTGCTACGTCGAACTGGCCACCGTCTACCAGAAGCGCGAGCAGCCGCAGCCACAGGCCGAACTGCTCAAGCAGATGCAGACCGACTACAGCCGTGGCACCGTCAGCGCCCAGCGGGTCGACAGTGTGGCCCGTGTGCTGGGTGATGCGTCACTCGGCAAGACGGACGAAAAGACCGCCCAGGCCCTGCTGGAAAAAATCGCCCCCGGCTACCCGGCGTCCTGGGTCAGCCTCGCGCAGTTGCTCTACGACTTCCCGGAACTGGGCGACGTCGAGCAAATGATGAAGTACCTCGACAACGGCCGCGCCGCCGACCAGCCCCGCGCCGAACTGCTGCTGGGCAAGCTCTACTACGAAGGCAAGTGGGTGCCGGCCGATGCCAAGGCCGCGCAAGCGCACTTTCAGAAAGCCCAGGGCCGGGAAGTCGCCGCCGATTACTACCTCGGCCAGATCTACCGCCGTGGCTACCTGGGCCAGGTCTACCCGCAAAAAGCCCTGGACCATTTGCTGACCGCCGCGCGCAACGGCCAGAACAGCGCCGACTTTGCTATCGCCCAACTGTTTTCCCAAGGCAAGGGCACCCAGCCCGACCCGCTCAACGCCTATGTGTTCAGCCAACTGGCCAAAGCCCAAAACACGCCGCAAGCCAATGAACTGGCCGCGCAACTCGAACAACAACTGCCGCCTGCCCAGCGCGCCGAGGGCCAGCGCCTGCTGCAACAAGAGCTGGCCGCCCGTGGCGCCTTGAGCCAAAGCGCGCTGCAACTGCACGCCCTGCAAGAAGAAGACGGCGAGGAAACCCTATGAAACTCAATCCATTCGTCAAGGCCGGTATTGGCCTGACCTTCGCCCTGCTGTGGTCGTGCCCGACCCTGGCCGCGCTGACCGAAGACAAGAACTTCGGCCTGGAAGTGAAAGTCACCGGCCAGTCCGAAGATGACCGCGACCTCGGCACCCAGCGCGGCGGCGACGTCAACGGCATCGGTCTGGATGTGCGCCCGTGGATCTATGGTGAGCGCGGCGCGTGGAGCGCCTACGCCATGGGCCAGGCGGTGGCGTCCAGCGACATCATCGAGACCGACACCCTGCAACAGTCCGATGACGACACCACCGAGCAATCGAGCAACAACGACCGCAAGACCAAGAAGAACTACCTGGCCCTGCGCGAGTTCTGGGTCGGCTACAGCGGCTTCACCCCCTACCCTGGCGAGATCCTCAAGCTGGGCCGCCAACGCCTGCGCAATGACGACGGGCAATGGCGCGACACCAATATCGAAGCGCTGAACTGGACCTTCGACACCACCCTGCTCAAGGCCAATGTCGGCGCCGCCGAGCGCTTCAGCGAGTACCGCACCGACCTCAAGGAACTGTCCCCCGAAGACAAGGACCGCCAGCACTTCTACGCCGACGCGGCCTACCAGTGGACCCCGGGCCACTGGGTTGGCGTGCGCGGCCATCACAGCCATGACGACGGCAAGCTCGACTACCCGCAACCGGGCGTGGCCGCCGACTCATTGGACAAGCGCCAGAACGGCGACCTGACCTGGCTCGGCCTGGAGGCCAACAGCGACGCCTATAACTGGCGCAACACCAACAGCGTCAACTACTGGGCCAGCGTCACCGGCATGCAGGGCGAGCGCAGCAACGTCAACGCCCTGAACGCCGACGGCAGCCGCCCGGCCAACGCCAAGCGCAATACTGATGTGGATGGCTGGGCCACCGACCTCGGTGTGCGCCTGCGCCTCGACCCGCAGTGGCAAGTGGGTGCGGCCTATGCCCGCGCCAGCGCCGACTACGAACAGAACGGCCTGCAAAGCAACCGCTCGAACTTCACCGGCACGCAATCGCGGGTGCATCGTTTTGGCGAGGCGTTTCGCGGCGAGATGAACAACATGCAGTCCATGAGCCTGTTCGGTTCCTGGCAGTTGCGCGACGACTACGACGCCAGCCTGGTCTACCACAAGTTCTGGCGTGTCGACGGTAACAAGCCGGTGGGCAGCAATGGCATCGACGCGGTGCAGAACAACTACGACGACGTCACCGGCGCCGTGCTGTCCAGCGCCTCCCTGCCTTTGGAAGACGGCAAGAAAGACCTCGGCCAGGAGATGGACCTGGTGGTCACCAAGTACTTCAAGAAGGGCCTGCTGCCCGCCGCCCTCAGCCAGTCGATCGACGAACCGTCGGCCCTGGTGCGCTTTCGTGGCGGCGTGTTCAAACCGGGCGACGCCTATGGCAAGCAAGTCGACTCGTACATGCACCGCGCCTTTGTCGATGTGATCTGGCGTTTCTGATGGGAGCCTGCGCAATGAATCCTCACGCCCTCAAAGGCTCGGCCCTGCTCGCTGCGGCAATGCTGCTGGCGTGCGCCCCGGCCTTTGCCAATGTCGAGCCGCAGGTCAAGGCGCCCACCATCGCCAAGGAACTGCAACAGGCCAAGACCTACACCATCACCAGCCCGCCCACCGCGCCGCTGGAGCTGGCCAAGCCGGCGCTGCCGGACCTCTCGGGCTACACCGCACAAGCCGTGGCGAAGAAAATCGTGCGCAGCAAGGCCGGCAAGGTCAGCGTGCGCCGGATGATGCAGGAAAACGCCCTCAAGGACTTTATCGGCGGCGACAACAAGATGGCCGAATGGGTGGTGCGCCAGCACGGCATTCCCCAGGCGATCTTTATCGACGACGGCTACATGAACCTCAAGGACCTGCTCCAGAAAGTGCCCAAGCAATACCTGAGCGAAACCTCGCCCGGCGTGTTCCTGGCCAAGCTACCGATTGTGGTCGGCGAAAAAGGCATCCTCGAAATCGATCAACAGACCCAGGAACTGCGCCTGTCCCAGGAGGCCGGCGCGTTCCTGGTCAACGACGGCCAGCTGTTTGTGCGCGACACCAAGATCACCGGCTGGCGCGAGAAAACCAACGGCCCGGCGACCTTCCGCTCGCCCAAGGAATTCCGCCCGTTCCTGCTGGCCTGGGGCGGCACCCAGACCTACATCGTCAACAGCAAGATGGCCAGCTTCGGCTATGCCAACAGCAAGTCCTATGGCGTGAGTATTTCCCAGTACACGCCGAACATGGCCAAGGTCCTCAAGCGCCCGGAGCCCACCGGCTGGATCGTCGATTCCGAGTTCTCGGACATGTGGTACGGCTTCTACTGCTACGAAACCACAGGCTTTGTGATCAAGGGCAGCACCTACAAAGACAACATCGTCTACGGCATCGACCCCCACGACCGTTCCCACGGCCTGATCATTGCCGACAACACTGTGTACGGCACCAAGAAGAAGCACGGCATCATTATTTCCCGTGAGGTCAACGATAGCTTCATCTTCAACAACCGCAGCTACGACAACAAGCTTTCGGGCCTGGTGATCGACCGTAACAGCGTGAACAACCTGATCGCCGACAACGAGATCTACCGCAACCACACCGACGGCATCACCCTCTATGAGAGCGGCGACAACCTGCTGTGGGGCAACAAGGTGATCAGCAACCGCCGCCACGGTATTCGTATCCGTAACAGCGTGAACATCCGCCTGTACGAGAACCTCGCCATGGCCAACGGCCTGACCGGCGTCTACGGCCATATCAAGGACCTGACCGACACCGACCGCGACATCGAGCTCGACCCGTTCGACACCAAGGTCTCGCTGATCGTGGTCGGCGGCGAGCTTGCGGCCAATGGCAGCGGGCCGCTGTCCATCGACTCGCCGCTGAGCATCGAGCTGTACCGCGTGTCGATGCTCGCGCCGACCAAATCCAGTGGCATCAGCTTCTCCGGCGTTCTGGGCGAGCGCCAGGAAGAGATTCTCGACTTGCTGGTACGCCAGAAAAAAGCCGTGCTGATCGACCCTGTCGAACGCCAGACCCCATTGCAGGACTGAGGATGACCTTTATGCACCCACACATGATCAAGCTGCTCAGCCTCTCGGGTTTGACCCTCGGCATCCTGGCCGCCAGCAGCGGCGTGCGCGCCGATGAAGCCAAGGCGCCGAGCTTTACCGCCGAGCCGTGCTGCAACCTGTGCCCCGAGGCTCACGACGCAAAGAACTACACCACCCGCTACCAGCAGAATTTCACCACCCTGGTACAGGCCCAGGGCGACTGGCTGTTCCGTACCCAGGAAGACCTGCGCACCGAATTCGACACCACCCCGGCCGGCTACAAACGCATGCAGCAACTGCACGACGCGTTCAAGAGCAAGGGCGTGGAACTGGTGGTGGTCTACCAGCCGACCCGTGGCCTGGTGAACCGCAACAAGCTCAACCCGGCAGAGAAAGCGCGCTTTGACTTCGACAAAGCCCTGGGCAACTACAAGAGCATGCTCGGGCGTTTTGCCAAGATGGGCTATGTGGTGCCGGACCTGTCGCCGCTGACCAACGAGCAATTACCGGACGAACTGCCGGCCCATGACTTCTACTTCCGTGGCGACCAGCACTGGACCCCCTATGGCGCCCAGCGCACTGCGAAAATCGTTGGCGCCAAAGTGCGCGCCATGCCTGAATTCGCCGGGATCCCCCAGCGCGAATTCGAGACCAAGAAATCCGGGCGCATGGGCAAGACCGGCACCCTGCACAACATGGCAGGGCAACTGTGCGGCACCAGCTACGCGATCCAGTACATGGACCAGTTCAGCACCGAGCCCAAGGGCGAAGCGGCGGACGGCGACCTGTTCGGCGACTCCGGCAACCCGCAGATCACCCTGGTGGGCACCAGCCACAGCGGCAAGAACTACAACTTCGCAGGTTTCCTGGAACAGGAAATCGGTGCCGACATCCTTAACGTCGCCTTCCCCGGCGGCGGCCTGGAAGGCTCGATGATCCAATACCTGGGCAGCGAAGAGTTCCAGAAAAGCCCACCGAAGATTCTGATCTGGGAATTCTCGCCGCTGTATCGCCTGGACCAGGAAACCATCTACCGCCAGATGATGGCCCTGCTCGACAACGGCTGCGAAGGCAAGCCGGCGCAGATGAGCGCCAGCACCACCCTCAAGCCGGGCAAGAACGAGTTGATGGTCAACAGCAAGAACATGGACCTGCGCAACAGCCGTCACCAGGTCGACATTCGCTTCGCCGATCCCTCGGTGAAAACCCTGCAAGCCACCCTCTGGTACATGAACGGGCGCCACGAGGACATCAAGATCGACAAACCCGAGACATCCGAGACAGACGGGCGTTTCGCCTTTGAACTGCGCACCGATGAAGACTGGGCCTCGCAGAACCTGCTGGCCGTGGAAGTGCAGGGCCCCGAAGCGGGTGCTGCGGCGCAGAAAGTCGAAGCGAAAATTTGCACACGCAACGTATTCCCAGCGGGTGGTCAACAGACTGCCTCTGCCGGGCAATGAGGTTACCTATGCAGAATTTATTGATTCCAACGTTGCTCGGCCTGGCGATGTTTGCCGGCCACGTCAACGCCGCCGCACCGCTGCGTCCGCCCCAGGGCTACTTCGCGCCGATTGAAGCGTTCAAGACCGGCGACTTCAAGAACGACTGCGACGCCATGCCCACGCCCTACACCGGCTCGCTGCAGTTTCGCAGCAAATACGAAGGCTCCGACAAAGCCCGTTCGACCCTGAATGTGCAGTCGGAAAAAGCCTTTCGCGACAGTACCGCCGATATCACCAAGCTGGAAAAAGACACCAGCAAGCGGGTGATGCAGTTCATGCGCGACGGTCGCCCGGAGCAATTGCAATGCACGTTGAACTGGCTGGTGAGCTGGGCCAAGGCCGATGCGTTGATGTCCAAGGACTTCAACCACACCGGCAAGTCGATGCGCAAATGGGCGCTGGGCAGCATGGCGTCGGCCTATGTGCGCCTGAAGTTTTCCGAGTCGCAACCGCTGGCCAAGTACCCGCAGCAATCGCAGCTGATCGAAGCCTGGTTCAACAAACTGGCCGAGCAAGTGGTCAGCGACTGGGACAACCTGCCCCTGGAAAAAACCAACAACCACTCGTACTGGGCCGCCTGGTCGGTGATGGCCACGTCCGTCGCCACCAACCGTCGCGACCTGTTCGATTGGGCAGTGAAGGAATACAAGGTCGGCGCCAACCAGGTTGACGCCCAGGGCTACCTGCCCAATGAACTCAAGCGCCAGCAACGGGCCTTGGCCTACCACAACTATGCGCTGCCGCCACTGGCGATGATCGCCAGTTTCGCCTTGGTCAACGGCGTGGACGTACGCCCGGAAAACAACGGCGCGCTCAAGCGCCTGGGCGACAAGGTGCTGGCCGGGGTCAAGGATCCGCAGCTGTTCGAGCAGAAGAACGGCAAGGAACAGGACATGCAGGATTTGGAGCAGGATTCGAAATTCGCCTGGCTGGAGCCCTTCTGCACCCTCTACACCTGCGCCCCGGAGGTACTGGAGCGCAAGCACGAGATGCAGCCGTTCAAGACCTTCCGCCTGGGTGGCGACCTGACCAAGGTCTACGACCCGGCGCATGAAAAAGGCAGTTGATGGAACGGGTTACACATGTGGGAGCGGGCTTGCCCGCGATAGCGGTCTGACATTCAGCATTGATTTCAACTGACACACCGTTATCGCAGGCAAGCCAGCTCCCACAGAGACCCCGTTTCGTCAGTGCAAATGTAGTACCACCCTCCCCGGTTTTTCGTGGGGGGTTTGGGGGGGCCGTTGGCCCTTGACTGTTGGTTAAACATGGAGAGATCGGGATGGTTTTCTCGTCCAATGTGTTCCTGTTTCTGTTCTTGCCGATCTTTCTCGGCTTGTACTATTTGAGCGGGCAACGCTATCGCAATCTGCTGCTGCTGATTGCCAGCTACGTGTTCTACGCCTGGTGGCGAGTGGACTTCCTGGCGCTGTTCGCCGCCGTGACCCTGTGGAACTACTGGATCGGCCTCAAGGTCGGTGCCGCGGGCGTGCGCACCAAACCGGCCCAGCGCTGGCTGCTGCTCGGCGTGGCGGTCGACCTGTGCATCCTCGGCTACTTCAAGTACGCCAACTTCGGTGTCGACAGCATCAACCTGATGATGAAATCGGCGGGCCTGGAGCCGTTTATCCTGACCCATGTGCTGTTGCCGATCGGGATCTCGTTCTACATCTTCGAGTCCATCAGCTACATCATCGACGTGTACCGCGGCGATACCCCGGCCACCCGCAACCTCATCGACTTTGCGGCGTTCGTGGCGATCTTCCCGCACCTGATTGCCGGCCCCGTGTTGCGTTTTCGCGACCTGGCCGACCAGTTCAACAACCGTACCCACACCCTGGATAAATTCTCCGAGGGCTGCACGCGGTTCATGCAGGGTTTTATCAAGAAGGTGTTTATCGCCGACACCCTGGCGGTGGTGGCCGATCATTGCTTTGCCCTGCAAAACCCCACCACCGGTGACGCCTGGCTCGGCGCGCTGGCGTATACCGCACAGCTGTACTTCGACTTCTCCGGCTACAGCGACATGGCCATCGGCCTGGGCTTGATGATGGGGTTCCGCTTTATGGAGAACTTCAAGCAGCCGTATATCAGCCAGTCGATCACCGAGTTCTGGCGGCGCTGGCATATCAGCCTGTCCACCTGGCTGCGTGATTACCTGTACATCACCCTGGGCGGCAACCGCAAAGGCACGCTGACCACCTATCGCAACCTGTTCCTGACTATGCTGCTGGGCGGCCTGTGGCACGGCGCGAATATCACCTACATCGTCTGGGGCGCCTGGCACGGCATGTGGCTGGCGATTGAAAAAGCCATCGGCCTCAACACCTCGCCACGCAGTTTCAACCCGGTGCGCTGGGCCTTCACCTTCCTGCTGGTGGTGATGGGCTGGGTGATCTTCCGTGCCGAAAACCTGCACGTCGCCGGGCGCATGTACGGCGCGATGTTCAGCTTTGGCGAGTGGTCGCTGTCGGAACTCAACCGCGCCAACCTGACGGGCCTGCAAGTGGCGACCATGGTGGTGGCCTACGCCACGCTGGCGTTCTTCGGCCTGCGCGACTTCTACAGCAATCGCCCGGCCGACAAGGCCAAGCCGGCTGATCCGAGCCTGATCAAGGCAGTGCCTGGGGATAACCCCGGCAGCATCCAGGAGCCCGGTTTCAGCGTCGGCAGCAACGCCGCCGTGCAACCGGCCTACTGGACCGCCGACTGGCCCCGCTACGCCATGCGCGCCCTGATCCTGCTGCTGTTCGTGGCGTCGATTCTCAAACTCTCGGCGCAAAGCTTCTCGCCGTTCCTTTACTTCCAATTCTGAGGGAGCCGACCATGACCCGTTCATTCCGCATCCTCTACGCCGCGCTGTTCATGGCCCTGCTCATGGCCCTGGGCGCGTGGTCGGTGCGCAGTTTCTTCGGTTTCAATACCAACGCCGACGCCACCGTGCTCAACGGGCGCTGGGCCAAGGCGGTCGAAACCCATTACGACGATGAGTTCCCGATCAAGCGCCTGGGCACCAACCTCTGGGCGGCGCTGGACTACAAGCTGTTCAACGAAGGCCGCCCCGGCGTGGTGCTGGGTCGCGATCACTGGCTGTACAGCGACGAAGAGTTCAACCCCGCCGTCAACGAAGAGCAGAACCTGCAAGACAACTACGCCCTGGTCGAAGGCGTGCGCCAGACCCTCAAGGCCAAGGGCGTGCAGTTGGTGATGGCGATTGTCCCGGCCAAGGTGCGCCTGTACCCCGAGCACCTGGGTGAAGTGCAGCCGGCGAGCATTCATGCCGGGCTCTACCAGGACTTCCATGCACGGGTGGCCGCCGACAAGATCCTCGCCCCCGACCTGCTGGGCCCGCTGCAACAGGCCAAGCTCCATGGCCAGCAAGTGTTCCTGCGCACCGACACCCACTGGACCCCGGATGGCGCCGAAGTTGCCGCCAAGCAATTGGCCCGTGTGATCAACGCCAAGACCCTGCTCAGCGGCGAACCCCAGCGTTTTGTCACCGACGCCGAGGGCACCGCCCCCCACAGCGGTGACCTGCGCCTGTTCCTGCCCCTGGACCCGTTGTTCGAAAACCTGATGCCGCCCAAGGAGCCCCTGCAAAAACGCGTGACCCACGCGGTGCAGGCCCAGGCCGCAGGCGACGACGCGCTGTTTGCCGACAGCGAAATGCCGGTGGCCCTGGTGGGCACCAGCTACAGCGCCAACCCCAACTGGAACTTCGTCGGTGCCCTGAAGCAAGCCCTGGGCAGCGAAGTGGTGAACTACTCCGAAGACGGCCACGGCCCGATCCTGCCGATGCTCAGCTACCTGAAAAGCGCTGACTTCAAGAACAGCCCGCCGCAAGTGCTGATCTGGGAGTTTCCTGAACGCTATCTACCGGTGAACAACGAAATCGGCGAGGCCGACCCCAAGTGGGTCGCGCAGCTCAAACACGCCGGTACGCGCCAACAGAACATGGCAAGCAACACCCCTGTTAAAACCGAAAAATCCGAGACGCCCGACCGGGCGCAAAACTGAAAGAGAGGTAACTCACATGACTTTCACTACTAATCCGCGTCGTCTCGCCAAGACCCTGGCCCTGGCTGCCGGCATGAGCTTCGTATCCATGTCCGTCTTCGCCGGTGACGCCGCCCTCTACGGCCCCGTTGCGCCAAAGGGCTCCAGCTTCGTGCGCCTGTTCAACGCCAGCAACCAGGAAGTCAGCGCCAGCGTCGGCAACACTGCGTTGAGCGATGTGGCACCGCTGGCCAGCAGCGACTTCAGCTTCCTGCCGGGCGGCGACTATAGCGCCAAGGTCGGTAGCCAGAACGTCACGGTCAAGCTGGCCGCCGATCACTACTACACCCTGGTCAACAGCAGCACTGGCCAGCCGCAACTGATCGAAGAACCGCCGTTCAAGAACAAGCAGAAATCCCTGGTGCGCGTGCAAAACCTCAGCGACAAGGCCCTGACCCTCAAGACCGCCGACGGCAAGACCGACGTGGTCAAGGCCGTGGCCGCCAAGGGCCGTGGCGAGCGCGAGATCAACCCGGTGAAGGTCAGCCTGGCGCTGTACGACGGCGACAAGAAGGTTGGCGACGTGAAGCCGGTGGCCCTGGAACGTGGTGAGGCGGCGGTGCTGTATGTCACCGGCTCCGGCAGCAACCTGTCGCCAGTGTGGGTCAAGCGCCCCGTGTCGACCCGTTGATGATTTCCCTGAGTTGAGACGCCCCCTTGTGGGAGCTGGCTTGCCAGCGATGGCGGTCTTGAAGGCGCTATCGCAGGCAAGCCAGCTCCCACACTGTCCGCGTGTCGACTCAGGACCGAGACAAAAACAAGAGTGAAACGACAAACCTTCGTAGCTCTGACCCAAATCGATTCAAGGAGAAACACATGATCCCAGTAATCCTTTCCGGTGGTAGCGGCTCACGTCTTTGGCCGCTTTCCCGTAAACAGTTCCCTAAACAGTTCCTCGCCCTGACCGGCGAGCACACGCTGTTCCAGCAAACCCTGGAGCGCCTGGTGTTCGAAGGCATGGACGCACCGATCATCGTCTGCAACAAAGACCACCGTTTTATCGTCAATGAGCAGTTGAGCGCGCGCAAGCTGGAGAACCAGCGCATCCTGATGGAACCGTTCGGGCGCAACACCGCGCCGGCCGTGGCCCTGACCGCGATGATGCTGGTCAACGAAGGCCGCGACGAGCTGATGCTGGTCCTGCCTGCCGACCACGTACTGGACGATCAAAAAGCCCTGCAACGCGCCCTGGCCCTGGCCACCGTGGCCGCCGAGCGTGGCGAGATGGTGCTGTTCGGCGTGCCGGCCACCCGCCCGGAAACCGGTTACGGCTACATCAAGTCCACCAACGATTCACTGCTGCCCGAAGGTGTCAGCCGCGTGCAGCAGTTCGTCGAAAAACCCGATGAAAAACGCGCCGTCGAGTTCGTCAAGAGCGGCGGTTACTTCTGGAACAGCGGCATGTTCCTGTTTCGCGCCAGCCGCTTCCTCGAAGAGCTGAAAAAGCACGACCCGGACATCTACGACACCTGCGTGCTGACCCTGGAGCGCAGCGAACACACCGCCGACACCGTGACCTTCGACGAAGCTACCTTCGCCTGCTGCCCGGACAATTCCATCGACTACGCGGTGATGGAAAAAACCCAGCGCGCCTGCGTGGTGCCGCTAAGTGCCGGCTGGAGCGACGTGGGTTGCTGGGCTTCGCTGTGGGCGGTCAACGACAAGGACGCCAACGGCAACGTGACCAAGGGCGACGTGGTGATCCAGGACAGCAAGAACTGCATGATCCACGGCAACGGCAAGCTGGTATCGGTGATTGGCCTGGAAAACATCGTGGTGGTGGAAACCAAGGACGCGATGATGATTGCCCACAAGGACAAGGTCCAGGGCGTCAAGCAGATGGTCAACACCCTCAACGAACAGGGGCGCAGCGAGACCCAGAACCACTGCGAGGTGTACCGCCCGTGGGGCTCCTACGACTCGGTGGACATGGGCGGGCGTTTCCAGGTCAAGCACATCTCGGTCAAGCCCGGCGCGTGCCTGTCGCTACAGATGCACCACCACCGCGCCGAACACTGGATCGTGGTCAGCGGCACCGCCGAAGTGACCTGCGACGAAAACGTGTTCCTGCTCTGCGAGAACCAGTCCACCTACATCCCGATTGCCTCGGTGCATCGCTTGCGCAACCCGGGCAAGATCCCGTTGGAGATCATCGAAGTGCAATCGGGCAGTTACCTGGGCGAGGACGATATCGAGCGGTTTGAAGATATCTACGGGCGCTCGACCCCGATCGAGCGTGGCGTTTCGGTAAAAACCATCGCGCAGTAATACCGCAGAACAAAAAGCCCTCGCCCGGCCCATTGCGTCCCCTATCCGCAGTGGGTTGAGTGGGGGCTTTTTCTGAGTGCGGCATTGATCACCCTCCCAGGGTGGCAGCCTTCATTGGAAATAGTCCTTGAACGTGTTCGTCCCCAGATACAGGAAGTTCGACGGCGTCAGCTTGATTTCCTTGGGCATTTTAAGCTCAACAAACGGACTGCCTGCGGTGACCGGGCCTAGGTCCGTGGGCGCCTGCTCAGAGCTGAATATCACCATATAGTCGCCACTGCCCACGTAGCGTTCATTGCCTAGGAACAGCAGGTTCTCAACGTTTTCACTGTTGAATTGCTGGCCTGGAGGGTTAACGTACACCCCGCCCTTGGAACCAGCGCGCCGTTCACCACGCGCCAGATCGTTGATACTGTGCTCGCGGGCAATGGCTTCTGAACCTGCCTTGCTGGTGTAGTGAATGTAAACGGGCTTGCCGTTGTAGGTGCCCGAGTCGACGATCGATTGCCAATCCTGATGATTGACCAATGCTTGATTCGCCGCTGAGCTTGATGCCAGCGGGCCGGACCCGGCCGGGCGTTCTCGGGAAGCGTTGACACCCTTGGCTTGTTTGTTCCCCCCAAGCATCCTGCTCGAACGCCATTCGCCATTCGCCCCCGCTTCGACGGTCAGTACGGGTTTACCCGTCAAAGGGTCAACAATCTGGACGTAACCGTCACTGAGTTTGAAATCACTTTTGATCTCATACGTATTGGCAATACCTGACTGATCGGTGTAACGGATAAACCACCGATCGGCTCCCGCCTCGTCCTTGAATTGATAAATCCCTTTGCTATTGAGGGTGCTCCTGGCGAGCAATGCCTCGCCATCCGCGACGACATAGGCGCTCAGATTGCCCGCTTGTGACGGTCGCAACAGATTGGGCACATCGACACCCGCGTTGGCGAGTTCAAGGACTGCCGGCTCTTCAGTGGGCAGTGCAAAGGGGTCTTCGGCTGCCGAGCCGGTACCCACGGAAGAGAACAAGGTGTTGAGCATTGCGTCGAACGTCTTCGACGCCCCATCACGGCGCTCGGCCTGGGTGTCGCCCGACGCCTCCTTTTCGCTGCCCAGTACAATTTCCGTGAGGCCTGCGACCACGGCGGCAGCGGCGACCGGTGCGCCCAACGGCGCCAGTTTGAGCAGCAATTGTGCTCCGACCGAGATGTCGTTGAGCCAGGTGTCACGCGTGACTTGGCTGTTGGATTTGATCGCGGTGTCTGCATCGTTGTTCATGCGCTGCTGGCTCAGGTCCGCCATGTGGCTGAACACATCGCCCTTGATCGCGAAGTTGCCGCGGTCAATGACGCTGCCCTCCTGATCGCTGACACTTGCCGTACCGAGGTACTCCAACGTGGTATCCAGGCCATCTTTGGGACGGATATCAGGCACCAGGGAGCTCAGCGGTACTATTGCGTTGAGCAAGGTGCTGCCAAATCCCCCGGTATCGCTGTTCTGCCGATCAGCCAGGGAAAAGTGCGACTCCAGGGCGGTGCGCGACTGGGGCGTCCTGGCCTGCTCGCTGACCCACTGATCCATTTTTTCCAGCGAGGCGAACTTGAGAAAAGCCGGCTGGGCATCAGGGATATAGAGAATCTGCACGCCATCCAGCCGACCGTTGACATATTTTGGGGAGCCCTCCCCGGGTAGGGTAAAACGCACAATGTCACTGGATTGAAAACCATTGATATCGAAGGTATGGACCTGGACGTCGCCACTTACCGGGGATTTCGCCTGCAGCTTGTCGACGGTCAGGGGCTGGTCTTCAGCCAATGCCTCACCGGTAACAGCCTTCATCAGCCGTTGATAGTCGCTGTGGGTGAACTCATGCTCGGCCGGCTGCAGCGCTCGCTCAGCCGGTAGCCTGGCCTCCTGGGCCTTGAGTTGCTCGCCGGCCTTATAGATGAATATGCCTTTCTGAACGGTGCGGTAGTCGTCGGCGTGGTCTTTCCAGAAGCTGTGGATTTTTTCGGACATGCTCGTCTGGAAATCGGACTTCCACAGGGCCTTCATGAAGTCCGAAGGCTTCAGGGGGATTTGGTTATGAGCACCGTAGCCGGCTTTTTGGCTTTGCCCGGGGCCGTCTTTATACAAACCTGCTTCCGAGTCCAGAGTGCCGGGAATCCCGTCGTGCTCGGAAAAGTTCTTCAATACCGCGTCGGTCAACGTGATGGATGAAGTGGGCTCTTCCTTCAAGTGTTCCCAACCGGTAACGGTGGCCGCAGATTGTGATGCGTCAAACCGATTCAAATAGGTCTTGTCGGCGTCCACATGGGTTCCGGTCAACTGGAACACAATAGCTTGCGCCAGCTTTTTGGCTTCTTGGCGCACATCGGGAAATGCCACCGCGGTATCCAGCGCAATGGACTTGAACTTGGCTTTCTCCAGATTGGCCCTGGCCACCTGCTCGGTAATGACTGCGTAGGCATTGGAGGTGGCTGTGGGCTCTAGGGACGATACGGTCTGCCTGAGTTGGCTGAGCTCTTCGCGGTTTTGCGGAACGCTCCAGCCATTGGCGGTGATGTATTGCGCAAGGCTGATGTGTAGGGTCGGGCCTGAGTGTGGCGCATCCGGCGCCAGGTGGATCTTGGCCGTCTGCAAGGCTGGAAAAATCCGCTCATTGGATATACGGCCCGTGGTAATGCCTTGCTCCAGGCCGGCCAGTGTCAGGATCAGCGAATTACGGTGGTCCAGGTCACTGCTGCCGGAGGGTGATTGGGTATTGGATGCAGGTTTTGTTGGACTGCTCTCTTGGGTGGCATCGACGAGGTGGTAAGCGGGAGGAGAGAAGTTTCGTATGGGAAAGCTCATGGGGTGTGTGCTCCGCACGTCTATAGAAGACCGCAGATCAACGGTTGTCGCTCTGTGGCTGTATATATTTAAGTGAGGCGAACGCCGCCCATGATTCCAGCGCCAAGGTATCGGGGCGTGTCCGTGTGCGGGCAACCGCAACCCGATAGGCAACCGCCTGCTGTCAACGGTACGATGGTTCACCTATCCGCGAGGCTGCCCCCATGTTCTTCGGTGTTCTACTGATCATCACCTGGCTGATCCTGCTGCTGCGCTACCCGGCCAGGGCGTTGCCGGTATCCCTCGCCGCCGCTGTGGGCCTGGGCTGCGTGGCGATGTGGGTGGTCTGGCTGGACAATCGCGAAGCCGCGCAACTGGCGCGCCTGGAGCTGCGCATCAGCTACGCCCCCGAGCAGTGCCCCGCCGACCGCCCCTTGCAGCTCAAGCTGAACAACGGCAACGACGTCCCCCTGACCGAACTGCGCTGGCGCGTCGGCGCCTATGCGCCGGGTGATACGGTGAACCTGGCTGATAACGTCTATGCTGCCCCGCGCTATCGCGGCCCCGGCGAGCTGCAGGCCGGCGCCACCTGGGAAGATTGCCTGCCGGTGCCGCCACTGCGCCCCGGCTACCGCCCGCAAACCCTGGAGTTTCGCGCCGAACACCTGCAAGGCAGCTTCTCCGACTAACAACCGCACAGGATTGATCCATGCCCAACGTGCTTATCACCGGTTGCTCCAGCGGCATTGGCCGGGCCCTGGCCGATGCCTTCAAAACCGCCGGCTACAACGTATGGGCCAGCGCCCGCCGCCCCGAAGACGTCGCCGCACTCACAACTGCCGGCTTGCAGGCCGTGCAACTGGACGTCAACGATGGCGCGGCCCTGGCGCAACTGGCTGGACAGGTAGGCGAGCTGGATGTGTTGATCAACAACGCCGGCTACGGCGCCATGGGCCCGCTGCTCGACGGTGGCACCGAGGCCATGCAGCGCCAGTTCGAGACCAACGTGTTCGCCATCGTCGGCGTGACCCAGGCGCTGTTCCCCGCCCTGCGCGCACGCAAAGGGCTGGTGGTGAATATCGGCAGTGTGTCCGGGGTGCTGGTCACGCCATTTGCCGGCGCCTACTGCGCTTCCAAGGCCGCCGTGCATGCCTTGAGCGACGCGTTGCGCATGGAGCTCGCACCGTTTGGCGTGCGGGTCATGGAAGTGCAGCCGGGGGCGATCAACACCCACTTTGCCAAGAACGCCGGCACCCAGGCCGAACTGCTGATCAATGAACAATCGCCATGGTGGCCACTGCGCGAAAACATCCGCGCCCGCTCCCAGGCCTCCCAGGACAAACCGACCCCGGCCAGCGTGCTTGCAGCGGATGTGCTCAAGGCCGTGCAACAGGGTCAACCACCCCGCCTGCTGCGCTCGGGCAATGGCAGCCGGGCGTTGCCCTTGATGGCGGCGCTGCTGCCCAAAGGGTTGTTGGAGAAGGTGTTGAAGAAGCGCTTCGGGCTCAGTGGAGCGCTTTGATCATTGTGGCGAGCGGGCTTGCCCTCTGCACAGGGGCTTCGCTATTTCATGAAATCAATAAACGCCCGCACCTTCAGCGGTAAATGCCGCGTGTCCGGATACAGCGCATACACCCCCTGGGGCGCGAAGCGATGATCCGGCAACAGGCGTACCAGCCGCCCCGCGTCCAGATCCGCCTGCACCAGCCACTGCGGCAGGACTGCCACGCCATGGCCGCGCACGGCAAATGCCTGCAGCACGGCAGCACTGTCAACCACCAGCGCACTGGGGCACGAGCGATATTGATGCTCGCCACCTGCCGGGTCGGTCACGCTCAACTCGGTCAAGCGGCCATGCCCCAGCTTGGGCAGTTGTTCCAGTTCATCCAGCGTTTGGGCGGTACCCAAACCAGGCGCCGCGACGGCAAATACCTGGTAAGTGGATAACTGCACCGCACGATGATTGGAGTCCACCAGGCGCCCCAGCCGGATCGCCACGTCAAACCTTTCGGAGATCAGGTCGGCATGGGTCGAGGATGTGGATAAGTGGATGTTGAGGTCCGGGTGCAGGCGGCGAAAACCTTCCACTGCGGGCGCGACCACCGCCAGCGCATATTCAACAGTCGTGGTGATGCGCAACGTGCCCTTGAGCTGGGCGTGTTCAGAGCGTGCCTCTTCCACCGCCAGCCGTGCTTCTTCGAGCATGCGTGTACAACGCAGGTAGAAACGTTCACCGGCATCGGTGAGCGCCAGTTGGCGGGTACTGCGGGTGAGCAGGGTGACGCCCAGTTCGGCTTCCAAACGTTTGAGATTGAAGCTGACCACCGCGCGGGTCTGGCCCAGCAGATCGGCGGCGGCCGTCAGCGAGCCGGCCTCGACCACGGCCTTGAAAGTGTCGAATCGGTCCAGGCTAACCATGGCCACCGCTCCCTTTGTCAAAATATTTTTGACAAACTAACAGGCAAACCCGTGTATCCCAAGCTCTGCGACCGGCCTACCCTGCCAGCCTCAAACGCTGGATCACCCCTATGACCTACCGCTCGAAAGTCGCCTGGATCTTTTTACTGGGGTTCGCCCTGGACCTGGTGAACATGTTTGTCGCCACGGTCGCCTACCCGGATATCGCCCACGAACTGCAGGCCTCGGTCACGCAATTGGCGTGGATCAGCAACGCGTACCTGCTCGGCCTGACCCTGATTATCCCGCTGAGCGTCTGGCTCGCCGCAGTGCTGGGCGAGCGGCGGTTGATCGCCGCGAGCCTGGGGCTGTTTGGCATGGCATCGGTGCTGGTGGGCCAGGCCGAATCGATCCAGGCCTTGATCGGCTGGCGGCTGTTGCAAGGCTTGGGGGGCGGATTGCTGATACCGGTGGGCCAGGCCTTGGCGTACCGACACTTTGCCCCTGGGCAGCGTCACCAACTGACGGCCCGAGTGATGTCGGTGGCGCTGCTGGTGCCGGCGCTCTCCCCGGCGCTGGGCGGCTTGCTGGTGGACACGGTGTCGTGGCGCTGGATTTTCTACGCCAACCTGCCATTGGCCCTCCTGACCCTGCTGCTGGCACTGCTGTGGATAAAACCCGATGTGCCCGCCACCACGCGACCGGCCCTGGCTTTGGGGAGTCTGTTCAACCAGATCTGCCACCCGATGCTGCGAGTGGCGATGCTGGTGTATCTGTTCATCCCCGGCGTATTTATCGGCACCAGCCTGGTCGCCATCCTCTACCTGCGAGACCTTGGATACGACGCGACACGCACCGGGGCCTTGATGCTGCCGTGGGCCCTGGCTTCGGCCCTGGCCATCTACCTGAGCAAGCAGTGGTTCAGTCGGTGCGGGCCCAAGCCATTGCTGCTGGCCGGCATGGCCTTGCAATGCGCCGGCATCCTGCTGCTCAATGCGGCCCAACCCGCCCTGCTGGTGGGCGCCTATGCCCTGATGGGCCTGGGTGGCAGCCTGTGCAGCAGCACCGCGCAGACCCTGGCCTTTCTGGATATTCCTGCCGAACGCATGGGCCACGCCAGCGCGCTGTGGAATATCAATCGGCAAGTGAGCTTTTGCCTGGGTGCAGCGGCACTCAGCGCCGTGCTATCGGCCTCGGATTCCTTCACCATGACCTTCTTGATTGCGGCAGCCCTGACACTGCTGCCGCTCTTGGCAGTGCCAAGCCTGGATACCTCCAGGGTTCGCGCACTGCTTCACCCTGCCTGCGAGCCTCAATGATGATTGATTACAGCGACTTTTTTGAAGAAGTGATCCAGACCCACATCGAGATCGAGCAATGGTTTGCCGGCACAGCCCCCGAAGGCACCCTGCAGAACCTGCTGGCGCGCTTCTCCCCCGAGTTCAGCATGATCGCCCCCGCCACCGGCGCACGGGTCAATACCGCCGGGGTCAAGGCCCTGTTCACGCGCCTGGGTGGTATGCGGCCCGGCTTGAAGATCACCCTCAGTGAACTGGCGGGCATCGACCGCCATGCACGCGGGGCCACGGTGACCTACCGCGAACACCAGATCGATGCCAGCGGCACGCAAACGGACCGCCGCGCCACCGTGGTGTTCGAGAAGCAGGCCAGCGGCGCGCTGCTGTGGCGGCACCTGCACGAGACCTATATCCAGGGCCAATAACCCTCCCCTGTAGGAGCCGGCTTGCCGGCGATAACGGTGTGTCAGTCAACTGGTGGATGGCTGACAGGCCGCTATCGCCGGCAAGCCAACGCCTACGAGTTTAGTGTTGTGCCTGGTTGACGATCACCGTGCAGGTGATCCCCGCCGCCAACAACACACCCTGCGGCACTTCATCAATATGAATGCGCACCGGCACTCGCTGGGCCAGGCGTACCCAGTTGAAGGTCGGGTTCACGTCGGCGATCAGCTCGCGGCTCTCGGGGTTGTCGCGATCGTAGATGCCACGGGAGATGCTTTCTACGTGGCCCTTGAGGGTCTCGCCGCTCATCAGTTGCATGTCGGCTTTATCACCGACCTTCACATGGGGCAGCTTGGTTTCTTCGAAGAAGCCGTAGACCCAGAACGAGTTCATATCGACTACGGCCATCTTGGCTTCGCCAATGCGCGCGTAGTCGCCGCGATGCACGTTGAGGTTGGTGACATAGCCGTCTACGGCCGCCAGCACTTGCGTGCGTTTCAAATTCAGCTCTGCCGCTTCCAGTTGCGCCAGGGCATGTTGGTAGTCGGCCAGGGCCGAGTCGGCGATGTTGCTGGCGTCGTCGCGGTTCTCTTTGGAGATCACCAGGGCGTCGAGGTCGGCGCGGCGGTGGGCGTTGACCTTGCGCATCTCCCAGGTGGCTTTGCGTGAGGCAACCAAAGATTGCGCCTGCTTGACCGCGATGCGGTAGTGCTCGGGGTCGATCTGCATCAGCAGGTCGCCCTTTTTCACCAACTGGTTGTCACGCACCGGCACGTCCACCACTTCGCCGGTGACGTCGGCGGCCACGTTGATGATGTCGGCGCGCACCCGGCCATCGCGGGTCCATGGGGTCTGCATGTAATGGACCCATAGGGTACGGCCAATCCAGATCGCCAGGGCCAACACCAGCAGGGTTGCGAGCAGGCTGAAAAACTTTTTCATCGGGGCATTCTCAACGGTAGACGGTCAGCGCCATGGCGCCGAAAAGACAGGTGAACAGGCTCAGGCGCAGCAGCGCCGGGTGCCAGAAAAAACGGTACAGGTCAAAGCCTGCGAGGAACCGATCCAGGGCCCAGGCCAGTCCCGCAGCGATGAAGAACATCAGGGTCATGGTCGGCATGTAGATGCCGTGGAACGCGATTTCACGAGGCATGGGCGACTCCGGAAGGCTTGAAGGCAGCCAGGGGCGATTGCGGGTCCAGCAGGGAGGTGCGGATAAAGTGCAGGTAGCTTTTCACCCGGCGCAGGGCCGAGGTATCGAAGTGGGGGGCGAAGGGTTCGTCGGTGGCCTGCACGCGGCTGATGGCGTGATCGACCGCCACCAGCGCGCGCTCCAGGTTGCTCTGGCTCGGTTGCAAAAACAGCCGCACCAGCGAGCGCCCCATCACCCGGATTGCCTGGCGCCAGGGCTGGGATTGGGCATAGGCCGGGTGCACCGGCAGGATCGCCTGTTCCTTGCGCAATTCGATGATCGCGTGGCCGACCTCCAGCACCACGAACATCCAGCGCAACAGGTTGCGTTGCACCAGGGGCTGGCCGGCGGCCAGGCCGTAGGCCTGGTGCAGCAGGTCGCGGGTGCGGCTTTCAAAACCCGAGGCCAGGCCCTTGAGCTTGCCGCTGATGGCATATACCACTTGCTCGCGCAGGTCGCGCTCCAGGCGGCGCCACAGCCACGGGCTGTTGGGCGGCAGGATGATCGCCCCGGCCGCTGCACACACCAGCATGCCGATGATCATGGCGATGTAGTCGTTGATAAAGGTGTAGGGGTTGTAGATCGTCAGGTTATCCGGCACCGAACCGGTGCTGAAGAAAATCAGCAAGCCAAGGCCAACCCCGGCGTATTGCGGGCGCGACGAGAGGAACGCGCCGAGCACAATTACCGGGGCGAGCATCACGCAGAGCAAGGGAAAGCCGTCGATCCAGGGAAACACGAAGAACATTTCGACAAACCCCACCAGCGCGCCGATCAAGGTCCCACAGGCCATCTGGAAGGCCATGCGCTTGGGGTTTGGCGTGGCGGCCGACAGGCCCACGGTGGCCGCGGCAATCAAGGTCATGGTCGCGCCACTGGGCCAGGCCGTGGCCACCCAGTAACTGCCCAGTACCAGCAGAATGAATGACGCGCGAATCCCCGAGGCAGCGCAGGCCAGCCAGTTGGTTTTCGGGGTGTAGGGCTCGTCCCAATGCTCGCGTTCGTGGCTGTGCTCGGCCAGGGAGGCGTGGGTCTGCGCGTAGTTGTGCAGGTCATCGACAAAGCGGTACAGCAGCTCATAAGCGGTGTGGAAATCCAACTGCTCGGCATCGCTGGGGCTGCTCTCCTGGAACATCGCCCGCAGGCTGCGGACCTTGGCCGGCAGGCTCTCCTTGTAGGCCGTCAGTTGGCTCACCAGGCGCGCAGCATCGGGGCTGGTCAAGGCGCGCCCGCTGAAGCCATCGAGCAATTCGGCCAGGTCCTGCAGGCCGGGCTTGATCGCGGCCACCACATGGTCGGCGGCATCGCTGCGCAGGCGCTCAAGCAACTGGTGCAGGGCGTTGAACCGGGTGGTGATGCCCATGAATTCGCTGTTCAAGCGACTGAGCCGGCCATTGCGCCGACGCATATGCGGGTCTTCGAATACGGTGACGCTGCGCAGCCCTTCCAGGCCCACGGCTTCGGCGATAAAGCGCACGTTGCTGCTTTCAAAACCTTCACGCTGGCTGCGCCCGCGCAGGCCATCGGTGACAAACAACGCAAAGGTGCCGAAGCGCTGGTACAAGGCGTTGCGCATCGCCGCGCTGCTGGTTTGCGGCAGGATCGCGGCACTGACCAAGGTCGCACACAGAATCCCCAGGGAGATTTCCAGCACCCGCCATACCGCCGCCATAAAGGCGCCGTCCGGGTGGGCGAGCGCCGGCAGGCCGACCATCGCCGCCGTATACCCGGCCAGTACAAAACCATAGGCGCGAAAGTTACGGTTGCGGGTCGCGCCAGCCGTACACACGCCAACCCAGATCGCCAGCGCGCCAAGGAACAGCTCGGTGTTTTGCGCAAACAGGGCGATCAGCAACACCATCACCGCCGACCCCGCCAGGGTGCCGAGGAAGCGGTAGAAACTCTTGGCAAACACCTGGCCGCTTTGCGGTTGCATCACGATAAACACGGTGATCATCGCGGTACGCGGTTGCGGCAGTTCCAGGCGCATGGCCAGCCACAGGGTGAGGAACGCGGCGATCAGTACTTTGAAGATATACACCCAGGTCACGCCGTCACTGCGCGCCCAGTCGAAAAAGCCACGGCGCCATTCCAGGGAATGCAGCCAACGCAGCGGTGCAGGCAAGGGAGTCATGGGCAACCTGATCAGTGATCGAACACGGCCAAGGCCGCCGGGGTCTTGCTCGGGAGTGTCTTATCGGGTGCCGGCCCATCGCTGCCCGCGCCAAGGCCGCCGCCCAGGGCGGTCACCAGTTCGGCATGGGCGCTCAAGCGCGCGGCCTGGACCTGTTGCTCGACCTGTTGCTGGCGAAACAGCAGGGTCTGGGCATTGAGCACATTGAGGTAATCGGTCAGCCCGCGCTGGTAGGCGATCATGGCGATGTCATAGGTTTTCTGCGCCGAGGCCACCGACTCGACGGCGAAGGTTTGCTGCTTGGCCATGGATTCACGGCGGATCAGTTGGTCGCTGATGCCCTTGAGCGCATTGACCAGGGTCTGGTTGTAGCGGGCCACGGCAATATCGTAGCCGGCGCTGGCCGCGCCCAATTGCGCGCGCAGGCGGCCACCGTCGAAGATCGGCAGGGTGATCGCCGGGCCGACGCTGTAGTTGAGCTTCTTGCCGGCGAGAAACTCCAGCATGCCGCCGCCGGTGGCGACGTAGCCGAGGCTGCCCACCAGGTCGACATTGGGATAGAAGCCGGCGTGGGCCACGTCGATGCCCCGGGCCTGGGCCGCGACTTGCCAGCGGCTGGCAACCACGTCCGGGCGCTGGCCGAGCAATTGCGCGGGCAGTGCCGAGGGCAATTTCAATGGTGCGCCGAGAGCCAGGGTTGGCCGCTGCAATCTCGCACCCTCCCCCGGGCCCTTGCCGGCCAGGGCGGCCAGTTGGTTGCGGGTCAGGGCGATTTCTTCGTCGAGGGCGTCCAGTTGCCGATGGGTTTCGGGCAACGGCGTCTGGGCCTGGCTGACTTCAAAGTGCGTGCCGATCCCACCCTCCAGGCGCTTTTGCGCCAGGTCGAGGATCTGCTGTTGCTGGGCCAGGGTGGCGGCGACGATATCGCGCTGGGCGTAATGCAGCGACAGCTGGATATAGGCGCGCACCACGTTGTTCTGCAGCTCCAACTGGGCCTGGCGCGCCTGGGCGACACTCCGATGCGCCAGGTCGAGGGCGCGCTCGCTGGCATTGCGCTCGCGGCCCCACAGGTCGAGGGCGTAGCTCAGGCCCAGGGCAGCGTTGTTGTCCCAAGTGGTGGAATTGTCCAGTTTACCGGGGCCGTAGAACTGATCGCTGGGCCAGTTGTGGCGCTTGAGGGTGGCGTCGCCGTTGATCTGCACGGCCTCGGCCGACTCGGCCAACCCAGCCATGGCCCGCGCTTCACGCACCCGGGCGGCGGTTTCGGCGATGCTTGGGCTGCCTTGTACGGCAAGATCGATCCAACGGTCGAGTTGCGGGTCGCCATAGGCCTGCCACCACTGGCTGGTCGGCCAGTGGGCATCCCGGGCGGCGCTCTGGATCGCGTCGTCGGTGGCCAGGGTATTGGCGGCGAGGTGCTTGCCTTGGGGGGCAATCCCTCCGGTTCCGATGCAGCCGCTGATTGCTAACGATAAAGCCCAAACACTGAGAGTCTTCAGCTCTCTGCTGATGCGACGCGGCACTGCTGCGAATTCCTGAGGTGGTGGTGCGGGGACGGTGCGGCAATTCTAGGGGGCGCGGGGAATGGCGATAAGGTGGGATTCCTGTGAATCTTTGTTACCGTTCAGGCGATAATCCATTGGTAGGGATCACTGGTAGTCGTAACTTTCTGTCACAATTTGTCATCTCCCTTGAGAGCACCCCATGGACACTTTGCAAAACATGCGCGCCTTCAGTTGTGTCGCCGAGGCCGGCAGCTTCACCGCCGCCGCCGTACAACTGGACACCACCACGGCCAACGTCTCGCGCGCGGTCTCCAATCTGGAGGCCCATCTGCAAACCCGCTTGCTCAACCGCACCACCCGCCGCATCGCCTTGACCGAGGCCGGCAAGCGCTATTTATTACGCTGCGAGCAAATCCTCGCCTATGTCGAGGAAGCCGAGGCCGAGGCCAGCGACGCCCACGCGCGCCCCGCCGGGCAGCTCAAAGTGCATACCATGACCGGCATCGGCCAGCATTTCGTGATTGATGCGATTGCCCGCTATCGCCGCACCCACCCCGACGTGACCTTCGACCTGACCCTGGCCAACCGCGTGCCAGACCTGCTGGACGAGGGTTATGACGTGTCCATCGTGCTCGCCAGCGAGCTGCCGGACTCGGGGTTTGTCTCCCAGCGCCTGGGGATCACCTACAGCATCGTCTGTGCCTCGCCGGCCTACGTTAAAGCCAATGGTTGCGCGCAGCGGCCCAGTGACCTGCTCAACCATGCCTGCCTGCGCCTGGTCAGCCCGGTGATCCAGTTGGACAAATGGGCCTTCAACGGCCCGGACGGCCAGGAAAGCGTGAGCATCAACAGCTCGCCGTTCCTGGTGAACTCCGCCGACGCGATGAAAACCGCGATCATCAGCGGCATGGGCGTCGGCCTGCTGCCGGTGTACGCGGCCATCGAGGGCCTGCGCAACGGCACCCTGGTGCGGATGATGCCGACGTATCGCTCCCAGGAGCTGAACCTGTACGCCATCTACCCGTCGCGCCAGTACCTGGATGCGAAGATCAAGACCTGGGTGGAGTACCTGCGCGGCTCGCTGCCGGAGATCCTCGCGGCGCACCAGGCGGAACTCGCGGCGTATGAGTTGAGCGGCAGTTTGGGTGGGGTGCGGCTGGGTAGCTGATTTAGAAAACGGACTCCCAACTATTGGAGATCCCCTGTGGGAGCGGGCTTGTCGGGTCGCCGCATCGCCGCGATAGCGGTATATCAGTGCCAGATGTAGTGCCTGACACACCGCTATCGCGGCGATGCGGCGACCCGACAAGCCCGCTCCCACATTGGTGATGCGGTGTCCTGACAAGTGTGGGCAGGAATGTTAGCGTGCTTGGCATTCTTCCCCGTCGATGAGCCTCACTTGCGATGAAAAAGACTGTCCTCGCCTTCAGCCGTGTCACCCCCCAGATGATCGAACGCCTGCAACAGGACTTCGAGGTCATCGTCCCCAACCCCAAGCAGGGCGATATCAACGCGCAGTTCAATGAAGCCCTGCCCCACGCCCACGGCCTGATCGGCGTCGGCCGCAAGCTGGGCCGGGCGCAGCTCGAAGGGGCGAACAAGCTGCAAGTGGTGTCCAGCGTCTCTGTGGGTTACGACAACTACGACGTGGACTACTTCAACGAACGCGGGATCATGCTCACCAACACCCCCGATGTGTTGACCGAAAGCACCGCCGACCTGGCCTTTGCCCTGCTGATGAGCAGCGCCCGCCGTGTGGCCGAGCTGGACGCCTGGACCAAGGCCGGGCAGTGGAAAGCCAGCGTCGGCGCGCCGTTGTTTGGCTGTGATGTACACGGCAAGACCCTGGGTATCGTCGGCATGGGCAATATCGGCGCAGCCATCGCCCGCCGTGGGCGCCTGGGCTTCAATATGCCGATTATCTACAGCGGCAACAGCCGCAAGACCGCGCTGGAACAAGAGCTGGGCGCGCAGTTGCGCAGCCTGGACCAGTTGCTGGCCGAGGCAGATTTCGTGTGCCTGGTGGTGCCGTTGAGTGAAAAGACCAAGCACCTGATCAGCCATCGCGAATTGGCCCTGATGAAATCCAGTGCAATCTTGGTGAACATCTCCCGTGGCCCGGTGGTAGACGAACCCGCGCTGATCGAAGCCCTGCAAACCCAGCGCATTCGCGGCGCCGGGCTGGATGTGTATGAGCGCGAGCCCCTGGCCGAGTCGCCGCTGTTCCAACTGAGCAATGCGGTGACCTTGCCGCATATCGGTTCGGCCACCCATGAAACCCGTGAAGCCATGGCCAACCGTGCCCTGGACAACCTGCGCAGCGCACTGCTGGGCCAGCGCCCGCAGGACCTGGTGAACCCGCAGGTGTGGAAAGGCTGATCGGCATTGTAGGGGCCGGCCAGCCAGCCCCTACAGTTTTTGGCGCGAACGTCGATAACCCGCTATAGATTGTTATCGCTGATCCACAGAAGGTTTTTATGTCCACCACCAAAGCCCGCGCAGATTCACTCTCGCTTCTGCTCTTTACCTTGCGCAGCGGCAAGCTGATGGCCATCAACCTGCTGAAAGTCAGCGAAATCATTCCCTGCCCGCCGCTGACCAAGCTGCCGGAGTCCCACCCGCACGTCAAAGGCATCGCCACCCTGCGTGGCGCGGCCTTGTCGGTGATCGACCTCAGCCGCGCGCTGGGCGAGATGCCCCTGCAAGACCCCGACGGCGGTTGCCTGATTGTCACCGATGTCAGCCGTTCCAAGCAGGGCCTGCATGTGCAGGCGGTGAGCCGGATCGTGCATTGCCTGACCACCGATATCCGTCCGCCGCCCTTTGGCTCTGGCGGCACGCGCTCGTTTATCACCGGCGTGACCCAGGTGGATGGGGTGCTGGTGCAGGTGCTGGACATCGAAAAAGTCATCCACGCCATTGCCCCCGCGCAGATTGAAGTGGCGCCGACTGACCTGACCATGGAAGAAGCCGAAGTGCTCGGCCATGCACGCATCCTGGTGGTGGACGACAGCCAGGTAGCCCTGCAGCAATCGGTGCACACCCTGCGCAACCTCGGCCTGACCTGCCACACCGCACGCAGCGCCAAAGAGGCCATCGACGTGCTGCTGGAACTGCAAGGCAGCGCCGGGCAGATCAATGTGGTGGTGTCTGACATCGAAATGTCGGAAATGGACGGCTACGCCCTCACCCGCACCTTGCGCGAAACCCCGGACTTCCAGGACCTCTACGTGCTGTTGCACACCTCCCTGGACAGCGCGATGAACAGCGAAAAAGCCCGCCTGGCGGGTGCCGACTCGGTACTGACGAAGTTTTCGTCACCCGAGCTGACCAAATGCCTGGTGGTCGCCGCCCAGACCGTGGCGCAAAAAGGCCTGTAAATAGTGACAGCGTATTACCAACTGCTACGCCGCGACCTCACCGGCAGCCTGCCTGCACCGCAGTGGCCAGCCGACACCCACCTGGATCATTACCGCCCTGCACTGGCCCCGGCGATCCATGCGGTATTGCGCATGACCCAGGAACAGGGCGGCGGCCGCGTGGCCAACCTGGAGGCCTGGCAGCAGCAATTTCTCAGCGACGCAGAGTTCGACCCCACGCTGTGCCTGGTAGCAAGTAACGCCGAGGGCATTCTTGGCGTGGCCCAATGCTGGACCAGTGCCTTTATCCATCACCTCAGCGTCCACCCCTGCGCCCAGGGCCAGGGGCTGGGTCGTGCCTTGTTGCTGCACAGCTTCCAGGTGTTCAAGCAGCGCGGCGAACCTTATGTGGACCTCAAGGTGTTGGAGAGCAATCTGCGCGCACGCCAGTTGTATGAACGTGCCGGCATGGTGTTTGTGCTGCGCGACGTGGTCAGCGAGGGCTGAGCGGCACTGGCGCATAACTTGCTTCCAGAGTCTCTGAACGGCGGATAGAGGTAAAAACCCGTCACCGTTCAAGAGAGCCCTCTGACCTGGCCTGGTAGCAGATCCTCCATGAATACCCATTTTTCCTGCGTTGGTTGCGGTAAATGCTGCACCGACCATCATGTACCCCTGACCCTCGACGAAGCCCGCCAGTGGGCGGCGGACGGCGGCAATGTCATCGTGCTGGTGGAAGGTTTCCTGGGCAATGGCCTGGGCCTGCCTGTGCAACAACGCGAGCATGCCGAACGGCGTTCGGTGGTGGTGCCCAGCGGCAATACCCAGGCGTTCGTGGCGATCACCTTTGCCGCTTACAACGCCGGGCGCTGCCGGAATCTTGACGAAGACAACCGCTGCGGCATCTATGAACGGCGGCCGCTGGTCTGTCGTATCTACCCGATGGAGATCAATCCGCATATCCCGCTGAACCCGGCCGCCAAGGATTGCCCGCCGCAATCCTGGGAACAGGGCCCGGCACTGATCGTCGGCGGCGAGCTGATGGACCGGGAACTGGCCGAGCTGATCCACCGCTCACGCCAGGCTGACCGTGACGATGTACAGACCAAGGAGGCGGTGTGCGCCCTGCTGGGTATTCGCACCACGGCGCTCAAGGGCGATGGTTTTACCGCGTACCTGCCGGACATGGGCGCCTTTGCCCAGGCCATAGCGCTGGCGGTGGAGCAACCGGCCATGGCCAATGAGTGGGTGTTTCATGTGTCCGGGATGGACATTGCCGAACAGTTGCTGGATGCCGGGGCGCAGATCGCCACCGAAGTGCCGGCCAACTATGCGTTTATCTCGCTGCGCGCTGCCTGAACCTTTTGGGAGCCGGCTTGCCGGCGATGGCGTGCGCGAAATCGCCATTGCCGGCAAGCCGGTTGCGAAGATTAGCGGCGTTTGCCCCAGAACTCTTCAGCCAGCCGCCGCAGGTCCTCCGCCAGGGCCGCTACGTCGCCCGAGCTGAGCTGGCTCTGTTGGCCGGCGCTGACGGTGGCCTCGCCGGCATCGCGAATGCCGACAATATTGCGATTGATGTCCTCGCTCACCGCGCTCTGTTCCTCCACCGCCGTGGCAATCTGCACGCTCATGGCGGTGATCTGGTTGACCCGCTGGCTGATGCCATCCAGGGCCGACGCCGCGCGCTGGGCATGCTCGACGCTGACTTCGACGTGCTGGCTGCTTTGCTCCATCGCCATCACCGCATCGCGGGCGCCGCCCTGCAGGGTGCTGATCATGCGCTGGATTTCATTGGTCGATTGCTGGGTGCGCTGGGCCAGGCCGCGGACTTCATCTGCCACCACCGCAAAGCCACGGCCCTGCTCGCCCGCCCGCGCCGCCTCGATGGCCGCGTTGAGGGCCAGCAGGTTGGTCTGCTCGGCAATCGCCCGGATCACCTCCAGTACGCTGGAGATATCCCCGCTGTGGCTTTCCAATTGATGGATCACACTGGTGGCCCTGGCCAGCTCCTGGGACAGGCGCAGCACCGCATCACGGCTTTCGTCCACCCGCTGATGGCCTTCGCGGGTCTCGCTGCCGGCCTGGTCGGCCGCTTTCGAGGCTTGCTGGGCATGGTTGGCGACTTGCGCCACGCTGGCCGCCATCTCCTGGATCGCGGTGGCCACCTGGTCGGTCTGGGTCTGCTGGCCCAGGGTGCTGGCGTGGCTGCTGTCCAGTTGCTGGACCAGGGCGGCGGCATGCCCGGATAAACGCTGCGATGCATCGCCAATCCGGCCGACCACCGCGCCCACCTGGGCTTCGAGCATCTGCATGGCAAATTCGATTTGCCCCAGCTCATCGGCACGCCCGGTGTAGATCGCCTGGCTGACGGGGTTATCGGCAATCTGCCGGGCCCGCTCGCTCAATTGCCTCAAAGGGCGCAACAACAGGTTGATACCCAATACCCCCGCTGCGCCCACCGCAGCCAGGCCCAGCACCTGCAAGGCCCACGAGTAGCTCGCCAACCCGGCCCCCACTCCCCAGGTCAGGGCGCAGGTTGCACCGGTGACCAGCGACAACTTCATGGGCATCTCCAGCACTGGCCGCAAGCGCCGACTACCCGCGCGCAGGCGGGCGTAAGCGCGCTCCGCCGCCATCACCCGCCGCGCATCGGGCTTGGTGCGTACCGACTGGTATTCCACCGCGACACCGTCGCGCGTGACCGGCGAGGCATAGGCGCTGACCCAATAGTGATCGCCGTTCTTGCAGCGATTTTTCACCATGCCCATCCACGAGCGGCCGCTTTTGAGGGTCTGCCACATATGGGCAAAGGCCGCCGACGGCATGTCCGGGTGACGCAGCAGGTTATGTGGCGCGCCCAGCAATTCCTCGCGGTTGTAGCCGCTGACGTCGATAAAGTCCTGGTTGGCGTAGGTAATCGAACTGCCTAAGTCAGTGGTCGAAAGGATGTTGGCGTCTGAGGCAATGTCAACACTTCGACCCGTGACCGGGAGATTGATCTTCATGGAAAGCGCGCTCGGGGGTTATTGAGGGAGTCGGCAGGGGCACCGACTCTAAGCGCACCGGTTGAGCAAATACTGATCCAGCTCATGTTCCACGCATTTAGTTGGCTACCGCTGCCTCCGGCTCGCGGTACTCCTCGGTCAGGGCCACGCACTCCAGCGCCACCCGCGCGCTGCGCGGTAAGCGGCGCACCGCCAGTACGCTGCGGGCGGGCAACCGGCTACGGTCGAAGTAGCCCAGGTACACCTCGTTGACCAGGGCCAGGTCATCCAGGTCGGCCAGCATCAAGGTGCACTTGACCACCCGGTCCAACGACGAATGATGACGCTCCAACAGGTCGTGCAGGGTCTTCATCACCTGCTTCATCTGCGCGCCAGTGCCACCCTTCACCGGGTTGCCGCGAACATCCAGCCCCGCAATATTGGAAATGTACAGCGTGTTGCCAACCCGTACTGCCTCGGAAAAAGGCAGCGCAATTTCAGTGGGGTAAAAGTGTGGTCCGTCGCCCTCCGGCGCCGCTGCCGTCTCGGGCTCCTCCTGCAGATAGCGCTGGAGAATGCGCTGGTGCTCGCCGCTCTGCTTGAGCTGCTCCAGCGCCCGGTTGAGGTCACCGCGCAATTGCGGGTCGGACTTGCGCACACCGATGGCCACGGCGGTGCCCATCTGTTGGCCGGTGACCGGCCGGCCGACAAAATCAAATGGCTGCCCCTGCTCGGTGTCGAGCAGCTCCTGGCGGATTTCGGTGGTGCCTTGCAGCGTCGCGTCGATATCACCGGCCACCAGGCTGCGGATTAACTGGTCGTTGAGCCAGTAGCTCTTGATGATCACGCCCGCCGGCGCCCATTGCGCCAGGGCAAAGGCTTCGCGATTGCTGCCGGTAAGTACTCCCACGCGCTTGCCCTTGAGGGCACGCACCGTGGGCAGCAGGCCGGAATACTTGCGGGCTACCAGGTGTGTGGTGAGGGGGTACAGGTCGTCGGTAAAGTCGATCAACTGCCGGCGCTGGGGGGTTGAAGCCATGCCCATGATTGCATCGAAACGCCGGCTTTCCAGGGCGTCGATGCTAAGGGTGAAAATCTGGTCGACCCAGGTGCAACGGGCGTCGAGCTGGGCGCACAGGGCATTGCCCAACTCGATGTTCAGGCCTACCAACTGGCCTTGGGCATCGCGGCTTTCATAGGGGGGAAACAGTGGGGAGATTGCGAAGCGGATTTCGCTGCGCGCTGCAGCAGCTGTCGCTGCGCCTATAAACAAACCACCCGACAGCAGCGACCCAACGGATAAAACGAAGATCTTTGCCAAAGCCATGAAGAAGTCCCTTTCTTGAAAGACCCGCTCCCTCAACCGGTACTTCTGCCAACCAGACGCGGCGAAGGGGAATCGAGAAAGCTTTCAAGAAAAGGTCATGGGCCGACAAGGCGAAAAGTCAGCAAGAGCTGTAGGCAGTCAGCGTTTGCCCATCGAACGACGGGTGCCCGGCGGCGCCATGCCGGGGGTCTTGGTGTGGCCGTTCTTCGCGCCGTTTTTGTACCACGGCTGATTGCTGTCTTTCGCCCCGGCCAGTTCACCCGGTTTGAAAGGGAACTTGAAGGCCGGGATCACCGGTTTGGCTTCACTGTCGAGGCTGTCTGGATCAGCGAGTTCGGCGCTTTCAACAGGCGGTTGTGTCGGGGAATTCATGGAAGCTCCGGGGCGTGCAAAAAATGACGCGGGCCCGACTTGCGGGCCACACTGGCGCGCAGTATACCTGCGCGCCCTGGATCTTTAACCACCGCCTGTACGAATGGTCGACCTTTGCTGACAGCGCTGTCAGTTAACGGTCACTTTGCTGACCGGGTTTGCAGGCTATAAAGAACCTCCACTCTTCCCATTCTCTGTCCGGACGCCGCGAGCCCATGCACATTCAACGCAAAACCACCTTGATTGTGCTCGCCGTCGTGGCCCTGGCGGTCGTGGCCTGGGTCTCGACCCGGCCGGCCAAGACCAAGCTGTCTGCCTCGACTGCGATCCCGGTGCGGGTGGTCAGCGTCACGCAGCAGGACATCCCGCGATTTGTCAGCGGCATCGGCTCGGTGCTGTCGCTGCACAGTGTGGTAATTCGCCCGCAGGTCGACGGCATCCTCACCAAACTGCTGGTCAAGGAAGGGCAATTGGTAAAAACCGGTGACCTGCTGGCAAGCATCGATGACCGGGCGATCCGCGCCAGCCTCGACCAGGCCAAGGCCCAACTGGGCGAAAGCCAGGCGCAGCTGCAGGTGGCGCAGGTCAATCTCAAGCGCTACAAGGAGTTGAGCATCGACGACGGCGTGTCGAAGCAGACTTACGACCAGCAGCAAGCCCTGGTCAACCAGCTCAAGGCCACCGCCCTGGGCAACCAGGCGGCGATTGATGCAGCTCAGGTCCAGCTTTCCTACACGCAGATTCGCTCCCCCGTCAGCGGTCGGGTGGGGATTCGCAATGTGGATGAAGGCAACTTCCTGCGTACCAGCGATGCCCAAGGCCTGTTCTCGGTGACGCAGATCGACCCGATCGCCGTGGAGTTTTCCCTGCCGCAACAGATGCTGCCGACCCTGCAAGGCCTGATCGCCGCGCAGCACCCGGCCAGTGTCGATGCCTTCCTCGGCGCCGACACCGATAGCCCGGCGGCGGTGCTGCTCGGTGAAGGCCGCCTGAGCCTGATCGATAACCAGATCAGCGCCACCACCGGCACCATCCGCGCCAAGGCCGAGTTCAGCAATGCCACGCAAACGCTGTGGCCGGGGCAACTGGTCACGGTGAAGATTCAGACCGCCCTCGACAAGGCCGCCCTGGTGGTGCCGCCGACCGTGGTCCAGCGCGGCATGGACTCGCACTTCGTGTACCGCCTCAATGGCGACAAGGTGGACGTGGTGCCGGTGCACGTGGCCTATCAGAACAGCGCATTGACGATTGTCACCGGCGTGCAGGCCGGTGATGTGCTGGTCAGCGACGGCCAGTCACGCCTCAAGGCCGGCGCCCAGGTGGAGGTGCTCAAGGAGCCGCCGCAAGTGATCCAGACCGCCCAAGCGCAGGCCCAGCCATGAAGGGCCGTGGCTCGGTATCGGCGTGGTGCGTCGACCATCCGGTCGCGACCCTGCTGCTGACCTTTGCCCTGGTGCTGCTGGGCTTGATCGCCTTTCCGCGCCTGCCCGTCGCGCCCTTGCCGGAGGCGGAGTTCCCGACAATCCAGGTCACCGCCCAACTGCCCGGCGCCAGCCCCGATACCATGGCGTCCTCGGTGGCAACGCCCCTGGAAGTGCAATTCAGCGCCATCCCCGGCATGACCCAGATGACCTCAAGCAGCGCCCTGGGCTCCAGCCTCCTGACCCTGCAATTTACTCTCGACAAAAGCATCGATACCGCCGCCCAGGAAGTACAGGCGGCGATCAACACCGCAGCCGGCAAGTTGCCCAGCGATATGCCCAACCTGCCGACGTGGCGCAAGGTCAACCCGGCGGACAGCCCGGTGCTGATCCTCAGTATCAGCTCCAACAATATGCCCGGCACCGAACTGAGCGACTACGTGGAAACCCTGCTGGCCCGGCAGATCAGCCAGATCGACGGGGTCGGCCAGATCAGCATCACCGGCCAGCAACGCCCGGCGATTCGCGTGCAGGCTTCGCCGGACAAACTCGCCGCCATCGGCCTGACCCTGGCCGACATCCGCCTGGTCCTCCAGCAATCGAGCCTGAACCTGGCCAAGGGCGCGCTGTATGGGCGCGACAGCGTGTCGACGCTGTCGACCAACGACCAACTGTTCCACCCCGAGGAATACGGCGACCTGATTGTTTCCTACAAGGACGGCGCGCCGGTGCAGTTGCGCGACGTGGCACGGGTGATCAACGGTTCGGAAAACGCCTACGTGCAGGCCTGGTCCGGTGATACGCCGGGGGTCAACCTGGTGATTTTCCGTCAGCCGGGGGCCAATATCGTCGACACCGTGGACCGCATCCAGGCCGAGCTGCCGCGCTTGCAGGCGATGCTGCCGGCGTCGGTGGACGTCAGCTCGTTGTCGGATCGCACCAAGACCATTCGTGCCTCGCTGCATGAAGTGGAAATCACCTTGTTGATCGCGGTGTTGCTGGTGGTGGCGGTGATGGCGCTGTTCCTGCGCCAGTGGTCGGCGACCCTGATTGTATCCAGCGTGCTCGGGGTCTCGCTGGTCGCCAGTTTTGCCTTGATGTACGTGATGGGTTTCAGCTTGAACAACCTGACCCTGGTGGCCATCGTGATTGCCGTGGGGTTTGTGGTGGACGATGCGATTGTGGTGGTGGAGAACATCCACCGTCACCTTGAGGCCGGCCTGGACAAGCGTGAAGCAGCGATCAAGGGCGCCGGCGAGATCGGTTTTACCGTGGTGTCCATCAGCTTCTCGCTGGTGGCGGCGTTTATCCCGTTGCTGTTCATGGGGGGCGTGGTCGGGCGCCTGTTCAAGGAATTTGCCTTGACCGCGACCTCGACCATCCTGATTTCGGTGGTGGTGTCCCTGACCCTGGCGCCGATGCTGGCCGGGCAGTTTATGCGCGCCCCGACCCACCACCCCCATGACAAGCCAGGGTTTGGCGAACGCCTGCTGGCCGGGTACGCGAGGAACCTGCGCCGGGCGCTGGCCCATCCACGCACGATGCTCGGTATCTTCGTCGTGACCCTGGGCCTGGCCGTGGCCGGCTACGTGTTTATCCCCAAGGGGTTTTTCCCGGTACAAGACACCGGTTTCATTCTTGGCACCAGCGAGGCGGCGGCCGATGTGTCCTACCCGGATATGGTGGCCAAGCACCAGGCGTTGGCCGAGATCATCAAGGCTGACCCGGCGGTGGAAAACTTTTCTCACTCGGTGGGCGTGACCGGCAGCAACCAGACCATCGCCAACGGCCGCTTCTGGATTGCCTTGAAAGATCGCGGTGATCGCGACGTGTCCGCCAGCCAGTTTATCGACCGGATCCGCGCCAAGCTGGCCCAGGTCCCGGGGATCGTGCTGTACCTGCGCGCCGGCCAGGACATCAACCTCAGCTCCGGACCCAGCCGCAGCCAGTACCAGTACGTGCTCAAGAGCAACGATGGTGCGACCCTGAACACCTGGACCCAGCGCCTCACCGAAAAACTGCGCGCCAACCCGGCCTTTCGCGACCTGTCCAACGACCTGCAACTGGGCGGCAGCATCACCCACATCAGCATCGACCGCCAAGCCGCCGCGCGTTTCGGCCTGACCGCCACCGATGTCGACCAGGCGCTGTACGATGCGTTCGGCCAACGCCAGGTCAATGAGTTCCAGACCGAGACCAACCAGTACCAGGTGGTGCTGGAACTGGACAGCCAGCAACGGGGCAAGGCCGAGAGCCTGAACTACTTCTACCTGCGCTCGCCCCTGAGCGGCGAAATGGTGCCGCTGTCGGCGCTGGCCAAGGTCGATCCGCCGACGGTCGGGCCGTTGTCCATCAGCCATGACGGCATGTTCCCGGCGGCCAACCTGTCGTTCAACCTGGCGCCGGGCGTGGCCCTGGGTGACGCGGTGATCATGCTCGACCAGGCGAAGAACGAGATCGGCATGCCGAGCACCATCATCGGCAATTTCCAGGGCGCGGCCCAGGCGTTCCAGAGTTCATTGGCCAGCCAGCCGTGGCTGATCCTCGCGGCGCTGGTGGCGGTCTATATCATCCTCGGCGTGCTGTATGAGAGTTTCGTACACCCGCTGACCATCATCTCGACCCTGCCCTCTGCCGGCCTGGGTGCGTTGATCATGCTGTGGCTGCTGGGCCAGGACTTTTCCATCATGGCCTTGATCGGGCTGGTGCTGTTGATCGGCATCGTCAAGAAAAACGGCATCCTGATGATCGACTTTGCCCTGGAGGCCCAGCGCGTTCGCGGGCTGGCGCCTGGCGATGCGATTTACGAGGCCTGTATCACTCGCTTTCGACCGATCATCATGACCACCCTCGCCGCCCTGCTGGGCGCGGTGCCGCTGATGCTCGGCGCAGGTCCCGGCGCGGAATTGCGCCAGCCGTTGGGCATCGCGGTGGTCGGCGGGTTGCTGGTGAGCCAGGCGCTGACCCTGTTCACCACGCCGGTCATATACTTGTACCTTGAGAAACTTTTCCATAGACCCACACCGGCCCCTGGGCTGGCGACCACACATTGAGGCGGGGTCATGCGCGTCCTGATTATTGAAGACGAAGAAAAAACCGCCGACTACCTGCATCGCGGGCTGACGGAACAAGGCTACACCGTGGACGTGGCCCGCGACGGCATCGAGGGCCTGCACCTGGCCCTGGAGAGCGACTACGCGGTGATCGTGCTCGATGTGATGCTGCCCGGCCTCGACGGTTTTGGCGTGCTGCGCGCACTGCGGGCACGCAAGCAGACCCCGGTGATCATGCTCACCGCCCGCGAGCGTGTGGAAGACCGCATTCGTGGCCTGCGCGAAGGGGCCGACGATTACCTGGGCAAGCCGTTTTCCTTCCTCGAACTGGTGGCACGCCTGCAAGCCCTGACCCGCCGCAGCGGCGGGCATGAACCGGTGCAGGTGACCATCGCCGACCTGTGGATCGACCTGATCAGCCGCAAGGCCAGCCGCGCCGGCCTGCGCCTGGACCTGACCGCCAAGGAGTTCTCGCTGCTCAGCGTCCTGGCCCGGCGCCAGGGCGAGATCCTGTCCAAGACGGCGATTGCAGAAATGGTCTGGGACATCAATTTCGACAGCGATGCCAATGTGGTCGAAGTGGCGATCAAGCGCCTGCGGGCCAAGCTCGATGGGCCCTTCGAACACAAGCTACTGCACACTATTCGTGGCATGGGCTATGTGCTGGAGAACCGCAGTGTCGAGTAACTCGATTGCCCTGCGCCTGAGCGGCATGTTCACCCTGGTCGCGCTGGTGATTTTCCTGCTGATCGGCGGCGCGCTGTACCAGCAGGTGGACCGTGGCCTGGGCTTGTTGCCGGGGGCCGAGCTGGATGCGCGCTACAGTGTGCTGGAGTCGTCGATCACGCGTTTCGGCACGCCGGATCACTGGGTGAAGATGACCAGCAAACTCAAGCTGCTGGGGGAAGAGGACACACGGATTCGTTTCTGGGTGGTGAGCAGTGACCCGACCTACGAATACGGCAACCCGGACGCACGCATCCGCGAATTCGCCGCCGGCCCCACGGGCAAGCGTGATTTGTACCTGCCGGGGCATGCGTATCCGTTCAAGGTGCTGGTCAGCCAGTTCCCGGCCAAAGACCAGCGCCCGCCGCTGCGCTTTATGATCGCCATCGACACCGCCAACTTCCGCGCCACCCAGCACCATCTGCTGATGGCGTTGATCAGCCTGGCGTTTGTCGGCGTAGTGCTGGCTTCGCTGCTGGGCTTTTGGGTCGCGCGCATCGGTCTCAAGCCTTTGATCAAACTCTCGGACGAAGCGCAAAAACTGGCACCGCCAAAACTGTCCGGGCGCTTGCAGTTGTCACCATTGCCGCCGGAGCTCAAGCAGTTCGTCAACTCCTTCAACTCGACCCTGGAGCGCGTGGAAACCGCGTACTCGCGCCTGGAATCCTTCAATGCCGACGTAGCCCACGAACTGCGCTCGCCGCTGACCAACCTGATCGGCCAGACCCAGGTTGCGCTGACCCGTGGCCGCTCGGCCGAACATTACTTCGAAGTGCTGCAATCGAACCTGGAAGAGTTGGAGCGCCTGCGCTCGATCATCAATGACATGCTGTTCCTGGCCAGCGCCGACCAGGGCAGCAAGGCCACCAAGCTGATCGAAAGCTCCCTGGCCGATGAGGTGGCGACCACCCTCGACTACCTGGATTTCATCCTCGAAGACGCCCAGGTGCAGGTCACGGTGGACGGCGATGCCTTGGTCCGGATCGAAAAAGCCCATTTGCGCCGGGCCCTGATCAACCTGCTGAACAATGCCGTGCAGCACACCTCGCCGGGGCAGGTGATCGAGGTGCGGATTGAAGCGCAGGAACAACAGGTGCTGATTGGCGTGACCAATCCAGGTGAGCTGATTGCCAGCGAGCATCTGCCCCGCTTGTTCGAGCGCTTCTACCGCGTCGACGCCTCGCGCAGCAACAGCGGGGCCAATCATGGGTTGGGACTGGCGATCGTCAAGGCAATTGCGTTGATGCATGGCGGGGATGTGTTTGTGCGCAGTGAGCACGGGGGCATTACGTTTGGCATCAGCCTGCCCGTATAAACACCTCGGCCTACTGTAGGAGCCGGCTTGCCGGCGATGGCGGCCAGTCAGTCGACTTATTCATCACTAATCCACTGCTATCGCCGGCAAGCCGGCTCCTACAGTTGATCTTCGCTGTCTTGACTGTTGCGGTTTGGGCAACAGTCATTATCTTGTTACACTCTGTACCGTACCGCTCGCCTGCGCCAATATGTCGCATCGACGAGCGAGACGGCAAAGACAGCCGACCCGCCCTGCCATTTCCCTCGACTTATTTCCAGGGCTCTACACTGGGAATCTGTCTTAAAGCCGCTGACTTCAGCGGCTTTTTTTTGCCGTAAAAAAGGCCAGGAACACCCCACGACATTGGCCGTTCAGACTTACCCAAAGGAGCTCCCCCGGTGAAACCCGCGCTGACATTCACCCCGTTATTCCTCGCGATTGCAGCAACTATCTCCCCGCTCGCCCTTGCAGCAGATGCCCCTCCCGCCGACGGATTCGTCGAAGGTTCAAGCCTCACTATCAACACCCGCAACTACTACATGAATCGCGACCGCCGCGACATTCACATCAACGACAGCAAAGAGTGGGGCCAAGGCTTCCTCGGCATCTTCGAATCCGGCTACACCCAGGGCACCGTGGGTTTGGGCCTGGATGTGCATGGCATGCTCGGCCTGAAGCTGGACGGCGGTGGCGGTACCGACGGCTCCAGCATCCTGCCGTACGGCAGCGGCAGCGGCAAAGCGCCGGGCTCGTTTTCTACCGGTGGCGGCACCCTGAAAATCCGCGCCTTGGATACCGAGCTGAAGGCCGGCGACCTGTTCCTCAACAACCCGGTGATTGCTGGCGGCATGACGCGCATGCTGCCCGAGACCTTTCGTGGCGTCAGCCTGACCAACCACAGCCTTGACGGCTGGATGTTCGAAGGCGGCCAGGCCAGTTTTGCCAAGCTCTACAACCAGAGTGGCCATGGGCGCATCGGCACCAGCTATGGCGCACTGCCCAAGGGCCAGGACAGCCAGCACATGAACTGGGCCGGCGTGGCGTGGAGCGGTCTGCCAGGGCTGACCAGCAACCTGTACGCCTCCGAACTCAAGGACGTGTGGAACCAGTACTACTACGACCTGGACTACACCTACGCGCTCAATGACCTGGTCAGCCTCAACCCGGGCCTGCACTTCTACCACACCCAAGACACCGGCAATGCCCTGCTGGGAGATATCGACAACAACACCTACAGCCTGCATTTCACCGTGGGCGTGGGCAATCACAGCGTCACGGCCGCGTACCAGCGGGTCAATGGCAACACGCCGTTCGACTACATCGCCCAGGGCGACAGCGTGTACCTGGACAACTCCCAGCAATACTCGGACTTCAACGGCCCCAACGAGCGCTCGTGGAAACTCAAGTACGCCTATGACTTCGCTGGTCTTGGCGTACCCGGCCTGACCTCGGCGGTGTCCTACATCAGCGGCAAGACCGACCTGACCAAAGTCGACCCCAACAGCCGCGGCTACTCGGCCTGGTACAGCGCCGATGGCAAGAACGCCAAGCACTGGGAGCGCGATATCGACCTCAAGTACGTGGTGCAGGGCGGCAAGGCCAAGGACCTGGCGGTACGCCTGCAATGGGCTACCAACCGCGGCAGCAATGGCTACTCGGCGGTGGACCGTGATGTGGATGAGTATCGGGTGATCATCGACTACCCGATCAATGTGTTCTGACGGCCAATTATCTTTTTCGCCAATGACTTAATTTAAGGCGCGCGGAACTAAACTGCCATCATCGTCACCGCCGAAGTCAGTCCGATGAGTCAACGCCGCGCCCTTAACCTGCCTGCACGCCCGGAGCTTTTGCTGATTCTGGGCAGTGGTCTCACAGTTACCCTGATCCTGATCATCGTTGCCGTGCTGCTGATCCGCGAACATGCCAGCACACTGCAGACCGCCCAGCGTTCCACCAGCAATATCACCCAGTTGATCAATGCCGATGTGCTGCGCAACGTCGAGCTCTATGACCTGGCGTTGCAAGGCCTGATTGCGGCAGCCGGCAAGGACATGTCAGGGCTGCCGGGCGATGTGCGGCACCAACTCCAATTCGACCAGTCCACTGCGGCGCCGTACAAAGGCGAAGTCTTGCTGCTGGACGCCCAGGGCGCGGTGCTTGCCGACTCATCCACACTGGCACCTACGCGGCGCAACTTCGCCAACCGCGACTATTTCCAGGTCCATCAACAGAACCCCGACGCCGGGCTGTTTATCAGCCGCCCGTTCAAGATCCGCTGTGATTGCGAGCAGATCTGGCGCATCGCCTTCAGCCGCCGCGTGACCGGGCCCGACGGTGAGTTTGCCGGGGTGGCCGTGGCGACCATGCGCCTGGCATATTTCGACCAATTGTTCAGCAGCCTGACCATCGGCAGCGGTAACACCATCAATCTGCTGAACAACCAGGGCATCCTGCTGGCCCAGCAACCCCTGCTCGAGAGGGACATGATCGACAAGGATCTGAGCTCACGCCCCAACTTCAAGCGCATGCTGCAAGAAGGCAGCGGCAGCTTCCGGGCCATCTCTGCGATCAGTGGCACCCCACGGCTCTACACCTTTACCAATGTGGGCCGGTTGCCATTGATCGTGGTAGTGGCCTTGGCCAGCGACGATGTATTCGCCGCCTGGCAACGCGCCGCGTGGCTGACGGCGGGGGCCACCGGGGTGTTGTGTGTGGGCCTGCTGTGGCTGAGCTGGATGTTGCGCCTGGAACTGCGGCGTCGCTACCGTGCCGAGAAAGTACTGTCAGAACTGGCAGCCACCGACGGCCTGACCGGCCTGGCCAACCGCCGCATCCTCGACCAGCGCCTGGCCCTGGAATGGGAGCGCGCGCGCCGCTCGACCGAGCCCTTGGCCCTGTTGATGATCGACGTCGACCACTTCAAGGCCTTCAACGACCGCCACGGCCACCAGGGCGGCGACGAAGCGTTGCGCAGCGTGGCACAGGTGATCGGCAGCCACATCCGCCGCCCGGCCGACCTCGCGGCGCGCTATGGCGGTGAAGAGTTTGCGGTGATCCTGCCGCATACCGACGCCAGCGGTGCCTGGGCGATTGCTGAGCGTATCCGCCAGGGGATCCAGCACTTGCCGCCGGTTGCGGGTGATAGTGAGCCAGTTACGGTGAGTATCGGCTTGAGCACCTGGGACAAACGCAGCAGCGCGTCATTGGAGCAGTTGCTGCTCAGTGCTGACCGGGCGTTGTATGAGGCGAAAAATAGTGGGCGCAACCGCGTGGTCGATGCGGCCACACTGCTGGCGCCTTGAATGTAGGAGCCGGCTGGCCGGCGATGGCGGCCGGATGGTCAGTGCAAGGTTCAGGGGCCTCATCGCCGGCAAGCCGGCTCCTACAGGGGGATGTTTGCCAATAAAAAAAGGCCACCCGAAGGCAGCCTTTAAAAACTAAAGAAAGAGAGTTGTTACTTACACCGCCGCAACGGGACGCATGTAAGAGATCGGTGCGGTGCTGGCATCTTCGAAGGTCACGACTTCCCAAGCGTCTTTCTGCTCAATCAACTTGCGCAGGAGCTGGTTGTTCAGTGCATGGCCCGACTTGAAGCCTTTGAACTCGCCTATCAGGCTATTGCCCAACAGGTAGAGGTCACCAATTGCATCGAGGATCTTGTGCTTCACGAATTCGTCTTCATAGCGAAGGCCGTCTTCGTTCAGTACACCATCCGCGTCGACCACGATGGCGTTTTCCACGCTGCCGCCGAGTGCGAGGTTGTGCTTGCGCAGGTACTCGATGTCACTCATGAAACCAAAGGTACGGGCGCGGCTGACTTCTTTTACAAACGAAGTGCTGGAAAAATCCACGCTTGCACTTTGGGTGCGGTCACGGAATACCGGGTGATCGAAATCGATCTCAAAGCTCACTTTAAAGCCTTCGAACGGGACGAAGGTGGCGCGCTTGTCGCCGTCTTCTACTGTCACTTCCCGCAGAATGCGAATGAACTTCTTGGCTGCGTCCTGTTCTTCCAGGCCGGCAGATTGAATCAGGAATACGAAAGGTCCAGCGCTACCATCCATGATCGGGACTTCAGACGCGGAGAGCTCGACGTAGGCGTTATCGATGCCCAGGCCAGCCATGGCCGAGAGCAAGTGCTCCACCGTGTCCACTTTGACGTCACCGTTGACCAATGTGGTCGACATGGTGGTTTCGCCAACGTTTTCCGCGCGAGCAGGAATCTGCACCACAGGGTCCAGGTCGGCACGAACAAACACGATGCCGGTGTCGACAGGTGCGGGCTTGAGAGTCAGATATACCTTCTCCCCGGAGTGCAGACCTACACCTGTGGCACGGATAATATTCTTCAGGGTGCGTTGTTTAATCATGGCTTGGACCGCTTCAGCGCAAATTGCGAACTGGTATCAACAAAGGCTGGCGATAATAGCAGACCAGACCTTTGCTGAACACCAATCACCTTCATAGCCCTGATACATTCCATTAATCGGCCTGACGACGCAGGAAAGCCGGGATGTCCAGGTAGTCCAGATCATCTTGCGGATTCGGGCTACGGGACGCCGCAGCACCGGCCTGGGCCTGGTTGCGCATCACGGTCGGACGATCCAGATCACGGTAGTTCACCGACGGCAGTTCCTGGCGAGCAGGTGCTGGAGCGGCGGCCGAGGCCTGGCTGGTGTGCACGGTATTGTCGATAACCTTCACAGGTTTCTCGATTTTTGCGCCCAGACCTGTGGCAACCACGGTCACATGCAGTTCGTCGCGCATGTCCGGATCGATAACGGTACCGACCTTGACCATCGCGTGCTCGGAAGCGAAGGCTTCGATAATGCTACCCACGTCGGAGTACTCGCCCAGGGACAGGTCGGGACCGGCGGTGATGTTCACCAGGATGCCGCGTGCACCTTGCAGGTTCACGTCTTCCAGCAACGGGTTGCGGATGGCCGCTTCGGTCGCTTCACGTGCACGGTTAGGACCGCTGGCGCAGCCAGTGCCCATCATCGCCATGCCCATTTCGCTCATGACCGTACGTACGTCGGCAAAGTCGACGTTGATCATGCCCGGACGCTTGATGATGTCGGAGATACCGCGAACGGCACCGGCCAGGACGTCGTCAGCCTTGGCGAAAGCCGACAGCAGGCTTGCGTCTTTACCGAGGATGGTCAGCAGTTTTTCGTTGGGGATGGTGATCAACGAGTCAACGCTTTCAGACAGCAGACGGATACCTTCGTCGGCGATCTGCATGCGCTTGCGGCCTTCGAACGGGAACGGACGGGTCACGACTGCGACGGTCAGGATCCCCATTTCCTTGGCCACTTCGGCAATGATTGGCGCCGCACCGGTACCGGTACCGCCGCCCATGCCGGTGGTGATGAACACCATGTTGGTGCCTTGCAGCACTTCGGCAATACGCTCGCGGTCTTCCAGGGCGGCTTGACGGCCGACTTCCGGATTGGCGCCAGCGCCCAGGCCCTTGGTCACGGCTGTGCCCAATTGCAGGATGGTCCGCGCGCCGATGCTTTTGAGCGCCTGGGCATCAGTGTTGGCGCAGATGAATTCAACGCCTTCAATGTTGCTCTTGACCATATGGTTGACAGCGTTGCCGCCGCCACCGCCGACACCGATTACTTTAATAACCGGGCTTGCGGGGATGTTGTCTACGAGTTCGAACATTTTCCCTCTCCTTCATTTCTCTAGTTTTTTCGCCTACTACTTGAAACGGTGTTGCGGTAAATCTTTAGAAATTGCCCTTCACCCAAGCCTGCAGACGCTCCAGCAACGGCGCTTTGGGCTCGTCACTGCTATAGCTTTCGCGGCTGCCAATGCCCGACAGGGAAATGCCGTCGGTCTGCTTTTGCAGGCCATACAACAGCAAGCCCACACCGGTGGAATAAATCGGGTTGCGCACCACGTCGCCCAGGCCCTTGACGCCATGGGGCACGCCCAGGCGGACCGGCATGTGGAAGATTTCCTCGGCCAGTTCGACCGCGCCTTCCATCTTCGAGGTGCCACCGGTCAGCACGATGCCGGCCGGGATTAAATCTTCGTAGCCACTGCGGCGCAGTTCAGCCTGGATCAGGGTGAACAGTTCGTCATAGCGCGGCTCGACCACTTCGGCCAGGGCCTGGCGCGACAGTTCGCGCGGTGGGCGGTCGCCCACGCTCGGCACCTTGATGGTTTCACCGGCACCGGCCAGCTTGGCCAGGGCGCAGGCGTAGCGGATCTTGATTTCTTCGGCGTACTGGGTCGGTGTACGCAGCGCCATGGCGATGTCGTTGGTCACCTGGTCACCGGCAATCGGGATCACGGCGGTGTGACGGATCGCACCCTCGGTGAAGATCGCGATATCGGTGGTGCCACCGCCGATGTCCACCAGGCACACGCCCAGCTCTTTTTCGTCGTCGGTCAGGACCGAGTAGGCCGAAGCCAGTTGCTCGAGAATGATGTCGTCGATTTCCAGGCCGCAGCGGCGCACGCATTTTTCAATGTTCTGTGCCGCATTCACCGCGCAAGTCACGACGTGGACCTTGGCTTCCAGGCGTACGCCCGACATGCCCAGGGGCTCACGCACGCCTTCCTGGTTATCGATCACGTAGTCCTGCGGCAAGGTGTGCAGCACACGCTGGTCAGCCGGGATCGCCACAGCCTGGGCGGCGTCGAGGACGCGCTCAAGGTCGGCCGAGCTGACTTCACGGTCGCGAATCGCCACGATGCCGTGGGAGTTCAGGCTGCGGATGTGATTGCCCGCCACACCGACGAACGCCGAGTGAATCCGGCAGCCGGCCATCAGTTGCGCTTCTTCGATGGCACGCTGGATCGATTGCACGGTGGATTCAATGTTGACCACCACGCCCTTCTTCAGGCCCCGGGACGGATGCGTGCCGATTCCGACGATTTCCAGCGTGCCGTCGTCCGCGACCTCGCCTACCAGCGCCACCACCTTGGAGGTGCCGATATCGAGACCGACGATCATTTTGCCGCTTTGCACGTTTGCCATGGGTCCTGCCTCTTCTTAATTCTTCGCGACAGCGGGCTGCGCTGTCGTGGGCGCAGCCGGTTCGCGCCAGCTAACGGCAAGGCCGTTGGCGTAACGCAGGTCGATGCTCGCAATGTTCGTAATCTGTTCTTTCAAGGTTTTGTCGTAGATGGCGATAAAGCGGCGCATCTTCTCCACTAAGTGGTCGCGTCCCAGCAACAACTCGATGCCCGGGCCGGAACTGCCTGCCCCGGTGGTCAAAAACCAGCTGCCCCGTTCGCGCAATTCCAGGCGCGCAATGGAGAAGCCCAGTGGCCGCAGCATCTGGCTCAACGCCTGGTACTGCTGCATCACTTGCTGCTGTGCCCGTTGTGGTCCGAACAACTGCGGCAAATGCTCGTAGTTGGCCAGCTCACGCGGGTTGAACGCCTGGCCCTGGTTGTTCAACAGCGCTTCGTCGCCCCAACGGGCCACGGGCAGTTGTTCTTCCAGGCGGATCGTCACTTGATCCGGCCACACGCGCCGTACTTCGGCGTGGGCAATCCACGGCATCTGTTCCAGTTCGGCACGCATGCCGGCCAGGTCGATGGTGAAGAAGCTCGCCGCAACAAAAGGCGCGATCCGCTGCTGCACCGCTTGCTGGCTGATGTAGCTCAAGTCGCCCTGCACGCTGATCTTGGTGATCGGGCGGTCGGCATACGGCAACAGGCGCTGTGCACCTTCATAGGTGCCAAAGCCCAACGCCACCAACAGCACCGGCCAGAACAGGGCCTTGAGAAAACCAAAGTTGGCTTTCGGCAGGCGCGCCGACATCGGCTCTTTAGCCACCATTCGACTGGCACCACGCGGCACCGGCTTGCGGCCGGGAGCGGGTTGCTGATGACGAAGCGATGCGCCTTGCATGGTCTTAACCTCGTGCCTCTTCATTACTGGCCACATAACTGGCCGCCAGGATCGCCAGCACCAATTGCTGGAAGTCCAAGCCGGCCGCGCGTGCAGCCATGGGCACCAGGCTGTGGTCGGTCATACCCGGCGCGGTGTTGACTTCCAGGAACCAGAAGTTCCCCTGGTCATCCTGCATCACGTCTGCCCGCGCCCAACCCGCGATACCCAACGCCTCACAGGCTTTCGCCGTGAGGTCCATCAATTCCTGCTCTTTGGTTGCATCGAGCCCGCACGGGATCCGGTACTGGGTATCGGAGGCCAGGTACTTGGCGTCGTAGTCGTAAAAGGTGTGGGGCGTGCCCAATGCGATGGGCGGCAATACCTGGCCACGCAGGGTGGCGATGGTGTACTCGGGACCCTGGATCCACTGTTCCACCAACACTTGCGAATCGTAGGTACTTGCCGCTTTCCATGCGTCGATCAATTCGGCGGCCGAGTTCACTTTAGCCATGCCGATACTGGAGCCTTCATGGGCTGGTTTGACGATCAAAGGCAGGCCCAGTTCCTTGGCTGCAGAAATACAATCGTCTTCACTGCACAGAACGCTGTGACGCGGCGTCGGAATGCCCAGGCTGTGCCACACCTGCTTGGTGCGCAACTTGTCCATGGCCAGGGCCGAAGCGAGGATGCCACTGCCTGTGTAGGGAATGCCGGCGCACTCCAGCAGGCCCTGCATGCTGCCGTCTTCACCGCCTCGGCCGTGCAGGATGATGAAGGCGCGGTCGATCTTCTCGGCCTGCAGGCGGGCGAGGAAGTCATCGCCCACGTCGATACCAAAGGCGTTCACACCGGCGCTTTGCAGCGCCTGGAGCACGGCATTGCCGGACTTGAGCGAGACTTCACGCTCAGCACTCTTGCCGCCGAACAACACGGCCACGCGACCGAAGTCGGCAGGTGCGATGGTGGAGAACAGGGAGGCGTAATTCGTAGTCATTTCGACTTCCCCTGTACAGAGGCGGCGGCAAACAGCGGGCTCGCCAGCAATTTAGGGGCAAGGCCGCCGATATCACCGGCACCCTGGCACAGCAGGATGTCGCCGGCGCGCAGCAGCGGCTTGACGATCGGAGCCAGGTCCACGCCTCGCTCGATATAGATCGGGTCCAGTTGCCCACGCTGGCGGATGCTGTTGCACAGCTTGCGGCTATCGGCACCGGGGATCGGTTCTTCACCGGCCGGGTAGACTTCCATCAGCAGCAATACGTTGGCATCGGCCAATACATTTACGAAGTCGTCGTACAGGTCGCGGGTACGGCTGTAGCGGTGCGGCTGGTAGACCATCACCAGGCGACGCTCTGGCCAGCCACCACGCACAGCCTTGATCACGGCCGCGACTTCGGTCGGGTGGTGACCGTAGTCGTCCACCAGCATCACGTCGCCGCCGTCTACCGGCAACTGGCCGTAGACCTGGAAGCGTCGGCCCACGCCGGCAAAGCCCGACAGGCCTTCGACAATGGCTTCATCGCTGACGCCTTCGTCGGTGGCGATGCAGATGGTCGCCAGGGAATTGAGCACATTGTGGTTGCCCGGCATGTTCACCGACACATCCAAGGGCTCGCGATCCGGGCGCAGCACGGTGAAGAACGTCTGCATGCCTTGCTGGCGAACATTGATCGCGCGCACGTCAGCGTCTTCGCTGAAGCCGTAGGTCACGGTCGGGCGCTTGACCAGCGGCAGGATTTCGCGCACTACCGGATCGTCCAGGCACACCACGGCCAGACCGTAGAACGGCAGGTTATGCAGGAACTCGACGAAGGTTTTCTTCAACTTGTTGAAGTCGCCGTCGTAGGTCGCCATATGGTCGGCGTCGATGTTGGTGACCACGGCCACCAGCGGCTGCAGATGCAGGAAGCTGGCATCGCTTTCATCGGCTTCGGCAATCAGATAACGGCTGGTACCCAGTTGTGCATTGGTACCTGCTGCATTCAGCCGGCCACCGATCACGAAGGTCGGGTCCAGGCCGCCGGCGGCGAACACCGAGGCGATCAGGCTGGTGGTGGTGGTCTTGCCGTGGGTACCGGCGACGGCGATGCCGTGGCGATAACGCATCAGCTCGGCCAGCATCTCGGCGCGGGGCACCACGGGAATGCGCCGCTCAAGGGCGGTGGCCACTTCCGGGTTGGAGGTGTTCACGGCGCTGGAGACCACCAAAACATCAGCCTGCGCCGCGTTCTCGGCACGGTGGCCGATAAAGATCTGCGCGCCAAACGATTCCAGGCGCTCGGTGACCGACGAGGTCTTGAGGTCGGAGCCGGAGACCTGGTAACCCAGGTTCAGCAACACCTCGGCAATCCCGCACATGCCCACGCCGCCGATACCGACGAAGTGGATGCGACGGATGCGGCGCATTTCCGGTTGCGGCATGGCTTTTTGATTCTCAACCATGGGCCACCTCCAGGCAGATATCGACCACGCTGCGGGTGGCGTCGGGTTTGGCCAGGCGGCTTGCGGTGCTCGCCATGCTGTTCAGTCGTTCGGGTTGCATCAAAACCTCAGTCAGGCGTGCGGCCAGATCGGCGGCGCCAGTCGTTCTTTGCGGCAGCAGGAAGGCAGCGCCCTCCCCGGCCAAATATTCGGCGTTGCGGGTCTGGTGATCGTCGATCGCATGGGGCAAGGGCACCAGCAAGGACGGCAGACCGGCGGCGGCCAGTTCACTGACGGTCAACGCACCTGCGCGACAGACCACCAGGTCGGCCCAGCCATAGGCATGGGCCATGTCTTTGATGAAGGGCTCTACGGTCGCCTCGACACCGGCCTCGCGATAGCGGGCGGCGGTCACTTCATCGTGGTTCTTGCCTGCCTGATGGAAGATCTCGGGACGCAGCTCCACAGGCAACTGCGCCAATGCCTGCGGCAGCAGTTTGTTCAGCGGCTCGGCGCCCAGGCTTCCACCGAGGATCAGCAGATGCGCCTTGCGCCCGGCCAAGGCCTGGCGGGCAATGTCCATGAACAGTTCGGTACGCACCGGGTTGCCGGTGGTGCGGCGCTTGTCCATGGCCGCAAACGTATTCGGGAACGCCTCGCAGACCCGTGCCGCCAACGGCGCCAACAGCCTGTTGGCAGTACCGGCCACAGCGTTTTGCTCGTGAACGATCACCGGCACACCGGCCAAGCGCGCGGCCACACCCCCGGGACCGGTGACATAGCCACCAAAGCCCAGCACGCAGACCGGCTTCAATTCGCGAATGACCTTGCGCGCCTGCCACACAGCCTTGAGCAACACGAACGGCGCCTTGAGCAGGGACAATTTGCTCTTGCCGCGCAGGCCGCTGACGTTGATCAGATGCAGGCGCAAACCGGCCGCCGGGACCAGTTCATTTTCAATGCCACGGGGCGTGCCCAGCCAATGCACGGTGTAGCCACGGGCCTGGAACTCACGGGCACAGGCCAGCGCCGGGAACACGTGGCCGCCGGTGCCGCCGGCCATGATCAGCACGTTAGCGCCCATGGGTCGGCTCCTCGGCAAAATCGCTCTCGCTGAATTCCATCTCTTCGCTGCCCAAATGGGTTCGACTCTCCCACTCGATACGCAGTAACAAGCCGAGACAGGCACAGCAGATCACCAACGAGCTGCCACCGTAGCTGAGGAACGGCAAGGTCAGGCCCTTGGTCGGCAGCAAGCCAACGTTCACGCCAATGTTGATCAAGAACTGGCCGATCCACAGGAAGGCCAGGCCGTACGCCACATAGGCGGCAAAGAATTGTTTGGCTTTCTCGGCCCACAGGCCGATGTACATGGCCCGCACACAGACGAACACGAACAGCCCGACGGTGACCAGGGAGCCAACCACGCCCAGCTCTTCGGCCAGTACCGAGAACACGAAGTCGGTATGGGCTTCCGGCAGGTAGAACTGCTTCTGCACACTGTTGCCCAGGCCCACGCCCAGCCACTCGCCGCGACCGAAGGCAATCAGCGCCTGGGTCAACTGGTAGCCGGAACCGAACTGGTCGGACCAGGGGTCGGTAAAGGTGATCAGACGCGCCATCCGATAGGGTTGCGCCTGCACCAGGATCGTTACGGCCGCCACGGCGAGCCCAACCATCAGGGCAAAGCGGAACAAGCCCACCCCACCGAGGAACAGCATCGCGGCGGCGGCGCCCATCATCACCACGGTGGCGCCGAAGTCCGGTTCCATCAGCAACAGGCCAGCCATGGGCAGCAGCACGATGAAGGGCTTGAAGAAGCCCATCCAGCTTTCCCGCACTTCTTTCTGGCGGCGCACCAGGTAGCCCGCCAGGTAAATCACCACGAAGACCTTGGCGATTTCCGACGGCTGCACGTTGAACGCGCCGAAGCCGATCCAGCGCATCGACCCATTCACCTCGCGACCGATGCCGGGGACGATCACCATCACCAGCAGGCCGAAGGCGCCAATCAGCATCAGCCAACCCAGGCGCTGCCAGGTGGCGATGGGAATCATCATGGTGACGATGCACGCACCGAGGCCGATCACCAGGTAAATCAGGTGGCGGATCATGTGGTACAGGGTGTTGCCCGACTGTACGGCGGCCACTTCCGAGGACGCCGAGGTGATCATCACCAGGCCCAGGCCCAGCAGCGCCAGGCACCCGGCGAGCATTGGGAAGTCGAGGTCGATCCCGCGCCCAGTGATGATCGGCGATGGGTACGGCTTGATAATGTTCTTCAGGTCCAGACTCATGCCAAGCCCTCCACGGCGCGAGCGAACAACTGGCCGCGCTCTTCGTAGTTCTTGAACATGTCGAAACTGGCGCACGCCGGCGACAGCAGCACGGCATCGCCGGGCTGGGCCAGGGCGCGGCACTGAGCGATGGCATCGTCCAGGGAAGTGGCGCGCACTTGCGGCACCGCGTCACCCAGGGCGGCGGCGATCAAGTCGCTGTCACGACCCATCAGCACCACGGCACGGCAATGAGCAGCCACCGGGCCCTTGAGGTCCTTGAAGTCGGCACCCTTGCCATCGCCACCGGCGATTAGCAGCAGTTTGCCGTCGATATCGGCCCCCAGGCCTTCGATGGCGGCCAGCGCGGCGCCGACATTGGTGGCCTTGGAATCGTTGTAGTAGCTCACGCCATCCAGGTCGCGCACCCACTGGCAGCGGTGTTCGAGGCCGGCGAAGGTGCGCAGGCTCGACAGCATCGCGTCGAACGGCAAGCCGACCGCATGCCCCAACGCCAACGCCGCGAGGGCATTGGACTGGTTGTGGGCGCCACGGATTTTCAGTTCACGCACCGGCATCAGGTTCTGGAATTCGAAGGCCAGGTATTTCTCGCCATTCTCTTCACGGATACCAAAGGCCTTGAAATCGGGTTTGCTCAGGCCGAAGGTCCAGCATGGCAGGCCCTCGCCCATCAACGGACGGCTCAGGGCATCCTGGCGGTTGACCACTACCTGGCGCGCACCACGGAAGATCCGGTGCTTGGCCAGGTGATAAGCCGGCAGGCCACTGTAGCGGTCCATATGGTCTTCGCTGACGTTCAACACGGTGGCCACTTCGGCGCCGAGTTGATCGGTGGTCTCCAGTTGGAAGCTCGACAACTCCATGACGTACAGCTCGATATCGTCGCTGAGCAAATCCAGCGCCGGCGTACCCAGGTTACCGCCCACGGCCACGCGCTTGCCGGCCGCAGCCGCCATTTCGCCAACCAGGGTGGTGACGGTGCTCTTGGCGTTGGAACCGCTGATCGCCACGATGGGCGCCTTGGCGTTACGCGCAAACAGCTCGATATCGCCGGACAACTTCACGCCGCGCGCCGCTGCCGCTTGCAGGGCCGGGGTCGCCAGGGCCAGGCCGGGGCTCACGTAGAGCTCGTCGGCACGGCACAGAAACTCGATATCCAACTCGCCACAACGCACTTCCACGTGCGGGTAGTCACGGCGCAGCGTGACCAGCTCCGGTGGATTTTCCCGCGTATCGGCCACGGCAAACGACGTGCCCCGGTTCGCCAGGAAGCGAACCAGGGACATGCCGCTCTTGCCGAGGCCGACAACGATGCGGAAGTGGTCTGAAGCGATCAGGGACACTCGTTTCTACCTCAGTTTCAGGGTGGCAAGGCCAACCAGCACAAGAATCACGGTGATGATCCAGAAACGGACGATCACCCGTGGCTCCGGCCAGCCCTTGAGTTCAAAGTGGTGATGAATCGGCGCCATGCGAAACACGCGGCGGCCGGTCAACTTGAAGGACGCAACCTGGATCACCACCGACAGGGTCTCCATCACGAACACGCCGCCCATGATGAACAGGACGATTTCCTGGCGCACGATCACGGCAATGGTGCCCAGGGCCGCACCCAGCGCCAGGGCGCCGACGTCGCCCATGAACACCTGGGCCGGATAGGTGTTGAACCACAGGAAGCCCAGCCCGGCACCGATCAGCGCGCCGCAGAACACAATCAATTCACCCGCGCCCGGTACATACGGGATCAGCAGGTATTCAGCGAATTTCACGTTACCCGACAGGTAGCAGAAGATGCCCAGGGCGCCGCCCACCATGACGGTCGGCATGATCGCCAGGCCATCAAGGCCATCGGTCAGGTTGACCGCGTTGCTGGAGCCGACGATCACAAAGTAGGTCAGCACCACGAAGCCAATACCCAGCGGGATACTGGCGTCCTTGAGCATCGGGAAAATCAGGGTGGTTTCCACCGCGCTTGGCGCAGTCATATAAAGGAAGATCGCCGCGCCCAGGCCGAACACCGATTGCCAGAAATACTTCCAGCGGCTTGGCAGGCCCTTGGAGTTCTTCTCGATCACCTTGCGGTAGTCATCGACCCAGCCGATGGCGCCGAACAGCAGGGTCACCAGCAACACCACCCAGACGTAGCGGTTGGCCAGGTCGGCCCAGAGCAAGGTGCTGATGCCGATGGACGACAGGATCAACGCACCGCCCATGGTCGGTGTGCCGGACTTGGACAGGTGCGACTGCGGGCCGTCATTACGCACGGACTGGCCGATCTGCAGGTTTTGCAGGGTACGGATCATCCATGGCCCGAGAAACAGCGACAAACACAGCGCGGTCAGCACACCCAGGATCCCGCGCAGGGTCAGGTACTGAAAGACCGCGAAGCCTTTGTGGAACTGTTGCAGATACTCAGCCAGCAGCAGCAGCATTAATGTTTCTCCGTACTTGAGCCACACAAGGCCGCGACGACGTTTTCCATCACCGCGCTGCGCGATCCCTTGATCAAAATAGTTGTGTGTTTGTCTTGTTCGACCACGCCCAGCGCCTGGATCAACTCGGCCTGGGTCGCGAAGTGCCGCGCGCCCAAACCGAAAGCGGCGACGGCATGGGCCATGTTCGGGCCGACGGCGTAGAGGGCGTCGACTTTGCCACTGGCGTAGGCACCGACTTCACGGTGGGACTGTTCGGCCCATTCGCCCAGCTCGGCGATATCCCCCAGCACCAGTACCTTGCGACCGTCGAAGCCTTTGAGCAGGTCAATGGCCGCGCAGATCGAGGACTGGTTGGCGTTGTAAGTGTCGTCAATCACGCGCATGCCGTTGGTCGCCAATTGCGCCACGGTACGGCCCTTGACCGGTTGCACTGCGCCAAGGCCGGTGGCAATGCCGAACAGCGACACGCCCAGGGCGTAAGCCGCGGCGGCGGCGGCCAGGGCGTTGGCAACGTTATGGTTGCCCAGCAGGTTCAGTTGCACGTGTTCGTCACCTTGCGGGCTGTGCAGGGTGAAGGCCGGGCAGCCACGGGCGTCGAGCGTGATGTTCGATGCATGGAAATCGGCCGCGGCGTTGTGCACGGCGAAGCTCAGGACCTTGCGCCCGGCGGCACGTACACGCCAGGTTTCGAAGGCCTTGTCATCGAGGTTCAATACGGCGATGCCGGAAGCGTCCAGCCCCTCAAGGATTTCACCCTTGGCCTGGACGATCTTCTCGGGGCCGCCAAACTCGCCAACGTGGGCGGTACCGGCGTTGTTGATAATCGCAACGTGTGGCCGGGTCATGGCCACCGTGTAGGCAATTTCGCCAATGCGCGACGCGCCCAGCTCGATCACGGCGGCGGTATGTTCCGGGGCCAGTTCCAGCAGGGTCAGCGGTGCGCCAAAATCATTGTTGAGGTTGCCACGGGTCGCCAGCACCGGCCCGCGCGTGCGCAGGATACCGGCGAGCAGTTCCTTGACCGTGGTCTTGCCGCTGGAACCGGTGATCGCCGCCACCGGGTTGGTGAACGCTGCGCGGTTCAGTGCACCCAGCTGGCCAAGGGCCAGGCGGGTGTCGGCCACCAGCAACTGCGGCAGTGTCGAGTCAGTGACTTCACGCTGCACCAGGGCGCCGACCGCGCCTTTGGCGGCCACCTCATTCAAATAGTCATGCCCGTCGAAGCGCGGGCCGGCCAGGGCGACGAACAGTTGCCCCGGCTTGATGTTGCGACTGTCGATACTGACGCCGTCGAAGCTGCAATCACTCGACAACACACGGGCCGACAAAGCCTGGGTCAGTTCGCTGAACTGCATGGCCTTAAGCATGGGCCACCTCCCATGCGGTCAAGGCGCGATCGGCCTCGACCAGATCGGAGAAAGCATGGCGCTCGCCGTTGATTTCCTGGTAGTCCTCATGGCCTTTACCGGCCAGGACCACCACGTCGTCAGCGCTGGCGCTGGCAATCAACTGGGCAATGGCGGCGGCGCGGCCGGCAACAAAAGTCACTTGGGAGGCGTCTTTGAAGCCTGCGCGGATATCGTCGAAAATCTGGCTCGGCGCTTCGCTGCGCGGGTTGTCATCGGTGACCAGCACGCCGTCGGCCAGGCGCTCGACGATCTCGGCCATCAGCGGGCGTTTGCCGCGATCGCGGTCGCCGCCGCAGCCGAACAGGCACAACAACTTGCCCTTGGCATGAGGACGCAGGGCTTCGAGGACTTTTTCCAGGGCATCCGGGGTGTGGGCGTAATCGACCACCACCAGCGGTTGCGTCCCGCCGCCCAGGCGCTGCATGCGCCCGGCCGGGCCTTCGAGCTTGGGCAATACGCGCAGGATTTCATCCAGGGCATAATCCAGACCCAGCAAGGCGCCGATGGCTGCGAGCACGTTGCTCAGGTTGAAGCGACCGAGCAAGGTGCTGCGCAGATGGTGTTCGCCCTGGGGCGTAACCAGCGTTGCGAGTACGCCTTCATCGTTGAACTGGGCTTCGCGGCAATACAGGTAGGCGCTGGAATCTTCCAGGCTGTAGCTGATCAGGCGCGCTTCGCTTTTTTCGGCGGCCAGTTGGCGACCGAATGCGTCATCGAGGTTCACGACGCGGCACTTCAGGTCAGTCCAGCCGAACAGCTTGGCCTTGGCGGCGGCGTACGCCTCCATGCTGCCGTGGTAGTCCAGGTGGTCGCGGGACAGGTTGGTCATCACCGCCACGTCGAACGCCAGCGCAGTCACCCGGCCCTGGTCCAGGCCGTGGGACGACACTTCCATGGCGACGGCCTTGGCCCCGGCCTTTTTCAGGTCGGCCAGGGTCGCCTGCACGGCGATCGGGTTCGGCGTGGTATGCAGGCCGCTTTGCAGCGCGCCGTAGAAACCGGTGCCCAGGGTGCCGACGATGCCGCAGTGCTGGCCTAGCAGGTCCAGCGCCTGGGCCACCAGTTGGGTGACGCTGGTCTTGCCGTTGGTGCCGGTGACGCCGATCAGGTTGAGTTGACGGCTCGGGTCGCCATAAAAACGCCCGGCGATATCCGACAACTGCGCCGCCAGGCCCTTGACCGGAATCAACGGCACATCGGTAATCGGCAATACGGTGGCGCCTTCTACTTCATAGGCCACGGCCGCCGCGCCGCGCTGCAAGGCGTCGGCGATATGCGCACGGCCATCGAACTTGCCGCCCGGCACAGCCAGGAACAGGTCGCCGGCGCGTACGTTACGGCTGTCCAGGCTCAGTTCACGAATCAATAGGTCGCGACCAGCGTGGGCGAAAATCTTGTTCAGGCTAAGAGACATCAGCCGCGCCCTCCATTGGCTTTTACAGCAGCGGCCGGTGGTCCGGCGTTGGCTTGTTGGGTCGGCGGCAGGTTGTCCGGCGTGATGTTCATCAAGCGCAGGGTGCCGGACATGACTTTGCTGAATACGGGAGCCGAGACCAGGCCACCGAAGTAACCGGCCTTGCTCGGTTCGTCGATGACCACCACGATGGCGTAGCGCGGATCGCTCATCGGGCCGAAGCCGGCGAACAGCGAACGGTAGGAGTTTTCGGCATAGCCCTTGGTGCCCACCGAAGTCTTACGCGCCGTACCGGACTTGCCGGCCACGTGATAGGCCGGCACCTGGGCACGGAACACGCCGCGCGGTGCCTCGATCACTTGCTGCAGCATGGTCTGCATGGTCTTGGCGACGTTTTCCGGGATGACCTGTTCGGATTTCGGCGCTTCGTCAACGTGGATCAGGCTCAATGGCGTCATGCGGCCATTGTTGGCCAGCACGGAAAAGGCATGGGCCAGCTGGATCGCGGTCACCGACAGGCCATAGCCGTAGGACAGGGTCGCGGTCTCGGCCTTGCGCCACTCACGGTAGTTGGGCAGGTTGCCGACGCGCTCGCCCGGGAAGTCCAGGCCCGTGGGCTGGCCGAGGCCGATCTTCTGCGCCAGGTGGTAGATGGTCTCGCCGCCGATATCAAAGGCGACTTTACTCATGCCCACGTTACTGGAGTTGATCAGGATGCCGGTCAGGTCCAGCACCGGGCCTTCGCTACGGGATACGTCGCGGATGGTGTATTTGCCCAGTTGCAGGGTGCCGGGATAGACCTCGACCTTGTCGGTCGGTTTCCAGCGCCCGGACTCCAGGGCCGCACTCATGGAGATGGCTTTCATGGTCGAACCCGGCTCGAACACGTCGATCATCGCGCGGTTGCGCATCATCGCCGGTTGCAGGTTGCGACGGTTATTCGGGTTGTAGGTCGGCTGGTTGACCATGGCGAGGATCTCACCGGTCTTCACGTCCATGATCACCAGGCTGCCGGCCTTGGCGCCGTTCTCAATGATGGCGTTACGCAGCTCACGGTTGGCCAGGTATTGCAGGCGCAGGTCAATCGACAACGCCAAGGGCTTACCGGCCTTGGCGTTTTTGGTGACCTGGACATCCTTGATCAGTCTGCCGCGTCGATCCTTGATGACCTGCCGTTTGCCGGGAACCCCGGCCAGCCATTCGTCGTAGGCAAGTTCCACCCCTTCGCGGCCATGGTCATCAATGTCGGTGAAGCCGACCATATGGGCAGTGGTCTCGCCGGCCGGGTAGAAACGCCGGAATTCCTCGATGCCGTAGACACCGGGGATTTTCAGGTCGAGCACGCCTTGCCCCTGTTCAGGGGTGAGGCCGCGAACCAGATAGATGAATTCTTTATTGGCCTGGGCTTCAAGGCGCTCTTTAAGGGCCCTGGGATCCTGGCCGAGGGCGTGGGCCAGCTCGGTCCACTTGTCCTTGGCCACTTGCAGTTCCTTGGCGTTGGCCCACAGGGTGGTCACCGGGGTACTGACAGCCAGGGGCTCGCCGTTACGGTCGGTGATCAGGCCGCGGTGCGCAGGAATCGGGATATGACGCAGGCTACGGGCATCGCCCTGGCCGATCAGGAAGTCGCGGTCCACCACCTGCAGGTCGACGATGCGCCAGGCAATCGCGCCCACCATCAGTGCGAGCAAGCCCAGCACGACGCGGAAGCGCCACGGGTAGAGTGCGCCTTCGAGTTTCATCATGGCGCCACCATGCGGACTTCAGCCGCGCCAGGAATGTGCATCTTCAGCTGTTCGGCGGCCAGCACTTCGATGCGGCTGTGGGCCGTCCAGGTGCTTTGTTCCAGGATCAACCGGCCCCACTCCGCCTGCGCCTTGTCGCGCACGCTCAACTCGCCGTACAGGCTATTGAGCAACTGGCGATTCCAGTGGGCGCTGTAGGACACCGCAATCGCGGACACCAGCACGCCGACAAACAGCAGCAACATAAAGAAGCTGCCGCCCGGCAGGGGCTTGGCGAAAAGCTTGCTCACCGCAGCTTCTCCGCAACGCGCATGACGGCGCTGCGAGCACGTGGGTTGGCCTTGAGTTCGGCTTCGGAGGCGAACTGCGCTTTGCCATGGATTTTGATTTTCGGCACAAAGGCTTCGAAACGTACCGGCAGGTTGCGCGGCAGGTTATCGGTCTCGCCCTTGACCAGGCGACGCATGAACAATTTGACGATGCGGTCTTCCAGGGAGTGGAAGCTGATCACCACCAGGCGACCGCCCACTTCCAGGGATTCCAGGGCAGCCTCGAGGCCGGCCTCAAGGTCACCCAATTCGTTGTTGACGTGAATGCGCAGGCCCTGGAACGCACGGGTTGCCGGGTTCTTGCCCTTTTCCCACGCCGGGTTGGCGACTTTCAGCACTTCGGCCAGGTCGGCAGTGCGTTCGAACGGCTGGATTTCCCGGCGCTCGACCACGGCACGCGCCATGCGGCCGGCGAATCGCTCTTCGCCGTATTCCTTGAACACACGGGTGATTTCTTCGTGAGGTGCGGTGGCGATGAACTGCGCGGCGCTGATGCCACGGCTCGGGTCCATGCGCATGTCCAGCGGGCCATCATTCATGAAACTGAAGCCGCGCTCAGGGTCGTCCAACTGCGGCGACGACACGCCCAGGTCCAGCAAGACCCCGGCCACCTTGCCCGCCATGCCCCGCTCGGCGACTTCAGCGCCCAGCTCGGCAAAGCTGCGCTGCACAACGACAAAGCGGCCGTCTTCGGCCGCTAGCGCTTGCCCGGTGGCAATCGCCTGGGGATCCTTGTCGAACCCGAGGAGCTTGCCCTGCGGGCCGAGCTGGCTGAGGATCAACCGACTGTGCCCGCCGCGCCCGAACGTGCCATCCAGATAGCAGCCATCAGGGCGCACGGCGAGAGCCTCGACGGCTTCGTCAAGCAGCACGGTGATGTGGTTAAAGCCGCTATCAATAGTCACAGGATCAAATCACGCAGTTCATCAGGCATGGCGCCCGGTTGTTGAATAGCAGCCAGGTCAGCTGCAGACACAGCATCCCAGGCATCTTCGTCCCACAATTGGAACTTGTTCAGTTGGCCTACCAGCATCGCGCGCTTATCGAGCTTGGCGTATTCGCGCAGACGCGGTGGAACCAGGAAACGACCACTGCCATCGAGTTCGAGATCGACGGCATTACCAATCAGCAAACGTTGCAGGCGACGGTTTTCTTCACGCAACGAAGGCAGAGCGCGCAACTTGGTTTCAATCAACTCCCACTCATCGAGGGGGTAAACACACAAACAGGGATCAACGGCATCAATCGTGATGATTAATTGCCCGGAACTTCGCGAAATGAGCTCGTCACGATACCGGCTCGGCATGGCGAGACGGCCTTTTGCATCGAGACTTATAGCGTTAGCTCCGCGAAACACAGATGCGTTTCTCCAAATTTTAGCGTTTTACGTTCAAAAAACCCACTTTGTGCCACTTTCCGCCACTTGCGCACACTATAGGAATGCGCCCACCACACCGTCAAGGCGCGGATTAAAGGAAAAGCCTTACAGAACGGAGATTTAGGAGCGCAAAAGGAGGAGAAACGAGAGTTCGGCGATGTTTTTGACTCAACAACCCCAAATAGCTCAAAGAGCTAGAGCTTGAACTTAAAGTAATTTATTAAGAGTAAGATTTTTTCGGTATTACGAAGACGCATCTGCCAATGATTTGGCAGGGAGGGATTCTTGCGTTACTACCTGGTTTCTGCCCGAGACTCGTGCAGAAGGAAAAAAGGTGGAGAGTCGATCTATAAGCCGGGTTCTGTCTTGAACAGTCATTCGTCTACGATGGCCATCACTGGACATCTTTAGCAACCTACCCGGTTCCAGCGCGGGCCACGCCTTGGAACCCTATTTGGTCTTGCTCCAAGTGGGGTTTACCTAGCCACGAACTGTTGCCAGTCGCGCGGTGCGCTCTTACCGCACCTTTTCACCCTTACCGGCACCGAAGTGCTTAGGCGGTTATTTTCTGTGGCACTTTCCGTAGGCTCACGCCCCCCAGGCATTACCTGGCACTTCGCCCTATGGAGCCCGGACTTTCCTCCCCCCCCTAATTTTCATAGAGGGCAGCGACTGTCCAATCGACTCTCCGCCGCGAAGGTTAACGGCACGGACGTCTTAGAACAAGTATTAAAAGACAGCATTGCCATCATGTTCCGACGTCGTGCACGTCAAACCCAGGAACTATTCGCTCTTTTGTTTATCAAGTGCGGCCTGATACAACACGTTCTTGCGCACACCGGTGATTTCTGCGGCCAGGGCTGCGGCACGCTTGAGCGGCATTTCCTTGAGCAACAGGTCCAGCACGCGCATGGCCTCGCTACCCACGGCATCTTCACTTTCCGGCGCCGTCCAGCCCGCAACCAGCACCACGCACTCGCCACGCTGCTGATTGCTGTCGCCCTCGACAAACCCACGCAGCTCTTCCAGCGGCAGGCCCTTGAGGGTTTCAAAGGTCTTGGTCAGCTCCCGCGCCAGCAAGGCCAGGCGTTCGCCACCGAAGACCAGCTCCATGTCTTGCAGGCACTCAAGGATACGGTGCGGCGCCTCATAGAAGATCAGGGTGCGCGGCTCTTCCTTTAACAACTCCAGGCGCGCCCGGCGCCCTACGGCCTTGGCCGGCAGGAAACCTTCGAAGATAAAACGATCCGACGGTAAGCCCGCCGCCGAAAGGGCTGCAATCAACGCGCACGCCCCGGGAACCGGGACTACATTGATACCTGCGGCCCGCGCCTGGCGGACCAGGTGATAACCAGGATCGGAGATCAGCGGGGTACCGGCATCGGAGATCAACGCCACGTCATCGCCCGCGAGCAGGCGGGTAATAAAGCGGCTGCCTTCGTCACGTTCGTTGTGCTCATGGCAGGCCGCCAGGGGCGTGGCGATACCGAAGTGCTGCATCAGGCGCAGCGAGTGCCGGGTGTCTTCGGCCGCAATCAACTTGGCTTCACGCAACACTTTCAGCGCCCGCGCACTGATGTCGTCCAGGTTGCCAATGGGCGTCGCCACCACAAAAAGCGAGCCAGCAGTGGAATTCAAAGGACCTGGAGCAGTCAAAGCGCACACCTCGATGATTGGCAAAAGCCATATTGTAGCGCGTAGACGTCAAGAAAATGCGCCGACGGGGTCGCGTCCAGACGGTCTGTTTGCGGCGGTTACTGACGCCCTGCAACATTTAAACGATCTAAATAGACGGTTTCACGCCAGTAACATCGCGCCCCGGCCAGTGCTTGGGTACAATTCCACGCTAATTTGATCGGTATCAGGAACACTTACATGATCGCTTGCCTGCGGCTGTTCTCTGCCCTTTGCCTGGCTGCCCTGTTGGCGGCTTGCGCAAGCTCGCCCTCGTCAAGCCTTGGCGAACTCCCACGGACCCCGGATGCCACCATCGAGCAACTGCTCGAACAGGCGACCTCGGCCAAGACCCCGGAAAAAGCTGCACTGCTGCGCCTGAGCGCGGCAGACATGGCCTTCCATCAGAACAATCCAGGACGCTCCGCGCAGATCCTCGCGCAAGTGCCACTGGACAGCCTCAAGCCTGCCGCCCAGGTTTTTGCCAGCACCCTGTCGGCAGAACTGGCCATGACCCGCAACCAGCCCAAGGCTGCGTTGACGGCGTTGAGCCATCCGAGCCTGCAAAGCCTCAAGGAGTTGCCGCCGGAGCAGCAGGTCCGCACCGGCACCGTGCATGCCCGCGCCTATGAAGCCGACGGCCAGACCCTGGCCGCCGCCCGCGAACGCGTGGCCATGGCCCCGTTGCTGACGGGCGATGCCGCCACCAGCAACCATGAAGCCATCTGGAGCCTGATTGCCGCCGTGCCTGGCGAGCAGTTGCAGGCCAGCGGCAACCCGGTCCTCGACGGCTGGATCAGCCTGGCCCAGGCCGTGAAGAACGCCGGCACCCTGGAGCAGCAGCAAGCCGCCATCGACACCTGGCGTGCGCAGAACCCTGCGCACCCGGCGGCAGTGCAACTGCCAATGCCGCTGTCCCGGCTCAAGGAACTGGCCAGCCAGCCATTGAACAAGATCGCCCTGCTGTTGCCGCAACAAGGCCCGCTGGCCAGCGTGGCCAAGGCCCTGCGTGAAGGCTTCATGGCCGCGCACTACCAGGCGCAACAGGCCGGGCAGAAGCCGCCGGTCATCGAGTTCTATGACAGCTCGCGCGTCAGCTCCATCGATGAGTTCTACAAAAAGGCCCAGGCTGACGGCGTGCAATTGGTCATCGGCCCGTTGGAGAAGCCGCTGGTCAAACAACTCAGCGCCCGCCCGCAACTGCCCATCACCACCCTGGCCCTGAACTACAGCGAAGGCGACCAAGCCCCCGCGCAACTGTTCCAGTTCGGCCTGGCTGCCGAGGACGAAGCCCGCGAAGTGTCGCGTCGCGCCCGCGCCGACGGCCTGCACCGCGCGGCGGCCATGGTGCCGAAAGGCGAATGGGGCGACCGCGTGCTCAAGGCCTTCCGCCAGGACTGGGAAGCCAATGGCGGCACCCTGATTGGGGTCGAACATGTCGACCAGCCTGTGGCCTTGGCCCAGCAAATCGCCGACCTGTTCAAGCTGCGCCAGAGCGAAGGTCGCGCCAAGAGCCTGCAAAGCACGGTTGGCGCGGATGTCGCGGCACAGCCATCGCGTCGCCAGGACATCGAGTTCATCTTCCTCGCCGTGACGCCGCAACAGGCCCAGCAGATCAAGCCAACGCTGAACTTCCAATACGCAGGCGATGTGCCGGTGTATGCCACTTCCCACGTGTTCAGTGCCAGCGGCGACAAGAACCAGTACAACGACATGAACGGCATCATGTTCTGTGAAACGCCGTGGCTGCTCAACACCACCGATCCACTGCGCAACCAGGTCACCGCCCAATGGCCACAAGCCAATGGCAGCCTGGGCCGCCTGTACGCCATGGGCGTGGATGCCTACCGCCTGGCGCCGCGCCTGGGTCAGCTCAAGGCACTGCCTGATACCCGTATCGATGGTCTTTCCGGCAACCTGGGCATGAGCCCGAGCCAGCGGATCGAACGCCAGATGCCGTGGGCCAAGTTTGTCAGTGGCCAGGTCGAACGCCTGCCCGATACCCCGCGCTGATGCCCTTACGCTCCAGCGCACAAAGCGGCAAGGATGCCGAACAACAAGCTCTTGAACACTTGCAGCAACAGGGTCTGCGCCTGCTGGCGCAGAACTGGTTGTGTAAACGCGGCGAGCTTGATCTGGTCATGCTTGACGGCGATACAGTAGTATTTGTCGAAGTCCGCTACAGAAAATACGCACAATGGGGTGGTGCGCTCGCCAGTATCGACGAGCGCAAACGTCAAAAGCTGATACTCGCCGCGCAGTTTTTCCTGCTCAGTGAGTGTCGCTGGGCTGACTCCCCCTGCCGTTTCGATGTGGTTGCCATACAAAGCACCCCCCACGGAACCGCTGATCTGCACTGGCTGCGCAACGCCTTCGACGGCTGAGTGTTACCGGTACCGATCAGACATCTTCACCGCACACTTTTGCTCTTTGCTTTGCGGGCTGCACATTCGTGTGCCATACAGCCGCGCTACTTAAGGTCACACAGATGGACATGCAATCCCGAATTCGCCAGCTTTTCCAGGCCAGTATCGATACCAAGCAACAGGCGATGGACGTACTTGCACCGCACATCGAGCAAGCCAGCCAGGTCATGGTCAACGCCCTGCTCAACGAAGGCAAAATGCTTTCGTGCGGCAACGGTGGTTCGGCCGGCGACGCCCAGCACTTTTCCTCCGAACTGCTCAACCGCTTTGAGCGCGAGCGGCCGAGCCTGCCGGCTATCGCCTTGACCACCGATTCGTCGACGATCACCTCGATCGCCAACGACTACAGCTACAACGAAATTTTTTCCAAACAAATCCGCGCCCTCGGCCAACCGGGCGATGTGTTGCTGGCCATTTCCACCAGCGGCAACTCGGCGAACATTATTCAGGCGATCCAGGCCGCACATGATCGCGAAATGATTGTCGTAGCATTGACCGGGCGCGACGGCGGCGGTATGGCCTCGCTGCTGCTACCCGAGGATGTGGAGATCCGCGTCCCGGCCAATGTCACTGCACGTATTCAGGAAGTCCATCTGCTGACGATCCACTGCCTGTGCGATCTGATCGACAGCCAACTGTTCGGGAGTGAAGAATGACCGTTAACCGCCTCAGCCTTATAGCCATCACGCTGTGCCTCGCTATCAGCGGCTGCACCTCGGCCATCACTGCGACCCGCGACACCCCTATCCAGGACGACCGTGGCACACGCACTTTTGGCAGCAAGATCGATGACTCGCTGATCGAGACCAAGGTCGGCGTCAACGTTGCCAAGGCCGCCCCCGACCTGGGCAACGGCGCATCGCGTATCGTCGTGACCAGCTTCAACGGCATCGTGCTGCTCGCCGGGCAAACCCCGCGCGCCGACCTCAAGACCCAAGCCGAACAGGCAGCCTCAACCGTGCAACGGGTGAAAAAGGTCCACAACGAACTGCAGGTCGCGCAGCCCATCACCCTGCTGGCAATCAGCAATGACGCCGTGCTGACCACCAAGATCAAGGCCCAGATGCTCACCGACAGCGCAATTCCCGGCTCGCGGATCAAGGTTGTGACGGACAACGGCATCGTCTACCTCATGGGCCTGCTGACCCAGCAGGAAGCAACCCGCGCCACCAACCTGGTACAGGGTGTGTCCGGGGTACAGAAAATTGTGAAACTGTTCGAATACATCGACTGACGTAAACGCCAGCCACAAAAAAGGGCGCCGTGCATTGACTGCACGGCGCCCTTTTTATTGGCTGACGGTTACTGGTACTGCTGGTACGGATTGCCTTGGAACTGGTTGTTCTGCTGCTGTTGCTGCGCAGGCTGGCCATACTGCTGGCCGGGGATCGGGCCGAGGTTGACCTCCACGCGACGGTTCTGCGCACGACCGTTGACGTCGGCGTTGCTGGCAATCGGGTTATCCGGGCCGGCACCACGGGTGGTCAGGTTGGTCGGGCTGACACCTTGGGACGTCAGGTAATTGGCCACGCTTTGCGCACGACGCTGGGACAGGTCCATGTTCAGTTGGCGGCTGCCGGTGCTGTCGGTGTAGCCGACGATCTGGATGGTGTTCTGGTTGAACTGCTTGAGTGACCCAGCCAGGTTGTTCAGCGGGGTGTAGAAGCTGCTGGCGATAGCATCGGAGTTGGTCGCAAACGTGATGTTGCCCGGCATGATCAACTTGATCTGGTCACCCTGGCGCTGCACCTCAACGCCGGTGTTGGCCATGCTTTCACGCAGTTTCTTTTCCTGCTGGTCAGCGTAATAGCCATAACCCGCAGCGCCGATACCGGCTACCGCTGCGCCGATCAGCGCGCCTTTGCCACGGTTGTTATGGTCAATGGCTGCACCGGCCAACGCACCCGCCAGCGCGCCGAGGCCGCCGTATTTGGCGGTTTTGCTCATGCCTTGCGAACCGTTGTCCGCCTGTCCCTGGCTGCCATCGTAAGGGTTAGGGGAAGCACAGCCCGACAATAGGGCTACCGCGGTAGCAACAACAAGCAGACGACGCGAAGTGAACATGAAGGAAGCTCCTACTTTTGCATTCTGTGATGCAGAGGACATTGGCAATGGACCTGTGCCGAGTTTGGAACGCGACAAACGGTAAAAATTCCGTACTCCGCCGCGCACCTGTGACAAAAGATAAACGCCGGCACGCTCACCTAAACCCTAGCAGAGCCTCGCGCTGTCAGGCCCTGACAAACGGATTTTCGCGCATTTCATCCCCCAGGCGCGTATCCGGGCCATGCCCGGTCACCACGGTCGCCCCTTCGTCCAGGGTATAAAGCCGCTGCTTGATCGACCGCACGATGGTCGCCTGGTCGCCGCCCCACAAATCCGTGCGCCCTACCCCGCGCCGGAACAAGGTATCGCCGGCGATCAGCAGCTTGGCATCGGCAAACCAGAAACTCATCGAGCCCGGCGTATGCCCAGGCGTGTGCAAGGCGACGCCGCAGCCACAGGCCAGCTCTTCATCATCGGCCAGCCAGCGATCCGGCGACGGCACCGGGGTGTAGGGCACACCGAACATCTGGCACTGCATTTCGAGGTTATCCCACAGGAACTGATCCTCTTTGTGCAGGTGCAGCGTGGCGCCGGTCTTTTCTTTCAACTGGCCGGAGGCCAGGAAATGATCCAGGTGCGCATGGGTGTGGATGATGCTCACCACCTTCAAGCCCAGTGCGTCGAGGCGTGCCAGGATCAGCTCATGGTTGCCGCCCGGATCGACCACGATGGCCTTCTTGCTGATCGGGTCGCCGATGATCGTGCAGTTGCACTGCAACGGGCCGACGGGGAAGGTTTCGCGGATCAGTCCAGGGGTTGCGATTTGCATAAGGAATCCCTTCTAGCTGTTGGCCCGTGCCGCGTGCAGTTTTTTGTAGCTGTCGATCAACCGCAGGTGCCGGTCCAGCCCTTCCAGCTTCATACTGGTTGGGGTCAGGCCATAAAAGCGCACGCTGCCATCCACCGAACCAATGGCGGCGTCCATGCGCTCGTTGCCAAACATCCGGCGGAAATTGGCCTCGTAGTCTTCCAGTTCCAAATCCTCGTCCAACTGCATCTCCAGCACTGCATTCACCGCCTGGTAGAACAGGCCGCGTTCGACGGTGTTGTCGTTGTATTGCAGGAACATCTCCACCGCTTCCTTCGCCTCTTCAAACTGCTGCAAGGCGAGATAGATCAGCAGCTTCAGCTCCAGGATCGTCAACTGGCCCCAGGCGGTGTTGTCGTCGAACTCGATGCCGATCAGGGTGGTGATATCGGTGTAGTCATCCAGTTCGCTTTCCACCAGGCGCTCGACCAGCGCTTGGAGGCCCTCTTCATCCAGGCTGTGCAGGTTCAAGATATCGGCGCGGAAGAACAGCGCCTTGTTGGTGTTATCCCAGATCAGGTCGTCCACCGGATAGATTTCCGAATAGTCCGGTACCAGGATCCGGCAAGCCTTGGCGCCGATATGCTCGTACACCGCCATGTAGACCTGCTTGCCCATGCCTTCGAGAATGCCGAACAGGGTGGCAGCCTCCTCGGCGTTGGAGTCTTCGCCCTGGCCGGAGAAATCCCACTCCACGAACGCGTAATCGGACTTGGCACTGAAGAAACGCCACGACACCACGCCGCTGGAGTCGATGAAGTGTTCGACAAAGTTGTTCGGCTCGGTCACCGCATGCCCCTCAAAGGTCGGCTGCGGCAAGTCGTTCAAACCTTCGAAACTACGGCCCTGGAGCAACTCGGTCAGGCTGCGCTCCAGCGCCACTTCCAGGCTTGGGTGGGCGCCAAACGAGGCAAATACGCCGCCGGTGCGCGGGTTCATCAGGGTCACGCACATCACCGGGAACTCGCCGCCCAGGGACGCATCCTTGACCAGCACCGGGAAGCCCTGCTCTTCGAGGGCCTGGATACCGGCGAGGATGCTTGGGTATTTGGCCAGCACGTCGGCCGGCACATCCGGCAGGGCAAATTCACCTTCGATGATTTCGCGCTTTACCGCGCGCTCGAAGATCTCCGACAGGCACTGCACCTGCGCCTCGGCCAGGGTATTACCGGCACTCATGCCGTTGCTCAGGTACAGGTTTTCGATCAGGTTGGAGGGGAAATACACCACCTCGCCGTCAGACTGGCGCACAAACGGCAGTGAGACGATACCACGCTCTTCATTGCCGGAGTTGGTGTCGATCAGGTGCGAACCGCGCAACTCGCCATCGCGGTTGTAGATCTTCAGGCAGTACTCATCGAGAATTTCAGTCGGCAGCGCGTCTTTGCGGCCCGGCTTGAACCAGCGCTCGTCCGGGTAGTGCACAAACGCCGCGTTGGCGATGTCTTCGCCCCAGAATTGATCGTTGTAGAAGAAGTTGCAGTTCAGGCGCTCGATAAACTCGCCCAACGCCGACGCCAGTGCGCCTTCCTTGGTCGCGCCCTTGCCGTTGGTAAAGCACATCGGCGAATGGGCATCGCGGATATGCAGCGACCAGACATTGGGCACGATATTGCGCCACGAAGCGATTTCAATCTTCATGCCCAGGCCCGCCAGAATGGCCGACATGTTGGCGATGGTCTGCTCCAGCGGCAGGTCCTTGCCCGCAATATAGGTACCCGCGTCTGACGCAGAAGCCGGCATCAGCAACGCCTGGGCGTCGGCGTCGAGGTTTTCTACCTCTTCGATGACAAACTCAGGCCCGGCCTGTACCACTTTCTTTACCGTACAGCGGTCGATGGAGCGCAGGATGCCCTGGCGATCCTTATCGGAAATATCGGCAGGCAACTCGACTTGAATCTTGAAGATCTGGTTGTAGCGGTTTTCCGGGTCGACAATATTGTTCTGCGACAGGCGGATATTGTCCGTGGGGATATTGCGCGTGCTGCAGTACAACTTCACAAAGTAAGCCGCACACAACGCCGACGAAGCCAGGAAGTAGTCGAACGGACCGGGGGCCGAGCCATCGCCCTTGTAGCGAATCGGCTGGTCGGCCACCACGGTGAAGTCGTCGAACTTGGCTTCAAGCCGGAGGTTGTCGAGAAAATTGACCTTGATTTCCATGCGGGATTACCAGAATAGCGGAGCAAACGAATTGGCCGCCATTATCCGGCTTTTGCGGCGCAAGTCTCCCCCTTACCCCAACAACCCCATCTCCTGCGCCCGCGCGACGGCTTGGGTACGGCGCTCCACTCCCAGTTTGCTGTTGATATGGCTGGCGTGGGTCTTGACGGTGTGCAGCGAGATAAACAGCTGGTTGCTGATTTCCTGGTTGGAACACCCTTGGGCGATCAACTGCAGCACCGCCAGCTCACGGGCGCTCAAGGTTTCGCCGGTGTGGGTGATTTCGATCGGTTCGCGCGGGGCAACTACCGGCAGCAGGGCCCACAGGCTTTGCCGCAGCAGGTCATTCGGCGCCTGGCCCAGCTGCTCGCGCATCCAGTCCGGATAACGTTCCAGCAAACGTTGGAAGGGTTGCAACGCACCGCCGCTCGCCACTTGCAGGGCGCGGGCAAAAACCGGGCGGGCCGATGCAGCCTGACCGTCATCCAGCAACAACAGCACGTACTGGTTCAGGGCCATCACTGCGATCATCTGCTGGCCTTTGCCTTCAGCTTGCCGGGCGAGTGCATCGAGCCGGCGCAGGGCGTTTTCGGCGTGGCCACGAATGGCATCCAGGGCCGCCTGCTGCAATTCGATATGTTGCGGCAGATGTGGATGAAACTCCGGGGCGGCGGCAGCCTGGTCGCCGTTGTAGGTTTGCCCCAGCCGCGCCAGCCAGGCATCGGCCAGGTCCGTACGGCCCTGGGCCAGCCACAACTCGCATTTGATCAATGTGATCATGGCCAGGTAGTAAATCGGCGGCACATCCCAGATATGCATCAGCCGCTCGGCTTCGGCCAGCTCGGCAAAGGCCTTGGGGAAATCACCACGGCGCCCCTCGAGGTTGGCGATGACACAGTGGCCGATCAACACGCTGATATCCCGGCAGGCGCGAGCCTCGGCTAACCCGGCACGCAGGCGCAACAGCCCGGCTTCGGGCTGGCAACGCATCAGCAGCAGGAACCCTTCGTACAGCGACAGGCGCGCACGCACCGCATACAGGCGCTGGGGCGCCAGGCCCTGCAAGCGTTGCAGGCCCTCGCGCACCTCGTCCAGGGAGCGCAGGATTTCCCCGCGCGCCTGCAACACCCGCGCCCGATCGTAATGGGCCAGGGCCTCGAACAGCGGGTTGCCGACACGTTGCGCCAGCTCCAGGGAGTCGCGATTCAAGCCGCGTGCGCGCCACAGGTCGGCGTCGACGATGGCCAGGTTCGACAGGGTCGAAAGGCACATCAAGCGCTGGCCGTAACGCTTGAGCGGCAGGCTTTCCAGGGCTTCGCTGCAATACAGCTGGGTCAGCTCGCGATTGCCGCGCCCACGGGCAATGATGCCACTGAGGGCCAGCCACTGGGCGAGCATCGACTTCTGCGCCGTGGCCGACGGTGCCGGCAGGAAGCGGCTTAGATGGCTGGACAGTTCTTCTGCGGCGTCCAACTGACAGGCCAGCCCCAGCGCCCAGCTGTAGAGCACGATCAAGCGGGGCGTGCTGATCAATAGGCTGTCGGGCAAGTCCATCTTCCAGCGTAGGAGCATGCCGACATTCTGTTCAGCCAGCAGTTGCTCTTCAGACAGGTTCTGCACCAGGTTCGCCGCTACATCCAGATGTCCGGCGCGCAGGGCCTGTTCCACGGCCTCATCGAGCAAGCCCTGGGCATTAAACCAGCGACAGGCGCGCAAGTGCAGGCTGGCGGCCGGTAGCATCGCATTCGGCGAGCGCCGGGTGCGCAGCAAGTCGGAAAACAAGTGGTGATAGCGGTACCAGTGACCCTGTTCGTCCAGCGGCACCAGGAATACCTGATGAGCTTGCAGGTAACGCAGGATTTCCGCGCTGTCATGTGCCTCGCGCACCGCATCGCAAAGCTCGCTGCAAAAACGCTCCTGGGAGGCGGTGTCGTATAAGAACGCCTGGACTTCCGGCGGCAGGCAATCGATCACCTCTTCCAGCAGATAGTCACGGATCAGCCCTTCGCCACCATGCAGGCCTTGGGGCAGGTTGGCCTCGCTGCCGGCTTCGGCGGCCGCCAGCAACCAGAAGCGCAGGCCGGCCACCCAGCCTTCGCTGCGGCGGATCAGGTTGTCCAGTGCCTCACCGCGCAACGAACTGCTGTGGCGGTCAAGCAAGGCCAGGGATTCGTCGTTGGTCAGGCGCAGGTCTTGCTCATGCAACTCCAGCAGATGCCGGGACAAACGCAACCGCGCCAAATGCCAGTCGGGACGCTGGCGGCTGGTAACCAGCACCAACAAGCCATCAGGCAAATGATTGAGGAAAAATTGCAGGCAGCGATCCAGCACCGGCCCCTGGGCCAGGTGGTAGTCATCCAGCACCAGTAATAACGGCGTGCGTGTGGATAGATGGACGGTCAATTCGTCGAGCAAGCCATCGAGCCATTCTTCAAAGGCAAACGGCTGGTGGCGCTGACGCATTTTCAGCAGGCCCAGGGCCTGGCTGCCTACTTGCGGGAAATACTGTTGCAGCCCCTCCAGCAGGCGCTCAAGGAAACGCCCCGGATCACTGTCCCGCGCACTGAGGCCCAGCCACAGGCTTTGCCAGTGATCCGGCAGGCTTTGGCAGAATTCCACCGCCAGCGAGCTCTTGCCGAACCCGGCTGGCGCGCTAACCAGCAGTAAACGGCCCTCCAGGCCCGCGCTCAGGCGCTCGCAAAGGCGTGGGCGCAGCACATAGCCATCAGGCAGTGGGGGTCGATAGAAGCGCCCTTCCAGCGTGGGGATTACCGCACTGGCAGGCCCTTGGATTGGGGACAGATCAGTCATCGCCGGGCTCTTGTAGTAGGCTGTGGTCGGCATTGCAGATGTCCGCAGACTAGCGTTAAAACCCGTCGCTTTGTAGATCTTTGCAACATTTGTCTGAAAAAGACTACAACAAGAAATAACCAGCGATGTTCAGCCCCCCCCCAAACAAATGTAGGAGCTGGCTTGCCTGCGATGGCATCGCCTCGGTATGTCAGATAGACCGAGGTGATGCCATCGCTGGCAAGCCAGCTCCTACAGAGGCCAACGTGTTTACTGCACGTTAGCGAACACCGTCCTGGCGCAGGGCCGCCGGGGTGAAGTCTTTGGTGGTGGCGGTGAAGCCGAAGTCATAGGCCTTTTTCTCTTCGTTCTTCATGCCCAGTGCCAGGTAGCGGCCGGACTGCAGGTCGTAGAGGGTTTCCAGGGCGTACCACGGCACTTGCTTGTCGTAGTAGTTCTCGCCATGGGCTTCAGCCACGCGCCACAGCTGGCCACGACCGTCGTAGTGGTCGATCACAGCCGCTTGCCAGGTGTCTTCATCGATGTAGAAGTCACGTTTGGCGTAGATATGGCGCTGGCCCTCCTTCAGGGTTGCGACCACGTGCCAGACGCGGCGCAGTTCATAGCGTGCCAGGTCCTGGTTGATGTGCCCGGCCTTGATGATGTCGGAGTACTTGAGCTTCGGATCGTCGAGCTTGTAGCTGTTGGACGCGATGTAGATTTCCTTCTTGCCTTCCAGCTTCCAGTCGTAGCGATCCGGCGCACCGTTGTACATGTCGAGGTTGTCGGAGGTACGCAGGCCATCGGCAGCGGTACCCGGCCCGTCATAGGACACTTGCGGCGCCCGGCGTACACGGCGCTGGCCGGCGTTGTAGACCCACGCCGCGCGCGGTTCCTTCACCTGGTCCAGGGTCTCGTGCACCAGCAATACACCACCGGCCAGGCGCGCCGGGGCGGTCACTTGCTGCTTGAAGTAGAACAGGATGTTGCCCGGGTTTTTCGGGTCGTAGTCCTTCATCTTGTCGCGGAACACGAACTGATCCTGGAAGTACACCAGGCTGTACGAGCCGTTGGCCTGTGGCGTGGCCTGGGTCACCAGGCGCGTGACGCTGCCGCCGCGATAACGGGTGATGTGGTTCCAGATCACCTCGACCCCGCTTTTCGGGATCGGGAACGGAATCGCGGTCTCGAAGTTTTCCAGGCCGTTACCGCCACCTACCAGGTTGGTGCTGGTGGCGTTTTTCTTGATGGCGGCGAACACTTCCGGCGGCACGGTGGCGCCGCGATGGGTGGTGTACACCGGCATCTTGAAGGTTTCGGGGTAGCGCTTGAACATCGCGTACTGCCCAGGGGCCAGCTTGTCTTTGTACTGCTCGACGTTTTGCGCGGTGATGGTGAACTGCGGCTGCTCGCTGGCATACGGGTTGGCCAGGAAGCCCTTGGCATCCACGGCGCCGGCGTTGGTCGGCAGGGCTTTCCAGGCCGGGATGGTGCCGGCAGCGTTGCCGGCCATTTCCGCGCCCATCGGGGTCAATGTGGTGCCCAGCTTGGCGGCTTCATCCGCCGAGACCGCCGCCATGACGCTGCTGGCCATGATCGACAGTCCCAGCACACCCACGTGCAACAGACTTTTGGTTATTTTCATGTTCTGGTCTTCCTGAAAATACTGACTGCTTAAAGAGTGTGCTTAGAAGTTCACGCCGGCGCTCAAGGCGACAAAATCGCGGTCATCCACCGTGCTGAAGTCGCCACCAAAGAAGTTGGTGTAGTTCAGGCTGACGGTGTAGGTGTTCTGGTATTCAGCATCCACACCCAGGCTGACGGCCTTGCGGCCCTCTTCAAAGTTGCCGCCAGGGCCTGGCGAGTAACCTTTGACGTCATGGGACCAGGCCACGCTTGGCTTGAGGTTGACACCGGCGAAGACGTCCGGGTATTCCCAGATCGCACGGGCGCGGTAACCCCAGGAAGTGGCGGTGGTGTAGCCGTCCTGGTTGCAATTGGTGTTCAAGCCGGCAGTACTGCCACCCAACCCGGCACCAGCGGAGGTCGAAGCATTGAGACGGTTACAGAAACCGCCGGGCAAGCTGCCTGGCCCAAACACCGGGTCACGCCCATAACGCGCGTCAGACTTACTCTCAAGCCCCCCGACATGCGTCACACCAATCTCACCCACGGTCGTCAGGCGGCTTGCCCCCATGACCTGATCGAAGAAGTGCGTAAAGGTAGTTTGGAATTGGCTGACTTCTTTGCGGCGATAGCCATGCAAGTCCTGCCCAGGCTGCCCCTTGAGTACCGAGGCGTTGTTATACCCATTAACCCCAGTAACACCTGCAAACAGGATATCCGTGGTGTTGAGTTGTACAGGCGCATTCGGACGGTAGCTCAACTCACCACTCCACGCCGTGCCCGTAGGCAAGGTGGTGGAGAAACTCAAACCGTAGAGGCGAATGTCTTCCGGGTATTCAACAAAATAGTTGGAATTACCCGCGACAATAACCGGCGCCAGGCCGGCCAACGGGGCTGGAAGGTTATTGGCAAGGTTGAACACGCGCTGGGAGGCGCCCTGGCCACTGAAAATCGGCGCACGGCTGTGATAGTTCATGAAGTACGCACCGAACTCGGTATCCAGCGGTTCAAAGTTGTAGTGAAACGCAAAACCGAACTGCCCACTGTCACGTGCATCGCGGTCAGGTCCACGGGCGACTTTCACACCCTCTTCGTTCATGTCGACCCCTTGGGACGTCAGGAACGGGATCGCTGTTGCCGGGAATTGCGAACGCTTGTTCAGCACCCGCAGGTTGTCGTTGCAACCATCGGAAATAACATCCGGCTGCGAGAAAAAAGTCCCACAGTTGTCGGTAACCGTCTGGTCCCACTCCAACTGATAGAACGCTTCCGCCGACAGGTTATCGGTCAACGATTGCGACACGTAGAACATGTTGACCGGAATCAGGCCTTCCTTGATCTCGGCACCCGGACGACGGAACGCAGACACGTCGATCGGGTTGATGGAGTTGATACCGCCACCGATGAAGGTACTTTCACCCCAGCTCACGACTTGCTTGCCAAAACGCACCGAACCCGGGGCATCGGCAATGGAATAGTTGTGGTAGATGAACGCATCGAGGATCTGCCCGCCAGAAGACTTGGCGCCCTCTTTGCGATTGTGGTCGCTGATGTCCTTGAACTCGCGGCTTTCGTCCTTGAGTTCAAAGTCATACCAATACTTGCCACGCACAAACACACCGGTATCGCCGTACTTCAGTTCCAGGTCATGGATACCCTTGAAGATCTTCGAGAACGTCTCCCCACGCTTGAAGTTCAAGTGGCCGTCATCGGAGGTCTGCGACAGCCCCCTGCCGCCGTTGTTGGCACCGATCAGGTCCTTGTTGGGCTTGGACGTGCCCCAACTGGCCCCCACCGACAGGGACGAGTCGAAGCTGCCTTCGACCTCACCAATGTTGAAACTGACGCCGAATGCGGGCCCGGCGAGGGTCGAGGCAAGACTGACCGCCAGGGGCAATCTCGCCCGGCGCCAGAACTGATTTACTGAGGTCATCGACGCTACTCCATGTGCATTTTATTGTTATGGCAGTGAGCCTTTTCAAACACGCTTGTAACGGCCGGAATACAACGATTCCAATGCCAGACTGCCGCCGGACCACCCGGACCGCAGCGCCGCATCCTTGAAAAACTCTGGGAGGGACTATAGCCAGCAGGGGGTAGCGCTTGATCCCTCTAAAGTGTGATTTGCATCACCAACCCGTCTGCGACAGCCCTTTCGCCATGTCAGCGAGGGCTGACGCGAAAGAGAATGGCTCAAATTACGCAAATAACAAGGCGAAGGCCTGTAATAGAGCATTGCCGTGCCCGGGCGGGCACGGCAGGAGGGGTCAGAGCGTGGAGAGGAAGGTGCTGTTATTGGCCTGCCATTCGATGATGTCGATCCGGATACGCTTCTTGTCCAGCTTGCCGACGCTGGTCTTGGGAATTTCCGTAACAATGGCAATCTGACTTGGAATCGCCCACTTGCTCAGGTGGCCCTGCTCGACATACGGCTTGAGGTGCTCCTTGAGTTCGCGCGCGCCAATCCCGTGGCCTTCGCGCACCACCAGCAGGGCAAACGGGCGCTCGCCCCACTGCGGGTCGGCAATCCCGACCACCGCTACTTCGCGTACCGCCGGGTGACGGCTGACCAGGTCTTCCAGCGCCAGGGAGGAGATCCACTCGCCGCCGGTCTTGATCACGTCCTTGATACGGTCGCGAATATCGATCACGCCAAAGGCATCGAGGGTGGCCACGTCGCCGGTGTGCATCCAGCCGCCCTCCCAAAGCTCGGCGCCTTTGTGCGGCTCGTTGAAATAGCCTTCGCTGAGCCATGGCGCGCGCAGCACTAGTTCGCCCTGGGACTCGCCATCGGCCGGCAGAAAGTTACCGTTGCCGTCGATGATCGCGGCTTCCACCAACGGCCCCGGCACACCGGCCTTGATCCGGTAGGTGGTGCGTTCGTCTTCGCTGCCGGCCATCAGTTCTTCATTGAGGTGGGCACAGGACACCAGCGGTCCGGTCTCGGACATGCCGTAGGCCGCCGTCAGCTGGATGCCACGGGCCTTGGCCGCTTCGTACAGCGAACGGTTGAGGGCACTGCCGCCGATGACGATCTTCCAGCCGCCAAAATCCACACCCTGGGCGGCCTTGGCGTTGAGCAGCATCTGCAGGATGGTCGGCACGCAGTGGGAAAACGTGACCTTTTCCTTGCGCCACAACTCCACCAGGTATTCCGGATCGTAGCGGCCGGGATAAACCTGCTTCAGCCCGAGCATGGTCGCCACATACGGCAAGCCCCAGGCATGCACGTGGAACATCGGCGTGATCGGCATGTACACATCGTTGGTGCCGAGCAGGCGCACACTGTCGACGCTGCCCATGATGGTCGCCACGCCGATGGTGTGCAGCACCAGTTGGCGGTGGGTGAAATACACACCCTTGGGGTTACCGGTGGTGCCAGTGGTATAGAAAGTGGTGGCCACCGAGTGCTCGTCGAAGTCCTCGAAGGTGTACTGGGTACTGGCAGCGGCCAGCAGGGTTTCGTACTCGCCTACCAGATTGGGCAGGTCAGCAGTTTTTTCGTCGCCATCGGTCAGCAACAGGGTCTTGTCGACGGTGGTCAACTGCCCGGCAATGGCCTGGTACAGGCCGACGAACTCGCTGTTGACCAGCACAAAGCGGTCTTCGGCGTGGTTCATCGTGTACAGGATCTGCTCTGGCGACAGGCGCACGTTGATGGTGTGAATCACCGCGCCAATCATCGGGATGGCGAACATGCACTCCAGGTAACGGTGGCTGTCCCAGTCCATCACGGCCACGGTATCACCGGCCTTGACTCCCGCTGCGGTCAGCACATTGGCCAGGCGGGCGACGCGTTCGGTCAGGGTTGGGTAGGTGTAGCGCAGTTTGTCGCGGTAGACGATTTCCCGGGTTTTCTCGTAGCGGGCGCCCGACATCAACAGGCGTTTGATCAACAGCGGGTATTGGTACGCGCCTTCGGCGGGCGGGATAACACGAGTCTGCAACATACGAATCCCTTTTTATGACTGCACGGTCTTGGCTAAAGGATTTGCACTGTAGAGACCTTGCACGCCGGCCAAATCAGCCGAAGGAATGATTTGCAGAATCGGATGAATGCTAGCTTTGCGCCAGCATTCATTCACGAATGACGCACTCAGCGGTCGGTGAAAGCCACTTTCACACCGATGGCAATCAGCACCACGCCCATGCTCCGATCAAACCAGTGGCCCATGCGCGCAAAGCCTGCGCGCACGCGCTGCTGGCTGAACAACATGGCCACCATGCAGAACCACAGGGCGGTGGCTACCGCCAGGTACAGGCCATAACCGGCCTGGATCGCCAGCGGCGTGTGGGGGTTGATCACCACGGTGAACAGCGACAGGAAAAACAGCGTGGCCTTGGGGTTCAGGCCATTGGTCACAAAGCCCGAGGTAAAGGCGCCGCGAGCGCTGCGCTCGCCCACTTCACGGTGCAGCTCTTCTGCACCGGCAGGCTTGGCCGGCTGCGCCCGCAGGGCTTTGAAGCCGATGTACAACAGGTAGGCCGCCGCCGCCCATTTCAAGGCGTTGAACAGCACGATGGACTGGGACACGATCAAGCCGATACCAAGCAGCGAGTAGCCAACGTGAAGAAAAATCGCCGAGCCGACGCCCAGCGCCGTCCAGGTACCGGCGCGCCGGCCATGGGTCACGCTCTCGCGTACCACCACGGCAAAGTCCGGCCCGGGACTGGCCACGGCCAGCAGGTGAATCAACGCCACGGTCAAAAACTCGGTGAGGTACATGCACACTCCAAGAAGTAACTGATTATTTCATCTGGTAGGCTCGGCAGATTACGCCTTCGAACTCTGTCGCAAAAGGTACAGTTGATGACGAACAATCGCCGCGCCGTCTTCCTTGATCATCCTTCCCTGGACCAGGGAGACCTCGACCTCAGCGAATTGCGCGAGACGTTCAGCGACTTGCAGCTGTGTGAGCAGACCTCGGCCGATCAGGTGGTCGAACACCTGCAAGGTGCCCAGGTAGCGATCAGTAACAAGATCCTGCTCAACGCCCAGACTCTGGCCGCCTGCCCCGAGCTGAAGCTGATCCTGATCGCTGCTACCGGCACCAACAACGTCGACCTGGCCGCTGCCCGCGCCCAGGGCATTACCGTTAGTAACTGCCAGGGTTACGGCACGCCATCGGTGGCGCAACACACGATCATGCTGCTGCTCAACCTCGCCACACGCCTGAAGGACTATCAAAAAGACGTCGACGCCGGCCTGTGGCAGCAAGCCAAGCAGTTCTGCCTGCTGGATTACCCGATTGTCGAGCTGGAAGGCAAAACCCTGGGCTTGCTGGGCCATGGCGAGTTGGGCGGCGCCGTCGCGCGCCTGGCCCAAGCGTTTGGCATGCGCGTGCTACTGGGCGCTATCCCCGGCCGCCCGGCCCGTGCAGACCGGGTGCCGCTGGACGAACTGCTGCCGCAGATCGATGCGCTGACCCTGCATTGCCCACTCAACGAACACACGCGCCACTTTATCGGGGCCCGTGAGTTGGCGCTGCTCAAGCCGGGCGCGTTCGTGGTCAACACTGCGCGCGGCGGCCTGATCGATGAACAGGCCCTGGCAGACGCCTTGCGCGGCGGTCATCTGGGCGGGGCGGCCAGCGATGTGCTGAGCGTCGAACCGCCGACCACCGGCAACCCGCTGCTGGCCAGCGACATCCCACGGCTGATCATCACGCCACACAGTGCCTGGGGCAGCCGCGAAGCACGGCAACGGATCGTCGGCCAATTGACTGAAAACGCCCGGGGCTTTTTCAGCGGAGCACCGCAGCGCGTCGTCAGTTGATAAACTGCGCTCCTTTTTCAGGGAGCAGACCATGGATCCGCGCAGTGAAGTACTGCTTCGTCAGGCCGAACTTTTTCAAGGCAACGTGTTGCTGGCCGGCCTGCCCGCCGATGACCTGCTGGGCCGCCTGCCCAATGCCCATGGCTGGTGCTGGCATGCGGGCGACCAGGCAGCGCTGGATGCGCGGTTTGCCGAGCGCAGCCATTTCGGGGTCGATGTGCCGCAACGCGCATTCGACACGGCGGTGGTGTTCCTGCCCAAGTCCAAGGATCTGGCCGACTACATCCTCAAGGCCGTCGCGGCACGGCTGCCAGGCGCCGAGCTGTACCTGGTGGGTGAAAAACGCGGCGGCATCGAAAGCGCCGCCAAGCAACTGAACGCCTTCGGCAAACCACGCAAGCTCGACAACGCACGGCACTGCCAGCTGTGGCTGGCCACCGTGGCCGATGCTCCGGCGGCGCCGGAACTGGCGAGCCTGGCCCAGGTGTTTGAAGTGCCACTGGCCGACGGACCGCTCAAGGTCGTCAGTCTGCCGGGCGTGTTCAGCCATGGCCGCCTGGATCGCGGTACCGCGCTGTTGCTCGAACACCTGGACAAACTGCCCAGCGGTCATCTGCTGGACTTCGGCTGTGGCGCCGGCGTGTTGGGCGCGGCGGTCAAGCGGCGCTACCCGCACAACACCGTGACCCTGCTTGATGTGGACGCCTTTGCTACCGCTAGCAGTCGCCTGACCCTGGAGGCCAATGGCCTGGAAGGCGAAGTGCTGACCGGTGATGGCATCGACGCCGCGCCCATGGGCCTGGATGCGATTCTGAGTAACCCGCCGTTCCATGTCGGGGTACACACGGATTATTTCGCTACGGAAAACCTGTTGCGAAAAGCACGCCAACATCTGAAAAACGGCGGCGAACTTCGGCTAGTCGCCAATAGCTTCCTGAAGTATCAACCGCTGATCGAAGAGCACCTGGGCGTGTGCGCAGTCAAGGCCGAGGGCCAGGGTTTTCGCATCTATCGGGCCAAGCGCGGCTGACGGGCGTTTGAAAAAGAAGGCTTGCCGAATGGATTTTGCCAAGGCAGAATCCGCTCCGTCCTAGGGGAGTAGTCTCCCACGAGCAACATGCTCGTCCGGCATACGTCAACATACTTGGTCAGCAGACCATGGCGTATGCGACCCAGGAGTCCGCACAGACGGACCGGGGTTTGACAAGACCTATGACACGCACACCTTACCCGGGGCGGGAAGGCTGTACGTGTCATAGCCGTGTCGACCCGCCCCTGGAAACCTACCTGATGCTGGATTCACTTCTCGTTCCTACCGCAATCGTTGCCTTGGCCGAAATCGGCGACAAGACGCAATTGCTCGCGCTCATCCTCGCCGCACGCTTTCGCAAACCCTGGCCAATCATCGCCGGCATCATCGCCGCGACCCTGGCCAACCACGCCGCTGCCGGTGCCGTGGGTGCCTGGTTTGGCAGTTTCTTCTCGGATGCGGTGCTGCACTGGATCCTCGCCGCGAGCTTCTGCGCCACGGCCCTGTGGACCCTGGTGCCAGACAAGCTCGACGATGATGAAGCCAGCACCTCGCGCAAGTTCGGGCCGTTCCTGACCACCCTGATTGCGTTCTTTATCGCTGAAATCGGTGACAAGACGCAGATCGCCACGGTGATGCTGGCGGCGCAATACCCCGAGTTGTGGCTGGTGATTATCGGCACCACCCTGGGCATGTTGATTGCCAACGTACCGGTGGTTCTGGCGGGGAATTTCGCGGCGGAGAAACTGCCGTTGACCTTGATTCGGCGCCTGGCGGCTTCGGCGTTCTTCATCCTGGCGTTGGTGGCGGTGTACAAGGCCATGCAAAGCAGCGGCTGGTTGTAACCCTTTACAAATGTGGGAGCTGGCTTGCCTGCGATAGCGCTGTATCAGTCACGTATTAATTAACTGAACCACCGCTATCGCGAGCAAGCCCGCTCCCACTTTTGGACCTTCACAAGGTCTGGATTATCAGGACTTCTTGGCCTGCTGGTACAGCGGCATCACCTTGGGAATCGCCGCCTGCAACGAGGCGATCCGGCTGCTGGAGGCCGGGTGGGTGCTCATGAATTCAGGCGGTGCGCCTTCGGAAGCCTTGGCCATTTTGTTCCACAGCGTGATCGCCGCGTTCGGGTCGTAACCGGCGCGGGCCGAGAGCTCCAGGCCGATCAGGTCGGCTTCGTTCTCATTGCTGCGGCTGTTAGGCAAGGTCATGCCGTAGTTGGCCACGGTGTCGGCCAGCGCCATGCTGTCCTGGCCCAGGCCCAACAATGCGCCAGCGCCCTGCTTGGCCATTTCGATGCCGTAAGCCTTGGACATGGCTTCGCGGCCATGTTCACGCAGGGCGTGGGCAATTTCATGGCCCATGACCGCCGCCAGCTCGTCATCGGTCAACTTGAGCGTGTCGATCAAGCCACTGTAGACAAAGATCTTGCCGCCAGGCCCACAGTTGGCGTTCATCTCGTCGCTCTTGATCAGGTTCACTTCCCACTTCCACTGCGCCGCATCCGGACGGAAGGTGGGGGCCTGGGCGATCAGGCGCTTGGCAATGGCCTGCACACGCTTGGCGTTGGCACTGGTCTTGTCTACCAGGCCCTTGCCACTGGCTTCGCCCAGGGTCTGCTGGTACGACTGCGCGTACATCTGGTCGACTTCCTGGCTCGACAGCATGCTGAACATGTACTGCTTGCGTTCCACACCCACGGCACCGCCGCTGGTGGTGTTGACCGACTGGCAACCGGCGAGCAGCAAGGCTGCGCTCAATGCCGTTACCGCCAATGATTTTTTCATGCACATTCTCCCTGAAAACATGGCGCGTATCGTAGGCCCTCTCATGTATCGGCGCCAGATACACCTGACGCTTAACCGCTAATTTCAGAGGCCACCGACGCCCACGACCATTCTATAAACGACATGCCTGGTTCTTTTGCAGGGCAGCGCCTCATGTCTGCGTGGCCTGTGGCCGATACACAAAGGCAGATCATGCCCCCCCAAGCGCCCGGAGCCTTCATGAAATTCAAGTCGATTCAGTTTTCTGTCGCGGCGTTGGCCGGGGCCATTGTCCTGAGTGTCGTGGCGGCCCTGGTGCTGTACGCGCTGTTCGCCGGCGCACGGACCCAAGAGATGGTGCAGGACCGCACCCAGGCGCAATTCGAGCAAATCATCGAGCAACGCCTTACGGCGTTGGCGCAAACCCAGGCCACGCTGATCCAGCGCGAGCTGGAAGCGCCGCTGGTGACCGCCAAAGGCCTGGCCACCACCAATGCGCTGATGGGCATGAAGGACGCAAACGGCGCGACCCCGCTGCAGGTCAGCCGTGAACAACTGATCAACCTGCTGCACGAAACGGTGGTACGCAACCCGAAAATCCTCGGTTCCTATATCGCCTGGGAACCCAATGCCATCGACCACAATGACGCCAACTACCTGAACACCGCCGTCGTCGGCGTAGAACCTGCCAACGGGCGCTTCATGCCCTGGTGGTTCCGCAACCAGGATGGCAGCCTGGGCCTAGAAAAACTCGCCGACCTGACCGACCAGAAAATCCTCGCCACCGGCATTCGCGCCAGCGAGTACTACCTCTGCTCCAAGGAAACCCAGAAGCCCTGCGCCATCGACCCGGCGCCCTATCGCGTGGGCAACACCACGGTGATGCTGGCCTCGTTTATCGAACCGATCATGATCGACGGCGCGTTCCAGGGCATTGTCGGCGCCGACCTGTCGGTCAATTTCATCCAGGAAATGCTCACCGCCGCCGACCAGAAGCTTTACAACGGCGCTGGCGAAATGGCACTGATTTCCAGCAACGGCCGCCTGGTGGCCTACACCAAGGACCCGAGCAAACTGGGGGAAAAGGCCAGCGACCTGCTCGACCAGAATGAACTGGAGAACCTCGGCCAGTTGAAGGTCGGTGACGTGCGTTACGACATCGACCAGGCAAACGGGCATATCGAGTTGTTCCTGCCCTTCAATATCGGCCAGACCGATGCGCGCTGGACCCTGATGCTGCAACTGCCCCTGGGCGCGGTAATGGCCGACCTGCACACCCTGCAAGGCGACCTGGATGCCCAGCGCAAGACCGATATCTTCGGCATGACCATGGTCGGCCTGCTGATTGCCGGCATCGGCCTGCTGGTGATCTGGCTGGTGGGCCACGGCATTGCCCGCCCACTCAAGCAAATGGTGGCGATGCTCAATGACATCGCCCAGGGCGAAGGCGACCTGACGCGTCGCCTGACCAGTGACCGCGCCGATGAACTGGGCGCGATTGCCGCCGGCTTCAATACCTTCCTGATCAAGCTGCAGGGCATGATTAGCCAGGTGGTGAACTCGGTACAGAAGGTCAGCGACTCGTCGGAACACACCGCCGACATTGCCATCCGCACCAACCAGGGCGTGCACAAGCAAATGGTCGAGATCGACCAGGTCGCCACGGCCGTGCACGAAATGACCGCCACCGCCCAGGACGTGGCGCGTAATGCCACCCAGGCAGCCCAGGCCGCCACCCATGCCGACCAGGCTGCAAGCCAGGGCATGCAGATCGTGCGCGACACCTCCACCTCCATCGGCGCCCTGGCCCTGGAGATCGGCAAGGCGGTGACGGTAGTCCAGGCCCTGGCCAAGGACAGCGAGAACATCAACGCGATCCTGATTGCCATTCGCGGCATTGCCGAGCAAACCAACCTACTGGCCCTGAACGCCGCCATCGAAGCCGCCCGGGCCGGCGAACAGGGCCGAGGTTTTGCGGTGGTGGCCGACGAAGTACGCAACCTGGCGCAGAAAACCCAGAAGGCCACCGAAGAAATCCAGGCCATGATCCAGCAATTGCAGCAAGGCACGCGGGATGTGGTGCAGGTCATGGAAGACAGCCAGCAGCGCACCGATGAAAGCGTGCAACACGCCGCCAAGGCCGCGCAGGCCCTGGAGACCATCACCCAGGCCGTGTCGGTGATCAATGACATGAATACGCAGATTGCCAGTGCGGCGGAGGAACAGAGCGCGGTGGCCGAGGACATCAACCGCAATGTGATCAATATTGGCCAGGTGGCCAATGAGGTGGCGGGCGGGGCGGATGAGTCCAGTGCCGCCAGTGCGGGGCTGACCCAGTTGGCGGAGCAGCAGCGGCGGCTGATCAATCAGTTCAAGGTCTGAAGGTTTCAGTGGCGTTTGGGGCCGTATCGCAGGCAAGCCAGCTCCCACATTTGAAGGTATTCACAAATCAAAATGTGGGGGCTGGCTTGCCTGCGATGGCGCCAGCGAATCCCCCACACAACTCCCAGTCTCAACCCGGGGTCAAACACTCCGGCCCATTGAGCTTCGGATCATTGACCATGTTAGCCAGCACCCGCTCACGCAACGCCGCCGGCTCGCTGGCCAGCAAGCCCTGCAACACATGCAACGGCGTCTCGGGATCCAGCCAGGCCGCTTGCCCCGCCGCGTCCAGAATCAACGGCCGGCGCTGGCTCTGCGCCGCCTGGGTCACCACCGCCGCGCTCAGCCACACTTGCTCCTGCACCGGGTAGGCCTCCCAGATCGCTGCGAAAAACAGCGTCGAGCCCTCCCCCGGCGTGAGCCAGTACGGCCGCTTGCGCTGGGTGCCGCGCCATTCATAAAAGCCATTGGCTGGCAGCAGGCACCGGCGCAGGCGAAAGGCCTCGCGAAACATCGGCTGTTCGGCCAGGGTTTCGGCGCGGGCGTGGGCCGGCGTGCGGGACAGATCGGTCAGCCACGGCGGCGTCAGCCCCCAACGTGCCCGCGCCAGGGTGCGCTGGCCATCGGTGGCGCGCTGGATCAGCACTGAATCATTGGGGGAGATATTCCACTGGGCCTGTTGATCCGCCGGGAACCCCGGCAAGGCAGCAAAGGCGGGATTCCAGCGAAACAGGGCATAACGTCCACACATGGGGCAACACGACTCTTGGGTAAACCGGCCGACAGCCTAACAGACCAGCACGTCGGGGTAGCTGTCGGGTTCATCGCCGGGCAGCGGTTGCGCACCGATATAGGCGGTGATCAACTCGCGGGCGTAGGTGGCCTGGTCGTTCTCCACCTCCAGGCCCAACAGGCCGAAGATCGGCAGTTCACCCGTGCCACCGAGCAGATGGCGCCCCACCAGATGGGCGTCGATGCCTTCGCTGGCGAGCATTTGTTGCAGCAACTCGCCTTCCATCAGGTTTTCCGGCTCGTAGATTCGTTGCATGGCCGCCCCCCCCTATTCATTCTCGCTGTGCACTTCGAGCATCCATTCATCGCCGTGGACCTGCAGGTCGAAAATGATCGGCCGACAGCACACCTGGCAGTCTTCTATATAGTTCTGGTCGCCACCGGACAAATCGACGCTTGTCTCGATCCGTTCACCACAATAAGGACAATCGTACAGCGCACTTTCGAGCATCGCGGTCTCCCAGGTGACTTGTGCGTATAATCGCCGGTCTATTTGCAGGGCTTTTTCGTTTGATGCCATTTGTTCAGACCTCGCCCTGTCACTTATCGATCCAAACCTTTACTTACCCTAGCCGTTTCTAACAAGAGAGCATGATGGGCGAATTCGATACCATCCGACCTTACAACGACAGCGAAGTCCCGGCAGTGCTGGCCCGGCTGTTCAGTGACAAGGCCTTTCTGGACATCCTGACCCACTTTCGCTTCCCGCGCTTTGCCGGCGCCTTTGGCTGGCTGCTCAAGCCGCTGATCGCCCAGAAGCTGCGCCGTGAGTTCGCCGGTGTCACCACCGTCGCCACCTTGCAGGACAAAGTCGAGTTTTACGTCGACCACACCATTGATCGGGCGACCGACGGCGTCACCTATACCGGGGTCGAGCAGCTCAAGTCCGGCACGGCCTATGTTTTTTTGGCCAACCACCGCGATATCGTGATGGACCCGGCCTTCGTCAACTACGCGGTGTACCACGCCGGCCTGCCAACACCGCGGATAGCCATCGGTGACAACCTGCTGCAGAAGCCGTTTGTCAGCGACCTGATGCGCCTGAACAAGAGTTTTATCGTGCATCGCTCCATCACCGGGCGACGCGAGAAGATGGCGGCGTATCAGCTGCTGTCGGCCTACATCAACCATTCGATCCGCAATGACTGCCAGTCGATCTGGATCGCCCAGGCCGAAGGCCGCGCCAAGGATGGGGATGATCGCACCGAGTCGGCGATCCTCAAGATGTTCCATATGAGCCGCAAGGAAGAGCCGTTCGCCGACGTCATCCTGTCGCTGAACCTGACGCCGGTGTCCATCAGCTACGAATACGACCCGTGCGATGCGGCCAAGGCTCGCGAGCTGTATATCCGCGCCACCACCGGCACCTACACCAAGGCGCCCGGTGAAGATGACGTGAGCATTGCCCTGGGCATCACCGGTTACAAGGGCCGGGTCCATATCAACTTTGCGCCACCGATTACCGAACGCTTTGAAGACACCAAGCTGTTGGCCACCGAGATGGACCGGCAGATTCTCGGCGGGTATCGGTTGTTCCCGGTGCATTACCTGGCATACGCACAGTGGAGCGACGCCGACCCGCAATTGCAGGTGCCGACGGCTGCCGAGGTGTTCCCGGCGGATGAGTTGGCCAAGGCGAAAGCGGAGTGGGAGCGACGACTGAATGCCTGCCCGGCGGAGCACCGACCGTACCTGATGCTGCAATATGCGACGCCGGTGCGTAATCAGTATCGGGTAAAGGCCGGGATCCCCCTGTAACCCAACAGCTTGAATAACACACAACACAACGTGGGAGCGGGCTTGCCCGCGATAGCGGTGGGTCAGTTGATAACTATTTGACTGACCCACTGCTATCGCGGGCAAGCCCGCCCCCACATTGGTTTTGGGTATTTTTACAATTGAGTGCTGAGCCAAGAGACGACAAGCGCCAGCCCGATACAGGCAAACCCTAGGCGGTAGCCAAGGCGATGACTGCGCTCGGTACGCACATCCAGGAACAACATCGGTTGATCAATCGCTCGATCTTCACTTTGCGCGGTGAGTCGAGCCATCGCCCGCTGCTCGCGCAGGCGGGTCACAAACAACAGCCCGGCGCCTGGGCAGGCGATCAACAAGGCAGCGGTATTTAGCAATAATGCCGGCAGCGACATCAAAAACCTCGGTGTAACAGTGACCAGGTATCCATTCAGATACAAACCTGAACGAATTGCGCCCTCCTGCGCCTCACAGCTCCCTCCCCCATTGACGACTAATGTATCGAGTAATTTACAGCGTCACCTGAACGTCACCTTAACAAGCCACTCTGTTGCCCTTCGCACACCCGGGAGCTTGTCATGTTGCACGCGCAGAACCAGGATCGGCTGTACCTGATCGCCCCTACCGATGAGCAAGAGGCGCTGGTCGGCGGCCTGGCGTTCAATGTCCAGGACCGGCACTGGCTGGTGTATTGCGCCCTCGGCGGGCATCAGCATGCCGACCTGCCGGAGCTGGATCTGCTGACGGGAGTGAGTGTGCTGGACTTTTATGTCGAAACGGCGGCATGACCGCAGCAGACACAAAAAAGCCGGGCCCTTGGCGGGGCCCGGCTTTTTTACAACCGATTACTGCGAGCTGAGGATCTGGCCGATGCTTGGATCCTTGAACAGACGCGTCAGGGCATCACTCAACACGTCGCTGACCAGCTTGGTGTTGGTTTCCTGGTTCGGCGCCATACCAAAGCGCTGGTCCAGGGACGCAGCGTAACGGCCGTTGTAGCGGCGGTTGCCGGCCGACACATCAGAGCGGAAGGTCGCGCCGATGGTGGCTTCGGTCACGTACAGGCCTTCCTTGGGCGACTGATACTTCAGCTCGGCCAGGGTCACCGTCAGTTGCGGTGCGCCTGGCGAGTTGCTGGTCGGGGTAAAGCCCAGCAGGCGCACAGCCGCTTCGGCCTGGGCTTGCAGCTTGGGCAGCACGTCGGCACCGGTCACCGTGATGGCGCTGGTTTCCGGGTACAGGCCACCACGGGTACCCAGGGTTGGCGACGGACGGCCATCAACCACACGCACCGAGACCGGCTGGCCATGGCCCACAGGCGCCAACTGGGTGGTGAGCTTGGGTTGCGGGCTGAGTTGCTGCGGGCTGTGGGCGCAGCCAACCAGGGTCAAGCTGGTCACAGTGATCAAACCGAACAACAGGCGTTGCAACATGCTTTTCTCTCCAGAATTCAGGTACCGACAGTGCGCCAGTATAGCGGCGCGTCACCGCCTGGAACTAGCGCCAGTTACAACCTCAGGTCCAGGCCTGCGTGCAGCGACTCAGTGTCACCCAGATGTCATTCTTGACAGATATGCTTGGCGTCATTCTCAGGAGGCCCGCCATGCTCAATCTTCTCTGGCGCTTTTTCGCGCGCACGCCCGCCCATCGCAACTTTGCCCTGCTCGACTCGCAAGGTCGCTGCCAGGCCTTCAAGCAATGCAGCCAGCCGCCCGTGGGCGAAGGCTGGGTCGAAGTCCAGGAGATCCGCCTGAGCTGGATGCACCATCCTCTGCCCGCCCGCGCCCGTGTCAGCCCGCGCCGCGCACGGTCATCACACCGCCTGCCGTTGACCGCCTGACCGAAGCGCTAATAAAAGTCATAAAACACGTCCATTTCCCGACAGTTCTTCGCTACAATCTCCCCCCGATTATAAGGACGTCTCCTGATCGGGCCTCGCAGCATCGCTAATGCCCTGGTATTAGCTCCCCCGCACCGCCCACAGAGAGCCGCCCACACAGATCGAGTGAAGCTGGCGAGCTGGCTGTTTTGTCTGCAAACCTGCGCCTTTACCGAATCTGCCAGAGCTGCCATTGCGCTCGGCCACTTGAGTTGTTTGCCCGTTATGCCGCGTGTCGGCAGTGATTTCGGGCCAGGTGCCAGGCTGGGGCAGCCCTTTTTTGAGGTTCACGTCTTCAAAAGAGCGTGAAAAAAACGGGTTTTCACAACTTCACAAGAGTGTGGCGAGCAAATGAATAGTTTTGCGTTTGTACAAGCACCATCAACGTCTGGCACTGCCCAACCACACAGGACCGAGTACTCCTCAAAAACCGGAGCTTGAAGCCTGTCCGCTACGGATTTGGTTGCACGATCGGACGTACTTGACCATAAGTCGAATTGCCACAGGGCCCCTTAAATGCGTTCATATGCAGATAAGGCCTGGTCGGCAGCGTCCGCTGAAGTTGCAAAAAAATTGCGAAGAATCGGACATGGCGATCCTGGCCATGGGTAACCTGGGGCATCACGTGAACCGCCCCGTCACTCCTGGCAGCCATGCCGTCAATTTGGTGCTGCAGATTTTGGAGACGCGTTAAATGGCGCATAACGAAGCAGTCGACGTAGTACTGGTAGGTGCGGGCATCATGAGTGCCACCCTTGCCGTGCTGCTCAAGGAGCTCGACCCCGGCCTCAAGCTGGAAGTCGTTGAGCTGATGGATTCGGGTGCCGCGGAGAGTTCCAACCCGTGGAACAACGCCGGTACCGGCCACGCCGGCCTGTGCGAGCTGAACTACACCCCGCAGGCGGGTGATGGCTCCATCGACATCAAAAAAGCCGTGCACATCAACACCCAGTTCGAGGTGTCGAAGCAGTTCTGGGCGTACCTGACCAAAAAAGGCACCTTTGGCTCGTCCAAGTCCTTTATCAGCCCAGTGCCGCACCTGAGCTTCGTGCAGGGCGAAAAAGGCGTGTCGTTCCTCAAGAAGCGCTTTGAAACCCTCAGCCAGCACCACGCGTTCTCGGATATGCACTACACCGAAGACCGTGCCGAAATGGCCGAGTGGATGCCGCTGATGATGCCGGGCCGCCCGGCTGACGAAAAAATCGCCGCGACCCGCGTGATGAACGGCACCGACGTCAACTTCGGCGCTCTGACCAACCAATTGCTCGCGCACCTGAGCAGCTCGGCCGATGCCCAGGTCAAGTACAGCAAGCGCGTCACCGGCCTCAAGCGCAATGGTGCTGGCTGGACCGTGAGCATCAAGGACGTCAACAGCGGCAACACGCGCCATGTCGACGCCAAGTTCGTGTTCCTCGGCGCCGGCGGCGCGGCCCTGCCGCTGCTGCAAGCCTCAGGCATCGAAGAGAGCAAGGGCTTTGGCGGTTTCCCGGTCAGCGGCCAGTGGCTGCGTTGCGACAACCCGCAAGTGGTCAAGCAGCACCAGGCCAAGGTCTACAGCCAGGCCGCCGTGGGTTCGCCGCCGATGTCGGTGCCGCACCTGGACACCCGCGTGGTGGATGGCAAGAAATCCCTGCTGTTCGGGCCATATGCCGGCTTCACCACCAAGTTCCTCAAGTTCGGTTCGTTCCTTGACCTGCCGATGTCGATTCGCCTGGGCAACATCGGCCCGATGCTGGCCGTGGCCCGGGACAACATGGACCTGACCAAGTACCTGGTCAGCGAAGTGATGCAGTCCATGGAGCAGCGCCTGGAATCCCTGCGCCGCTTCTACCCCGAAGCCAAAGCCGAGGACTGGCGCCTGGAAGTGGCCGGCCAACGGGTGCAGATCATCAAGAAAGACCCGAAGAAAGGCGGCGTGCTGCAATTCGGCACCGAGCTGGTCGCGGCCAAGGACGGTTCGCTGGCGGCACTGCTGGGCGCCTCTCCAGGGGCTTCGGTGACTGTTTCGATCATGCTGGATCTGATCGAACGCTGCTTCCCGACCCAGGCGGCCGGCGAGTGGGCGGCCAAGCTGCAGGAGATCTTCCCGGCCCGGGAAAAAGTCCTGGAAACCGATGCCGAGCTGTATCGCAAGATCAGCGTGCAGAACAACATCAGCCTGGAGCTGGTTGAGCAAGGTAGCGAGGCCGCAAGCTACGCCTGACGCCTACAAAAAGACAAAAAACGCCCCGCTCTCGTGATGAGAACGGGGCGTTTTTGTATGTCTTGGAAATCAGCCGCGGGCTTGTTCGATCAGCTCGAGGTACTCATCCGCGTTGCGCTGGTCCTTGATCAGATCGACGAAGGTCTGGCCATGCTCATCCTTGCCGTCGAGGTCCAGCCCGGCCTCTTTGAAAAAGGTCAGGAAACGTCCGAAGTCATCGATGCGCAGGCCGCGATAGGCTTTGATCAGTTTGTGCAGGGACGGTGAAGTGGCGTCGACCGGTTCAAAATCCAGGAACAGCTTGATCTGATCGTCGCCGATCTCGTCACCAATCACTTGTTTCTTATCTTTACGCATTGCCGACTCCAGCCTGCAGACATTTACACGGGAGTGGAAGTCTACCTGCGGGACACAAGGTTCGGAAGCCACGAGGCTCTATGTGAGAGCGGGCTTGTCGGGTCGCCGCATCGCCGCGATGGCGGTGGGTCAGTCGAATATATCTAACCTGACACTCCGCTATCGCGGCGATGCGGCGACCCGACAAGCCCGCTCCCACACAAACCCACCTGTTTTTTTGCTGCCAGGTTCAATCGAACTGGGCCAGCATCCAGCGATGATACTCAGCCATGCCAGCCTCGCCTTCCCGGGGCGCCCAGGTGGCCAGTTCGCCCTCGCCCACCGGGCGATAGGGGCCAGCCTTGCACTCGAACATCATCGTGTCGGGCTCAAGCACCACCAGGCCATGGAAAACACCGGGCGATAGGTCGACACCCAGGCAATCTCCACCCGCCTGCAAGACGCGCCGCTCCAGGACCTCGCCTGACTCGCTGAAGATCAGAATGCCCAGGCGCCCCTTGAGTACCAGCAGGGTCTCGGCTTTGTCAGCGGTGAGATGACGATGGGGCTGCACATAAGTGTGTGGCTGCAACCCAACAGCCATGCGATGGCAAGGTTCTTCCATCTGGTGGAAGTTGACGTTCTGCCGGCCACGGGGGTTGAGGGCGGCTTTCTCGGCCAATTCGGCAAACAGCGACTGATCAAGAAAACGCGCCATGGCTTACATCCCCTTCACGGCAAAGATGCCATTGGCGTTGCGCCAGTAGCCCTTGTAGTCCATGCCATAACCGAAAATGTAACGGTCGATGCACGGCAGGCCAACATAATCAGCCTTCAGGTCTGGGCGGGCCTTGCGGTCGTGGTCCTTGTCGATCAGCACGGCGGTGTGCACTTTGCGCGCGCCGGCGTGTTTGCAGAAGTCGATGATCGCGCCCAGGGTATGACCTTCGTCGAGGATGTCATCGATGATCAGCACGTCACGGTCGATGAACGACACTTCCGGCTTGGCCTTCCAGAACAGGTCGCCGCCGCTGGTTTCGTTGCGATAGCGCGTGGCGTGCAAGTAGGACGCTTCCAGCGGGAATTGCAGATGAGTCAGCAATTTGCCGGCGAAAATCAGACCGCCGTTCATCACACAGAACACCACCGGGTTGGTATCGGCCATTTCACGGGTGATGTGCGCGCCGACCTTGGCGATAGCCTCTTCGACTTGCGCTTCGGTGTATAGGCAGTCAGCCTCGTGCATGATTTGACGGATATGCTCGAGATCAGCGGACATGGCGCTCTCCAGGGGTACTGTGGCAAGAAAAGCGGGCGAAGGTACGCCTCTGGGACGCAACGTTCAAGCCTTTATGGACTAACGTACTTGTTGTCTATAGGACAACACCCTCGGATAGATTAATCTAGGCCGGTTTTTTTGCCCGCCGCCGGAGCCTTTCCCCATGCCCATCCGTGAGATCCGCCACCCGCTGATCCGACACAAGCTCGGCCTTATGCGCCGCGCCGACATTAGCACGAAGAACTTCCGTGAGCTTGCTCAGGAAGTCGGAGCGTTGCTCACCTACGAAGCCACCAAAGATTTGCCCCTGGAAAACTACGAGATCCCCGGTTGGTGCGGTCCCGTCCAGGTCGAGAAAATCGCCGGCAAGAAAATTACCGTGGTGCCGATCCTGCGCGCCGGTATCGGCATGCTTGAAGGCGTGCTGAGCCTGATCCCGGGCGCCAAGGTCAGCGCTGTGGGCGTCGCCCGCAACGAAGAGACCCTGCAGGCCCACACCTACCTGGAAAAACTCGTCCCGGAAATCGACGAGCGCCTGGCGATGATCATCGACCCGATGCTGGCCACCGGTAGCTCCATGGTTGCCACCATCGATCTGCTGAAGAAAGCCGGCTGCAAGGACATCCGCGCCATGGTGCTGGTCGCTGCTCCCGAAGGTATTGCCGCCGTCGAAAAAGCGCACCCGGATGTAGTGATCTATACCGCGTCCATCGATGAGCGCCTGAACGAGCACGGCTACATCATTCCGGGCCTGGGCGATGCTGGCGACAAGATCTTCGGCACCAAGCAGAAGGACGCGTGAGCATGCAGGATGAATTCAACGACCCGCTTTGGCGCCAGATCCTGTCTGGCGCACAAATGCTCTTCGTAGCATTTGGCGCGCTGGTGTTGATGCCACTGATCACAGGTCTTGATCCAAACGTTGCGCTGTTTACCGCAGGCCTGGGCACATTGCTGTTCCAGGTCGTCACGGGGCGCCAAGTGCCGGTGTTCCTGGCCTCGAGCTTTGCCTTTATCACCCCGATCATTCTCGCCAAGGGCCAGTTCGGCCTTGCGGCGACCATGGGCGGGGTGATGGCGGCGGGTTTCGTCTACACCTTCCTCGGCCTGGCCGTGAAGATCAAAGGCACCGGTTTTATCGACCGGCTGCTGCCGCCCGTGGTGATCGGACCGGTGATCATCTCCATCGGCCTGGCCATGGCGCCGATTGCCGCGAACATGGCAATGGGCAAGTCGGGCGACGGTGCCGAGCTGATCCACTACCAGACGGCAATGCTGATCTCGATGCCGGCGCTGCTGACCACGCTGATCGTGGCCGTATTCGGCAAGGGCATTTTCCGCCTGGTGCCGATCATTGCCGGGGTGCTGGTGGGTTTTGGCATGTCGTTCTACTTTGGCGTGGTCGACACCGCGAAGATCGCCGCCGCCCCGTGGTTCGCCCTGCCCCACTTCACCGCGCCGGAATTCAACTGGCAGGCGATTCTGTTCATCGTCCCGGTAGCCCTGGCACCAGCCATTGAACACATCGGCGGCGTGATTGCCGTGGGTAGCGTGACCGGTCGCGATTACCTGAAAAAGCCCGGCCTGCATCGCACGCTATTGGGCGACGGCATCGCCACCACCACGGCTGGCCTGTTCGGCGGCCCGCCCAACACTACCTACGCCGAAGTGACCGGCGCGGTAATGCTGACCAAGAACTACAACCCGAAAATCATGACCTGGGCGGCGGTATTTGCCATCACCCTGGCCTTTGTCGGCAAGTTCGGCGCGCTGCTGCAGAGCATTCCGGTGCCGGTGATGGGCGGGATTCTGTGCCTGCTGTTCGGTTCGATTGCGGCGGTGGGGATGAACACCTTGATCCGTCACAAGATCGACCTGGGGGAGGCGCGCAATCTGGTGATTGTGTCGGTGACCCTGGTGTTCGGGATAGGTGGTGTGCTGATCGGCACCGGCACTGGCCCGGACGATTTCGGCCTCAAGGGCATCGCCCTGTGCGCGGTGGTAGCGATTGGCCTGAACCTGCTGCTGCCGGGCAATGATGGCTGGAAGCACAAGAAGCCGGACGAGCCGTTGCTCTGAAGGTTAGGGACTGTCGGTGTTGCTGATGGCCTCATCGCGGGCAAGCCCGGCTCCCACATGGGAACGCATTCCAATGTGGGAGCCGGGCTTGCCCGCGATGAGGCCAGTCCAGCCAATATAGATCTAAGCCTTAAAGATCGCCCAAGCCATCGATCAACGCCTGGTTCTGCTCAGGCGTACCGATGCTGATCCGCAGGAACTGGGCAATCCGCTCCTGCTTGAAGTGCCGCACGATCACCCCTTGCTCACGCAGCTTGGCCGCCAGGCTGGCCGCGTCGTGCCGTGGGTGGCGAGCGAAGATGAAGTTGGCAGCCGACGGTAGCACTTCAAAGCCTTTGTCCTGCAACTGCGCAACCACCTTCTCGCGGCTGTCGATCACCAATTGGCAGGTCTTCTCGAAGTATTCACGATCTTCAAAGGCCGCCGCCGCGCCGACAATCGCCAGGCGATCCAGTGGATAGGAGTTGAAGCTGTTCTTGACCCGCTCCAGCGCCTCGATCAGGTCCGGATGCCCCACCGCCAGGCCTACCCGCAAACCGGCCAGTGAGCGCGATTTGGAGAGGGTCTGGGTGACCAGCAGGTTGGGGTAGCGATCCACCAGGCTGATGGCGGTTTCGCCGCCGAAGTCGATATAGGCTTCATCGACCACCACCACCGAATCCGGGCTGGCCTTGAGCACCTGCTCCACCGCGTCCAGCGCCAGCACGCAGCCGGTCGGCGCGTTCGGGTTGGGGAAGATGATCCCGCCGTTGGGCTTGGCGTAGTCCGCCACGCGGATCTGGAACTGCTCGTCCAGCGGCACCGGGGCCGAGGTGATGCCATACAGGCCGCAGTACACCGGGTAGAAGCTGTAGCTGATATCCGGGAACAACAGTGGCAGGTCGTGCTGGAACAGACCGTGGAAGATATGCGCCAGGACTTCGTCGGAACCGTTACCGAGGAAGACCTTGCTTCCATCCACCCCGTAGTACTTGGCCACGGCCTGCTTGAGCAGGTCGCTGTTGGGGTCCGGGTACAAACGCAGGTTGTCGTTCAACTCGGCCTGCATCGCCGCCAGGGCCTTGGGCGACGGGCCATAGGGATTTTCGTTGGTGTTGAGCTTGACCAGCTTGGTCAGCTTCGGCTGCTCGCCGGGCACGTAAGGCACGAGGTCCTTGACGAAAGGGCTCCAGAATTTGCTCATGTCTTACTCCCCCTTGACGATGCGGTATTCGGCGCTGCGGGCGTGCGCGCTCAACGATTCACCACGGGCCAGCACCGAGGCGGTCTTGCCTAGCTCGGAAGCACCTTGTGGCGAGCAAAAGATGATCGACGAGCGCTTCTGGAAGTCATACACCCCCAGCGGCGACGAAAATCGCGCAGTGCCCGAGGTCGGCAACACATGGTTGGGGCCGGCGCAGTAGTCACCCAGGGCTTCGCTGGTGTGGCGACCCATGAAGATCGCACCGGCGTGGCGAATCGATGGCAGCCAGGCCTGTGGGTCGGCCACCGACAGCTCCAAGTGCTCAGGGGCAATGCGGTTGGCCACTTCGATAGCCTGTTCCATGTCCCGCACCTGGATCAGCGCCCCCCGGCCATTGATCGACTTCTCGATAATCTCGGCGCGGTCCATGGTCGGCAGCAACTTGTTGATGCTCGCCGCCACCTTGTCGAGGAACTCGGCGTCGGGGCTGACCAGGATCGCCTGGGCGTCTTCGTCGTGCTCGGCCTGGGAGAACAGGTCCATGGCGATCCAGTCCGGATCGGTCTGGCCGTCGCACACCACGAGGATTTCCGAAGGGCCGGCGATCATGTCGATCCCGACTTGGCCAAACACATGGCGCTTGGCGGTGGCGACATAGATGTTGCCGGGGCCGACCACCTTGTCTACTTTCGGCACGCTTTCGGTGCCATAGGCCAACGCAGCGACGGCCTGGGCGCCACCGATGGTAAACACGCGGTCAACGCCTGCGATGCAAGCGGCAGCCAGCACCAGTTCGTTGATTTCACCGCGCGGGGTCGGGACCACCATGACCACTTCGGTCACACCCGCCACTTTGGCGGGAATGGCATTCATCAGCACCGACGAAGGGTATGAAGCCTTGCCGCCTGGCACGTACAGGCCGGCGCGGTCCAGGGGCGTGACTTTCTGCCCCAGCACCGTGCCATCAGCCTCGGTGTAGCTCCAGGAATCCTGCTTCTGTTTTTCGTGGTAGCTGCGCACCCGCGCGGCCGCGACTTCCAGGGCTTCACGCTGGGGCGCGGTGATGCGCGTCAGGGCCAACTCCAGGCGTTCGCGGGGCAGGATCAGGTCGGCCATGGACTTGACGTCCAGGCCGTCGAACTGGCGGGTAAAGTCCACCAGCGCCGCATCGCCGCGCTCACGCACGGCCTTGATGATGTCGAGCACCCGCTGGTTGACCGAGTCGTCGGACACACTTTCCCAGCTCAGCAGATGATCCAGATGATGGGCGAAATCCGGGTCGGCAGCGTTGAGTCGGGCAATTGCAGTGGACGTGGTCATAGCGAGGGCCTCAATAGTATTGGCAAAAACTCAGGCGCCCTAAACTAGCAGTCGTTTCCGCTTGGGCACCTGAGAATTCTGGCTATGAGGCGGATAGACGGGCGCGACCTAGGGCCGCGCAGGTGAGTCAACCGCGGTGTCGAGACTCCACTGCCTTGCGCAGGGTGTCGATCAACGCCTGGATCCGGGCGTGCTGCATTTTCATCGAAGCTTTGTTGACGATCAGGCGGGAGCTGATGTCAGCGATAAAGTCCTGGGGTTCCAGGCCGTTGGCGCGCAGGGTGTTGCCGGTGTCGACCACGTCGATGATCTTGTCGGCCAGGCCGATCAGCGGTGCCAGCTCCATCGAGCCATAGAGCTTGATGATATCGACCTGGCGGCCTTGCTCGGCGTAATAACGCTTGGCGACGTTGACGAACTTGGTGGCCACCCGCAGGCGGCCTTTTGGCTCGACGTCACCGACACGACCGGCAGTCATCAGCTTGCACAGGGCGATACGCAGGTCCAGCGGCTCGTACAGGCCCTGGCCGCCGTATTCCATCAACACGTCTTTACCGGCGACACCAAGGTCGGCGGCGCCATGTTCCACGTAGGTCGGCACGTCGGTAGCCCGCACGATCAACAGGCGAACGTCGTCCTGGGTCGTGGGGATGATCAGCTTGCGGCTCTTGTCCGGATTCTCGGTCGGCACGATGCCCGCTTCAGCCAGAAGCGGCAAAGTATCGTCAAGGATGCGGCCCTTGGACAGTGCGATGGTCAACATGGGAAACGTCAGTCCTTCATCAGGCTATTGCTGTCCGGTCGCAAACGGCGCCAGACACAGATCGAGGCCATTACAGCCTCGATTTGAAACAAATTCAGCCAAGGCGTGCCTGTGCACACCTCGGGCGGGCGCTTCCCTGCGCCCGAGCAGTGGGGACTAGCCCGGTACGCGGCGAATTTTTGCGCCGAGCATCTGCAGTTTTTCTTCGATGCACTCGTAGCCACGGTCTATGTGGTAGATGCGATCGATCAGGGTGTCGCCGTCAGCGCACAGCGCCGAGATCACCAGGCTGGCCGAAGCCCGCAGGTCGGTGGCCATTACTGGCGCGCCCTTGAGCTGCTCGATACCGGTGACGATGGCTGTGTTGCCTTCGACCTGGATCTTGGCGCCCATGCGGTGCAGTTCGTACACGTGCATGAAACGGTTCTCGAAGATGGTCTCGATCACAGCACCGGTGCCTTCGGCAATCGCGTTCAGGGAGATGAACTGCGCCTGCATGTCGGTCGGGAACGCCGGGTACGGAGCGGTACGCACGTTGACGGCTTTTGGCCGCTTGCCGTGCATGTTCAGCTCGATCCAGTCTTCGCCGGTGGTGATTTCGGCACCCGCTTCGCGCAGTTTTTCCAGGACCGCTTCCAGGATGGTCGGATCGGTATCCTTGACCTTGACGCGACCACCGGTGACGGCAGCAGCAACCAGGTAGGTACCGGTCTCGATACGGTCCGGCATGACCTTATAGGTAGCCGAGTGCAGGCGCTTCACACCGTCGATGGTGATGGTGTCGGTGCCGGCGCCAGTAATGTTGGCACCCATGGCGATCAGGAAGTTGGCCAGGTCGACCACTTCCGGCTCGCGCGCGGCGTTTTGCAGGACGCTGCGGCCGTTGGCCAGGGCAGCGGCCATCATGATGTTCTCGGTACCGGTCACGCTGACGGTATCAAAGAAGAAGTTCGCGCCACGCAGGCCGCCTTCCGGCGCCTTGGCCTTGATGTAGCCGCCTTCGACGTCGATGGTTGCACCCATGGCTTCAAGGCCACGGATGTGCAGGTCTACCGGCCGCGAGCCAATGGCGCAACCGCCAGGCAGTGCCACTTCGGCTTCGCCGAAACGGGCAACCATCGGGCCCAGTACCAGGATCGAGGCACGCATGGTTTTCACCAGTTCGTACGGGGCGATCAGGGTCTTGATGGTGCGCGGGTCGATTTCGACCGACAGCTTCTCGTCGATCACCGGCTCAATGCCCATGCGACCGAACAGCTCGATCATGGTGGTGATGTCGTGCAGGTGCGGCAGGTTGGCTACGGTAACCGGGCCATCACACAGCAAGGTAGCGGCCAGGATCGGCAAGGCCGAGTTTTTAGCCCCGGAGATACGGATTTCGCCATCAAGACGGGCACCGCCGGTAATAATCAATTTATCCATAAGAATCTCGACGCCTTGGGGGCTCAGGTGCGCTCGGCCCAGGCCGCGCGGCTGAAAAATTTCATAGTGACCGCATGGATGCTGCCATCGGTGATCCACGGGTTCAAATGGGCATAGATCTGCTGCTGACGCTTGACCGGGCTCAATGCCGCCAGTTCATCGCTAATCACGTTCAGCTGGAAATTGCAGCCTTCGCCTTCAACTGCAACCTCAGTATTCGGCAGCTTTCCTTCAAGGAAGCTTTTAACTTCTAGGGCCTGCATGCTCAACCTCTATCGGCGCCCAGTGCGCGCGGGTCGCACATCATACAAAAAAGCCCCGCGCCTGCGAACCCCGCATAGCAGGACTCTGACGGGGGGCTTCTTCAATAATGTGTATTAAGGATGCGCCAACAGCTCGGCCAGACCGCAAACCTGGGCAATTTCCCGCATATCCTCGGGTAATGCACGAATACTGGCAGGTTTGTTGACCGCCGCGGCGTCGCGTAGGAAACACAGGAGCAATGACAAGCCAACACTGCTGGACTTCACCACCGCCGAGCAGTCGATAACCACTGCCGACGCAGTGCTGGCATTGATCAGCGCCTGGCCCTGCTTGCGCAGGGCCGGCCCGGTGCTGTAGTCGAGCACGCCACTTAAGAGCAGCTCGCCGGCCTGGCCTTGACGAACAGCCGACTCAGTCATGGGGCCTGCTTCTCTGCAGCTTCTTCGGTCACTTCCTTGGCCTTGGCCACTTCGCCGGCCCAACCATCGATGGTCTTGTCCAGGTCGTTGCCATTGCGCTGCATGGCATCGGCGAACTGGTCACGGAACAGCTTGCCGATGTTGATGCCGTTGATGATCACGTTGCGCACTTTCCATTCACCGTTGATTTTCTCGAGGGTGTAGGAAACCGGGTAGATCGAGCCATTGTTGCCCTTGACCTGCATATCCACGCTGGTACGGTTGCCGGACTCATCCTTGGCCGGAGATACGACGATACCCTGGTTGTTGTATTCCAGCAGGGCGTTGCCGTAGAACTGCATCAGGCTGCGCTTGAAGTTTTCCTGGAAACGCTGCATCTGCGCAGGCGTGGCCTTGCGCGAGTACTTGACAGTCATGATGCTGCGGGAGATGCCATCAGCATCGACCACCGGGCCCACGATACCGTTGAGGGCATCGTAGAACGCGCTTGGGCTCTGCTTGTACTGCTCTTTGTTTGCGGCAAGGTCAGCCAGCAGCTCTTTGGTGGTTCTATCAATTATGTCGTGCGCCGAAGGCGCTGCCACGGCGTTAGCCATCAATGGCAAGGCTGCCAACAGCACCAACAGGCCACGTCGCAAGGTTGAGATCATGAACAAACTCCTCATTTGGCGTCTTTACTAACCGTATTAAGCAGGAATTTACCGATCAGGTCCTCCAGCACCAACGACGACTGTGTGTCATGAATGGTCGAACCATCCTTGAGCAAGGCTTCTTCCCCGCCCACGCTGATACCGATGTACTTCTCGCCCAGCAGACCCGCCGTGAGGATAGACGCCGTGGAGTCAGTCGGCAGGTTATCTACCTTCTTGTCCAGTTGCAGGGTCACTCGGCCGGTGAAGCTGTCGCGGTCCAGATCGATTGCCGTGACCTTGCCGATGGTCACACCGGCCATGGTCACTTTGGATCTGACCGTCAAACCGGCGATATTGTCGAAGTAGGCGTAAAGTTTATAGGTGTCGGCGCTGGAGCTGGCCGACAAGCCGCTGACTCGCAGGGCAAGCAACAGTAAAGCCAGGATGCCAGCCAGCAAGAAAAGGCCGACACCGATTTCCACAGTGCGGTTTTGCATCAGAAATCTCCAAACATCAAGGCGGTCAAAATGAAGTCAAGACCCAGTACCGCCAGCGAGGCGTACACAACGGTCTTGGTGGTGGCACGACTGATCCCTTCTGAAGTGGGCTCACAGTCATAGCCTTGGAATACGGCGATCCAAGTCACGACGAAGGCGAAGACGATGCTCTTGATAATGCCATTGAGCACGTCACCGCTGAACGTCACGCTGTTTTGCATGTTGGCCCAGTAGGAGCCGTCGTAGACCCCCAGCCAGTCCACTGCCACCCATGAGCCGCCCCAGATCCCGACCACGCTGAAAATCATCGCCAGCAGAGGCAGGGAAATGAAGCCGGCCCACAGGCGCGGGGCAACGATGTACTTGAGCGGGTCCACGCCGATCATTTCCAGGCTGGACAACTGCTCGGTGGCCTTCATGTTGCCGATCTCGGCAGTCAACGCAGAACCGGCGCGCCCGGCAAACAGCAACGCGGTGACCACCGGCCCCAGTTCACGCAGCAGCGTCAGCGCAACCATCTGCCCCACCGCCTGCTCGGAACCGTAGCTGGACAGGATATTGAAGCCCTGCAACGCCAGCACCATGCCGATGAAAACCCCGGAGACCACGATGATCACCAGGGACATCACGCCCACCGAGTGCAACTGCTTGAGCAGCAAGCCAAAACCGCCGCCGATACTGCCGCGGCCCAGCAAGGCGTGAAACAGGAAAATCGTCGAACGCCCGAGCACTTCGACAATGTCGATGCCGGAACGACCGAAAAGGCGAACCCTCTCGATTAAAGATGTCTTGCGCATCAGCGCTTCCCCAGGAGATCTGCGCGGTAATCCGCTGCCGGAAAATGAAAAGGCACCGGGCCATCAGGATCGCCGGTCATGAATTGGCGAATGCGCGGGTTATCAGCGTTCATCAGCTCTTCAGGCGTGCCCTGGCCCAATACCTGGCCATCGCCGACCACATAGAGGTAGTCGGCAATGCTCGCGGTTTCGGCCAGGTCGTGGGAAACCACGATACTGGTGATGCCCAGCGCATCGTTGAGCAGGCGGATCAGGCGCACCAGGACGCCCATGGCGATAGGGTCCTGGCCGACGAACGGCTCGTCATACATGAGGATCTGCGGATCGAGCGCAATCGCCCGCGCCAGGGCGACACGCCGCTTCATACCGCCGGAGAGTTCATCTGGCATCAGGTCGATGGCACCGCGAAGGCCGACGGCCTGCAGCTTCAACAAAACAATGTCACGAATCATTTCTTCGGACAGCTGGGTGTGCACTCGCAGCGGGAACGCGACGTTTTCGAAAACATCGAGGTCGGTGAACAGAGCGCCGCTCTGGAACAGCACCCCCATGTGCTTGCGCGCATCGAACAAGTCGCTGCGCGACAGGGTCGGCAGGTTCTGGCCATTGACCCAGACCTCCCCGGCAGTCGGACGCAACTGCATGCCCATCAGGCGCAGCAGAGTCGTCTTGCCGCAACCGGAAGGGCCCATGATACCCGTCACCTTGCCGCGGGGAATGCGAATATCGACATTATTGAAGATGCTGCGCGTACCGCGCTTGAAGGAAAGGCCCTTCAGCTCGACCGCGTAGGCGTTATCGGCACTCATCTAAACTCCTTGGGATGCAGCTTCTCACTCAGACACCATGCTTGGGACAACTGCTTGCGACAGTTAGACACATGTGCGCTGCGCGGACCGAACTGGCGGCGAACTATATCACTGCTGACGTAGAGCGCCCAAGGCCGCAGCAGCGCTTGTTCAGAAACAGGACAGGTAAAAAGCGCATTTGGGACTGATCTCACTCTCTAGAAGAACAACAGCTGACGAACTTGCGTGAGGGAATTGCTCAATCCCGCTATAATCGCCGACTTTTCGTCAGGCTATACGATTTCAGACATGAGCCAATCCAACGACCTTATTCAATCCGCACAACGCACCATCCGCCTCGAGCTTGAAGCCGTAGAAGGCTTGCTGGCCCATATCGACGCAGATTTCGTACGCGCCTGCGAGATGATCCTGGCCAGTAAAGGCCGGGTTGTCGTGGTCGGCATGGGCAAGTCAGGCCATGTCGGCAACAAGATTGCCGCCACCCTGGCGAGCACCGGCACCACGGCTTTTTTCGTGCACCCGGCCGAAGCCAGCCACGGTGACATGGGCATGATTACCCGCGACGACGTGATCGTCGCCCTGTCTAACTCCGGCACCACCAACGAAATCGTGACCCTGCTGCCCCTGATCAAGCGCCTGGGCATCAAGCTGATCAGCATGACCGGTAACCCGGACTCGACGCTGGCCAAGGCCGCCGAAGTGAACCTGAACGTGCATGTGACCCATGAAGCCTGCCCACTGAACCTGGCGCCGACCTCCTCCACCACCGCCGCCCTGGTCATGGGCGACGCGCTGGCCGTAGCACTGCTGGAAGCCCGTGGTTTTACCGCCGAAGACTTCGCCTTTTCCCACCCGGGTGGCGCCCTTGGCCGTCGCCTGCTGCTGAAAGTGGAAAACGTCATGCATGCTGGCGATGAGCTGCCACAGGTACAGCGTGGCACGCTGCTCAAGGACGCGCTGATGGAAATGACCCGCAAGGGCCTGGGCATGACCGTGATCCTCGAGGCCGACGGGCGCCTGGCCGGGGTGTTCACCGACGGCGACCTGCGTCGCACCCTGGACCGCACCATCGATATCCATACCGCGACTATCGATCAAGTCATGACCCCCCACGGCAAGACCGCCCGCGCCGAAATGCTCGCGGCGGAAGCCCTGAAGATCATGGAAGATCATAAAATCGGCGCCCTGGTGGTGGTCGATGATGCCGACCATCCGATTGGCGCCCTGAACATGCACGATTTGCTGCGCGCAGGAGTGATGTAAATGAGCAACGACCTGTTGCAACGGGGCAAGGCCATCAAACTGGCAATTTTCGATGTGGACGGCGTGCTGACCGATGGCCGCCTGTACTTCCTCGAAGACGGCAGTGAATTCAAGACGTTCAACACGCTGGACGGCCAGGGCATCAAGATGCTGATGGCCTCTGGCGTGCAAACCGCGATTATCAGTGGTCGCAAGACCCCGGTCGTGGAACGCCGCGCACAAAACCTGGGGATTCCTTACCTGTATCAGGGCCGCGAGGATAAACTGGTGGTCCTGGATGAGCTTCTTGGGAAACTCAACCTAAGCTATGAGCAGGTCGCCTATCTGGGTGACGACTTACCTGACTTGCCGGTGATTCGCCGCGTCGGCCTGGGCATGGCGGTGGCCAATGCCGCGTCATTTGTTCGCGAACACGCCCACGGCATTACCCAGGCCCGTGGCGGCGAAGGTGCCGCGCGCGAGTTCTGCGAGCTGATCCTGCGCGCCCAGGGCAGCCTTGAAGCGGCCCACGCCGCCTACCTATAGAGCCTTCTATGCTGAGCAAAAAGATTCGCAACTTCCTGATATTCGGAGCCATCGCCGCGCTGTTCCTCGCGGTGGGCTACTGGAATATCAGCCCGGAGCGCTTCCTCGACCAGCCTGTCGCGCAGGTCGACCAGGGCGCCATCGACTATTACGCCACCAACGCCTACAGCGTGCAGTTCCTGCCAGACGGCAAGGTGCAGTACGAAATGACGTCGGACAAGGTCGAACACCTGAAGGCTTCGGAGGTCACACTGCTGACCAATCCGGACCTGAACCTGTATCGCGGCACCGAATTTCCGTGGCACGTCACCAGCAAGCGTGGCGAGGTCAACCCGGACGGTACCGAAGTGGAGCTGATCGACTCGGTGCGTGTTGCCCGCACTGACGCCCAGAACCGCGACACCATTATTACCAGCAGTCGCATGACCGTATTCCCACAGAAGCAATATGCGCAGACCGAGCAAGACGTTAGAATCGACGGCGCTGGCGGTGTATCGACTGGCAAGGGAATGAAAGCGTATTTGAAAGAAAGCAGGATACACCTGCTATCGAACGTAAGAGGACAGTATGAGGCTCGTTAAAACCCTCCCTATTTTGCTCGGTCTGGGCGCAGCACTGGGAAGCGTGAGCGCCTGGGCTCTGCCGAACGATAGCCAGCAACCGATCCACATTCAGGCTGACGATGCGCAGTTGGATGACAAACAAGGTATCGCGACCTACAAGGGCGACGTAATCATCACTCAAGGCTCGATGAAGATTACCGGCAATACCGTAACCCTGACCCGCACCCCGGCTGGCGACATCGACGTCGTGACCTCGGTGGGCAACCTTGCCTATTTCGAGCAGCAACAGGCGGCGACCGACCCAGCTCCGATCAAGGGCTACGGCGTGACCATCCAGTACCATGCCCCGCAGAATCGCATCGTACTGACCGACCGCGCCAAAGTGATCAGCAGTGACGGCAACTCGACCGAAGGCGAGAAAATCGTCTACGACACCGTCAAGCAGGTCGCCACTGCCGGCCGCGCCAATGGCACCAAGGTCACTGCGCCACGTCCGCGAATCGACATGGTTATCCAGCCGAAGAAGAAGGCCCAGTAATGGCAACCCTGAAAGCCCAGCATCTGGCCAAGGCCTATAAAAGCCGTCAGGTCGTGCGCGACGTCAGCCTGTCGATCGACAGCGGCCAGATCGTCGGCCTGCTTGGCCCCAACGGTGCCGGCAAGACCACCTGCTTCTACATGATTGTCGGCCTGGTCCAGGCGGACCAGGGTCGCGTATTGATCGACGACCTGGACGTCAGCCACCAGCCCATGCACGGTCGTGCACGGGCCGGGATCGGCTATCTCCCCCAGGAGGCGTCGATCTTCCGCAAACTGTCGGTGTCCGACAACATCATGGCGATCCTTGAAACCCGCAAGGAACTGGATCGCGACGGACGCCGCCAGGAGCTGGAAAGCCTGCTGCAGGAGTTCCACATCAACCACATTCGCGACAACCTCGGCATGAGCCTGTCCGGCGGCGAGCGCCGTCGCGTGGAAATCGCCCGCGCCCTGGCCACTGCACCGAAGTTCATCCTGCTGGATGAACCCTTCGCCGGTGTCGACCCGATTTCGGTAGGCGACATCAAGCAGATCATCCATCACCTCAAGGCCAAGGGGATCGGCGTACTGATCACCGACCACAACGTGCGTGAGACCCTGGATATCTGCGAAACCGCCTACATCGTCAACGACGGCCAACTGATTGCCGAAGGCGACTCCGCCACCATCCTGGCCAACGAACTGGTCAAGGAAGTGTACCTGGGGCACGAGTTCCGCCTGTAAGCGCTGGGGTGTCAGGACATTCGCCATCAGGCGCGGGAGTCAATAAAAACCTCATTATTTTTATTGTTACCGCGCTCTAGGCAAAGCCCCCGATATCAGGCATATAATTTGCTTATGTTTGGCGCTCACGCGCCCTGTCGTGGATGGCGCATTGCGCCGGCGAATAAGGTGTTAAGCCCCTGCCATGAAACCATCGCTAGTCCTGAGAATGGGCCAGCAGCTGACGATGACACCGCAGCTGCAACAGGCCATCCGCCTGCTCCAATTGTCGACCCTGGACCTGCAACAGGAAATCCAGGAGGCCCTGGAGTCCAACCCGATGCTCGAACGCCAGGAAGAAGGCGACGACTTCGATAATGCCGACCCGCTGGCCGACAACATAGAGCAAAAACCCAACACCGACGTCCAGGAACCGTCCTACCAGGAAACCGCACCCACGGTGGATAACCTGGAAGAAGGCGAATGGAACGAACGCATCCCCAATGAACTGCCGGTGGATACGGCCTGGGAAGATGTCTACCAGACCAGCGCCAGCAGCCTGCCCAGCAACGACGATGACGAGTGGGACTTCACCACCCGCACCTCCGTCGGCGAAAGCCTGCAGAGCCACTTGCTGTGGCAACTGAACCTTGCCCCGATGTCCGACACCGATCGCCTGATCGCCGTGACCCTGATCGACTGCATCAACAATCAGGGCTACCTGGACGAAACCCTTGAAGAAATCCTCGAGGCCTTCGACCCGGAGCTGGATATCGAGCTGGACGAAATCGAAGCCGTCCTGCACCGCATCCAGCAGTTCGAGCCTGCCGGCATTGGCGCGCGCAACCTCAGCGAGTGCCTGTTGCTGCAATTGCGCCAACTGCCCGCCAAGACACCGTGGCTGACCGAGGCCCAACGCCTGGTCACCGATTACATCGACCTGTTGGGCAGCCGCGACTACAGCCAGCTGATGCGCCGGATGAAGCTCAAGGAAGATGACCTGCGCCAGATCATCGAACTGGTACAGAGCCTCAACCCGCGCCCAGGCTCGCAGATCGAGTCCAGCGAAGCCGAATATGTCGTACCTGACGTAATTGTGCGCAAGGACAACGAGCGCTGGCTGGTGGAACTGAACCAGGAATCGGTGCCACGCCTGCGGGTCAACCCGCAGTACGCAGGCTTCGTGCGCCGGGCCGATACCAGTGCCGACAACACGTTCATGCGCAACCAGTTGCAGGAAGCGCGCTGGTTCATCAAGAGCCTGCAAAGCCGCAACGAGACCCTGATGAAAGTGGCCACCCAGATCGTCGAGCATCAGCGCGGCTTCCTGGAGTACGGCGACGAAGCGATGAAGCCTTTGGTGCTGCATGACATTGCCGAGGCTGTCGGCATGCATGAATCGACTATCTCCCGGGTCACTACGCAGAAATTCATGCATACCCCACGGGGTATATATGAGCTGAAATACTTTTTCTCCAGCCACGTCAGCACCTCCGAGGGCGGCGAATGCTCGTCCACGGCGATCCGCGCGATCATCAAAAAACTGGTTGCGGCGGAAAATCAGAAAAAGCCGTTGAGTGACAGCAAGATCGCTGGTTTACTGGAAGCACAAGGCATTCAGGTCGCCCGTCGCACCGTCGCCAAGTACCGCGAGTCCCTTGGGATCGCGCCTTCCAGCGAGCGTAAGCGGTTGATGTGACGGGCAGGCCACAGCGTTCCAGTGGCGGGTATCCCTACCCGCCGCTTTATGCACTGGCAACGAAGGAGAAGCTGTATGCAAGTCAACATCAGTGGACACCAACTGGAAGTGACCGAACCGCTGCGCGCCTACATCAGCGAAAAACTCAAACGAATTGAGGGGCATTTCGACAAGATCACCAATGTGCAAGTCATCATGTCTGTCGAAAAGCTGAAGCAGAAAATCGAAGCCACCTTGCGTATACCCGGCGGGGAAGTAGTCGCCAATGCAGAGCATTCAGACATGTATGCCGCCATTGACGACCTGACCGACAAGCTGGATCGCCAAATCAAAAAGCATAAGGAAAAGCAGCAGAGCCTTCTTCAAGGCACAGGCCGCTAACACTCCCCACCCATGATTCGACTTGAAACCATCCTGACCCCCGGCCGTTCCCTCGTGAACGCGCCGGGCGGCAGTAAAAAGAAAGCCCTCGAACAGATTGCCAACCTGATCAGCCGCGAAGTGCCTGAACTGGTGATGCAAGACGTGTATGAGGCCCTGATCGCCCGTGAAAAACTTGGCTCGACCGGTTTTGGCAACGGCATCGCTATTCCTCATTGCCGCCTCAAAGGCTGTGAAACACCGGTAAGCGCCCTGCTGCACCTGGACTCCCCCACTGATTTCGACGCCATCGATGGCGCTCCGGTTGACCTGCTGTTCGTCCTGCTGGTCCCGGAAGCGGCCACCGATGCACACCTGGAGCTGCTCCGGCAGATCGCCAGCATGCTCGACCGTGAAGAAGTACGTAAGAAACTGCGTAGCGCCAGCACCAATGAAGCGCTGTATCAGGTTGTCCTGGATGAGCAAAGCGGGCAGTAATCATGCGTTTGATCATCGTCAGCGGGCGTTCCGGCTCAGGTAAAAGTACGGCCCTCAATGTGCTAGAGGACAACGGCTTCTATTGCATCGACAACTTGCCGGCTGGCCTCCTGCCCGAGCTGGCTGAGCGCGCGCTGATCCATACCGAACTGGCGCAACCGTTGGTGGCCGTTTCGATCGACGCACGCAACCTACCCAGCCACCTCACGCGATTCCCGGAATTGCTTGAAGAGGTACGTGCCAAGCATATTCATTGCGACGTGCTGTACTTGGACGCCGACGAAGAAACGCTGCTCAAGCGCTTCTCGGAGACCCGTCGCCGCCACCCGCTGAGCAGCCCACACCGCTCGCTGGCCGAAGCCATCGAAGACGAGACCAAGCTGTTGGGGCCGATCATCGATTTGGCCGACCTCAAGATCAATACCACTAGCCTGAACCTTTACCAGCTGCGTGACGCCATCAAGCTGCGCCTGCTGAACCAACCGGAACCGGGCACGGCCTTCCTGGTTGAATCCTTTGGTTTCAAGCGGGGCATGCCGGTAGACGCCGACCTGGTATTTGACGTGCGTTGCCTGCCCAACCCTTATTGGAAGCCGGAACTGCGCGATCAGTCTGGGCTGGACCTACCGGTTGCCGAGTACCTGGCGGCGCAACCGGATGTGGAAGAGATGTTCCAGGACATCTCCAGCTACCTGCTCAAGTGGCTACCGCGCTTTGCCGCCAGCAACCGGGCCTACGTCACCATCGCTATCGGCTGTACCGGCGGGCATCACCGCTCCGTCTACCTAACCGAGCGGCTTGGCCAGGTCTTGCAGAAAACCCTCAAGAATGTCCAGGTTCGCCACCGCGACCTCAGCTGAAAGGAACACCTTCGCGATGCCCGCTCTGGAAATTGAAATCATCAACAAACTGGGCCTGCATGCCCGCGCGTCGGCTAAATTTGTCGGGGTAGCGGGCCAGTTTCCTTGCCAGGTGCGTGCCGGGCGTACACCGGAGTCCATGGTCGATGGTAAAAGCATCATGGCCATGATGATGCTCGCCGCAGGCAAGGGCACCAAGATTCATCTGAAGACCGAAGGTGAGCAGGAGCAGGAAGCGCTGGATGCGCTGGTGAAGTTGATCAACAATTACTTCGATGAAGGCGAATAGCCCCTGTACGGGCTTGCGTGGGAGCTGGCTTGCCTGCGATAGCATCACCTCGGTCTAGACGAAAAGCCGAGGTGCCTGCATCGCAGGCAAGCCAGCTCCTACATTGGGTTTGCGCTAGGCATCAGCCCAGCGCTGTATCCATTGCCATCATCAAGCAAAACCCAATGCACAACCCCAGGCTGGCGAGCTTGTCATGGCCATTGCGGCGCGACTCGGGGATCACTTCATGAGTCACCACCAATAGCATCGCCCCCGCCGCCAGCGCCAGCCCCAAAGGCAGCAGCATCTCGGCCAGGCTGACCAACCAGGCACACAGCACGGCAAACACCGGCTCCACCAGCCCAGATGCCGCGCCGATCAAGAAGGCCTTGACCCGCGACATCCCCGCCCCAGCCAACACCAACGCGATCACCAATCCTTCCGGTACATCCTGCAAGGCGATGCCCATGGCCAGGCTGTCGGCATCGGGCATGCCGCCCCCCGCCGAGACGCCCACCGCCATGCCTTCGGGGATGTTGTGGGCAATAATGGCAAATACAAACAGCCAGATGCGCGGCGGAATTACCGGTTTGTCAGGGGTGCCAACCAGCAGCTCCGGACTGGCACCGGAGACCTTGCGGTCCACCAGGAACAGGCCGAAGGCGCCCAGCATGATGCCGAAGCTGATCAGGCCGCTGGACGCCCAGGGGCTGAGCCCCAGGTTTTCAGCGGCGGCGATCCCCGGCACGACCAGCGAAAACGCGGTCGCCGCCAACATCACGCCAGCGCCAAACCCCAGCAGTGTGTCGCTGACCGCCAACGGCATCCGCCGGATCACCAGTACCGGCACCGCGCCCAATGCAGTGCCCAGGGCACAGATTGCGCCACCTTGCAGGGCACGCAGGATCCGCGGCTCGAGGTTCAGCCAGGCCAGCCCGTGGGCCACCAGCAATGCAGTTCCCGCCAATAGCAGCAGCGAGCCAAACGCATAACGGAACATTCGCACGCTGCTGATCGCCAGTGTTTCAGTGCCCATAGTCGGCCTTAGGTCTTGTTATGAGAGGGCATTAAGCCAGTGCAGCCTGGTAGCGCTCAGCGACTTCCGGCCAGTTGATAACACTGTAGAAAGCGTTGATGTATTCAGGACGGCGGTTCTGATACAGCAGGTAGTAGGCGTGCTCCCAAACGTCCAGACCGAGGATCGGCGTATTGCCGTTCATCAACGGGCTGTCCTGGTTACCACTGCTCTCGACCACCAGGGTCTTTTGCGGGGTCACGCTCAGCCAGGCCCAACCACTGCCGAAGCGGGTCAGCGCAGCTTTGGTGAAGGCCTCCTTGAAGGCATCAAAGCCACCCAACTGCGCATCAATCGCCTGGCCCAGGGCGCCTTCGGGCTTGCCGCCGCCTTTGGGCGACATGACCGCCCAGAACAACGAGTGGTTGGCATGCCCGCCCCCCTGGTTGATCACCGCTGCGCGCAGTTTTTCCGGCAGTTGCTGGACGCTGGAGACCAGTTTCTCGATGGGCCAGCCGGCGAACTCGGTGCCTTCGACGGCGGCATTGAGGTTGTTGATGTAGGTCTGGTGGTGCTTGGTGTAGTGGATTTCCATGGTTTGCGCATCGATATGCGGTTCCAGGGCGTCGTAGGCGTAAGGCAAGGCAGGCAAGGTGTAGGACATATCAATGTGCTCCATAGAAAGGGCTGTTGCGGGTCGGCGCATCCGTCTGCGCCGTATTGCTGCCCAGCAAGCGATGGGTACGGGGGTACTCGCCGTGATCGCTGATGAAATTCAACAGTTCGACGTAGGTCTTGCTGCTCTGGCGCAAGGCTGCCTCGCGCAATGCTTGAGGCAGCCGGGTGTCCTGCATGGTCTGCAGCAAGCGCTGGTGAATGGCGCAGAGGTATTCGGCGCTTTCTTCAGGCTGGTTCAGGCGCAGATGCAGGTCCGCCAGGTTGTGATGGGAAATGACGCAAGCCGCCACCGCCTCGTCGGCATCACCCCAGCGCTCGAACAACACTTGGGCCAGGGCCAGGGCTTGCAGGTAATGCTCGCGGGCATCAACCAGTTCGCCTTGCATAAAGCAGCGATTGGCCCGTTCGATCGTGCGTTTCCAGTGCTCCATGGTGAGCCTCCAAAGCAGGGTCGGTAATTACACGCCACCCGCCGTGAGCTTTTCCGGATCCAGGAGGACTTCCAGTTGGCTGCGGGGCAGGTCGGTGTGCTCGAGCGCCACATCAATCACCGGCCGGCCTTGTTGATAGGCTTTCTTGGCGATTTCAGCGGCCTTTTGGTACCCAATGATCGGGTTGAGTGCGGTGACCAGGATCGGGTTGCGCGACAGCGCTTCCTTGAGCTTGGGTTCGTTGACCTTGAAGCTGGCGATGGCCTTGTCTGCCAGCAGACGACTGGAGTTGGCCAACAGCTCCAGGCTGCTGAGCAGGTTCTGGGCGATGATCGGCAGCATCACGTTGAGTTCGAAGTTGCCGGACTGACCGGCGATGGTGATTACGCTGTCATTGCCGATCACCTGTGCCGCAACCATTGCGGTGGCCTCTGGAATCACCGGATTGACCTTGCCCGGCATGATCGACGAGCCTGGTTGCAGGCCTTCGAGCTCGATTTCACCGAGGCCGGCGAGTGGGCCGGAGTTCATCCAGCGCAGGTCGTTGGCGATTTTCATCAGCGACACGGCAATGGCTTTCAGTTGGCCGGAGACGGCGACGGCGGTGTCCTGGGAGCCAATCAGAGCAAACAGGTTCGTACCCGGCGTGAACTGCACCTGGGTCAGGCTGCTCAACTGCTGGCTGAAACGCGCAGCAAACTCAGGATGCGCATTGATCCCGGTACCTACCGCAGTACCGCCCTGGGCCAGGGCCTGCAGGCTTGGCAACAAGCCCTGCAAGTGAGCGATATTGGCCTTGAGTTGCTGCGCCCACCCTTCGAGCACCTGACTCATGCGTACAGGCATGGCGTCCATCAGGTGAGTGCGCCCGGTCTTGATGAACGGATGAACCTCTACCGCCTTTCGCTCGATCACCTCAACCAGGTGCAGCAATGCCGGCAACGTCTGTTCATGCAGCACCAGCGCGGCGCTGACGTGAATCGTGGTCGGGATGATGTCGTTGCTGCTTTGCCCACAATTGACGTGGTCATTGGGGTTGACCGGTTCGCCCAACAGGCGGCTGGCCAGGGTCGCAAGCACTTCGTTGGCATTCATGTTGGAGCTGGTGCCGGAGCCGGTCTGGAAGATATCCACAGGGAAGTGCTGCATGAAGTCACCTTCCAGCAAACCCTGGGCGGCGTCGACGATGGCTTTGCCCTGGCTTGCACTGATCTGCTTGAGATCGACGTTGGCCTTGGCAGCCGCGGCCTTGGCCAGGATCAGGGCACGGATGAACTGGGTCGGCATGCGCTGGTGGCTGATCGGAAAGTTATCCACCGCACGCTGGGTTTGTGCGCCATACAACGCGTCGGCCGGCACTCGCAGTTCGCCCATGCTGTCGCGTTCGATACGGGTATTACTCATCGGAAGATCCTTGCACCAAGTCGGAGTGAGAAATCGAAGGTTGCAGTTCGCAAGTCGCCAATTGCCAGGCAAAGGTCTGCCAGCGCTTGAGGCGACAGGCGCAGTGAGAGAGGTTTTCCAGGTCGCGCAGCGGGCGCCAGGCCTGGTCCAGGCACGTGGAGCGCCAATGCCAGGGCAAGGCGATATCGGTGGCGGTATCGATCAGCAGGCGGAACGAGGTCTCGGCGATGGTCCACGGGTGCGTAGCCGTGCAGCAGGCCAGGTAGCGCCCCTCGTTCAGATAATGCTCGATCAGGCGCGGCTCGTCAGGGTTGAGCCCACAGCGAATCTGGCGACTCATCCAGCGCCAGCTTTCCAGGTAGGGATCCTCGTGCAGGACAGAACTCATGATCCACGCTCACTCGATAATGATATTTATTATTAAATGATATTGAGAATCAAAACAAGCTCTTGAACCTATACCTTTGTCGGCCTTGGGATATTCCAGGCAAAAAAAAGCGCCACCCTTGGGGTGGCGCTGTTGTGTAACCGGTTGGTACTTAGCTGCCGGCGACGGTCATGCGTTCGATCAGCACCGAGCCAGTGCGGATATTGCTGCGCAGTTCCAGATCGTTACCCACGGCGACGATCTGTTTGAACATATCGCGCATGTTGCCGGCGATGGTCACTTCCTGGACGGCGAACTGAATTTCGCCATTCTCCACCCAGAACCCTGCCGCACCTCGGGAATAATCCCCTGTCACCATGTTCAAGCCATGGCCCATCAATTCGGTCACCAACAAGCCACGGCCCATGCGCCGCAGCAGCGCCGCCTGGTCTTCGTCGCCATGGGTCACGAACAGGTTGTGCACGCCACCGGAGTTGGCGGTGCTGGGCAAACCGAGCTTACGCCCGGCGTAGGTGCCGAGCACGTAGGACACCAGCTCACCGTTCTCGACAAACGGCTTGGCGTAGGTTGCCAGGCCATCGCCATCAAAGGCCGAGCTGCCCATGGCGCACATCAGGTGCGGGCGCTCATCCAGGGTCAGCCACTCGGGAAACAACTTCTGCCCCAGCGCGCCCTCAAGGAACGACGACTTGCGGTACAGGTTGCCCCCGGAAATCGCCCCCAGGAAACTGCCGAACAGGCCACCCGCCAACTCCGCCGAAAACAGCACCGGCACTTCGCACGTCGGCACCGGGCGTGCGCCCAGTCGGCTCGCGGCCCGTTGCGCGGCGCGCTGGCCAATGCTCACCGGGTCCGCCAACAGCTCACCCTGGCGACTTACGTCATACCAGTAGTCACGCTGCATCTGGCCATCGGCCTCGGCAATCATCACGCAGCTCAAGCTATGGCGTGTCGACGCGTAGCCGCCGATAAACCCGTGGCTGTTGCCATACACACGGCAACCTTGATGGGTACTCAGGGTAGTGCCATCGGCATTCTTGATCCGGCTGTCGGTGTCGAACGCCGCGGCTTCGCAGGCCAGGGCCTTTTCGATGGCCTGCTCGGGGGTGATATCCCAGGCATGATACAGATCGAAATCTTTCAGGTCCCGCGCCATCAGGGCCGCATCCGCCAAGCCCGAGGCCTCGTCTTCGGAAGTGTGCTTGGCAATCGCCAGGGCGGCGGCGACGGTTTCGCGAATGGCTTCCGGGCCACTGGCCGAGGTGCTGGCCGAGGTGCTGGCCGAGCCTTTGCGCTGCCCCACATACAAGGTGATGCCAAAACCCTGGTCGCGGTTGAACTCAACGGTTTCCACCTCCCGCTGGCGTACCGAAGTCGATAGGCCCTGCTCCAGGGATACCGCCACTTCACAGGCACTGGCACCCTGGCGCTTGGCCTCCGCGATGATCTGTTCAACTTGTTCCTGCAGTGCCGGTAACGCTTGTGGACCGACGCTTTGGGCTGCACTCATGGTGTTCTCCACTCAAATTCTGCTTTCGGTTAAGGCCATCGAGCGACCGGGCCGGACAAGCGGCCCCCGACTGGTTATCATGGCGGCGTTTCTTTGCGGACTGCCACCATGGTTGATTCTTACGACGACTCCCTCGATGGGGAGAAAAGCAAAACCCAGGTCAAACGCGAGCTGCATGCTCTGGTTGATCTCGGCGAGCGCCTTACAACACTCAAGCCGGACTTGATTGCCAAACTGCCTCTGACCGACGAAATGCGCCGGGCCCTGGCAGATGCACCCAAGCACACCGCGAATATCGCGCGTAAACGGCACATCATGTTTATCGGCAAGCTGATGCGCGACCAGGACACTGACGCCATTCTGACTTTGCTCGACCAACTCGATGCTTCCACACGCCAGTACAACGAACGTTTCCATAACCTCGAGCGTTGGCGCGACCGCCTGATCGGCGGTGACGACGCTGTACTGGAGAAGTTCGTCCTGGACTATCCGGATGCCGACCGCCAGCAACTGCGCTCCCTGATCCGTCAGGCCCAGCACGAACTGGCACAGAACAAGGCGCCGGCCACCAGCCGTAAAATCTTCAAGTACATCCGTGAGCTGGACGAGACTCAACGCGGCCTGCGCTGATCCTCTTCCCCGGGTGGCGGTCTTCGCCACCCGAAGCTCCACGCCTTACGACCCCGTGCCACCCACGGTGATCGCATCAATTTTCAGGGTTGGCTGGCCGACACCGACCGGCACCGACTGCCCATCCTTGCCACACATCCCCACACCGCTGTCCAGCGCCAGGTCGTTACCGACCATCGACACCTTGCTCATGGCTTCCGGGCCGTTGCCAATCAGGGTTGCCCCCTTGACCGGCGCGGTAATCTTGCCGTCCTCGATCAAATAGGCTTCGCTGGTGGAGAACACGAACTTGCCGCTGGTGATGTCCACCTGACCGCCACCAAGGTTGGCGCAATAGATCCCGCGCTTCACCGAGGCAATGATCTCTGCCGGATCGCTTTCGCCTGCGAGCATGTAGGTATTGGTCATGCGGGGCATCGGCAAATGCGCGTAGGACTCGCGACGACCGTTGCCGGTGCGCGCCACACCCATCAGGCGCGCGTTGAGCTTGTCTTGCATGTAGCCCTTGAGCACACCGTTTTCGATCAGCGTGGTGCACTCGGTCGGCGTCCCTTCGTCGTCGACGCTCAGGGAACCACGGCGGCCAGCCAACGTGCCGTCATCGACGATGGTGCAGAGTTTGGAGGCGACCATTTCGCCCATGCGCCCGCTGTAGGCGGAACTGCCCTTGCGGTTGAAGTCGCCTTCCAGGCCATGCCCTACCGCTTCGTGGAGCAATACACCCGACCAGCCCGAGCCCAGCACCACCGGCAACGTACCGGCCGGTGCGGGGATGGCTTCCAGATTGACCAGCGCCTGGCGCAACGCCTCGCGGGCATAGCCCATGGCGCGGTCTTCGGCGAGGAAATAGCGATAATCCGTACGCCCACCGCCGCCATGGCCGCCGCGCTCGCGACGCCCGTTCTGCTCGACGATCACACTGACATTGAAACGCACCAGCGGCCGCACATCCGCCGCCAGGCTACCATCGGTGGATGCCACCAGGATCCGCTCCCAGACCCCGGCCATGCTCACGCTCACCTGCTGGATGCGCGGGTCAAGGGCACGGGTTGCAGCATCCACGCGTTTGAGCAGCTCGACCTTTTCGGCTCGGGTCATGACTTCCAACGGGTTATCCGGGCCGTACAACTGGGTCACGTCCTGGGTGCTGAACGCTTGCACGGTGCCATTCTGCCCAGCGCGGGAAATCGAGCGCGCCGCGCGGGCGGCCAGGCCCAGGGCTTCCAGGGTGATGGCATTGCTGTAGGCGAAGCCGGTCTTTTCACCGGATTGCGCACGCACGCCAACCCCTTGGTCCATGTTGAAGCTGCCATCCTTGACGATCCCGTCTTCCAGGGACCATGACTCGGAGATCTGGCCCTGGAAATACAGGTCTGCGGCATCGATGCCCGGCCCGGCCAGGTCGCCCAGTACGGTTTGCAGATTTTCGATGGTCACGCCACCGGGCGCCAGGAGGTGTTCACTGACTGAGGACAACAACTCGCTCATAGGTTCGGCCTTAAATTCATCGTTCTGAAGCAGGTCGCTGCGCGCCCTGCGAGAAAAAGCGCCGGTGGCCTGCCACCGGCATGCGCGCCCGTATCGACGCTTGTTCGCTGCTATCGCGTTCGGCCAACAACACCGCTTCGCCTTGATTCTGTTGTGCCAGCACTCGCCCCCATGGGTCGACAATCGCCCCATGGCCATAGGTTTCCCGCGGCCCCGGATGTACTCCGCCCTGGGCGGCCGCCAGCAGGTAACACTGGGTTTCGATTGCCCGCGCACGGATCAGCACATCCCAGTGCGCCGCGCCGGTTACCGCCGTAAAGGCCGAAGGCGCGGTAATCAATTCGGCGCCCGCCGCGCGCAATTCGCTGTACAGCTCCGGGAAGCGCAAGTCGTAACAGACCGTGAGCCCCAGACGCCCTACCGGCGTATCGGCCACCACCACTTGGTTGCCGTAAGCATAGTCGTCGGATTCACGATAACGACCGCGCGTGTCAGCCACATCCACGTCAAACAGGTGCAGCTTGTCGTAACGGGCCGCGATCTGCCCCTGCGCGTCGATCAACAGCGAGCAGGCGTTGGACTTGGCGTCGGGCTGCCCGAGGGGAGGCAATGGCAAGGTACCGGCCACTATCCATAAGTTGAGGTCGCGGGCGGCCAGTTTCAACCAGGGCAGGATCGGCCCCTCGCCCACCGCTTCGGCGCGGCCGATAGCCGCCACGTCGCGGCGACCTATGGCGGCGAAGTTTTCCGGCAGGACCGCCAGTTGCGCGCCCCCTGCCGCCGCCCGCTCCAGCAAGCTCCGGGCCTGGGCTAGGTTGGCCAGGACGTCGCTCTGGCTGACCATCTGGATTACCGCAAAGCACATGGGCCGACACTCCAAAAAAAGCATGGGGCCATGCTACTCCACAGGCGCTTACTGTGGTTTTTCAAATGGCTTGTCAAAGGTGATTTTGGGATCTTTCCAGGGCCCTTCCACCTTGTACTGGACGCTGGCGAAACGCGACACCCGATCACCGATCAGCTTGTCGATCAGGAACAACGCGCCACCAATGGCCGGCGCGCCCACAATCAACGCGGCAATCGGCAGGTTGTTGGTCACCGGCAAAGTCACCAGCAACTTGGCATCCACACGATCGGCAACCAGGTCCAGGGTGCCGTTAAGCTCCAGGTTGCTCGACGGCCCGGTGAGGATGATCGGCTCGCGGGTCACAAACACACCATTGCTGGCGGCCAGCAGGCCCTTGACCCGGTCGTAGCTCAGGCCCTTGCCAAGCAAATCCGAGAAGTCCAGGCGCAAACGCCGGCCAATCGAGTTGAAGTTCAGCAGGCCAAATACCCGCAACGCCTGGGCACCGCCCTCGACCTCGACGAACTGGCCCTTGCGGAACGAAGCATCCAGGCTGCCGGAAAAACGCTTGGGCCCAACCCACGCGGGCGAACCCGGCCAGCGCCCGTCAACATCCAGATGGAAGTCCTGGCTGGTGACCGTGGGCGCAAAACCCCAGCCCTTGAGCACATCGGCGATGTTCTTGCCGTCCAGGCGCCCCTTGTACCAACTGCTGCTGGCGCCCGGCGCACCCTCCCAGCCACCGGCCCCCTTGAGCTGCATGCCCTTGAGGCCCAGGTCGAGGTTGTTGAACGCCATGCCCTTGGCTGTCGGGCGCACCTTCAACGACCAGGCGCCGATCAAGTCAGGCCCCTGGAACAACTGGGCAATGGCGATATCCAGCGCGGGAATGTCCTTGGGATCGATGCTCGCCAGGGGATCAGGCGCGTTTTCATCGGCCTGCACCGTAGGATCGACCGCCGGCAACTTCACGTACTGCAGGTTGATGGCAATGGGTGCGCCCTTGGCATCCGGCAAGCCCACAGTACCCTTGACCTGCTGGCTGTCGAGCTGCAAGCCCCAGGCGGCAGGCTTGCGGTCCAGTTTCAGGGCGACCTGGTCGAGTTGGGTACCAAACCCTGTCAGCTTGCCGATCTTGAAGTCGGCACTGCTCAACAGTTGCTTGGCATTGCCGCCTGGGTCATTGCCGGCGTAACGGTCGACCAACTTCTTCCAGGGATCGATATCCAGCTCCGACAATACCCCGCGAATCCGCAGGCCCTTGCCACCGGGCAGCAAGGCATCGCCATCCCCGAGGAACAGCTCGCCACGGCCCTGGGTAAAATTGTTCGCCGGAGCGGCAAAGGTAAAGTTTGCCAACTCGCCGTAATCAAACCAGTAGCGCCGCTCCGCGCCCTGCAACGTCATGCGCAACACACTGTCACGGCCCTGGCTGGCGGGCATGCCAAATGGCGCAGGCAAATCCACCGCCACGCCCTTGAGGTTGGAGCTGACCCGCAACTGGCTGTCGGCACCGTCCAGGTCCAGTTGCAGTTGATAAGGGATATCTCCGGATACGGGCAGCGGCTGGCTGACTTTCAGCCAGTCGGTGAGCCGCTTGACCGTCACCTGGCCCTTGGCCGTGACCCGCGTGCTGAGATTGCCCGGTCTGCCACCGGCCGCAATCTGCGCCGTGATCGGCCGGTCGAAGGCTTGGGCGCTGATGTTCTGCCCACTCAGGCCCTTGGCACTGTCGAAGCGGAACTCACCCTTGAGCTGGTTCAGGTCCAGAGTCGGCTCGGCCAGTTGCAGGCGCGCCTTGTCGGTCTTGAAGTCCACCACGATCTTCGGCTCGGTGCCCTTGGCCAGGGGAATATCCAGGTCCAGGGAACCTTGCAGGTCGCCCTCGCCCTTCCAGCCGGCAAACGTCGATGCCGTACCGATGGGCGCGTCCTGGAGGATCTTCAGGCCGTCCCCCAGCCCACCGGCAAACCCGCCCGTCAGCAGCAGATGGCTGTCATGGCCGGGCAACGCATGGGGAATGTTGACGTAGATCCCCTTGACCTTGGTATCGAGCAATTGCCCCTTGCTGGCCAGGATGCGCACGCCGGTCTCTTCGACAAACACTTCACCGGCCACCTTCCTCACATGAGGCCAGCCCGGCTGGAACGCCAACTCGGCATCATGCACCTTGAAGAACAGGCTGATATTGCGCGCCGCCGTCACCGCATCGTGGTTCAGCGACCCTTGATACTGGAAGAAGCCTTCATCGACCGCGCCCTTGAGAATTGCCGTACGCAGCCATTCATCCAGGGCCGGGCTCAGGACCGCCGGCAAGTATTTGGGGGTAAAGCGCCCATCGCCATCGACCATGCCGACCCGCAGGTCCATGTAGTCTTCCTGGCTATGATCGAAATGCAGGCGAATCAGGAAATCCGCTGCGATCTTGCCCTCTTCCCCCAGCACCTTGATATACGGCGCGATCAGCGTGAAACCTTGCTTATCCAGCTTCCACGTCAGGCGCGCGTTGGCCTGGAGGTACTGCCAGGGCTTGGCGAAAATCGGGTCCAGGTGCAGGACGAAATCCTTGCTGTCCATGCGCAGTTCGCCCTGGCCCAGGTCACCGCTGATGCTGCCGGAGACGTTGCGGGCTGCCGGCGCGCCGAAATAGGCGTCAAAGCCCACGCGCTCGAGGTTGGCAGCAAAGCTCACGCGCTGATCGCCCGCGTCCTGGGGACGATAGTCCACCAGCACATTGCGCAGCACGCCCGTGGCCTTCAACGCTTCGACAGTCTTGGCAAAACCTTCCGGCAATGGCGCGAGGGCGTTGAGCAGAGGGGTAATCGGTGTCAGGTCCAGGCGGTCGGCCTGCAGCCTCCAGGTTTCCTGCGCCTTATCAGTGGCCAGGGTTTGCTGCAATTGCAGGTGCGACTCCCAACGGGTGTCGCCCAGGTTCATGGCCAACGAATCGAAGATCACCTTCAGGCCGCTGTCGCTGCGCTGCAGGTAAGCCGTCAGGCCCAGGTTCTGGATGCTCGTGGGCTTGCGCTGGGCATAACGGACCTTCACCTGCGGCGCATTGAGCCGGGCGGCGGCGCTTTGCAGCGTGCCATTGGCCCAGGTCAGCCAGAATTCACCGCCGGCTTTCAACTCGCTGAGTTTCCAGTCCCGAGTCAACTTCGCCGGAATCCACTGCGCCCAATTGCTCCGGGGCAGGCTCAGGTAGGCCTGCACTTCACCGTCGCGCCACTGGCTGGCACGGATCCGCGTGCGCAGGCTGAGGGCCAGCGGTTGCCCATCGGGCAAGGTCAGGCGCGCATCCAGGCGCTGGCGGGTGCTGCCGGTTTGCAGGCTCAGCCCCACATAGGTCAAGGTCAGAGGCGCTTGCTCGAACGGCTGCAAGGTGACCTGGCTGTCCAGCAGCGAGACCTTGGCCACCGCCTGCATGCGCTTGAACAGTTGCTCCGGGTCCAGGGGCTGGTCGCCCTGCACCGGCAGGCCTTGCAACGCCCAGCGGCCGTCCTGGTCTTCCTTGACGCTGAGTTGCAAGCCGCTGACTTCCAGATGGGCAATGCGCACATCCCACGCCAGCAGGCTGGCCCACAGGTCGGGCACCACTTGCACCTGGTCCAGGCGCAAGGCACTGCTGCCTTCACCGACCATCACGTCATGGGCCAGCAAAACCGGGGAAAAACCGCTCCAGCGCCCTTCCAGGCTGCCAATGCTCAGGGGCATGTCGACCGCCGCCTGCGCCTTGGCTTCGACTTCGGCACGGTACTCCGCCACCAATGGCGTCAATTCACGGCCCAGGCTGACGTAGACCGCAGCCAGTACCAACAGCAATGCACACAGGCCAAGGCCCCAACGGGTCAGTGCGGCAAAAAAGCGTTGCAGACGCTCCATGTCAGGCGACCCTCAAGGTAATAGTCGGACGGCAGATCAAGGTCTGGCGGTCTCGTTGAAAAAGACTGATGCGGATCAGAGCAGCACCACGTCGTATTGTTCCTGGGAATACATGGTTTCGACCTGGAAACGGATGGTGCGGCCAATAAAGCCCTCCAATTCCGCGACGTTGCCCGACTCTTCGTCCAGCAACCGGTCCACCACCTTCTGGTTGGCCAGGACTCTATAACCCTCGGCCTGGTAAGCGCGTGCCTCCCGCAGGATTTCCCGGAAAATCTCGTAGCAAACCGTTTCCGGGGTCTTCAACTTGCCGCGCCCCTGGCAACTGCTGCACGGCTCGCACAGCACCTGCTCAAGGCTTTCGCGGGTGCGTTTGCGGGTCATCTGCACCAGGCCCAACTCGGTGATCCCGATAATGTTGGTCTTGGCGTGATCGCGCTCCAGTTGCTTTTCAAGGGTGCGCAATACCTGGCGCTGATGCTCTTCATCTTCCATGTCGATGAAGTCGATGATGATGATCCCGCCCAGGTTGCGCAGGCGCAGTTGGCGGGCAATGGCGGTGGCGGCCTCGAGGTTGGTCTTGAAGATGGTTTCTTCAAGGTTGCGATGGCCGACGAAAGCACCGGTGTTCACATCAATGGTGCTCATGGCTTCTGCCGGGTCGACCACCAGGTAGCCACCAGACTTGAGTGGCACCTTGCGCTCCAGGGCCTTCTGGATTTCGTCCTCGACGCCATATAGGTCGAAAATCGGCCGTTCACCGGGGTAGTGCTCCAGGCGGTCGGCGATTTCCGGCATCAGTTCGGCAACAAATTGCGTGGTGCGCTGGAAGGTTTCCCGCGAATCGATGCGAATTTTCTCGATCTTGGGGCTGACCAGGTCGCGCAAGGTCCGCAGGGCCAGGCCCAGGTCTTCATAGATGACGCTCGGCGCGCCGACGGTCTTGATCTGGGCACCGATCTGGTCCCACAGCCGCCGCAGGTAGCGGATGTCCATGAGGATTTCATCGGCACCGGCACCTTCGGCGGCGGTACGCAGGATAAAGCCGCCGGCCTCCTTGATGCCTTCGGCCGCCACGCAATCGCTGACGACCTTTTTCAGGCGCTCACGCTCACCTTCGTCTTCGATTTTCAGGGAAATACCGACATGGGCAGTGCGCGGCATGTACACCAGGTAACGCGAAGGAATCGACAACTGTGTGGTCAGGCGCGCGCCCTTGGAGCCGATCGGGTCCTTGGTGACTTGCACCACCAGGCTCTGCCCTTCATGCACCAGGGCGCTGATGCTTTCGACCGCCGGGCCTTCGCGCAGGGAAATTTCCGAGGCATGGATAAACGCCGCGCGGTCCAGGCCGATATCGACAAAGGCCGCCTGCATGCCCGGCAACACCCTTACAACCTTGCCTTTATAGATATTGCCGACAATCCCGCGCTTCTGGGTGCGCTCGACGTGCACTTCTTGCAAAACACCGTTTTCTACCACCGCCACGCGCGATTCCATCGGCGTGATATTGATCAGAATCTCTTCACTCATGGCTGGGTCTCGTTCAGGCGTTTTCACAATAGTGGCCGATCGCTTAAATATGGCGCTGGAGTTAGGCGTTCAGCGCACGGAAAGGTGTTGCCAACAGGGTATGCCGAAATGGCCCAGCAGTTCTGCTGTTTCGCAGACCGGCAAGCCAACGACCGCGGAGTAACTGCCATTTAGCCCGGCGACAAATACCGCCGCCAAGCCTTGGATAGCATAGCCGCCCGCCTTGTCCTGAGGCTCCCCGCTGTGCCAGTAAGTCGTTGCCTCGTGTGTGCAAACCTGGCGAAAGCGCACGCGGCTGCTGACCAGGCGCGTTTCGCAGCGCAGGTCACTGAGCACGGCAATGGCGGTGAGGACTTCGTGTTCACGATCAGAAAGGGCCAGCAACATGGCCAGGGCATCGGCCTGGTCCAGGGGCTTGCCCAGGATCCGGCCATCCAGGATGACGGCGGTATCGGCGCCCAGCACGCAGGCATTGGCGGTATCGGCCAGTGTCGCCAGGCCTGCGGCGGCTTTGCCACGGGCCAGGCGTTCGACGTAGGACGCCGGCGACTCGTCGCCCAGGGGTGTTTCATCGATAGCCGCGCTGACCACAGTGAACGGCACGCCGATCTGGGTCAGCAATTCACGCCGCCGAGGAGAGCCGGAGGCCAGATAAAGTGCATGCATTGCAGACTCTCCCTGTGGGTTCGATAACCAGGCAGAGCCTCGCGACCCACTCAATTGATTTTATAGCGGCGACGCAACCCACGCAGGCCGAAGCTGACCCATGGCCACAACAGCGCACTGACCAGGGCCGGCAAGACCAGCGCCAGGGTCGGTTGGCGGTTGCCGGTCAGGGCACTAAGCCACAGCTGCACCAATTGGGCCAGGCCGAAGATCACCAGGATCACCAGGCACTGCTGCCACATCGGGAACATCCGCAGGCGTTGCTGCAACGACAGCACCAGGAAGGTAATCAGCGTAAGAATCAAGGCGTTCTGGCCGAGCAACGTGCCATACATCACATCTTCAGCCAGCCCCAGGCACATGGCCGTGACCATGCCGACCTTGTGCGGCAGGGCCAGCGCCCAGAAGGCCAGGAGCAACGCCAGCCACAGCGGGCGCAGGATTTCCATGAATTGCGGCATCGGCGAAACGCTGAGCAGCATGCCGATGGCAAAGGTCAACCAGACCATCCAGCCATTGCGCGAATGAGTGCCGGCCATTATTGCGCCCCTTGTCGAGTGGTTGCCGGTGCAGGTGCCGCCGCTGGCGCAGTCGCCGCTGGTTTGACCGGCCGAGCCGGTTGGGCCACCGGTTTGGCAGGTGTCGCCACAGCAGGCGCGGCAGGTGCAACCGGTGTCGCCACGGGTGCCGCCGGTTTGGGTACGGTTGCCGGAATAACCGGCGTCGTGGTGCCGTCTTGCTTGTCCTGCGCTTCCTGGGCCTGGGCGGCTTCGTTGGCGCGCTCTTCCGGCGTACGCGTGTCGCTGAACACCAGCAACAGGTAGCGGCTACGGTTCAGCGCGGCCGTCGGCACGGCGCGGACAATCGCAAACGGCTGGCCGGAATCGTGGATCACTTCCTTGACCGTCGCCACCGGATAGCCTGCCGGGAAGCGCTGGCCAAGGCCGGAGCTGACCAGCAGGTCGCCTTCCTTGATGTCGGCGGTGTCCGCCACATGCCGCAACTCCAGGCGTTCCGGGTTACCGGTGCCGCTGGCAATCGCCCGCAGGCCATTGCGGTTGACCTGCACCGGAATGCTGTGGGTGGTGTCGGTCAGCAGCAGCACGCGGGAGGTATAGGGCATCAACTCCACCACCTGGCCCATCAGGCCACGGGCATCGAGCACCGGCTGGCCAAGGACCACACCATCGCGCTCGCCCTTGTTGATGATGATGCGATGGGTGAAGGGGTTGGGGTCCATGCCGATCAACTCGGCCACTTCGACCTTTTCATTGACCAGCGCGGAAGAGTTGAGCAACTCGCGCAGCCGAACGTTCTGCTCGGTCAGGGCCGCCAGCTTTTGCATGCGCCCCTGCAACAGCAGGTTTTCGGTCTTGAGTTTTTCGTTTTCGGCCACAAGCTCGGTACGGCTGCCAAACTGGCTGGCCACGCCTTGCCATAGCCGTTGCGGCAGGTCGGTGATCCAGTAGGACTGCATCAATACCAGCGACATTTGGCTACGCACTGGCTTGAGCAGTGTGAAGCGGGCATCGACCACCATCAGCGCGACCGATAGCACGACCAGCACCAACAAGCGCACGCCCAATGAGGGGCCTTTAGTGAAGAGCGGTTTAATAGGCCGCTCCTCCCGGGCAGATATTCTCTTTATTCATACGGCATCAAACCGGCCTGGATGCAGATTGAAGAAGATAAACGCCAACAGGCAGCACTGCAAAGTGCTGCCTGTTGGCGAAACATGGTGCAACCAACGATCTTATTCGCTGGAGAGCAGGTCCATGGTGTGTTTATCCATCATTTCCAGTGCACGACCACCGCCACGGGCAACGCAGGTCAGCGGGTCTTCGGCGACGATCACCGGCAGACCGGTTTCCTGGGCCAGCAGCTTGTCGAGGTCGCGCAGCAAGGCGCCACCACCGGTCAGCACCAGGCCACGCTCGGCGATATCGGAAGCCAGCTCCGGCGGCGATTGCTCCAGCGCGCTTTTTACTGCCTGAACGATGGTGGCCAGGGACTCTTGCAGAGCTTCCAGCACTTCATTGGAGTTCAGGGTAAAGGCACGTGGTACGCCTTCGGCCAGGTTGCGACCGCGAACATCGACTTCGCGCACTTCGCCGCCCGGGTAAGCGGTACCGATTTCCTGCTTGATGCGCTCGGCGGTGGATTCGCCGATCAGGCTGCCGTAGTTACGACGCACATAAGTGATGATCGCTTCGTCGAAGCGGTCGCCGCCAACCCGCACGGATTCGGCATACACCACGCCATTGAGGGAAATCAGGGCGATTTCTGTGGTACCGCCACCGATATCCACCACCATCGAACCGCGCGCCTCTTCAACCGGCAGGCCGGCACCGATGGCAGCAGCCATTGGCTCTTCGATCAGGAACACTTCGCGGGCACCGGCACCAAGGGCCGATTCACGGATGGCCCGACGCTCCACCTGGGTGGATTTGCACGGTACGCAGATCAGCACACGAGGGCTGGGCTGCAGGAAACTGTTTTCGTGAACCTTGTTGATGAAGTACTGCAGCATCTTCTCGCAGACGCTGAAGTCGGCGATCACGCCGTCTTTCATCGGACGAATGGCGGCAATGTTGCCAGGTGTGCGGCCGAGCATGCGCTTGGCCTCGGTGCCCACGGCAACGACACTTTTCTGATTACCATGGGTCCGAATGGCCACAACCGATGGCTCATTCAGGACGATACCGCGCTCGCGCACGTAAATAAGGGTGTTGGCAGTGCCCAGGTCGATGGAAAGATCGCTGGAAAACATGCCACGCAGTTTCTTGAACATGGGAAAGGGACCCTAGGCAACGCGTGGGTAAAAAAGTGCGGCAAACTCTAACAACGACAGGGATTTTGGGCAAGGCGCCAATGTGCTAAATTGGCCGACTTTCTGCGCACCTAACCCCACAATCGCGGCCTTATGACCGTAGAAATGCGGTAGTGTTCCGACAATCTAACACACGGATAGCTTCCGTTCTGTTTTCCACTGGAGAATCCCATGGCGCTTGAACGCTCCGACGTGGAAAAAATCGCTCATTTGGCCTGCCTGGGCCTCAATGAAGCCGATCTTCCACAGACCACCGCAGCCCTGAACAGCATTCTCGGGCTGGTCGACCAGATGCAGGCGGTGAATACCGACGGCATCGAACCCCTGGCCCACCCACTGGAAGCCAGCCAGCGCCTGCGCGCAGACGTCGTGACCGAACGCAATAATCGCGAGGCCTACCAGTCCATCGCACCAGCGGTCGAAAACGGCCTGTACCTGGTTCCGAAAGTCATCGACTAAAGGGAAAGAGCCTGCAATGCATCAATTGACTCTGGCCGAGATCGCCCGCGGTCTCGCCGACAAAAAGTTTTCTTCCGAAGAGCTGACCAAGACCCTGCTGGCGCGCATCGCCGCGCTGGATCCGAAGGTCAACAGCTTTATCAGCCTCACCGAGGAGCTGGCACTAGGCCAGGCCAAGGCCGCCGACGCCCGTCGCGCCAACGGTGAAAGCGGCGCGCTGCTGGGTGCGCCAATCGGTCACAAGGACCTGTTCTGCACCCAGGGTATCCGCACCAGCTGCGGCTCGAAGATGCTCGACAACTTCAAGGCGCCCTACGACGCGACCGTGGTCGCCAAGCTGGCCGAAGCCGGGGCCGTGACCCTGGGCAAGACCAACATGGACGAATTCGCCATGGGCTCGGCCAACGAATCGAGCTACTACGGCGCAGTGAAAAACCCGTGGAACCTCGAACACGTGCCCGGCGGCTCTTCCGGTGGCTCGGCAGCAGCCGTGGCCGCGCGCCTGCTGCCGGCCGCTACAGCCACCGATACCGGCGGTTCGATCCGCCAGCCAGCCGCATTCACCAACCTCACCGGCCTGAAACCGACCTACGGGCGTGTTTCCCGCTGGGGCATGATTGCCTACGCCTCCAGTCTCGACCAGGGCGGCCCCCTGGCCCGCAGCGCCGAAGACTGCGCAATATTGTTACAAGGCATGGCTGGCTTCGATGGGAAGGACTCCACCAGCATCGATGAACCCGTGCCGGACTACAGCGCCAGCCTCAATACCTCGCTCAAAGGCCTGCGTATCGGCGTGCCGAAAGAGTATTTCAGCGCCGGCCTCGACCCACGTATCGCCGAACTGGTGCACAACAGCATCAAGGAGCTGGAAAAGCTCGGCGCGGTGATCAAGGAAATCAGCCTGCCGAACAACCAGCACGCGATTGCGGCGTACTACGTGATCGCCCCGGCAGAGGCCTCGTCGAACCTGTCGCGCTTCGACGGCGTGCGTTTCGGCTACCGCTGTGAAGCCCCGAAAGACCTCACCGACCTGTACAAACGCTCCCGTGGCGAAGGCTTCGGCGTGGAAGTGCAGCGCCGGATCATGGTCGGTGCCTACGCCCTGTCGGCCGGCTACTACGACGCGTACTACCTCAAGGCGCAAAAAATCCGACGCCTGATCAAAAATGACTTCATGGCGGCCTTTAATGAAGTCGACGTGATCATCGGTCCGACTACACCGAACCCGGCCTGGAAGATCGGCGCCAAGACCGGTGACCCGATCGCCGAGTATCTTGAAGACCTCTACACCATCACCGCCAACCTCGCGGGCTTGCCGGGCTTGTCCATGCCTGCAGGTTTCGTCGATGGCCTGCCGGTGGGCGTGCAGTTGCTCGCCCCGTATTTCCAGGAAGGCCGCTTGCTCAATGTGGCGCACCAGTACCAGTTGAACACTGACTGGCACACTCGCACCCCAACCGGCTTCTGAGGAGAACACTATGCAATGGGAAGTTGTGATCGGGCTGGAGATTCATACCCAGCTCGCCACCCAATCGAAGATTTTCTCCGGTAGCGCCACCACGTTCGGTGCAGAACCCAACACCCAGGCCAGCCTGGTAGACCTGGGCATGCCTGGCGTATTGCCGGTACTGAACCAGGAAGCGGTACGCATGGCGGTGATGTTCGGCCTGGCGATTGACGCCCAGATCGGCCAGCACAACGTGTTCGCGCGCAAGAACTACTTCTACCCGGACCTGCCCAAGGGCTACCAGATCAGCCAGATGGAGCTGCCGATCGTCGGCAAGGGCTACCTGGATATCCCCCTGGAAGACGGCACCATCAAACGTGTCGGCGTGACCCGTGCGCACCTGGAAGAAGATGCTGGCAAGAGCCTGCATGAAGAATTCAATGGCGCCACCGGCATCGACCTGAACCGCGCCGGCACGCCACTGCTGGAAATCGTGTCCGAGCCGGACATGCGCAGCGCCAAGGAAGCCGTGGCCTACGTCAAGACCATCCACGCGCTGGTGCGCTATCTGGGCATCTGCGACGGCAACATGGCCGAAGGCTCCCTGCGTTGCGACTGCAACGTGTCGGTACGGCCAAAAGGCCAGGTCGAGTACGGCACTCGCTGCGAGATCAAGAACGTCAACTCGTTCCGTTTCATCGAGAAGGCGATCAACACCGAAGTCCGTCGCCAGATCGAGCTGATCGAAGACGGCGGCAAGGTGATCCAGCAGACGCGCCTGTACGACCCGAACAAAGACGAAACCCGCGCCATGCGCAGCAAAGAGGAAGCCAACGACTACCGTTACTTCCCCGATCCGGACCTGTTGCCGGTGGTGATCGAGGATTCGTTCCTCAATGACGTGCGCGCCACCCTGCCGGAACTGCCACCGCAAAAACGCGAGCGCTTCCAGGCGCAGTTCGGTCTTTCGGTGTATGACGCCAGCGTCCTGGCGTCGAGCCGCGAGCAAGCCGACTACTTTGAAAAAGTCGTGAGCATTGCCGGTGACGCCAAGCTGGCCGCCAACTGGGTCATGGTTGAACTGGGCAGCCTGTTGAACAAACAGGGCCTGGAAATCGACGAAGCCCCGGTAACGGCCGAACAGTTGGGCGGCATGTTGCTGCGCATCAAGGACAACACCATCTCCGGCAAGATCGCCAAGACCGTGTTTGAAGCCATGGCCAGCGGTGAAGGCAGCGCCGACGAGATCATCGAGAAACGCGGCCTCAAGCAAGTCACCGACAGCGGCGCGATCTCGGCCGTGCTAGATGAAATGCTGGCGGCCAACGCCGAGCAGGTCGAGCAGTACCGTGCAGCGGACGAAGCCAAACGCGGCAAGATGTTCGGCTTCTTTGTGGGCCAGGCGATGAAGGCCTCCAAAGGCAAGGCCAACCCGCAACAGGTGAACGAATTGCTCAAGAGCAAGCTCGAAGGCTGATAACGGTTGCCGCCCTGTGGGAGCCGGCTTGTGAAGGAACTGGCTTGCCTGCGATAGCATCACCTCGGTGCATCTGAAAAACCGAGGCGCCCGCATCGCAGGCAAGCCAGCTTCTACAAAGGTCGGTTCCCATATCAATTTTGGGGACACCTTGAAAATGAAGCGTCTACTCGGCCTCTGCGCCCTGTTTTCACTGCTCACCGGCTGCGCCAGTGGCCTGATCGATCCCAACGGTTATGACGAAACCGGCACAGCGTCCTACTACGGCGCCAAGCACCACGGCAAAAAAACCGCCAGCGGTGAACCCTTCAACCAACACGCCATGACCGCCGCCCACCGGCGCCTGCCATTCGGCACGCGGGTGCAGGTCACCAACCTGGCCAACGACAAATCCGTGGTGGTGCGCATCAATGATCGCGGCCCACACACCCGTGGCCGGCTGATCGATCTTTCACGCCAGGCCGCCGAGCAGTTGGGTATGCTGCGCAGCGGAACCGCGCGCGTGCGCGTGCAAGCCCTGAACAACTGACTGACGGAGCCCTGGCCATTTTCGGATTAAGCGCCCTCTCGCCCCTGAGCCTGATTGAACTGATCAGCGGCCTATTGCTGCTGATTGCCGGCGCCGAGATGCTGGTACGCGCCGCCGTGCGCCTGGCCGCCAGCCTCAAGGTCAGGCCGCTGATCATTGGCTTGAGCATCGTGGCCTTTGGCAGCAGCGCGCCGCAAATCGCCGTCAGCCTGCAGGCCACCCTGGCCGGCAATACCGATATTGCCGTGGGCAGCGTGATTGGCAGCAGCATCTTCAATATCCTCGTGACCCTGGGCCTTTCAGCGCTGATCATTCCCCTGCGCGTGTCGCGGCAACTGGTGCGCCTGGATATCCCGGTGATGATCGGCGCCAGCCTGCTGCTGTTCATCCTCGCCAGCGATGAGGCCCTGACGCCGCTTGACGGCCTGACCCTACTGGCAGCCCTGCTCGCCTACCTCGCGCTGTTGCTGTACCAGACCCGCCATTCGCGCCGCCCGCGGACCCGCGACACGGTAGTGCAGGCGCCGTGGCTGAGCAGTTTGCTGTGGATGATCGGCGGGCTCGCGCTGCTGGTATTCGCCGGGCATCTGCTGCTGGGGGCTGCCGTGGAAGTGGCCAGCGACCTGGGCCTGTCCGAACGGGTGATCGGCCTGACCATCGTTGCCGTCAGCACCTCTCTGCCGTGTCTCGCCACGTCCCTGATCGCCGCCCTGCGCGGCGAACGGGAGATTGCGGTGGGCAACGTGATCGGCAGCAACCTGTTCAACCTGTTGGGGGTGCTGGGGTTTACGGCGCTGGTGGCGCCATTGCCTTTGTCGGTATCGCCCAATGCCCTGGATTTCGACCTGCCGGTGATGCTCGGCGTGGTGGTGTTGTGCTTGCCAGTGTTTTACACCGGCTACCGCATTACCCGCGCCGAAGGCTTGCTGTTGCTGGGGCTGTACCTGGCGTATGGGCTGCACGTGGTGTCGTTCACCACCGGCATGCCGCTGGCCAATAAACTCGAACAACTGATGCTGTACTACGTCCTGCCAGCGCTGGTGGCTTTCCTGTTGTTCACTTCGCTGCGGGCCTGGCGCCGCCAACACCACAAGAGGGAGTCGCAATGACCGATCAACCGAAATCCGGCGAGCAAATGCGTCGCCAGGTCATGGGCGACGTATTTGTCGACCGCGCCTTGGGCAATGCCACCGAGTTCACCCAGCCGTTGCAGGACTTCGTCAACGAACATGCCTGGGGCGGGGTGTGGAACCGTGAAGGCCTGCCGCTGAAGACCCGCAGCCTGATCACCCTCGCGGCATTGACCGCCTTGAAGTGCCCGCAGGAGCTCAAGGGCCATGTGCGCGGCGCGCTGAACAATGGCTGTACTGTCGAAGAAATTCGCGAGGCGTTGCTGCATTGCGCGGTGTATGCCGGTGTGCCGGCGGCGATTGATGCGTTTCGCGCGGCGCAGGAAGTGATTGAGACGTATCAGCCAGCTCCCACAATTAGTGGTGAACACCCCCAAGTGTAGGAGCGGGCTTGCCCGCGATAGGCCCTAAAAAACACCACTCATTTCAGATCCAGCCACCGGCCTGCAACACAAAGATCCCGATATTGGTGGTCACTGCCGCCATCAGGGTAGTGATCACAATGATCGCCGCCGCCAACTCATGGTTGCCCTGGGCCGCACGGGCCATGACAAAGCTGGCGGCGGCCGTCGGCGCGCCAAAATACAAAAACAGAATCCCCAGCTCCGGTCCCCGGAAGCCATACAGCCAGGCCCCGACGGTGGCCACGAGCGGCAAACCGATCATTTTCACCAGGCTGGCACTCAACGCCATGTTGCCACTTTGGCGCAAGGCCGCCAGGGACAGAGTGCCCCCAATGCAGATCAATGCCAGGGGCAGGGTCATGTCGGCCAGGTACCTCCCGGAGGTTTCCAGCCAACTGGGCAGGCCGATCTGGAAATAGGCGAATGGCGTGGCGGCAATCACACTGAGGATCAGCGGGTTGGCCAATACGCTCTTGCAGATGCTCCACGGGTCCGACTTGATCACCGGGCTGTACACCGCCAGCACAATGGTCGACAGGGTGTTGTAGAACAGGATCACCAGCCCCGCGAGGATCGCCCCCAGGGAAATCCCGTAGTCGCCGTACATGCTGGCCGCCAGTGCCAGGCCGATCACCCCGTTGTTCCCGCGAAACGCGCCCTGGGCATAAATGCCCCGGTCTTCCCGCGGGCAACGGAAAATCGCCCAGCCCCAGGCCAGGGCGAAGCTGGCGACCGTGGCCACGGCAAAATAGATCAGCAGTTCTGGCTTGAGCGCCGAATGCAGGTCGGCGTGCAATATCCCCAGAAACAGCAACGCTGGCATGGTGACGTTGAACACCAGGGCTGACGCGGTGTGGATAAAATTGTCGTTGATCCAGTTGATGCGCTTGAGCAGCACCCCCAGGAACAGCATGGCAAACACCGGCGCAGTGATGGTGAGCGTCGCAAGGAAAATGGCGAGCATGCTAAGTCCTGTTTTCAGGGAATCGTCATGATAAAGCAGTGGGCTGCACTGTTGATATTGGATTTCGAAACATAAACACGAACTAAAAAAGTCCAGAATTGGGAACTGTGGCTACTTCGTAGGAGGTAATCCCACTATCCCGGCCGGGGTTCACCCGTCCCACAAAGCACTGCACAAGCTCCCACGCACTAACGAGAATCCACACCTCCGCTTCAGTAACGCCGCCCCTGAAAATCCCCCTCCTGTAACAACTGAATAACTCCAGGGGGGCCCCATGCGTAGATCCGTCAACCATTTACACAATGTGCATATCAGAAGCTGGGACGATGAGGACATTGCGGGTTACACCGAACTACTCAGTGACCCCGAGGCGATGAAATTCATTTCCGCCGGCACCACCCGGGACATGACCGCCGCCGCCAACGAAATCGCCACCTTCAAAAAAGAAATGACCGACCAAAACTGGTCACGCTGGGCGGTGAGCATTGGCCTGCAAGGCCCTTTTATCGGTTATGCCGGGTTCGCGCAAAAAGAATACGGCATCAACTTCGGCAACCGTTTCCTCAAGAAATACTGGGGAACGCCCTACCCCTTTATTGCCATCCACCTGGCGCTTGAATACGGCTTTGAGCACCTGGGGTTCGAGCAGATCTACACCCTGACCAATATCCGGCACCACCGCGCACTGGAAATGAACCGGGCGTTTTTGCACGCGCCACAACTGGCCGGGCAAGTGATTGAAACCCCTTACGGCCCCCACGTGAAGATTGATCTTACCCGCGAACGGTTCAGGGAAATCAGCCCTGCCAACCTGGCGCGCATCGACCGGTTTTCGCGTCGGATGAAAACCGCCGAATACACCAAGCTGGCCTGACCAAAACCATCACTGAGCAACATCCCCGTGAAAAACATTCTGCCTCCACCCGACCCCCTTCACTCAGTAGCGGGCCTGTGCACCCGGGAAACCTGGGCCTACCGCTGCTTGCGACGCCAGGTCTACCTGCCGTTTGGTTGCGTATTGGCGGGCCTGCGCCTGCTGTCGATGGTCGTGGTGAGCCTGCTCGCCTGGCCGCTTCCGTTGGCTGCCAGGCCCGTGATGTATCGAGGGCTCCTGTGGATAATGGGCATTCGCATCCGTTGCAGCCATTCATCGCGGCAAATCGCCCTGATCACCGACGGCTGCGTAGTGGCCGCCAATCACGTCAGCGTGATTGATCCATTCGCCATCCTCGCGATGCCAGGCGCGACACTGGTGGCGGCCAGTGGCTACAACCGCTTTATCGCCTTCACCGCCTTCCTGTTGCTCAAATGCTCGGGCGGACAGTTCTGGAACGGTGCCGATAAGAAGGCATTCTCCCGTAACCTGCATAAACTGCGCATCAACCCGCAAGGCACCGCCCTCTACACCACCCCCGAAGCGACCATTAACAACGGCCGGGGTTTGTATCGCTTTCGCGCGGGGCTGCTGAGCCGCGGCTTGCCCGTCGTGCCCCTGGCCGGGCGCCTGATTCTGCCCTTCGGCCTGGTCGCCAGCCCACTGCATGCCTCTGGCCTGGCAAGTTTCCTGCGCTTGCTGACGATGCCCTGGATGATCTGTGAAATGAGCTACCTGGAACGCTGCGAACGCCAGGAGCAGCAAAGCGGCCAGGCCTTTGCAGACCAAATCCAGGCCCGCATCGCCCAACACCTGGGCATTGCGGCCACCCCGTGGACCCGCGAAGACAAACACCGCTATCGCCAGCTCGATGCGCAGGCACGCCCATGACCGCAACCGGCACTACCCATGTGATTTTCGACTTTGACCAGACCCTGGTGAACCACGAAAGCACCCTTGCGATCATCCAGTCGGCGATTGGCGACAGCCCCGCTGGGCAAGCCATGCTGGAGCAACTGCAACTGATCGCGCCCAAGGCGTTGGCCGGTCGCGCCAGTGCCTGGGAACTGCTGTCCTTGGTCAAGGTGATCCCGCGCATCCGCCGCCAGCATATCCAGCGCTATGTCGACACGGTCATTGGCAGCCTCGACCCGGCCCTGATGCTGACCCTGCACAACCTACAGCGCGAGGGCGTGCAGGTGCATATCCTGTCTGGCGGCTACACCGAGTGGATCGCCCCGATTGCCCGCTCGCTGGATATCGACACCCGCAACGTGCTCGCCAACCGCCTGTTCTGGGCCGGTTCGCGGGCCCTGTGCCCCCGGCCTTCGCCGCTGATCAACCCCGGTACCGGCAAAAGCCGGATCGTGCGACGGTGGCGCGAGAGCGGCAGGCTCCAGGGCCGGGCGCTGATCGTCGGCGATGCCCGCTCAGACCACCAGGTGTATGTCGATGGCTGGGTCGACGGTTTTGTGTGTGCGGACTACTACACCCGCCACCCCATGCCCGAGATGAGCGGGCACATCCTTCGCGCGGCCAGCCCGCAGCAGGTCTACCCCCATCTGCAGGCCTTGATCGGCGCCCTGTCCTGACCTGGGCTAGGTGATCGGCGCCGGATTGAACAAGGTGATGTCATTGTGCAGCTTATGTTGCTCGGCCCAGGTCTGCTTTTTGCCGCTGGCCACATCCAGGTAGAAATGGAACAACTCCCAGCCCAGTTCCTCGATGGTCGCACGCCCGGTGGCGATCCGTCCGGCATCGATATCGATCAGGTCCGGCCAGCGCTGGGCCAATTCCGTACGGGTCGAAACCTTCACCACCGGCGCCATCGCCAACCCGTAGGGCGTACCGCGACCGGTGGTGAATACATGCAGGTTCATCCCCGCCGCCAGTTGCAAGGTGCCGCAGACAAAATCACTGGCCGGTGTCGCACAAAAGATCAGGCCTTTGCCCTTGAAGCGCTCGCCCGGCCCAAGCACGCCATTGATCGCGCTGCTGCCGGACTTGACGATAGACCCCAGGGACTTCTCGACAATGTTCGACAGGCCGCCCTTCTTGTTGCCCGGCGTGGTGTTGGCGCTGCGGTCGGCCTCGCCCTTGGCCAGGTAGCGGTCGTACCAGTCCATTTCCCGCACCAGTTCCCGCGCGACCTCCTGGGTTTCGGCGCGGGAGGTCAGCAGGTAAATGGCATCGCGCACTTCAGTCACTTCGGAAAACATCACCGTCGCCCCGGCCCGCAGCAACAGGTCCGACGCGTAGCCCAGCGCCGGGTTGGCGGTGATCCCGGAAAACGCGTCGCTGCCGCCGCATTGCATGCCCAGGATCAGCTCCGAGGCCGGTACGGTTTCCCGCCGGCGCAAGTCGAGTTTCTTCAAACGGGTTTCGGCCAGTTCCATGATTTGCTCGATCATTTCGCTGAACCCGTGGCTTGCGTCCTGCAAGCGGTACAGCCACGGCTCGCTGAGGTCCACCGAGCTGTCGTTGTCGTGCATCACCTGCCCGGCTTGCAGCTTTTCGCAGCCCAGGCTGATCACCAGGGCTTCGCCCCCCAGGTTCGGGTTGCGCGCCAGGTTGCGCACGGTGCGGATCGGGATATAGGCGTCGGTGGCGGTAATGGCCACGCCGCAACCATAGCTGTGGGTCAGTGCCACCACGTCATCGACATTCGGGTATTTGGGCAGCAACTCGTCCTTGATGCGCTTGACCGCATGGTCCAGCACGCCGGTCACGCACTGCACGGTCGTGGTGATGCCGAGGATGTTGCGCGTGCCCACGGTGCCATCGGCATTGCGATAGCCCTCGAAGGTGAAACCTTCCAATGGCGCCTGGGCCTCGGGCACTTCGGTGGACAGCGGCAGGCTGTCCAGCGGCGGTGCAGTGGGCATGCGCAGTTGATCCTCCTGGACCCAACTGCCGCGTGGTATCGGTTGCAAGGCGTAACCGATGGTCTGGCCATAGCGAATGATCTGACCACCTTGTGGGATATCTTCCAGGGTCACCTTATGGCTCTGGGGGATGAACTCCACGGTCACCAGGCCATCCGGGAACTCGGTGCCGGCTGGCACACCCTGGTCATTGACCACGATTACTACGTTGTCGCGCTCGTGCAACCGAATGGAGCGCGGCGAGTCGGCATGTTCAATCAACTGCATCACACGGCCCCTTCAGGATTGCGCTTGGGAAAGGTTAGTCAATTCAGGGCCTTTGCTCGGTGGCTCGTTGAGCACCACGCGCTTGATCGGGCCGACGATCACCAGGTAGCTGAATACCGCCACCAGCGCATTGGCGCCGACGAACACCAGGGCCCACTTGAACGAACCGGTGGTGCTGATGATGTAGCCGATCACGATAGGCGTGGTGATGGAAGCCAGGTTGCCGAAGGTATTGAACAAGCCGCCGCTGAGGCCAGCGATTTGTTTGGGCGAGGTGTCAGACACCACCGCCCAACCCAGTGCGCCAACGCCTTTACCGAAGAAGGCCAGGGCCATGAAGCCCACGATCATCCACTCCACATCCACATAGTTGCAGGCAATGATGCTGCTGGAGACCAGCAAGCCAGCAATGATCGGCGCCTTGCGCGCGAAGGTCAGGGAGTGGCCCTTGCGCAGCAGGTAGTCGGAAATAACCCCGCCCAGCACGCCGCCGATAAAACCGCAGATCGCCGGTAGCGAAGCGATGAAGCCGGCCTTGAGGATGGTCATGCCGCGGTCCTGCACCAGGTACACCGGGAACCAGGTAAGGAAGAAGTAGGTAATGCCGTTGATGCAATACTGGCCCAGGTACACGCCGAGCATCATGCGGTTGGTCAGCAACTGGCGGATGTAATCCCACTTCGGCCCGTCGGTTTTCTTACCCTTGGCCTTGTCCTGGTCCATATCGACCATCGCCCCATTGGCGGCAATGTGCTTGAACTCAGCCTCATTGATCAGCGGGTGCTCGCGCGGGCTGTAGATCACTTTCAGCCAGATCAGCGAGAACACGATGCCAATCACGCCCATCACGATAAATACGTGCTGCCAGCCGAAGCTGTAGACGATCCACCCCATCAACGGGGCAAATAACACAGTGGCGAAGTACTGCGCCGAGTTGAAGATCGCCGAAGCCGTGCCGCGCTCGGCGGTTGGGAACCAGGCCGCGACTATGCGCGCATTGCCGGGAAAGGATGGCGCTTCGGCCAGGCCGACCAGAAAGCGCAGCATAAACAGCGCAACCACCGCGGTGGAGACGCCGAACTCACCGACATAGCCTTGCAGCACGGTGAACAGCGACCAGGTGAAGATGCTCAGGGCATAGACTTTTTTCGAGCCGAAACGATCGAGCAGCCAGCCGCCGGGAATTTGCCCGGCCACGTAGGCCCAACCGAAAGCAGAGAAGATGTAACCGAGGGTGACGGCGTCGATGCCGAGGTCTTTTTGCAGGCTGGAACCTGCGATGGCGATGGTGGCACGGTCGGCGTAGTTGATCGTGGTCACCAGGAACAGCATGAGCAAGATCAAATAACGGACGTGCGTCGGCTTGGTCGCTTGCATGTAGATGTACTCCCACTAATTATTTTTTTTGCGGGTAATTGTCGTGTTGGTGCTGCGCACTGCTTTTTTGTGGGAGCAGGCAAGCCTGCTCCCACATTTATTGCGTTTACGAACCGATGTAGCTGGTTTTCACCACGGTGTAGAACTCCTGCGCATAGCGACCTTGCTCACGCGACCCGTAGGATGAACCCTTGCGACCCCCGAAGGGAACGTGATAATCCACGCCCGCCGTCGGCAGGTTGACCATCACCATCCCGGCCTGGGAGTGGCGCTTGAAGTGGTTGGCGTACTTGAGCGAGGTGGTGGCAATGCCCGCCGACAGCCCGAACTCGGTGTCGTTGGCCATGGCCAGTGCTGCCTCGTAGTCCGCCACGCGCACCACATTGGCCACCGGGCCGAAGATTTCTTCACGGCTGATGCGCATGGCGGCTTCGCTGTCGGCAAACAGAGTCGGCGCGAGGAAGTAGCCTTGGGTGTCACACGTCACCAGGCCACCACCGCTGACCAGCCGCGCGCCTTCGCTCTGGCCGATGTCGATGTACTTCAGGTCCTGGTCCAACTGGGCCTGGGACACCACCGGGCCAATGTCGGTCCCGGCATGCAGGGCATGGCCAACCTTGATCGACTGCATGCGCTCGGCCACGGCGGCGACGAATTGGTCATGAATCCCGGCGGTCACGATAAAGCGACTGGATGCCGTGCAGCGCTGGCCGGTGGAGTAGAACGCGCTCTGTACCGACAACTCGACAGCCTGCTTGAGGTCGGCATCGTCGAGAATGATCTGCGGGTTCTTGCCGCCCATTTCCAACTGCACCTTGGCCTGACGCGAAACGCAACTGACCGCGATCTGCCGGCCCACGCCCACGGAACCGGTGAAGCTGATGCCGTCGACCTTCGGGCTATGGACCAGCGCATCGCCCACTACCCGGCCGCTGCCCATCACCAGGTTGAACACACCACTGGGAAAGCCTGCACGGGAGATGATTTCGGCCAGGGCCCAGGCACAGCCGGGCACCAGGTCTGCCGGCTTGAGCACCACGCAGTTGCCGTAGGCCAGGGCCGGGGCGATTTTCCAGGCGGGGATCGCAATCGGAAAGTTCCACGGGGTGATCAGGCCCACCACGCCCAGGGCTTCGCGCGTGACCTCGACGTTGACCCCCGGGCGTACAGACGGCAGGTAGTCACCGGACAGGCGCAAGCACTCGCCGGCAAAGAATTTAAAGATATTACCGGCACGGGTCACTTCGCCGATGGCTTCCGGCAGGGTCTTGCCCTCTTCGCGGGCCAGCAGCGTACCGAGCTCTTCGCGGCGCGCGAGGATCTCGCTGCCGACTTTATCCAGGGCGTCATGCCGGGCCTGGATACCGGAGGTCGACCATGCCGGGAACGCCGCGCGGGCGGCGTCGATAGCGGCGTGGACCTGAGCCACGTCGGCTTTGGCGAAATCGCCGATGACATCCGACAGATCCGACGGGTTGATATTGCTTGAGTAGTCAGCACCGGCCACCCACTGGCCACCGATGTAGTTGTCAAAACGCTTGGCTTGGGACACGCATCTTCTCCTTACGCAAAAAGCCGCTGATCACTCAGCGGCTTTATTAATGGGTTACTGCGCGCCTTGCTTGTCGATCAGCGCGGCCAGGGCTTCGTATTCTTCTGGCAACAGATCGGTGAGCGGGGTGCGCACCGGGCCTGCGTCATAGCCGGCGATTTTTGCGCCCGCCTTGACGATGCTTACGGCGTAGCCGGCCTTGCGGTTACGGATGTCCAGGTAAGGCAGGAAGAAGTCGTCGATGATCTTGTCGACGGTGGCGTGATCCTCCCGGGCAATCGCGTGGTAGAAGTCCATTGCGGTCTTAGGAATGAAGTTGAAGACCGCCGAGGAGTACACCGGCACGCCGAGGGCCTTGTAGGCAGCGGCGTAAACCTCTGCGGTCGGCAACCCGCCCAGGTAGCTGAAACGATCACCGAGGCGACGGCGGATCGACACCATCAGCTCGATATCGCCCAGGCCATCCTTATAGCCAATCAGGTTCGGGCAACGTTCGGCCAGGCGCTCAAGCAGCGGCGCGGTCAGGCGGCAGACGTTGCGGTTGTAGACCACCACGCCGATTTTTACCGACTTGCACACGGCTTCGACGTGGGCGGCAACCCCGTCCTGGCTGGCTTCGGTCAGGTAGTGCGGTAACAGCAGCAGACCCTTGGCCCCCAAGCGCTCGGCTTCCTGGGCGTACTCGATGGCCTGGCGAGTAGAGCCGCCAACACCGGCGAGGATCGGCACGCTGGTGGCGCAGGTATCCACTGCGGTTTTCACCACTTGGGAATATTCACTGGCCGCCAGGGAGAAAAACTCACCGGTGCCGCCCGCTGCGAACAAGGCTGTGGCGCCGTAAGGGGCCAGCCACTCCAGGCGTTTGATATAGCCTGCCTGGTTGAAATCGCCCTGGGCATTGAAATCGGTCACCGGAAAAGACAGCAGACCGTGGGAGAGGATGGACTTCAGTTCTTGTGGATTCATTATTCGAACACCCTGGGTAAAGACTATCGATGAACAGTTGTTGTTAATGTTGTACGTCATCGTACAACTATAAAATCATCCGTCAATGTTATTTCGTCGGCTTGCCAGGGTTTTGCGGTCGGTTATTGAGAGCGCCTTGACGTAGGAAATTATTCCTCTATGCTTGCGACAGCTGTATATACATACAGCTATCAAGGAAGATTCATACGACATAGCAAGGAGCTAACATGTCAGAACTAAAATCGATCAACACCGAAAACCCTATCCCCGCCCTACGCTTCGAAGGCGGCGAGCACACCGCCATTGGCGACGAGACCCTGCTGCGTTTTGTCCCGGGCAAGCCAGCAATTGCTGGGGCAAAAGTCCAACTGCACCTGCCCAACGGCCTGGCCCTGACCTATGGCCAGATCATTGCCCTGGGCGGCGATTTCTACGGGATTCCCGGCCAGCCCATCAGTGACGGTGCGTCACCCACCGAGCGTGTGCAGCGTTTCATCGCCGCGTTTAACTCGCTGGCAACTTTGCCGGCGTCACGGGAGGAAGCGGGCAAAATCCTCGCAGTCATGCAAAAAGAGATCAACGCAGTGAAGCAGGCCATACAGGATGGCAAGCAACCCCATGAGGCCTACGACGCGCTAGGAGATACGTTGTCCGAAGAGTGGAACCGCATCACTGGCGGTGGCAGCGTGGTTTCAGCCATGGTTCCCCTGGGGCGCTACCTGAAGCTGGCGGCCGATAATGCCGACCATTTCGGCGAATGGGCGCTGTCTGCCTACCTAGCTGGGCATACCGCCGCCCTGCAACAAGCGGTCGTGGCCCACCAAAGCGGCAGTGGCCAGCAATTGGAACTGGCTTACGCCATGAACAGCTTTGCTGATCACTTCTTGACCGACCTGTTTTCCGCAGGGCACCTGCGCGTCCCACGCAAACAACTGGCGGCCGTGGTGACACCGGGTGAACTGGGGTCGTTGATCAGCCGCTTTATGCACGATGAAGACAGCAAGTTCGGGCTCAATGTACGCAATGCCCTGGGCGATGAGTGGCATGCCTATGGCGACAAACGCTATTTCGATAGCAATGACGCCGCCAACCGCACCCAGGTCAAGCGTGCGGTGCAGTCTTCGGCCGATGAGATCTTCGACGCGTACATCAGCGGTATCGCGCCCTCCCCGGCCACGTTCAAGGCACCGCTGCACGTGCCGGACCTGAATGCGGCGAACAACCCGGCGAACAACTTTTCGCCACTGTTCAAGGCTGAGGGCGACAAGGTGTTGCGACGCAAGGACGTCAACAACCTGAACGACAAGCAATGGACCAATGATTGGTGGGGGTGGAGTACGTATTTGTTGCTTAAGGATTACAAGCCGAACAAGCCGCAGCCTTGAGGTAGCCATAGTTCCCCTGTGGGCGGATGACTCGTACACAGGGGACCGTTCGTCGTCACTGTGAATTCTGACAGTATCGGCGACGGGCTCGCTGCCCCTAGATTGGGTGCGACCGCCGGGTTACCTCAGCACATGCAGCAGGTGCAGTCACCTTGGAGGCCCTTTACTCATCCACAACCAGTGAGGCACACCATGGCTACCGAAAAAAAATGCACATTTAAATCCAAATCCAATAATTCCAAGGCATCGACGCAGAACATCGATCCTGTGGACCTACCCAATATTGGTGACACCATTCAACTTGACGGTGACCCGCCGGCCCTGGTCCTGGGCAAGAACTTCCATATCAACAATGGTGAAGTTACCCAAATCGACTTTTTCTTGGCGTGACATGCCTTCCTGGCAGGCATCGAATTATCCGCGCTGCGCCTGCGCCTCTTCATGAGCCTGGCGCAGCCGCTCTCGACTATTAGTCAAATGCAATCTCATCGCCGCCCGCGCCGCATCCGAATCCTGGCGGGCAATCGCCTCATAAATCTCTTCGTGCTCACGGCTCAGGCGGCTCATGTAGTGCTGCTGGTCGTCATGGGCCAGGCGCGCTGAGTTCAGGCGGGTGCGCGGGATAATGCTGGTGCCCAGGTGGGTCATGATGTCGGTGAAGTAGCGGTTGCCGGTGGACAAGGCAATCTGCAGATGGAACTGGAAGTCCGAGGCCACTGCATCACTGGCGTGCGCCGCACTTTCATTCAACGCATCGAGGGCTGCGCGCATTGCTGCCAGCTGTTCGTCATTGCGACGCTGGGCCGCGAGGCCGGCGGACTCTACTTCCAGGCTGATGCGCAACTCGAGGATCGCCAGTACATCACGCAGCGTGACCACGGTCGCCGGATCAATGCGAAACCCGCTGGGGCTCGGCGTATCCAGCACAAAGGTGCCGATGCCATGCCGGGTTTCCACCTGCCCAGCTGCCTGCAGCCGCGAGATTGCCTCGCGCACCACCGTGCGGCTGACCCCATGGGCTTCCATGATCGCTGACTCGGTGGGCAGCTTGTCGCCACGCTTGAGCTGACCATCGCGGATCTGCTCGGACAACACCGTGACCAGTTCCTGGGCAAGGCTACGGCGCTTGCGGGGAAGACGCGGGGCTGTGCTGGGGTTTTCCATGGGCAGGCAACTATCTCGATGATTCAAAGGGGCATCATAGCCCAAGCGGGTTGTACGATCACCGCTCTGGATGATTTGCCCAAAGCTTATCGCGCGCAAAAAAATGCCCCAGCCTAAGCCGGGGCACTTTCAACACATGCCCGCAGGCGCATGTTGTGTCACTTCACCACTTTCAAGCTCGGCCGGCCGCTAGGGCGCGGTGGCTCGGAATCAGGTGGCGGCAGATCATCTTCAATTTCAATCGCTTCGTCGTCTTCAAGGGACGACTCCAGATCAAACACCATGCCCTGGCCATTTTCCCGGGCATAAATCCCCAAGATCGCGCCGATGGGCACATAGAGCGTATGGGGTACCCCACCAAAACGCCCTTCAAAGCTGACCGCTTCATTGTCCATGTGCAGTTGGCGTACGGCACTGGGCGAAACGTTCAGGACAATCTGTCCGTCACTGGCAAAACCTTGTGGTACCTGCACCGCAGGAAACTCGGAATTGACCAGCATGTGCGGGGTGCAATCGTTGTCCACAATCCACTCGTAGAGCGCGCGGACCAGGTAAGGTCGACTGGAGTTCATCAACGGCTCCTTAAGCCTTAGCGCATATCACGTTCGACGCCAGACAGACTTGCCTGGAAAGCCTCACGCGCAAACTGGCGCTCCATGTAATCAAGCAGCGGCTTGGCAGGCCGCGGCAGTTCAATGCCCAGAATCGGCAAACGCCAGAGTATGGGTAATAGGCAGCAATCCACCAGGCTTTGTTCCTCACTGAGGAAAAAAGGTTTGTCGGCGAACAGCGGCGAAACCCCGGTCAGGCTCTCGCGCAATTCCTTGCGCGCCTGCACACGGGCAGCTTCTTTGCTGCGTGTATCCAGAATCAGATCCACCAGCCCGCACCAGTCACGCTGGATCCGATGGATCAGCAGGCGGCTGTTGGCACGCGCCACCGGATACACCGGCAGCAAAGGTGGATGGGGGTAACGCTCATCCAGATATTCCATCACCACGGTTGACTCCCACAACGCCAGGTCACGATCGACTAGGGTGGGCAAGCTGCCGTAAGGGTTCACTTCGATCAGTTTCGGCGGATGACGACCCACCTCCACACTGATGATCTCGGCGCTGACACCCTTCTCTGCGAGTACGATGCGTACTCGGTGGGAATAGTGGTCGGCGGGGTCGGAGTAACAGGCCAACCGGTTGGTCACGCCCATGGCGGTCCTCCTCGCTTGTTGAAATTATCGAAAGCTCAAAAACGAGCGCGCCCAGAAAGCATCTCTCGTAACACCTGGATCAACCAGAGCGTTACCCGTTCAGAGACGTCGCTGGGCGCGCAAGATTAACAGCAATTGCCTAAGGTTGGATCAATGCACATCCTTCCAGTATTCACGCTTGAGCAAATAAGCGAATACGAAGAAGAAAGCCAGGTACAGCAACACATAGGTACCGATGCGTTGATGCTCCAGTTTGACCGGGTTGGCGGAGTACGCCAGGAAGGTCACCAGGTTCTTGACCTTCTCGTCGAACTGCTCCTCGTTCAGCGCACCGCTCTTGGGCACGATGGTCAGTTGATCACAGGCCTCATGGGTCAACGGCGTGCCGGTCAGCGGGTCATATTGCTTCTTGCCGTTTTCCACGACTTGAACCTGCTTGCATCCTACCACCTGGCGCCCTTGCAGGCCGACCAGCACGTTAGGCATACCGACGTTCGGGAAGACCTTGTTGTTCACGCCCCAGGGACGTGTAGGGTCTTCGTAGAACGATTTCAGGTAGCCGTACAGCCAGTCGGTGCCACGTACGCGCGCTACCAGGGTCAGGTCGGGCGGCGCAGCCCCGAACCAGGCCTTGGCGTCGGCCGGTTGCATGCCGATGTTCATGTGGTCGCCAATCTTGGCACCGGTGAACACCAGGTTCTTGAGCATCAGCTCATGGGGGATACCCAGGTCATCGGCAACCCGCTCGTAACGCTGGAACTTGGCACTGTGGCAGCCCATGCAGTAGTTGGCGAACGTACGGGCGCCGTCTTGCATGGCGGCCTTGTCAGAAACGTCGATGTCGACTTTTTCCAGCTCTGCGCCGTGCTCGGCCGCGAAGGCCAATACCGGCAGGGCAGCAAGAATCAATGCAGCGAATAATTTTTTCATCAGCCAGTCACCCTTTCCGGAACCGGTTTTGTCTTCTCGAGCCGGGTGTAGAACGGCATCAGAATGAAGTAGGCGAAGTACAGGAAGGTGCAGACCTGCGACAGCAACGTGCGCTCTGGGGTCGGCGCCAGTACGCCCAACACACCCAGGATCACGAACGAAATGCAGAACACCCACAGCCAGATCTTGCTCAGCCAACCCTTGTAGCGCATGGACTTGACCGGGCTACGGTCGAGCCATGGCAACACGAACAGCACGGCGATGGCCGCACCCATGGCGATCACGCCCATGAGCTTGTCGGGGATTGCCCGCAAAATGGCGTAGAACGGCGTGAAGTACCAGACCGGGGCAATGTGTTCCGGGGTCTTGAATGCGTTGGCCTGTTCGAAGTTCGGCTTTTCGAGGAAATAGCCGCCCATTTCCGGGAAGAAGAACACAATCGAGCAGAACACGAACAGGAACACCACTACGCCGACGATATCTTTCACGGTGTAGTAAGGGTGGAATGGAATGCCGTCCAGCGGAATGCCGTTCTCGTCCTTGTGCTTCTTGATATCCACGCCGTCCGGGTTGTTCGAACCCACTTCGTGCAGCGCCAGGATGTGCAGCACCACCAGGCCGAGAATCACGATCGGCAAGGCCACCACATGCAGGGCAAAGAAGCGGTTCAGGGTAATCCCGGAGATCAGGTAGTCACCACGGATCCACTGGGTCAGGTCGTTACCGATGACCGGAATCGCACCAAACAGCGAGATGATCACCTGGGCGCCCCAGTAGGACATCTGGCCCCACGGCAGCAGGTAGCCCATGAAGGCCTCTGCCATCAGCGCCAGGTAGATCAGCATGCCGAACACCCATACCAGCTCACGCGGCTTCTGGTACGAGCCGTAGAGCAAGCCACGGAACATGTGCAGATAGACCACGATAAAGAACGCCGAAGCGCCGGTGGAGTGCAGCAGGCGCAGGATCGAGCCGTACTCGACGTCGCGCATGATGTATTCGACGGAGGCAAACGCTTCTTCCGCCGACGGGGTGTAGCTCATGGTCAGCCAGACACCGGTAACGATCTGGTTGACCAGTACCAGCAATGCCAGGGAACCAAAGAAGTAGAAGAAGTTGAAGTTCTTCGGCGCGTAATACTTGCTGAGATGGTCTTCCCACATTTTGGTAGCGGGGAAGCGCGCATCCACCCAATCCATGAACTTGCTCATTACGCGCTCTCCTTATCGACACCAATGACAATAACGTCGTCAGATTCGTAGTTGTGCGGCGGAACCGGCAGGTTCAACGGAGCAGGCTGGGACTTGTAGACGCGACCGGCCAGGTCGTAGTGGGAACCGTGGCAAGGGCAGAAATAGCCACCGACCCAGTCCTTGCCCAGGTCCACTGGCGCGACTTCCGGGCGGAAGGTCGGCGAGCAACCCAGGTGTGTGCAAAGACCGACCAGCAACAGAATCTCTGGCTTGATCGAACGCACTTCGTTTTGGGCGTAGGCGGGTTGGTCGGAATTCTTGGACTCGGGGTCAGACAACTGGCCCTCGATCTTCTTCAGATTCCCCAGGATTTCCTCGGTACGACGAACGATGAATACTGGCTGGCCGCGCCATTCAGCAATCATCTGCTGGCCTGGCTCGATCTTGCTGACATTCACCTTCACCGGTGCACCTGCGGCTTTCGCCTTGGCACTGGGAAACCATGACCCCACGAACGGGACCGCAGCCCCCACCGCTCCTGCAGCACCCACCACGGATGTGGCTGCTACCAAGAAGCGACGCCGGCCTGCATTCACGCCGTCATTGCTCATTCAGTCCTCTCCCATCAGCTTTTTGGCCTGTTAAATCAGGCGTCTACTAAGTATTAAATCTGAACTTATAAAAATTTTGCCGAATGGTAATGAAAAGCCCCACCTCTGACAAGGTAATTACCCGCAGCCTAGCTTCCAAGCCTTGTAGTATAGGGGGTCTACGGATGTGGCAAGTTGTCACACAGAAAAAACCCGCATAAAACGCGGGCAATAAAAAACGCCCAGCTCCGTGAGGAGGCTGGGCGTTTTTGTGGAACGTAAAGCGAATTAACGCTTCGAGTACTGCGGACGCTTACGCGCTTTACGCAGACCGACTTTCTTACGTTCAACTTCACGGGCATCGCGAGTCACGAAGCCAGCTTTGCGCAGAGCGCCGCGCAGGGTTTCGTCGTACTGCATCAGAGCGCGAGTGATACCGTGGCGGATTGCGCCAGCTTGACCACTTACACCGCCACCGATAACGGTGACGTAGATGTCGAACTTTTCAACGGTCTCGGTCAGTTCCAGCGGCTGACGAACTACCATGCGGGCAGTTTCGCGGCCGAAGAAGTTGTCCAGAGTGCGGTTGTTGATCGAGATGTTACCAGTGCCCGGACGCAGGAAAACGCGTGCGGTTGCGGTTTTGCGACGGCCAGTGCCGTAATTTTGAGTCGCCGACATAATGAACTATTCCGTTAAAACTTCAGTTCTTGGGGCTGCTGAGCAGCATGAGGGTGAGCAGCGCCCGCATAGACTTTCAGCTTGCGATACATGTCGCGACCCAGTGGGCCCTTCGGCAGCATACCTTTAACCGCGATCTCGATCGGGGCTTCAGGCTTCTTGGCAATCAGGCCTTCGAAGTTCGAAGACTTGATACCGCCTGGGAAACCGGAGTGACGGTAGTACATTTTGTCGCTTGCTTTGTTGCCGGTTACACGAACCTGCTCAGCGTTGATGATCACGATGTAGTCACCGGTATCGACGTGAGGGGTGTACTCAGGCTTGTGCTTGCCACGCAGACGGCTGGCGACTTCAGTGGCCAGACGACCCAGGGTCTGACCAGCGGCGTCGACGACAAACCAGTCGCGCTGAACTGTTTCCGGTTTTGCAGTAAAAGTTGTCATTCTTTAATAGCCTCAGGGGCCGCACTGTAAATTAGACGGCGGATCTTACTGAATAGTGCGTACTTTGACAAGTCAAAGGCAGCCGGATACAGACGCTATCGGGGGCTCGGGTCAGCGCGTCCGTTCAACGGCAAGATTCTTCGGCAGGCGGCGCATCACTTCCACTGCAGAAAGAGGTGGGCAATTATGCAGATTGCGAAAAAAAATTCAACCTGCTTTTATGATTGTTTTCCCCAAAGGAGTACCCGATGGATTATCGAAAGCTGGGCCGGACCGATCTGAACGTAAGCGCGATCTGCCTCGGGACCATGACCTGGGGCGAGCAGAACACCGAGGCAGAGGCCTTCGCCCAGATTGAGCGGGCCAAAGGCGCAGGGATCAACTTCCTCGATACCGCAGAAATGTACCCGGTGCCGCCCAAGGCCGACACCTACGCCACCACCGAGCGCTACATCGGCAATTACTTCAAGAGCCGTGGCGACCGCGCCGACTGGATCCTCGCCAGCAAGATCGCCGGGCCCGGCAACACCATCGACTACATCCGCGACGGCCAGCTCAAGCACAACCGCAAACACATCATCGACGCCCTGGACGCGAGCCTCAAGCGCCTGCAGACCGACTGGATCGACCTGTACCAGTTGCACTGGCCGGAACGCAGCACCAACTTCTTCGGCCAACTGAGCTACAAGCACCAGGAAGAACCCGACCTGACGCCACTTGAAGAAACCCTCGAAGCCCTCGACGAGCAGGTCAAGGCCGGCAAGATCCGCCATATCGGCCTGTCCAATGAAACGCCGTGGGGCACCATGAAGTTCCTGGCCCTGGCCGAGGCCCGTGGCTGGACCCGCGCGGTGTCGATCCAGAACCCCTACAACCTGCTCAACCGCAGCTTTGAGGTGGGCCTGGCGGAGATTGCCATCCGTGAACAATGTGGCTTGCTGGCGTACTCGCCGTTGGCGTTCGGCATGCTCAGCGGCAAGTACGAAGGCGGCGCACGGCCGGCCAAGGGCCGCTTGAGCCTGTACAGCCGCTTCAGCCGCTACTTCAACCCGCAATCGGAAGCTGCGTGCAGCCGCTATGTGGCCCTGGCCCGCGAGCACGGCCTGGACCCGGCGCAGATGGCCCTGGCGTTTGTGACGCAACAGCCGTTTGTGACCAGCAATATCATTGGGGCGACGACGCTTGCGCAGTTGGACAGCAACATCGCCAGTGCTGACCTGAAGCTGTCGAAAGAGGTGCTGGAGGGGATCGAGGCGATTCAGAAGGATCATCCCAATCCTGCGCCTTGATTGATCTCTAGAACGCCATCGCCGGCAAGCCGGCTCCTACATTTGGAACCCATTCCCCTGTAGGAGCCGGCTTGCCGGCGATAGCATCACCAACGATTCAAAGCGCCCGCGCAATGATCTCCTTCATGATTTCATTGGTCCCCGCATAAATACGCTGCACCCGCGCATCCGCCCAGGCCCGGGCAATCGGGTATTCCCACATGTAACCGTAGCCGCCGTGTAACTGCACGCACTCGTCGAGCACCTTGCATTGCAAGTCAGTAGTCCAGTATTTGGCCATCGCCGCCGTCGGCACATCCAGCTTGCCTTGCAGATGCTGTTCCAGGCACTTGTCGACGAATACCCGGCCGATCTGCACCTCGGTGGCGATCTCCGCCAGCTTGAAGCGGGTGTTCTGGAAGTCAGCAATCGCCTTGCCAAACGCCTTGCGCTCGCGGGTGTAGTCCAGGGTCCATTGCAACGCCGCTTCGGCCGAGGCCAGGGCGCCAATCGCCACGGTCAGGCGCTCCTGGGGCAGTTCCTGCATCAGGTAGGCAAAACCCATCCCCGCCTGGCCCAACAGGTTCTCCTTGGGCACCCGCACGTCCTGGAAGAACAGCTCGGAGGTGTCCTGGGCCTTCATCCCCACCTTCTCCAGACGCTTGCCCTTGTCAAAGCCCGGCGTATCGGCCTCCACCAGAAACAGGCTGGTGCCCTTGGCGCCGGCCTTGGGGTCGGTCTTGGCGACCACGATCACCAGGTCCGCCAGGAAACCATTGGTAATAAAAGTTTTGGAGCCGTTGATCACATACTCATCGCCATCCAGCACGGCGGTGGTCTTGACCCCTTGCAGGTCCGACCCGGCGCCCGGCTCAGTCATGGCAATGGCCGTGACCATCTCCCCGGAAACGAGCTTGGGCAGGTACTTGTGCTTCAGCGCCTCACTGCCGTAATGCAGGATGTACGGCGCAACAATGTCCGAATGCAGGGAGAAGCCAATCCCGGTCAGGCCCAGGCGGCCGATCTCTTCGATCACCACGGTGCTGTAGAGAAAGTCCGCGCCCAGGCCTCCGTATTCTTCCGGCAGGTGGGAGCAGAGCATCCCCGCCTCCCCCGCCTTGCTCCACAGGGCGCGGTCAATATGGCCCTGCTTCTCCCATTGCGCATGGAACGGCACCGCGTCTTTTTCGAGGAAGGTGCGCACGCTCTGGCGGAAGAGTTCGTGCTCGGAGCTGAACAAGGTTCTGGGAATCATGAGTCACCTGCGTCGATTGTCAGACAAAAACAAGATCACAGAGCCTAAGCTGCACGGACGTCACGGGACACTGGACACATGCGACAAAAAATAAGACGATCCAGCCGTTAGTTGACCACTTTCCCCTATAAGAATAATCGAAATTATGTCTAGCCTCGTCTCCACGCCCTTGCGGCGCGTCAGCATTTTGGCCATTGATCGGGTGTTTGCTTCTACCCTCATGCAAGCCAAGGATTTCTTCCACCTCGCCAGCCTGCGTTACGGCAAACAACAGGGCCTGGGCCTCACGCCGGCCTTTGAAACCCGCCTGGTAAGCCCCGACGGGCAATCGGTATGCAGCTTCAGCGATGTGATCATGCCGGTGGACGGTGGCCTGGAAAACGCCGACATCATTGTGCTGCCGGCGTTCTGGGACGACTTCGACGCCCTGAGCAGACGTTACCCGCAGATCCTGCCGTGGCTGCGCGAGCAGCATGCCCGGGGGGCGGTGCTATGCGGTGAGGCCACCGGGGTGTTCTGGCTCGCCGAAGCCGGCCTGCTCGATGGCAAGGAGGCGACCACCTACTGGCGCTTCTTCAACGCCTTCAGCGAACGCTTCCCCAAGGTCCAGCTCAATCAGGACAAGCATCTGACCGACGCCGACAACCTGTACTGCGCCGGCGGCACCACGTCGGCCTGCGATCTGTATATCTATCTGATCGAGCGTTTTTGCGGCGCCAACATCGCCCAGGCCGTGGCCCGCGACATTCTCTACGAAGTGCAGCGCAACTACGCGCCGGGGCGCATCGGTTTTGGCGGGCAGAAGCTGCACCAGGACGTAATCATCCTGCAGATCCAGCATTGGCTCGAGGAGCACTTCGCCGACAAATTCCGCTTTGAGGACGTGGCCCGCGAACACGGCATGAGCATCCGCAACTTTATGCGAAGGTTCCAGACGGCTACCGGCGACAAGCCGTTGCATTACCTGCAACGGCTGCGGATCGAGACGGCCAAGGGCTTGCTGTCGGGCAGCCGCAAGAGCATCAAGACCATCAGCTATGAGGTGGGGTATGACGATGCGAGCTTCTTTGCGCGGCTGTTCAGGCAGCACACGGAGTTGTCGCCGAACCAGTATCGCCAACAATTCCAGCAGGCTGCCTAACTAAAGCCGGGCACAATCAAATGTGGGAGCGGGCTTGCTCGCGAATGCGGTGTGTCAGTTAACGAATAAGCCGACTGATACACCGCATTCGCGAGCAAGCCCGCTCCCACATTTTGGTTCGGTGTTTGCCTAAGGCTTGTGCGCCCGCGCCAGGAATTCGTGGGACTGCATCTCCAGCAAGCGGCTCAAGGTCCGTTGGAACTCGAAGTTCAAGCGCCCACCGGTGTAGAGGTCCTTGAGTTCGACTTCAGCCGAAATGATCAGCTTAACGTTCCGGTCATAGAATTCATCGACCATGTTGATAAAGCGCCGGGCGATGTCGTCGGTGGTGACGCTCATTTGCTCGACGCCACTCAAGATCACGGCGTGAAAGATCTTGCCCAGTTCGATGTAGTCGTTCTGGCTGCGCGGGCCGTCGCACAGTTCGCGGAAGTCGAACCAGGCCACGTCATCGCAAGTACGCAGGGCAATGATCTGGCGATTTTCGATCATCAACTTATCGTTTTCCACCGCCTGGGTGCATTCCGGGGTCAGCGCGCGGAAGCTCTTGCGCAGGCTTTCGTGGGCCGCGTCGTCCAGGGGGAAGTGGAACAGCTCGGCTTGCTCAAGGTGACGCAGGCGGTAGTCGACGCCGCTGTCGACGTTGACGATATCGGTGTGCTGCTTGATCAGGGCGATGGCCGGCAGGAAGCGCGCGCGCTGCAGGCCGTCCTTGTACAGGCCGTCCGGCACGATGTTCGAGGTGGCGACCAGGGTCACGCCGTTCTTGAACAACTCCTCCATCAGGGTGCCGAGAATCATCGCGTCGGTGATATCGGACACGAAGAACTCATCGAAACAGATCACCCGCGCCTCTTGGGAAAAGCGCTTGGCAATGATGGTCAGCGGGTTCTTCTCGCCGTGCAGGGTCTTCATCTCTTCGTGCACGCGCTTCATGAAGCGGTGGAAGTGAGTGCGTGACTTTTCCTTGAACGGCAGCGCCTCGAAGAAGGTGTCGACCAGGTAAGTCTTGCCGCGACCCACGCCGCCCCAGAAGTACAAGCCCTTGACCGGCGTCTGGTCTTTCTTGCCAAACAGCTTGCTGAGCATCCCCGGCTTGCTCTGGGAAGAGGCGACCAGGTCTTCGTACAGGCGCTGCAAGTGGCGCACCGCCGTTTCCTGGGCAGCATCATGGAAGAAGTCGGGGCGCTTCAGATCAGCTTGATATCGTTCTAGGGGCGTCATAATTTCGTTAGCAAGGCAACAAAAACGGGCCGTCACTGTAACGACGGCCCCGGATAATGGCAATCAACCCTTGGTCGGGTCAGTCCTCGATTGGGGTCAACGCCACGCGCACAGCTTCGATGGCGGCATCCCGCGCAGCGCTATCGGCAAAGGCCGGGCTGTCGGCGATACACGCGCCGTCGAGCCACACCGTAAAGCCCAGGGCCTCGCTGCGCACATCCAGCGCCTGGCCGGATTGCAACTGCTTGGTGACAGCGCCCGCCGCCTTGCCATCTGCGAAGTTGCGCGACAACAACAGTTGTTCGCCGTCAGCCGCCAGCAGGCGGAAACGGAAGCTGCCGTCGTCTTCACGAAAGCTGACAAAACGCGCGGCCTTGACGGCCTTCTTCTTGGTGCTGGCAGCCTCGGGGGCCTGGTTGACGAACGAGCGCAGGCCTACCGCCTCACGCAGTTCTTGCAGGAATGGACCGGCAACGGCGCGGGCCTTCGTGGCGCCGATCAGCAGCAGGTCTTCCATGTCCGAAGGACGCGCCATCAATTGATGGTAACGCTCGCGGGCTTCGCCCAACTGGCCGTCCAGCAGTTGGAACAGGCGGTTCTTCGCCTCCCCCCAGCCCAGGCCATCGAGCAGTTCGCTGCGCAGTTGCAGCTCCTGTTCATGCGTGGCGAACGCCTGGTACAGAGTGAACAGGTGCGAGTTGTCCGGATCCTTGGCTTCACCCGGCGCGCGGGAGTCGGTGACGATCCGCGAGATCGCGTCCTTCATATCCTTGGCGCTGGTGAACAACGGGATGGTGTTGTCATAGCTTTTCGACATCTTGCGCCCATCCAGGCCCGGCAAGGTGGCGACGCTTTCTTCGATCAACGCCTCGGGCATGGTGAAAAACTCCCTGCCCTTGCCAAACAGGTGGTTGAAACGCTGGCCGATATCACGGGCCATTTCCACGTGCTGGATCTGGTCGCGGCCGACCGGCACCTTGTGCGCGTTGAACATCAGGATGTCCGCCGCCATCAGTACCGGATAGCTGTACAGGCCCATGCTGATCCCGGCGTCCGGGTCTTCGCCGTTTTCCAGGTTCTTGTCCACCGAGGCCTTGTAGGCGTGAGCGCGGTTGAGCAGGCCCTTGGCCGCGACGCAGGTGAGCAGCCAGGTCAGCTCGGGAATTTGCGGGATGTCGGACTGGCGGTAGAACGTCACCCGGTTCACATCCAGGCCACCAGCCAGCCAGGTCGCGGCGATTTCCATGCGCGAGCGCTGGATGCGCTGCGGGTCATCGCACTTGATCAGGGCGTGGTAGTCGGCCAGGAAGTAGAACGAATCGGCATTGGCATCCTGGCTGGCGAGGATCGCCGGGCGGATGGCACCGGCGTAGTTGCCCAGGTGCGGGGTGCCGGTGGTGGTGATGCCGGTGAGGATACGGGTACGAGTCGTCATGGGTAATCGCTTATCAGACTGCTATCAATTCGAAAGGCGCGGCAGCACCAGATCCTTGAGATCGGTGAGCTTGCCATGAAAAAAGTGCCCGCATTCTGCCACTTTCAGCAGCTCATGGGGGCGTTTGAGGGCCGCGGACCAGTCGTAGACCAGTTGCGGGTCGACCACTTCGTCGGTTTGCGGCTGGATCACGGTCAGCGGGCAGCCCTGTGGAAGCTGGTCCTCATCACGCAAACGCATGACGGCCGGAGCGACCATGAACAGGTGCGCGAGTTTTTCGCCCTTGGCTTCCAGGCGCCCGCCCAGGCTTGCGGCCACAAATCCACCGAACGAGAAACCCAGCAAGGTGATGGGCAGGTCCGGGTGTTTTTCACGCAGCCAACTGACGGCAGCTTCGGCATCGTCCACTTCACCGGTGGCCATGTCATGGGTACCAGCACTGGCACCCACGCCACGGTAATTGAAACGCAAAGTAATCAAACCGGCGTCGCGGGCGGTGCGTTGCAGGGTCGATACGACTTTATTGAGCATGGTCCCACCCTGCACCGGGTTGGGGTGGCAGATCAGCGCCAGGCCACGCGGCTCGGGGTGATCCAGGTACAAGGCTTCCAATTGGCCTAGCGGGCCATCGATCAAAACGGGGGTTTCACGCATGAGCAAGGAATGAACTCCGTGACCTCTCAAGGGGTCGACTCGTCTAGCTAAAAGTCTGTGCATGGCATCATTGCGAGCTTAATCGCGGTATACAGCGCAGGTCCGAGCCGTTAACGTAAAGCAAAGCCGTTTATAGAGGAAGGACTCGTGGAACACTCGCTCTTAGTTTGGTTGTTGCCGACTCTTGCCCTGGTTGCCGGTGTCGCCATTGGATTCCTGGTTGCTCGCCTGCTGCCGAATGCCGCGCCTAACCGCACGCAGCGTCAGCTGGATGACATTCAGGAACGTTTTGACAGTTATCAGAACGAGGTTGTTACCCACTTCAACAGCACCGCGACCCTGGTCAAGAAGCTCACCCAGAGCTACCAGGAAGTACAGGATCACCTCGCCGATGGCGCCAACCGCCTGGCCCTCGACGACATCACCCGTCAGCGCCTGCTGGCCGCGCTGCATTCCGATGCCACGCAAGCCCCACGGGAACGCCTGACCCCGCCGCGGGAAAACCAGGAACCGCCGCGGGACTACGCGCCAAAAACGCCGAACGCCCCCGGCATGCTGGATGAGCATTACGGCTTGAAAAAGTAAGGCGTTTTCAAACCACACAAAAAGCCCGGCTGATCGATGATCAGCCGGGCTTTTTGTTGGAACTGGATCGGCAGAACAATGGAGATCCCATGTGGGAGCGGGCTTGCTCGCGAAGGCGCAGTGTCAGTTATTAAAGACTTGACTGACATTCCGCCTTCGCGAGCAAGCCCGCTCCCACACAAGCCCACTCACCGTAGTTCAGCGCCGTACCGGACGCTTCTGCAACTTGCGCTGCAAGGTCCGGCGATGCATGCCCAGGGCGCGGGCAGTGGCCGAAATGTTGCCTTCATGCTCGGTCAGCACGCGCTGGATGTGCTCCCACTGCAGGCGGTCCACCGACATCGGGTTCTCCGGCACCAGGGTGTCGAGGTCGGCATGCTCGGAGAGCAAGGCGGCCAGCACATCATCGGCGTCCGCCGGCTTGCACAGGTAGTTGCAGGCGCCGCGCTTGATCGCCTCGACCGCAGTGGCAATGCTCGAGTACCCGGTGAGGATCAGCACGCGCATTTCCGGGTCCAGCTCCAGCAACTTGGGCAACAGCACCAGGCCCGAGTCCCCGTCCATTTTCAGGTCCAGTGCCGCGTAGTCCGGCAGGTCGGCCTGGGCGATGGTCAGGCCTTCTTCGGCGGAACCTGCGGTGCTGACGCGAAACCCGCGACGGCTCATGGCTCGCGCCATCACGCGGGTAAAGGTGGCATCGTCATCTACCAGCAACAGGTGCGGCAGTTCTTCGCCTTCGACTTGGATCTCGTCACTCATCGATGTCTCCTCGTGCAGCACGGGGCAGGCGCAGCTCGGTGAGCGTGCCGCCTTCCTCATGGGGGTAAAGTTTCACCGAGCCGCCAGCACGGGTCACGCTGGCCTTGCTCAAGAACAGGCCCAGGCCGAAGCCTTTGCCCTTGGTGGTAAAGAATGGCTTGCCGATCTGCTCGGCAATGGCCAACGGCACACCGGCACCGTGGTCGCGAATGCTGATGGTGAGGTTTTCCCAATCCCAGTCCAGCTGCACTTCCAGCCCTTCCGGGCAGGCGTCGGCTGCATTGTTCAACAGGTTCAACAACGCCTGGGTCAAATCCGGTGGTGGCGCCATGCGCGGCACTGCGCCCTGCCCCAGCAGGTGGAAACGGTAACTGGCTTCGGGACGCATCAAGTGCCAGCGGTTCAGGGCTTCGTCCAGCCACTGGGTGACGTCTTGCATATCCACCGCCAGGCGCCGGTTGGCTTCAGCGGCGCGCACCAGTTGCTGCAGGGTTTGCTTGCACTGCTTGACCTGTTCCTGCAGCACGCTGAGGTCGTCCTGCAAGGCCGGGTCGTGATGGTCCTGACGCATTTCCTTGATCAGCACGCTCATGGTTGCCAGCGGCGTGCCCAGTTCATGGGCCGCGCCAGCGGCCTGGGTCGCCACTGCCAGCAGTTGCTGGTCGCGCAGGCCTTCTTCACGGCGGATAGCGCGCAGTTCTTCCTGGCGCCGCAGTTCTTCGGCCATGCGCGCGGCAAAAAACGTGATCACCGCCGCCGACAGCGCGAAGCTCAGCCACATGCCGTAGATCTGCAGGTTTTCCCGGGCGATCGGGAAGGTTTCCAGGGGATAGAACTGCGCCAGCAACAAGGTGTACAGCGCCAGGGCAATCCCCGACAGGATCACCGAATAGCGCCACGGCAAGGTCACGGCGGCGATGGTCAGCGGTACCAGGTAATAGGAAACGAAGGGGTTGGTGGAACCACCGGAGAAATACAGCAACACACTGTGGATAAACAGGTCGCAGGCCAGTTGCAGGGCGTACTCAAGCTCGGTCACTGGCCAGGTGGTGCGCAGCCGAATGGCCGTGAACACACACAGCACCGTGGAAAAGGCCAGGGTCACCCACAGTTGCAGCCAAGGCAGCGGCAGCAGTTCAAACCAATAGGCGAGCCCGACGGAACCGGCCTGTGCGGCCAGCACCAGGGTGCGGATAAACGTCAGGCGCCAGAGGTTCTGGCGAGTGGCGGAAGTCAGTTTTACGGGGGCGAGCATGAGCTCTCCTGATGAGCGCTCCAGGCGGATCGCAGCAAGTATAAACGAAGCGACAGTACAGGCAGCGCGCGTGTGGCCCTTTGACGCAGGTCATGGTTTATATGAAGGGTCAAGGCGAATTTTACCGTTCGTCGGCATCGTACCCAGATGTAGAGAATTTGTAACCCGCCGAACCCCAATCGCCCGTCTACAGTCTTACCGAACACGATCACCCTCGAGGAGCTTCCATGTCACGTTTCACTCGCAGTGCCGCCCTTATTGCCCTCAGCGTTGGCAGCGTTGCCAGCCTGCCTGCGCTGGCCGCCGATCAACTGCACTACAACCAGATTTCCCTGCGGGCCGAAGTCAGCCAGGAAGTGGCCCGTGACAAGATGATCGTCACTCTCTACACCGAGTCGCAAAACACCGACCCGGCCAAGCTCGCCGCCGAAGTCACGACCATCATGAACAAGGCGTTGGGCGAGGCTCGCGAAGTAAAAGGCGTGACCCTGCGCCAGGGCAGCCGCAACAGCTATCCGATCTACGACAACAAGAACCAGAAGATCACCGGCTGGCGCGAGCGCGCCGAACTGCGCCTGGAAAGCGCGGACTTTCCGGCGCTGTCCAAGCTCACCGGCGAGCTGCTCAACACCCTGAAAATGGACAATATGGACTTCGCCATTGCCGACCCAACCCGCAAGGCCAGCGAAGATGCCCTGCTCAAGGATGCGGTCGCCGCGTTCAAGGCCCGTGCCCAACTGGCCACCGATGCACTCGGCGGCAAGGGCTACAAGATCGTTAACCTGAACTTCAACACCAACGGCTACCCAATGCCGTACGCGCGAAATGGCGGCATGATGATGAAGGCGGCGGCAATGGATTCGGCGCCGACACCTGAAGTCGAAGCCGGCACCAGCCAGGTCAGCATGAGCGCCGATGGCGTGATTGAAGTACAGATGCCATAAGCCTTACCTGATGACCCACAACGGCGGTAACCTCGGTGACCGCCGTTTTTTTTGGCCGTTGTTTACCTGCCATCTCAGGGGTCACCATGGATAGAACTGTCTTTAAGCCGCTCCTTCTCGCTGCCAGCCTGCTGGCGTGCATGCCCACGGCCCAAGCGGCAAGCACCCTGGTCTACTGCTCCGAAGCCAGCCCCGCCGGGTTCGATCCGAGCCAGTACACCAGCGGCACCGATTTTGATGCCTCGGCCGAAACCGTGTTCAACCGCCTGACCCAGTTCAAGCGCGGCGGGACCGAAGTCGAGCCGGGCCTGGCGACCCGTTGGGAGGTGTCCAAGGACGGCCTGGCCTACACCTTTCACCTGCGCGACGGGGTCAAGTTCCACAGCACCGAGTACTTCACCCCGACCCGCGACTTCAATGCCGACGATGTGCTGTTCACTTTCCAGCGCCTGCTGGACGCCAACCATCCATTCCGCCAGGCCTACCCGTCCGAGTCGCCGTACTTCACCGATATGGGCCTGAACACCACGATCAAAAGCGTGGAAAAGCTCGACGAGCACAGCGTGCGCTTCAACCTCAATAACGTCGATGCCGCTTTCGTACAGAACCTGGCCATGAGCTTTGCGTCCGTGCAATCGGCCGAGTACGCGGCGCAGTTGCTTAAAGACGGCAAGGCCGCCGATATCAACCAGAAACCGATCGGCAGCGGGCCGTTTGTGTTCAAGCGCTACCAGAAGGACTCGCAGATTCGCTACGTCGCCAATAAAGACTATTGGAAGCCTGAGGATGTGAAACTCGACAGCCTGGTATTTGCGATCACCCCGGACGCCGCGTCGCGCCTGCAAAAGCTCAAGGCCGGCGAATGCCAGGTCAGCGGCTATCCGCGCCCCTCCGATATCGAGGTGATGAAGCAGGATCCAAACCTGCGTGTGCTGCAGCAGGCGGGCTTCAACCTGGGCTTTCTGGCCTACAACGTGACCCATCCGCCGCTGGACCAGCTCAAGGTGCGCCAGGCCCTGGACATGGCCATCGATAAGCCGGCGATTATCCAGGCGGTGTACCAAAGTGCCGGGCAATTGGCGCAGAACGCACTGCCGCCGGCCCAGTGGTCTTATGACCCCAGCATCAAGGACGCACCGCACGACCCTGCCAAGGCCCGGGCGCTACTAAAAGAAGCAGGGGTTGCACCAGGTACCACCATCAATCTGTGGGCGATGACTGTGCAGCGCGCCTCCAATCCCAACGCGCGAATGTCGGCGCAGATGATCCAGCAGGATTGGGCCAAAGTCGGGATCACTGCCAATATCGTCAGCTATGAGTGGGGCGAATACATCAAGCGCGCAAAAAACGGCGAGCACGATGTGATGATCTACGGCTGGACCGGCGACAACGGCGACCCGGATAACTGGCTGGGCGTGCTCTACAGTTGTGCCGCGGTCAAGGGCAGCAACTATGCAAAATGGTGTAACCCGCAGTACGACCAACTGGTGCAGAAGGCCAAGCTCAGCAGTGACCGTGACGAACGCATCAAGTGGTATCAACAGGCGCAAAAAATACTTAAGGATCAAGTACCTATAACGCCTATTGCGAACTCGACGGTTTTCCAGCCGCTGCGCAAGGAAGTCCAGGACTTCAAGATCAGCCCGTTTGGCCTGACACCGTTCTACGGCGTAAGTCTGAATAAGTAACAACCATGCCCCAACCGGGTGCGCCAGACACCTCGGTTGGGCTTATTCGGTGCACTCCACGCACCGAAAAAAGCCCTCGAAAATACAGTTTCGTGTCGAAAATTACATGAATGCGACATTCCTGTACGTTCGTACCACTCTTTGGCAGTTGTAGCCTCTCAACGTCTTGCAATGGGTATGGGGCCTGCATAAGTATCCGCAGGCCGACTCACGAGGTCGCCCTCAATTCCAAAAATGACAACAAATCATGAGGCCAACATGCTTAAACACGCAGTCATTCCGTTTTTAGTCAGCGCCGGTTTAATGGCCGCTGCACCTTTCGCCCAGGCGGCGACTAATCTGGTGTTCTGCTCCGAAGGGAGCCCGGCGGGTTTCGACCCAGGCCAGTACACCACCGGAACAGACTTCGATGCTTCGGCCGAAACCATGTTCAACCGGCTCAGCCAGTTCGAACGCGGCGGCACCGCCGTGATTCCTGGCCTGGCCACCAGTTGGGACGTTTCCGAAGACGGCCTGACCTACACCTTCCACCTGCGCGAAGGGGTCAAGTTCCACACCACGCCGTACTTCAAGCCAACTCGTGAATTCAACGCCGACGACGTCCTCTTCACCTTCAACCGGATGATCAATAAAGACGATCCATTCCGTAAGGCCTACCCCACCGAGTTCCCGTACTTCACGGACATGGGGATGGACACCAACATCAAGAACATCGAGAAAATCGACGACCACACCGTCAAGTTCACCCTTGGCACCGTGGACGCCGCGTTTATCCAAAACCTGGCCATGAGCTTCGCCTCGCTACAGTCGGCTGAGTACGCCGCCCAACTGTTGAAGGAAGGCAAGCCCCAGGACATCAACCAGAAGCCGGTCGGCACTGGTCCGTTCGTGTTCAAGAGCTACCAGAAAGACTCCAACATCCGCTACACCGGCAACAAGGACTACTGGAAGCCTGAAGACGTGAAGATCGATAACCTGATCTTCGCCATCACCACCGACCCATCGGTGCGTATCCAGAAGCTCAAGAAGAACGAATGCCAGGTGACCTTGTTCCCACGTCCGGCCGACCTCAAGGCACTGGGCGAGGACAAGACTTTGAAACTGCCGCACCAGGCCGGTTTCAACCTGGGCTATATCGCCTACAACGTCATGCCTGTGCTCAAGGGCCAGACTGCCGCCAACCCATTGGCCGACCTGCGCGTGCGCCAGGCCCTGGACATGTCGGTCAACAAGCAGCAGATCATCGACTCGGTATACCAGGGCGCAGGCCAACTGGCGGTCAACGCCATGCCGCCGACCCAGTGGTCCTATGACGAGACCATCAAGGACGTCCCGCACGACGTGGCCAAGGCCAAGGAACTGCTCAAGCAAGCCGGCGTCAAGGAAGGCACCGAGATCACCTTGTGGGCCATGCCCGTCCAGCGTCCGTACAACCCCAACGCCAAGCTGATGGCCGAGATGCTGCAAAACGACTGGAAGCAGATCGGCTTGAAGGTCAACATCGTCAGCTACGAGTGGGGTGAGTACATCAAGCGCTCCAAGGGCGGCGAGAACCAGGCCATGATCATCGGCTGGAGCGGTGATAACGGTGACCCGGACAACTGGCTGAACGTGCTGTTCGGCTGCGACTCCCTGTCCGGCAACAACTTCTCCAAATGGTGTGACAAGAAATTCGACGGCATCGTAAAAGAAGCCAAGGCCACCTCGGACGTCGCCAAGCGCACCGAACTGTATAAACAGGCGCAACACGTCCTCAAAGATGCAGTCCCCATGACACCTATCGCGCACTCGACGGTGTATCAACCCATGCGTTCCAACGTGCAGGACTTCAAGATCAGCCCATTTGGCTTGAATTCCTTCTACGGGGTGAGCGTCAGCAAGTAGTGATCTTTGACGGCGACGTTTCATAACGTCGCCGTTATTGCATCCGCCAAGATCCTAGGAATCGAACTACTTTCGCAGAGGCTGCCGTCCTACAGCAGCTAACTGCGCAGGTTCCGTCCGATACCTACACGGTCTGTCCGGTTCTGCGCATTTACTGCCCTGCCCTCGTTCCCTAACGTCGAGGTAGGCAAACGCGTAGTTCCGATACGGCATTTGCTGTGGATGGGAGCAGTGCTTTCGCCAAGCCAGGTAAGGCGTGGCGACTGTTCACTGACGAAAACGATAAACATGGATTGGGGGACAGTCATGCGCCATACCACCGTTCTATCCGCGATATTTGGCACCGGCCTGTTGGCCGTCGCCTCGATAGGCCAGGCTGCCGAGAAGAAAAGCCTGGTGTTCTGCTCCGAAGGCAGCCCGGCCGGGTTCGACACCGCGCAATACACCACCGCCACCGACAACGATGCGGCCGAACCGATCTACAACCGCCTGGTTGAGTTCGAAAAGGGTGAAACCGGCGTCGTACCAGGGCTGGCTACTAAGTGGGATATTTCGCCAGACGGCCTGACCTACACCTTCCACTTGCGCGAAGGGGTGAAGTTCCACAGCAACAAGGAATTCAAGCCGACACGGGATTTCAACGCCGATGACGTGCTATTCACCTTCAATCGCATGCTTGACCCCGACCACCCGTTTCGCAAGGCCTACCCCACCGAGTTCCCGTACTTCAACGGGATGAGCCTGAACAAGAACATCGCCAAGGTCGAGAAAACCGACCCGCACACCGTGGTGATGACCCTGAACACGGTCGACGCCGCGTTTATCCAGAACATCGCCATGAGCTTCGCCGCGATCCTCTCGGCCGAATATGCCGAGCAACTGCTCAAGGCCGGCAAACCCAGCGATATCAACCAGAAGCCGATCGGCACCGGGCCGTTCGTGTTCCAGCGTTACCAGAAGGATTCGCAGATCCGTTTCGCCGGCAACAAACACTACTGGGACCCGAGCAAGGTCAAGCTCGACCAGCTGATTTTCGCCATCAACACCGACGCCTCGGTGCGCGTGCAGAAGCTCAAGGCCAACGAATGCCAGGTCACCCTGCATCCACGCCCCGCCGACGTCGACGCCCTCAAGGCCGACCCGAACCTGCAACTGCTGACCAAGCCCGGCTTCAACCTCGGCTACATCGCCTACAACGTGCGACACAAGCCCTTCGACCAGCTCGAGGTGCGCCAGGCCCTGGACATGGCGGTGAACAAGCAGAGCATTCTCAATGCCGTGTACCAGGGCGCGGGGCAACTGGCGGTCAACGGTATGCCGCCAACCCAGTGGTCCTATGACGACACCATCAAGGACAGCGCCTACAACCCGGAAAAAGCCAAGGAATTGCTCAAGGCTGCCGGCGTCAAGGAAGGCACCGAGATCACCCTGTGGGCCATGCCCGTCCAACGCCCGTACAACCCCAACGCCAAGCTGATGGCCGAGATGCTGCAAAGCGACTGGGCCAAGATCGGCCTCAAGGTCAAGATCGTCAGCTATGAGTGGGGCGAGTACATCAAGCGCATCAAGAACGGCGAGCACGATATCAGCCTGATCGGCTGGACCGGCGACAACGGCGACCCGGACAACTGGCTGGGCACCCTCTACAGCTGCGACGCCATCGGCGGGAACAACTACTCGATGTGGTGTGACCCGGCGTACGACAAGCTGATCAAGCAAGCCAAGGTCGTCACCGACCGTGAACAAAGGACTGTTCTGTACAAACAGGCGCAGCAACTGCTCAAACAGCAGGTGCCGATCACGCCTGTCGCCCACTCGACGGTCAACCAGCCGTTAAGCACCAAGGTCGAAGGTTTCAAAGTGAGCCCCTTCGGCCGCAACGTGTTCTCGGGCGTCAGTATCACCCCATAAAAAAATAACCGGATGCGCAGGGCTACGTTGGCCCTGTCGCAAACGTGTAGCTGTAATTCGCGAAATCTCCTACAGCAAACGTTTGCAAATGCTTGAAGAGTTACACACCCAATAGCCGGTTCACCCAATAAGGCCGGCATAAAAAAAAGAGAACCAAAGGAGCTCCACCCATGAAATTGAGCAGCAAAGTGCTACTGGCCATGGCCATCAGCAGCATCACCGCCACCGCTTACGCCGAACCTGCAAGCCAGCAATTCGTGCCGACCACGCTGGCCAGTGCCAGCGCCCAAAGCGAGGCCAAGGGCTTTATCGAAGATTTCAGCCTGGGCGGCACCACGCGTAACTGGTACTCCCACGAGAGCCTGTACCGTGGTGGCAAGTTCAAATACAAAGAGCACGGTGTGGCGAAGACCGACCGCAACCGTACCAACTGGATCCAGGGCACCATCCTCAACGCCAGCTCGGGGTTCACCCAGGGCACTGTTGGCGTAAAGACCGAAGTAGCGGTGTACAACGCTCTGGTTCTGGACCGCAGCAAACGCGATATCAAGGGCGGCTCTAACCGTACCTTGGCTGACTCTGACGGCAATGCCGTAGACCAATGGAGCAAACTGGGCCTGGCCAACGTGCAGTTCCGTGTCTCCAACACCACCTTGACGGCCGGTCGCCAGAACTTCAGCAGCGGCATCGTCGATACCATCGGCAACCGTCCCCTGCCATCGAGCTTCCAGGGTGTGAGCTTCAACAGCGAAGAGTTCAGCAACCTGTCGTTCCAGGGCGGCGTGTTTGACCGCGTCTCCCCACGTTCCGAACAGAGCCTGTCGAAGTTCCGCAGCGAGTACAGCCAACAAGGCGCCAACAGTGCGACAACCGACAAGGTCTACACCCTGGGCGCCAACTACCAGCCGTTCGAGAGCCTGAAAACCAGCTTCTTCGGCGCCAACGTCAAGGACTTCTGGAACCAGTACTACTTCGGTGCAACCCACCAGTTGGGTGACAGCCAAGTCCTGGCCTTGACCACCGGCCTGAACTACTACAAGACCGTCGATGAAGGCAAAAAACTGATGGGGGAGATCGACAACGATACCTACTCCCTGTCCCTTGGATTGGCTCACCAGGCTCACAGCCTGACCTTCTCCTACCAGCAAGTGAACGGTAACGAGTACTTCGACTACCTGCACGAAACCAACGGCATCTACCTGGCCAACTCCCTGACGTCGGACTTCAACGGCCCGAACGAGAAATCCTTCCAGGTCGCCTACGCCATCAACATGGCCGAATACGGCGTGCCGGGCCTGAAGTTCAACATCTACTCCGCACGCGGCTGGGGCATCGACGGTACCCACTACACGGGGAACAGCAACGGCGCCTACGCCTACACCGGCATCGAGACTCAGGACGGCGAAAAACACCAGGAATACGGCGTGGGCGCGGCATACGCGGTCCAGAGCGGCCCGCTCAAGGCCACCGCGATTCGTGCCACCTACGTCGAACACCGTGGCAGCGCCAACCAGTTTGACGGCAGCGTCAAAGAATTCCGTCTGGTTACCACCGTCCCGTTCAACATTCTTTAAATCGCACCAGGTAGACGGCGGGCTCAGGACGAGCCCGCCGTCTACGCTTGCCTGGTCCCATCGATTGCAGAGGGCTCTGAATGAAAATGCTCCCGCTACAAGCTGCCGTTGCCGCTGCGCTATTAAGCGTCGCTATCGGCGTATCGGCCAAACCCCTGGTGGTCTGCACCGAAGCCAGTCCGGAAGGCTTCGACCCGGTCCTGTACACCACGGCCGTCACCGCCGATGCCGCCGCCGAAACCATGTTCAACCGCCTGGTGGACTTCAAGCCCGGCACCACTGAAATCCAACCCGCACTCGCCAAATCGTGGGACATCAGCGAGGACGGCCTGACCTATACCTTCCACCTGCGAGATGACGTCAAGTTCCACACCACCGACTACTTCAAGCCCACGCGCAACCTGAATGCCGACGACGTGCTCTGGAGCTTCCAGCGCCAACTGGACCCCAAACACCCGTGGCACAACAAGTCCACCACCGGCTTCCCCTATTTCGAAAGCATGGGTTTCAAGGAGCTGCTCAAAAGCGTCGAGAAGACCGATGACCACACCGTGGTCTTCACCCTGACCCGCCCTGAAGCTCCGTTCCTGGCCGATGTCGCGATGCCCTTCACCGCCATCCACTCTGCCGAGTACGCCGACAAGCTGCTGGCCGCCAACAAGACCGGCGAGCTCAACAGCAAGCCGATCGGCACCGGCCCGTTCATCTTTACCCGCTACCAGAAGGACGCCCAGGTGCGCTTCAAGGCCAACCCGGAATACTTCCGTGGCAAGCCGCCCGCCGACCCACTGATCCTGGCCATCGCGGTGGATAACAACGTGCGCCTGCAAAAGCTCAAGGCCAATGAGTGCCAGATCGCCTTGTATCCCAAGCCTGACGACCTGCCCAGCATCAAGGCCGATCCAAACCTGAAGGTCGCGGAACTGGCGGCGATGACCACCGCCTACACCGCCATGAACACCACCCACAAGTACATGAGCGACGCGCGGGTACGCCACGCAATCAACATCGCGTTCGACAAACATGGCTATAACGAATCCCTGTACGGCAAAGGCAATGCCATCGACGCCACCGGCCCGTACCCGCCGACCCTGCTAGGTTTCAACGACAAGCTGAAAAACCCGGCCCGCGACCTGGACAAGGCCCGCGCCCTGCTCAAGGAAGCCGGCGTGCCGGAAGGCACCGAGTTCAGCCTGTTCACCCGCAACGGCGGCGGCCCGACCAACCCCAACCCGATGCTCGGCGCCCAGCGCATGCAGGCGGATCTGGCGCAGATTGGCCTCAAGGTCAATATCAAGGTCATGGAATGGGGCGAGATGCTCAAGCGCGCCAAAGCCGGCGAGCACGACATGGTTTCGGCCGGCTGGGCCGGGGACAACGGCGACCCAGACAACTTCCTCACGCCGAACCTGAGTTGCGATGCAGCGAAAAACGGCGAAAACTACGCCCGCTGGTGTAACGAAGAGTTTCAGGGCCTGATCGACAAGGCCCGCGCCGTGGCTGAACCCGCCGCGCGCGCCACACTCTATGAACAAGCACTGGACGTTTTCGACAAGGACCAACCGTGGATCCCCATGGCTTACCCGAAAATGTTCACTGCCATGCGCAAGAACGTCGAGGGTTATACCCAAAGCCCCCTGACCAACAATAACTTCGCCACCACCCAGGTGAAGTAATAAGAGACGCCCGGCCCCGTCGACGTTGACGGGGCCGGACCTGCCTAACCGGCTGATTGAGGTACACAACACGATGTTTAGTTTTATTGCCCGCCGATTGGGGTTATTGATCCCCACATTCTTCGGCATCACGCTGCTGACCTTTGCGTTGATTCGCATGATCCCTGGCGACCCCGTAGAAGTCATGATGGGCGAAAGGCGGGTTGACCCCGAGATGCACGCCCAGGCAATGGAACGCCTTGGCTTGAACAAACCCTTGTATGCGCAATACCTGGACTACGTCGGCAAGCTCGCCCAAGGCGACCTCGGCGAATCCCTGCGTACCCGCACCAGCGTGTGGACCGAGTTCAGCGCCCTGTTCCCCGCGACCCTGGAACTGTCCATGGCCGCCCTGTTGTTCGCCGGCATCCTCGGGCTATTGGCCGGGGTGATCGCGGCACTCAAGCGAGGATCCCTGTTCGACCATGGGGTGATGGGCATCTCCCTGGCGGGATATTCGATGCCGATCTTCTGGTGGGGCCTGATCCTGATCATGTTCTTCTCGGTAAGCCTGGGCTGGACCCCGGTTTCCGGGCGTATCGACCTGCTCTACGACATCGAGCCACGCACCGGTTTCATGCTGATCGACACCCTGCTGGCCGACGAACCGGACGCGTTCTGGGATGCACTGCACCACCTGATCCTGCCGGCCATCGTGCTCGGCACCATCCCGCTGGCAGTGATTGCGCGGATGACCCGCTCCTCGATGCTTGAAGTGCTGCGCGAAGACTACATCCGCACCGCCAAGGCCAAAGGCCTGTCGCCGGCGCGCGTGGTGTTCGTGCACGGCCTGCGTAACGCGCTGATCCCGGTGCTGACCGTGGTCGGCCTGCAAGTCGGCACGCTGCTGGCCGGCGCGGTCTTGACCGAGACCATCTTCTCCTGGCCCGGCATCGGCAAATGGCTGATCGAAGCCATTGGCGCGCGGGACTACCCGGTGGTGCAAAACGGCATCCTGCTGATCGCCTGCCTGGTGATCCTGGTGAATTTCGTGGTGGATATTCTCTACGGCTTCGCCAACCCACGCATCCGTCACCAGCGCTGAGACCATGACCATGACCACACCAACTCAAGTGTCAGCAGTCGATCAGAGCCTGCTGTACCCGTCGCCGTACAAAGAATTCTGGCAAGCCTTCTCCAAGAACAAGGGCGCGGTTGCCGGCCTGCTGTTTATGTTGCTGATCGTGTTCTGCGCGATTTTCGCCCCCTGGGTCGCGCCCCATAACCCCAGCGAGCAATACCGCGACTTCCTGCTGACCCCGCCGTCGTGGCTGGAAGGCGGGCAGATGCAGTTTTTGCTGGGCACCGACGAACTGGGCCGTGACTTGCTGTCGCGCCTGATCCAGGGCTCGCGCCTGTCATTGCTGATCGGTTTGTCGTCGGTGGTGATGTCGCTGATCCCGGGGATCCTGCTGGGCCTGTTCGCCGGGTTCTTCCCGCGCTTGCTCGGCCCGACCATCATGCGTCTGATGGACATCATGCTGGCCCTGCCCTCGCTGCTGCTGGCCGTGGCGATTGTCGCCATCCTCGGCCCTGGCCTGATCAACACCGTGATCGCGATTGCCATTGTGTCGTTGCCGTCCTACGTGCGCCTGACCCGCGCGGCGGTGATGGGCGAGCTCAACCGTGACTACGTGACCGCCGCGCGCCTGGCCGGTGCCGGCCTGCCGCGCCTGATGTTCGTCACCGTGCTGCCCAACTGCATGGCGCCATTGATCGTGCAGGCCACCTTGAGCTTCTCCTCGGCGATTCTCGATGCCGCCGCCCTGGGCTTCCTCGGCCTTGGCGTACAACCGCCGACGCCTGAGTGGGGCACCATGCTGGCTTCGGCCCGTGACTACATCGAACGCGCCTGGTGGGTTGTAAGCCTACCTGGCTTGACCATTTTGCTCAGCGTGCTGGCAATCAACCTGATGGGCGACGGACTGCGCGATGCGCTGGACCCGAAACTCAAGAATGCCGCGTGAGGAGATTCCCATGTCACTGCTAGAAATCAAGAATCTCAATGTGCGCTTCGGCGACAAAACCGCTGTGCCGGTGGTCGATGGCCTCGATCTGGCCGTGGACAAAGGCGAAGTACTGGCCATCGTTGGCGAGTCGGGTTCGGGTAAATCCGTGACCATGATGGCGCTGATGGGCCTGATCGAGCATCCCGGCATCGTCACCGCCGACTCCCTGACCTTCGACGGCAAGGACATGCTCAAGCTGAGCAACCGCCAGCGCCGGCAGATCGTCGGCAAAGACCTGGCGATGGTGTTCCAGGACCCGATGACCGCGCTGAACCCCAGCTACACCGTGGGTTTCCAGATTGAAGAAGTACTGCGCCTGCACCTGAAAATGTCCGGCAAGCAAGCGCGCAAACGTGCCATCGAACTGCTGGAAAAGGTCGAGATCCCAGGCGCTTCCAGCCGCATGGATGCCTACCCGCACCAGCTGTCCGGCGGCATGAGCCAGCGTGTGGCAATTGCCATGGCGATTGCCGGCGAGCCAAAACTGCTGATCGCCGACGAGCCGACCACGGCCCTGGACGTGACCATCCAGGCGCAGATCATGGAGCTGCTGCTGGCCCTGCAAAAAGAGCAGAACATGGGCCTGGTGCTGATCACCCACGACCTCGCGGTAGTGGCCGAAACAGCCCAGCGCGTGTGCGTGATGTACGCCGGCCAAGCGGTGGAAGTCGGCCAGGTGCCCGGCCTGTTCGACGTACCGGCGCACCCGTACAGCGAGGCATTGCTGGCCGCGATCCCGGAACACAGCATGGGCGCTGCGCGTCTGTCGACGCTGCCGGGCATCGTCCCCGGCCGTTATGACCGCCCGCAAGGCTGCCTGCTGTCGCCACGCTGCCCGTATGTGCAAGACAGCTGCCGCCAGACCCGTCCGACCCTGGACCCGCAAGCCCACAGCCTTGTGCGCTGCTTCTACCCCTTGAACCAGGAGGTGGCGTAATGGCCGTCGTTCTTACCGCCCGCGACCTGACCCGTCACTACGAAGTGTCCCGTGGCCTGTTCAAGGGCCACGCCACCGTGCGCGCCCTCAATGGCGTGTCGTTCGAACTGGAAGCCGGCAAGACCCTCGCCGTGGTGGGTGAGTCCGGGTGCGGCAAATCCACCCTGGCCCGCGCGCTGACGCTGATTGAAGAGCCGTCGTCCGGCTCCTTGAAAATCGCCGGCCAGGAAGTCGCCGGCGCCGACAAGGCCCAGCGCAAGCAACTGCGCAAAGACGTGCAGATGGTGTTCCAGAGCCCCTACGCCTCGTTGAACCCACGGCAGAAAGTCGGCGATCAACTGGGCGAGCCGCTGCTGATCAACACCAATCTGTCCGCCGCCGAGCGCCGTGAAAAGGTCCAGGCGATGATGAAGCAGGTGGGCCTGCGCCCTGAGCATTATCAGCGCTACCCGCACATGTTCTCCGGGGGCCAGCGCCAGCGGATCGCCCTGGCCCGCGCGATGATGCTGCAACCCAAGGTGCTGGTGGCGGATGAACCAACCTCGGCGCTGGACGTGTCGATCCAGGCCCAGGTGCTCAACCTGTTCATGGACCTGCAGCAGCAGTACAACACGGCGTATGTGTTCATCTCCCACAACCTGGCGGTGGTGCAACACGTTGCCGACCACGTGATGGTGATGTACCTCGGCCGCCCGGTGGAAATGGGCGCGAAGAACGACATCTACGAGCGCCCGCTGCACCCTTATACCCAGGCGTTGCTGTCGGCCACTCCGACCATTCACCCGGACCCGAACAAGCCGAAGATCAAGATCGTCGGCGAGTTGCCCAACCCGCTGAACCCGCCTTCCGGCTGCGCCTTCCACAAGCGCTGCCCGTATGCGACCGAGCGCTGCAGCAGTGAAGAACCGCTGCTGCGCGAACTGGACAACCGCCAGGTGGCTTGCCATCACGCGGAGCAGTTCGTCGCCTAACCCCCTGGAGGGGTGGGCTTGTGTGGGAGCGGGCTTGCCCGCGATAGCATCAGCGCGGTTTAACTGACAGTGCAAGGTGCCTGCATCGCGGGCAAGCCCGCTCCCACACAAGCCCGCTGCCACAGGGCAATACAGCGTTGTACAGCCTCTCCCGCCAGATTGCGCATCAGTCTGGCGGGAGGGGCTTTTTTGTTTTTAGCTAAGTGTAAAAATTGTAAATGATATTTACTTGTATTTGATAATGACTAGCATTCCGGCGCGTAGAGCGCGCCGAATCCTGCTGGAAGGCAATTCTGGTGCATCTCGCTCAGTTGCCACCTTTCATAAAGGATTTTGCGGACATGTCACCTCGATTCAGGCTCAGCCACTTCTCCCTGGCGTTTATCGCCGCCCTTTCATCCCCTGCGCTGCTGGCGGACACCCTGGAAAGAGAGCGCGACAAAGTGCCGGTAGAAGCTAGCGACCTGCCCGTCGATGGCACCTCCCAGGCCCTGGAGCTGAGCGAAACGCGCATCCTGGGCACCGCCGCCGAAGAGCTCAAGCAGGCACCCGGCGTGTCGATCATCACCGCCGAAGACATCAAGAAACGCCCACCCACCAACGATCTGTCGGACATCATCCGCCGTGAACCCGGCGTCAACCTGAGCGGCAACAGTTCCAGCGGCAGCCGTGGCAACAACCGCCAGATCGACCTGCGCGGCATGGGCCCGGAAAACACCCTGATCCTGATCGATGGCAAGCCGTCGACCTCACGCAATGCCGTGCGCTACGGCTGGAGCGGCGACCGTGATACCCGTGGCGAAACCAACTGGGTACCGGCCGAGGAAGTCGAACGCATTGAAATCCTGCGCGGCCCGGCCGCCGCGCGTTACGGCTCCGGGGCCATGGGCGGGGTGATCAACATCATCACCAAGCGCCCCACCGATCAGTTGCACGGCTCGCTGACCACTTACGTGTCGCTGCCCGAAGACGATGCCGAAGGCATGAGCAAGCGCACCAACTTCAACCTCAGCGGGCCGCTGAGCGATACCCTGGCGTTCCGGGTGTATGGCGGCTTGAACAAGACCGATGCCGACGATTCCACCATCAACCAGGCTGAACAGGCCACCGCCGACTCGCTGGTTGCCGGCCGCGAGGGTGTGCGCAACAAAGACGTCAACGGCTTGCTCAGTTGGCAATTCACCCCTGAGCAAACCCTGGACCTGGAAGCCAGCTACAGCCGCCAGGGCAATATCTTCGCCGGCGACACCATGCTTAACGGCGGCGGCGTGTTCGTTAACAGCCTGGTCGGCAAAGAAACCAGCGTGATCCAGCGCAGCAGTTTCTCCGCCACCCACCGTGGCGAGTTCGACTGGGGCTCGACCCTGGCCTCCCTGAGCCACGACCTGACCCGCAACGCACGCCTCAACGAAGGCCTGGCCGGCTCCGGCGAGGGCGCACCCTCCGCCACCGCTGGCCGTTTCGAATCGCGCCTGCGCAACACCCGGGCCACCGCCGAGGTCAACCTGCCCCTGAGTTTCGGCACCGAGCAGGTGCTGACCCTGGGCAGCGAATACCTCTACGAGTCGATGAACGACCCAGGCTCGCTGCGCCCACAAAGCTACGACCCAGGCACCGGCGGCGTGCCGAGCATTCCGGGGATGAGCCGCAGCAGCACCAAGACCACGGCCTCGAGCTACGCGCTGTTCGCCGAGGACAACATCGAAGTCGGCAGCAAGACCATCATCACTCCCGGCCTGCGCTACGACGATCATGAAGAATACGGCGGCAACTGGAGCCCGAGCCTCAACGCCTCGCACCAGTTGACCGATGAACTGAGCCTCAAGGGCGGGATTGCCCGGGCCTACAAGACGCCCAACCTGTACCAGTCCAACCCCAACTACTTGCTGTACAGCCGTGGCAACGGCTGCAACGCCGGCGAAACCAACTCCGGTGGCTGCTACCTGGTGGGCAACCCGGACCTGAAACCGGAAATCAGCGTCAACAAGGAAATTGGCCTGGCCTATGACAAAGGCACCTGGCGCACCAGCGCGACTTACTTCCGTAATGACTACAAGAACAAAATCAACGCCAGCAACACCGCCGCCTACCGCCTGGACGGCGGGCGCCGTGTGCTGGAATGGGAAAACAGCGGCGCCGCGCTGGTGCAGGGGGTCGAAGGCAACCTGTTCATGAGCTTGCGCGACGACCTGGACTGGAACACCAACCTGACCTACATGATCGACTCCAAGGACAAGGACACCGGCGAGCCGCTGAGCGTCATTCCCAAGTACACGGTCAACACCACGCTGGACTGGCAGGCCACCGACAAGCTGTCGTTCCAGGTCAGCGGCACCTACTACGGCAAGCAGGAGTCGCCAACCCTCAACTCGCGCAGCGCCAGCAACTATGATCGCAGCGCCCAGCAGGACGTGGACCCGTACGGCTTGATGGGCTTGAGCAGCGGCTACGAGTTCAACAAGAACCTGAGCGTACGCGTGGGCATCGAAAACCTGCTGGACAAGCGCCTGTATCGCAAAGGCAATGCTGATGATGCGGGCGCCCAGACGTACAACGAACCGGGTCGGGCGTATTTTGCGTCGGTGACGGCTTCGTTCTAAGGCCAGTTACCTGCGCCTGTATCTCTGCTCCGCCCGGCATGCCTGGCGGAGCTTTTTTAATGGTCATTCTGACGCACGTAATTACCGCCTATTCGCGATAAAACCAACGACAAGTCCGACATTAAAAACAGCACCAATCCCCGCCTCACAGACTAACTTTCTGTAACTTGTAACCTCTATGTTTCCGCAATTGCGCAACGCCACGCGCAAAGAATAAAGTCCGCCCGCTGCAACTTCTTATATTCTTTGCGAGGGCTGTCATGCGAGACATTTCAAAATCCCTGGAAAAGCTGCTGTCTGATATCTACGAGGACGGCGACGTGTCGCTGGCGGAGTTCAAGGCCTTGCAGGTCGAGTCTGACCGGCGCTGGGAAAGAGTGGTCGATGAACTGGGGAATAACAATACACTGCTGTCTTTTCAAAGTGCGATGGATGTTGCCATGCACCTATTGTTCTTGAGTGTGAACTATATAAAAAATCAGGAAATCACTGACGTGGGCGAAGCAATTGTCAAAGATGCAATAGCCGCACAAGTTGAAACCCTAAGGGCGGGGGCTGATCTAAGTCTTAAACAACTTAAAGTTGGGCCCAATACCTAATAATCTACCGCCGAATAAAAAGGCGAAGCCATCACAGCTTCGCCTTTTTTCGTACCGCTAACCCTTAGTGATGCTCGCGCGTCGCCCGGAATTTCACATCCGGCCAGCGCTCTTCCATCAGCGCCAGGTTGACCCGCGTCGGCGCCAGGTAGGTCAGGTGGCCGCCGCCATCGATGGCGAGGTTTTCCACGGCCTTGTTGGAAAACTCTTCGAGCTTCTTCTTGTCGCTGCAATCAATCCAGCGCGCGGAGTACACGGTGATCGGCTCGTAGGAGCATTCGACCTTGTATTCCTCTTTCAAGCGGCTGGCCACCACATCGAACTGCAGCACACCCACGGCGCCGAGGATGATGTCGTTGCTGCGCTCGGGGAAGAACACCTGGGTGGCGCCCTCTTCCGCCAACTGCTGCAAGCCCTGGCGCAGTTGCTTGGACTTGAGCGGGTCGCGCAGGCGTACGCGGCGGAACAGTTCCGGGGCGAAGTGCGGGATGCCGGTGAAGCCCAGCGCTTCGCCTTCGGTGAAGGTGTCGCCGATCTGGATGGTGCCGTGGTTGTGCAGGCCGATGATGTCGCCGGCAAACGCCTCTTCCAACTGCTCACGCTCCGAGGAGAAGAACGTCAGGGCGTCGCCGATACGCACGTCCTTGCCGGTGCGTACGTGGCGCATCTTCATGCCTTTTTCGTATTTGCCGGAGCAGATACGCATAAAGGCGATACGGTCGCGGTGCTTGGGGTCCATGTTCGCCTGGATCTTGAACACGAAACCGCTGAATTTCTCTTCAACCGGCTCCACGGTCCGTTCGTTGGCAACCCGCGCCAGTGGTTTCGGTGCCCAGTTGACCACCGCATCCAGTACGTGGTCGACGCCGAAGTTGCCCAGAGCGGTACCGAAGAACACCGGGGTCAGTTGCCCGTCGAGGAATTCCTGCTGGTTGAACTCGTGGCAGGCGCCCTGCACCAGCTCTAGTTGGTCGACGAAGCGGTCGTACTCGTCACCCAGGTGGGCGCGGGCCTCATCGGAGTCGAGTTTCTCGATGATCTTCACATCGGTGCGTTCATGACCGTGGCCGGCGGTGTAGACAATGATGTAGTCGTCGGCCAGGTGGTACACGCCCTTGAAGTCGCGGTAGCAACCAATCGGCCAGGTGATCGGCGCGGCCTTGATCTTCAGGACGGCTTCGATTTCATCCAGCAGTTCGATCGGGTCGCGGATGTCACGGTCGAGTTTGTTGATAAAGCTGACGATCGGCGTGTCACGCAGGCGGCACACGTCCATCAGGGCGATGGTGCGGGGCTCGACACCCTTACCACCGTCGAGGACCATCAAGGCCGAGTCCACCGCGGTCAGGGTGCGGTAGGTGTCTTCGGAGAAGTCTTCGTGGCCCGGGGTGTCGAGCAGGTTGATCATGTGGTCGCGATAGGGGAACTGCATGACCGACGTGGTAATGGAAATACCCCGTTGCTTCTCCATCTCCATCCAGTCTGAGGTGGCATGGCGATCAGACTTGCGGGATTTCACCGTGCCGGCCACTGCGATCGCCTTGCCCATCAGCAGGAGCTTTTCGGTGATGGTGGTTTTACCGGCATCGGGGTGGGAAATAATGGCGAAAGTGCGGCGTTTCGCGACTTCGGCGGCCTGGTGGGTCATGGGAAATCGCCTGGCAGGTGAGTCAAAAAAGGGCGGCGAGTATAGCGCAAACCCAGGGAGCCGGACCACCGTTCACCCGATTGGGGGTGGCTAAATGCTGCCAAGTATGGAACCTTTTAAAAGGTAGAGACGTCCACTCCCCTGCTACCGCACTCGTAACAGGGGCTGAAAAATCAGCAAGTTAGCCTGACGAGGCTGCGCTCATGGCTTGATCGCATACCGCATTGCCGGTATCGGCGAGCTGCTTTTCGCGAACATATTCGCCGACAGCCAGGAATGGCATTGCCGCTCGGAAATGTGTTCGCCGACAAAAGAAAAAAGGAGTCCGCCTGTGGCTATTCGCTATGGCAAAGGGCTGATAGGAGGAGCGGTTGTCGTCGCTCTCCTGGCCCTGCTGGTCCACTGGATCGGCATCAACACGATCGAGATGTACCGCGACGATTTGTTGTTTTACCTGCAAGCTCACCTGATTCTTGTACTTGTCTCCATGCTGGCTGCCCTGATTGTAGGGATCCCCGCCGGTATCCTGCTCAGCCGACCGAATATGGTCGGGCGCGCAGAACGCTTCATGCAGATCTTCAACATCGGCAACACCGTCCCTCCCCTGGCCGTACTGGCCATCGCCCTCGGCGTCCTCGGCATAGGCAGTGGCCCAGCCATCTTCGCCCTGTTCCTCGCCTCCTTGCTGCCCATCGTGCGCAATACCTACGAAGGCCTGAAAAACGTGCAGGGTTCCTTGAAGGAAGCCGCCGTCGGCATCGGCATGACCCCTCGCCAGGTGCTGTTTCGCGTCGAACTGCCCAACGCCGTGCCGATCATCATCGGTGGCGTACGTGTGGCCCTGGCGATCAACGTCGGCACCGCACCGCTGGCGTTCCTGATTGGCGCCAACAGCCTGGGCAGCCTGATCTTCCCCGGCATTGCCCTGAACAATCAGCCGCAATTGCTACTCGGCGCCGCGTGTACCGCGTTGCTGGCGTTGCTGCTTGACGGTCTGGTGACCATGGCCAGCCGCCTCTGGCTGGAACGCGGGTTGCGTCCGTCTTAAGGCTGGGTAAAGGAATCGACATGAAAAAACTGACTTTGATATTGAGCTGCGTCCTGCTGTTTGCAGGCATTGCGCAAGCCGCTGAAAAACCGGTGATCCGTATCGGCGCCCGGGTCTTCACCGAGCAGACCCTGCTCGCCGAAATTACCTCCCAGTACCTGCGCACCAAGGGCTACGACACCCGCGTGACCGGCGGCCTGGGCAGCAACCTGGCGCGCAGTGCCCAGGAGAGCGGGCAACTGGACCTGATCTGGGAGTACACCGGCGTGTCCCTGGTGGCCTACAACCATGTGGACGAGAAGCTCGACAGCGAACAGTCCTACGCACGGGTGAAAGAACTCGACGCAAAAAAAGGCCTGGTCTGGCTGTCGCCGTCGAAGTTCAGCAACACCTACGCCCTGTCCCTGCCGGAAAACGTGGCCAAGGAGTATCCGCAGATCAACACCATCAGCGACCTGACCAAGGCGCTGGCCGAGCCAACCCGTGAAAACCGCCTGGTGGCCCTGGATACCGAGTTCGCCAACCGTTCCGACGGCATGGCCGGCATGGTCAAGCTGTACGGCATGAACCTCACCCGCAAGAACACCCGGCAGATGGACGCAGGCCTGGTCTACACCGCCCTGCGTAATAGCCAGGTGTTTGCCGGCCTGGTGTACACCACCGATGGCCGCCTCAACGCCTTCAAGTTGAAGCTGCTGGAAGATGACCTGCACTACTTCCCGGACTACACCGCAGCCCCGGTGGTACGCCAGGTTTATCTGGATGCCCACCCGCAATTGGCCGCCGACCTCAAGCCACTGGCGGCGCTGTTCGACGATGAAACCATGCGCCAGCTGAACGCGCGGGTCGACGTCGACCATGAAAGCCCATCGGCCGTTGCCGCTGACTTCCTGCGCCAGCACCCACTCAACTAAAAGAGGAGAAGACATGGAATTTCTGAACGCCTTTTCCCATCTTGATTGGGCCCAAGTCCTACACCTGACCTGGCAGCACATCACCCTGGTCGGGATCGCCGTGATCCTCGCGATTGTCGTCGGCGTGCCCCTGGGCGTGCTGATGACCCGCTTCCCGACCCTGGCCGGCCCGTTGCAGGCCAGCGCCACGGTGCTGCTGACCGTCCCGTCGATTGCCCTGTTCGGCCTGCTGCTGCCGTTCTACTCCAAGTTCGGCCAGGGCCTGGGGCCGATGCCGGCGATCACCGCCGTGTTCCTCTACTCCCTGCTGCCGATCATGCGTAACACCTACCTGGCCCTGACCGGTGTCGAGCCGGGCATCCGCGAAGCCGCCAAAGGCATCGGCATGACCTTCGGCCAGCGCCTGCGCATGGTCGAGCTGCCCATCGCCGTGCCGGTGATCCTCGCCGGCGTGCGCACCGCCGTGGTGATGAACATCGGTGTAATGACCATTGCCGCCACCATCGGCGCCGGTGGCCTGGGTGTACTTATTCTGGCTTCCATCAGCCGCAGCGACATGTCGATGCTGATCGTTGGCGCCGTGCTGGTCAGTCTCCTGGCCATCTTCGCCGACCTGCTTCTGCAATGGCTGCAACGCTCGCTGACTCCAAAAGGATTGCTCAAATGATCGAACTTCAAAACCTGTCCAAGACCTTCCAAAGCAACGGCAAGACTGTCACCGCCGTTAACGACGTGAGCCTGACTGTCAATGAAGGCGAGATTTGCGTATTCCTCGGCCCCTCGGGTTGCGGCAAGAGCACCACGCTGAAGATGATCAACCGCCTGATCAAGCCCACCTCGGGCAAGATCCTGATCAACGGCGAGGACACCACCGACCTCGACGAAGTGACCCTGCGCCGCAACATCGGCTACGTGATCCAGCAGATCGGCCTGTTCCCCAACATGACCATCGAGGAAAACATCGTGGTGGTGCCCAAGCTGCTGGGCTGGGACAAGCAGAAGTGCCACGACCGCGCCCGTGAGTTGATGAGCATGATCAAGCTCGAACCCAAGCAGTATCTGCACCGCTACCCCCGTGAATTGTCCGGTGGCCAGCAACAGCGGATCGGCGTGATCCGCGCCCTGGCGGCCGACGCGCCATTGCTGCTGATGGATGAGCCATTCGGCGCGGTCGACCCGATCAACCGCGAGATGATCCAGAACGAGTTCTTCGAGATGCAGCGCGCATTGAACAAGACAGTGATCATGGTCAGCCATGACATCGACGAGGCGATCAAGCTGGGCGACAAAATCGCCATCTTCCGCGCCGGCAAGCTGTTGCAGATCGACCACCCGGACACCCTGCTGGCCCATCCTGCCGACGAGTTTGTCAGCAACTTTGTCGGCCAGGACAGCACCCTCAAGCGCCTGCTGCTGGTCAAGGCCGAAGACGCGGCGGACAACGCCCCGTCGGTCAGCCCGGAAACGCCGGTGGCCGATGCCCTGGAGCTGATGGACGAGCATGACCGGCGCTATGTGGTGGTCACCTGCGCCGAGAACAAGGCCCTGGGTTATGTACGACGTCGCGACCTGCATCGTCAGACGGGTACCTGCGCCCAATACCTGCGCGAGTTCAACGCCACGGCGGCGTTTGACGAGCACTTGCGCATCCTGTTGTCGCGCATGTACGAGTTCAACCGCTCGTGGCTGCCGGTGATGGATGCCGAGCGGGTGTTTTTGGGTGAAGTGACCCAAGAGTCGATTGCCGAGTACCTGAGCTCCGGTAAGTCCCGTGGGGGCAAGACCAGTATCGTGTCGCCTGCCGAGACTGCCTTGGCCTGATAGACCGCTATCGCAGGCAAGCCAGCTCCCACAGTTGGAATGCAATCCCTGTAGGAGCTGGCTTGCCTGCGATGAATACACCGCAAATCCATCTGATCAGCCCCATCCGGGGAACATCAATCCGTCACACCGGTCGGTTACATAAGTAGCTGCACGGGATCGCGCGACGAACGCGTGCAAAAACGCGACATTTTTAGTTGATCTCAAGCTCCTCACGCCCTAAAGTTCGCGCCGAACGTCCATGCTGGAAACGATCCATCCGGCTCAAGTACTGACGACGAGACAGCAAGGCCAAGGGAAGCTTATCCCGTGGCCTTTTTGCTTTCGGCGACATGCCTTGGGAAGTAGGCGAACCAAAGTGGGGATACGGAGGACGTTCATTTGCACCCATTGATCAATTTAGTTTGCCCTTAGGAGTTCCCAGCATGTCGATCAACGTCGAAGACTATTTCGCGCGCGCCACCTTTGACAAAATGAAGGCGTTCGCCGACAAGCAAGAAACCCCGTTCGTGGTGATCGACACCGCGATGATTAGCCAGGCCTACGATGACCTGCGCGCCGGTTTCGAATTCGCCAAGGTGTACTACGCCGTCAAGGCCAACCCTGCCGTCGAGATCATCGACCTGTTGAAAGACAAGGGTTCGAGCTTCGACATCGCCTCGATCTACGAGCTGGACAAGGTCATGGACCGCGGCGTCAGCGCCGACCGTATCAGCTACGGCAACACCATCAAGAAATCCAAGGACATCCGCTACTTCTACGAGAAAGGCGTGCGCCTGTTCTCCACCGACTCCGAAGCCGACCTGCGCAACATCGCCAAGGCCGCGCCGGGCTCCAAAGTCTATGTGCGTATCCTTACCGAAGGCTCGACTACGGCTGACTGGCCTTTGTCGCGCAAATTCGGCTGCCAGACCGACATGGCCATGGACCTGCTGATCCTCGCCCGCGACCTGGGCCTGGTGCCCTACGGCATCTCGTTCCACGTGGGTTCGCAGCAGCGTGATATCAGCGTGTGGGACGCAGCCATCGCCAAGGTCAAGGTGATCTTCGAGCGCTTGAAAGAAGAAGACGGCATCCACCTCAAGCTGATCAACATGGGCGGCGGCTTCCCGGCCAACTACATCACCCGCACCAACAGCCTGGAAACCTACGCCGAGGAAATCATCCGCTTCCTCAAGGAAGACTTCGGTGACGAGCTGCCGGAAATCATCCTGGAGCCGGGCCGTTCGTTGATCGCCAACGCCGGGATCCTGGTCAGCGAAGTGGTATTGGTTGCACGTAAATCCCGCACCGCCGTCGAGCGCTGGGTGTACACGGATGTGGGCAAGTTCTCCGGCCTGATCGAAACCATGGATGAAGCCATCAAGTTCCCGATCTGGACCGAGAAAAAAGGCGAGATGGAAGAAGTGGTGATCGCCGGTCCTACCTGCGACAGCGCCGATATCATGTACGAAAACTACAAGTACGGCCTGCCGCTGAACCTGGCCATTGGTGACCGCCTGTACTGGCTGTCCACCGGTGCGTACACCACCAGCTACAGCGCCGTTGAATTCAACGGTTTCCCACCGCTGAAATCCTTCTACGTCTGACCCCGTAGGAGCCGGCTTGCCGGCTCCTACAACTCTTCTGCGCGTTGCTGGTAGGCAGCAGCCATGGCGCGAATCTGCGGATCATTCGCCGCCGCCAGCGCTTTGTGCGCCACCTGCAAAAACTTCAGATTCCCGCCTTCCAGCGCCCGGTGCAGCCACTCCAGCGCCGCCTCGACCTGGCCTTGATCCGCCAGCACCGCCGCATAACTGAACTGCCCGCGAAAATCCCCACCTTCGGCCGAGCGACGATACCAATCGCGCGCTGCGGGCAGGTCTTGCGCGCAAAATTGCCCTTCTTCCAGGTATCGCCCCAACAGGTTCATCGACTTGGCATGCCCCCGTTCGGCAGCCTGGCGATAACAGGCCAGCGCCTGTTGCTGGTCTGGCGTCACACCGCGCCCGGTGGCCAGCAAGTTGGCGTAGTTGTACAACCCCCAATCCAGCCCCGCCTCTGCTGCCTGGCGATACTCGACGGCCGCCGCCCGCTCATCGGCGGCGCAACCCCAGCCGTGCTCCAGGCAGCGCCCCGCCATATTGCGTGCCATCAGGTGCCCGCCCTGTGCCGCAATCCGGAACCAGCGCAGGGCCAGTGCCTCATCGCGCTTGATCCCGCGCCCTTCCAGGAGAATTTGCCCCAGTAGCGCCTGGGCATCGAGCACGCCCTCCTTCGCCGCCATCAGGATCGCCTGGGCCGCGCGGGCCGGTGATTCGTCGAGCATGGCGCGCAGTTGTTCGCCGTCGAGGCGTTCTTCGCGGCGCAAGTGAAAAGCCATGCTCAGACCTCGACCCAGCGACGCAACAGGTTGTGATAGGTGCCGGTGAGCTGGATCAGGGCCGGGTGGTCCGGTACGTCACGGCTCAGTTGCTGGATCGCACCGTCCATTTCGAACAGCAACGTGCGCTGGCTGTCTTCACGCACCAGGCTTTGGGTCCAGAAAAACGCGGCATAGCGCGCACCACGGGTCACGGCGTTGACTTTGTGCAGGCTGGAGCCGGGGTACAGCACCATGTCGCCGGCCGGCAACTTGACCTGCTGCTGGCCGAAAGTGTCCTGGATCTGCAGTTCGCCGCCGTCGTACTCATCCGGGTCGCTGAAAAACAGCGTGGCAGACAGGTCGGTGCGCACCCGCTCGGGGCTGCCCTTGGGCTGGCGCACGGCGTTATCGATATGAAAGTCGAAGCTGCCCCCCGCGGTGTAGCAATTGAGCAATGGCGGGAAGACTTTGTGTGGCAGCGCCGCCGACATGAATTGCGGGTTTTGCCATAGGCGCTCGAGCATGGCCGCGCCGATTTCCTTGGCCAGTGGGTGGCCTTCGGGCAATTGCAGGTTGTGCTTGGCCTTGGCCGACTGGTGCCCGGCGGTGATCTTGCCGTCTGCCCAGTCCGCCTGCTCCAGGGCTTCGCGGATGCGCAGGACTTCTTCGCGGGAGAACAGGCCGGGAATATGCAGCAGCATGAGACGTTACCTGAGGGCAGAGGGGCGCCAATGGTATTGATTACTATTGACGCTGTAAAACCCTGATCCGACGGGCAGACGTATGAGCCCGCAAAAACCGTAACTCCCGAAGTGTAAATTTTGTAAATAGAGTGCAAATAGCAATGCCTCTCAATTGCTATGCATAATTGTTTACAATATATTTCGCGCCCTAACATCCTTGGGGTAGGGAATTTCATGTCGCGCCACATTACAAAAACACCAAACAGTTCACCGCGCTTGCTGGCCTCGGCCATTGGCGTGGCCATCAGCGCCAGCTCTGTCGCCCATATGGCGCAAGCGGCCCAAGAGACCGAACAAAAAGGCGAGCGCAACAGCATTTCCCTCGGGGCCACCAGCATCACCGGCCAGGAACAGGACGCAACCTCCTACCAGACCGAAAAAGCCTCTTCGCAGAAATACACCGCGCCGCTGGTCGACACCCCGCGCTCCGTCACCGTGGTGCCAGCGCAGGTGCTCAAGGACACCGCCGCCACCTCGCTGCAGGACGCTCTGCGTACCGTGCCGGGGATTACCTTTGGTGCCGGTGAAGGCGGCAACCCCCAGGGCGACCGTCCGTTTATCCGTGGCTTCGATGCCCAGGGCGACACCTACCTGGACGGCGTGCGTGATACCGGCGGCCAGAGCCGGGAAATTTTCGATATCGAGTCCATCGAAGTCAGCAAGGGCCCCAACTCCTCGTTCGGTGGCCGTGGCTCGGCCGGTGGCAGCCTCAACCTGGTGAGCAAGACCCCACAAGCACGGGACTTCCTCAACGGCGGCTTTACCTACGGCTCCGACCAGACCCGGCGCTATGCCCTCGACGTCAACCGCCAGTTCCTCGACAACGCCGCGTTCCGCCTGAACCTGATGAGCCACGAACAGAACGTGGCCGGCCGCGACGCAGTCAACTACGACCGTTGGGGCGTGGCACCATCGCTGACCTTTGGCCTGGGCACCCCGACCCGCGTCAACCTCAGCTACTACCACATGGAAAGCAACGACCTGCCGGATTCGGGCATTCCCTACGGCTACAGCAACAGTTCCGCGACGGCTGTGCATGTGCATGACAAACCCACCGACGGTGGCGACAGCAGCAACTTCTATGGTTTGAAGGATCGCGACTTCCGCAAGACCCGCGCCGATATCAGTACGTTCTCCATCGAGCACGACCTGAACGACAACATGACGATCAAAAACACCCTGCGTCACGGCAGCACCGGCCAGGACTACGTGCTCACCCAACCGGACGACAGCCAGCACAACGTCAACCAGTTCGGTACCGTCTGGCGCCGGGCCAACAGCCGCGTGTCCACCACCACGACTACCACCAACCAGACCGATCTGTTCGGCAGCTTCCAGGCCCTGGGCTTCAAGCACAGCTACTCCACGGGGCTGGAATTTACCGGTGAAGAAACCCGTGTCAGCGGTTACACCGTCAGCCCCAACAGCAACCCGAGCTGCACCGTGGCCGGCGGCGGCAAGGGCGGCCAGTGCACTTCGTTGAGCGACCCGAACCCCAACGATGCCTGGACCGGCAGCGTCGCCCGCAACTACATGGGCACCAACACCAAGGCCACCAGCCGCGCCGCGTACGTGTTCGACACCATCGAACTCGACCCGCAGTGGCTGCTGAACGTCGGCCTGCGCTACGACACGTTCGACACCGAGGCCAACACCAACGCGGTACCCTCCGCCACGGTAAAAGCCCGCACCAAGCTCAAGGACGACAGCCAGTTCTTCAACTGGCAGGCCGGCCTGGTCTGGAAGCCGATGGAAAACGGCAGCATCTACACCTCCTATGCCACTTCGGCCTCGCCTGCTGGCGGCCTGGTGGGTGAAGGTGTCGACTCCAACGCCATCCCAACCGGCATCAACACCAGCGACATGAAACCGGAAGAAACCGTCAACTACGAGCTGGGCACCAAGTGGGATTTGTTCCACGACCGTCTGTCCCTGACCGCTGCCGTGTTCCGCACCGAGAAGAAAAACGCGCGGGTTCTGGTCAACTCCAACACCTATGAAAACGCCGGTGAGTCCCGGGTCGATGGCCTGGAGCTTTCCGCCAGCGGCAAACTCACCGAGCAGTGGCAGGTATTCGCCGGCTACAGCTACCTGAAAAGCGAGTTGGTGGACCCAGGCAAAAACGGCAACCGTTTGGGTGTCGTCACCGCCGGCTCCAACAAAGGCAACGAAATGCCCAACACGCCGAAGCACTCCTTCAGCCTGTGGACCACCTATGACATCACCTCGAAACTGACCGTCGGTGGCGGCGCGTTCTATGTCGACAACGTCTACGGCGACCCGGCCAACACCGTCTACGTACCGTCCTACACCCGCTACGACGCCATGGCCAGCTACAAGCTGACCAAGAACGTCGACCTGCAATTGAACGTGCAGAACCTGACCGACAAGACCTACTACGACAAGGCCTACGGCGCACACTTCGCCAACCAGGCAGCCGGTCGTACGGCCCTGTTGACCACCAGCTTCCACTTCTAAGACGCTGTAGGTTTCATGCAAAAGCCCCGCGCATCGGATGCCCGGGGCTTTCGTATGTAAAAAAGAATCTTTCTCGACAACTCACGGCATAATGCGCGCCGTAAAATTCCTATCCAGCTCAGCGAGGCCGTCCGACGTGTTGAAGAAGACCCTATTCCAGTTGCACTGGTTTTTCGGCATTACCGCCGGGCTGGTGTTGGCATTGATGGGGATTACCGGGGCCGCGTACTCGTTCCAGGATGAAATCCTGCGGGCGCTCAACCCCACGGTACTGACCGTGCACCAGCAACCCGCCGGGGTGCTGCCACCCGCTGAACTGGTGCGCAAACTCGAAGCCACCGAAGGCAAGGCCGTGTCCATGCTGTGGGTGGAAAGCGAAAGTGGCAACGCCGCCCGGGTCTTCTTCACGCCGCCACCGGGCGAACGCCGGGGGCAGATGCGCTACTTCGACCCGTACACCGGCGACTACCTGGGCGATGCCGTCGGCCAGGACTTTTTCGGTCTGATGCTGCAACTGCACCGCTTCCTCGCCATGGGCGATACCGGCCGGCAAATCACCGGCGCCTGTACGCTGATCTTGATTTTCTTCTGCCTCTCCGGCCTGTACCTGCGCTGGCCGCGCCAGGTGGCGAGTTGGCGTGCCTGGCTGACCCTGGACTGGCGCAAGAAAGGCCGCAGTTTCAACTGGGACCTGCACTCGGTGTTCGGCACCTGGTGCCTGCTGTTCTACCTGTTGGCCGCGCTCACCGGTTTGTCGTGGTCCTACGAGTGGTACAACAAGGGCCTGACCAAGCTGCTGTCCGATGCCCCGCAAAACGAGCGGGTGCGCAATCGCGGCCCGGCGCCGGCGGGCCCGGCACCCGTGGCCAACTACGAGGCGATCTGGAGCAGCATCTACAGCACCGCCGGCCCGGGCCTGAGTGCCTACAACATCCGTATGCCTGCCGTCGCCGGGCAACCGGCCACGATCTACTACCTGTTGCAGAACTCTCCCCATGACCGCGCGCTGAACCAGATCAACCTGGACCCGGCCACTGGCGTGGTCAAAAGTGTTCAACGCTATAGCGATAAAAGCCTCAAGGCGCAATTGCTGACCAGCATCTATGCGCTGCATGTGGGCAGTTACTTCGGCCTGGTGGGGCGGATCATCCTTACCGTCACTTCGCTGTGCATGCCGCTGTTCTTTATTACCGGCTGGTTGCTGTACCTGGACCGCCGCCGCAAAAAGCGCCAGGTGCGCGATGCACGCAAAGGTCTGGGCGAAAACCCTGGCAATGCACCGGCCTGGCTGATCGGTTTCGCCAGCCAGAGCGGCTTTGCCGAGCAACTGGCCTGGCAGACCGCCGGCCAGTTGCAGGCGGCCGGGTTGCCGGTGAAGGTGCAGCCCCTGGGCAGTGTCAGTGAAGACGACTTGCGCCAGTCGGAACATGCGCTGTTTGTGGTCAGCACCTTCGGCGACGGCGAAGCCCCGGACAGCGCGCGCGGCTTCGAACGCAGCGTGCTGGGCCAAGACCTTGCCCTCCAGGGCCTGAACTACTCGGTGCTGGCTCTGGGCGATCGTCAATACCAGCACTTTTGCGGCTTTGCCCGGCGCCTGCACTTCTGGCTGACCAACCAGGGCGGCAACCCGTTGTTCGCCCCGGTGGAAGTCGACAGCGGCGACCAGGAGGCCCTGTTGCACTGGCAACAGCAACTGGGGCAGATCACCGGCCACGCATCGGCCGCCTGGGCCAGCGCCAGCTACGAAAGCTGGACCCTGGGCCGGCGCACCCTGCTCAACCCAGACAGCAGCGGCTCGGGCGTCTACCTGCTGGGGCTCACCCCGCCCGCCCCACGGAACTGGCTGGCCGGCGACCTGGTGGAAATCCTGCCACGCAATTGCCCGTGGGCCGTCGAACATTTCCTCGACGGCCTGGGCATCGCCGGCACGGACGAAGTGCTGATCGATGGCCTGGTGCGGCCCCTGGAACAGGTGCTTGCCAGCCGCCAGTTGCCGGACAACCGCTCCCACCTGGTCGGCCTGCACGCCCAGGCCCTGGTAGAGGCGCTGGTGCCGGTGGGCATGCGCGAATACTCGATCGCCTCGATTGCCAGCGATGGCGTACTGGAACTGATCGTGCGCCAGGAACGCCACGCCGACGGCAGCCTGGGCCTGGGTTCAGGCTGGCTGACCGAACACGCGCCGCTGGGCGCGGCAATCAGCCTGCGGTTGCGGCGCAACAGCGGCTTCCACCTGCCGACTGACCCGGTACCGCTGATCCTGCTGGGCAACGGCACCGGCCTTGCCGGCTTGCGCAGCTTGCTCAAGGCGCGCATCGCCGACGGCCAGCAGCGCAACTGGTTGCTGTTCGGCGAACGCAACATCGCCCACGACTACCACTGCCAGGACGAGCTGCAAGGCTGGCTGGCCAGTGGCGACCTGGCGTTGCTGGACCTGGCGTTTTCGCGGGATCAAGAAGAGAAGATCTACGTCCAGGACCGCCTGCGCGAATCCGCCGATGTATTGCGTAAATGGCTGGCCGAGGGCGCGGCGATTTATGTCTGTGGCAGTTTGCAGGGCATGGCGGGCGGGGTGGACCAGGTGTTGGTGGACGTCCTGGGAAGCGAGGCGGTGGAACGCCTTATCGAACAGGGCCGCTACCGCCGGGATGTGTACTGACGTACACCCATCAAAATGTGGGATGTCTACGATCTCTGGACATGCACACATCCAAATGTGGGAGCGGGCTTGCCCGCGATGGCGGTCTGTCAGTAACCCATTGGCTGGCTGATCCACCGCAATCGCGGGCAAGCCCGCTCCCACAGGTTTGGGCGCATTTCAGGTCAGGCGGGTTGGAGTTTTTGTTCGAATACCGACACGCCATCGAGGTCGCGTAGTGTGACCGTCAACTCCGCCGTCTGCCCATCAATCTGCACCTCGCCAAAAAACTGGAACCCGGCAAACGGCGATGTGTTTTGCACGGCCGGGGCCTTTTCAAATACCACCTGCGGGCCAAAGGTCTTATCCAAAGGATTGGGCCCGAAGCTCCCGGCGTTCAGCGGCCCCGCGACGAATTCCCAGAACGGCTCGAAATCCTGGAACGCCGCCCGGTCCGGGTGGTAGTGGTGCGCCGCGCAGTAGTGCACATCAGCGGTCAGCCACACATGGTTACGCACCTGTTGCGCGCGCAGGAAGCCCAGCAATTCGGCAATTTCCAGCTCACGGCCCTGGGCCGCGCCCGGGTCGCCGTTGGCCACCGCCTCCCAGCGCGGCACGCCGGGGCTGACTTCGCCGTCGGGCACGCCGAGGCCGATGGGCATGTCGGCGGCGATCACCTTCCACTGCGCCTTCGACGCCTTGAGTCCGCCCTTGAGCCAGTCCAGTTGCGCCCGCCCCAGAAACGGTTTGGTCCCGCCCAGGTTGTCATCGTTGGCCCCGCGATAGCTGCGCATATCCAGCACAAACACATCGAGCAACGGCCCGTAGCTGAGCTTGCGGTAGATGCGCCCACCCTGGTCGGCGCCCTGCAAGCGCATCGGCGCATATTCCAGCCAGGCCTGGCGTGCGCGGCCCACCAGGGTGGTGATGTCCTTGGTCTGGTAACGCTCGTCCAGTTGCTTGCCGGGCGACCAATTGTTGACCACTTCGTGATCGTCCCATTGCCAGATCTGCGGCACCTGGGCATTGAAGCGGCGCACGTTTTCGTCCATCAGGTTGTAGCGGTAGTTGCCACGGTACTCATCCAGGGTTTGCGCGACTTTGCTCTTGGCCTCGGTAGTAAGGTTGCGCCAGATGCGCCCGCCTTCGGTGGTCAATTGCGCCGGTACCGGGCCGTCGGCGTAGATGGTGTCGCCGCTGTGGATAAAAAAGTCCGGCAGGCGCAGGCGCATGGCTTCGTAGATGCGCATGCCGCCAATATCCGGGTTAATCCCAAAGCCCTGGCCGACGGTGTCGCCGCTCCACACAAAGCGGATATCGCGCCGTTGTTGCGGCACGCTGCGCAGGTGGCCGAACCAGGGCTCGCTGGCCACGCCGGTCTGCGCATCCTCAAATTGCACACGGTAGAAAATCGCCTGGTCGGCGGGCAGCCCGGTCAGCTCGACGCGGGCGGTGAAGTCGCTGCGGCTGTCGGCCAAAGGCGAGATGAAACGGCGCGGGTTGCCGAACAGGCTGCGGGTATCCCACTCGACCACCATCCGTGCCGGGCGGTCGCAGCGGCTCCAGATCATGGCGCGGTCGCCCAGCAAGTCGCCAGACTGCACGCCATCGGTCAACTGCGGCCGGTCCTTGACTGAAGCAATTACCGCCGGCGCCAGCCCCGGCAGCAACAGGCCGGCGCCGACGCCCTGGATCACCCGACGACGGCCGGGATTGAAGTGGCTCATGGGTTTGCCTCTGCACAGCAAAAGGAAAACTAAAGCATGGCCGGATGAAGCACAGATGACAGGTGTCGCTACCTACACTCAGGCAACGGCCAGTTCGACGGCCTCCGGACGCTTGATCACGGCGTACACCAGCCCTGTGAGTACGCTGCCGGCAACGATCGCCAACAGGTACAGCAGCGCATGGTTGATGGTGTTCGGGATCAGCATCACAAACAGCCCGCCATGGGGTGCCATCAACTTGCAGCCGAAGTACATCGACAAGGCGCCGGTCAACGCGCCGCCGGCGATGCTGGCGGGGATCACGCGCAGCGGGTCCTTGGCGGCGAACGGGATGGCGCCTTCGGAGATAAAGCACATGCCCAGGATCAACGCGGCCTTGCCGGCTTCGCGCTCGGTCTGGGCGAACTTGCGCCGGGCCAGGAACGTAGCGATAGCCATGCCAATCGGCGGCACCATGCCCGCGGCCATGGTGGCGGCCATCGGCGCGCCGCTCTGGGAGGCCAGCAGGCCGACGGAGAAGGCGTAGGCTGCCTTGTTGATCGGCCCGCCGAGGTCGGCGCACATCATCCCCCCCAACAGGATGCCCAGCAGCACCGCATTGGTGGTGCCCATGGTGCTGAGAAAGTCCGTAAGGCCCGCCAGCATCTGCGCCACGGGCGGGCCGATCAGGTAGATCATCGCCAGGCCCGTGACCAGGCTCGCCAGCAACGGGATGATCAGGATCGGCTTGAGCGACTCCAGGCTTTGCGGCAATGGCACCGCGCGGGTGATCAGCTTGACGCTGTAGCCGGCGAGGAAACCGGCGAAGATCCCGCCGATAAAACCTGCGCCCAGGGTACTGGCCAGCAGGCCGCCGATCATCCCCGGCGCGAGGCCCGGACGGTCGGCAATCGAGTAGGCGATGTAGCCGGCGAGCAGCGGCACCATCAGGGTGAAGGCATGGTCGCCGACCGCTCTGAGGGCTGCGGCCAGGGTGCCAGGTTCTTCGTAGGCGTGGATCCCGAAGACGTAGGACAGGGCAATCAACAAGCCCCCCGCCACCACCATCGGCAACATGAACGACACGCCGGTCAGCAGGTGCTTGTAGACCCCGGTTTTCTCCGCCTTGGCCACCGCGCCACTGGCCGCGCTTTCCTGTTGGCCTTCGGCCAGTGCTTTGTCGAGGATTGCGGCGGACTGCTTGAGCGCAATGCCGGTGCCGCAACGGTAGATTTTCTTGCCGGCAAAGCGCTCGGTGGCCACTTCGATGTCGGCGGCCAGCAGCACCACATCCGCGTCGCGAATGGCTTGCTCGCTCAGGGGCGTGCGTGCGCCCACCGAGCCCTGGGTTTCCACCTGCAGCTCATAACCCTTGGCCTTGGCGGCTTGCTGCAAGGCTTCGGCGGCCATAAAGGTGTGGGCCACGCCGGTGGGGCAGGCGGTGATGGCGACGATACGCGGGGCGGCTTTCGCCGCCGGCACCGCGGCGGTTGCCACGTACAACTGGGCCTCTTGCGCGCCCCGTTGCAGCACCGCTTCAACGTCCTGCAACGCCTGGGCCGGGGTGCTCTGGTACACGCGCTTGCCGACAAAGCGCTGCATGTCCACCGGCGTGCTGGCGACCAGCAACACCCATTCGGCCGCGTCGAGGGTGGCCTGGGAAAGTGCGCGCTCGGGGTGGTTCACGTCCACCACCTCCACGCTGGTGCTCCAGCCCTGGCGCTGGGCGGCGGCGTCCAGCAAGCGGGCGCACAGCACACTGGTGACCATGCCGTTGGGGCAGGCAGTAACAATGGCTAATTTCATGACAATCCCTCTTATTGTTCTGTCAGCGGGCGTACGTGCACGCCGCTTTCGAGGCGCGCCAGCTGCGCGTCGTCGCTGATGCCAAAACCGATCTGCGTGACGGCCATCGCGGCGATGGCCGTGGCCCGCGCCAGGGTTTGCCGCGGTGCCTCGATCGCCAGCAAACCGTGCAGCATGCCGGCCAACAACGAGTCGCCCGCGCCTACGGTACTGGCGACGGTGACGCGGGGCGGCGTGGCCTGCAGGGCAGCGTCGGGACCGAACCAATTGACCCCATCGGCGCCGTGGGACACCACCACATGCTCGACACCTTGCAGGTGCAGGCGCTGGGCGGCCTGGGCCTGTTGCGCGACGGTAGCGGTCGGGCAATCGAGGGCGTCGGCCAGCTCTTCGGTGTTGGGTTTGACCAGCCAGGGGCCGGCCTGCAACCCGGCGCGCAGGGCTTCGCCGCTGGTGTCCAGGGCGACTTTCAACCCGAGGTTTTTCAGGTGCAACAACAGGCCCTGCAACCACTGCGGGCTGACACCTTGGGGCAGGCTGCCGGCGACCACCACCACATCATGGCCCGGGGCAATCTGCGTCAACTGGTCGAGCAGGGCCTGTTGCGCCTGCGCGCTGACCACCGGCCCCGGCGCGTTGATATCAGTCACCCGGCCGTCCAGCTCGGCCACCTTGATATTGCTGCGGGTTTCCCCCGGCACACGAATAAACGCATCGACAAAACCCCGACGGGCAATCAACGCTTCAAATGCCTGGGGATTGTCTGCCCCCAGAAAACCGCCAACCGTCACGTGATGGCCAAGGTCTGCCAACACCTGGGCGACGTTCACCCCTTTGCCCGCCGCATGGGTCAGCATGGCCAGGCTGCGATTGACCGCTCCCGGCTCCAGGCGTGTCAGTTGTACGGTCAGGTCCAACGCCGGGTTCAGCGTCAGGCTTAGAATCCTTGCCATTTACACAGCCTCCACAAGGGCACGCACTTGCGCGGGAGAGCCCACGGCCAAGGCGTTTTGTGCGAGGGCCTGGGCCTCGCCCAGGGTGAATTCACGTACCCGGGCCTTGACCTCGGGAATGCTGCGCGCCGAGACGCTCAACTCATCGACCCCCAGGCCCACCAGCACCGGCACTGCCAGCGGGTCGGCCGCCAGCTCACCGCACACCCCGACCCACTTGCCATGGGCATGGGCGGCGCGCACGGTGATGTCGATCAGTTGCAGCACGGCCGGGTGCAGGCCGTCAGCCTGGGCCGACAAGGTTGGATGACCACGGTCGATGGCCAGGGTGTACTGGGTCAGGTCATTGGTGCCGATACTGAAAAAGTCCACTTCCTGGGCCAAAACCGGCGCCAGCAGGGCCGCCGAGGGGACTTCGATCATGATCCCCAGTTGCAGGTCCGCCACTGGGATCTGCGCGCGCAGGCGCTCGGTCATGTCCCGGGCCTGGCGCCACTCATCAACGCTACCGACCATGGGGAACATGATGCGCAGTGGGCGGCCATCCGCCGAGCGCAACAGCGCACGCAGTTGGGTTTCCATGATCTGCGGGCGTTGCAGGGTCAGGCGGATGCCGCGCACGCCAAGGAACGGGTTTTCTTCCTTGGCAATCGGCCAGTACGGCAGCGGCTTGTCACCACCCACATCCAGGGTACGCACCACCAGCGGCCGCCCAGCCAGGCCGTCGAGCACACGACGGTACTCGGCTTCCTGGGTGGCTTCGTCCGGGGCCTGGGAATGGGCCATGAAAATCAGTTCGGTGCGCAGCAGGCCAATGCCTTCGGCGCCCTGCTCGACCGCAGCGGCCACACCGGCGCTTTCGCCGATATTGGCGAACACTTCCACCGCATGCCCATCGCGGGTCAAGGCCGGTTCATGGCGTTGCGCGGCGGCGGCCTGCAAGCGTTGCTCGCGGGTGTCGCGCTCCTGGGTAGCACGCTGCAAGGTGTCGGCATCGGCATCCACATGCAGGCGCCCGCGCTGGCCATCGAGCAACAATGGCGTGCCCGAGGCCAGCAGCAAGACCGCCGGCCCGGCGCCGACCAGCGCGGGAATCCCCAGGGCGCGGGCGACGATGGCGCTGTGGGCGGTGGCACCACCGCGTGCGGTGAGAATCCCGGCCACGCGCGTCGGGTCGAGGCGCGCCACATCCGACGGGCCGACCTCATCCATCACCAGAATGTAGGGCTCGTCGGGTTCCTGCGGGGTATCGATGCCACACAGTTGCGCCAGCACCCGCCGGCCGATGTCCCGCAGGTCGGCGGCGCGTTCGGCGAGCAGTGCGTCCTGCAAGGACTCCTGCTGTTTGGCCGCCGCTTCGATCACGCTCATCCACGCGGCTTCGGCGCTTTCGCCTTGTTTGAGGCGGGTGTCGACTTCGTCGGTCAGCTCCGGGTCGTCGAGCATTTCCTGGTGGGTGATGAAAATCTCGCGGATCGCCTTGGACGTGCTGCGCTCGATCAAGCCCTGGATATCGTGGCGCACATCGCGCAATGCTGCGGATAACCGCTCGCGTTCGACGTTGGCCGACTCGCCGCGCAACGGATAGTCGAACGGCTGCAACACCTGGATATGGGCCGGGCCGATGGCGATCCCCGGTGCCGCAGGGATTGCCTGAATCAGGCTGCCGGAGCGCGGCGCGCTGATCAGTGGTTCGACCTCAAGGGTCTCAACCCGTGCACTGACGGCCGGCAGCGGCTCGACGTCTTCACCCAGCCCCTCTTGCACAGCCGCCAGCAGCGCCGGCAGCGCATCGTCGGCAATGCCGGGTTCGGCGACAAATTCCAGCACCTGGCCACGCCGGGCGCCGAGGCTGAGCAGTTTGCTCAAGCTCTTGACCGACACCGCACCGCCCTGCCCGTCGACGATCCGCACGCGGATCTCGCCGTCGAAGCCTTTCGCCAGTTGGGCCAGGGCCTTGGCCGGCCGCGCATGCAGGCCGTGGGCATTGGCCAGGGCGATACGGGCGCTGGGCCAATCGGCGGGCAGTTCGCCACCCAACACTTCGAGGACCGCTCGGCTGCTGGTGGCGCGCCCCAGTTCCTGGCCACGCCCTTCAATCAGCAAGGCGCACAGGCGCTCAAGCAATGCCTGGTGGGCCTCGCCGAGGCTGGCCAGGCAAAACAGGCCGCTCAATGGCTGGCCCAGGTAGCGCATGGGTTTGTCCGGTGTGACAAAGGCCAGGCCCGGGCGCTTGACCGTTTGTTCGCTGTGCAGCCACCACAGGCCATCGCCCAGGGGCAATGCATCGACTTGCTGCAACACCGCGGCAAAGCCATTGCTCACGCAATCGGCCTGGCGCAACAGGCGGGCGCCGCGCCACACCAGTTCTTCGAAATCGTCGGCAGACACGCCCAGGCCGATCATTTGGGCATCCAGCGCCAGCTCCTGAGGCGCGCCTTGCAGCAGCTTGAGCAAGGCGTCGGCCGAGGTGGCGCGGCACAGCGCCTGGCCCAGGTCGGTTTCACCAAGGGCGCGGGTCAGCAGTTGCAGCAGGCGCAGGTGCTCATCGGACTTGGCGGCAATGCCAATCGCCAGGTAGACGATCTGGCCATCGCCCCAATCCACACCGTGGGGAAATTGCAGCAGGCGCACGCCGGTGGCGAACACCTGGTCGCGGGTTTCGGGGGTGCCATGGGGGATCGCAATACCCTGGCCGAGGAAGGTCGAGCCTTGCGCTTCACGGGCTTGCAGGCCGCTCAGGTAACCCTCGGCGACCAGGCCATCGGCTACCAGTTTTTCGGCGAGCAGTTGCAAGGCAGCAGACTTATCCACAGCCAACTGGCCCATGGATATCTGCTCTACGGTGAGCTCAAGCATGCCTTTCTCCTAGTTAGTGCGGGGTGCGCACTAGGTATTGTTTTGATTAAACCGTGCAAAAATAACTGACTGAGCGGTCAATTGGCAGTAGGCACTCAGCGGCGAACATCGTAAAAATACGCTTGCTGAAACGTTTAATCTAGAATTTATGGCAGATTACTGGGTAATTTTGCATCGTTGAAGCACCACTCGGCGCTTGAGTTGCGACAATGGTCGCGTGCAGGAATCGGTTACGATTGGACAAAATGTCGGGGCAAGCTCTAAAAAACAAGGAAATCCCGGTTTGAAACTCAGTGATATTGCACGTCTAGCCGGTGTGTCCGTGACCACCGCCAGCTACGTCATCAATGGCAAGGCCCAACAGCAACGGATCAGCACCGCCACCGTGGAACGGGTGCGGGCGGTGGTCGAGGAGCATGGCTTCACTCCCAACCCCCAGGCCGCAGGGCTGCGCAGCCGACATACCCGCACCTTGGGCTTTATCCTGCCGGACCTGGAAAACCCCAGTTACGCACGGATCGCCAAGCTGTTGGAACAAGGCGCGCGGGCCCGTGGCTATCAATTGCTGATCGCCAGTTCCGACGACGATGCCAACAGCGAGCGCCAGTTACTGCAACTGTTCCGTGCGCGGCGTTGTGATGCGCTGTTCGTCGCCAGTTGCCTGCCTGCCAGCGATGACAGTTATCGCGAGCTGCAAGCCAAGGGCCTGCCGGTGATCGCCATCGACCGAGTGATGGAGGCCGAGCAGTTCTGCTCGGTGGTCAGCGATGACCGCCAGGCCTGCCAGCAGTTGACCAGCAGCCTGCTGCAACCGCTGCCCCGGCAGATCGTGTTGATCGGCGCGCGCCCCGAGCTGAGCATCAGCCAGGAACGCGCGGCGGGTTTCCAGCAAGCGTTGCACGGCTTCAAGGGCGAAGTGCTGATCGAGCACGGCGAAGCCTTCAGCCGTGATTGTGGCCGCAAGTTGATGGAAGAACTCCTGCAACGCCTGGGGCATTTACCCGACGCGCTGGTGACCACTTCCTACGTATTGCTACAAGGGGTGTTTGACGCGCTGCATGACTTCCCGCTCAAGTCCCGGCCACTGCGCCTGGGCACCTTTGGTGACACTCAGTTGCTGGACTTCCTGCCGCTGCCGGTCAACGCCATGGCCCAGCAGCACGCGCTGATCGCGCAGACGGCCCTGCGCCTGGCGCTGGCGGCGATTGAAGAACAGCACTACCAGCCGGGCGTGCATGCCATTGGCCGGACCTTCAAGCAGCGGATTCACGAGGCGTAGGCGTGGAGCTGATCGACAGCCACACCCACCTCGACTTCGAGGACTTCGACGCTGATCGCGACGAGGTGCTCAGGCACAGCCGCCAGCTCGGCGTGCGGCGCATGGTGGTGCTGGGGGTGTACCAGCGCAATTGGCAGCGGTTGTGGGACCTGGTGCAACAGGACCCGGACCTGCATGGGGCCTTCGGCCTGCACCCGGTGTATCTGGATGAACATCGTCCCGCAGACCTGATCGAATTGGGCGACTGGCTGAGCCGCCTCAAGGGCCATCGCCAGGTGTGCGCCGTGGGGGAAATCGGTCTCGATTACTTTCTCGAGCACCTGGACCGCGAGCGTCAGCAAATATTGTTTGAAACGCAATTGCAGTTGGCCGTGGACTTCCAACTGCCGGCGCTGCTGCATGTGCGCCGCAGCCACGCGGCCGTGATCGCCACCCTCAAGCGCATCCGCCTGGCCCGGGGCGGGATCATCCATGCCTTCGCCGGCAGCCGCGAAGAAGCCCGCGAATACATCAAGCTGGGGTTCAAGCTGGGCCTGGGCGGCGCGCCGACCTGGCCCCAGGCCTTGCGCATGCACAAGGTCATCGCCCAACTGCCGCTGGATTCGGTGGTGCTGGAAACCGACTCGCCAGACATGGCCCCCGCCATGTACCCCGGCCAACGCAATAGCCCGCAGCACCTGCCGGCAATCTGCGGCGCCCTGGCCGAACTGATGGGCATCAGCCCTTCAGCGTTGGCCGAAGCGAGCACCCGCAACGCTTGCGAACTGTTCAACTGGCCGCTCGATGGCGGGGTTGACCGCCTGTAGCGTCAGGGTCATGCGATGCCGGTGGCGAGCATGACGCAGGGTCAAGAAGTGAATCAGGATCGCCACCAGCGACACGTTCAATTGCCCGACCTTGCTGATCAAGCCGACCCACTCCACCACCAGGGCCACCAACAAGGCCACGCTGGTCAGCACAAGCATGCTCGGGCGCAGCAAGGCCAGGTTGTCCAGAGACTTCAACTGGCGCAGTTGCCTGGGGCAATTGAGCTGTAGGACTTTGTGACAATACGGACAATCAAAGGGCTCGTTGAGAGCAATGGCATTGAGCTGCCAGGGCTTGAGGCCGAAGGTGATGTCGCAATGGGCGCAATGCCCTTTCACGCCTGGGGTTGTCGCGGTCATGGCCCTGCCTCCCGGAAGCGCTGGATGGGGTGTGAAACAAATTCTCACCCAATCGCACTACAAAAAAGCTCACACGGGAAAACAGGACATGCACTACATCACCAACAAACAATACCTACAGACATAACTCACACGCGAAATGCGCCGATCAGCTTTTTCAGCTCAATCACCTGCAGGGACAATTGCCGGCTGGCCTCTTCGGTCTGGTGCGCGCCTTGGGCTGCGTGCTCGCCAGCCCGATTGATCTCGACGATGTTCTGGTCGATGTCGTGGGCCACCGCCGTCTGCTGCTCCACCGCCGCCGCGATTTGCTGGTTCTGATCGACGATCATGCCTACCGCACCGAGGATGTTTTCCAGGGCCAGCTGGACTTTTTCCGACTGACCAACCGTACCACTGGCCATTTTATGGCTGCTGCCCATGGCCTTCACCGCTGCGCTGACGCCCTGGTGCAGCTTGGCGATCATCTGCTCGATTTCTTCGGTGGAGTGCTGGGTGCGTCGGGCCAGGGTGCGGACCTCGTCGGCCACCACCGCAAACCCGCGCCCCTGCTCACCGGCCCGTGCCGCCTCGATGGCCGCGTTCAAGGCCAGCAGGTTGGTTTGCTCGGCAATGCTCTTGATCACTTCCAGCACGCTGCTGATGGATTGACTGTCGATGGCCAGTTGATTGATCACCAGCACTGACTGGTCGATCTCCGATGCCAGCAGCGCGATGCTGCCTTGCTGGGATTGCACCAGGCCACGCCCGCTGAGGGTTTCATCGTTGACGCTGTGGGCACTGCTGACAGCCGCTGCCGCACTGCGCGCCACTTCGTGGGCGGTTGCCGACATCTGGTTCATGGCCGTCGCCACCTGCTCGATCTGGCTGCGCTGGCCCGACACCGCCTGGTTGCTGCGCGCCGACACCGATTCCACTTGCCCGGCCTGATGCTCGACTTCATGGACGGTCTGCCCTACCCGTTCGATCAGGTCGTGGATTTTCGCCACGGTGCCGTTGAACACTTCGCCCAACTCCCCCAGTTCATCGCGGCTCTGGGACTTGAAGCTGACGGTCATGTCCCCGGCAGCGACCTTATCCATCATCGCGCCCAGGCGGCGCAGGGTGGTGCGCGTCGAGGCGTAGAAGCCGCCGTACAGATAGAAAATCAACAGGAACACCGCCGCCAGCGCCGCGACCAGCAGCACCATGTGCGTGCGGTTCTGGGCCAGGCGCTGTTGCAGCTGCTGGTCGAGGAAGGACAGGGTCGCGTCGTCCAATTGATAGGTCTTGGCCATCAAGGCCGTCACGTCGTCATAGAAGGTCTGCCATGGCGCCTCCAGGGTTTCGGCCATCACCACCTGCTCTTCAAACAGTTCGCTGCCCTGCTTGAGGCTGGCCTGGCTGGCTTGGGCCAAGGCATCCAGGGAGCCATGGGCGGCCTTGCTGGAGCCGAGGGCGTCCTGCACTTTCAAGCCGTATTCAGCCTGGAGCTTTTCCAATTGCTGCAGCAGTTCGTCAAAGCGCGTACTGGACGACGAGTTGAGAAAACCCTGGCCCAGGGAGTACGCGCCCATGGCCCGGCCCTCGCCCAGGGCCTGGGTGACTTGCGGGGTGACGCTGGTCACCAGGTCGCTGAGTTGGCGCACATCGCTCTGCACATCACGGCTCAACCCCGACTGGCTGGCAATGATCTGGCTGAACATCTGTGCCTTGTTGAGCAACTTGCCGATCAACGCACTTTTGCTCAACAGTGAAGACTCGGTTTGCTGGCCCTTGAACGCCGCAATCATTTCATCGCGCTTGCTTTCGAACACTGCGACCTGCTCCGGATCGGCCGTCATCGCCTGGAAGCCTTGCAGGCGTTCAAGTACGCGCTGCTCCAATGCCGTGATGCGGCTTTCGATATCCCCCGCCTTGCCTGCCTGGCCGAGGGTGGCGTTGATCTGTACCTGATTGTTCAGGGTTTCCAGGTCGCGGCGCAGGATCAGGCTGCTGCCCAGCAGGTCCAGGCTCTGCAACTCCACCTGCGTGCCCTGGAACTCACGCCAGGAGTCGCGCACCAGGTAATAGTTGGTTACCAGCATCGGCAGGAAAAACAGCACGCTGATCAGGCTGAACTTCATGCCGAAGCTCAGGCGATTCATCAACGCAATGGCGGGATAGAGCAAGCTCTTCACAGATGAACTCCCTTTTCTTTTATTTTTATTGAAGGCGCAGGGCAGCGGCAGAAAGCCACTATTGGGCGCGCTGTCTGTATAGCTTAAATCGGCGGGGAGTTTTGTAACTTAAGGTTAACGCGATCAGTGGGGCTTGGCGGCGGGCCGATTTTTGAAGCCACAACAGACTCTATGTGGGAGGGCTCGTGTGGGAGCGGGCTTGCCCGCGATAGCGGTGTGTCAGTACCGGATTTTTTGACGGCTACACCGCATCGCGGGCAAGCCCGCTCCCACACAAGCCCGCTCCCACAAGGTATTTTTCAGGGCAAGACGGTCCAGATCGCAAACCCGGCGTACCACAACACGGCAGCGCGCAGCAGCAGTTCCCACAACCGGTCCAGGCTGTTGATACCTTCGGCACCGACCACCGGCGCAGGAATTTCGCCGGCCACCAGGCCGACCTTTTCCACCAGTTGCGCTGCGCTGATATCCCAGCTCAGCAGCTCATGCAGCATCACCCGGCTGACCGCGACAAAGTTGCCGACCAGGGCAAAACTTGCCGCCAGCAACCGCACCGGCAACCAGTCGAAGGCATGGCGCAATTGCCCGGCGCGCTCGACCACCAGCGGGTTTTGCCCGTGTTCGGTAGCCAGTGCCAGCAAGCGGTAGGCCAGGACGACCACCGGGCCAAGGAGGAAGTACCAGAAAATCACCGCGAAAAAGCTCTGGTAGGCCTGCCACAGCAAATGGCCCTGGACCCGCTCCAGCAGTTGCTCGCCGCTGTCGGCGCCAATGGCCAGGTCGCGCTCGGCAACGTGTTCAGCCGCTTGCAGGTCACCCCGGCGCCAGGCATCACGAAACGGCCCCAACTGGCCCAGCAGGTCACCACGGCCCAGGCTGTAGATCACCACCAGCAGGTGCACCGGCAGTGCCAGCAAACCATAGGCCACCGGCTCCAGGACCAGCAGCAACAGCCCCAGCAGCGCGACTGGCAGCAATACCAGCAACACCAGGATCAGCCAGGGTTGCTTGCCCAGCCGCGCGCTCGACTCAAGCCGGGCCAGTTCGCGCAGCCAAAGGCCATCGCGTTGTACCCGCGAACGCAAGGCCGAGAACTTCTCGATCCATACCGCCAGCACCAACACCAGGAAACTCATTGTGCATGTCCTCCTTCCTGCAAGGCGCCGCGAAAACGCGCCCAATCAAAAGCCGGTCCAGGATCGGTCTTGCGTCCTGGGGCGATGTCACTATGACCGCAAATGCGCTGGAGCGTGATGCCCGGGTAGGCGGCCAGCAATTGGCGACTCAGTTCGATCAAGGATTGGTACTGAGCGTCGGTAAAGGGCTGGTCGTCGGTCCCTTCAAGCTCGATCCCCAGGGAAAAGTCGTTGCAGGTCTCGCGCCCCTCGAAACAGGAGACGCCGGCATGCCAGGCACGGTCCTGGCAGGAGACAAACTGCGTCACGGCGCCGTCGCGCTCAATCAGAAAGTGCGCAGAAACCCGTAGGTCGGCAATACCTGCAAAGTAGGGATGTTCCGTGACATCCAGGCGATTCTGGAAGAACTCCTGCACTTTGCCCGTGGCGAACTGGGCCGGTGGCAAGCTGATGTTATGCACCACCAACAGGGAAATCTCGCCGCCCGGGCGTTCATTGAAGTTGGGCGACGGGCAATGGGCAATGCCCTGGCACCAACCGCTGGTGGGGTCCAACTGCATACAGGTTCCTTGCGCAAGACGTGAGAGCGTCCAGTATGCCGTGATCCGCCGGGTGGTTGCGATCACTTGGCGCGATTGAGTTGCCGCAGATTGCCAATCACCGACGCCAGCGCGCGGTCGAACAGCAGTGCATCATCGAGGGTACGCACCCCGCCACGCTTGAACTCCAGGGCCAGTTCAGTGCAGGTTTTCTCCAGCACCTTGAGGCCTGTGCGATTGACAAATATATAGCTGTTGGCGGGCGCGATAATCGCTGTCAGCTTGCAGCGCAGGGTGTTTTCCTCATCTTCGCGGAATTCGACCCAACTGCCGATGCGCAGTTGTCGGACCTTGAGCAGATCGGGATCGTCCTCCGCCAGGCTGACCGTCTGCCCTGGCGCCCCAGCCGCCGCGTCCTCGCGCACTTGGACCAGTGTCACGCCGGGCAGCGCCGCCCCCTGGAACGCCTGGGTATGCAGGGCCTGCAACTGGACAAAAAACTCCCGGGTGACAAACGAATCAAACGCCGCCTCGCTCAACCCTTCACGCAGGGCCTTGAGCAACGCGGGCAACTGTTCCAGCAGGCGGTGGCCAGCCTCGGTGTCTTCACTCAGGCCGACACTCCAGATCAATTCGTCCATGGCCCGCAACCGCGCCTGCCATTGCGGCGAGTGTTGCCCGTGCTTGAGGCATTCGAGCAACAAGACCTGGCTCCACGCCTGTTGCAGGAACTGCACCACGAACTGCGGCAAGACCTTGCCCAGCAAGCGTTGGCTAACCGCATCGGCGACCCGTTGCCGGGCCTGCTCGGTGCGGGCGCGCCCTTCTTCGGCGTCGCGGGTGCGCTGTTCGAGCAACTCACTGCGGCGGCGCTCGTCCTGGGTGTAAGCGGTGAATTCCTGCAGCAGCACCGAGAAAATCGCCGGGTCGTCGACAAAATCATTCAACAGGCACTGCACCACCTGCTCGATGCGCACGTACAGGCTGTCACGCTGATAGTCGTCACGCTTGCCCCAGCCCATGGCGGCGGTCCCGATTTCATTGAGCAAGCGCCGCGCCGGGTGGCTGCCACGGCTGAAAAAACTCTTGTCCAGCACGGCCACTTTCAACATCGGAATCTGTAGGCGCGCGATCAACGCCTTGAGGGAATCGGGCAGGGTGCGGTCGTCGAGGATGAATTCGAACAACATGGCGATCAGGTTGATCACATCCTCGTCGGCATCTTCCACTACCCGCGACTTGCCACTCTTGACGCTGACCCGGGTGAGCAGTTCTTCCAATTGGCGGCGCAGGTCGAAATCGTCCTCGACCGCAGGTTCCGGCACATACTGCTGCAGGTGAGACAGCAGGCGCAGCAGGTCACGGGTAGAAATCGGCTGGGCCTGGGCGCTGGCCTCCAGGGTCGGGGCCACACTGCCGCGCACGGTCAGCAGCAGTTCTTGCAGAGCCGCGAAGACTTGTTGCTCGGCCTCATCGGCCTGCGGGTCGGCAGCAGGGGCCGCTTCGACCGGCGGGCGGGCCCTGCTGGCGCGCTCGCCGGCACGCCGCGAAGGGACGGCCTTGAGTTCGGGCAGCACGCCGGTGGCGACCAGCAACTGATTGGCCTCGCCGTAGAGCAGGTCGGCATCGCTGAGCACGTACTTTTCAAACAGTTTCAAAATGATCAGCTTGACCCGGATCTCCACCCCCAGGCTGCGCCCGGCCCGCAGGAAGTACTCGCAGAGCATCGCCGGGCCCAGGGGGTTTTCCCGATCGTCGAGGCGCTTGCCCAGCAGCGCACCGAGGCGGGCGGTCAGTTGCCCCAGGGCCAGGCCATCACGGTGCATGACCTTGTCGAGCATGGCCTCCAGGGCCACGGCTTTTTCCAGGTCATCGGCGCACGCGCCGGGTACTGCTTCGTAGGAGACCGTCGGCAACAGCAACTCGCCTTGCCCGGCCTGCCCCAGGTTGGCGAATGCGTCGAAGAATTGCTCCATGAACACGCGCTCGAAGTTCTTACGCTTGAGGCGCAGGTCGCGCATGGCTTCAAAGAAAATATTGTGGTCGGCGTTGTTGCGGGCCTTGTCGGCCATTTCGAACAGGGTGTCGTCGGCGTTATCGAACAGTTCCTGCAAACCCCGGTCGAGTTGCTGGGTGGCCTTGTCACGCACCTGGAGCACGATCACAGGCAGGCGGGCGAGCGGCGACGGCATCGCTTGTGCGGCGATCTTGTTGATCGGCACCACCTTTGCGTCATTGTGCATGCTGGCCTCCTGGAACGACGGGGTTCGGTTTTGTGAGCGCTCGCGCGGCAACCGCCAATGGAATACCGGCGGGAGCGCGATTATCTGTAGATCACCGAGACGTCAAAGCTATGACGCCAATTGCAAGGCGCGAGATTATCTTGCAAATAGCCCCTGTAGCGCCAGCAAACTCTGTAGGTGCTTTGTAATCAGGCAGGTTATGCCGGCATACCTTGGGTTCGGCGCTGCCATGCCCCTATAATCGGGGCACTTTGTATGTGGAGCCCGCTATGCCGAATCTACGCCTCGCCGACCTCACCGCCGAAATCGAAGCCAACGTGCGCCGCGCACTGCTGGAAGACATCGGCAGCGGCGATATCACTGCGCAATTGATCCCGGCCGAACGGCTGGCCAAGGCCACGATCATCACCCGGGATACTGCCGTGATCAGTGGCACCGCCTGGGTCGATGCCGTATTCCGCCAGTTGGACCCGCGAGTTGCCGTGCATTGGCAGGTGCGCGACGGTGAACGCGTCAGCCCCAATCAGGCGCTGTTCCACCTCGAAGGCCCCGCCCGCTCATTGCTGACCGGTGAGCGCAGTGCGCTGAATTTCCTGCAACTGTTGTCGGGCGTGGCCACGCGCGCGCAGTACCTGGCGGACTTTGTCGCCAGCACCCAGGTCAAGCTGCTGGACACCCGCAAGACCCTGCCGGGCCTGCGTCTGGCGCAAAAATACGCAGTGACCTGCGGCGGTTGCCACAATCATCGCATCGGCCTGTATGACGCGTTCCTGATCAAGGAAAACCATATCGCCGCCTGCGGTGGCATTGCCCAGGCCATAGCTGCCGCCCACAAGATCGCCCCGGGCAAGCCGGTGGAAGTCGAAGTGGAAAGCCTGGAAGAGTTACGCGAAGCCCTGGCGGCGGGCGCCGATATCATCATGCTGGATGAGTTGAGCCTGGACGACATGCGCGAAGCCGTACGCTTGAACGGCGGCAAGGCCAAGCTGGAAGCCAGCGGCGGGATCAATGAAAGCACCTTGCTGCCCATTGCCGAGACCGGCGTGGACTACATCTCCATCGGGGCGATGACCAAGGATGTGAAGGCAGTGGATTTGTCGATGCGGCTCAGTATCTGACACCGTCATCGCCAGCAAGCCGGCTCCTACACAATTGTGCGACACCTGTAGGAACCAGCTTGCCGGCGATAATCGCGTTTAAACCACCAGATTGTTCATCTCGCAGTACTCTTCCCACTCGACACCCAGCACCTCGGCCGCCTCTTTGTGCAAGGCCAGGCGCGCCGCTTCGAATTCTTCCGCTGTGGTCGTGTACTTAAGGGTCAGTTCCCAAGGCTGGAAGCCCTGGCTCTCGGCCTCGTCCTCGAATGCCCACTGGATCTGGTCGCGCTGGTCATCAGCGTTCAGTTCCTTGATCTCTTCCTTAAGCTGCGGCGATTCCTCGAGATATTTCTTGAGGGCTTCTGCGTGCCGCACTTCCTGGGTCATTGCTGTCGTGGTCATGTCGTTCTCTTAGATCGAGGAATGGGGATGCATCTGGGTCATCAAGGTTGCGCAGATACAAAAGAACGGGCACGAATACCGGTTCATCTGGCCTTCAGAACCATTCTGGGATCATCTGAAAACTGTGGTGCCTTTTTGCCCGAGACAGGAGTCGAACCTGCGACCTTCGCGTTACGAGTGCGCTGCTCTACCAACTGAGCTACACGGGCGGTGGGCTAAAGCTAGCACTGCATTGGGCGCCCGGCAACTTACCGAATGTGCGGCGCAATGACTCCCTGGACCCAGAACCGTGGCTGCAGATGGCTTTTGGCAACGTCAATGTAGTGTTGGCTGCGCTCAGTGGCACCAGGCAAGTCGCGATACACGACAAATACCAGCCACACCACCGCGAGCACTGCCGACGCTTGCCAGGCCCAGTACAACAGCGGCATCGGCGCGACAACCGGCGTGCGCCACGGATGCAAGGCCATCAGCCAACCCACCACCAGCGCCAACCAGAGTTGCGAATAGGGCATCACAATCACCCCATCGACCATGGCCTGCACCGTCGCGCCCAGCAGCGCGGCAAATAGGCACAGGCGCAGCAGGTCTTGCGCGGACCCTGCCGCCCCTTGCCGATGAATGACCACCAACGTGGCCCAGCCGCCGCGCAACGCCAGCAGCGCCACAGACAAGGCCGATGGCACGCCCCACTCACTGGCCCATTGCAGGATCGCCTGGTGCGGGTGGGCGGCAATCGGGTTAGGGATATCGGCAAAGTGCATCGGCCCGAAACCCAGCCACGGCCGTTCGCGGATCATGTCCCAGGCTTGCCACCAGATCACTTCACGGCCCGAAAGGCTGGTGGTGAGCCGGTCATTGGAAAGACTGGCAATTTCCAGCCCCAGGTAACGCGCCAGGACCGTGAACAACAACCAGTACAAAACCAGCCCGCCACACAGTGCAGCCAACTGCCAGGTCAACCAGCGGCGCCCCGCAGCCCCCAGGAAAGCCACGACGATTGCAGCCACGCCGATGCCCAGCCAGGTGCCACGGGTGCCGCCACTGATTGCAATCAACCACCAGGTACACAACAGGGCAAATACCAACCCACGCGCCAACCGCGAGGTGCTCGCGAGCAACAGCGGCAATGCCAGCAACGGCAAGGTAAAGGTCTGGAACTGGCCGTAGAAGCGCTTGTTGGAGAACCCGGAAAGCAGGAGGTCAGTGTCCAGTGTCGGTGCGCCACTGGTAAACGCCAGCACGCCCGCGTACCCGTATTGCACAACCTTGATCAGGCACAGCAGCAACACAAACAGGATCAGCACCTGATCCAGGGTTGGATCGCCATTGCGCCGCAACCGGGCAAAAGCTGCGGCAATCACCCCGCAGGTGATCATCAGCGCCCACTCGGTCAGCGCCCAGAGTGGCTGGTGGGCCAACGACGAAGAGATCAGGCCCAGGCCGAATACCAGCGCCAGGCCGATAGCGGTGGGCTTGTCGACCAGGCGCATGGCGGGAGTCACCAGGCAATAGAGCAACGCACAGACACCCACGCCGACCTGCATGACACGCTGCCAGTCATGGCCACTGAAGGACAGGGTAATACCCAGTAGCAAAAGGCTAAGCGCCAGCACCAGGAACACGCTTCCTCGCTGTTGCACGGATAACGTCATGGGCAACCTTTACTTGGGAGCCCGTCACGCCGGGCTCCTATCACTGATTAAGGCAGCCCGGCCTCAGTTGCCAGCCGCACACCCCTTTGCAACGTACTGCTCGTCAGCGCTGGTGGTGCACTTCCAACCCTCACTGGCACTGCGCGCCAGGGTAATGAGCTTGCCCTGGATCGGCGCAGGCGCATCGAGGATTTCGCAGGCAATCGAGCCCGTCCCCGCAGCCACATCACCCACCACGCTGATCACGCAGTTGGCGGTCGGGCTGGTGCCACCGATCAGCGCCAGCGTGGGCACCGTGCCCTGGTTGAACGTGTCTTCGAAACCCGCCTTCAACGCCGAGATTTCCGCCAGCCCAGCCGTGAACTTGGCCTTGGCCTGGTGCTTGGTGTACATGGGCAGGCCAATGGTGGCCAAGATGCCGATGATCGCCACGACGATCAACAACTCGATCAAAGTAAAGCCGTTCTGACGCATCACACTCACTCTCCAGAATAAAACCCCATCGCAAGGCACGTCCTGCGCCCTGCCCTCAACAACCGCGCCAGTGTACTCATCCGCGCCGGGCTAGGCCCTCACAAGACGCACAATCTGACATTTTCCCCTTGTCCAATAGCCTGACGGACACAGAGGCCTGACTAAGCTGTAGATCGTCACCTGCCGATGAGCTGTCGCCGCCAATGAATGATGTCACCGCGAACCCCGCCACCACCTACGCCTGGGAAGGCACGTTGCGCAATGGCCGCAAGGTCTCTGGCGAAACCCGTGGCCATAGCCCCGCCATGATCAAGGCCCAATTACGCCGGCAAGGTATCAACCCGCTTCGGGTACAGATGCGCTCCAGCCTCCTTTCGGGCCTGGGCACCCCCATCACCCCGGCCGATATTGCGCTGTTCACTCGCCAACTGGCCACTCTGCTGAGGGCGGGAATCCCCCTGCTGCAAGCCTTCGACATGATTGGCGAAGGCTTTGACAGCCGCGCCATGCGCACGATGGTCCAGGGATTGAAGCAGGAGATTGCCGCAGGCAACAGCCTGACCGGCGCATTATTGAAACAGCCGCAGTGTTTCACCCCACTGTATTGCAGCCTGATCGCGGCCGGCGAACAGGCTGGCACCCTGGAAACCCTTCTGGAACGAGTAGCCACCCACCTGGAAAAGAGCCAACGCCTCAAGGCCCGGATCAGGAAGGCCATGACCTATCCGCTGGTGGTCCTGCTCGTGGCGGCGCTGGTCAGCAGCATCTTGCTGATCCACGTCGTACCCCAATTCGAAAGCCTGTTTGCCGGCATCGACACACCGCTGCCGCGCTTTACCCAACTGGTTATCCTGCTGTCCGAATTCATGCAGAGCGCATGGTGGATGCTGTTGTTGGCCGTGGCCGCGACTGCCTGGGGGATACGCCGTGGCTACCGTCGACACAACGGCTTGCGCCTGTGGCTGGACACTGGTTTGTTGAAACTGCCGTTGGCAGGCACACTGCTGAAAAAAACCGCTGTCGCCCGCTACGCTCGCACACTCGCCACTACCTTCGCCGCCGGCGTGCCGCTGGCACAGGCGTTGGATTCAGTGGCCGCAGCCACCGGCAACGAGCGGTTCACCCAGGCAATCACGCGCATGCGCCAGGACGTGGCAATAGGAATGCAATTGAATCAATCCATGAGCGCCAGCGGCCTGTTCCCTGGCATGGCGATCCAGATGACAGCCATCGGCGAAGAGTCGGGCACGCTGGACAGCATGCTGGAGAAGGTCGCCGAGCATTATGAAACGGACGTCGACAACCTGGTGGACAACCTGACCAGCCTGATGGAGCCGCTGATCATGGTGGTGCTCGGCAGCATTGTCGGGGCGCTGGTGATCGCCATGTACCTACCGATCTTCCAGCTTGGCACGGCGTTTTGAACATGACCCTGGAGCAACTCCTGATCCTCCACCCCTGGCTGTTCGTCTGGGCTGCACTGGTGCTGGGACTGATCGTTGGCAGCTTCCTCAACGTGCTGGTCTGGCGCCTGCCGAAAATGCTCGAGCGGGACTGGCGCGCCCAGGCCCATGAAATACTCGGCCTGCCCCCGGAGCCCAGCGGCCCGACCTATAACCTGCTGCACCCCAACTCCTGCTGCCCGCACTGCTCACAGCCGATTCGCCCGTGGCAAAACATCCCGGTGCTCAGCTACTTGCTGCTGCGGGGGCGCTGCGCGCAGTGCCACGCCTCCATCAGCCCACGCTACCCGCTGACCGAACTGGCCTGCGGGCTGCTCTCGGCATTTATTGCCTGGCACTACGGCTTCGGCTGGCCGGCCGCTGGAGTGCTGTTCTTGAGTTGGGGCCTGCTGGCTATGAGCCTGATCGACGCCGATCACCAACTGCTGCCGGATGTGCTGGTGCTGCCACTGCTGTGGCTGGGGTTGATCCTCAATTATTTCGAGTTGTACACGCCCCTGCCCGATGCCCTGTTGGGCGCGGTTGCCGGTTACTTGAGCCTGTGGTCGGTGTTCTGGCTGTTCAAGCTGTGCACTGGCAAGGACGGCATGGGCTATGGCGACTTCAAGCTACTGGCCCTGCTCGGCGCCTGGGGTGGCTGGCAGATCCTGCCGCTGACGCTGCTGCTGGCATCGCTGGTGGGCGCGATAGCAGGGGTGATTCTGTTGCGCATGCGTAACGCGCAGACATCGGTGCCCCTGCCGTTTGGTCCCTATCTGGCGATTGCCGGCTGGATTGCATTGCTCTGGGGTGGTCAAATAACCGACTTCTATTTGCAGTCTGTCGGTTTCAGATGACCACTTCTGTCGCAACACCCTGGATTCTTGGCTTGACGGGCGGCATCGGCAGCGGCAAAAGCGCTGCCGCCCAGCACTTTATCGACCTTGGCGTAGACCTTATCGACGCCGACCATGCCTCGCGCTGGGTGGTGGAGCCCGGTCGGCCGGCGTTGGCAAAGATTGCCGAGCACTTTGGCAGCGCGATCCTGCTGCCCAATGGCCAGTTGGATCGCGCTGCCTTGCGCAAGCGTATTTTCGAGGCGCCGCAAGAACGCCTGTGGCTTGAGGCCCTGCTGCACCCACTGATTGCCGACGAGATCCGCAGCCATCTGGCCCGCGCCCGCTCGCCCTATGCGATCCTGGTGTCGCCGTTGTTGATCGAGTCGGGCCAGCACACCATGACCCAGCGCATCCTGGTGATCGATGTGCCGCAATCAACACAGATTCAGCGTACCCTGCTGCGCGATGGCATCAGCGAAGGACAGGTGCAGGCAATTCTCAAGGCCCAGGCCTCACGGGAAGATCGCCTGCGCCATGCCGACGATGTACTGGTCAATGACCAGGACCTGGCCTGGCTACAGGCCGAGGTCGAGCGACTGCACCACTTTTACCTTACTTTGCGTGGAGGCCGAACATGAGCCAACCCTTGACCGTCGAATGCCCAACCTGCGGCGCCCCCGTGGAATGGAAAGCGACCAACCTCAACCGGCCATTCTGCTCGGATCGCTGCAAACTGATCGACCTGGGTGCCTGGGCCTCAGAGGAACACAAGATTCCGGTCAGCCCGGACGCCGAAGACGAACTGTTCTCCGAAGACCTGCCACCGCGCGCCCACTAAGGCCGCATAAAGCCGTAGTCCTGTTGGTCGTCGAGGTTTTCCGCTAAAAACTGCAACTCGTCGGCCAGGTCTTCGGCACTACGTACACCCTTGCTCTGCTGCACCACTGCACTGAGCAAGGCGCGCAGGCTCAAGCCCGGGTCAAAACCGATTTCCTGTGCCGCATCCTGGCTTCTGCGCAACTCCTGCCGTGCCCACTCGTACACACTCATGATCGTGCTCCTGGAAGTTTCGCAGAGCATGCGACCACTTTTGCGTCACGCCTTTGATTTGGATCAAGGGCGTGAATTGTCATCTTTCCAGGGCGCCGAGAGGTAGCGCGTGCGGTTGAAAGTCTCAAGCCATTCCGGGCAAAACACCACCAGCGCACTGATCACCATGCCGTTGATAAACGCTTCGGGAAAGATGATCAGCCACAGGTAACCGATGAAGTCCTCGATCCACTCGGGCATGGCAAAGCGCCCGTCCAGCCACAGCAGGCCCAGGCCGGCCAACAGACACAGCAACGCCGACAATGCGGCGGCAAAAAAGCCGGAACAGAAGATATACACGAAGGGATTGCGCGGCTGCGCCCGTTCCACCAGCAACGCGCACGTCTCAGTCACCAATACAGGCAAGAAGACCAGCAGCGCGCCGTTGACCCCGACTGCCGCCAAGTCCTGGCGCCCGAGCACCACTAGGCCCAGTTGCGCCGCGAGCCCGCCGACGATTGCCAATGGCCAGTCGAGCAGCAGGGTCACGGCGGTCATGCCGATAAAGTGGTAGGACACCCCGGTGTCGAAGTCCCGGCGCACCAACCACAGCATGAACAGCGCGAACACCGTGCCAAATAACAGATGCTGGCGCCGCCGGTCGGCAAACAGTTCGACCCAGGACGAGCGCAGGATCGCCCATACAATCACCGGCGCATACAGCAGCCAGCCCAGCCACAGGGTGTGCGGTGCCAGCACGGCGGCGCTGATCACGGCTGCACCTGCTCCAGGGCCTGGCGCAGTTCGGCGGCAGAGGCGTACTCATGGCGCGCCACCAGCTTGCCGTCTTCCAGTTGCAGCCACAGCACTTTATCCACAGGCGCCGAATAACGCGGAGCAATCCGCGCATCACGGTCAAGCATCACCCGGTAGTTGTAGGCCCGCATCGCAGGGACCGCGAAGAGCTTGGCGATCAGCCTCGGCATGCGCTGGATATCGGCGACAAACACCCCATGGCGCGCCTCCAGATACCCCTTGGGCTGGCCCTGCAATGCCGTATCCACCAGTTTGGCCGCGTCCATGCTGCGCGCCACCAGCAGGACCTGCGCCTGGCTATCCAGGGTGTAGGCCTGGTCGAATTGATCGAGCAGGGTCCACGGCGCCAACCGCTCCCCGAGTTCAACCGCCTGGGCCCACAGGGGCAGAAAGCTCAGAAATACCGCAAGCAAAAACCTCACCGCAAACTCCTTGTGCAAAACCGTCAACCGAACCGCCAGTCTACACCGAGCCTTTTCACACGGGACTTCCTGCGGTCATCATTTGAACGCTAAGCTGGAACCATGGATGACTCAGATTATTTGCGCCTGCTCACCATAGCAGCCGAACAAGCCAACGCGTTCCTGTCCAATGCCCGCAAATGGGAGCGTGAGCGTTGGGTCTGCCAGCGCCTGCTGCAAGGCCTGAATGTGCCCTACCGCGCCGAAGAGTTTCATGCCGCGGGTCAAGAACCGCCCGATGTGCTGTTTCGCGATGCCAGTTTCGAGGTGTTTTTTGTCCTCGACGAAGGCCGCCGCCTGAATGACGAATGGCGCGACGAACTGCTGCGCCGGCGCAGTGCCTTTTCCCTGAGCCAATTGGTGCGGCGCGAGGCCAAGCCCAGGCGCATTCCCGCCCATGAATTCCTCCTGCGCCTGGCGCCGACCCTGCGCAAGAAAGCCCATAACTACAAAGAACGCGGCATGGACTTGGGTGAGCTGGATATCATCGCCTTCGCCAGCCTCAAGCGCGAAGTGCTGGACCTCAACAGCCATTTCCCGCCGCCCACCGAGTACCTGCGCCAGGGCTGGCGCTCGCTGTCATTGGTCGGTCCGACCTTTGCGCGGGTGCTGTTCGCCCATCCGGACGCGCCGGATTTCTTGCGCAACAACCTGGGGCGCAGCATAGTGTTCGATGTGGGTATCAGCCTGTAACGTGGTGCCCTTCTGCAACGTCTACCTGACGAGGCCTTTATGACCAGCCGCCTGAACCCTGACGACCAACAACATGTCGAAGAGTACCTGCAACTGTCCCAGCACCAGGTTGAGCGCAAGCCTTTCCGGCCGTGGCTGCTCCTTGGGGTGGTACTGGTTGTGGTGATTGGCCTGGGCATTCTGAGCCGTCTTTTGAGTTACCTGACGCTATGAGCTGCCTGGCGCTCGCTCGGGTAACTGCACCGATTTCTTTTAGCCTTGCGAGATACCCCCATGACCCATCGTATTATTATCGTCGGCGGCGGCGCCGGCGGCCTGGAGTTGGCTACCCGCCTGGGTAAGACTCTGGGCAAGCGCGGTACCGCCAGCATTACGCTGGTCGATACCAACCTGACCCATATCTGGAAGCCCCTGCTGCACGAGGTGGCGGCCGGCTCGCTGAACTCTTCTGAAGACGAACTCAATTATGTTGCCCAGGCAAAATGGAACCACTTCGAGTTCCAGCTAGGGCGCATGAGCGGGCTCGATCGTGAACAGAAGAAAATCCAACTGGCCGCAACCCTTGATGAAGAAGGCCGCGAGCTGGTGCCTGCACGCGTGCTGGGGTATGACACCCTGGTGATTGCCGTCGGCAGCACCACCAATGACTTCGGCACCGAAGGCGCGGCACAGCACTGCCTGTTCCTCGACACCCGCAAGCAGGCCGAACGTTTCCATCAGCAATTGCTCAACCACTACCTGCGCGCCCATGCCGGGCAAACCGATGTGGTGGAACAAATCAGCGTGGCAATCGTTGGCGCTGGCGCTACCGGTGTCGAGTTGGCCGCCGAACTGCACAACGCCGCCCATGAACTGGCGGCCTATGGCCTGGACCGGATCAAGCCGGAAAACATGCACATCACCCTGATCGAAGCCGGCCCTCGGGTATTGCCAGCCCTGCCAGAGCGGATCAGCGGGCCTGTGCATAAAACCCTGGAAAAGCTTGGCGTGACGGTCATGACCAACTCGGCCGTGAGCGAAGTCACTGCCGACAGCCTGATTACCAGCAGCGGCCAGGTGATCCCCGCCAGCCTCAAGGTGTGGGCCGCCGGGATTCGCGCGCCAGGTTTCCTCAAGGACATCGACGGCCTGGAGACCAACCGCATCAACCAATTGCAGGTGCTGCCAACCATGCAGACTACCCGTGACGAGAATATCTTCGCCTTCGGTGACTGCGCCGCCTGCCCGCAGCCAGGCACCGACCGCAACGTTCCACCACGGGCGCAAGCAGCCCACCAGCAGGCGTCACTGCTGGCCAAGTCCCTGAAATTACGCATCGAAGGCAAGACACTGCCCAGCTACAAGTACACCGACTATGGCTCCCTGATCTCGCTGTCGCGTTTTTCGGCTGTGGGTAACTTGATGGGCAACCTGACCGGCAGTGTGATGCTCGAAGGCTGGCTGGCGCGGATGTTTTATGTGTCGCTGTACCGCATGCACCAGATGGCGTTGTACGGGTTCTTCCGCACGATGATGTTGATGCTGGGCAGCAAGATTGGCCGAGGCACCGAGCCGCGGCTCAAGCTCCACTAACAACGCGCCCAGTGTGGGGCTGCTCAATGTGGGAGGGGGCTTGCCCCTTCCCACATTTGATCGAGGTAACTTCAGCTTTTGCACAGGCAAAAAAAATCCCCGTATCTTTCGATACGAGGATTTTTAATATGGTCGGGGTAAGGGGATTCGAACTCCTGACATCCTGCTCCCAAAGCAGGCGCGCTACCGGACTGCGCTATACCCCGGTAAAAAAAAGGCGACCTTTTCAAGTCGCCTTCTTCGATCAGGACTTTTGGCCTCTGATCTTAAGATTCGATTCCAGCGTTAACTGGTCTCAAAAATGGTGGGTCGTGTGGGATTCGAACCTACGACCAATTGGTTAAAAGCCAACTGCTCTACCAACTGAGCTAACGACCCAAAAATGGTCGGGGTAAGGGGATTCGAACTCCTGACATCCTGCTCCCAAAGCAGGCGCGCTACCGGACTGCGCTATACCCCGGTTTGAAATTGGCTCCGTGACCAGGACTCGAACCTGGGACCCAATGATTAACAGTCATTTGCTCTACCGACTGAGCTATCACGGAACTACATATTTCAAAGTACTACGATACTGCTTACTACCTTCTCTTCAACCCGTCCGTATCGCTACGTTCGTGTGTCTGAGGCGCGCTATTCTACAATCTTAAAAACCCCTGTCAACCCTTTAAATTGCTTTTAAGACAATGATTTGCGCTTCTTTCTGATTTCTCCTTGGGGAGAAGAAACCCGTGGGCTGACGTTGCTGCGGGGCGCACTTTACAAGCCTTTGCCTTACAGTTCAACGCCCTATCGAAAAAAAAGGCCCCGCAATGCGGGGCCTCTGCTTATAACCACCAGTTGCAGGCTTAGTGGAAGACGATTTCGTCGTTTTCCACGGTGGCCTTGACGCTGGTCCCCGGCATAAAGCTGCCCGAGAGGATCAGTTGCGCCAGCGGGTTCTCGATCCAGCGCTGGATCGCACGTTTCAAAGGCCGTGCGCCATACACCGGGTCGTAGCCAACCGCGATCAACTTGTCCAAGGCCTCGCTGCTCAGTTCCAGCATCAGCTCGCGCTCTGCCAGACGGCTGCGCAGGCGACCCAGTTGGATCTCGGTAATGCCAGCGATCTGATCCCGCGCCAAAGGCTCGAAGATCACCACTTCGTCGACCCGGTTGATAAATTCCGGGCGGAAGTGGCTGGTCAGCGCGTCCATTACCGCAGCACGCTGGCCTTCACGATCCCCGACCATCTCCTGGATCTGTACCGAGCCCAGGTTGGAGGTCATCACGATCACCGTATTACGGAAGTCCACGGTACGCCCGTGGCTGTCTGTCAGCCGGCCATCTTCCAGCACTTGCAGCAACACGTTGAACACATCCGGGTGGGCCTTCTCGACCTCATCCAGAAGGATCACCGAGTAAGGCTTGCGCCGTACCGCTTCGGTCAGGTAGCCGCCTTCCTCGTAGCCCACATAGCCTGGTGGCGCTCCGATCAAACGAGCCACGGAGTGTTTCTCCATGAACTCGGACATATCAATGCGCACCATCGCCTCTTCAGTATCAAAGAGGAACTCGGCCAGGGCCTTGCACAGCTCGGTCTTGCCCACACCGGTCGGGCCGAGGAACATGAACGAGCCACTCGGGCGATTCGGGTCGGACAAACCGGCCCGTGAACGCCGCACCGCATTGGACACTGCCACCACGGCCTCTTCCTGGCCAATCACGCGCTGGTGCAACAGGCTTTCCATACGCAACAGTTTGTCACGCTCGCCTTCCAGCATCTTCGACACCGGAATGCCGGTCCACTTGGACACAACCTCGGCAATTTCTTCCTCGGTCACCTTGCTGCGCAGCAACTGGTTTTCGCTGTGGCCATGCTGGTCGACCATTTGCAGGCTGCGTTCCAGATCCGGGATCACCCCGTACTGCAACTCGGCCATGCGGTTCAGGTCGCCTTTACGGCGGGCAGCTTCCAGTTCCTGGCGCGACTGCTCTATTTTTTGCTGGATCTGTGCGGAACCCTGTACTTCGGCTTTTTCCGAGGTCCAGATTTCTTCCAGGTCCGAATACTCACGCTCCAGGCGGACGATTTCTTCCTGGAGTTTTTCCAGGCGTTTCTTCGCCGCGTCATCGTCCTCTTTTTTCAGCGCCTGGGATTCCACTTTCAGTTGAATCAGGCGGCGCTCCAAGCGGTCCAGCACCTCAGGCTTGGAGTCGATCTCCATGCGAATCCGGCTGGCCGCTTCGTCGATCAGGTCAATGGCCTTGTCCGGCAGCTGACGATCAGTGATATAGCGATGGCTCAACTTGGCCGCCGCGATGATCGCACCGTCAGTGATTGCCACGCGGTGGTGGACCTCATAACGCTCTTTCAGGCCACGCAGGATCGCGATGGTGTCTTCTTCGCTCGGTTCTTCCACCAGGACTTTCTGGAAGCGACGCTCAAGGGCCGCGTCCTTTTCAATGTACTGGCGGTATTCGTTGAGCGTGGTCGCCCCCACACAATGCAACTCACCCCGGGCCAGTGCTGGCTTGAGCATGTTGCCTGCGTCCATCGAGCCTTCGCCTTTACCAGCGCCGACCATGGTGTGCAGTTCGTCGATAAACAGAATGATCTGCCCTTCCTGCTTCGACAGCTCGTTAAGCAGGGATTTGAGGCGTTCTTCGAACTCGCCACGGAACTTGGCACCGGCGATCAACGCCCCCATGTCCAGGGACAGCAAGCGCTTGCCCTTGAGGCCGTCCGGCACCTCACCATTAATGATGCGCTGGGCCAGGCCTTCGGCGATGGCAGTTTTACCCACCCCAGGTTCACCGATCAGCACCGGGTTGTTCTTGGTACGACGCTGCAGGACCTGGATGGTGCGACGAATCTCGTCATCACGCCCGATCACCGGATCCAGCTTGCCGTCTTCGGCGCGCTTGGTCAGGTCGACGGTGTATTTGTCCAGGGCCTGGCGTGACTCCTCATGATTGGGGTCATTCACCGCCTCGCCGCCGCGCAGGTTGTTGATGGCATTTTCCAGGGCCTTTTTGCTCACGCCCTGGCCCAGCAACAACTTGCCGAGCTTGCTGTTGTCATCCATGGCGGCGAGCAACACCAGTTCGCTGGAGATGAACTGGTCACCCTTCTGCTGGGCCAGGCGATCTGCCTGGTTGAGCAGGCGCGCCAAATCCTGGGACATATTCACGTCGCCCGTCGGATTCTGGATTTTCGGCAGTTGGTCGAGCTCTTTGCTCAACTCTTTGCGCAGGCTGTTGACGTCGAAGCCCACCTGCATCAACAGGGGCTTGATAGAACCACCCTGCTGTTCGAGGAGTGCCTGCATCAAGTGCGCGGGCTCGATGGCCGGATGGTCGAGGCCAACCGCCAGGGATTGGGAATCCGATAACGCCAATTGTAATTTGCTGGTTAAACGATCAATACGCATTAGTCACCTTCCTTTTGAGCAGGCCGGAGCTATGTGCGAGCGAGCTTGCCCGCGATTAACGCATCCTGAATGAAGAAACCTGCCAGATACCCCTATAGATGGGGTGGATTCTGGAAGATTCAAGCCGGCACTGCTTGATATGGATCAGCAGAGTCTAGCGTTCGAGCCAGATCAGGGAGGCAAATCGACCGGTGCGCGGGCTGCGCCGGTAAGAAAAGAAGCGCGGATCGGTCACGGTGCACAAGCCGCCACCGTAGACGGCGGTGATTCCACGCGCAGCCAGGCGCAGGCGCGCCAACTGGTAGATGTCGGCCAGGAACTTGCCGGGGTTGTGGCTGGGAACGAAGGCCTGCGCGGTTTGCGGGTGTTGCTGCATAAACGCTTCACGCACTTCAGGGCCGACTTCAAAGGCCTTGGGGCCAATCGCCGGACCCAACCACACCAGTACGTCGGTCGGCACAGCCCCCAGGCTGTCGGCGGCAGCTTCCAGTACACCCGCCGCCAGGCCACGCCAGCCGGCATGGGCCGCAGCAACCCGGGTACCGGCCTTGTTGCAAAACAGGGCCGGCAGGCAATCGGCGGTCATCGCCGTGCAGGCGACGCCCGGCGTCTCGGTCCAACTGCCATCAGCCTCGGCAATCTGTCCCGGGTCGGCCTTAACCACGACCACGCCATGCACCTGGCGCAGCCAGGCGGGCTGGATATCGAACGCGGCAGTGAGGCGACGACGATTTTCAAGCACAGCTGCAGGGCTGTCCTCGACGTGATCACCTAGGTTGAGGCTGTCGAACGGCGCCAGACTGACGCCGCCCGCACGAGTGGTGACGCAGGCTTTCACCCCGGCCGGCGCAGGCCAGTCAGGAATCAGCCAGTCATTCATCCGACAAAGGCCTCGCGGTCCTGCTTGAGCAACGACAGCAACCAGACAAAGTCGTCGGGCAGTGGCGATTCCCAGCTCATCCGCTCACCGCTCGTCGGATGATCCAGTTCCAGGAAGCGTGCATGCAGCGCCTGGCGCGGGAACGACTTCAATGACTCAACCATGGTCACGCTGGCGGCCGGCGGAATACGGAAGCGACCACCGTAGGCCGGATCGCCGACCAACGGGAAGTTGATATGCGCCATATGTACCCGGATCTGGTGGGTACGGCCGGTTTCCAGCTTGACCCGCACATGGGTGTGGGAACGGAAGCGCTCCAGCACGCGATAGTGGCTGACGGCCTGCTTGCCGCCCTCCATCACCGCCATGCGCTGGCGCTGCTGGCCGTGACGACCGATAGGCGCGTTGATCTTGCCACCGGCCACGACCACACCAATCACGATGCACTCATAGATGCGGCTGACACTGCGACTCTGCAATTGTGTGACCAACTGCGTCTGCGCCTGGATGGTCTTGGCCACTACCATCAGACCGGTGGTGTCCTTGTCCAGGCGGTGGACGATGCCGCAGCGCGGGACATTGATGATGTCCGGCACGTGGTGCAACAAGGCATTGAGCAAGGTGCCATCAGCGTGCCCGGCCGCCGGGTGAACCACCAGGCCTGCGGGTTTGTTGATCACGAGGATGTCGTCGTCTTCATAGACGATATCCAGCTCGATGTCCTGGGCGATCCATTCTCCCTGGGCTTCCTGCTCGGCAGTCAGCTCAAGAACCGAACCGCCATGAACTATGTCTCGCGGGCGGATAACCGCTCCATCCACAGTCAGGCGGCCGTCTTTGATCCAGGCGGAAAGGCGCGAGCGCGAGTGCTCAGCGAATAGTTGTGCGGCGACTTGATCGAGGCGTTGGCCGCCCAATTCGGACGGCACCTCTGCGCGAAGTTCAATTTTATCGGACATGCTCAGACTAGGCGAGGCACAGCCTTTGGTTTCGGCTGCGCGCTTGTGGTTAAATACGGCGTCTTTTGCCCCGAGGCTTTCATCGGGGCGCTCATCATAACAGGACGGCCCCGCCCAAGACAGCGGCCGTCATAGGGACGCAAGCCGCCATGCAAGTGAAACACCTGCTGCTGATCGCCATCCTCGCCATGACTGCTGCTTGCTCGTCAACAAAGGACGTCGTCGACGAAAACCTCAGTGAAGTCGAGCTGTACCAGCAGGCTCAGGCCGACCTGGACAACAATAGCTACACAAGCGCCACGGCCAAGCTCAAGGCCTTGGAGTCGCGCTATCCGTTTGGCCGCTATGCCGACCAGGCCCAGCTCGAACTGATCTATGCGAACTACAAGAACGCCGAGCCGGAAGCTGCCAAGTCCGCTGCCGAGCGTTTTATCCGCCTGCACCCGCAGCATCCGAACGTGGACTACGCCTACTACCTCAAGGGCCTGACCTCGTTTGACCAGGACGTTGGCCTGCTGGCGCGCTTCCTGCCGCTGGACATGACCAAGCGTGACCCAGGTGCTGCGCGCGACTCCTATAACGAGTTCGCCCAACTGACCAGCCGCTTCCCCAACAGCCGCTACGCGCCGGACGCCAAGCAGCGCATGATCTACCTGCGCAACCTGCTGGCTTCCTACGAAATCCACGTAGCCCACTACTACCTGACGCGCCAGGCTTATGTTGCTGCCGCCAACCGCGGTCGCTATGTAGTGGAAAACTTCCAGGAAACCCCTTCCGTGGGTGATGGCCTGGCAGTGATGACCGAGGCTTACCAGCGCCTGCACCTCGACACCCTGGCGGCTACCAGCCTGGAAACCCTGAAACTCAACTACCCGGACCACCCTAGCCTGCAAGACGGCCAGTTTGTGCCGCAGGTTGCCGAAGCGGACAACCGCTCGTGGTTGAGCAAGTACACCCTGGGCCTGATCGAGTCCCGTCCACCGTTGCCGCCGGGCGAAACCCGCGCCAACCAGGACATCCTCAAGCAGTACCAGGACGCCAAGGACGCCATTCCGTCCGAGCTCAAGCCGCACGACGAGAACGGCGACGTGATCGAGGAAGAAGCACCAGAGGCCCTGGGCAACAACCAGGATCGCTCGTGGTTCAGCTACATGACGTTCGGTGTCTTTGACTGAAACCCGTCTTAGCAGCGCAAGAAGGAGCCCCTCGGGGCTCCTTTTTTTATGGCGCGACTTTATTACCCTGTGCGCCGCTAACATCCTTGGCTAAACTGCCGGATTCCCTGTCGAGAAGCTGCCTGCCATGGTTCGTTTACTGTTCTGGATTGCCCTGATTGCTGCTGCGGTATGGTTCTGGCGCAAATTCAAGCGCCCCGCTTCGACCCAGCAACAGCCCGGCGAACAAAGTGCCGCGCCCATGGTTCGCTGTGCGCACTGCGGCGTGCATCTGCCTCAAGACCGGGCATTGAGCCAACGCCAGGACTGGTACTGCACCCAGGCGCATCTGGAGCAGGGACCGAAATCTATCGAGCGCTGAGTACTCTGGAACGGTAGGAGCCCCGGTTTATATTCGACCAGCGGGCGCATAAGGGGCCGGGTCGATCACCGGCTCATGCCCCAGCAGCAAGTCAGCAAACAACTGGCAAGATGCAGGCGCCAATACCAGGCCATTGCGGTAATGCCCACAGTTGAGCCACAGCCCTTCAAACCCTGGCACCTTGCCGATATAGGGGATGCCCTCGGGCGAACCAGGCCGCAAACCGGCCCAATGCCCCACCACCTCGGCATCCACCAGGGCAGGAATCAGTTCCACAGCCGAGGCTTTGAGGCTGTCCAGAGCCGATTTGGTCGGTGTCTTGTCGAAGCCTTCATGCTCCAGCGTACTGCCAATCAGGATATGTCCGTCCCGGCGGGGAATCGCATAGCGCCCCTTCGCCAGGACCATGCAGGACAGAAAGTCCGAAGCACACTTGTACAAAATCATCTGGCCCTTGACCGGCTCCACCGGCAGCGTCAGCCCTAGGCTACCCAGCAATTCACCACTCCAGGCACCGGCGGCAAGCACGACCTGATCACCCCGCACCTCACCGTGCGCCGTATTGACCCCAACGATGCTGCCGCCCTCCTGGATAAACCCCTGTACCGCGCAATGTTCATGGAGGGTCACGCCAGGCAACGCCAACAGTGCAGCCTTGAGGGATTTGACCAGGCGTGGATTACGCACGTTGGCCACATCTGCCATATAAATAGCCTGTGCAAACCCCGGTCCCAACACTGGAACCGCGTCACGGGCGGCCGACACATCCACCTTGCTCAACGGCCGGCCTTCCCGCTCAGCCCAGGCCAGGGCAGCGGCCTCGTCGTCGAGGTCCAGCCAATAAAGGCCGGTGGTATGAACCTCAGGATCCACGCCAGTGGCGGCAAACAGACGCTGGGCCAATTGCGGGTAAAAATCCTGGGACCAATGGGCCAGCGCCGTGACGGCCGGGCTGTAGCGCCATGGGTATAACGGCGAAACAATCCCGCCTCCGGCCCAGGAGGACTCCTGACCGACCGACGAACGGTCAAGCACGGCAACCGCCACCCCCTGAGTTGCCAGGTTGAACGCCGTCAACAACCCGATAACACCACCACCCACAACCACGACTTGCTGCTTAGTCATTGTTCGATCCAGCCCATAAAAAGAAAGGAGCGCCGCTGGCGCCCCGTCGCCCACCCGCCTTATCGCCCCCAGCACTCTTGACGCGTAGTGCCGGGCACTGCGCCGGGATTGGTCCGCGCGCCCGTGCTGGTCAAACTGAACACACCACAAGGATCACCCAGCATCGCGCCGGCAAAAGGCGTCGCGATCAAGGTGAAGTCCTGCGGGTCCAGTATCACGGTGATTCTATAGCGATCATTGCCGGTACTGACGCCGCTTGCATCAATAAAAGTGCCATTTCTCACGTGATAGCGCTCAAGGTGCTGAGCTTGCTCCGTGAGCAGCCCGACGATTTCGGTGCGATAGGCCTTTTTCACCTGGGCGGTATACACCGGATAAGTCACCGCGACCAATGTGCCGATGATCGCCAGTGCAATCAGTAACTCTAACAAGGTGAATCCTTTGCAGTTGCCGCTCATCGTGATGCTCACCTACTGAAGTTGTCGCCAGAGAATTCGTCGAAATCGCCCAGCGGCCTCCGGGTCTACCCGCGCATAGACGCTCTCCAGAACCGTGCGCAACTGGCCGCTGATCCCCACTGCAGTGACCCGGTACAAGGTCGCCGGGGTATCGGGCGGCAAATGTGCCAACCCGACAGCGGGCCCCAGGTTTTGAATGCCATAGACGCCTCCCTGTATGCCGACCCAGGTGATAGCCGAAATTGGATCGACGCCCGGCTGGCTGATGGCATAGGCCTCGTTAGGCGGTGCGCAGGTAACTTGGGACTGGCAGGGCGGCAAACCAAACCCGTGCGCCTGCACTGCCGACTCACCGAGCCGGAGCCCACTTTCGGCGGTTTGAAACGATTGGTTGCGATGCCTGAGGCTGCCGGCGAGCTGTTCCTGCGACGTAGAGCCCTGCATCGATGACAGACCGAGAACCGTCAACAACAGCAGCAATACCAGGCTGATCAACAGCACCACGCCGCGCTGCCTGGGAGCCGTGATCCGCCACCCGCTATTCAAGGCGATTACGCACGGCGGCGACGGCGCTGTAGACCTGGTCCCGCACACGGCCTGCCGGGTCGCGAAGCGTCAATAGCACACGCACACTGCGGATCAGCGATTCGTCGCCAGGATGGCTGTCATACCGGTTTACAACACTGGAGCCAGGCTGGCTGGCCATCCCGAAACTCAACTCGAACGCCCCTACGTTATCCACCAGCACCGCCTTGGCCGGCGTTGCTGGCGTGCTGAGTTTTAGCTGCCCCGACTCAAAGGTGTAGGTCAGTTTGCGCACGGGAAAGGCGATCTGCCCGGGCCCCGGCTTGGGCGGCACATCCGAATAAGCCTGGGCGTTGTCGACACAATTGCTGAGCACAGTCCAGTCAGGCCGACTGCCTTGGCCACCAACATCGCCGGTGACCAGTGTCAGGCTGGTCGAGGCACCATTGACCACCACGCTGACCGGCCTGGAAAAATCAGCAGGCGCCTGAGCTATCAGAGGCAGGGACAGGCACCCGAACATCCCCGCCAGGCGAATCTCCTGGATCATCTTGCCCAGGATGAATCGCCCGTCATCCTGCAACAACGCTGACGCGTGCTGGCTGGCGGCACTGCTTCGGGCGGCCAGGGTTACCTGGACGGCCGCCAGGACGACGAGCAACCCCAGGGCCGCCGCCAGCAATGCTTCGACCAGGCCCAAACCCAGGCTGGAGCGCCTCATCGCACAGGCCTCGGATCGACAGCGACGCGACTGGTCAGGGTAAATGTTTCACGGGTATTGCTGGCCTTGGCCGCACGGGAGTCATCCCAACTGATGCTGATGGTCACCTCACGCTGATTGATCGCAATCGAACCTTTGGCGGAATCGCCGGCAAGGTGGCTGATATTGGCCTCGAAGTCATGCAAGTCCTGGTCGCGGACACTCACGGCCAAGGTGCTGGGGGGCGAGATATCGTCGCTTCCCCAGGAATAGTCGGCACCAGCGTTGGCGCGGATCCGGTCGAGCATGTCGTAGGCGATGAAACTCACCTGGCTGATCATCCTGGAACTGTCGGTGTATTTGAGCGCATTCAGCTGGATCAGCCCGGCCCCCAGCAGGCCAACACCGAGAATCAGCAGCGAGACGAGCACTTCGATCAGGCTCATGCCGGCCTGTCGGGCGGTAGCAGGGGAGGCACAAGAGGTTGCCGGGCAGGTTCGCATAGCCATCGTCATCCTTGTCGAAGGTCATCAAAACGACCGAGAGAGCCGTGTGTTGCCCAAGACTAGCGCCGCTCCCGTGACCGCGCTGCCTCTCGGAATAAAGGGAAATACTTTGGACAGAAAGGCCATCACCGCCCTGCCCGCAGTGCCGCTATAACTAGTTCAGCCACACGGTCCATGGAGGGACGAGGTATGAAACAACGAGGTTTTACATTGATCGAACTGCTGCTCGGCTTGATCGTCAGCGGCATCCTGGCGCAATTGGCGGTACCCGGCTTCAAGAGCCTGCTGGACTCACAAACGCGACTGAGCGCCGCACAAACGCTAGCGTCCGGCCTGCGCTACGCGCGCGCCCAAGCCATTGCACGTAATCGAACAGTGATCATCCATGCGCTGGATGATGACTGGAGCCGAGGCTGGAGAGTGGTGGTGGACATGAATGGGCGCGGTCATCTGGACGACGACAATCCGGTCCTGCTGGAGCGCCAGGACAATGGGCGGATCCCGATCGTGGGCAATACCCCGGTGCGCACGCAGATTCGTTTCAGCGGGTTGGGCGAACCCCTGCTGTCTGCGGGCGGGTTTCGCGCCGGCACCGTACATGTGTGTTCAACGGACCAGCCGCTGAGCCTGCATCAAGTGGTGCTGGCGCCCACCGGCCGGATCAGCCTGCGCAGCGACAAGGCCGAGCAGGCCTTGTGCCGCGGGTACGACGAGTTGGGGCTCAGAGCAGCGAACGAACCCGCAGCTCCTTGGGCATGGAAAAAGTGATGTTTTCTTCACGTCCTGCCAGCTCGTCGGCGCCTGTCGCACCCCACGCCTGCAACTGCTGGATCACGCCGCGCACCAGGACTTCCGGCGCCGAGGCGCCCGCCGTGATACCGATGCGCTCGACACCGTCGAACCAACTGCGCTGCAGGTCTTCGGCGCCATCGATCAGGTACGCCGGGGTGGCCATGCGCTCGGCCAACTCGCGCAGGCGGTTGGAGTTGGAACTGTTGGGGCTCCCCACAACCAGCACCACGTCGCACTCGTCGGCCAGTTGCTTGACGGCATCCTGGCGGTTTTGCGTGGCGTAGCAGATATCGTCCTTGCGTGGCCCACCAATGGCGGGGAAACGGGTACGCAGGGCGTCGATGACACGACTGGTGTCATCCATCGACAAGGTAGTCTGGGTCACGAATGCCAACTTCTCAGGGTTATGCACTTGCAACTCGGCGACGTCTTTTTCGTCTTCCACCAGGTAGATCGCGCCGCCGTTACTGGCGTCGTACTGGCCCATGGTGCCTTCGACTTCGGGGTGGCCGGCATGGCCGATCAGGATGCACTCACGGCCGTCGCGGCTGTAGCGCGCCACTTCGATATGCACCTTGGTTACCAGCGGGCAGGTTGCGTCGAAGACTTTCAGGCCGCGGCCTGCTGCTTCGGTGCGCACGGCCTGGGAAACGCCATGGGCGCTGAAGATGACGATAACGTCATCCGGCACCTGATCCAGTTCTTCGACAAAAATCGCGCCACGGGCCCGCAGGTCTTCGACCACGAACTTGTTGTGCACCACTTCATGGCGCACGTAGATCGGCGGCCCGAAGACTTCCAGGGCGCGATTGACGATTTCGATCGCCCGGTCCACCCCGGCGCAGAAGCCACGGGGGTTGGCGAGTTTGATTTGCATGCTGTGCCTCGTGTCTTTGTGGGAGCTGGCTTGCCGGCGATGGCAGCGCCTCGGAGTAACGGGTACACCGAGGTGATGCCATCGCCGGCAAGCCGGCTCCTACAGGAACCGGTTTCGTCAGTTAGAGCGCTTTAACGTCGATGATTTCAACATCAAAGGTCAAGGTCTTGCCGGCCAACGGGTGGTTGAAGTCGATGGTCACCTGAGTGTCATCGAAGGTTTTGACCACGCCGGGCAGTTCGGTATTCGCCGCATCGTTGAAGATCACCAGCAAGCCTTCCGACAGCTCCATGTCCTGAAACTGCGACCGCGGGATAACCTGTACGTTTTGCGGGTTGGGCTGGCCAAAGGCGTTTTCCGGCGGGATCTGCAGGTTGCGCTTGTCGCCGGCCTTGAAGCCGAACAATGCCGCCTCGAAACCCGGCAGCAGGTTGCCGTCGCCGACCTTGAAGGTCGCCGGAGCCTTGTCGAAGGTGCTGTCGACCGTGTCGCCGTTCTCCAGGCGCAATGCAAAATGCAAGGTGACTTCCGTGTTCTGGCCAATGCGTTGTTCGGCCAATACTTGTTCAGTCATTTACAGCTTCTCCGGGTTTGTTGCCCTTGAACATATCCAGCGCCAGCATGATTGCGCCAACGCAGATGGCGCTGTCGGCAAAGTTGAACGCCGGGAAGTAATGGCGGTTCTGCCAGTGCACCAGAATGAAGTCGATCACATGGCCCAGGGCAATGCGGTCGTACAGATTGCCCAGCGCACCGCCCAACACCAGTGCCAATGCGATAGCCAGCCAAGTATCGTTGCGGCCCAGGCGCTTGAGCCAGACCACCAGCACCGCACTGACCACCACGGCGATCAGGGCGAACAACCAGCGCTGCCAGCCACCACCGTCAGCGAGGAAGCTGAAGGCGGCGCCGGTGTTGTAGGCCAGGGTCCAGCTGAAGTAGTCAGGAATCACCACGATCTGCTGGAACATTTCCAGGGTGCCCTCGAAGTGAGCCTTGCTGACCTGGTCGATGACCAGGACCAGCAAGCTCAGTACGAGCCAACCCAGACGTCCGAACCGGCTGGATTTAGGCATAGTGGCGAACCTCGCCAGCACCGCTAATGTTGTCGACGCAACGACCGCAGATTTCCGGATGCTCCGGGTTCACGCCGACGTCTTCACGGCAGTGCCAGCAACGGGCGCACTTGGCGAAGGCCGACTTGACCACCTTGAGCTTGAGGCCCGGCACTTCGGTTGCGACCGCATCAGCCGGGGCCTGGGCGAATGGCGCCAGGCTGGCTGTGGAGGTAATCAGCACGAAGCGCAGCTCGTTGCTCAACTTGCCCAGGTCGGCGGTCAGGCCTTCCTCGGCAAACAGGGTGACTTCGGCCTGCAGGTTGCCACCGACGGCCTTGGCCGCGCGCTGGACTTCCAGTTCCTTGTTCACCGCGACCTTGACGGCCATCACGCCTTCCCAGTACTCGCGGCCCAGTTCGAAGTCGGCCGGCAATTCGGTCAGGCCTTCGTACCAGGTGTTGAGCATCACGGACTCGTTACGCTCGCCCGGCAGGTATTCCCACAGTTCGTCGGCGGTGAAGGCCAGGATCGGCGCGATCCAGCGCACCAGCGCTTCAGAGATGTGGTACAGCGCGGTCTGTGCCGAACGGCGGGCCTTGCTGTTGGCGCCAGTGGTGTACTGGCGGTCCTTGATGATGTCGAGGTAGAAGCCCCCCAGTTCCTGCACGCAGAAGTTGTGGATCTTCGAGTAGACATTCCAGAAACGGTATTCGCCGTAGTGTTCCTGCAACTCGCGCTGCAGCAACAGGGTACGGTCCACGGCCCAACGGTCCAGGGCGAGCATTTCGTCGGCCGGCAGGATGTCGGTAGCCGGGTTGAAGCCGGTCAGGTTCGACAGCATGAAGCGTGCAGTATTACGGATTCGACGGTAGGCATCGGCGCTGCGCTGCAGGATCTGCTCCGAAACGGCCATCTCACCCGAATAGTCGGTCGAAGCCACCCACAGGCGCATGATATCGGCGCCCAGGGTGTCGTTGACCTTCTGCGGCGCGATCACGTTGCCCAGGGACTTGGACATCTTGCGACCGTTCTCGTCGACGGTGAAGCCGTGGGTCAGCAGTTCACGGTACGGAGCGTGATCGTCGATGGCGCAACCAGTCAGCAGGGACGAGTGGAACCAGCCACGGTGTTGGTCCGAGCCTTCCAGGTACAGGTCGGCGCGCGGGCCGGTCTCGTGACCCATCAGGTGCGAGCCGCGCAGCACGTGCCAGTGGGTAGTGCCCGAGTCGAACCACACGTCGAGGGTGTCGCTGATCTTGTCGTACAGCGGCGCTTCGTCACCGAGCAACTCGGCAGCGTCCAACTTGAACCAGGCCTCGATGCCTTCCTGTTCAACGCGCTGGGCCACCACCTCCATCAGTTCGACGGTACGTGGGTGCAGCTCGCCGCTTTCCTTGTTCAGGAAGAACGGAATCGGCACGCCCCAGTTGCGCTGGCGGGAGATGCACCAGTCCGGACGATTGGCGATCATCGAGTGCAGGCGCGCCTGGCCCCAGGCCGGGACGAACTTGGTGTCTTCGATGGCTTTGATCGCACGCTTGCGCAGGGTTTCGCCAGCCACAGGCTCTTTGTCCATGCCGATGAACCACTGCGCGGTGGCGCGGTAGATCAACGGGGTCTTGTGGCGCCAGCAGTGCATGTAGCTGTGCTTGATGGTTTCGGTGTGCAGCAGCGCCCCGACTTCTGACAGTTTGTCGATGATCGGCTGGTTGGCCTTGAAGATGAACTGGCCGCCGAAGAACTCCAGCGACGGCGCGTACACGCCATTGCTCTGCACCGGGTTGAGGATCTCATCGTTGACCATGCCATAGGCCTTGCAGGTCACGAAGTCGTCCACGCCGTAGGCCGGTGCGGAGTGAACCACGCCAGTACCCGAGCCCAGCTCGACGTAGTCAGCCAGGTATACCGGCGACAGGCGGTCGTAGAACGGGTGACGGAAATTGATCAGTTCCAGCGCGGAGCCGGTGGTGGTGGCGATCACCGCACCTTGCAGCTCGTAGCGGGCCAGGCAGGCCTCGACCATTTCCTCAGCCAGTACCAGCAGGCGATCACCAACGTCCACCAGGGCGTAGGTGAATTCCGGATGCACGTTCAGCGCCTGGTTGGCCGGGATGGTCCACGGGGTGGTGGTCCAGATCACGATGGCGGCAGGCTTGGCCAGGCTTGCCAGGCCAAAGGCCTCGGCCAGCTTGGTATCGTCGGCAATCGGGAACGCGACGTCGATGGTCGAGGACTTCTTGTCTTCGTATTCGACTTCCGCTTCGGCCAGGGCCGAGCCACAGTCAAAGCACCAGTTCACGGGCTTGAGGCCCTTGAACACGAAGCCGCCCTTGACGATCTCGGCCAAGGCACGGATTTCCCCGGCCTCGTTCTTGAAGTTCATGGTCTTGTACGGGTTGTCCCAGTCGCCCAGCACACCCAGGCGAATGAATTCGGACTTCTGCCCTTCGATCTGCTCGGTGGCGTAGGCACGGCAGAGTTCGCGGGTCTTGTCGGCGCCCAGGTTCTTGCCGTAGGTCACTTCGACCTTGTGTTCGATCGGCAGGCCGTGGCAGTCCCAACCCGGGACATAAGGTGCGTCGAAGCCCGCCAGGGTTTTCGAGCGGATGATCATGTCCTTGAGAATCTTGTTCAGCGCATGACCGATGTGAATCGTGCCGTTGGCATAAGGAGGGCCGTCGTGCAGGACGAACTTCGGACGATCCTTGCCAATCTCGCGCAACTTTCCGTACAGGCCAATACTGTCCCAGCGCTGCAGGATCTGCGGTTCGCGCTGTGGCAGGCCGGCCTTCATTGGGAAGGCGGTGTCCGGAAGGTTTAGCGTGGCTTTATAGTCGGTCATTTAAGGCTCTTCATTAGCGATGGGCGCTAGGTGCGGCTAGTGCACGGGCGGCGGCGACATCCGCATTGATCGCCGTTTTCAGCGCCTCCAGGGAGGCGAATCGCTGCTCTTCACGCAGCTTTTGGTGGAAAACCACCGTCAAACGCCGGTCATATAAATCCCCGGCAAAATCCAAAAGGTGAACTTCCAGGTGGGCCTTGCCATCACCTGCAACCGTTGGCCTGACGCCTATATTGGCGACTCCGGGCCACGGTTGGCCGTCGATATCGACACTCACCAGGTACACCCCGGTCAGTGGCACGCGACGGCGCTTGAGCTGCACGTTGGCGGTTGGCGTGCCCAGTTGGCGCGCCAGCTTCTGGCCGTGCAGGACCCGCCCGGCAATCCGGAACGGGCGACCGAGCAAACGCTCGGCCAAGGCGAAGTCGGCAGCGGCCAGGGCATTTCGCACCTGGGTACTGCTCACGCGCAGGCCGTCCAGTTCGACGGTTTGCGCGGCTTCGACAGTAAAACCCTGGGTCACGCCGGCCTGTTGCAGGAAATCGAAATCCCCTACCCGGTCGCAACCGAAGCGGAAGTCGTCGCCGACCTCCAGGTGCTGCACGCCCAGGCCATCGACGAGGATGCGGTCGACGAACTCGGTGGCGCTGAGGCTGCGCAAACGCTGGTTGAACGCCAGGCACAGCACCCGGTCCACACCCTCTTCAGCCAACAGCTGCAGTTTGTCCCGCAGGCGAGCCAAACGGGCCGGGGCCGTCTCGGGGGTGAAGAATTCACGGGGCTGCGGCTCGAAAATCACCACGCAGCTGGGCACGCCCAACTCGACTGCGCGCTCGCGCAGCCGCGCCAGGATAGCCTGGTGGCCACGGTGAACACCGTCAAAGTTGCCAATAGTGGCGACGCACCCCCGATGCTCGGGGCGCAGGTTGTGGAGACCTCGAACCAGCTGCATAACGCGCTTCTTGCTCATAAAGTGGTCGATTATAACCACACCCAGCCCTGGGCGACAGGCAACAGCGCAGGCCAAATGATTCGAATCGAAAAAACAGCCGGCTTATTGTTGATTGTGATCAATTCAGCGCCTTGCGATTGAAATCCCGCAGGCGAAAGCCCAGCACCAGCAACATGCCAAAGTAGGCGACCACCCCGGCCACGACCAGCAGGCCCAGGCGCAGGAATCGCTCGAGCATCTGCCCTTCGTCCCACGCGGGCATGCAGTGCATCAAGCCCAGCAATACCGCCGACATCACCGCCACCGCCACCAGCAATTTAAGGGCGAACACGCCCCAACCCGGCTGCGGCTGGTACATTTTCTGTTTACGCAGTTGATAAAACAGCAGGCCGGCATTAATGCACGCCCCGGCGCTGATCGCCAAGGCCAGGCCCGCGTGCGCCAGAGGCCCGATGAAGATCAGGTTGAACAGCTGGGTAACCACCAGGGTGAAAATTGCGATCTTCACCGGGGTCCGGATGTTTTGCTGGGCATAAAAGCCCGGCGCCAGGACCTTGATCACGATAATCCCCAGCAACCCTACCGAATAGGCGACCAGCGCGCGCTGGGTCATCAAGGCGTCGAACGCGCTGAACTGGCCGTACTGGAACAGCGAAACCGTCAGCGGCTTGGCCAGGATCCCCAGGGCCAGGGAGCACGGCAGCACCAACACAAAGCACAGGCGCAAGCCCCAATCGAGAATACGCGAGTATTCGTGGCGGTCCTTGCTGGCATAGGTGCGGGCCAGGGTCGGCAGCAAGATGGTGCCCAGCGCCACGCCGAGCACTCCGGAGGGTAATTCCATCAGACGGTCGGCGTAATACATCCACGACACAGAACCTGAGACCAGCAACGAAGCGAACGCAGTGTTGATGATCAACGAAATCTGGCTCACCGACACCCCGAGAATCGCCGGCAGCATGTTTTTCATGACCCGCCACACGCCCGTATCCTTGAGGTTCAGGCGCGGCAACACGAGCATGCCGATCTTTTTCAGGTGCGGCAGTTGATACAACAGTTGCGCCAAGCCACCGGCCAGCACTGCCCAGCCAAGTGCCATTACGGGTGGATCGAAGTACGGCGTGAGGAACAGGGCAAAGATGATCATGCTGACGTTAAGCAGGGTCGGCACAAACGCCGGTACCGAGAAGCGGTTCCAGGTATTGAGGATCGCACCCGCCAGGGACGACAGGGAAATCAGCAATATATAAGGAAAGGTCACCCGCAACAGGTCACTGGTCAGGGCGAATTTTTCTGGAGTGTTGGCAAACCCGGGCGCCGTGGCCCAGATAATCCAGGGTGCGGCGAGCATGCCGGCGATGGTCACCAACATCAGTACCAGGGTCAGAAGCCCCGAGACATAGGCAATGAATGTGCGAGTGGCTTCCTCACCCTGCTGGGTCTTGTACTCGGCCAGGATCGGCACGAATGCCTGGGAAAACGCACCCTCGGCGAAGATCCGCCGCAACAGGTTGGGCAGTTTGAACGCGATAAAGAAGGCGTCCGTGGCCATGCTCGCGCCAAAAATACGCGCGATGAGGGTGTCACGCACAAACCCCAGAACCCGGGAAATCATCGTGATAGAGCTGACGGCGACCAACGATTTGAGCAGATTCATTGAAAGAGTTTTTGCCTATAGATAAAGAGCAGGCGAACAAAGCGCCTACTTATGCGATACTGCGCGCCTGCAACAGCACAGAGCCAAAGCTCGCGAGTTTACAGGTCAAGCGCCGGAAATAAATCACCCGCCTCTTCAGATCGACCACTCAGCAGTTCGCATCAGCCGCCCTTGACAAGACGTCAACTCATCGGCATGATTCGCGGCCTATTTTGTTTGCTATTTCCTAAAAAGTCTTTCGAGGAGCTCGACGGTGGCCAACACACCTTCCGCCAAAAAACGTGCAAAACAGGCTGAGAAGCGTCGCAGCCACAACGCCAGCCTGCGTTCCATGGTTCGTACCTACATCAAGAATGTAGTTAAGGCCATTGACGCAAAAGACGCTGAAAAAGCTCAAGCTGCTTACGTTCTGGCCGTGCCAGTTATCGACCGTATGGCCGATAAAGGCATCATCCACAAGAACAAAGCTGCTCGCCATAAAGGTCGTCTGAATGGCCACATCAAGGCTCTGAACCTTGCTGTTGCAGCCTAAGCGATAAGCTTGTTAAAAAACCGACCCCAGGGTCGGTTTTTTATTGCCCACGATTTATGCCACACCCCAAAACAAAAGTAGGAGCTGGCTTGCCTGCGATGGGTATTAACATTCAACATTGATGTCGACTGCTGAACCGTTATCGCAGGCAAGCCAGCTCCCACATAATGCAGAGCAGAGTTGCCAGGTTTATTGCGCGCTAGGCCACGGCAAGATCGGAATCGCCGTCACCGCATTCTGCGGACTGCCTTCGATCAAGCGATCGCTGTAGACCAGGTACACCAGGGTATTGCGCTTCTTGTCGAGGAACCGCACCACCTGCATGGTCTTGAACACCAGCGAAGTGCGCTCCTTGAACACCTCGTCACCATCTTTCAGCTCACCCTTGAAGCGAATCGGCCCCACCTGGCGACAAGCAATCGACGCCTCGGCACGATCCTCAGCCAAGCCCAGGCCACCCTTCACTCCGCCCGTCTTGGCGCGGGACAGGTAGCAGGTCACGCCATCCACCTTGGGATCATCAAAAGCCTCGACCACGATCCGATCGTTGGGTCCGACAAACTTGAACACCGTCGATACCTGGCCAATCTCTTCAGCCGAAGCCAGCAGCGGCATCGCCACCAGCAGACCGAGCAACCCCTTCATCACGCGCATCGCAGTTTTCCTTTAGACCAGAATCAGGTTGTCGCGGTGAACCAGCTCCGGCTCAGCCATGTAACCCAACAGACCGACAATCGACTCAGACGACTGCCCAATGATTTTCTGCGCCTCGAGGGCACTGTAGTTGGCCAGGCCGCGGGCGATTTCACGACCGTCGGGCGCCACGCACACCACCATTTCACCACGACGAAAGCTGCCCTGGACCAGCTTGACGCCTACCGGCAACAAGCTCTTATTGCCTTGGGACAACGCAGAAACAGCCCCCGCATCCAGCACCAAGGTACCGCGCGTCTGCAAGTGACCAGCCAGCCACTGCTTACGCGCCGCCAGCATGCCGCGCTCCGGCGACAGCAGCGTGCCGATGCGTTCACCGGCCTTGAGGCGATCCAGCACGCGCTCCAGGCGCCCACCCACGATGATCGTATGGGCACCGGAACGAGCCGCCAGGCGCGCCGCGCGCAGCTTGGTCTGCATGCCACCTCGACCCAGCGCACCACCGACACTGCCCGCCACCGCGTCAAGCGCCGGATCATCGGCCCGCGCTTCGTAAATCAGCTGGGCGTGCGGATTGTTGCGCGGATCGGCGTCGAACATGCCATCACGATCCGTGAGGATCACCAGCAGGTCGGCCTCCACCAGATTGGCCACCAGCGCAGCCAGGGTGTCATTGTCACCAAAGCGGATTTCGTCGGTCACCACGGTGTCGTTCTCGTTGATCACCGGGATCACCTTGAGCTCGACCAGTGCACGCAAGGTGCTGCGGGCATTGAGGTAGCGCTTACGGTCGGACAGATCGTCATGGGTCAGCAGAATCTGCGCGGTATGGCGGCCGTGCTCGGCAAAGCTGGATTCCCAGGCCTGCACCAGCCCCATCTGGCCAATCGCAGCAGCGGCCTGCAACTCATGCATCGCGCTGGGTCGCGCGGTCCAGCCGAGGCGGCTCATCCCGGCGGCAACCGCCCCGGACGACACCAGCACCAACTCGACACCTGCCTCATGCAAGGCCACCATCTGTTCAACCCAGACGCTCATGGCTGCGCGATCCAGCCCCTTGCCATCCGCCGTCAGCAGCGCACTCCCGATCTTTACGACCCAGCGTTGCGCACCCGTCACTTTGCTCCGCATCATCTTCAACCTTAGATTGAGGGCCACGCGACCCAGCGCCGCCCATAACGTTATTCGTGACTACCGATTTCCAGATACTAAAACGCCGCTCGATTGAGCGGCGCTTAAGTTTATCGCAACAGATCAGTCACGCACGTAAATGATTTCTGGACCATCTTCATCATCCACGTCTTCCTCGTCCCAATCATCGTCACCGATATCATGGACCGACTTGACGCCACTGCGGCGCAGGGCACGCTGGTCATCCAGCGCCTGCAATTGCGCGCGCGCCTCGTCTTCGATGCGCTGGTCAAGATCCGCCAGCTCGGCCTTGTAGACCGGATCGGCAGCCAGGCGATCAGCACGATCTTCCAGGTAGCGCATGATGTCGCGAGTCAGACGCTCAGTGCCTTCTTTGGCAATGGCGGAGATCACGTAGACCGGACCTTCCCACTGCAGGCGATCAACGATCTCCTTGACCCGTTCTTCATGCTCTTCTTCGAGGATCTGATCGCACTTGTTCAGCACCAGCCAACGGTCACGCTCAGCCAGGGACGGGCTGAACTTGGCCAGTTCGTTGACAATCACTTCAGCCGCATCCGGGGCACTGGTTTCATCCAGCGGCGCCATATCGACGAGGTGCAGCAGCAAACGGGTACGGGACAAGTGCTTGAGGAAGCGAATGCCCAGGCCGGCGCCATCGGAAGCACCTTCGATCAGGCCCGGAATGTCCGCAACCACGAAGCTTTTCCAGCGATCGACACTGACCACGCCCAGGTTCGGCACCAGGGTGGTGAACGGATAATCCGCCACTTTTGGCTTGGCCGCAGACACCGAGCGAATGAAGGTACTTTTGCCAGCGTTTGGCAGGCCCAGCAGACCCACATCCGCCAACACTTTCATTTCCAGCTTCAGGTCACGCTGCTCGCCCGGCTTGCCTGGCGTAGTCTGGCGCGGCGCACGGTTGGTACTGGACTTGAATCGGGTGTTACCCAGACCGTGCCAGCCGCCCTGCACAACCATCAGCTTCTGGCCGGCCTTGGTCAGGTCGCCAATCACTTCCTGGGTCGCAGAGTCGATGATAGTGGTGCCGACCGGCACACGCAGCACCAGATCCTCACCTTTTTTACCGGTGCAGTCGGTGCTGCCACCATTGGAGCCACGCTCGGCATCGAAGTGCCGGGTGTAGCGGTAGTCGACCAGGGTATTGAGGTTTTCGTCGGCCATCATGTAGATAGAACCGCCATCACCACCGTCGCCGCCGTTCGGGCCACCGTTTTCGATGAACTTTTCGCGACGGAAACTCATGCAACCGTTACCGCCGTCGCCTGCTTTTACTCGGATGGAAACTTCATCAACGAACTTCATAACAAAACGCCTCTCGCCGCACGGACGAGCTTAAGAAACCAAGACATAAGACTCTTGCAAAAATGAGCGCAGCGACCTCAATCAGCGACCGCAAATCCCGCTGCCTTCGCCATTACAAACAGCTTTGCAAGAGACTCACCCCACAAACGAAAAAGCCCCGTCGCAAGACAGGGCTTTTCCAGCGAGCTCGCAATTAAGCCGAGACAACGCTCACGTAACGGCGGTTGAACGCGCCTTTTACTTCAAACTTGATCACGCCTTCGATTTTCGCGAAGAGAGTGTGATCTTTACCCATGCCTACACCGTAACCGGCGTGGAATTGGGTGCCGCGCTGACGCACGATGATGTTGCCCGGAATGATTTTCTGGCCGCCATACATCTTAACGCCAAGGCGTTTGGCTTCTGAGTCGCGACCGTTACGGGTACTACCACCAGCTTTTTTGTGTGCCATGAGTCAATTCTCCTAGTGAGGAATTAGGCTGAAATTAAGCCTGAATACCGGTGATTTTGATCTCGGTGTACCACTGGCGGTGGCCCATACGCTTCATGTGGTGCTTACGACGACGGAACTTGATGATGCGGACTTTATCGTGACGACCTTGGGATATCACTTCAGCCACAACGGTAGCGCCAGCAACAACTGGAGCGCCGATGTTCACGTCATCGCCATTGGCGACCAACAGAACGCGATCAAAAGTAACGGATTCGCCGGTAGCGATTTCCAGTTTTTCGATCTTCAGGTATTCACCTGGGGCGACCTTGTATTGCTTGCCACCAGTAACAATTACTGCGTACGACATGGTATTTCTCCGATAATCCTGCTCACCCAGCGCTTTATAAGAAGAGGTATTGGCTGGCATGGCTGCATGGGATGGACGTCCCGAATGCAATTGCGTAAGGCAGGTGCTGCCCAGGAAGTTCAGGGTGCGCGATTGTACGCAAGCTGCGAGAGGCTTGCAAGTAGCCGTCTATCGCGCCTTGACACCCAGGGGCGCGGGTCCTAGCATGCCGCGCAACCCTTCTGGAGCGACTGTCGCTGATGCAACCCCAAGCTTTCTACCGCGCGGTGGCGGACGATTTTAGCGCCGTCGACGGCATCATCAAGAAGCAGCTGACTTCTAAAGTGCCACTGGTCTCCAAAATTGGCGACTATATTACTTCGGCCGGCGGTAAACGCCTGCGGCCATTATTAGTGTTGCTGTGTGGCAAGGCCCTGGGCCGCGAAGGCGATGACCTGCGCCTGCTGGCCGCCACTATCGAGTTCCTGCATACCGCCACCCTGCTGCACGACGATGTGGTCGACATGTCCGGCATGCGCCGTGGCCGTGAGACCGCCAACGCCATGTGGGGCAACGCGCCCAGCGTGTTGGTGGGCGACTTCCTGTATTCGCGCTCGTTCGAAATGATGGTCGAGCTGGGCTCGATGCCGGTGATGAAGATCCTGTCCCAGGCCACGCGCATCATCGCCGAAGGCGAAGTGCTGCAGCTGTCCAAGGTGCGTGACGCGAGCACCACCGAAGAAACCTATATGGAAGTGATTCGCGGCAAGACCGCGATGCTCTTCGAAGCCTCGACCCACAGCGCCGCCGCCCTGTGCGAAGCGAGCGCCGAACAGGCCGAAGCCCTGCGCACCTTTGGCGATCACCTGGGCGTGGCCTTCCAGTTGGTGGATGATCTGCTCGATTATCGCGGTGATGCCGAAACCCTGGGCAAGAACGTCGGTGACGACCTGGCCGAAGGCAAGCCGACCCTACCGCTGATCTACACCATGCGCGAAGGCACCCCGGAACAGGCGGCATTGGTGCGCAAGGCGATCCAGAAAGGCGGCATCGAAGACCTGGAAAGCATCCGCGCCGCCGTGGAAGCCTCGGGTTCGCTGGACTACACCGCACAACTGGCCCGCGACTATGTGGCCCGCGCCATCAAATGCCTGGAAGCCCTTCCAGCCAGCGAATACCGGGACGCCCTGGTGGAGCTGAGTGAGTTTGCGGTAGCCCGTACTCACTAACACTCTGTGGGAGCCGGCTTGCCTGCGACAGCATCACCTCGCTACAGCTGATAGACCGAGGTGCCTGCATCGAAGGCAAGCCGGCTCCCACATTGAGACCGCATCGCCCCGCCCCCGGCAAAACCCTATATAATGTGCGACTTTTAGCCATCCTGACTTTCAAGGAGCTTTAGTGAGCACGTTGCCACCCTGCCCAAAATGCAATTCCGAATACACCTACGAAGACGGCGCCCAGCTGATCTGCCCGGAATGCGCCCATGAGTGGTCCGTCGGTGGTGAAGCCGAAGCAGCCAGCGATGAAACCGTGAAGAAAGACTCCGTTGGTAACGTCCTGCAAGACGGCGACACCATCACCGTGATCAAGGACCTCAAGGTCAAGGGCACCTCGCTGGTGGTCAAGGTCGGCACCAAGGTCAAGAACATCCGCCTGTGCGATGGCGACCACGATATCGACTGCAAGATCGACGGTATCGGCCCGATGAAGCTCAAGTCCGAGTTCGTCCGCAAGGTCTGACCTACCTCCATCCCGCGCCCCGCGCGGGATGGCGCTTCACCCTCCCCGTACCACCCCCTCCCCAGTAGCAAAAGGCCAGCCCTTTTGACCTTGAACAATGCCCACACAGAAAAACCAGGAAATTGCCAATAGGGACTTGCTATTCTTTGAATAAGAATTATTCTCATTGAAACCCTTCAAGGAGATGCGACCCATGACTTATTTGATTGATGCCTGGCTGGACCGTCCGCACCCTTACCTGCGGATCCTTCATCGGGAAACCGGCGAAGTCTGTGCGGTGCTGGAAGAAGAAGCGCTCAATGAACTGCAGGACCAGGGCGACCTGGACGTCAACGGCCTGAGCTCCAGTGAACCCGGGGTGCTTAAAGAGGTGGTGAGGAATCTGTTTCTGTTCTGCTATGCCCGAGCGTTGCGCCCGGTGACGGAGCTGCATGGCAAGTTTCATCCATGAGCAACCGCGCAGAACCTGATTGCATGGCCCTCTGCAGGAGCTGGCTTGCCGGCGATAACATCACCTCGGTGTAACCCATACCGAGTCGTCTGTATCGCCGCGACCCGCCAAGCCAGCTCCTACATAGAGCCATCAGCAGGTCTTACAGAACGTCGAGCAGCTCGACGTCGAATACCAGAACGCTGTGCGGCGGGATGCTGCCAACACCTTGTGCGCCGTAAGCCAGTTCGCTCGGCACGTACAGGCGCCATTTGCTGCCGGCATTCATCAGTTGCAGGGCTTCGGTCCAGCCAGCGATCACACCACCGACCGGGAATTCTGCCGGCTGGCCACGCTCGTAGGAGCTGTCGAACACAGTGCCGTCGATCAGGGTGCCATGGTAGTGGGTACGCACCTGGTCTTCACGGGTCGGCTTGGCGCCGTCGCCGGCGGTCAGCACTTCAAATTGCAGGCCGGAAGCCAGGGTGGTGATGCCGTCACGCTTGGCGTTCTCAGCCAGGAATGCCAGGCCCGCGCCCGCGGCTGCTTCAGCCTTGGCCGCTGCTTCGGCTTGCATGATGTCGCGAATCACTTTGAAGCTGGCAGCCATTTGCTCCTGGTCAACACGGCTTGGCTTGCCGCCGAACGCGTCGGTCAGGCCAGCCAGGATCGCGTCCAGGCTGACGCCCGGTGGCGGGTTGTCGCGCAGTTGGTCGCCCAACTGACGGCCAATGCCGTAGCTGACGCGGGTTTCGTCGGTGGACAGATTGACTTCGGACATGGAAAGGCTCCGCTGTAGGACAACTGCAAAAATCCGCAAAAACGCGGGGTCTGGCGTGTCATCCAAACTAAAAGGGCGAGCAGACTAGCACACTCGCCCCAGGCTTGATGAGCCCAAAATCCCGGGCCGGCAGGCGCCGGTCATGGATCAATGCTTGGTCAGTTTATCCAGGTAGCCCATGGCAAACGCCGAGATCACGAAGGTCATGTGAATGATCACGTACCACATCAGGTGCTGTGGATCGACATTCTTGGCATCCATGAAGATCCGCAGCAGGTGGATCGAGGAAATTGCCACGATGGACGCCGCCACCTTCATCTTCAGCGACGAAGAGTCCATGGTGCCCAGCCAGTTGAGCTTCTCCTTGTTGTCGTCGATATCCAGTTGCGAGACAAAGTTCTCATAGCCGGAAATCATCACCATCACCAACAAGCCACCCACCAGGGCCATGTCGATCAACGACAGCAGCACCAGGATCAGCTCCGACTCGGCCATCGCAAAGACATTGGGCAGCAAATGGATCACTTCCTGGAAGAATTTCAGCGCCAACGCCAGCAGCCCGAGGGACAAGCCGAAATAGATCGGCGCCAGCAGCCAGCGGGAGGCGTACATTGCATTTTCGATAAAGCGTTCCATGGAATCTCACACAGCTTGGCTAGAAATGGCGGCGAGTATATCAGCCGCGTACATTGCGCCATAACCACCCGGAAACTGACCTGTAGCGCTTCTGTAAGACAATTTTTCTGCTAGTGTCGGCCTCATCAACGTGGCTCGATGCTGCCGGACAGGAATCTCAAATAATGGATGTGCGATCTCCCTTGGCCAGTCTTGGCCTATGTGTGGCATTACTGGCGGCCAGCGGCTGCTCCCCCAGCGACGAGCACAAGCAAGCCTCTCTGGAAGAAAAAACCACCCAGTTCGAACAATCCCTGGATACGATCCAGGATCCGCGCCTCAAGGAGGCCGTGGGCGAGCTGGGCGGCTCGCTGCTATTGCTGGAGCGGGCGCGCATCAAGCTCGACACCAAGCCAGTGGAGACCGAGTACGGGGAAAACAGCCTGGCCGTGCTTGCGCACTACCCTACCCCGCAAGCTCTGGTGGATACCTACATCAACGGGCTGTTCGTCCTACGCAAGAACTCGCACTCGGACTACCTGACCGATCTGCAACCGGTGTTCCCGTTCAGTTTCAATATGCCGGACCAATTCCCATTTCCCCATGGCCTGGAATGGCAATCGGTGACCTTGAGCAACAACAAGATCATCCCGTTCCAGCCGGAATGGTCGGAAACCGACCCCGGCATTCAGTTGAGCCCCAGCAGCTCTAACCTGACCAACCCGGACGACCTGACCGTCACCTATCCCTTCATCGAAGGCATCGAGACGGACAACAAGAGCCAGCCCCAACCCGTCACCCTCAAGGGCCGGGTCGAGGTGATTGCACCCAGCAAAGTGCTGACCTTCGACCTGACCCGCAAAGACGTGGGCCACAAGCGCACCGAGGCAAACATCACGCTGACCCTGCTGGCCCTGGAGAACAACTACGCCGAGATCGAACTGACCAACACCAGCCCCCTGGCGCCACAAGTGGCGGATGAGTCGCCCAACCCGCTGCTGGTCCAGGCCCGGGACACCACCGGGCAATTTCTTTCCCGTGCCGGTTCGATCAATGAAAGCGCCGCCCAGGTGGCGTTCTACGAGCAGCAACTGGCGCAGATGCGCAAGCAGACAACCTGGTCCGAGGCCTTTGAAAAGCAGTTGCAAGACGAGCAGAAAACCTTCGAACAAAAGCAGGCCAGCCACTACGCCAAGGTCTACTTCAACGGGGCGATCGATAGCCTGCAAGTCAGCGTGCTGGATTTCTCCGACGCTACAGTCACCCGCAAGGACCTGGAACTGCCGATACGGCGCTTCGACAAGAACAGTCTGGAGAAAACCGTGCAGGGCCTGCCTATGCCCGTCACGGTGTATGACGATGAGGCCGCAGGCTGGCTCCAAAGTGCCAGCCTCTCCGAAGACCAGTTGAAAAGCAGCGTCACCATCAGCCAGTCGGTGGACGACGCCAGCGCCGCCCACATCGCCTTTGACCATCCCTTCACCTTCAATGACGACCTGATCGGCTCGACTCGCACCAGCAACGACGCCCCGCTGACGTTCTTCACCGCAAATGATCAAGGCAAGCGCGGCGAGCCCATCGAGCTGCCCACCGAGGCCTTTGAGGTCGACCCATGGCGCGCCACCATCACCTACGACCTTAATTTATTCCCGGAAACCCCGGCATTTGCCGTGGGATCGATCCCGCTGTTCCTGGCCACCATCGAAAAGAACACCGTCAACACCGCCCAACTGCCCAAGGGCCTGTCGATCCAGGACAACGCGCTGATTGTCGACCAGGCGTTGTTCCCTTCCGATAGCTGGCGCTTCTTTGCCAAGGACGCCAGTGGCAAGTACTTGAAGGAAATCCTCGGCGTCAGCCACCGCGCTGCGGAATATGGCACCGCGCTGTTTGATGTGCATTACTTTTATGGCCAGCCGACCGCGCTTGAAACCTACCAGCGCACGGCGTTGAACACCGTGCAATACGGTTTTGAGGTCAAGCTGGACAAGCCCGAGAGCAAATTGTAGGAGCCGGCTCCTACAGTGGTTGCGGTTTACAGGTGCAGGGCCTGGGGCCGTCCGCCATTGAGCTGGCGCAGGTGGGCCTGCAAGTGCAGGCACCAGATCTGCGGGTCGTCGGCCAGTTCGTAGCCGTGCAGGGTCAGGCTTTGCACGATGGATTCAAGAATGTTTTCCGCGACGAACGGGCCATGGAACGGCCCTTGGGACTTGATGGTCGAGGGCTGCTCACCTGTCATTCCGGCGGCAAACAGCAACGTCCACATCCCGGCATCCCCCGCAAGAGGACGAATGGAACATTCAATTCGGGTGACCAGGCCCAGGCACTGGCGGGTGAGGCAAAGGCTGCGCGGCATGGCGGCGACCCTCGGTAGATCCGGTGTTCAGCCTCCAGACACAAGGCCGTCTCTATCCCATGACTCCTGTAGATATCCCTTGAGCTGAGAATAGAAGAAAACCGGTACAAACCAAGATTGTAGGGACCAACGGCCATCAGCTCCCCACAACCCAGCCAAAAATATGGCGCTTTCCCCGCTCGGACCCGACTTGCCGGCGATAGCGATACATCGAGCGCCATCGCCGGCAAGTCGGCTCCTACAATGGGTGATCCCGCATCAGCTGGGCTTGGCTTCGACCAACGCCTGCTGCGCCAGCTCCTTTTCCGCCTCCTTGAGGTCTTCCTCGCTGATCATCTCGGCAATCGCCCGCAGACGTTCAACCACGCGCGCGTTGACGCTACCCTCGGGGAATTGCCCTTCGGCATCCGGCTCGCCGGCAGGCTCGCCCACCAACAGGCTCAACGCCTCGTCGGCCTGGCGCACGGCATACACGTGGAACTGCCCTTGCCTTACCGCCTGCAAGACCTTCTCGTCGAGCATCAGCGTCGCAACGTTGGCCTGGGGAATGATCGCGCCCTGCTCGCCCGTCAAGCCACGGGCCTCGCACAGGCGGAAAAAGCCTTCGATCTTCTCGTTGACCCCGCCCACCGCCTGCACTTCACCGAACTGGTTGATTGAGCCTGTAATGGCGAAACACTGCTTGAGCGGGGTCTTCGACAGCGCCGAAATCAACGTACAGGCCTCGCCCAACGAGGCGCTGTCGCCGTCGACATAACCGTAGGATTGCTCCAGGGCAATGCTCGCAGAGATCGCCAGGGGGAATTCCTGGGCATAACGGCTGCCCAGGTAACCGGTGAGGATCATCACGCCCTTGGAGTGGATCGGCTGGCCGAGGTTGACCTCACGCTCGATATCGACAATGCCACTGCCGCCCGGGTACACCGTGGCAGAAATGCGCGCCGGCACACCGAACGCCGAATCACCGACCTCCAGCACCGTCAGCCCGTTGCATTTGCCCACTGCCGCGCCGGCGGTGTCGATCAGGATCACCCCGGCGAGCATGTCGTCGAGGATCCGCGCCGAGACCCGGCCGGTGCGCGTGGCCTTGGCCTTCAACGCGCGCTCGATGTGCCCGGCGTCGGTGCGTTCATCACCCGCCAGGTGGCGGATGAAGTCCGCCTCGCTGACCAGCTGGAACAGGTCGCCGATGCGCGCCGACAAACGTCCCTGGTGCTCCGCCAGCCGTGCGCTATAGGTCGCCAGGCGTGCCACCGCATCCGAGGTCAGCGGCGCCATGCCTTCTTCCGAGGTGCGGGTTTTCAGCAACTGGGCGAACTGCTCCAGGCTTTCATCGACCATCGGGATGTCTTCATCGAAATCCACCAGCACCCGGAACATCTCCTGGAAGTCCGGATCCAGGTCTTGCAGGGTGTAGTACAGCGAGCGGGCGCCGATGATGATGACCTTGACCTGCAACGGGATCACTTGCGGGTTGAGGGTCACGGTGGCCAGGCGGCCCAACTCGCCCAGAGGCGACTCCATCTTCAACTTGCGCGACTGCAGCGCGCGCTTGAGCGCGTCCCAGACAAACGGCTCGCTGAGCATTTTCTCGGCTTCGAGGATCAGGAAACCGCCGTTGGCACGATGCAACGCCCCCGGACGCAGTTGCCGGTAGGTGGTGTAGAGCGCGCCCTGGTCGGTGCTGTACTCGATCCGGCCAAACAGGTTGTCGTAGGTCGGGTGCGGTTCGAACACCACCGGCGCGCCGCCATTGAGCGGATGGCCCACCACCAGGCTCGGGCAGTACTGCTCTTCCAGCAACTTGCGCGCCTGGGCGTCGGTTTTGGCGTCATCTACCAGCAGTTCGACCACGGTCTTGAGCAGATAGACCTGCATCGCCTGCAGGTAGCCGCAGACGCCGGCGTTCTCGGCGTACTTCTCGGACAACGGTGCCAGCAATGGCTGCAAGGCCAGGGTGATGGTCTCTTCGTTGAACTGGCGCATCTGGTTGTTGGACTCGCGCTTCCACTGCGGCAGGCTGGCGAGTTCTTCGTTGAGGCGCTCTTCGAGCTCGGAAATATCCGTGTGGAAACGCTCACGGTCGGCTTCCGGCAGTTGCGAGAACTCGGCCTCGTCCAGGGCCTTGCCATCGAGCATCGGGGTAAAGGCGATATTGCTGCTGTCACGGTACAGCGCCACGTCCTTTTCCAGGGCCAGGCGCTCGATCACATCCAGGGCGCGGTCGTAGCGCTGGTTGAAGGCGCGGTCGATCGCGCTTTTGCGCTGTTGATACGTAGGGTGCTCGAACACTGCCGGGAAGGTGGCGACCAGGTTGTCGATCAGGCCACTGATGTCTGCGATGAACGGGGCCGCGCCGCCCGCTGGCAATTCCAGGGCGCGGGGCTCGCGGGGCTCGTCGAAGTTATTGACGTAGACCCAGTCTGCCGGGGTCTGCAGGCGCTTGCCTTCGGCCTTGAGGTAGCGTTTGACGAACGAAAAGCGGCCGGTACCGGGCTCGCCCATGACAAATACGTTGTAACCGGGGCGTGGCATGGCCACACCGAACTGCAACGCTTCAACCGCGCGTTCCTGGCCAAGCACACCGCGAAAGGGCTCCAAGTCATTGGTGGTCGAGAAGCTGAACTGTTCAGCGGAGAAAGGACGGGTCAGCGCTTCGGGCGCTAGACGCAAGCTGGCAGCAACAGGATCAGGCATCGGGCTTCCTTACATCAGGCGGGGCAATGGCGGCATTCTGGCGCCGTGCGTAGCTGGCTGGCAAGGCACGACTGAGGTAAAGCATAGACACGGGATGCGGCCTGCAAAAAAACCAGTCTGCATTGATTGTTTTACAAAAAAGCACGGAACCCTTGGAACATGCCTAAACTCCAAACTGCGCGGGTTGGACTAATAACTGGCCCCTAGGGTGCTTTGCGGCGCCTGAACCCTTGTCCATTGGTTTGCACACTAAGAGAACAAAGCTATGAAACGGATCCTTCTCGGTACTCTCTTCACCGTTGTCTCCCTCAATGCAATGGCCGAAGCGCCAGGTGGCCCTAACTGCGGTTGGGGCAACATGCTGTTCGAAGGCCAGCGCGGCACGCCGGCTCACTTCCTCGCTTCCACCACCAACGGCACCTCCGGTAACGCCACCTTCGGCATGACCTCGGGCACCAACGGTTGCAGCACCAACAGCGCGCTGACTTACGGCGGCAAATCGTGGATTGCCATGAATGGCATGATGAACGAGCTGTCCGAAGACATGGCCAAAGGCAATGGCGAAGCACTGACCACCTATGCCGTGGTCCTGGGCGTTGCTCCAGAAGATCGTGATCACTTCGCCGCTGTGACTCACGAACACTTCCAGCAGATCTTCAGCAAGGCTGACGTGACCGCAGAAGACGTGCACTCCAACACCATCGCTGTTCTCAAGGGCGACGCCCGCCTGGCGAAATACGCCACCCAGGCTTAAGCTCGACCTGCCCGCGCCCTTACCCGGCGCGGGTTTTATTTTTTGGACCTGCCCCTTTCCCGGGTCTTTATTTATTCCGACTTAAGTTGCCCCTATGCTCAAACGCCTTGCCTGCCTGGCACTCTTCGCCTGCGCCCCGCTATCTGCGGCGCCGCACCTTGATGATCAACGTTTGCAGCAATTGGCCAATGATCCATTCTGGCTTTCATTGGGGCACTACGAAGCCGGCAAGCTCAAAGGCTGGCGCAGCTATGTCAGCGACCAGAAATTCTTCCTCGCAAAAGACGGCGCCCACCACCCGGACGCCGAACTCAAGGCCACCGTAGACGCACTGTACGCCCCGGCCAGCCTCGGCGAAAAACATGCCCAATGCGTGTACCCGGCCCGCACCCGCTGGCTCAAGGACCAGTTGCACCTGACTGACCTGCCCGCCGTGGACTGCGTCGAGTTCAAGCAATGGTTCAAGGACGTCGCGCCCCACAGCGCGGTGATGATCTTCCCGGCGGCCTATCTCAACAGCCCATCGTCGATGTTCGGCCATACCTTGCTGCGCATCGACCAGGCTGATGTGCAAAGCAACAAGACCGCCTTGCTCAGCTACGCGATCAACTTTGGCGCCTACATTGAAGGCTCGGACAACAGCATCCTCTACGCCTGGAAAGGCCTGATGGGCGGCTATCCCGGCCTGTTCGCCCTGGTGCCCTACCAGGAAAAACTCTCGGAATACCGCAGCCTGGAGAACCGCGACCTGTGGGAATACCGCCTGAACCTGACCCAGGTCGAAACCGAGCGCATGGTCGAGCACGTGTGGGAGCTCAAGCAAATCCAGTTCGACTACTTCTTCTTCGATGAAAACTGCTCGTACCGCCTGCTGGAATTGCTGCAAGTGGCCCGCCCCGGCCTGCGCCTGACCGAACAGTTCCCGCTCACCGCCATTCCCACCGACACCGTAAAAGCGGTGAAGGACGTGGGCCTGGTGGAGAAAATCGATTATCGCCCGTCCCGCGAACGTGAGTTGCTGGAGCGCGCCAAGCCCCTGGACAGTGACGAGCAGCAATGGGTGCTGAAGATCAGCGATGACCAGAAACAATTGCAAGATCCAACGTTCAAGGCCCTTGGCAAAGACCGCCAGGCCCTGATCATCGACGCCGCCTACCGCCTGGGCCGCTACCGCGCCAACGGCCTTGAGCGCGACAGCGAACGCTCCCAGCGCAGTTTCGAGTTGCTGCGGGCAATCAACCAGAACCCGGCGCCGGACCTACAGATCGAGCGCCCCGGCCTGCCGGAAAACGGCCATGAATCGCGCACCTGGCAAGCAGGTATCGGCACCCGTGGCGACAAAGCCTTCGGCGAATACGGCCTGCGCATGGCCTACCACGACCTCAACGACAACGCCGAAGGCTTCCCCCTGGGCGCGCAGATCGAAATCCTGCAGATGAAACTGCGCCAGTACGAAGGCAACAACTGGCAACTGCAACAACTGGACCTGGCGACCATCCGCTCCCTGACTCCGCGCAATGAGCTGCTGCAACCGCTGTCCTGGCAAGTCACCGGCGGCCTGGAGCGGGTACCGGGCAAACATGACGACGAAACCCTCGTCAGCCACGTCAACGGCGGCGCCGGCGGCACCTGGCAACTGCACGACGACATGCTCGGCTTTGCCCTGGGCACCGTGCGCGTGGAACACAACAACGACTTCAGCGAATTCATCTCCCCCGCTGCCGGCTTCAACACCGGGCTGCTGTGGAAAAACCCGCTAGGCAACCTGAGCCTGGAGGCCAAGGGCGACTTCTTCACCAATGGCGAGGTACGACGTAGTATCAGCCTGAATCAGCAGTGGGAAGTATCACGCAACCTCGGCGTGCGCCTAAGTGCGCAACGGGAGTTCAGCCACCTGGCGACGCCGGTCAACGAGGTGATGCTTGAAGTGAAGTGGTATCACTACTGACCGGCCCCAACGCCTATTGAAGATCCAGTGTGGGAGCGGGCATACCCGCGATAGGGGTATGTCAGTCGCTGTGGATATGACTGATCCACCGCCATCGCGAGCAAGCCCGCTCCCACATTTGGCCCGCGTTTATCCCACACCCTAAGGAGCTCTTACGACATGGCCGTTACCTGCACCAGCCTTGAACACGTCCGGGAAAACATCGACCGCCTTGACCGCCAGATCGTCGCCCTGCTGGCCGAACGCGGCAGCTTCGTGTCCCAGGCCGCCCGCTTCAAAAAAGACAGCGATGGGGTCAAGGCTCCCCAGAGGGTCGAACAAGTGATCCACAAGGTTCGCGATTTAGCGCAAACCCTGGGCGCAAACCCCGACGTCACTGAACAGGTATATCGCGCGATGATTGGCGCATTCATCCAGCAAGAACTGGCCGAACACGCTGCGCTCGCGCAACCCACCGCCTAAGCCCCTTTGGCGAGTGAGCCGCCCAAACAAATTGCTCACCCCGTTTTCACATCGCCCCGACGAATCCCCTTCTAGACTTCCCTTATCAGCCGCTCAACGGCCTGGGAGTATGAGATGTGGCGGTTCGCTGTGATGCTGGGTGTAGTGATGGCGCTTTCAGGCTGCCAATCCACCCACGATGAGTTACTGGCCAAGGGTTATCCACCGCCCTTCGCCGACGGTTTTGACGATGGCTGCAGCAGCGGGCGCCAGGCGGCCGGGGTGATTACTGGGGAGTTTCGCAAGAACGTCCCGCGCTACTTGAAAGACCAGGCGTACGCCGAAGGCTGGGAGGACGGCTTTCGCCAGTGCAAGGCCATGCGCGAGAGCGAGGACCAGAATGACTACCGCGAGCGCCATTGGGACGAGCGCGAACGCGCCTGGCAGCAGGAGAAGGACCGCGACGCCGCACGGGCTTATCGCAGCCAGTAACACCAGAGCGAATGTGAGAGCTGTCGAGCCCCAACGAGGCTGCGATTGCGCTGGGCCAGGCAGTAAACCTGTGCTGACCTACCGCTATCGCAGCCTCGTTGGGGCTCGACAGCTCCCACAATTGATCATCGGTGTCGCTCAGCTCGCGGTTTAGACGATGCCCTGCGCCAGCATCGCATCCGCCACTTTCACAAAGCCTGCGATGTTCGCGCCCTTCACGTAGTTGACCCGGCCATTCTCCTCACCGTAGTGCACGCAGGCATGGTGGATCGACTGCATGATGTTGTGCAGTTTGCTGTCCACTTCACCGGCGGTCCACAGCAGGCGCATGGCGTTTTGCGACATTTCCAGGCCACTCACCGCCACGCCGCCAGCATTGGAGGCTTTGCCCGGGGCAAACAGAATGCCCGCTTCGATAAAGATATCCACAGCCTCGAGGGTGGTCGGCATGTTGGCGCCTTCGGCCACGCAGATGCAGCCGTTGCGCAGCAGGGTGCGGGCGGCTTCGGCGTCCAGTTCGTTCTGGGTCGCGCATGGCAGGGCGATGTCGCACGCCAGCTCCCATGGGGTCTTGCCGGCGCAAAACTCCAGGCCAAAACGCGCGGCCAGTTCGCTGATGCGCCCGCGCCGTACGTTTTTCAGCTCCAGCAGCGCCGACCATTGCTCGTCGGTCAAACCGCTTTCGCAGTACAAGGTGCCTTCGGAGTCGGACAGGGAAATCACCTTGCCGCCCAGGTCCATGACCTTGCGCGCTGCGTATTGCGCGACGTTGCCGGAACCGGAAACCGCCACGCGCTTGCCTTCGACGCGCTGGCCCTGGCGCTTGAGCATCTCCTCGGCAAAGTACACGCAACCAAAGCCGGTGGCTTCCGGGCGGATCAGGCTGCCGCCGTAGCTCATGCCCTTGCCGGTAAGCACCGAGGTAAATTGGTTGCTCAGGCGCTTGTACTGGCCAAACAGGAAGCCGATTTCCCGGGCGCCCACGCCGATATCGCCAGCCGGTACGTCCACCTCCGCGCCGATATGGCGGTACAACTCACTCATGAACGACTGGCAGAAACGCATGACTTCAGCGTCGCTCTTGCCCTTGGGATCAAAGTCCGAGCCGCCCTTGCCGCCGCCCATGGGCAGCGAGGTCAGGGAGTTCTTGAAGGTCTGCTCGAAGGCGAGGAATTTCAGCACCCCCAGGTTGACCGACGGGTGGAAGCGCAGGCCGCCTTTGTAAGGGCCGATGGCGCTGTTCATCTGGATACGGAAGCCGCGGTTGACCTGGACCTTGCCCTGGTCATCGACCCACGATACCCGGAAGGTAATGGCGCGTTCCGGCTCGCAGATGCGCTCCAGGATGCCCGAGGTCAGGTAGTGGGGATTGGCTTCAAGAAAGGGCCACAGACTGCGTAGGACTTCTTCCACAGCCTGGTGGAATTCCGGCTGATCCGGGTCGCGTTTTTTGAGGCGGGCAAGGAAGGATTCGACGGATTCGATCATGAAAAGTCTCGGCAGATTTATTGTCGTTAATGGCGATTTGCCCAGGACTTTATCAATTCATGTCGCACCGCGACAGGGCAAAATGTCGCTTTTGTGAATTTAAATGGTGCGATAAATATAAATACACGCGCTTTTTTGCCCCAAAACAGGGATTTCAGCTCAAGGGACGCACCAATAGATAGACCGCGATCGCAGGCAAGCCAGCTCCCACATTAGATCGAGTACCTCTGCTACGACACGGTCAAATGTGGGAGCTGGCTTGCCTGCGATGAAGTCACCTCGGTCCCTCTCAATTGCGCCAAAAAAAACGGAGCCCGAAGGCTCCGTTTTGTTCAAACCAACCCGAATCAGGCGAGTTTTTTGTGCCGTACACGATGCGGCTGGGCAGCCGCTTCGCCCAGGCGCTTCTTGCGATCGGCTTCGTATTCGGTGTAGTTGCCTTCAAAGAACACCGCTTGCGAATCGTCTTCGTACGCCAGGATGTGCGTCGCCACACGGTCAAGGAACCACCGATCGTGAGAGATCACAATCGCGGCGCCCGGGAAGTCCAGCAGGGCTTCTTCCAGGGAACGCAGGGTTTCCACGTCGAGGTCGTTGGACGGTTCGTCGAGCAGCAACACGTTGCCGCCTTCTTTGAGGGTCAGGGCCAGGTGCAAGCGACCGCGCTCACCACCGGACAGGTCCTTGACGAACTTCTGCTGGTCGCCGCCCTTGAAGTTGAAGCGGCCAACGTAGGTGCGCGACGGGATTTCATAGTTGCCGATACGGATCTGGTCGGAACCGTCGGAGATCTGCTGGAACACGGTCTTGCTGCCGTCGAGGTCTTCGCGGCTCTGGTCCACGCAAGCCAACTGCACGGTTTCGCCGACTTCGATGGTGCCCGAATCCGGTTGTTCCTTGCCCATCAGCATACGGAACAGCGTGGATTTACCCGCACCGTTACCGCCGATCACGCCGACGATGGCGCCTTTAGGCATGGAGAAGGACAGGTTGTCGATCAGCACGCGATCGCCATAGCCTTTGCAGACGTTCTTGAATTCGATGACCTTGTCACCCAGGCGCGGGCCGGCCGGGATGTAGATTTCGTTGGTCTCGCTGCGCTTCTGGAATTCCTGGGACTGCATTTCCTCGAAGCGTTGCAGACGGGCCTTGGATTTCGACTGACGGGCCTTGGCGCCTTTGCGCACCCACTCCAGTTCGTCCTTCATGGCCTTTTCATGGGCCGACTGCTGCTTGGATTCAGCGGCCAGACGGTCGGACTTGGCTTCCAGCCAACCGGAGTAGTTGCCCTCGTAAGGGATACCGGCGCCACGGTCGAGCTCCAGGATCCAGCCGGCGACGTTGTCCAGGAAGTACCGGTCGTGCGTGATCGCAACCACGGTGCCCGGGAAATCATGGAGGAAGTGCTCCAGCCAAGCCACGGAATCGGCGTCCAAGTGGTTGGTCGGTTCGTCGAGCAGTAGCATGTCAGGGGCGGACAGCAGCAGGCGGCACAGGGCCACGCGGCGTTTTTCACCACCAGACAGGTGCTCGACCTTGGCGTCCCAGGCCGGCAGGCGCAGCGCATCGGCGGCGACTTCCAGCTGGCGCTCCAGGTTGTGACCGTCGCCAGCCTGCAGGATGGCTTCGAGCTTGGCCTGTTCGGCAGCCAGTTTGTCGAAGTCGGCATCCGGCTCGGCGTAGGCGGCGTAGACCTCGTCCAGGCGGGCCTGGGCGTCCTTGATCACGCTGACGGCTTCCTCGACCACTTCACGCACGGTCTTGGACGGGTCCAGGATCGGCTCTTGCGGCAGGTAGCCGATGTTCAGTTCAGGCATCGGGCGGGCTTCGCCTTCGAACTCGGTATCGACGCCAGCCATGATTTTCAGCAGCGTGGACTTACCCGAACCGTTGAGGCCGAGTACGCCGATCTTGGCGCCCGGGAAGAAGGACAGCGAAATGTTTTTCAGGATTTCCCGCTTCGGTGGAACAACTTTGCCCAACCGATGCATGGTGAAAACGTATTGAGCCAAAATGTGGACCTCGTAAAAAGATGAGAACAGGGCCTGCGTAGCGTCATGGCGCTGTACGTAGCACATCGAATGATCAAGGTTAACCTAAGTCGGCGGCGGCGGGCAGATTGACAGGCGCTTTTGAGCCGCGCTTTTTCCTGCAGCGGGCCAGATGTAACACAATACCCGGCAACCCCTCCCTAGAAGAAGACACATGGCACATACATGCAGGATCACGCCTTACCCCCTGACAGTCGCGCAAGACAGCTTCCATGCTTAGTGTCATGTCTGCGCTGGGGTTGTTGCTATTGATGCCGGGACCGACCAATACCCTGTTACTGCGCGCAGGCGTGCTCTCGGGTTTCAGGCGGGCCTGGACCCTGAGCCTGTTGGAGTGCCTGGCTTACCTGCTGCAGATTGCTTTTTGGGGCTACGTCCTCAGCCATATGGGGGCCAATGCAACGTGGTGTTTGAAGGTGATGCAGTTCGTCTCGATCTGTTACCTGGTCAAGACCTCGTACAGCCTGTGGCGCGAGCCCGCCGCCGATCTGCCCCCATTGCCCGGAGAGCGGGTGTCGAGGTGGCATTTCTTTTTACTGACGCTGATCAACCCGAAGGGTTTGCTGGTGGTTTCGTTCATCGTGCCGGTGCAGACCTTTGCCGACATGGCCTTGTACGGGCAGTTCGCCATGCAATTCACGGCGGTGGTGATCCCCGTAGGGTGCGCCTGGGTGCTGTTCGGCGCACGCCTCAAACGCAGCGGACATGCCTGGCTGACCCCGCAGAACATAAACCGCACATCTTCTGTGGTTATCAGTTGCTTTGCACTGGCGATTCTATTCAGACTGGCGGATGCCCTGATCAGTACCGGCCCGGCCTGATAGTCCCGCCAGGCGGGGCTGGCACTTTGCCACAACTCAAGGCATGCTAGCCGCCCTCCGGGCGTCCGGCTTATAGTGCACGTCGCGCGCCAGTACAGCCAAACCGCAGGATCACAGCTTGACCAACGTAACAAAGCCAAGCCCCTTGCGCGCAGCGCATATTGCGCCCGGCGCCCCCCTGCACGGAACCCTCAAGGGCGCGCTGGCGACGCTGGTCCTGTTGCTGCTCGCGTTATTGTTCTGGCAGTTGCTGGACCAATTGCAGCAGAACCAGAAGAACCAGCAGCAATACACCATCGACTACAGCGCCGACCTGGCCGAACAGATCAGCCTGAACATGGCCCTGAGCGCGCAAATCGCCCTCAACCTGCTGCCGATCGTCGAACCTCCACGCAATGAAGAACAGCACCAGGCCCTGATGCGCAGCCTGCAGCGCTCGTTGCCGGAACTGCGCAGCGTCGCCCTGCTCGCCCCCAGCGGCGCGATCATCAGTGATACCGCCGACAACAGCCAGGATAGCGCCTGGCTTGAAGAGCTGGTCAAGCGCAGCCACGCCCAGTCCTATTACCTGAGCAATAACAGCGACGGCTCCATCATCTACCTGCTGCTGCACCAACCCAGCGGCGGCGCCAAAATGTACTGGGCGTTGCGCCTGGCCCCCAATTACCTGGCCAACCTGACGCGCCAGGACGGCCAGGGGCCACGGCCGATGTGGGCGATTGAAAACCAGTTGAACCACCGGGTGGTCAGTCGTGACAGCGGCATGCCCAGCCAGTGGTCGGCCGGGCTGACCCCGGAAGAGCTGAACAAGACCGTACTGGTCACGCCCTTGAGCAAAAGCGACTGGCAACTGCGCGGGCTGTTTGATCGCGCCGCCGTGCTGGAGCAACTGCTGCCGGCGTTTATCGGCAAGTGCCTGCTGGGCCTGGCCTTTTCGCTGATCCCGGTGCTGGTGCTGCTGAACATGCGGCGCCGCCAGCGCCAGGTCAATGAAGGCCGGCGCCGCTACCAGGATATTTTCGAAGGTACCGGCGTGGCCTTGTGCGTGCTCGACCTGTCGGGCCTGCGCGGTTTCTTCGACAAGGCCCAGTTGCACACCCGCGAACAACTGCAGGACTGGCTGCAAAACAGCCCCGAGCAACGCCAGCAACTGCTCAAGGAGCTGCGCATCACCGAGGTCAACCAGGTCGCGGTGCGCCTACTGAATGTGGCGTCCTGCGAACAGGCGTGGGAACGTTTGATCGACGGTTGCCCACTGGACACCAGCGCCATTGGCTACGCAGTGCTTGAGGCAGTGCTGACCCAGCAGAAACAGCTGGAGTTGGAGATTCAACTCAGCGACATCGAAGGCAACGACCAGTACCTGTGGCTGGTGATGCGCCTGCCGGAAGAACAGCACGACTATAAGGCGGTGATCCTCAGCATCAGCGATATCACCAGCCGCAAACTGGTGGAGCTGTCGCTGGTGGAGCGCGAGGCGTTCTGGTCGGACGTGGTGCGCACCGTGCCGGATCACCTGTATGTGCAGGATGTGATCAGCCAGCGCATGATCTTCAGCAACCACCACCTGGGCCACACCCTGGGCTACAACAAACACGAACTGCAGCAGATGGGCGAGTATTTCTGGGAGATCCTGCTGCACCCCGAAGACGCCGAGCACTACCACGACCTGCGCCAGCAGCAACGCGCCGCCGGGTACCTGGCGCAGTTGCAATGCCAGTTGCGCTTTCGGCACCGCAACAATCAGTGGCGGCGCTTCGAGATCCGCGAACAGGCCCTGGCCCGGGACAAGACCGACCAGGTCACGCGGATCATTGGGGTGGCCAAGGACATTACCGACCAGATCGAAGCCAGCGAATCCCTGCGCGACAGCGAACAGCGCTACCGCATGCTGGCCGAAAGCATCAGCGACGTGATTTTCTCCACCGACAGCAAACTGGCCCTCAACTACGTCAGCCCGTCGGTGAATGCGGTGCTGGGCTATGAAGTCGACTGGATCTTCAAGAACGGCTGGCAATCGACCATCGCCAACCCACAGCAACTGACCGGCATCTACACCCTTGTGGAACGGGTCAGCCGCGCCCTGGACCAGCCCGAAGCCCTGGCCTTGTTGCGCGATGACGTGCAGACCCAACTGTTCCTGTTCGATTGCCTGCGGGCCGATGGGCGCAAGGTGCCGATCGAACTGCGCCTGGTGCTGGTGTGGGACGAGCACGGCGCGTTCGAAGGCATCCTCGGCGTGGGCCGCGATATCAGCCAGCAACGCCGCGCCGAGAAAGACCTGCGCATGGCGGCCACGGTATTCGAACACTCCACCTCGGCGATCCTGATCACCGACCCCGCCGGCTATATCGTGCAGGCCAACGAAGCCTTCAGCCGGGTCAGCGGCTATGCCGTGGCCGATGTGCTCGACCAATTGCCGAACATGCTCACCGTCGACGAACAGCAGGAAGCCCACCTGCGCTATGTGCTCAAGCAGTTGCACCAGCACAGCACCTGGGAAGGTGAAGTGTGGCTCAAGCGCCGCAGCGGCGAGCATTACCCGGCCTGGGTCGGCATTACCGCCGTGCTCGATGACGAGGGCGACCTGGCCAGCTACGTGTGTTTTTTCAGCGACATCAGCGAGCGCAAGGCCAGCGAACAACGCATCCACCGCCTGGCCTACTACGACGCCCTGACCCACCTGCCCAACCGCACGCTGTTCCAGGACCGCCTGCACACCGCGTTGCAATCGGCGGAGCGGCAGAAGTCGTGGGTGGTGCTGATGTTCCTCGACCTCGACCGCTTCAAACCGATCAACGACTCCCTGGGTCATGCCGCGGGCGATCGCATGCTCAAGGAAATGGCGACCCGCCTGCTCGGCTGTGTGGCCGAGGACGATACCGTGGCGCGCATGGGCGGTGACGAGTTCACCTTGCTCCTGCAACCCCGGGTCAGTCGCGAGATGGCGTTGAACCGCGCGATCCACGTGGCCGAGCAGATCCTCGCCAGCCTGGTGAAGCCGTTTGTGCTGGAGGGCCGCGAGTTTTTTGTCACCGCCAGTATCGGCATCGCCCTGAGCCCTCAGGACGGCAACGAACTGAGCCAACTGATGAAAAACGCCGACACCGCGATGTACCACGCCAAGGAGCGCGGCAAGAACAACTTCCAGTTCTACCAGGCCGACATGAACGCCAGCGCCCTGGAGCGCCTGGAGCTGGAGAGCGACCTGCGTCATGCCCTGGACCAGAACGAATTCGTGCTCTATTACCAGCCGCAGTTCAGTGGCGATGGCAAACGTTTGACCGGCGCCGAAGCCCTACTGCGCTGGCGTCACCCGCGCCGTGGCCTGGTGCCGCCGGGGGATTTCATCCCGGTCCTGGAAGAGTTGGGCCTGGTGGTGGACGTGGGCGACTGGGTGATCGACGAGGCATGCCGCCAACTCAAGACCTGGCACCAGAACAAGGTGCGGGTGCCCAAAGTCTCGGTGAACATCTCGGCGCGGCAGTTCTCCGACGGGCAGTTGGGCACGCGGATCGCCACCATCCTCAAGGAAACCGGCCTGCCGCCGGCGTGCCTGGAGCTGGAGCTGACCGAAAGTATCCTGATGCGCGAGGTCAACGAGGCCCTGCAGATCCTTGCCAGCCTGAAAAACCTCGGCCTGAGCATCGCCGTGGACGACTTCGGCACCGGCTACTCATCGCTCAACTACCTCAAGCAATTCCCCATCGACGTGCTGAAGATCGACCGCACGTTCGTCGACGGCCTGCCCTCCGGCGAGCAGGACGCGCAAATCGCCCGGGCAATCATTGCCATGGCCCACAGCCTGAACCTGGCGGTGATCGCCGAGGGCGTGGAAACCCATGAGCAACTGGACTTCCTGCGCGAGCATGGCTGTGACGAGGTGCAGGGTTATCTGTTTGGGCGACCGATGCCGGCCAATCGGTTTGAGGCGCAGTTCTGTAACGACGCCCTGTTCATGTTTGACTGAAAATCATCAGATGATGCTGATGGCCCCTTCGCGAGCAAGCCCGCTCCCACATTCGACCGTAGTCCACCTGAAGGAACCCGATTGAATGTGGGAGCGGGCTTGCTCGCGAAGGGGCCCTCAAATACGCCATCCATCTCTGGATGAACGCCACTTGTCCGCGACATGATGTCCTTTCATATGCCATCTAAAACCCATTGGGTTAGAATGCCCCTCTTTTCTGCCCCCGATCCTTGAGGACCGCCATGTTCAGCCGTGATTTGACTATTGCCAAGTACGACGCCGATCTCTTTGCCGCCATGGAGCAAGAAGCTGTGCGCCAGGAAGAGCACATTGAGCTGATCGCTTCGGAAAACTACACCAGCCCTGCGGTGATGGAGGCTCAAGGTTCGGTTCTGACCAACAAGTACGCCGAAGGTTATCCGGGCAAGCGTTACTACGGCGGTTGCGAATTCGTCGATATCGTCGAGCAACTGGCCATCGACCGTGCCAAGGAACTGTTCGGCGCCGATTACGCCAACGTCCAGCCACACGCCGGCTCCCAAGCCAACGCGGCCGTTTACCTGGCCCTGCTGCAAGGCGGCGACACCATCCTGGGCATGAGCCTGGCCCACGGCGGTCACCTGACCCACGGTGCCAGCGTTTCCTCCTCCGGCAAGCTGTACAACGCTGTGCAGTACGGCATCGACGGCAACGGCCTGATCGACTACGACGAAGTCGAGCGCCTGGCGGTCGAGCACAAGCCAAAAATGATCGTGGCCGGGTTCTCTGCCTACTCGCAGATCCTCGACTTCCCACGCTTCCGTGAGATCGCTGACAAAGTTGGCGCCTACCTGTTCGTCGACATGGCCCACGTGGCCGGTCTGGTCGCCGCTGGCGTCTACCCGAACCCGGTGCCTTACGCTGACGTGGTGACCACCACCACCCACAAGACCCTGCGCGGTCCACGTGGCGGCCTGATCCTGGCTCGTGCCAACGCCGATATCGAGAAGAAGCTCAACTCCGCCGTCTTCCCGGGCGCCCAAGGTGGCCCGCTGGAGCACGTGATCGCCGCTAAAGCGATCTGCTTCAAGGAAGCATTGCAGCCTGAGTTCAAGACTTACCAGCAACAAGTGGTGAAGAATGCCCAGGCCATGGCCAGTGTGTTCATCGAGCGCGGTTTTGACGTGGTGTCCGGCGGTACTGAGAACCACCTGTTCCTGCTGTCGCTGATCAAGCAGGACATCTCCGGTAAAGATGCTGACGCTGCCCTGGGCAAAGCCTTCATCACCGTGAACAAGAACTCGGTACCGAACGATCCACGTTCGCCGTTTGTCACCTCGGGCCTGCGCTTCGGCACCCCGGCCGTGACCACTCGTGGCTTCAAGGAAGCAGAGTGCAAGGAACTGGCTGGCTGGATCTGCGACATCCTGGCCGATCTTTCCAACGAAGCCGTGATTGACGCGGTCCGTGAGAAGGTCAAGGCCATCTGCAAGAAGCTGCCGGTATACGGCGCTTGATTGCAGGCGCTTGAATAAAAAGCCCGGCTCTTGAGCCGGGCTTTTTTATGCCTGTTGGAACGCGGTCAACATGTGGGAGCGGGCTTGCCTGCGATAGCAGTGGGTCTGCCAACTCATCATTGACTGGTCTACCGCTATCGCAGGCAAGCCAGCTCCTACACTGGTCGCGTTTCAAGTCAGGGTTGGTAGACCCGCGCAAAGCCCGCGCGAATCTTCTCTTGCGGTAACTCATCGGCAATAAACACAATCACGCTTTCCCGCGGCTCGCCTTCGGCCCATTCGGTGTCCCAATCGAACCCGTAGAGCTTGAGCACGCCCTGGAACACCATGCGTCGATCTTCACCGGCGATGTTCAGCACGCCCTTGTAGCGCAGCAGTTGTTTGCCGTGCTCTTCCAGCAACTCGTTCATGAACTCGCTGAGGCGGTCGATATCCAGCGGCTGGTCGGTGCGCAGTACCAGGCTGGAAATGCGGTCGATGGACGGCGCCTGGCTGATCGGGCGCAAGGTCATGCCTGCGTTGAGGTTGAAGCCGCGCACATCCAGCAGTTCAGCCAAGTCGATCTTGCCATGTTCCACCACACGGATCGGCGCGCGACGGTTGATTCGGCTCAGGCGCTGGCTGAGGGCCTCGAAGCTGGCGTCGTCGACCAGGTCGCGCTTGCTCACCAGCAGGCGGTCGGCAAAGCCGATCTGCGCCTGGGCGATGGTCTGGGTCAGATGGTGCTCGGCGTGGGCCGCGTCCACCAGGGTGATGATGCCGTCGAGAAGATAGCGCTCGCGCAGTTCTTCATCGATAAAAAAGGTCTGGGCCACCGGCGCCGGGTCGGCCAGGCCGGTGCATTCGATCACCAGGCGGTCGAAGGCGATTTCGCCGCTGTCCAGGCGTTCGAGCAGCAGGTACAGGGCCTTGGTCAGGTCGGTGTGGATGGTGCAGCACACGCAACCGTTGGACAGGGTCATGACTTGGACCGGTTCATCACCCAGCAGCTGGGTGTCGATGCCGGCGTCACTGAATTCGTTTTCGATCACGGCGATTTTCAAGCCGTGCTCGGCCTTGAGCAGGTGGCGCAGCAAGGTGGTCTTGCCAGCGCCGAGGAAGCCGCTGAGGACGGTGACGGGGATGGGAGAGGACAAAATATTCTCCTTGAGGAAACACAAAACAAATGTGGGAGCGGGCCTGTGTGGGAGTGGGCTTGCTCGCGATGCAGGCAACTCGGTCTACCTGGTATACCGAGGTGATGCTATCGCGAGCAAGCCCGCTCCCACACAAGCCCGCTCCCACAGGGGATCACATAGGCCCAAGCCTATGGGTTCAACAGCACTTGGGCCCGCCCTTGCCGCCGTAACGGGCTTCCTGGCGTTCCCGGAAGAACGCCTTGTAGTCCATCATCGGCTTGTCCGGGTGCTTGGTTTGCATATGCTCGACGTAGGTGTCGTAGTCGGGCATGCCGACCATCAGGCGGGCTGCCTGACCGAGGTATTTACCGAGGCGACCAATGTCATTGAACATGTTTGCAACCCTCTATCACGCGTCCGGCATGGCTTGGAATGGTGCTTCTTTATCCGTACGTTCCTTGGTACCCCAGGCGGCCACGCCGACTTTGATCGCATAGAACAGGATGCTGAAGACCACGAACAGGAACAATACCGTCAGCGTGGCGTTGGTGTAGGCATTCCAGATCACGTGCTGCATCTGGTCGATGCTCTTCGCCGGGGCCAGGATCTGCCCGTTGGCCAACGCATCGCTGTATTTTTTCGCCAACGACAGGAAGCCGATCGCCGGGTTAGCGTCGAACAGCTTGATCAGGCCGGCGGTCACGGTGCAGATCAGCAGCCAGACAGCCGGCAGCATGGTCACCCAAATGTAGCGCTGGCGCTTCATTTTGATCAGCACAACCGTGGCGAGCATCAGCGCGATACCGGCCAGCATCTGGTTGGAGATGCCGAACAGTGGCCACAAGGTATTGATGCCACCCAGCGGGTCGATCACGCCCTGGTACAGCAAGTAGCCCCACATCGCCACGCAGCCGGCGGTGGCGATCAGGTTGGCAGTCCACGACTCGGTACGCTTGAGCGCCGGGACGAAGGAGCCGAGCAGATCCTGGAGCATGAAGCGCCCGGCACGGGTCCCGGCGTCAACGGCGGTCAGGATGAACAGCGCTTCGAACAAGATCGCAAAGTGGTACCAGAACGCCATGGTGTTTTCACCCGGCAGCACGCTGTGCAGGATCTGCGCGATGCCGACCGCCAGGGTCGGCGCACCGCCGGCACGGGCCAGGATGGTGGTTTCACCGATGTCATTGGCCACCGCTTGCAGCGCTTCCGGGGTAATCGCGAACCCCCAACTGCTGACGGTTTGCGCAACAGTCACCACATCGGTGCCGACAATCGCCGCAGGGCTGTTCATGGCGAAGTACACGCCTGGCTCGATCACCGACGCGGCAACCATGGCCATGATGGCGACGAACGACTCCATCAACATGCCGCCATAACCGATGTAGCGCGAGTGGGCTTCATTGGCCAACAGCTTGGGCGTGGTGCCCGAGGAAATCAGTGCGTGGAAACCCGATACCGCGCCACAGGCGATGGTGATGAACAGGAACGGGAACAGGCCGCCCTTCCAGACCGGACCGGTGCCATCGACAAACTGGGTCAGTGCCGGCATTTTCAGGTCGGGCATGGTGACCAGGATGCCGATTGCCAGGGCAATGATGGTGCCGATTTTCAGGAATGTAGACAGGTAGTCACGCGGGGCCAGGATCAGCCACACCGGCAATACCGCAGCCACGAATCCGTAGCCGACCAGCATCCAGGTGATCTGGATCCCGGTGAAGGTGAAGGCCTTGGCCCATACCGGATCAGCAGCAATCTGCCCGCCCAGCCAGATCGAGCCCAGCAGCAACAGCACGCCAATGATCGAGATCTCGCCGATGCGGCCCGGGCGGATGTAACGCATGTAGACGCCCATGAACATCGCGATCGGGATGGTCGCCATCACCGTGAAGATGCCCCACGGGCTTTCGGCCAGGGCCTTGACTACGATCAGCGACAACACCGCGAGGATGATGATCATGATCAAAAAGCAGCCAAACAGCGCGATGGTCCCGGGAATGCGGCCCATCTCTTCGCGGACCATGTCCCCCAGGGAACGGCCGTTGCGACGGGTGGACAGGAACAGGATCATGAAATCCTGCACGGCCCCCGCCAGCACCACGCCGGCAATCAGCCATAGCGTACCCGGCAGGTAGCCCATCTGCGCCGCCAATACCGGGCCGACCAGAGGTCCCGCACCCGCGATGGCCGCGAAGTGGTGACCGAACAGAATGTGTTTGTTGGTCGGCACATAGTCCAGACCGTCGTTGTTGATCACCGCGGGGGTGGCCCGCCGTGGATCGAGTTGCATCACATTATTTGCGATGAACAGGCTGTAGTAACGATAAGCCACCAGATAAATGGCGACTGCCGCGACTACAATCCACAAGGCGTTGATCGCCTCGCCGCGACGCAAAGCCACTACGCCCAGGGCGCACGCTCCTACGATTGCCAGCAACAGCCAGGGTAGATGGCGTAGCAGGCTATTATTATTTTTCATTTTTATATTCCAGCCAGGTTGGACAGAAAGACAGCCAGTCCGAGTTTAGCGCGCTGTGCCCTAAAGACCAGCCCCCTACGTTGGTCTAGAGCCTTGCCGGGGCGAAAAAAAAGCGAAATAAACGCCCAATAATGGCGCAAGGCTACAATCCCTGTATCTACAGAGGGTTTCACCATGAGCGACCAGCCGTCAGATCGCCGCCGTTTTCGGCGGATTGCCTTCGATGCCAAGACCGAACTCAAGCAGAACGGCCAGCAATGGCCGGTGCAACTGGTGGATTTATCGCTCAAGGGCTTGCTGGTGCAAAAGCCTGCGCCGTGGCTGGGCAAGGGTGACGAGCCCTTTGATGTGGACATTCACCTGGACGCCGACACGGACGTGCGCATGCAAGTGCGGCTGAGCCATGACGACCAGGGGCAACTGGGGTTTGTCTGCGAGCATATCGATCTGGACTCGATCAGCCATTTGCGCAGGTTGATCGAGCTCAATCTGGGGGATGAGGAGGAGCTGCATCGGGAGCTGGGCGAGCTGCTCAACATCTGACGATGTGCACACATCAATGTGGGAGCAGGCTTGCCCGCTCCCACAGGGCGTTGTGGTGTTGCGGGTTATTCGAACAAAGCATCCAGTGCCTGTTCCAGTCGGGTCACACCAATAATCTGCAACCCCGGCGGCGCCTCCTTCGGCGCGTTGCCCTTGGGCACGATGGCGCGCTTGAAGCCATGCTTGGCAGCTTCCTTGAGCCGTTCTTGGCCGCTGGGCACCGGGCGCACTTCGCCCGACAGGCCCACTTCGCCAAATACCAGCAGGTCATGGGGCAACGGTCGATTGCGCAGGCTGGACATCACCGCCGCCATCAATGCCAGGTCCGATGCGGTTTCCAGCACCTTGACGCCGCCCACCACGTTGAGGAACACGTCCTGGTCATGGGTCGGAATCCCGCCATGGCGATGCAACACCGCCAGCAACATCGCCAGGCGGTTCTGATCCAGGCCCAGGGTCACGCGGCGCGGGTTGGCCAGGTGGCTGTCGTCCACCAGGGCCTGGACTTCCACCAGCATCGGCCGGGTGCCTTCCCACGTCGCCATCACCACGCTGCCCGGTACTTCTTCCTGGGCGCGAGTAAGAAAGATCGCCGAAGGGTTGGAGACTTCTTTCAGCCCCCGGTCAGTCATGGCGAACACACCCAGCTCGTTGACCGCGCCGAAACGGTTTTTCACCGCCCGCAACAGGCGCAGGCGTCCATCGGACTCACCCTCGAAATACAGCACCGTATCCACCATATGCTCCAGCACCCGCGGGCCGGCCAACGCGCCTTCCTTGGTGACATGGCCCACCAGGAAAATCGCCGTGCCGCTCTGCTTCGCGTAGCGCACCAGCAACGCCGCACTTTCCCGCACCTGGGACACCCCACCCGGCGCCGATTGCAGTTGCTCGGTGAAGATTGTCTGGATCGAGTCGATCACCATCACCTTGGGTTTTTCCACGCGGGCGGTGGCGATGATGCTTTCAATGCAGGTTTCGGTCATGACCCGCAGTTGGTCCTGGGGCAAGCCCAGGCGGCGGGCGCGCATGGCCACTTGTTGCTGGGATTCTTCGCCGGTGACGTACAGGGCCGGCATGCGGCTGGCGATGCTGCACAGGGTCTGCAGGAGGATGGTCGACTTGCCGATACCCGGGTCGCCGCCAATCAACACCACCGAGCCGTCCACCAGGCCGCCGCCGAGCACCCGGTCGAGCTCGCCGGACGCGGTGGAGAAACGCGGGATTTCCTCGACGCTGACTTCTGCCAGGGTCTTGATCTGGGCTTGCTGCCCGGTCCAGCCGGAGCGCCCGCTGGGCGCCGCAGCCCCGCCGCTTTCAATCATGGTTTCAGTGAGGGTGTTCCACGCCCCGCATTCGCCACACTGGCCCGCCCATTTGGGAAAGGTCGCGCCGCACTCCGTGCAGCCGTACATGCGCTTGGCCTTTGCCATCTGAGAACCTCCAACCGAAAAACCGCGATGATAGCTCAGCGCGGCGCTGCGGTACGGATTTCACCGTTGGCCAATCGTGTAGCACTGTTGCCCAGCGGGTCTTCGGCATTCAGGTCGGCGCCCTGGGCCTTGAGTGCATCGAGCAGTTCGACGCGCTTGAACAGCCCGGCGTACATCGCCGCCGTCTGTCCGGCGCCGTTGCGTTGGTCGGGGTTGCAGGCGGTACCCAGCAAACGCCGGGCAATGCTCAACTCGCCCTTGAAGATCGCGCCCATCAGCGCTGTATTGCCGCGATTGTCCTGGACACAGGCATCGGCACCGGCCGCCAACAGTTGTTCCACAGCAGGGGCCTGGCCGTGGTAGGCGGCGAGGATCAGTGCGGTGTAGCCCTTGCCATCGACGGTATTGAGGGAATAACCGGATTCGATAAAAGTCTTGAGCATTTCCACGTCGCCACGCCGGGCGGCGTCGAAGTAGTAGTCCTGCAACTGCGCCTTGAGGGCCTGTGGGTCGGCGAGCACGCTCAAGGACCAGCAGGCCAGTAGGGCCCCTATAAAGCTACGCATAATCAACATCCTCTGCAGGTCCCTTGTAGGCGCCGGCTTGCCGGCGATGGCCCCCCAAAGATCACCATCGTCTTCAGCGACCTCATCGCCGGCAAGCCAGCTCCTACAGGGAGATGTGCCGTTAGTCCGTCAGCTTTTCAGCCAGCGCCCTGACTCGCGCCAGGTCGCCCTTGGCTACTTTGGCCACGCCCGTGCCGTACTCCGGGTCAGCTTTGTAGAGGAACGACAGGATGATGTGTTTGCTGACGTCATCCGAGGTCGCCAGGGAGCCGCCAAAGTTGTCGATCAAGTCCTGGCGTTCCTTCTTGCTGTAGGACCGATACAAATCGCCCGCCTGCTTGAAGTTCTGCTCACGCTGGATCTTCGCTTGCTGGGTGCTGCCGGCCAGGGGCATCTGGCTGTAACGCGCGCTTTGCGGCTCTTCCCGGGGTACCAGGCGGCTTGGCTGATAGTTCACGCCAGTGCTGGTCTTGCCGACGTTCATCGCGCCATCCTGGTTACCGTTGTTGACGGTGACCCGTGGAGCGTTGATCGGCAGTTGCAGGGCATTGGCGCCCAGGCGATACATCTGCGTATCGGCGTAGGAGAACACCCGACCTTGCAGCATGCGGTCTTCCGACGGCTCGATACCCGGTACCAGGTTCGCCGGGGCCATGGCCACTTGCTCGGTTTCCTGGAACACGTTGCCGGGGTTGCGGTTCAGCACCATTTGCCCGACTTTGCGCTCGGGAACATCGGGCCAGATCTTGGTGGCGTCCAGTGGGTCGAAATCAAACTTGGCCAGCTCTTCAGGCTTGAGCACTTGCACATACAAGTCCCACTTGGGGAAGTCGCCCTTGTTGATATGAGTAACCAGGTCGTTAGTCATATGGCTGTAATCACGGCCCTGGACCTCGACAACTTGTTTGGGGTCCAGGTTCTTGATGCCCTGCAGGCTCTTCCAGTGAAACTTGACGTAGTGCACTTCACCCTTGGCATTGATCAACTTGTAGGCATGTACGCCATTACCGTCCATCTCCCGATAACTGGCGGGGGTGCCGGAGTCCGAATACAACTCAGTGAGTGTGCGGGTGGACTCGGGAACATGGGAGAAGAAGTCAAAACGCCGGGAGTCATCATCCAGGTTAGTGCGCGGGTCCGGCTTGAAGGCATGGACCATGTCCGGGAACTTGATCGCGTCGCGGATAAAGAAGGTCGGGAAGTTATTGCCGACCAAGTCCCAGTTACCTTCGGCGGTATAGAACTTGGTGGCGAAGCCGCGCGGGTCGCGCAGGGTTTCCGGGGAGTGGTTGCCGTGCACTACGGCAGAGAACCGCACAAATACCGGCGTGGCTTCACCGGCGGCAAACACTTTGGCCTTGGTCAGGTCGCTGAGGCTGTCGGTGACGGTGAAGGTACCGTGGGCGCCGGTGCCACGGGCGTGCACCACACGCTCCGGGATGCGTTCACGGTCAAAGCGTTGCAGCTTCTGGATCAGTTGTACATCTTGCAGCAGGACCGGGCCGTTGGCGCCGGCGGTCTGCGAGTTCTGGTTGTCACCCACGGCCGCGCCATTATCGCGAGTGAGGTTGGCGGCACTGACCGACAACGACAACAAACTGGTACTGGCAATCAATAGCAGATTGCGCGCAGCAATAGACCTGCGGCTAATAAGGTTTTTCATCAAGCAATCCTCTGGTTTTTTTAAATGCACTTTTACGGGTGCTTGCCAGAGGCTAGTGATCCTGGCGCCAGAAGATAAATAGAAAAGCCACACCAACCCGATTAAAAAAATAGTGTGGTAAGACACTGAAATGCCGGGTATTTCGCGCGCGATTGGTGGCACTTTGCAAACTATTTGTGTACTCCAGTGATAGTGACCACTCATTCCAGAGAATGTGAGCCACCTGTGCTGGTGATTCTGAGCCAGGCGAAATCCTGCTTACGGGGTTCACCCAATAGACGGTTAATTTGCAACTTGAGTCATCAGTTTAGTTAGCTAGCTGTAGCTGCTTGTAATCGAAATTAGCCATGTTCTCAATCAATGCTTTTTCTGCTCAGGTTAATTCTGCCTGACGGACTCTTTGCGCTCACATTGTTTGCAACTGACAGCCCATCAAGCGTTCGTTTTGGAGGGGGAGCAATGGAGCCAAAAACCAACATAAGCCCTTCCAGCGTGTGCATTCCGGCGATTGCGAACCAATCGCGAGCTGATAATGCCCTGCTGATCAACCAAATCCTTTGGGAGTGAGTGACTTTGGGAAAGGTCCTATTTACTTCCGATAACCACCGCTCCAGGGTGCCTTGGTCCCACCCCATTGCACAAGCAGGAGTGAAATACAGCATGGCTAACGTGCTATCTCAGGTTTTTAACTTCTTCAGCAGTGACCGTGTGGCCCCGAGTTATGCGTCAAGTGCGCCGGATTTAGTGCCGTCAGAAGCAGATCAGGTCCCGCCTCATGTGCTGACACCAACAAGTACCGCTGCCCTGCAACCACTGAGGAACTGGAGCCATCCTTTCAAGGACGGACGCAATCCGCTGCTTCAGTTAACTCAATTGGCCAAGGCGACGGCGGGTTACTACCCGTTGGGGCGCAATGGCCTCTGGCACGGCGGTGTGCATTTTGACGGTGGCACCGCTGACACCCTGGATCAGTCCAGCGTGCATTGCCTGGGGGACGGCGAAGTGGTGGCTTATCGCATCGATGAGCACTCACCGACCACGACCTACTTCGTCGATGAACTGTGCGTAGCAAAGCCGTTCTCACGTAATTTTGTGCTAGTGCGCCACCACCTCCAGCCGCCTAAAATCGAAGGCAGCCAGGATGCGCCGCCCAGCTTGACCGTCTACAGCCTGTACATGCACCTACAGGGCTGGGCGGATTACCAACGTGACTTGGGCATAGCCCGCCCAGCGTTCTGGCCCGAGGGGCAGAACCGTCGGATCAAGGCAACGGTGACAGACATACTCCCAGGCCATCCAGAGCAACGAGGTCTGAAGGTGTTTAACCAGGCGCAGCAGGGCAAAGTGCTCGCCATCCTACCGCGGGGTGCGGAGGTGACCGTTACCGGAGAGGGGGATTACCGCAAGCTGGAGAACACCAATGGACCGGACGGCCTGAAAAGCGCCGATGGTTCGTTATGCGGCTACCTTTCCATGAATTTTTTGGAACCCATCGCCGGGGACGAGTATGGGGCCAAGGGCAATCCGTCGCTCAACGTCCGGGCTGAAGCGAACGGCAGTAGCACCGTTATTACGACGCTACCACAGGGTACGGAAGTGACGGTCCGTGGTGAGGGCGAATTCCGCAAGTTGGAGCGGGTGAACCAGTACATTCATTTCAATTCGCTGGAGGATGCGCGTGCGCCGATGGCGGACCGCATCGTGGTCCTCGACCACCCCATAGCCATCAAGGCCGGCGAGCTAATTGGTCACCTTGGGTTGTATCAAGACGGCGGTGCGCAGCACCCGGAAAAAAAACTGCACCTGGAAGTGTTCAGCGCCGATGACGTGGGTCTGTTCATCGAAGCTAGCCGGGCTTGGGCAGATCGACTGCCCGCCACTGGCAAGACCTGGCTGAAACTGGCCAAGGGCACCACGGTGGTGACGCATCAGGCGAGTTTCAACGCCACGCAGCCCCCAACCTTGAACGCCGCCAATACACCCAGCGATGCCGATTTATTGGTCCCTAAAAGCCTTCTCAATAGCCTGCGCGCCATGGATAAAATCGTGATCCCGGCGACGGCTGATCGCAAAGCTTATAACTGGTACCACCTCGATGGGCTGCTGCATGACGCTAACAACGAGTTGCTCGACGGTTGGGTGCGCGAAGAAGTGGGGGTTACTCCTTGGGTTAATCCTTGGTCGTGGGAGGAGTATGGAATCATTCACAACTACGACGCTCCCCGGCAATACCTGGCCTCGTTCTTCCGAGCGGTTAGCCGCTTCAGTGAAGGGGAAGTTGAGCGCCATGGGGCTCTGGCTGATAAGGCGGATAACGGCACGATGATGCGTCGTCTGTACGACATTATCGACCGTAACCATGATGGAAAGATGACCGCTGACGAGCTTCAAGCAGCGATTGGTTTGCCCGCGCAAGCGCAGGCACTTGCGCAATTAATTATCTATTACGTCAGCGAGTGGCAGTACACCCCCAGTAAGTGGGACGCACTGGACGAAGTGCTGGGCCATAGCGGCTCAACCCCACTTCTGAACTGGGTCGCGGAGAAAGAGCGGATCAAGCAAATCAATTGGTGGGATGAGGTAGCGCCCAAGGTTGGGTTGCCAGTGTTGGGGGGTGTGTATCACTTTCATCCGGTGGGGTTGGTGGGGCTATTCGCCTATATTGGTCCTGGGTCGAAGATACTTGCTGGTGAAATCACCTTTAATGCTGAGGGGAATGATATATCAAGCTCAATGTACTATAGCAAAGTCATTCACTGGCCTGGAAATGATCTGTCTGGAGTAACTTTAGGTCGGGGTTATGATATGGGGAGTCGAACACAGAGCGAAATATACGCTCATATGACTCAAGCAGGCATAGAAAATGAGCAAGCCAGAAAAATTTCGTTAGCGCATGGATTAAAAGGATTGGACGCAAGAAACTTTGTAAGAAACAACCAAGCATTGATTGGCGAAATAACAGGCGACCAACAAATACGCCTGTTTAACATTGTTTACCCTGACTACATAGATAGAGCAGTTTTTATTTATAATAAATGGACTGCCTCTGAGGTTGGAAGACTTGAGTGGGTGAGCCTGGATCAGGCCATTCGCGATGTGCTAGTTGATTTTGTGTACCAGGGGTTTACTACTGGGCCTAACCCAATGAAATCAGGCATGCGCAATAGCAGGTCGGAAATGATTTCATACATTGAAAGTACGCCCGCCATTAACCAGTACGAGCAAGGTCGGAAACGAGCCGATTACTTAAGAAAATATTAGTAGAGGATACATTATGACTATAAGATTTGTTTTGACTTTATCATTTTTTGTTTCATACGCTTGTTATGCAGAATCTCCACAGCCAGTTTTTTGCTCTGATATAGGTACAGATAGCCAAGGAATATACGAATGCTCTAAACGTAAAAATACAGATGCAGACATTCAATTAAATAGCACCTACAAAGCGCTAAACAATAAAATAGATACTGAGTATAAAATCGATCCAATGTTAGGTGCTTCACTTAAAGAACACATAAAAAAATCACAGAGAGCCTGGATTATTCTAAGGAATGAAAATTGCGCCATTGAAAGCTTTATGGTTGACCCTGGAACACAAGCATTCGAAACGACAAAAAATTTTTGTATGGCTAGACAAAGTATTGAAAGAATCCACTATTTGAATGATTTAAAGCTATAAATGGTGGGAGCCGGAATCCCCAGATTTTCATTTGCAGGTAGCGTGAGCCCGTCGCGATGAAACGCGAGCCCACGCCGTCGAATGCAAGCTCATTTGCAATTAATGTGAGCCGAAGGCTGGACTGGACTGCCCCCGGCATCGTAGACATCTCCAGCCTATGCTGGACTACCCCCGCTCCCGTAGACATTTTCCAGCCTCAAAGTGAGGCACTTTCAAAGGCCTCAGGACTGACGCCGCCCAGGTGACTGTGACGACGCGTTCGGTTGTAAAACGCCTCAATGTAATCGAATACGTCGGCACGGGCCATGTCCCGGGTTTTGTAGATCCTCTTGCGGATGCGTTCTTTTTTCAGGCTACTGAAAAAAGACTCAGCCACGGCATTGTCCCAGCAGTTTCCTCGGCGGCTCAGTCCAAGCATAGGCTGGAGATGTCTACGATGCTGAGGGCAGTCCATTCTTGGGGGCCGCTGGGTCAGTGCTCGACATGCGCCGCGTTGCAACTTGAGTGGCTCACAACCACTGGAAACAAATGTCACAACCACCAGCGCCCATAAACTATTTGCGTTTTAATGTGTCGATTGCAACGAACAGTGTTAACAGTTGTGTCGAGCAAGTCACTGCAGACTGACTTACACTGAGTTCCTCTCCTCTCAACTGTAACAAGGAATAACCTATGGGCGTGATCAGTGAGTTCAAGGCCTTCGCGGTCAAAGGTAATGTGGTCGACATGGCGGTCGGTATTATCATCGGCGCCGCCTTCGGCAAAATTGTTTCGTCCTTCGTAGGCGACGTGGTGATGCCGCCCATCGGCCTGCTGATCGGCGGTGTAGACTTCGGTGACCTGGCGGTAACGCTCAAGGCAGCCCAGGGCGATGCACCTGCGGTGGTCCTGGCCTACGGTAAATTCATCCAGAGCGTCATTGACTTTGTGATCGTCGCGTTCGCGATCTTCATGGGTGTCAAGGCCATCAACCGTCTCAAGCGTGAAGAAGCCGTGGCGCCAAGCCTGCCACCGGTCCCCACCAAGGAAGAGGAACTGCTGGGGGAGATCCGCGATCTGCTCAAGGCCCAGAACAACAAGCCCCTGTAGCCGACCCGCAATACCTGTCGGCCACAGAAAAAGGCGCCCCTGACCGGGCGCCTTTTTTCTACCAGTAGTTTTCTACCGCCACCTGCCCTGGCCGACGCGCCAGGCTCAGTTGCATATCACGCTGCTTGAGCAGTTGCCGGGTGTCATCGATCATCTGCGGATTGCCGCAAATCATCACCCGCGAATGCAAAGGCGTCAGCGCTACGCCCGCCGCACGCTCCAGCTCGCCATTTTCGATCAGGGTCGTGATCCGCCCATTCAATGCACCCGGCCGCTGCTCACGGGTCACGATAGGCAGGTAGGTGAGTTTATGGGCGTGTTCGCTCAAGTACTCGCGCTCGCCCAATTCCTTGATCAGGGTCTGGTAGGCCAGCTCCCGAGCTTCCCTGGCGCTGTAGACCAGGATGATCCGCTCGAATTTTTCCCAGGCTTCAAAGTCCTGCAGGATCGACAGAAATGGTGCGATCCCCGTGCCGGTGCCCAGCAGCCAAAGGTCACGACCATCGACAAAACGATTCAGGGTCAAGAAACCGGTGGCCTGGCGCTCCACCAGCAACTCGTCGCCCACCCGCAGGCGACTCAGCTCACTGGTGAACTCACCACCGGGCACCACAATAGAGAAAAACTCCAGGAACTCATCAAAGGGCGACGACACCACCGAATAGGCACGCCACACCAGGCTGCCATCGGGTTTGGTCACGCCCAGGCGAACAAACTGCCCGGCGGTGAAACGGAACCCCGGGTCCCGGGTAGTACGCAGGGTAAACAGGCTGGGGGTCAACGACTGCACATCGATCAGGGTCTGGCGTGTGAATTTTTCCGCACTGGCCGTCATGGGGGGCTCCGGTCTACAGGTAACCCCTAGTGTCCCCCAAAGCGACGCCTGGAAACACCGTTGGTTTGTAGTGACATCCTGCGTGCCTCCACTGACCAATACAGAAAAGATGGCCATCTGCCTTCAATTCAAACCATTTGGCTATTAAGTCCTACTCATAACCCCTACATGAAAATTCATAAACTGTGTCGCAACCCTGCCCTAAGCAAATGAATGACAAAGAAATTCACTCACATCATCAGCCCCCCCGCCCGCGCGCCCAGGGCCATGGGTATCGATCAGTTCTGCTAAAAAACGCAACGCTAAGTGCGAAAATTCCCATCTGGGTTTTACATGCTGTCCTACACTCGATTCGGTAACGCTAAGGGGACCGCGTTGCGAACAATAGATGTGCGACTCATGGAGATTTACCAATGGTCAACTGGCGCAACACACGTCTACCCAAACTAGAAGGTGAGGATGAGGTGACGACTATGTTCGAGGCTGCTCTGAACATTACCTATGAGCTGGGCTTTGAATATTGCGGTTTTATGATGGGCTCCAATGCGGTTTATCAGCCATTCAAGAACATCCACCTCAATAATTATCCAAGTGAATGGAACACTCTCTACAAAACAGAACATTACTTCGATATGGACCCGCTGGTCAGCCACTGCAAACGCGATGTGCTGCCCATCGTCTGGGAAGAAAAAACCTACTCTGCAGTGCCGGACATGTGGGTTCACTTGCAAGCCCAGGGTCTCAATTTTGGCTGGGCGCAGTCGGTGCATGACTTCCGTGGCTTTTTCAGCATGATCAACCTGGGACGACGCCAGGAACCGGTGCAAGCCCAGGAACTGTATGAGAAAGCCGGCCAGGTCTTGTGGATCTGCCATGCCTTGCATACCGTCGCGGCCCAGGCCTATGCCAAGGAGCCGGCCTGCCAGTGCCCCACCAAGCTCACCAGTCGCGAGACCGAAATCCTGCAATGGTCGGCACTGGGCAAGACAGCTGCCGATATCGCGACAATTCTCTGCCTGTCCGAGCGCACTGTCGGTTTTCATATCAGCAGTGCGATGCGCAAGCTGGGGGTGAGCAATAAGATTGCCGCGGTGATCACGGCAGTCAAACACGGCCTTTTTTGAGTACAGCCCGCGCGCCCCCCATGTTGAAAACACCGAATGTAATCCGCCGGAAAAAAACGTAACATTTACGGCCAGTTCTGAGTGATGACGCCGCTCGTCAACGCCCGCGTCGCAGTCCACTCAGAAGGTTCCGCGCCAGGCCCGGAACACCCGTCGATTATCCAGAGTTCCCCCCGCCATGCCCCTGCTCGATAGCCCCTTCGCCCAACTCGACCTGATCCGCCAGCCCGAGCAGCAAAACGAACCGCTGCAAGCCTTCGATGCGGCCGACGAGTATCTGCTTGCCTACCTGGCCGAGCAGCAACCGGCCAGCAGCACCCGCGTACTGGTGCTCAATGACAGTTTTGGGGCATTGGCGGCCAGCCTTGAGGGGCATGTGCATGTCACCAGCAGCGGCGATTCATTCCTCGGCGCCCAGGCCCTGCAAAAAAACCTGATGCGCAATGGCAAGGCCTTCGATGCCCTTTCGTTCGTGCCTGCCAGCCAGGTGCCCAGCGGGCCCTTCGATCGGGTACTGATCCGGGTACCAAAAACCCTGGCGCTGCTCGAAGAACAATTGATCCGCCTGCAGGACCAATTGGCGCCAGGTGCCGAAGTGATCGCGGGGGCCATGGTCAAGCACCTGCCCCGCGCCGCCGGTGAACTGCTGGAGCGTTACATCGGGCCGATGCACGCGTCGCTGGCGGTGAAAAAGGCCAGGTTGCTGATCGCCACCCTGGCTGATCGCCCTCGCGTCGTATCGCCCTACCCCACGCGTTATCGCCTGGACGCGCCGGCCATCGAGCTACTCAACCACGCCAATGTGTTCTGCCGCGAAGGCCTGGATATCGGCACCCGTGCCTTCCTGCCTCATCTGCCGCACAACCTGGGGAACGCCCGCGTGGCTGACCTGGGTTGCGGCAACGGCGTGCTGGCGATTGCCAGCGCCCTGCACAACCCCGAGGCGCAGTACACCTTGGTGGACGAGTCCTATATGGCCGTACAGTCGGCCGCCGAAAACTGGCGCGCGGCCCTGGGTGAGCGGCCCGTGATGATTCGCCCCGGCGACGGCCTGGCGGACCAGGAGCCGCAATCGTTGGACGTGGTGCTATGCAACCCGCCGTTCCACCAGCAGCAGGTGGTGGGGGATTTCCTTGCATGGCGCATGTTCCAGCAGGCCCGCGAAGCGCTGGTAGTCGGCGGCGCGTTGTACATCGTCGGCAACCGCCACCTGGGTTATCACAGCAAGCTGGCGCGCCTGTTCCGTGGTGTGGAGCAGGTGGCGGCGACACCAAAGTTCGTGATTCTCAAGGCCCGCAAATAACACAGGCAAAAAAAACCCTCCATTAAAGGAGGGTCAAGACTGCATGGGATGTCAGTGAGTGCTCAGGCCCGCGGCGTTCATGAACATGCGCATCAGGCTGGCCACCACGAACAGGGCCAGGACGCTGCCGGTCCAGATCATTGCCAACCAGCCCAGGCGTTGCCACAGCGGCTTTTTCTCGGCCTGTTCGATATCGTCCAGTGAAGGTTTACCGGTCATGGTCCAAGCCTCCTAGTGATAGCCGTCTTCATGGGTCACCTTGCCGCGGAACACGTAGTAGCTCCAGAAGGTGTAGCCCAGGATGAACGGGATGATGAACAGCGTACCCACCAGCATGAAGCCTTGGCTTTGCGGCGGCGCGGCGGCATCCCAGATCGACACCGACGGCGGGATGATGTTCGGCCACAGGCTGATGCCCAGGCCGCTGTAGCCGAGGAAGATCAACACCAGCGTCAGCAGGAACGGCGCGTAATGGGCATTGCGTGCCACGGCACGCACCAGCGCATACATGGTCACCAGCACCAGGATCGGCACCGGCAGGAACCAGAACAGGTTCGGCAGGGTGAACCAGCGCGAGGCGATGTCCGGGTGGGCCAGGGGCGTCCAGATGCTGACGATGCCAATCACCGCCAACACGACGAACGCCAGGGGCCGCGCCAGGTTGTGCATCTGCTCTTGCAGCTTGCCTTCGGTCTTCATGATCAGCCAAGTGCAGCCCAGCAGGGCATAGGCCACGATCAAGGCCACGCCGCAAAACAGGGCAAACGGCGAGAACCAGTCCAATGAGCCGCCGGCGAACTGGCGGTCAACCACCGGAATGCCTTCAATGAATGCCCCCAGCGCCACGCCCTGGAAGAAGGTCGCCGCCAGCGAGCCGCCGATAAACGCCTTGTCCCACAGGTGGCGCTTGTCATCCTTGGCCTTGAAGCGGAACTCAAAGGCCACGCCACGGAAGATCAGGCCGATCAGCATCAGGATCAGCGGCAGGTACAGCGCCGAGAGCACCACCGAGTAGGCCAATGGGAAGGCGCCAAACAATGCCGCGCCCCCCAGCACCAGCCAGGTTTCGTTGCCGTCCCACACCGGGGCGACGGTATTCATCATCACGTCGCGGTCAGTCTTGCCCGGGATAAACGGGAAGAGAATGCCGATCCCCAGGTCAAAGCCATCCATGACCACGTACATCATGATGCCGAAGATGATGATCACGGCCCAGATCAGCGGAAGATCAATACCCATGACTCAATTCCCCTTGTTCAGAGTGTCGCCGTGATCGGCGTCGCCGCTGTCATCGGCTGCCGACAATGGACGCGCCGGGGTACGTTGCTGCCCGGGGCCGCCGTGGGCCGGTTCGGTGCTGTCGTGGGTGACCGGGCCTTTGCGCACCAGGCGCATCATGTAGCCAAGGCCTGCGCCGAACAGGGCGAAGTACACCACCACAAACAGCGCCAGGGTGATGCTCATCTGCACCACGCTGTGGTTGGAAGAGGCGTCCGCCGTGCGCATCAAGCCGTAGACCACCCAGGGCTGGCGCCCGATTTCGGTGGTGAACCAGCCGGCCAGGATCGCAATCAACCCCGACGGGCCCATCCATAGCGCCAGGTACAGGAACGGTTTGTTGGTGTACAGCCTGTCGCCCTTGCGCAGCCAGAGGCTGAACAGGCCGGTGAAGATCATCAGCATGCCCAGGCCGACCATGACCCGGAACGACCAGAACACGATGGTCGAGTTGGCACGATCCTCAGGCGGGAACTCCTTGAGGGCCGGCACTTGCTTGTCCAGGGAGTGGGTGAGGATCAGGCTGCCCAGGTAGGGGATTTCTACCTTGTACTTGGTGCGCTCTTCCTTCATGTCCGGCCAGCCGAACAGGATCAGCGGGGTCGGCTCATCGCCGATGTTTTCCCAGTGGCCTTCAATCGCCGCAATTTTCGCCGGCTGGTGCTTGAGGGTGTTGAGGCCATGGAAGTCACCGATCACCGCCTGGATCGGCGCGACGATCAGGGCCATCCACATTGCCATCGACAGCATGGTGCGGATCGCCGGGTTGTCCTTGCCCCGCAGCAGATGCCAGGCCGCCGACGATCCGACAAAAAACGCGGTGGCGACAAACGCCGCCGTGGCCATGTGCGCCAGGCGATAGGGGAACGAAGGGTTGAAGATCACGGCCAGCCAATCGGTGGGGATCACCCGGCCGTCGATGATTTCAAAGCCTTGTGGCGTCTGCATCCAGCTGTTGGAGGCGAGGATCCAGAAGGTCGAGATCAGCGTACCGACGGCCACCATCACCGTGGCAAAGAAGTGCAGCTTGCGCCCGACCTTGTTCCAGCCAAACAGCATCACCCCAAGGAAGCCCGCTTCGAGGAAGAACGCGGTGAGCACTTCATAGGTCAGCAATGGCCCCGTGACAGAGCCGGCGAAGTCCGAGAAGCGGCTCCAGTTGGTACCGAACTGATAGGCCATGACCAGGCCCGAGACCACCCCCATGCCGAAGTTGACGGCAAAGATCTTCGACCAGAAATGGTAGAGGTCACGGTAGGTATCGTTGTGGGTCTTGAGCCACAGGCCCTCCAGTACCGCGAGGTAACTGGCCAGGCCGATGGTGATGGCCGGGAACAGGATATGGAACGAGATGGTGAATGCGAATTGAATTCGGGCGAGATCTAGCGCCTCCAAACCGAACATAAGTCTTCCTCTGTCAGGTAATACCGGCTACAGGCAGGGAGGCCTGCACCCACTGCTCCCACGGATATGGAGTGTGGCGAATTGCAATTCGTTCTTTTTTTACCAACCACGTAGGGATTCTGGCTTCTTGACCCCCACACCAACGCTGCAATCGGCATTGATCTGGATCAAGCATCGTTGAAAGAGTAGTCCCATTTTCCAGGTTGGACTGTGTGGTCTTTTGCCGCGTGACAGGTTGACTCAGCCAAATAGATGCCTTGCTAAGGATATTTGCCTGGCAGCAACTATTTGTTACAGCTTGATGCTAACCTCGGCACTTCCCAGGTTCAGTCCAGTCCTTGCCGATGCCCAGTGAAACCCCGCTGCTGTTACGTCATCACCGCCCTTTTATCGCGTTCTGGCTGGCCCGGATTTTTACCGCCAGCGGCTTCCAGATGCTCACCGTGGCCATCGGCTGGAACCTCTACCAACTGACCGGCAACGTGCTGGACCTGGGCTTGGTGGGCCTGGTGGAATTTGTCCCACGGGTGCTGTTCATGCTGCACACCGGGCATGTGGCCGACCGTTACGAACGGCGCAGGGTCGCCGCCATTTGCCAGACGTTGCAGGCGTTGATCGCCCTGGCCCTGGTCATCGGCAGCCTGACGGACAATGTCACCCGCGAGATGATTTTTATCCTCGCCTTCCTGCTGGGCGCAGCCCGCTCCTTCGAACTGCCCACCACCCAGGCGCTGTTGCCGAGCATCGTGCCCAGCGCCCTGTTTCCACGGGCAGTGGCGGCGGCGCAGTCGGCCCAGCAATCGGCAACCATCGTCGCGCCGGCCCTGGGCGGCTTGCTCTATGCCTTCGGCAGCGCCTGGGTGTATGGCCCGACGGTGCTGCTGTACCTGATTGCCTGCATGCTCACCCTCAACCTGCCCGCGCGGCAGACCCCACTTAACAAGGGCAAGGCCACCCTCGACTCGCTGCTCGCGGGGATTCGTTTTATCCGCAGCCGGCCGGACATCCTCGGGGCGATCTCCCTGGACCTGTTCGCCGTGCTGTTGGGCGGCGCCACGGCGTTGCTGCCGGTGTTTGCCAAGGACATCCTGCTGACCGGCCCCTGGGGCCTTGGGCTGCTGCGCTCGGCGCCGGCGGTTGGGGCGCTGTTGATGTCATTGTGGCTAGCGCGGTTTGCCGTGGACCGGCACGTGGGCCGCGTGATGTTTACCGCTGTCGGGGTATTTGGCGTAGCGACCATCGCGTTCGGCCTGTCCACCTCGTTCTGGTTTTCGCTGGCGGTGCTGGTGGTGCTGGGGGCGGCAGACATGATCAGCATGGTGATCCGCGCCTCATTCGTGCAACTGGAAACCCCCGATGAAATGCGCGGGCGGGTCAGTGCGGTCAATGGGCTGTTTATCGGGGCGTCCAATCAGTTGGGCGAATTTGAATCCGGCGTCACCGCCCACTGGCTGGGCACAGTGCCAGCCGTGGTATTGGGCGGGGTCGGGACGTTGGTGGTGACGGGGGTATGGATCAAGCTGTTCCCGACGCTGGCCAAGCGGGACCGCATGCATACCCCGGCCGAAACGCCCTGAACCTGTCGGAGCCGGCTTGCCGGCGAAAAACCAGAGAGCAACACGGGCCACCAGGCACCCAGCGTTATCGTTGACGATTTTCGCCGGCAAGCCGGCTCCTACAGGGGGCCATCATTGGATGCGCAGCTGAGTCTTCAGGGTATTGCGCGGCGCATTGATCGATGTGTTGCTGTACTCGAACCAACCGGCGGCGCGGATATCCACGTCAAATACATAGATGTAGCCCATCAATGTGCCAGCGCCATTGCAGGCCTGGCTGACGGAGCCGACCTGGCAGATCGCGGTCTTTTGCCCCGCAAGCCGCGCCCCATCAAAGGTGGCGATGGAATTATTGCCCAGCCCCACTTCCATCACCGAGACCTGTGTCGGCCCACGGTGCTGGCACTGCCGGGTGCTGTCGACGCCCTCGGCGATGGACTCTTTGCACGCCTGGGACTGCACCTGGAATACCCGCACCTCGCTCAAGGCCGGTGCAGGCGCGCCCCACGCCGGTGCCGCCGCCAGCCACAGGCCGATACAGGCGAACGGAGCTAGACTCCACGCGATGGCTTTTTTCATGCTTTGGATGACCCTGGACTGAACGTCGACGGAGTATGCCTCAAGGCCACACTCAACAAAACCGAGGCTGGGCGCCACAGGCCGTCGACCTGCTGGTATGATGCGCCGCTTTTTCCGATCCTCTGTAGAAAACACGCGGCGCTTGGCGCAGTTTGTGCTTTGACTTTGAGGTCAACAAATCACGGCGCCGAGCGCGCCACAGGGAGCAGGCATGCTGGAAAAGCTGTTTCAACTCAAGGCACACAATACTAACGTGCGTACCGAGATTCTCGCCGGTATCACCACATTCCTGGCCATGGCCTACATCCTGTTCGTCAACCCGAGCATTCTCGGCGAGACCGGCATGGACAAGGGCGCGCTGTTTGTCGCCACTTGCCTGGCGGCGGCCATCGGCTCGACGATCATGGGCCTGATCGCCAACTACCCGATTGCCCTGGCACCGGGCATGGGCCTGAACGCCTTCTTTACCTACACCGTGGTCCTGCACCTGGGCCATACCTGGCAAGTGGCGCTGGGTGCGGTGTTTATCTCCGCCGTGCTGTTTTTCCTGCTGTCGATCTTCCGCATCCGCGAATGGATCATCAATGCCATCCCCCTGCCCCTGCGCTCGGCGATTGCCGCCGGTATCGGCCTGTTCCTAGCGCTGATCGCCCTGCATAACGCCGGCATCGTGGTCAGCAACCCGGCGACCATGCTGGGCATGGGCGACCTGGCCAAACCCGCCCCCATCCTCGCCACCCTGGGGTTCTTCCTGATCGTGGCCCTGGAAGCCTTGAAAGTGCGCGGCGCGGTGTTGATCGGCATCCTCGCGGTGACCATCGCCGCCATCGCGCTCGGCGTCACCCCATTCGGCGGCGTGGTATCGATGCCTCCGTCCCTGGCCCCGACCTTCCTGCAACTGGACATCGCCGGCGCCCTGGACGTGGGCTTGATCAGCGTGATCTTCGCTTTCCTGTTCGTTGACCTGTTCGACAACTCCGGCACCCTGATCGGCGTCGCCAAGCGCGCCGGCCTGATGGGCAAGGACGGCCACATGCCGAAAATGGGCCGCGCCCTGATTGCCGACAGCACTGCGGCCATGGCCGGTTCGTTGCTGGGTACCTCGACCACCACCAGCTACATCGAGTCGGCGGCTGGCGTGAGTGCGGGTGGCCGCACTGGCCTGACCGCCATCGTGGTCGCGATCATGTTCCTGCTGGCGCTGTTCTTCTCGCCGCTGGCGGCCAGCGTCCCGGCATTTGCCACCGCACCCGCGCTGCTGTTTGTCGCAGTGTTGATGACCTCGGGCCTGGCGGAAATCGACTGGGACGATATTACTGTTGCCGCGCCGGTGGTGATCACCGCCCTGGCGATGCCCTTCACTTACTCCATCGCCAACGGCATCGCCTTCGGCTTCATCGCCTGGACCGGTATCAAGCTGCTGACAGGCCGCTACCGTGAACTCAACCCAGCGCTGGTGATCCTGTCGATCCTGTTCGTGATCAAGCTAGGCTGGTTCCCCGCATGACTTTTGACGCAGCAAGTTACGCCCTGCAACTGCAAGAAAAGGTCACGCGCTTGCGTGACCTGCTCGCGCCGTTCGATGCGCCCGAGCCACAGGTATTCGATTCGCCCCTGCAGAACTTCCGCCTGCGCGCCGAGTTCCGCCTGTGGCGCGAAGGCGGTCAGCGCCACTACGCGATGTTCTCCCAGGACGACAAGCGCACGCCGATCCTGATCGAAGAGTTTCCCATCGCCAGCCTGCGCATCAACCAGCTGATGCCGCAACTCAAGGCCGCCTGGCAAGCCAGCGCCGCCCTGAGCCACAAGCTGTTCCAGGTGGAGTTCCTCACCACCCTGGCCGGCGATGCGATGATCACGCTGTGCTATCACCGCCCGCTGGATGAGCATTGGCACACCGCTGCCAACAAGCTGGCGGCCGACCTGAACGTCAGCATCATCGGCCGTTCCAAGGGCAAGCGCGATGTGATCGGCCACGACTATGTGGTGGAGAAACTCGATGTCGGCGGTCGCACCTTCAGCTATCGCCAGCCCGAAGGCGCCTTCACCCAGCCCAACGGCACGGTGAACCAGAAGATGCTCAACTGGGCCTATGACGCCCTGGGCGATCGCAGTGATGACCTGCTGGAGCTGTATTGCGGCAACGGCAACTTCACCCTGCCCCTGGCTACCCGCGTGCGCAAAGTGCTGGCCACCGAGATCAGCAAGACCTCGGTCAACGCCGCCCTGAGCAACCTCGACGAAAACGCAGTGGATAACGTCACCCTGGTGCGCCTGTCCGCCGAAGAACTGACCCAAGCCCTGAACGAAGTGCGGCCATTCCGACGCCTGCACGGTATCGATCTCAAGAGCTATGAGTTCGCCAGCATCTTCGTCGACCCGCCCCGCGCAGGCATGGACCCGGACACCTGCGAGTTGACCCGGCGCTTCGAGAACATCCTGTACATCTCCTGCAACCCGGAAACGCTGGCGGCGAACATTGCGCAACTGCACGACACGCACCGCATCACCCGGTGTGCGATGTTCGACCAGTTCCCGTGGACCCACCATATGGAATCGGGCGTGCTGCTGACCCGGCGCTAAACCCTCGGTCCCTGCAGATCTGGAAAAATGTAGGAGCGGGCTTGCCCGCGATTGCGGTGTATCAGTCAAAATCTATCTGGCTGACCCACCGTAATCGCGGGCAAGCCCGTTCCCACATAAGCCCGCTACCCCGGCTGTGCATCATTGCTCCTTGCGTGGCCGGCCGCCCTGCTTGCCATTGGCGCGGGCGGCGGCCGACTTGGCGGCGCCTTCTAAGTGCCAGGGCCGGAAGGCTGGAGCACCTTGCTCAGAACTTGTACTCAAGCATCCCGCTCAACGTACGGCCCCGCGCCAGGCTGAGGTTGTTGGCGTCGCCCATGGCCACGAAATAGGCTTCATCGGTGGCGTTTTCCAGGGCCAGGCCAAGGTTCAAGTGGTCGGTCATCCAGTAACTGGCATACAGGTCGTAGAGGGTGTACTGCGGCCACAGTGCCTGGTCGATAAAGTCATAACCCTGCTGGTTGAGGTTGGCACCGTTGCCCGAGCTGTAGCGCACCCGCACGCCGGTATCCAGGCGTTTTTCCAGGAACCGCGCGCCCAACGTCACCGAGCCGCGATCCGCCGGCATATAGGTGGCGTTGCCCATGATCCGCCCGCAACTTTCCTTGTTGTTGGCAACGTCATCATCCAGCACTTCATAAGTAGTGACCGGCCGGATGCCGGGGCGCCCGTCCGGGCGGATGTAGGACTCGATCCGCGTAGTCCGCGGCCCGCTGGTCTTGGCTCCGCCCATGTAGTAGTTCTTCGAGCAGAAGTCGTTACTGCCGATCATATGGGTGTAGCTCAGGTTGGCGTAGGCCCGGCCCATGTCGTAGTTGAGCTGGTACTCCATACCGCGAAAGCGCGTCGGGCCGGTGTTGTTGACGTAGGCCATGGTTCCGAGAAAACCGCCGACACTGGTATCTGGCAAGCTGACGCTGTGGTTGAGGAACGAGAAATTGTCGATCTTGGTATCGAAGTAGGCGACCTTCATGCCCAGGCGGTCGTCGTTGAAAAACAGCCCTTCCTTGAACACGTTGACGCCCATTTCCCAATCCCGCGACTCTTCAGCCTTAAGGTACGGGTTGGGGAACACCCGCTCTGCCGAGCTGCCACCATGGGGGCGACCGGTCATGAAGGTTTCCGTGACCGCCGGCGGGCGCCAGCCCTCGCCCCAACGCGCATAGAGCTGCATCCACTCAAGCCCCGGCTTGACGCCGATGCCGAAGGTGGGCGAGAAGTGCCCCTCTTCATTATCGATATCAAACACCTCGGCCACACGCTTGGCGCCCACCAGGCTGTTGTAGAAACGGTCGCGCTTGTACAGGGTCATCCCGGTTTTGCCTTCAAGCCGGTAGCGGTCGTAACGCAGGCCGGCATCCAGGGTCAGCCAGTTGCCATATTCGTATTGCAGGTTGTTGAACAAGCTGGCGATGGTGCGTTTACCGCCCGGGGTGTCGCCTTCGACATACGGCAGCAGCCCCTGGAGGTTGACCGCCTCGACCTTGTTGGTGCGCGGCTTGAATTGGTCCTGGTACATCTCCAGGCCGTAGTTCCATTTGACCCGGCCCAGCGCCTCGAAATCGAAGCGCGAGGTGTTGTCCGCTTGCAGGCCCCAGGTATCGGTCTGGAAGTGATCGGTGTAGCCGCCAACCTCGTTGCCCGTACCAGGTGACGACAGGTTTGGCGCATTGGTGCGCTCCAACTGGGTGCTGACGTAATACGCCTTGGCCTTGAAATCGATCAGCGGGTTGTCTGGCGTGTAGCTGTAGTCCAGCGCGACGTTCTTGGCCGCAAGGTTGTTCTTGCTCACGCGCCGGTAGTAAACGCTTTGTGCATCGTCGGCGGTATAGGCCCAGGCGTCGTTGCTGTCACTGTCGCTTTGCAGGTAGCTCAGTTGCACACGCTGGTCATTGGGCAGGTTCAAGCCCAGTTTGACGATCTGCGAGCGAGTCACGCTGCCCATATCGCCGACCTCGCTGTTCAACCAATCGTCAAACGCCTCGGGCTGATACTTGCGCGCGCGCAGGTTGGTGCCCAGCTTCTGGTCGTTGTGGGTGCCGGCGTGGTAATCGCCGAAATGCCGCTCGCTGTAACCCAGCAGCACATCGCCACGCTCATCGCCAAAGGCAAATACACCGCTGCCATTGAAGTGGGTGCCATTGCCCAGTTTGCCGATGCCATTACCCGCGCGCAGACGCCCGCCGTACTCCTTGCCATCGGCCAGGAACTCGCTGGCGTCCAGGGTCTTGAATGACGCAATGCCACCGAGCACCGCCGCACCGCCCATGCCCGACTGGCTGCCTTTGTCGATCTCGATGCTGGAGATAAATTCAGGGTCGATCACCATCGTGCCGTTGCGCTGCTGGTGGCCGTTGACGTTGAAGTTCTGGCGCATGCCGTCAATGTTCATATTGACCCGGCCATAGTCCTGCACCCCACGGATATTCACCGACAAGCCAGGGTCACGCTGGTTGACGGCGGTGTAGACACCGGCGGTTTCCTCGAGCATGTCGGCGGCGTGCCGGGGTGGGCGCTTGTCGATCTGCTCGCGGGTGATCACCGCCACCGAGCGCGGGGTTTCATACACCCAGTCACTGGGCTTGCCGTTGGTGTTGGCGTTGATGGTGGTGGTGCCAACGGTCAACGCGTTGTCCTGTTCGACATTGACGCGATTGAGGGTGACCTGGCGCTCGCCGGTGAAGCGATACTCCACCGGCGCACTGCCCAACAAACGCCCCAGGCCTTCCTGGACACTGTATTGGCCCTTCAGCGCGGTGCTGCTGAGGCCTTGCAGGCGCGGGCTATCGAACAGCACCTGCAAACCAGCCTGGTCGGCAAACGCCAGGACCGCGCCGCCCAGGGGTTGGGCGGGAATATCGAACATCAGCGTCGCAGGCTGCGAAGCGCCGGCCACCGGGGCGGCGGCGTAGGCCTGCCCGGCGCTGGCAAACAGACCCAAGTGAATGGCCAGGGCCAACCGGCTGCCGGTGACGCGCCCTTTGGTGATTGCAGACATCGTTGTGATCCCTTCGCTGAGCGTTTTTTGTTTATGCGAATACTTCTCGATTAGCAAGACGCGTCAGGTACAGGGAGTCAGTAAGGCTTTTTGAAAATTGTTTGAAGATCGGCCAGGAATGCGGGCTTGTGTAGGAGCTGGCTTGCCGGCGATGCAGGCAACTCGGTCTACCAGGTAGACCGAGGTGATGCTATCGCAGGCTAGCCAGCGCCCACACAAAAGCGCCCGTTCACAGGGAGGTTTGCGGTATGTCAGTAGATCAGGCTGACACCCGCCAGATCAAAGCGGTGCACCTGCAGCTCTTCGGTCAACGTGCCCAGCGCCTTGTCCAGCATGTCGAGGCGCACCACCGCACTGACTTCACGCTTGCCCAGCTCGGCATTGCGCAGCACCACCCGCCCGGGGCGGTAGCGATTGAGCTCTGCAACCACCTTGGCCAGCGGCTGGCGGTCGAACACCAGCACCCCGCGCCGCCAACTGGTGGCCCGCGCCAGGTCGAAGCCGGGCAGGCCTTTCACACCGTCCTGCGCACTGTAGCGGGCGGCCTGCCCCTCCTCGAGGACCGTGGTTTGCGGCTGGTCTTGCTGGGTCACGGCCACGCTGTGTTGCAGCACGCCCACCCACGCCTGGTCGTCTGCCTCGCGGCCGACCACAAAACGCGTGCCCAGGGCCCGGGTTTGCCCGCCGGCACTTTGCACCACGAACGGCCGGGTTTCCTGCCCGACCATGGGCGCCACGTCAAAAATCGCCGAGCCGGCCAGCAGGCTGATCCGCCGCTGCTCGCCGTCGAAATCCAGGCGGATGGCGCTGGAGGAATCCAGCTCCACGGTACTGCCGTCCGCCAGGCGCACCATGCGCACTTCGCCCTTGGCGGTCAGGTAGTCGGCCTGCATCTGCAACAAGGCTTGCGGCGCCTGCAACCAGCCAATTCCGGCGACCACCAGCAACAGCGCGACACTTGCGGCCACGCGCCATGGCCGCCGACGCTGGGCGCGGCGCAGTGGCATGCCTGCCGACGGCGGGCGCTGGCGATGCACGGGCGTATCTGTTGGCAAATCACCCAGCGCCGCCCAGGTCTGCCGGGCAAAATCCAGTTCCGCGGCGTGGCGGCTGTCGCTGGCAATCCAGCGTTGCAGTTCGGCGTGTTCCTGCACACCCAGCCCGCCCGCATGCAGGCGCACCGCCCAATCGGCGGCGACCTCGGTAATGCTGGGCTGTTGCGACTCCTGGCTATTCACGTGTGAGTCTCGAATTCTCGTTGTATGAAACAGTGACGTTTGAGCAGCGTTTTTTCAGTAAATCATTCGTCGGACGGCGTCACATCGCCCTCCCGCAAACGCTGCATGACATGCGCCAGTGCCTTGGCCAGATGCTTTTGCACTGAACTGTCGGAAATTTCAAGATGCCGCGCAACCTGGGCGTGGGTCATGCCCTCGACGCGGTTGAGGCGGAAAATCTGCTGGGTGCGCTCCGGCAGTTCCGCCAACGCCTGCTTCAATGCCTGTCGCTGTTGCTGCGCCATTGCCTGAGCCTCCAACCCGGCCACTTCATCTTCAATCTCGGCCAACGCCTCATGGGGCACGGAGTCGGTCTTGCGCCGGGCCTCCTGGCGGATATGGTCGATCAAAAGATTGCTCGCCGTGCGGTAGAGATAACCCTGGGAGTTGTCGATCCGCTCGCTGGACGGCTTTTGCGCCAGGCGCAGGAAGCTCTCCTGCACCAGGTCCGCAGCCAACTGAGGGTCCCGTACCTTGCGCAGCAAATACCGGCGCAGGGTATCGGCATGCTTGAGAAACAGGCCCTTGAGATCCACGTCCGACAAACCGACTCCCTGGGGATGTAAAGGAAACAGGCGGGCATCTTAAGCGTTGTCGAGAATGATTTTCAATTGATATCAACTCTTGGGCAGTACCGGCAGGCCGTATTCAGCGTTCGATAATCGAACGGTTATCCACGGCATGACGCCTGGCCAATTGACCAAATTAACCATTCAGTACATTTTGTCTCCATCAATAAAAACAACAGTGGAGACATCCCCATGCCGCCTATCGTACTGGTCCTCAACGGCCCCAACCTGAACCTGCTCGGCACCCGCGAACCGGCCACCTATGGCCACGAGACCCTGGCTGACGTCGCCGCGCTATGTGGGCGCAGTGCCGAACAGTTCGGGCTGAAACTGGAATTTCGCCAGACCAACCACGAAGGCGAGTTGCTGGACTGGATTCATGGCGCCCGCGCCCGGTGCGCCGGGATTGTGATCAACCCGGCGGCCTGGACCCACACCTCGGTGGCCATCCGCGACGCCCTGGTGGCCAGTGAACTGCCAGTGATCGAAGTGCATCTGTCCAACGTGCATGCCCGTGAACCCTTCCGTCATCACTCCTTTGTTTCCCCTATCGCCAAGGCCGTGCTCGCCGGGTTTGGCAGCCACGGTTATCACCTGGCCCTCGAACATTTCAGTCGGGAGCTCAAATGAAACCGCGCATTCTTGCCGGCCTGATCGGCGCGGGCATCCAGGCGTCCCGCACGCCGGCCCTGCATGAGCAGGAAGGCGATGCCCAGGGTCTGCGCTACTTGTATCGACTGATCGACCTGGACCCGCTGCAACTGGACAGCAGCGCCCTGCCCGAGCTGCTCAAGGCCGCCGAGCAGATGAACTTCACCGGGTTGAACATCACCTACCCGTGCAAGCAGGCGATCCTGCCGTTGCTCGATGAGCTGTCGCCCGAAGCCCGGGGCATCGGCGCGGTCAACACCGTGGTCTGGCGCGATGGCAAGCGCATCGGTCACAACACCGACTGCCTGGGTTTCGCCGAAGGGTTTCGCCGTGGCCTGCATGAGGCTGCCCGCCAGCGCGTGGTGCAGATGGGCGCTGGTGGCGCGGGCGCGGCAGTGGCCCATGCGCTGCTGGCCGAAGGTGTCGGGCAGTTGAGTATTTTCGATATGGACCATGGGCGCGCGCAAAGCCTGGCGGATAACCTCAACCAGCATTTCGGCCCCGGCCGCGCGCATGCCGCCAGTGATCTGGACAGCGCGATGGCGGCGGCTGACGGGCTGGTCAATACCACGCCCATGGGCATGGCCAAGCTACCGGGCATGCCAGTGCCAGCCGTGTTGCTACGCGCAGATTTGTGGGTCGCGGAAATCGTCTACTTCCCGCTGGAAACCGAGCTGCTGCGCAGCGCCCGGGCCTTGGGCTGCCGCACGCTGGATGGAGGGAATATGGCGGTGTTCCAGGCGGTGAAGGCCTTTGAGTTGTTCAGTGGTGAGAAAGCAGATGCACAAAGGATGCTCGATCATTTCCAACACATGAATACCTCACTGTAGAAACCGGATCCTAATGTGGGAGCTGGCTTGCCAGCTCCCACACAAGCCCGCACGACATTGAATTCGGCGGTGGATCAGGCCTGCAGGTAACGCAGCACCGACTCGCAGATCATCGCGCGATGCCGTTGCTTGATCGCTTCATCCGACAATTCGATCTGAAAAATCTCACTGAAGGTATGCCGGTTGGAGACCCGGTAAAAGCTGAACGAGTTGATCAGCAAATGCACATCCAGCGGCTCCAGCCCCGCGCGAAATACCCCCAGCTCCGCGCCCCGGCGCAAGGTCGCGCCCAACGCCTCCAGGATATTGCTGTTCATCGCCTTGATCGCATCCGACTGTTTCACATACTCGGCGTTGTGAATGTTCTCGATGCTGACAATCCGCACAAAATCCACGTTCTGGTCATGGTGGTCGAAGGTGAACTCCACCAGGCGCCGGATCGCTTCCCGGGGTTCCAGCTCGGTGAGGTTCATCCTTGTTTCGGTGTTGCGGATATCACCGTAGAGCTTTTCCAGGACCTCGACGTACAGCTGCTCCTTGCTGCCGAAGTAGTAATAGATCATGCGCTTGGAGGTGTGGATGCGCTCGGCGATGGCGTCCACCCGCGCCCCGGAAAGCCCCTGCTGCACGAACTCGACAATGGCCTCTTGCAGAATGTTCTCGCGGGTTTTTTCCGGGTTGTTCTTGCGACTCTTGCGCGGCGCCAGGGGGGCGTCGGGCAGTTCGGACGTCGGGGTCATGGTGCGCTCACGGCCATTTATGCAGGCCGTGATTATGGGCCGCCGCGTCTCACGAAGGAAGCGCCAACGCCCTACAACTTGGCCTGGCGCACCGCGCCGCTGCGTGACTTCGCCATGGCCGCCAGGCGTACCGCCACATTGGCCGCGCCATAGCCGGCGTAGCCGTTCTTGCGCTGGATGATCTCGAAGAAAAACCGCCCTTCGAACGGTTCGGTATACACATGAAACAGCTCACCGCCCTGGGCGTCACGGTCGTACAGCACGTTGTAGTACGCCAGTTCGCTGAGGAACTGATCGTCGAAATCAAAACGCGCTGCCAGGTCATCGTAGTAGTTGAGCGGGATATCCAGCAGTGGCACGCCCGCCTCCTTGGCCCGGCTGACTTCGGCGAAAATATCCGCGCAATCGAAGGCAATGTGGTGCACGCCGGAGCCACGGTAGCTCGATAGCGCGTGGGAAATTGCCGTATTGCGGTTCTCGGAAATATTCAGCGGCAGGCGGATCGAACTGCAGCGGCTGCGCAGCGCCCGACTCTTGACCAGGCCATAAGGGTCCGGCAGCACCACTTCATCGTCGGCCTCGAAATCCAGCAGGCTCTTGTAGAACAGCACCCAACTGTCGAGGCTGTCGGCCGGCAAAGCCATGGCCATATGGTCGATGCGCAGCAAGCCGCCGCCGCTGGTGCTGGACGCTTGCAGGTTGAAATCGGTGTCGTAGATCCCGCCGGCATGCTGGTCCACCAGGTAGATCAGGCTGCCATCCGGCGCACGCACCGCCGCCAGCTCCAACTCGTTGGGCCCGACCAGGCCGCGATAAGGCTGGCCCTTGTAGGCCACCGCCCGCTCCAGGGCCTTGGCGCTGTCCTTGACGCGAATCGCCGTGGCGCACAACGACGGGCCATGGGCCTCGAAAAAGTTGTGGGCAAAGGAGTACGGCTCGCAGTTGAGGATCAGGTTGATATCACCCTGGCGCAGCAGGCTCACACTCTTGGAACGGTGCTGCCCGGCCTTGACGAAGCCCAGGCGTTGCAGCCATTGGGTCAGCCGGGCGCCGAGGTTTTCATCCACTGCAAACTCCAGGAACTCGATACCGTCGTACTCGCTGGCGGCCGGGGTCTCAAACAGGATATCCAACGGCGTGGCCTGCTGCTCCAGGCGTTGGCGGGTCTTCTCTTCCAGGTACAGCAGCGAGCGCAAGCCATCCGCCGCGTTGGCCCGAGTGGGCGCGGCGCGAAAGCCATCGTTGAAAATCTCCAGGGACAGCGGCCCGGTGTAGCCACTCTGGATGATCGGCGCAAGAAAACCCGGCAGGTCGAACTCGCCCTGGCCAGGGAAGCAGCGAAAGTGCCGGCTCCACTCCAGCACGTCCATGGCCAGGATCGGCGCGTCGGCCATTTGCACGAAGAAGATTTTGTCACCAGGGATCTGGGCGATAGCCGCCGGATCGCCCTTGAGCGACAAGGTATGAAAACTGTCCAGCAGCACCCCGAGGCTCGGGTGATCGATCTCCCGCACCAGTTGCCACACCTGTTGCCAGGTATTGACGTGCCGGCCCCAGGCCAGGGCTTCATAGCCAATGCGCAAGCCACGACGCCCGGCGTGTTCGGCCAGCAGGCTGAGGTCATCACGCAGGATCGAATGCTCGCCCGTGGAATCCGCCGAGGCATTGCTGCACACCAGCACCAGGTCAGTGCCCAGCTCCTGCATCAGGTCGAACTTGCGCTCGGCCCGCTCCAGGTTGCGCGCCAGGCGTTCACGGCGGCATCCTTCAAAGTCGCGAAACGGCTGGAACAAGGTGATGGCAATGCCCAGGTCGGCACACATCTGCCGCACTTCACGGGGGCTGCCGTCGTAATACAGCAAGTCGTTCTCGAAGATTTCCACCCCATCAAACCCGGCCGCAGCAATGGCTTCGAGCTTTTCCGGCAGGGTGCCGCTCAAGGAAACAGTGGCGATGGAACGTTGCATGGGGTGACTCCCGGCAATGAAGGCTGGTCTTGTTTGCGGCAAATTATTGGCCGCGCGCGATAAAGCAGCAATTTAAAATGTACCAACCGGTTAGTTTTATGGGCGATTATCGAACACAATGGCGATTGGCGAATTGACGATTTTTTAGCCACTGCGCACCATCGATTGCGCATCCAGGGCCGTTTTCTCAAGGCGCCTACCTGTGATCAAGACCCAGAACACACCATAAAAATTTCAAAAAACGGGTACCTCTCATGCCTTCGCAAAATTCCGCCGTGGCCCCGCGCCCCGGCAACCCGCAAGCGGCCATTGGCGACAAGATTCGCGGCGCCCTCGCCGTTGGCAAAACCCGCTGGGGCATGCTGGCCCTGGTGTTTTTCGCCACCACCCTGAACTACATCGACCGCGCCGCCCTGGGCGTGATGCAACCGATCCTGGCCAAGGAGATGAGCTGGACGGCGATGGACTACGCCAACATCAACTTCTGGTTCCAGGTCGGCTACGCCATTGGTTTTGTGTTGCAAGGCCGGTTGATCGACCGGGTCGGCGTCAAGCGCGTGTTCTTCTGCGCAGTGCTGTTGTGGAGCATCGCCACCGGCGCCCACGGCCTGGCGACCTCGGCGGTAGGCTTTATGGTCTGCCGCTTTATCCTCGGCCTGACCGAAGCGGCCAACTACCCCGCTTGCGTCAAGACCACCCGCCTGTGGTTCCCCGCCGGCGAGCGAGCAGTGGCTACCGGGATTTTCAACGCCGGCACCAACGTCGGCGCCATGCTCACGCCAATGCTGCTGCCGCTGGTGCTGCATGTGTGGGGCTGGCAGGCCGCCTTTTTGTGCATGGCGGCACTGGGTGGGATCTGGCTGGTGTTCTGGGGCCTGAAGTACTACAACCCGGAAGACCATCCGAGCGTAAAACAGTCAGAACTGGACTACGTGCAACAGGAAGTCGAGCCGGAACAGCCCCGCGTGCCTTTCAGCCGCATCCTGCGCATGCGCGGCACCTGGGCCTTCGCCATTGCCTATGCCCTGACCGCCCCGGTGTTCTGGTTCTACCTGTACTGGCTGCCGCCGTTCCTCAACCAGCAATACAACCTGGGGATCAACGTGACGCAGATGGGTATCCCGCTGATCATCATTTACCTGACGGCAGACTTCGGCAGCGTGGGCGGCGGGATTCTGTCCTCGTTCCTGATCGGGCGCGGCATGCAGCCGATCAAGGCGCGCTTGCTGTCGATGCTGCTGTTTGCCTGCTGCATCGTCGGCGTGATCATGGCCGCAGGTTCCAGCCAGCTTTGGGTCGCGGTGTTTGCCATCTCCCTGGCCATCGGCGCGCACCAGGCCTGGACTGCCAACATCTGGAGCCTGGTGATGGACTACACGCCCAAGCACATGATGAGCACGGTGTTTGGCTTTGGCGGGATGTGCGCGGCTATCGGCGGGATGTTCATGACGCAGATCGTCGGCCATATCCTGACCGTGACCCATAACAACTACACCGTGCTGTTCACCCTGATCCCGGCGATGTACTTCATCGCCCTGACCTGGATGTACTTCATGGCGCCGCGCAAGATCCCCACCGTCGCGGTGTGACTCAACGCCGCCGCTGCTGCCAGGCAGCGGCCAAGCCACTCAGGCAGATCACCCCGATCCCGACCACCGTGGTCAGGTCCGGGGTGTGATTGAACACCAGCCAGCCCAACAACCCCGCAAACACGATCTGGCAATAGCCAAACGGTGCCAGCAAGGCCGGCGCGGCAAAGCGGAAGGCCTGGGTCAGCATCAAGTGCGCGGTCATCCCGCAGGTGCCCAGCGCCAGCATCAACAGGCCGTGGCCCAGGCTCGGCACCTCCCAGAAAAACGGCACCAGCGCGCTCATCACCAGGGTGTTGCACAGGCCGGCGAAGAAGTTGCTGGTGGTCGGGCTGTCGTACTGGCTGAGGATGCGGGTCAGCAGTTGGTAGAAGCAGAAGAACAACGCCGAGACCAATGGCAACAACACCGCCGGGGTGAACAACTCACCGCCCGGGTGCACGATGATGATCACCCCGACAAACCCGCAGATCACCGCCAGCCACTGGCCACGCGTTACATGCTCGCCCAGCAGCGGCACCGACAGGGACGTCACCAGGATCGGCGCGAGGAAGTTCACCGCCGTGGCCTCCGCCAGCGGGATGTAATGCAGGGCTGCGGTAAAAAACAGGCTGGTACCCAACAGGCACAAGGCCCTGGCCACCTGCAACAACGGGCGCTTGCTGCGCAGCACACGCAGGCCCGATTGCGGCAGGAAAATCCCCGCCATCAGCAGCGTATGCACCATGTAGCGGGCCCACACCACCATCACGATCGGATAGAAGCCGGCGAGGTATTTGGACAAGGCGTCGTGGCTGGAAAACAAAAACGTCGCCAGCACAATCAGCACGATGCCCTTGAAGGGATGGTTGACGCCGGAAAGAGGGGTGCTGAGGGTCATTGAATTCTCGTGCGTGACAGGCTGAAATGACCGCCGCAAGCAGTGGCACTCAACGCGCTAATCTAGAGCGGGTGGTGCATCGGTCTCAAGAGCATAACCAAACAGCGGGCGATCAGCGCACTAATTCGCCCAAACCCAGTCCAACGCTGCACGCCAGCCTGCCATTGCAGGCTTTTTAACCAAGGCCAATCCCCGATGAAAAAAACCCTGTTGCTCCTTTCGACCCTCGCCCTGCTCAGCGCCTGCGATAAAGCCCCCGAGGCCCCGAAGCCCGCACCGCCATCGGTCCAGGCGACCCTGGTGCCGCAAACCCCGCCCACCGACAAATGGGTCGGCAAGTGGATCGGCGTCGAAGGCCTGCACCTGACCGTCAGCAAGGACGACAGCATCGGCCGCGGGCATTACCTGCTGAGCATGCAATACGGCCTGGATGCCGACGCCTCCGGCACGTTTAAAGGTGAGGCCAGCGAAGACGGCATCACCTTCAACCGCCCGGACGGCCCGCAGATGCTGCGTGCCGGCGACGGCGCAGCCACTGGCTTGAAATGGCTGGCAGATAAAAAAGATTGCCTGGTGGTCAATACGGGCGAAGGGTATTGCCGCGAATAACGGCCATACTCAATCACAACCCCCACTGTAGGAGCCGGCTTGCCGGCGATAGCAGCCGATTTAGCGCGCGGGGCGTCAGGTAGCCAACATCATCGTTGACGACCATCGCCGGCAAGCCGGCTCCTACAAAAACGCGGTGCAAACAGGTACATCAAGAGGATTGCCCCATGCTATGGAAAAAGGGTCGACGCAGCGACAACGTGGTCGACGCGCGCAATGACGGCGGCGGTGGCGGCGGCATGCGCTTTGGCGGCGGTAAGGGCCTGAGCCTGACCGCCATTGTGCTGATCGTCGGCATCGGCCTACTCACCGGCCAGGACCCGATGCAGATCCTCGGGCAACTGAGCGGCCAGATGACCGAGCAGGCCCCTTCGGTCAGCCCGCAAACACGCCAGGCAACGCCCGCCAATGATGAGCAGGCAGACTTCGTACGCGCCGTACTGGGCGACACCGAAGACACCTGGGGCCAGGTGTTCCAGGAAAACGGCCTGGCCTACAAGAACCCCAAGTTGATCCTGTTCCGTGGCCGGGTGAATTCCGCCTGCGGTGGCGCGACCTCCGCCAGCGGCCCGTTCTACTGCCCGGGCGACCAGCAGGTCTACCTGGACCTGGATTTCTTCCGGGAAATGTCCCAACGCTTCCAGGCGGCTGGCGACTTTGCCCAGGCCTATGTGATTGCCCACGAAGTCGGCCACCACGTGCAGACCCTGCTGGGGATTTCGTCGAAGATCCAGGTCGCGCGCCAGCAAGGCCGGCAGATGCAAGGCGATGGCGGCCTGCTGGTGCGCCAGGAACTACAGGCCGACTGCTTCGCCGGAGTCTGGGCCAACCGCGCGCAAAAGCGCCTGAACTGGCTGGAACCGGGCGACATCGAAGAAGCACTGAACGCCGCCAACGCCATCGGCGATGACCGCCTGCAGCAACAGGGCCAGGGCCGCGTGGTACCCGACTCGTTCACCCATGGCACCTCGCAGCAGCGGGTCCGCTGGTTCAAGACTGGCTTTGCCCAGGGCCAGATCAGCCAATGCGATACGTTTTCGGCCAAGAGTCTTTAAATGAACAGACGATCCGCATGGCTGCTGGGCTTGATGGTCACCTGCTCTGCCACCACCTTCGCCGCCGGGCAGGCGGTCAAGGTGGTCAGCCCCGAACGTTTCACCCTGCAAGCCGGCGACCTGAGCCTGGGCCTGAGCCAGGACTGGCGCCAGCCACTGCCGCAGGTGACCCGCGCGCTGATCATCGTGCATGGCCGGCTGCGCAACGCCCAGACCTACCTCAAAAGCGCCGAAGACGCAGCGGCCCATGCCGGGCAAAGTGCCAATACCCTGGTGATCGCGCCGCAGTTTCTCAACGCGGCCGATATCCAGCGCCATCACCTGGGCGATAGCGTGCTGCGCTGGCATGGCAATGGGTGGATGGCTGGCGAGGCGTCAATCGGCCATGGCCAGATCAGTTCCTACGGCGCCCTGGACCAGATCATCAAGCACTTGGGCAACCGCAAGCTGTTCCCGGCCCTCAAGGAAATAGTGGTCGCCGGGCATTCCGGTGGCGGGCAGGTGGTGCAGCGCTTTGCCCTGACCGGCCATGACCACCCGGCGCTGCAAGCGGCGGGGATCAGCCTGCGCTATGTGATCGCCAACCCGTCGTCCTACGCCTACTTCAGCCCGCAACGCCCGGTGCAGTTTGCCCCGGCCAGTTGCCCGGACTTCAATGACTGGAAGTACGGCATGCAAAAGCTGCCGGCCTACGCCAATGGCCAAAGCCCCCAGCAACTGGAAAAAGCCTACGTCGCGCGCGATATCACTTACCTGCTGGGCCAGCAGGATACCGACCCCGACCACCCGGCCCTGGACAAGAGCTGCGCGGCCGAGACCCAGGGGGCTTATCGGCTGATTCGTGGGCACAACTATTTTGACTACCTCAAGCTGCGGCATCCGCAATTGAGCCAGAGGTTGGTTGAAGTGCCAGGGGTTGGGCATGACGGCGACAAGATGTTCACCTCGCCCGAGGGGCAGAAGGCCGTGTTCCACTGATCCCTCTAATCAAAAATGTAAGAGCAGGCTTGCCTGCGATAGCGACGGATCAGTCAACATCTGTATTGGCTGACCCACCGTTATCGCTGGCAAGCCAGCTCCTACCGGCGATTTGTGGGGGGTTGGCTAGATCATCTGGCGCAATGCCGCGCAGTCCTTGGCATGCCAATCGGCCAATTCCGGCCATGGGTTTTCGGGAACGTTGACCAACACCGTCTGCGCCCCCGCCGCCCGCCCGCAATCCAGGTCAAAGCGATAGTCCCCCACCATCACCATCTCGGCGGGCGCCACCTCCCAGGCCTGGGCCAGCTTCAACAGGCCACCGGGATCCGGCTTGGGCGGTGCGTCGTCGCGGCCCAACACATCTTCCACGGCAAAACAGTCCGCCAGGCCGATGGCTTTCAAGGTGATGTGCGCCAGTTCCTGGGCGTTGCGCGTCAGGATCCCCAGGCGACAGCCCCGTGCCGCCAGGTCGCGCACCAACTCCACCGCGCCTTTGGCCGCTACCGAGCCCAGCGCCAGCTCGCGCTCATGCTCCAGCAACCAGGCATGTTTGGCCGCCGCCTCAGCCGCCGGCAATGCTGCCAGGTGGGTGAGGATGTCATCGGCAGGCGCAATATCCAGGGCCACGCGGATCGCCGCAAAGTCATGCACGGCCACGGTCAGGGTGCCGTCCATATCAAACACCCAGTGCTTAACGTGCGCCAGGCTCATGCCCAATCCTTGCGATGGCGGATCAAGCCCTCCTGGGTCACCGAGGCCACCAGTTGGCCGGCGCGGTTGTACACGCTGCCACGGGAGAACCCACGGGAATTGCCGGCCCACGGGCTGTCCATGGCGTACAGCAACCAGTCATCGGCCCGCAGGTCGGCGTGGAACCACAAGGCGTGGTCAAGGCTGGCCACTTGCATGTCCTTCTGCCACACGGTCTTGCCATGGGGCAGCAGCGAGGTGGTCAGCAGGCCGAAGTCCGAGGCGTAGGCCAGCAGGTATTTATGCAGCGCGGGCGCATCGGCCAGGGCGCCATCGGCGCGGAACCACACATACTTGACCGGATCGGACGGCTGCGGGTTGTACGGGTCTTTTTCGGTCACCGGGCGCACTTCGATCGGCTTGGGGCACAGCAGTTTTTCGCGCATGGCCTCGGGGATCAGGTGCGCCCGCTGCTGGGTCAGCTCCAGCTCCGATGGCAGGTTCTCGGGGCCCACCACCACCGGCATGGTGGTCTGGTGCTCAAAGCCTTCTTCGTCGTACTGGAACGAGGCGCTGCAGGTGAAGATCGGGTTGCCCTTCTGGATCGCCGTCACCCGGCGCGTGCTGAAGCTGCCACCGTCGCGTACCCGGTCCACTTGATAGACCACCGGCAGCCCGGCATCCCCAGGGCGCAGGAAATAGCCGTGCAACGAATGCACATGCCGCGCTTCTTCGACGGTCTGGCTGGCTGCCGACAGCGACTGGCCCAATACCTGGCCGCCGAACAGTTGGCGAAAGCCCAAGTCCTGGCTGCGGCCGCGAAAGAGGTTTTCTTCAATCGGTTCCAGGGTCAGCAAGTCGACCAGATCTTCCAACACTTGGCTCATTCAAATTCTCCTCACACAGGGCAAAACCGCGCAGTCTTGGCTGCGGCGGGTAATAACATCGGGCGGCCTGCCTATCCGTGCAGCGTATCCAACCATTGGGCGCGGGTGATGCGGTACAGCACATGATGGCGCAGCGGATCATCCGCCGCGAGCCTTGGGTGCTGAAAATCTGCCGCCGGATCGTAATGCATGCCGATGGCCTGCATGACTTTCTGCGACGCCAGGTTGGCCTCGGTGGTGAACGCCACGATCTCCTCCAACTGCAAACGGTCAAACCCACAACGCAGTGCAGTCCAGGCCGCCTCACTGGCAAAACCCAGGCCCCAGTGCTCGCTGGCCAGGCGCCAGCCAATCTCGACCGCCGGGGTAAAACCGGCTTCAAAGCCGACATTCATCAAGCCCGTCAGGCCGATAAACTCGCCGCTGTCCTTGCGCTCCAGGGCCCACAGGCCAAACCCATACTCGGCAAAATGACCACGTATTCGCCCGATCAATGCCGCGCTTTCCAGGCGGTCCAGGGGGGCCGGGAAATAGCGCATCACCTGCGGGTCGGCGCACATCCGGGCAAACGCCGGCAAATCGCTGTCGCGCCATTGGCGCAGCACCAGGCGCGCGCTTTCCAACTCCAGTATCGGCTCCATCGTTCCCCTCCCTTGCCATGTGCGTGAGTGTACAGCGCTGTTAAGATCCTTCGCTGGTTCCTGTCAGAAATTGCCATGCCTTTGCCACTGATCTACCACGACGACTACAGCCCCGAGTTCCCGGCGGATCATCGCTTCCCCATGGACAAGTTCCGACTGCTGCGCGATCACCTGGTCGACAGCGGCCTGACCCAGGACAGCCAACTGCTGCGCCCCCAGTTGTGCCCGGCCGAAGTACTCGCCCTGGCCCATGACCCCGGCTATATCGAACGCTATATGAGCGGTGAGTTGTCCCGCGAAGACCAACGGCGCCTGGGCCTGCCCTGGAGCGAAGCCCTGGCCCGGCGCACCGTGCGCGCGGTCGGCGGTTCGCTACTGGCGGCCGAACAGGCCCTGGAACACGGCTTGGCCTGCCACTTGGCAGGGGGCACCCACCACGCCCATTACGATTACCCGGCGGGCTTTTGTATCTTCAATGACTTGGCCGTGATCAGCCATTTCCTACTGGCCAGCGGCCGAGTCAACCGGGTACTGATCTTCGACTGCGACGTGCATCAGGGTGATGGCACCGCGCGCATCCTCCACGACACGCCGGATGCCATTACCGTGTCCCTGCACTGCGAAAAGAACTTCCCGGCGCGCAAGGCCACCAGCGACTGGGACATCCCACTGCCCATGGGCATGGGCGACGCCGACTACCTCACGGTGGTGGACGATGCCCTCAACTACCTGCTGCCTTTGTATCAGCCCGACCTGGTGCTGTATGACGCGGGCGTGGATGTGCACAAGGACGACGCCCTCGGCTACCTCAAGCTGACAGACGCCGGCGTCGCCGCCCGTGACGAAAGCGTGATGCGCCATTGCCTGGGCCGCGACATCCCAGTGGTGGGCGTGATCGGTGGCGGCTACAGCAAGGACCGCCACGCCCTGGCCCGCCGCCACGGCATCCTGCACCACAGTGCCCAGCGGGTGTGGACGTCATCAGGTTGTCATTGAAACGTGGGCGTTACCCACAATGCCTGTGGAACGGCCTGTGGATAACTTGAGCGTAACCGCCTGTAAGCCAGGCGTCGCATAGCTTGTAGGAAGGTGTACGTTTTTTGATCAGGCAGTTTGACGGTCCTCGGGTAGAATGCTCGCCCTACTTCGCCGAACCGCAGTCACCCCCATGCCCCAGATCCCAGCCCAGCCTTTTCACGTCACGATCATCGGCGGCGGCCCCGCCGGGCTGATGGCCGCCGAAGTCCTGAGCCAGGCCGGGGTTGGGGTGCAGCTGTATGACGGCATGCCATCAGTGGGGCGCAAGTTCCTGCTGGCAGGCGTGGGTGGCATGAACATCACCCACTCTGAAGCCTACCCGGCATTTCTCTCACGCTACGCTGAACGTGCGTCGGACATTGCCCCCTTGCTGCGCCAATTCGGTGCCGAGGCGTTGTGCGAATGGATCCATGGCTTGGGCATTGAAACCTTTGTCGGCAGCTCTGGCCGGGTATTCCCTACCGATATGAAAGCCGCACCGCTGCTACGGGCCTGGCTCAAGCGCCTGCGCGACCAGGGGGTAGTTATCCACACCCGCCATCGCTGGCTGGGCTGGAGTGCCGACGGCGGCTTAATTATCCACAGCCCGGAGGGCGAAAAAACTGTCCACAGCGATGCCGTGCTACTGGCCCTCGGCGGCGGCAGCTGGTCGCGTCTGGGTTCGGACGGTGCCTGGCTCAAGTTGCTGGAAGACCAAGGCGTGCCCTACGCCCCGCTGCAGCCGAGTAATTGTGGCTTCGAGGTGTCAGCCTGGAGCGAATTGATGGTGAGCAAATTCGCCGGCGCGCCGTTGAAAAACGTCGCCATTGGCCTCGCGGATGACAAGCCTCGCTTGGGTGAATGCGTGATCACCGCCGCGGGTATCGAAGGCAGTTTGATCTACGCCCTGTCGGCACCGATTCGCGAAGGGATCAACCGCGAAGGCTCAGCCACCGTGCATATCGACCTGCTGCCGGGCAAGCCGCTGGATAAGGTGCAGGCGGCACTGGCCAAGCCTCGCGGCTCACGTTCGATGAGCAAGCATTTGCACAGCCAGTTGGGCCTGGATGGGGTAAAGGCCGCGCTGTTGCGCGAGTTGGCGCCCGCCGAACACTTCAACGACCCGCAGCAATTGGCCGTCGATATCAAGGCTCTGCCGTTGACCCTGGTGAAAACCCGGCCAATGGACGAAGCCATCAGCACCGCAGGCGGCGTGCCGTTTGAAGCTTTGGATGAGCGTTTGATGCTCAAGCAATTGCCGGGGGTGTTTTGTGCCGGCGAGATGCTGGACTGGGAGGCGCCGACGGGCGGGTATCTGCTGACGGGGTGTTTTGCCAGCGGGCGGGCGGCGGGGCGGGGCATGCTGGAGTGGCTCCAGCGCCGATAGTTGCGGTGAGTTCCAGTCCGCCATCGCAGGCAAGCCAACTCCCACATTTGAACGTATTCACAGATCAAAATGTAGGAGCTGGCTTGCCTGCGATGAGGCCCTGACAGGCGCCAAAGAAGTTACTTCTTCTTACGCGGCCCGGTATTAAACACAGGCACCTTGCGCACCGGCTTGATCGATGGCTCTGCCGCAACGTCACCGCTCTCCACCCACTTGCCCAGGTTGCGCTTGCCGCCACCACCGGAGGTCTTGGGCTTCTTCGGTTTTTTCGGCTTCTTCACCACCTGGCCGCTGGCGTCGGTGTCCGGCACTCGGTGTTCCGGTTCGAAGTCCTGCTCCATTTTGCGGGTCAGGGTCTGGCGGGTCAGCATCTCGATGGCCGAGAGCATGTTCACTTCATCGGCACATACCAGGGAAATCGCCTCGCCGGTGTTGCCGGCCCGGCCAGTGCGGCCGATACGGTGGATGTAATCCTCGGCAACGATCGGCAGGTCAAAGTTGACCACCATCGGCAAATCTTCGATATCCAGGCCACGGGCTGCCACATCGGTGGCCACCAGGATCTGCACATCGCTGGCCTTGAAGCGATCCAGCGCACGTTGGCGCGTGGCTTGTGGCTTGTCGCCGTGAATGCCGTCGGCATTGATCCCCAAGCCTTGTAGCTTATCTACCAGCGCATCCACGCCATTGCGGGTCTTGGCAAACACCAGCACCTGCTTCCACTTGCCTTTGCGCATCAGGTGCACAAACAACTCGGCCTTGCGCTTCTTGTCCACCGGCACCACCCACTGCTTGACAGTGTTGGCGGCGACGTTGCGCGGGCTGACCTCGATGCTCAACGGGTCATTGAGCATCTGCCCGGCCAGCAGGCGGATATCATCGGAAAAGGTCGCGGAAAACAGCAGGGTCTGACGCTTTTTCGGCAGCATGCGGTAAATATTTGCCAGCTCTTCGGAGAAGCCCAGGTCGAGCATGCGGTCGGCTTCATCCAGCACCAGGGTTTGCAGCTGATTGAGTTTCAGCGCGTTCTGGCGGAACAGGTCGATCAGCCGGCCAGGGGTGGCCACCAGCACGTCGACACCCTTGCGCAGCTTCATCATCTGCGGGTTGATGCTGACACCGCCATACACCGCGTAAGTGGTCAGGGGCAGGTGTTCAGCGTACTGGGCAACACTGGCGTGAACCTGCTCGGCCAGCTCGCGGGTTGGGCACAGGATCAGCGCGCGCACCGAGTTGGCGGTGACTTTTGGCCCTTCCAGGGTCAGCAGTTGCAGGAGCGGCACGGCGAAACCGGCGGTCTTGCCGGTGCCGGTCTGGGCCGCAGCCATCAGGTCGCGACCGGCCAGCACCGCCGGAATGGCTTGCGCCTGCACCGGCGTCGGGGTCTGGTAGCCAAGCGCCTCGAGGGCGCGCAGCAAGGGTTCGATCAGGCCAAGTGTGGCGAAAGTCATGTGTTTACCGTAGGAAAAATTCAGCGCAAGGGCGTAATGCGCGGCAGTTTACCTTATTTCCGGCTTCGGCTTGCGCCACTGGGGTAGGCTGATCAGCAACACGGCGCTGATAATCACCAGCATCGCCAGGGCTTCTTCCAGGCCGATGGTCTCGCCCACGAACACAATCCCCAGCAACACCGCCACCGCCGGGTTGACGTAGGCATAGCTGGTGGCCGCTGCCGGACGCACGTGCTTGAGCAAGTACATATAAGCGTTGAAGGCGATGATCGAGCCAAATACGGTCAGGTAAGCCAGGGCCAGCCAGCCTTCCACCGGGGGCATCGCGTCAAGGTGCTCACCCTTGAGCGCGCTGCCGATCAACAGCACCACGCCCGCGATCAGCATTTCTGCGGCGCTGGCCATGGCGCCCTGCGGCAACGGCAAGTGCCGGCTCCATACCGAACCAAAAGCCCAGGAAGCGGCGGCGAACAACAGCAAACCAGCGCCCAGCGGGCTCGATTGCAGGTTGGAGCCCATATTGAGCATGGCGATGCCGATCATCCCCAGAATCACCCCGGCCCACTCCAGACGGGTATTACGCGCGCCCCAGAAATATCCACAGAGCAAGGTAAACAACGGCACCGTCGCCACCGCCAGCGCGGCGACACCGGAGGTCACGCCGGTGTGTTCAGCCACACTCACCGCGCCGTTACCGAAGGTCAGCAGCAAGATGCCGATCATGCCCGCGGCTTTCCACTGCGCCCAGGTCGGCGCCGGCACCCCGCGCCAGCGCAAGTAGCCATACATCAGCGCCCCCGCCGTACAAAAACGAATCCCCGCCAGCATCAGCGGCGGCCAGTACTCCACGCCAATGCGGATCACCAGGTAGGTGGAACCCCAGATCACGTACAACGCAAAAAAAGCGGCGATCAACGGTAAGGGAAAACGACGTGGGCCAGGCATGGGCAGCTCTGCGGCAGGACAAGGGATCGCTATTTTAGGAATCCACGCCCGTAAACATAAGTTACAAAACCTGTTTAAAGCGCCCATACACTTTTCAAATCATGGTTATCAGGGCTATAAGCCTTGTATTCGAAAGCCCCCTATTGCCAGAGCCTTATCATGGACAAATACGACCGCATGCTCCTCAGCGCCCTGCTGGAGGATGGCCGCGCTACCTACGCGCAATTGGCCCGCACCGTAAACCTCTCCGCCCCCGCCGTGGCCGAGCGCGTGGCCAAGCTGGAAGCCAGCGGCGTGATCACCGGCTACCAGGCCAAAGTGGACCTGTCCAAGATCGGCTTGCCGATCCAGTGCACGATCGAACTGCGCTTGACCAACAACGGCAGCCAGAAGGTGTACGACGCACTGGCAGAAATCCCCGAGCTGACCGAATGCCACCGAGTCACCGGGGACCCATGCGTGATCATGCAGGCGGCGGTGGGCTCGATGCCGGAACTGGAAAACCTGATCAACCGGGTGGCGAAGTTCGGCTTCAGCAAGACCTCGATCATCTTGTCGAGCGCCATAGCGCGGCGGGTGCCGCTGGGGCATTTGGAGGGGAAGAATGGCGGTGCCTGAGCGGGCGCCATCGCGGGCAAGCCCGGCTCCCACAGCGTGATCTTGGTTGTTCTCAGGATTGGGATCAGAACCCGCGATGTTTCTTCAGATGATCAGTGATCTTCGCCGCCGGTACTTTCTGCAAGCTGCACAGCAGATCATGGGACAGCTCGCGCAAGCCGTGGGTGCGGCGCAGTTCCTGGGCCAGGTGGGCGGTGAGGTTGGCCGCCATTTCCGCATCCGCCATCGCCCGGTGAGCCTTGCCGGTGTGGGGCAGTTGCGCGTAGGACGTCAGGGTGCCGAGTTTGTGGTTGGGCGCCGTGGGCATCAGCCGGCGGGCCAGGAGCAACGAGCAGGCGAATTTTTGCAGGCGGGTGCGGCGGATCAGGCCCAGTTCGAAGTCCCAGAACTTCTGGTCGAACGCGGCGTTGTGCGCCAACAGCGGTGTAGTGCCGACGAATTCATTGACCTCGTTCATCACCCGCTCGGCCGGCGGTGCGCTGCGCAGCATGGCGTTGCTGATGCCGGTCAGTTGCTCGATAAACCCCGGCACGCGTACACCGGCGTTCATCAGGCTTTGGTAGCGGTCCACGATCTGGCCCTGCTCCAGGATGACCACGGCGATTTCCGTGGCCCGGCAACTGCTGCTCGGCGAGATGCCGGTGGTTTCAAAGTCGATGACCGCTATACGTTCCAAACCTGTTCCAACCCCATCTGAAAATCTATTTGAGCAACAACGCGCCTTCGATAGGCACGTAGCGGCTGGCCGCGCGAATCAACGAGTTGGCCGTCAGCCCCGGCACGCCGTAGGCCACGGCTTCGACGCCATGCTTGTGGATGATGCGATCGAGCAACATGTCGAAGTCGCCATCCCCCGAGGCCAGCACCACTTCGTCGACATGGGCGGCGGCGTCCATGATGTCGATGGTGATGCCCACGTCCCAGTCGCCCTTGGCCGAGCCGTCGCTGCGCTGGATGTACGGCTTGAGCTTCACGGTAAAGCCCAGGTTGCGCAGGATCTGCTGGAATTGCTGCTGCTTGCTGTCGCCACGGTCGATGGCATAGGCATACGCCTCGACGATCTGCCCGCGCTGGCTGATATCAGCCCACAGGGCGGCGTAGTTGAAGTGGCAGCCGTAGGCCTGGCGCACGGTGTAGTAGAGGTTCTGGACATCGGCGAACACTGCTATTTTTTTCACCGCATATCCTCATGGCACGGGGACGTGATGGCCCGCACAGGCCGTCAGTATGCCAGTCAAGAGGAGGTTTCCGAGAAAAATCAGACCGGGGCGACAGCACGCCCCGGTTCAGTGTGTGTCAGACGAAGGAGTCGTCGTCGCCAAGGAAGGAGGAATCGTCGGCATAACCACTGTCGGCGTAGGTGTCCGCGCTGTCATTGCCCCAGCCGCTGTTGTCACTGGCAGGCGCCGGCTCTTCGCGGATGATCTCTTCCACTACCTGCGGTTGCTGGTTGTGGCTGAACAGGCTGCTGATGCCTTGGGCCAGCATCACACCACCGGCCACGCCGGCTGCGGTTTTCAGGGCGCCGCCAAGAAAGCCACCACCTGCGGTGGCCGCCTGCTGGGGTTGCTGGTAGTTCTGTTGCGGCGCAGGCGCGCTGTTGAAACCCGGCCGGGTCGGCTCGCGCCAACCACCCGCGTTCGATGCCGGCGCGCTGGGCACAGGCTGCGGCTCGCGGGAGCTGGTGCCAAAGATGCTCGACAGGAACCCACCACCGCTGGTGGCCGGCGGCGTTGTCCTGGCCCGTTGTAGTTCATCCTGCAATTGCTGGATCTGCTGCGCCTGCTGCTTGTTCTGCGCATCCAGGCTCTTGATCGCGGCTTCCTGCACCAGAATCGCCTGGGTCATGAAATACCCGGCGGCCGGTTGGCGAGTGATGTGCTCCTTGATCCGCGCTTCTGCCTGGGCGTCGCGGGGGGCTGAGTCCGTTTCGGCTTGCTGCAACCGTGAAAACAGTCCATCGATCAGGGTTTGCTCTTCGCTGTTCATGGCGACCTCGTTAGATTGCCGGTAAAAATCTGCGTCCCGCCCGCATTGGGCAAGGTACGCCACCAGTAATGGGGCTGGCCTGCGGCGTTTCAATGATCTTTACCCAAGGTTTACGTTTGTCGGTGATCGGTTAAAGTGTCCGCTGCTTTTTTGGCCTGTGATGACTTTGATGAATCCGTTGACCGTTCTGCGCGACTCTTTCTACTTTTTCCAGCGCAACCTGGGCGCCATCGTACAGTTGTGCCTGCCCTTGGTGATCCTGGAAGCCGTGCTGCAACAAGTGCTCGATCGCACCCTGGGCCCGCAGGCGTTTACCGGCTACAGCATGATCGTCGGCCTGCTGGTGTACCCGCTGTACACCGCCGCCCTGATCCTGTTCCTCGACGCCCGCAGCCGTGGCGAGTCGCCGCGCACCGCCGACGTGCTGGCCATGGCGCTGACCCTGTGGCCCCGCTATGCGCTGCTGACCGCCATGAGCACCCTGCTGATCCTGCTCGGGCTGTCGCTGTATTTCCTGCCGGGGCTGTGGCTGATGGTCACCCTGGCCTTCGCCGAATACCTGCTGGTACTGCGTGGTATGACGGCGCTGGCGGCGATGAAGGAAAGTTTTCGCCTGACCCGAGGGCATTTCCTGCGCATCCTGGTCTGCCTGTTGTGCGTGATGACCCCGCTGTGGCTGCTCAAGGGCGCCAGCGTCGCGGCCTGGCCCGACCCGCAGAACCCGTTGCTGGCGGTGCTGATCGACAGTGCCCACAGCTTCCTGCAGCTGTTTACCAGCGTGGTGCTGTTCCGCCTGTTCATGCTGATCGCCGGTGATGCCGACGCCCGCTAACATGGTCCTTGGGCTCCCGGCCACCGGTCGGGTATGCTCGGGGCCTGTTCAGCAGCGCCATAAGGCGAGCCGATGACCCGTTTACTGCGTACCACCCTGGTGGGCCTGCTGATCCTCGCAGGCTTGCTGACCGCCCTAGTCTACAGCCTGACCTGGCGCCCCGCCGAAAAAGAGACCTTGCCCGTAAGCTGTGTCGCCCCGCGTGCGCCGACGCTGCTGCCCGGCCAGGCGCTCAAGGTGATGACCTGGAACGTGCAATACCTGGCCGGCAAAAACTACGTGTTCTGGTACGACACCCCCGACGGCAGCGGCCCGGACGAGCGCCCCACTATCGAAGACATGGCCTCCAGCCTGGACGAAGTGGCGCGGGTGATCCGCGACGAACAGCCAGACGTGCTGTTGCTGCAGGAACTGGACGAAGGCGCCAAGCCGTCCCATTACCAGGATCAACTGGCGCTGCTCCAGGAGCGCCTGGTGGACCTCTATCCGTGCAGCGTCCAGGCCTTCGACTGGAAAGCCGACTTTGTGCCCGACTGGCATATATTCGGCAGTGTTGGCCGCAAGCTGGTGACCCTCAGCCGCTACCAGATCGAACATGCCGAGCGCCTGCAACTGCCGGTGGCCCCGGCCAACCTGATCAGCCGTCAGTTCCAGCCCAAGCCTGCGTTGCTGCTCAGCTACCTGCCGTTGAGCGACGGCGGCCAACTGGCGGTGCTCAACACTCGCCTGGACAACGCCGCACCCGGCCACAGCGCGGTGCGCGAGCAGGTGCAGGCGACCATCAAGCTGCTGGATAAATTCGAAAGCCGGGGCACGCCGTGGCTGATTGGCGGGGATTTCAACCTGCTGCCGCTGGGGCAATTCCTACGCCTGGACGCCGGCAGACGCGGGCAGTATTCGCCGGACAGTGAACTGCATCTGCTGTGGGACAAATATCCGATGGTCCCCAGCAACAGCCAATCCAGCGGGATTGACCGGGCGCAGTGGCTGACCCACTTCCCCAACGACCCGGGCCTCGATGGGCCGGATCGCACGGTGGATTACCTGTTCTATAGCCCTAGGCTGAAGAAGGTTGAAGCGCGGGTGAGGCAGGACGATACGTTGCGTATTTCCAATCACCTGCCGGTGATTGCGCGGTTCCTGCTGCCCGCTGCGCAATAGCCCACAGCACACAACCGGATGTGGAATAGGGTTTGTGTAGGAGCTGGCTTGCCTGCGATAGCGGTCTGTCAGCCAGAACCTGACCAACTGACCCACCGCTATCGCAGGCAAGCCAGCTCCTACATTTGGATATTAAGCATGATTATTTGCGCGGCTTGATCCGCGCAGTCGCCTCCGCCACCAGCGGGTCATCCGGCCAGTAATGCTTGGGGTACCGCCCTTTTAGATCCTTCCTTACCTCGGCGTAGGTACTGCGCCAGAAGTTCGCCAGATCCTGGGTCACCTGCACCGGCCGCCGCGCTGGCGACAGCAGGTGCAACTTCACCACCTGCCGCCCACCGGCAATGCGCGGAGTGTCGGCCAGGCCGAACAGCTCCTGCAGGCGCACCGCGAGAATCGGCGGCTGCTCACTGTAATCCAGGCGTACCAATGAGCCCGACGGCACTTTCAAATGCTGGGGCGCCAATTCGTCCAGGCGCTGGGGCAGCGGCCAGGGCAACAGGTTGTGCAGGAAGCTGGAGATGTCCAGGTTGGCGAAATGGCTCAAGCGCGAGACCTTGCCCAGGTACGGCATCAACCAGCGCTCCAGGCTGGCGAGCAAGGCGCTGTCACTGACGTCGGGCCATTCGCTGGGTTTGCCGGCGTCCAGTTGGCGCAACAACGTGACACGGGCCTGCCACTGGCGCAGTTCCGGGGTCCAGGGCAGCAGTTCTAGGCCTTTGCGTCGCACCAGGTTAACCAGCGCCTGACTGCGGGCGGACTCGTCCAGGCCAGTCAGTGGCTCGCGGCTGAGCACCAATTCACCGACCTTGCGCTGGCGCTCGGCACGCAATACACCTTCGCGTTCGTCCCAATCCAGCTGATCGAAGCTGCGCACTTGCTCGGCCAATACCGAATCGAACAATGCCGGATCGAAGTCGGCGGCCAGGTAGATCCGCTCCTCACGCTGCCCCTGGCGGCTGCCCAGGTCGGCGATGACCAGCCACGGCTGTTTCATCAGGCTGTCGGCTTCGGCAAACAGCGCCGCGCGGCCATTGGCCAGGCGATACTCAGCGCCGCCGGCGCGGCGTTGCTGGGCCACCCGGTCCGGGTAGGCCAACGCCAGCAAGGCACCCAGCCAGCGCGGATGATCGGGATCGGCCACCGGTTGCTCGGCCTTGCCTCTGAGGTAGCCGCGATATTGCCGCGCCAACTGCCTGGCCCGCTGCACGCCACCTTGAGTGCCACGGGCCCGCTCCTCGCCGGACAGCAATGCCAGGCGACTGTGCAAATCCGCGCCCGCGCCGCGCAGGATGTCGCGCTCGCCCAGTAACGCGGCGACATCACAGGCCATATTCGCCAACCCCAGGTCCTGACCGCGCAACAACAAATGCGCGATACGTGGGTGCGCCGGCAGGCTGGCCATTTTCTGCCCGTGGGTGGTCAAGCTCGCGTCCTTCAACGCGCCCAGACGCTCAAGCAGATCCTGGGCCTGGGCATAGGCGGCGGTGGGCGGCACATCGAGCCACACCAGTTGCGTCGGCGTCACGCCCCAACGCGTCAGTTGCAGGGCCAGGCCGGCCAGGTCCGCCGAGAGGATCTCTGCGCTGCCATAGGCCGCCAGCCCTTCATGCTGGTCCTCGGACCACAGGCGGTAACATACGCCAGGCTCCAATCGCCCGGCCCGGCCGGCGCGCTGAGTGGCACTGGCACGGGAGATGCGCTGGGTGTCGAGGCGGGTCATGCCACTGCCTGGGTCGAAACGCGGGACCCGTGCCAACCCGGCGTCTATCACCACCCGCACGCCATTGATGGTCAGGCTGGTCTCGGCAATGTTGGTGGCCAGCACCACTTTGCGTTTGCCCGCCGGCGCCGGGTCGATGGCTGCCCGCTGGGCTGTCAGGTCGAGTTCGCCGTGCAGCGGGCACAGCAGCACGTCGCTGCGCTCACCGAGGGCGTCCGCCAACTGCTGATTGACCCGGCGAATCTCCGCCTGCCCTGGCAGGAACACCAGCACGCTGCCGGTTTCGTCGTGCAGGGCTTCAAGGATGGTCTGCACCAGCCGCGGCTCGATAAATTCACCGGGCTGGAATGGCCGGCCCCAGCGCATCTGCACCGGGTACATGCGCCCTTCACTGCGCAGGATCGGCGCGTCGCCCAGCAGACCCGACAGGCGTTCGCCTTCGAGGGTGGCGGACATCAGGAGGATTTTCAGCGGCTGCTCGTCACGAAACAGCTCGCGGCCGTTCAGGCTCAGGGCCAGCGCCAGGTCGGCGTCGAGGCTGCGTTCGTGGAATTCGTCGAAGATCAGCAGACCCACGCCGTCCAGCGCAGGATCATCCTGCAGGCGGCGGGTGAGGATGCCTTCGGTGACCACCTCGATCCGCGTGTTGGGGCCGACCTTGCTGTCCAGGCGGATGCGGTAGCCGACGGTTTCGCCGACCTTCTCCCCCAACTCACTGGCCAGGCGTTCGGCGGCGGCGCGAGCGGCGAGCCGACGCGGTTCAAGCATCAGGATGGTTTGCCCGGCCAGCCAGGTTTCCTGCAACAACGCCAACGGCACCCGTGTGGTTTTACCGGCGCCGGGCGGTGCTTCAAGCACCGCTTCATGGCGCGTCGCCAAGGCTTCACGCAAGGCGGGTAAAACATCATCGATTGGCAACGAATTCATACTGGCTCCAAGGCAGAACGGCGAGTATAACGGCGAACGGCTGGATATCGATGGTCTCTCAGGTGCTCAAATACGGCCACATGTGGGAGTTGGCTTGCCTGCGATAGCGCTGGGCCAGTAGCGGATTTGTTCATTGACCCACCGCTATCGCAGGCAAGCCAGCTCCCACATTTGAGCGATGGCACCAGGCAGATCTGCTTTATAGTCACACCCTACAAGTGTTCAGGAGAGTCCCATGCGTATTGCTTCCCGTGTCATCGGCGGTGTTCTGGCCGTCACCCTGCTGAGCCAACTGACGGCTTGCGGTTCGATTTTCTATCCTGATCGCCGTGGCCAGATCGACGGCAAGATCGACCCGGCAATTGCCGTGCTCGATGCGGTCGGCTTGCTGTTTTATGTGATCCCCGGCCTGATCGCCTTTGGCGTGGACTTCGCCACCGGCGCGATTTACTTCGAGCCCGGCAAAACCGCACAAGTGGCCCCCGAAAAACTGCAAGAAGCCATCGGCGCCGACGGCAAGGTGGATAACACCAAGCTGCAAACCATCATCGAGCACGAAACCGGCCGCAGCCTGCCGCTGGACGACCCGCGCCTGATCCAGTTCAAGGGCAGCGTGCAACAACTCGCCGCCCTGGGCCTGCAACCTGCGGCATAAGGATTTGAGCGCCCCATGAGCACCAGCACCGAACACGCCCGGCTCTTGCGCCTGGCTACCCGCGCCTCGGTCGGCGTGGCCTGTGTCTTGATTGTCGGCAAAGCCATCGCCTGGTGGCTCAGTGGTTCGGTGAGCATGCTCGCCGGGTTGACCGACTCGCTGCTCGATGGCGTGACCTCGCTGGTCAACCTGCTGGCGGTGCACTACGCGCTGCGCCCGGCGGATGACGATCACCGTTATGGGCATGGCAAGGCGGAATCCCTGGCGGGCATGGCCCAGGCGCTGTTTATCGCCGGCAGTGCGGTGTTGATCGCCTTCCAGGCGTACCAGCGTTTGCAGCACCCGGAACCGGTGGGTGCGCCCTGGCTGAGTATTGCGGTGATTGTGCTGTCGCTGGCGCTGACCGTGGCGCTGCTGATCCTGCAACACCGGGTCATCCGCGAAACCGGCTCGAATGCGGTGCGCGCCGACTCGCTGCACTACCGTTCTGATCTGCTGCTCAATGGCAGCATTCTATTGGCGCTGGTGCTGGCAGCCTTCGGCTTGCATCAAGTCGATGCCTGGTTTGGCCTGGGGATCGCCGTCTACATCATCTGGAGCGCGATCCAGATCGCCCGGGAAAGCTTTGCGGTGCTGATGGATGAAGAGCTACCGGCCGAAGTCAGCCAGCACATGCTCGAACTGGCCCAGGGCGTGCCTGGCGTGCTGGGCGCCCACGATTTGCGCACGCGGATCTCCGGCAACCACTGGTTTGTGCAGTTGCACCTGGAGTTACCGGGAGAGTTGAGCCTGTCGGTGGCCCACGGCATCAGCGACCAGGCCGCCGATGCCATCCACCAGGCCTACCCACGGGCCGAAGTGCTGGTGCACGCCGACCCGCAGGAAGTGGTCACGGGGAACAAGGCCTAGTAGGTCACCTGATACCCGCGGCTGCTCAGGCAGTTGCCCTGGGCCTGGCGGTAGGTTTGCACCACCGCCGGCGCAGGCGCGTAGGTGACTGTCTGGGGATCGAAGCCACTCTGCTGCACCGCCCAGCGATAGCAATCGTAACCGTCCTGCTGCACCTGGGCGGGCGATTGGCCGTTGGCGGGATAGGCCACCACGTCATAGCCGTTGCCTTGGGGCGCCGGCTGCGGCGGCAGGCTGGCGACCGGCGGTTGCACCACCACGTACTGCTGGGTGCTGCTCTCGTAGCTGTAATAGGCGCCAGCGGCGAGGAAAAACAGCGCGCTGCCGACCCACACTTCCCGCGCATAGTCCGGCAGGTAATGCACACGAATCCCATAGGGAGGCGTGACCACGACGTAGCGCGGGCCCTGGGGCCGGTACCAATAGCCGCCCGAAAAGAAATAATCCTGGCCGCGATAGGGCACGCGGTAATTGCGGTCGGGGAAGCGGTCCACCGTATAGCCGGGCCGATACTGCGGGCCCGGGCCCCAGCCATTGCCGTGCCCGTCGGGGCGGCCTGGCCAGCGGTTGTCATTGGGGTGGCCGTCGTAGCCAGGACGCGAGCCGGGGCCGCCAGCTTGCCAATGCGGGTTGCCATCATTGCGCCGGGGAATGTCACGGTAGTTGCCCTGGCGCGGCTCCTGGGTCTGGCCGACAGAATCGGGCCGGGCCTGGATCGGCAGATTGCTTCCCGCCTGGGGTGCTGGGTGCGGGGCTTGATTGCCTTGCGGACGAGCCTGCCACTGGCCATTCTGGCCGCCGCGCTCGCCCTGCTGGTTTTGCGGGCGGGGCTGGTTGTGTTCCGGGCGCGGCTGGTTGTTCCCCGGCCCTCGCTCATGCTGCCCACCACCACCCTGCGGGCCTTGGCCCTGGCGGGGTGCATTGTCTCGTTCGTCGGCCATCACCTGAAAACCCATGGTGACCATCAACACACCTACACCTGCCAAACGCCAGATGGGCTTCATGCTATTCCTCACTGCGGATTAGGGCCTATGCATGAGACTGGAAAAGCCGGGCCCGGTTCTGCAACAGGTTATCAGTCACCCGCACAATTTTCGCCGGCAAAAGAAAAGGGGCGACCCGTCGGTCGCCCCTTGAGAACTTCGTCCTGGCTCAACGCTTATGACGTTGGCTCACCTCACGCCGTCTTGTGGACAGTGTGCAGCCCGGGGGCCGGCGCAACCCGGTGGGGTTGGCGGGCCGCAGCCGGCCTGATTGGGCGGGCTGCAGTGGACTCTATGTCCGGGCAGTGATTCTGTTGGTAATCATAGGCGTGAGGCGCCGGCAGATGATTGCGAAGATTGCGTCAATAAACAGTGCTTGCGCAATTTTTAACCCTGGATAGATAATTCGCAGCAATAGTTACGACAAAGGCCAGCCCCATGAGCAAACTTGACCGATACGACCTGAGTATTTTGGCGGAATTACAGCGCGACGCGAGGATCTCCAACCAGGAGCTGGCCGAGCGGATTGGCCTGTCGCCGTCACCCTGCTCGCGCCGGGTCAAGCAATTGGAGGACGACGGCTACATCTCACGCCAGGTCGCCCTGCTCGACCGCAAGATGCTCGGCCTGAGCCTGACGGCCTACGTATTGATCGGCATGGACCGACACACACCCGAGCGTTTCGAGAACTTTGAAGCGGCGATCCGCACCTTGCCGCAGGTGCTGGAGTGCAGCCTGGTCACCGGGATGGATGCCGACTACCAGCTGAAGGTGGTGGTGCCAGACATGGATCACTATCAAAAACTGCTGCTGGGCCACCTGACCCGGATCGAAGGCGTGACCAGCGTGCGCTCCAGCTTTGTGCTGAACCAGGTGCTCAACAGCACCGAGTTGCCGTTGACGCACCTGCGCACCTAAGACTCACCACTAACCCCATGTAGGAGCTGGCTTGCCTGCGATAGCGAAATTTCAGTCGCTGATATGCCAGCTGACAGTCCGCTACCGCAGGCAAGCCAGCTCCCACATTTTGAGCGCGCTCAGGCAGTGACACCTGGGTGCGACGCACCGACGCAGGTCAACGTTGCACCTGCCGCCTTGCCTTATACTTCGCGCCTGCCTTTGTCGGAAACTGCCCAATGAATTCGATTGACCCCGTGCTGTTTGAAGAGTGGATGATGACCGGCCTGGTCACCCTCCTGATCATTTTCATGGGCTTTATCGTCTGGGACCTGGCGAAGAAGTCCAAGGCCGGGCGCTTTGGCTCGCTGATTCTGTTCTTCGTGCTGGGCCTGGGCGTGGCCGCGTTTATCATCAAGAGCGTGGTCATCGGCCTGATCGAGTCCGGGGCTTTATAAGCGCGCCGGCACTTCGCGGTACTGGCCTTGGCCCAGGCCTTCAATCGACCAGTCGCCGATTTTCACCCGCACCAGGCGCAACGTCGGCAAACCCACGGCGGCGGTCATGCGCCGCACCTGACGGTTGCGCCCCTCGCGGATCACCAGTTCCAACCAATAGGTCGGCAGGTTTTTACGAAAGCGTACCGGCGGGTTGCGTGGCCATAGCGCCGGCTCGTCCAGTCGACGGGCTTCAGCCGGCAAGGTCATGCCGTCATTCAACTCCACCCCCGCGCGCAAGCGTTGCAGATGCTCCTCGGTGGGCTCGCCCTCTACTTGCACCCAATAAGTTTTCGCCAGTTTGTGCTTGGGATCGGCAATCCGCGCCTGCAACTGGCCATCATTGGTCAGCAGCAACAGGCCTTCGCTGTCCCGATCCAGGCGCCCGGCCGGATAGATGCCCGGGATATCGATGAAGTCCTTGAGGGTCGCGCGCCCGCCTTCGTCACTGAACTGGGTCAGCACGTCGAAAGGTTTGTTGAACAGGATCAACTTCGGCTCGGCCGGCGGCGCCTTGGCGACACGGCGAGCAGCGACATGGGGAGGTTTCACGCCAGGACGGCGCGAGTCGGGACGGGGCGGACGGGACATGGCAACGGAATATCTAACGGTCAGGGCCGACCATGCTAGTGGCCTGACCGTTAAATAACCACCCCGCTACTTAGCGGAACGGCGGCTCGTCAAAGCTGCGCAGCTTGCGCGAATGCAACGAGTTAAGCTCGGTGCGCAACAAGTCCACCGCCTCGATGCCGATCTTCAGGTGCTGGCTCACGGCCCGCTCATAGAACGCGTTGGCCGAACCAGGCAACTTGATTTCACTGTGCAACGGCTTGTCCGACACACACAGCAACGTGCCGTAAGGCACCCGCAAACGGTAGCCTTGCGCGGCGATGGTGCCGCTTTCCATATCCACGGCCACCGCGCGGGACAGGTTGATCAGCGGCCGTTCCTGGGCCCAGCGCAGTTCCCAGTTGCGGTCGTCGTAGGTCAATACGGTGCCGGTGCGCAGGCGTTTTTTCAGCTCTTCGCCCCTCTCGCCAGTGACGTTGGCCGCCGCTTGTTGCAACGCCATCTGCACTTCGGCCAGGGCCGGGATCGGGATGTTCGGCGGCACCACGCGGTCGAGAATGCCATCACGCCGCATATAAGCGTGGGCCAGCACATAGTCGCCGATGGTCTGGGATTGGCGCAGGCCGCCACAGTGGCCAATCATCAACCAGCAATGGGGACGCAGCACCGCCAGGTGGTCGGTGATGTTCTTGGCATTGGACGGACCGACACCGATGTTGACCAGGGTCACGCCGTGGCCATCGCTGGCCTGCAAGTGGTAGGCCGGCATCTGATAACGGTGCCAGACCACGCCTGCGGCAATGGCAGACGCTTCGCCATGGTCCATGCCTTTTTCGATGATCACGTTGCCCGGCAGCACCATGCGGATAAAGCGTGGGTCGCTGCGCAACTGCTCCAGGCCATGGACGATGAACTGGTCGACATAGCGGTGGTAGTTGGTCAGCAGAATCCACGGCTGCACATGGCGCCAATCGCTGCCGGTGTAGTGCACCAGGCGGCGCAGGGAGAAATCCACGCGGGCCGCATCGAACAGCGCCAGGGGCAGTGGGTCGGTGTTTTCCCAGTCATACAGGCCATCGGCGATGCCATCGGTGGCGGCGGACAGGTCAGTGCTGGGGAATACCCGCGCCAGGGTCGCGGCGGTCACGCCGGAGCCAGCCAGTTCGTCACCCTGCTCCACCACGTATGGATAAGGGATGTTCTGCTGGCTGACGCCCACTTCCACCGTCACGGTGAAGTCGTGCATCAGCGGCACCAGTTGTTCCAGCAGGTATTTACGGAACGCCGCCGGATGGGTGACGGTGACGCTGTAGGTACCCGGCAACTGCACCTTGGCGTAAGCGCGAGTGGTCTGTGGGACTTCGCCGTGGCAGTGGTAGGTCAGGCGCAGTTCCGGGTAACGAAACAGCGCACGTTGTGCGGCGTCGGGCTCGACGCGATCCTTGAGGTATTGCTTGAGAGCCTGGTTGAGCGCGCCGGTGGCACGCTCATGCAGAGCCGCCAGCCGGTCCACGGCCTCTTCGGCGGTTTGAACGACAACAAAAGCTTCGGTCACGGTAGGCTTCCTGTTTTCTTACATGCAGGAGGTCATCTTGCCTGCATCGCCGCCAGACGCAAACTCTGAATTGGCACGCCCACTCAAGATCAATGCAATCTCTGTGGGAGCTGGCTTGCCTGCGATGGCGGCGGGTCAGCCAATACATAGGTAGCTGACCCAGCGCTATCGCAGGCAAGCCACAGCTCCCACATTTTTTACCGGGTTTATTCAGAGAGACGGGGTTGAGCGGGCGACGATGGCCTGCACATCCACACCCCGTGGCAAGGTGCCATATACCCGCCCCGACGACTCACCCAGGCGGCTGGCTATAAATCCATCGCTGACACTGGCATTGCCCGCCTCCAGCAACAGCTTGGCCTGCAACGCCACGGCAATGTCCTCGGTCAGCTGTCGCGCCCGGTACTGGATGTCCTGGGTGTCCATAAACGCCGATTTCAACTGCTCGATATGCCGAGCCAGGCGTTTATCACCATGCCCGTCGCCCAACTCGACAAACAATGTTTCCAGCACGCCCGGCTCTTTCGACAAGGCCCGCAGCACGTCCAGGCATTGCACGTTGCCAGAACCTTCCCACGTCGAATTGACCGGCGCCTCACGGTACAGGCGCGGCAGGATGCTGTCCTCGACATACCCGGCGCCGCCCATGCATTCGGCGGCTTCGTTGATCATCGCCGGGGCACGTTTGCAGATCCAATACTTGCCCACCGCCGTCACCAGCCGCGCGAACTTGGCCTCCTGCTCATCATCCAGATGATCCAGCGCCCGCCCCATGCGCAGGCTCAAGGCCAGGGCCGCTTCGCTTTCCAGGGCCAGGTCGGCCAGCACGTTTTGCATCAACGGTTGCTCACTGAGCACCCGGCCACCGACCAACCGATGAGCGCAATGATGGCTGGCCTGGGTCAGCGCCTGGCGCATCAAGGAGCTGGAACCGACCATGCAATCGAACCGGGTCATGGCCACCATCTCGATAATGGTCGGCACCCCACGGCCTTCTTCGCCGACCATCCACGCCAGGGCCCCGCGGAATTCGACTTCGCTGGAGGCGTTGGAGCAATTGCCGAGCTTGTTTTTCAGGCGCTGGATATAGAACTGATTGCGCGTGTCATCCGGACGCTGTCTTGGCAGTAGGAAGCAGGTCAGGCCCTTGTCAGTCTGGGCCAGGGTGAGGAAGGCATCGCACATCGGTGCCGAGCAGAACCACTTGTGGCCTACCAGCTCATAGGGCTGGCCAGGGCCGCCGGCGCCCACGGGATAAGCGCGGGTGGTGTTGGCGCGCACATCGGTGCCGCCCTGCTTCTCGGTCATGGCCATGCCGATGGTTGCGCCGGCCTTGTGGGCGATGCCGACATTGCGCGGGTCATATTCGGTGTTGAGGATTTTTGGCAGCCAGCTATCAGCCAGGTCTGGCTGTAGGCGCAGGGCCGGCACGCAGGCGAAGGTCATGGTCAGCGGGCAACCGGTGCCGGCTTCGGCCTGGCTGTGCAGGTAGGTCATGGCCGCACGGGCAACATGCGCGCCAGGCTGCGGATGGGCCCAGGGCAACGACGGCAGGCCATGTTCAACGGCGGTGCGCATCAGCTCGTGATAGGCCGGATGAAACTCCACCAGGTCAATGCGGTGACCATAGCGATCATGGCTGCTGAACACTGGCTTGTTCTGATTCGCCAGGAACCCCGCCTCCATCAGCGGCCCGCCTGCCAAGGCGCCGTAGGTATCGATACGCGCTTCGGCCCAGCCCGCCCCGAAGCGCCGCGACCACTCTTGCAAGGGCAGGTCGAGGCGATACAGATTGGCGCCGTCCAGGGACGGCGGCTGGTTGGTAACGTCGTGGGTTTCGGCGAACTGGTGCAGATTCATGACGGGCCTCCTGATAAAAGGCCACGTTCATTGGGGCCTTGAATTCAGTTAAGCATCGTCACCCCCCTTAAAAAAGTGGCATATGCGCCTAACTGCCGGCGCTTTCACCCTCTAGCGGGCACAGCAGGCGCCGCTGCAAGACCGCCTGCAACAGCTCGAAACGCACCGGCTTGAGTAACTGCTCCGTCAAGCCGATGCCATGACAATGCTGGCGCGCGCTGCCCTGCAGAGAGTCGCTCAAGGCGATCACCGGCAGCTCAGCGCAGCCTGGCAAGGCGCGGACCTGGCAGCACAGGGAAAAGCCGTCCTCGGGCACATCCAGCAGCACCGCATCAAACGCCCCTTCCTGCAGCATCGCCAGGGCTACGGGGCCGCTGTCGGCCACTTTTACCCGGTAGCCCAACTTGAGCAACATGCCGCGCAAGACCAATTGCGAGACGCTGTTGTCGTCCACCAGCAGTACCGTGCAGTCCTGTGGCGCGCGGTGCAGGTCCACGGCCCGGGACGGCTCCGGCGGCACCGCGATAACCGCCACCTCCAGCTGGAAACGGCTGCCTTTGCGCGGTTCGGAATGATGGGTCAGGCGCCCACCGAGCAATTCGATCAACTGCCGGCAGATTGCCAGGCCAATACCCAGGCCGCCGTATTCGCGGGTGGTCGAGCCATCCACCTGGAAGAAACGCTGATACAGGGTCGCCTCATCCAACTGCGCAAAGCCAATCCCGGAGTCAGTGACGATAAAGGTCAGATGCAGATGGCCATCAGCCCGGGGCACCCCCACCACACGCACGCGCACGGCACCTTCGTGGGTGAACTTGAACGCGTTATCCAGCAGGCATTCCAGGCACTGCATCAGTTTGCCAGCATCTCCCTCCAGGCGATCCGGCAACTCGCCCGCCACATCAATGGAAAACTCCAGGCCCTTGCCCTGGGCATTACCCAGGAACTGCTGGCGCAAGGTATCGAGCACCCCGCGCAGGCTGAACACCTGCGGCTGCGCGCTAAGGCGGCCGGCCTGCAGCTCGGTGAGGGTGAGGATGCCGTTGACCATGCGCATCATGTCCCGCGCCGAGCCGGCGGCGGTTTGCTGGTACTGGGCGAGGTCGCCGGCCAGGGGCTCGGTCTGCATCAGTTCCAGTGAACCAATCACCCCGTTCATCGGCGTGCGCAGTTCATGGGTCAGGGTCGCGAGGAATTCGTCTTTCAACTGGTTGCTGTGGGCCAGTTGCTGGTTGAGCACTTCCAGTTTCTGGCTGGCATCAAACAGGATTTGCGCCTGCTGTTCGCGCATCGCGTTGATCCGGTCGGCCAGGGCCAGGGACAACAGGGCGACTTCGATGGCCGAGCCGATCTGGCTGGAGTACATGGTGAGAAACACATTGGGCAGGTAGCCCAACACCATCATCGTGTTGACCACCCCGCCGATCAGGAACGCCGACCAGGCGATGATGAAATACCGCGCCACGCGCTGGCCACAGCACCAGGCCCTGATCCCGGCGACAAAGATGGTCACGGTGAAAATCAGCGCCAGCGCGGTCGCCAGGCGCAGGGCCAGGGCATAGCTGGTCATCAGCGACAACACCATCACCACCGCCCCCGTGCCCACCAGCACCAGCAGCAGCCGGTCCACCCAGCGACTATAGAGGGCGGTATGCAGGAAGCTGCGGGCAAACAGGCTGCCAAACAATGCCGACGCGCCGATCAGGAACGGCGTCGCCGCATTCGCCCACCAGGGGTTGTCCGGCCAGAAATACTCCACCGCCGCGCCATTCACCGAAAGCTGGTACATGCCGAACGAGGCGATATAGAGGATGTAATAGAGGTAGCTGGTATCGCGCACGCTGAGGTAGATGAACAGGTTGTATACCAGCATCCCCAGCAGCACACCGTAGATCAGGCCCAGCACATACAGGCGCAGCGGCTGGTCTTCCAGGTAGGCGGTGCTCGACCATAGGGTCAACGGGGCCTGGATCGAGCCTTCGCTTTGCAGGCGCAGATAGAGGGTCTTCTCCTCGCCCGCCTTGAAATCGACATTGAACAGGTAGTTGTTCTGGCGGATTTCCCGGCTGGCAAACGGCAATGCATCCCCGGTGCGCCCGGCCAGGCGGTAGCCACCGGCGCCATCGGGCACGTACAACTCAAGATGATCCAGGGGCGGATAGGCCAGTTCCAGCAGCCAGGTGCGCTGGGCGTGGGGATCCTTGGGCAGGTAATGCAGGTCGACCTTGAGCCAGAACGCCGAGCGTGAATAGCCGGCATTGAGGGTGTCTTTATCATGGCGGGTGTAGCGGTTGGCCAGTGCCGCGGAACGGGCATCGGCGATAGTGACGCTGCCACTGGGATCTTCGAGGACTTGCATGATCCGGCCGAGGGGAAGGCTGCGGGTGGTTTCATTGAACTCGACGGCGCCGGCCAGCATCGGCAGCCCGCACAAGAGAAACATCAGCAAATAGCGCATAGAGCCCCAGCGTGGCCTGTCCGGTTATGTCAAAAGCCCCCCATTCCTTTTGAGATGACGTACACCGGCGATACATTTAAGTTGTTTAGATCCACTCTAGCATAGCCGGTAAAGGCCAAAAGACACCATTGAAATAATTTTTTGAAAGGCTCTAGGACGGGGCTTTCAGCGTTCAATCGCCCACAAATAAATGATGGCTTATAGCCATTTTTGCGCGTGCTCCGGCGTAAAATACAAGCACTGCCCGACAGCCACGCAAAAAGCGTTTGGTGGTAAGCTCGCGCACCATGAATATCTACAGCTCCCGCCCCGTTGTCCTCTGTCTCTCCGGCCATGATCCCAGTGGTGGCGCCGGCTTGCAGGCAGATATCGAAGCCCTGCTCGCCCAAGGCTGTCATGCGGCCCCGGCCGTGACCGCGCTGACCGTGCAGAACACCGTCAATGTCAGTGATTTTCGCGTGCTCGATCGCGAGTGGGTATTGGCCCAGGCCAATGCCGTGCTCGGCGACTCGCAAGTGGCGGCGGTCAAGCTGGGCATGCTCGGCTCCACCGTGATGGTCGATACGGTGGTCGAACTGCTCCAGCAGCAGCCGCACCTGCCGGTGGTTTGCGACCCGGTGCTGCGCGCCGGGGGCGGCGGCAGCCTGGGCAAGGATGAGGTCGGTTATGCGATGCGCGAGCGGCTGTTGCCGTTGTCGCTGATCGCCACGCCCAACCTGCCTGAAGCACGCATCCTCGCCGAACTGCCCGAAGGCACGGCAGACGAATGCGCCGAAAAGCTGCTGCCGTTTATCAAGCACCTGTTGATCACCGGCGGTCATGGCGACGAGCATGAGGTGCACAATCGCCTGTACAGCCGCGACGGCACGCGCCGCACCTTCACCTGCCAGCGCCTGCCCGGTAGCTATCATGGCTCCGGCTGCACCCTGGCAAGCGCCCTGGCCGGCCGCCTGGCCCAGGGCGAAGGCCTGGCCAGCGCCGTGGAGTCGGCACTCAACTACACCTGGCGCACCCTGCGGGACGCCGAACAATTGGGCCAAGGGCAATTTGTGCCGCGGCGCCTGCCACTGGATTTCTGTTCGTAACACCAAGGGGCCTGCTCGATGAAATTACGTGGCCTGTATGCCATTACCGACAGCCAACTATTGGCCGGTAAGTTCCTGTCCTACGTCGAGGCCGCGCTGGAAGGCGGCGTGACCTTGCTGCAATACCGCGACAAGAGCAGCGACGAGGCCCGTCGCCTGCGCGAAGCCGAGGCGCTGCGTGAACTGTGCGCGCGCTACAAGACCCAGTTGATCATCAATGACGATGCCGAACTGGCCGCGCGCCTTGGCGTCGGCGTCCACCTGGGCCAGACCGACGGCCCGCTGACCCCGGCCCGGGCGCTGCTCGGGCGCAATGCCATCATCGGTTCCACCTGCCACAGCCAGATCGAACTGGCCGAACAAGCCGCGCGCGAAGGCGCCAGCTATGTTGCCTTTGGCCGTTTCTTCAACTCCACGACCAAGCCCGGCGCGCCCGCGGCCACCGTTGAAATGCTCGCCCAGGCCCGCGCCCGCTTGCAGCTGCCGATCTGCGTGATCGGCGGCATCACCCTGGAAAACGCCGCGCCCCTGGTGGAGCACGGCGCCGATCTGCTGGCGGTGGTCCACGGCCTGTTCGGTGCCGATAGCACCCAGGAAGTGACGCGCCGCGCCCGCGCCTTCAACGAACTCCTCAAATCCTGAATTCAGAGAGCCTGCCCATGTCTCGTTCCGAAACGTTGTTTGCCAATGCCCAGAAACACATCCCCGGTGGTGTGAACTCCCCCGTGCGTGCGTTCAAGAGCGTCGGCGGCACGCCGCTGTTCTTCAAGCACGCCGAAGGCGCCTACGTCACCGACGAAGATGACAAGCGCTACGTGGACTACGTCGGTTCATGGGGCCCGATGATCCTCGGCCACAGCCATCCCGACGTGCTGGACGCGGTGCGCAAGCAGTTGGAGCATGGTTTGTCGTATGGCGCACCCACCGCCATGGAAACCGAGATGGCGGACCTGGTGTGTTCGATCGTGCCGTCGATGGAGATGGTGCGCATGGTCAGCTCCGGTACTGAAGCGACCATGAGCGCGATTCGCCTGGCCCGTGGGTTCACCGGCCGCGACAGCATCATCAAGTTCGAAGGCTGCTACCACGGCCACTCCGACAGCCTGCTGGTCAAGGCCGGCTCCGGCCTGCTGACCCAGGGCGTACCGAGTTCGGCGGGCGTGCCAGCAGCGTTTGCCAAGCACACCCTGACCCTGCCGTTCAATGACATCGGCGCCGTCGAGCAGATGCTCAGCGAAGTCGGTCAGGAGGTGGCGTGCATCATCGTCGAGCCGGTGGCCGGCAACATGAACTGCGTGCCACCGGCCCCGGGATTCCTCGAAGGTCTGCGTGAGCAGTGCGACAAGCACGGCGTGGTGTTGATCTTCGACGAAGTGATGACCGGTTTTCGCGTCGCCCTCGGCGGCGCCCAGGCTCACTACGGTGTAACGCCGGACCTGAGCACCTTCGGCAAAATCATCGGCGGCGGCATGCCGGTAGGCTGCTTCGGCGGCAAGCGCGAGATCATGCAGCACATCGCGCCACTGGGCCAGGTCTACCAGGCTGGCACCCTGTCCGGTAACCCGCTGGCCATGGCCGCCGGCCTGACCACCCTGCGCCTGATCAGCCGCCCGGGCTTCCATGCCGAACTGAGCGACTACACCACCCGCCTGTTGGACGGCCTGCAACAACGCGCCGATGCGGCGGGCATCCCGTTCGTCACCACCCAGGCCGGCGGCATGTTCGGCCTGTATTTCAGCGGCGCCGACGATATCGTCACCTTTGACGATGTGATGGGCAGCGATGCCAACCTGTTCAAGCGCTTCTTCCACCTGATGCTCGAAGGCGGTGTGTACCTGGCACCGAGTGCCTTCGAGGCCGGTTTCACCTCCATCGCCCATGGCGAAGCCGAGCTGAAACTGACCCTGGATGCTGCCGAGCGTGCCTTCGCCGCTTTGAAGTAAGACAGCCACAACCTGACGCCGCCCCTGGTGGCGTCAGATTTGCTACCTTGCTTACAGAAATTTCCTCGTTTTCTCGAGAAATCACCTGCAATCCGGCAGATAACTTGCCCACGCAGCAGAAAAACGAGTAAAGACTTTGTAAGCAGAGGCCTGCTTATTTCATAATGCGCGCTTATTGGATCCCCACGTGGCTCCACGCGCCCCGTCAGAGGTAAGTCGATTCCCATGAAACGCACCGGCCGCACCCTGGTTCTGGGCTGCCTGTTGCTCCTTCAACCGCTGCTTGCACATGCACAAGCGGGCGGCAACTCGTTGTTGATCCCAGCGATGGGTCGTTGCACCCTCAATACTCAGCCCGACAGCCAGGCCGAGGCGCTGAACGCCTGCCAGGCCCTGGCCGATAGCGGGGATGCGCAGGCGCAATACGAGTTGGGCGAATTCTTCTACGACGACAAAAACCCTGCCCGCGACCTGAACAAAGCCCTGAGTTTCTTCGAGAAAGCCTCGTTGCAGGGCCATGCCCAGGCGCAGTTCAAGCTGGGCAGCATGTTCTTCCACGGCGAAGGCGTGCCGGCCAATAACGTGCAGGCGTATATCGTGCTGAAGATGGCGGCGGTCAACGGCGCCGAAGATGCCCTCGACACCGCTGACGAAGTGGCCGAGCACATGCAGCGTGATGAGCTGGAAGTGGCGACCCAGGTACTGGGTCAGATTTTCCGCAATTACTTGCAGGAATTGCAGAGTGCGGATGGGCGTTCGCCCTTTTCGCCGCTGCCTTGAGGTTGTCTAAACCCTTCTGACGTCATCGCAGGCAAGCCAGCTCCTACATTTGAATGTGTTCACAAATCAAAATGTGCGAGCTGGCTTGCCTGCGATAGGCGCGACGCGGTCTAAAAGCCTACTTCTCAGGCATCGGCATCGGAAACGGCATGACATTGCTCATGCCCCGCGCTTCGCTGATCTTCGGCGTACCCAAGCGTTCGACTTCATCGATACGCACAATCGAATGCATCGGCACAAAACTGCGCACCACGCCTTCGAACTGGGCCTTGAGCTTTTCCTCGCCCGGATCGACGACCAGTTGCGTGCGCTCGCCAAAGACGAACTCTTCCACTTCCAGGAAGCCCCACAGATCACTTTGATAGATCTGCTTGGCGTACATTTCGAACACCTGGCCCTGGTTAAGGAAAATCACCTTGTAGATTGGAGCTTCACGTTTGGTCATGGGGGGCGGGCAGCACATCGGCGGATATAAATGAGGGCGCGAACTATAGCATGGCACCCGATGCACAGTGCTAGGAACCAATGGGCATGCCCCCTATAATGCGCGGTTCTTTACCACCAGTTGACGATTCCCATGGCCAAGAAGCTTTACATCGAAACCCACGGTTGCCAGATGAACGAGTACGACAGCTCGCGCATGGTCGATCTGCTGGGTGAACATCAGGCCCTGGAAGTCACGGCTCGCGCCGAAGATGCCGACGTGATCCTGCTCAATACCTGCTCGATCCGCGAACGGGCCCAGGACCGGGTCTACTCGCAGCTGGGCCGCTGGCGCGAACTGAAACTGGCCAACCCGGACATGGTAATCGCCGTCGGCGGTTGCGTGGCCAGCCAGGAAGGCGCCGCCATTCGCGACCGCGCGCCCTACGTCGACGTGGTCTTCGGCCCGCAGACCCTGCACCGCCTGCCGGAAATGATCGACGCTGCGCGTATCACCAAGCTGCCGCAGGTGGACGTCTCGTTCCCGGAAATCGAAAAATTCGACCATTTGCCCGAGCCACGCATCGACGGCCCCAGCGCCTATGTGTCGGTCATGGAAGGTTGCAGCAAGTACTGCACCTTCTGCGTGGTGCCTTATACCCGTGGCGAAGAAGTCAGCCGGCCGTTCGACGATGTACTTGCAGAAATCATCCACCTGGCCGAAAACGGCGTGCGTGAAGTGACCCTGCTGGGGCAGAACGTCAACGGCTACCGCGGCCAGACCCACGATGGGCGCCTGGCGGACCTGGCCGAGCTGATTCGCGTGGTTGCGGCGGTAGATGGCATCGAGCGGATTCGCTACACCACCTCGCACCCGCTGGAGTTCTCCGACAGCCTGATCCAGGCCCACGCCGAAGTGCCGGAGCTGGTCAAGCACCTGCACTTGCCGGTGCAATCGGGTTCGGACCGTATCCTTTCGGCGATGAAGCGCAACCACACGGCGCTGGAGTACAAGTCCAAGTTGCGCAAACTGCGCGCCGCCGTGCCGGGCATCTGCATCAGCTCGGACTTTATCGTTGGGTTCCCCGGCGAGACCGAGAAAGACTTCCAGCAGACCATGAAGCTGATTGAAGACGTCGGTTTCGACTTCTCCTACTCCTTCGTCTACAGCCAGCGCCCCGGCACTCCGGCTGCCGACCTGGTCGACGAAACCCCGGAGGAGCTGAAAAAGGAGCGCCTGAACGCGCTGCAGCATCGCCTCAACCAGCAAGGCTTCGAGATCAGCCGACAGATGGTCGGTTCGACCCAGCGTATCCTGGTCACCGATTACTCGAAGAAAGACCCGGGCGAGTTGCAGGGGCGCACCGAGAACAACCGGATCGTCAACTTCCGCTGTGATAACCCGACGCTGATCGGCCAGTTCGCCGACGTGCACATCGACGCGGCGCAACCGCACTCGCTGCGCGGCTCGTTGATCAACTGACGGAGCAGATCCGAAGGCAAATGCAGATCAAATGTGGGAGCTGGCTTGCCTGCGATAGCGATGTAACAGGCAGTATCTCTTTCGAACGGGGCGGCCCTATCGCAGGCAAGCCAGCTCCCACAGTGGATCTTCGTTGTTCCTGAGAGCCAAGCCCGTCCATTTAAGTGCTTTCGCACACCGGCAGCTGGCGTTATCCTCTATTTCACCTAAACAGCCAAAGGGCGGCTAAAAGCAACCTTGAACGCACCCATAGCAGAACCCCATCGTTTCCTCCTCGAGCCGTTTGAGGCTCGTCGTTTCGCCAATCTGTGCGGACAGTTCGACGAGCACCTGCGCCTGATCGAACAACGCCTGAGCATCGAGATCCGCAACCGCGGCAACCAGTTCGAGCTTATTGGTGAACCCCAGCACACCACGTCTGCAGAAAACCTGCTGCGTCGCCTCTACCGCGAGACCAAGGGTAGCGAGCTGTCGCCGGAAACGGTGCACCTGTACCTGCAGGAATCGGCCGTGGAAGACCTGGCCAACAACCCGGTGGCCGAAGCCAGCGTGGCGCTGCGTACCAAAAAAGGCATGATTCGCCCACGGGGCTTGAATCAGCAGAAGTACGTCAAGGAAATCCTCGGCAACGACATCAACTTCGGCATCGGCCCGGCCGGTACCGGCAAGACCTACCTGGCCGTGGCCTGTGCGGTAGACGCCCTGGAGCGCGAACAGGTGCGACGCATCCTGTTGGTGCGCCCGGCGGTGGAAGCGGGCGAGAAACTGGGCTTTCTGCCCGGCGACCTGGCCCAGAAGATCGACCCGTACCTGCGCCCGCTGTACGACGCACTGTATGAAATGCTCGGCTTCGAATACGTGGCCAAGCTGATCGAGCGCCAGGTGATCGAGATCGCCCCGCTGGCCTATATGCGCGGCCGCACGTTGAACAACAGCTTCATCATCCTCGACGAAAGCCAGAACACCACGGTCGAACAGATGAAGATGTTCCTGACGCGCATCGGTTTCGGCTCCACGGCCGTGATCACCGGCGATATCACCCAGGTCGACCTGCCCAAGGGCACCAAGTCGGGCCTGGGCCAGGTAATCGAGGTGCTCAAGGACGTGCCGGGAATCAGCTTTACCCACTTCATGCCCAAGGACGTGGTGCGTCATCCGTTGGTACAGCGCATTGTCGAGGCCTACGAGCGTTTCGAACACCGCGACGACGGCCTGTCGAAGGACAACCGCCGCGATGCTTGAGCTTGACCTGCAACTGGCCACCGAAGCGCCAGCCCCCAGCGAAGCGCAGTTCCGCCAATGGTGCGCACTGGCCCTGCGCCAGCGCAGCGCTGACTCGGAACTGACCATCCGTCTGGTGGACGAACCTGAAGGCCGCGAGCTGAATCACACCTGGCGCCAGAAAGACTACGCAACCAATGTGCTGTCGTTCCCCGCCGATGTACCGGACGAACTGCTGGATATCCCGCTGCTGGGTGACCTGGTGATCTGCGTCGCCGTGGTGGAGCGCGAGGCGCAAGAACAAGGCAAGGCCCTTGAGGCCCACTGGGCCCATTTGGTCATGCACGGCTGCTTGCATCTGTTGGGCTACGACCATATAGATGATGAAGAAGCCGAAGAAATGGAAGCACTGGAACGAACGTTGCTTGCAGAGTTGGGTCATCCTGACCCCTATGCAGACGACGAACACTAATCGACACTCAACTGAAACAATCAAGGATTTAGAGTAATCGCTATGAGCGAAGACCGATCGAGCAACGGGCAAAAGTCATGGCTGGGTAAACTGACCCAGGCTTTTGCCCACGAGCCGAAAAACCGCCAGGAGCTGCTGGAGCTGCTGCGCGAGGCCCATCAGAACAAGTTGCTGGACAGCGAAGCGCTGGCCATCGTCGAAGGCGCCATCCAGGTGGCTGACCTGCAAGTTAGGGACATCATGGTCCCGCGTTCGCAGATGATCAGCATCAAGGCGACCCAGACCCCACGGGAATTCCTCCCGGCCGTGATCGACTCGGCGCACTCGCGCTACCCGGTGATCGGCGAAAGCCATGACGACGTCATGGGTGTCCTGCTGGCCAAGGACCTGCTGCCGTTGATCCTCAAGGAGAACGGCGACAGCTTCAACATCAAGGACCTGCTGCGTCCTGCGACCTTCGTGCCTGAATCCAAGCGCCTGAATGTGCTGCTGCGCGAGTTTCGCGCCAACCACAATCACATGGCCATCGTCATTGACGAATACGGCGGCGTCGCGGGCCTGGTGACCATCGAAGACGTGCTGGAACAGATCGTCGGCGATATCGAAGACGAACACGACGTCGAAGAAGACAGCTACATCAAGCCGCTGCCCAGCGGTGATTTCCTGGTCAAGGCGCTGACGCCGATCGAGAACTTCAACGAGTTCTTCGACAGCGGGTTCTCCGACGATGAATTCGACACCGTCGGCGGCCTGGTGATGAGTGCGTTTGGCCATCTGCCCAAGCGTAACGAAACCACCGAGATCGGCGCCTATCGCTTCCGCATCCTCAATGCCGATAGCCGTCGCATCCACCTGATCCGCCTGACACCTATTGCCCGCTAAGGACTGATATGCGCCGTCTCACCGCACCCGGCTGGCCCGGTAACCTGCTGGCCGTGGTGGCCGGTGCTATCACCACCCTGGCGCTGGCGCCGTTCGATATCTGGCCGCTGGCACTGGTGGCGGTCGGGGTGTTCTATGCCGGAATGCGCCAACTGACACCACGCCAGGCCTTCGGGCGTGGCTGGTGCTTCGGTTTTGGCCTGTTTGGCGCGGGCACCAGCTGGATTTATTACAGCATCCACCACTTTGGTGGCGCTTCGGTGTTGCTGGCCGGGCTGTTGATGCTCGCCTTTACCGCCGCGATCGCGCTGTTCTTTGCCCTGCCTGCCTGGCTCTGGGCCCGCTGGCTGCGCCGTAACGAAGCGCCGCTGGCCGATGCCCTGGCGTTTGCCGCGCTGTGGGTGGGCCAGGAAGCATTTCGCGGCTGGTTCCTCACCGGCTTTCCCTGGCTGTACTCCGGTTATAGCCAGCTCGACGGCCCGCTGGCCGGGCTCGCGCCGCTGGGCGGGGTGTGGCTGATTTCGTTTGCGCTGGCCTTGAGCGCGGCGCTGATCGTCAACCTGCCGCGTTTGCTGGCGGCCAGGCGCAACGCGTTCATCGCCACGGGCCTGGTGCTGCTGGTTGCGCCCTGGGCGATTGGCCTGGCGCTCAAGCACCACGCCTGGACCAGCCCTGCCGGTGAACCGCTGACCGTCGCGGCGATCCAGGGCAATGTCGAGCAGAGCATGAAGTGGGACCCGGCGCAGCTCAATGAGCAACTGGCGCTGTACCGCGACATGAGTTTTGCCTCCAAGCGTGTGGACCTGCTGATCTGGCCGGAAACCGCCGTGCCGGTGCTCAAGGAGTCCGTCGAGGGCTACCTGGCAATGATGGGCAAGTTCGCCGCCGACCGGGATGCGGCGATGATCACCGGCGTGCCAATCCGCCAGGAAGTACGCCACGAAAAGCGCTACTTCAATGGCATCACCGTGGTTGGCCAGGGTGATGGCACCTATTTGAAGCAGAAACTGGTGCCCTTTGGCGAGTACGTGCCGCTGCAGGATGTGCTGCGCGGCCTGATTGCGTTCTTCGACCTGCCGATGTCGGACTTTGCCCGCGGGCCTGAGGACCAGGCCATGCTGCAAGCCAAGGGTTATCAGATCGCGCCGTATATCTGCTACGAAGTGGTCTACCCGGAGTTTGCCGCCGGCCTCGCCGCCCGCAGCGACTTGTTGCTGACCATCAGCAATGACACCTGGTTCGGCACCTCCATCGGCCCCTTGCAACACCTGCAAATGGCCCAGATGCGCGCCCTGGAAGCCGGCCGCTGGATGATTCGCGCGACCAACAACGGCGTGACCGGCCTGATCAACCCATTCGGGCAGATCACCGAGCAGATCCCGCAGTTCGAACGCGGCATTCTCTACGGCGAGGTCGTACCAATGCACAACCTGACGCCGTACCTGCAATGGCGTTCGTGGCCGCTGATCATCCTGTGCCTGGGGCTGTTTGGCTGGGCGCTACTGGCCGGGCGCATGGCCAAGACCGTCTGACAGACACACAAGCCCCACATTTTGATTTGCGCCATCAACGATAGAACAGGCGGTAACCTACCTGCCCCACCGCCTCATTGATTAACTGCCCGCTCTGCCAGATCGACTTGAACTCCGGCATCCAGCCGCCCAGCGGCCGGGCATTGTCCACTCCCAGGAAGCCGACCGGCGCCGGCACCACGGTAAAGCCGGCCTTCTCGAAGCTCCACACTGAGCGCGGCATATGCCAGGCCTGGGTCACGACTACCACGCGCTTGACGCCCTGGGGCAACAGGATCTCGGCGCTCATCTGCGCATTTTCCCAGGTGGTGCGGCTGCGCTCTTCCTTCCAGCGTACGGCCACACCAAAGTCTTGCTGCATCGACACCGCCATCAACTCTGCCTCGCTGGGCGGCGTGCCATAGTGCAGGCCGCCGGTGGTCAGCACCGGCAAGCCCGAGGCCTTGGCCAATCGCGCCGCGTAGCGCTGACGCTCCAGGCCCACGCCAGTCGGCTGATCAGCGCCCCAGGCCGGGTCACCGCGCTCGCGGCCCGAGCCCAGCACCACAATGGCATCGGCCCCTTGTGCCAGGCTGGCCCAGTCGTCCAGGGCCAATGGCGGCTCGGTTTCCAGGGCACGCGCGCCCCACTCCACCATCACCGGCAGGCTGATGAGCCACATCCCGCCAAACCCCAGGGCAAAGCACACGCCAGCCAAGCGTGGGCGGGTGCGGCGAAACCACCAGGCAAGGGCCAGCAGCAGCAAGAGAATGCCGGGCGGCAGCAATAATTGTTTGATGAAATAACGAATAGGCATCGAGCATCTCCAAAGATGCCCGAAGCCTAAGGTGTAACGGGGTTTAGCGACAATCTTTACCAGCGGCGGATAACGCTGAGCAGGTTACTTGAATCGTACAGACCGCAGCTTTTCCGGGCCGCGGCCGGCCGACAAGTCCTTGAGCCATACCACCTTGGACGATCGCACCGCCTCCCTGGCTGGCACAGGAGCCACCCACTGCGGGATTGGGCGCGCGTTCAAGTCCAGGTAGGCCTTGATCACTTCAAACTCTGCAGGGCTCAAGCCTCGCAGTTCCAGCTCATCGGGCCGTTCGTCACGCAATCGGCCCGCGGTTCTTGCTGCGTCCAGTGCTCGACCCAAGCGGTCGATCAGTCCCTCATACACTTCCGGTTTCGTTCTCATTCGCTGCGAATCAACCATCCCCTCACCTCATTAAAGATAAGTCTCACTCCCCAATAAACAGCGTAGCTGCGCTGACGCAACCAACCGCACGCCGCGACCAACGGCCTGCGCTGCGCAATCAGGGTTTCCCTCGATAGAGTGGGGTCATGTATGCTACGGCGCTTCCTGTAACTCCACTTCCCGCAGGGTTTGGGCACGGACGCGCCGCTTTTTGGTGTCGATCAACCCGGACAATGCACCGAAGAGGATTAGGCCACCCCTATTCAGTTCAAAAGTAGCCATGCACGAACAATATCAGCCCCGTGAAATAGAAAATGCCGCCCAAACTTTCTGGGATGAGCAAAAGTCCTTTGAAGTCAGTGAACAGCCAGGCAAGGAGACTTACTACTGCCTATCGATGTTCCCTTACCCCAGCGGCAAACTACACATGGGGCACGTGCGTAACTACACCATCGGCGACGTGATTTCCCGCTACCAGCGCATGCTCGGCAAAAACGTCCTGCAACCTATGGGTTGGGACGCCTTCGGCATGCCTGCGGAAAACGCCGCGATGAAAAACAACGTAGCGCCCGCCAAGTGGACCTACGAAAACATCGCCTACATGAAGACCCAGCTGCGCAGCCTGGGCCTGGCCGTGGACTGGTCGCGCGAAGTGACCACCTGCAAGCCGGACTACTACCGCTGGGAACAATGGCTGTTCACTCGCCTGTTCGAAAAAGGCGTGATCTACAAAAAAAGCGGCACCGTGAACTGGGATCCGGTCGATCAGACCGTCTTGGCCAACGAGCAGGTGATCGACGGTCGCGGCTGGCGTTCCGGCGCGCTGATCGAGAAGCGCGAAATCCCGATGTACTACTTCAAGATCACCGCCTATGCCGATGAGCTCTTGTCGAGCCTTGACGACCTGCCGGGCTGGCCTGAACAGGTCAAGACCATGCAGCGCAACTGGATCGGCAAGTCCAAGGGCATGGAAGTGCAGTTCCCGTACAACGTCGATTCCATAGGCGTTGCTGGCGCACTGAAAGTCTTCACCACCCGTCCAGACACCCTGATGGGCGCGACCTACGTCGCCGTGGCCGCCGAACACCCGCTGGCCACCCTGGCCGCAAAAAACAACCCTGAGCTGCAGGCCTTTATCGCCGAATGCAAAGGCGGCAGCGTGGCCGAAGCCGACGTCGCCACCCAGGAGAAAAAGGGCCTGCCGACCTCGCTGTTTGTCGAGCACCCGCTGACCGGCGAAAAACTGCCGGTATGGGTCGCCAACTATGTGCTGATGCACTACGGCGATGGCGCAGTAATGGCAGTGCCCGCCCACGACGAGCGCGATTTCGAATTCGCCACCAAGTACAACCTGCCGATCAAGTCCGTGGTGCGCACCAGCTCCGGTGAAACCAACCCGGCCCCGTGGCAGGACGCTTATAACGAACACGGCACCCTGATCAACTCCGGCGAGTTCGACGGCCTGGACTTCGCTGGCGCCTTCGACGCCATGGAAGTCGCCCTGATCAAGAAAAACCTCGGTGCCTCGCGCACCCAGTTCCGCCTGCGCGACTGGGGCATCAGCCGCCAGCGCTACTGGGGCTGCCCGATCCCGATCATCCACTGCGAAAGCTGTGGCGACGTACCGGTACCGGAAGACCAATTGCCGGTGGTGCTGCCCGAAGACGTGGTGCCGGACGGCGCCGGTTCGCCATTGGCGCGCATGCCCGAGTTCTACGAGTGCAGTTGCCCGAAATGCGGCCAGCCTGCCAAGCGTGAAACCGACACCATGGACACCTTCGTCGAGTCCTCGTGGTACTACGCCCGCTACGCCTCGCCGCACTATGAAGGCGGCCTGGTGGAAAAATCCGCGGCCGACCACTGGTTGCCGGTGGACCAGTACATCGGTGGCATCGAACACGCGATCCTGCACCTGCTGTACGCACGCTTCTTCCACAAGCTGATGCGTGACGAAGGCCTGGTCAGCTCCGACGAGCCGTTCAAGAACCTGCTGACCCAGGGCATGGTGATCGCCGAGACTTACTATCGCCGCGAAGCCAATGGCGCCTACACCTGGTTCAACCCGGCGGACGTGGAGCTTGAGCGTGACAGCAAGGCCAAGGTGATCAGTGCCAAGCTGAAATCCGACGGCCTGCCGGTGGAAATCGGCGGCACCGAGAAGATGGCCAAGTCGAAGAACAACGGCGTCGACCCACAGTCGATGATCGACCAGTTCGGCGCCGACACCTGCCGCCTGTTCATGATGTTCGCCTCGCCGCCCGACATGAGCGCCGAATGGTCGGACTCCGGTGTCGAAGGTTCGCACCGTTTCCTCAAGCGTGTCTGGCGCCTGGCGCATGCCCATATCAGCCAGGGCTTGCCGGGCAAGCTGGACGTGGCGTCGTTGAGCGACGAGCAGAAGCTCATTCGCCGCAGCACCCACCTGGCCATCAAGCAAGCCAGCCAGGACGTGGGCCAGCACCACAAGTTCAACACTGCCATCGCCCAGGTGATGACGCTGATGAACGTGCTGGAAAAGGCCCCACAGGCTACCGAACAAGACCGCGCACTGGTGCAGGAAGGCCTGGAAACTGTCGTGTTGCTGCTGGCACCGATTACCCCGCACATCAGCCACGACCTGTGGAGCCAGTTGGGCCACAGCGGCGCGGTGATCGATGCTGCATGGCCGGTCGCGGATGACAGCGCCCTGGTCCAGGACACGCTTCAACTGGTGATTCAGGTCAACGGCAAGCTGCGCGGCCAGATCGACATGCCTGCCAGCGCCAGCCGCGAAGAAGTCGAAGCCGCCGCGCGTAGCAACGAGAACGTGCTGCGCTTCACCGAAGGCCTGACGATCCGCAAAGTGATCGTGGTGCCCGGCAAACTGGTCAATATCGTCGCTAGCTAATCGGATCGGGCGCCAGGGCAAGAGCCCCGGCGCCGAACAAAACCTCCAGGGCCTCGATAAGGCCCACATGGTTTCAAGGGGAGCAACAAAATGATCAAACGCAACCTGCTGGTTATGGGCCTTGCCGTACTGCTGAGCGCTTGCGGCTTCCAGCTGCGCGGCACTGGCACCACGGAACTGGCGATCAAGGAACTGGATGTCAGCGCGCGCAACGCCTATGGCGAAACCGTGACCCAGCTGCGCCAAACCCTGGAAAACAGCGGCGTCAAAGTCTATAACGGTGCGGCTTACAAGCTGGTACTGATCGACGAGAAAGAGACCCAGCGTAACCTCAGCTACGCCAGTGCCGGCCGGTCTTCGGATATCGAGTTGAGTAGCGTGCTCATGTTCCAGATCCAGGGCCACGACCAATTGCCGCTGATCAGCGACAAGCTGCAAGTGCAGAAAGTCGTGACGCATGACGGCAACAACCTGGTGGGTTCCGACACTGAGGTCAATCAGGTGCGCAATGAAATGCGCCGTGACCTGGTCCAGCGTATGGTCCTGCGCCTGCAAATGATCAGCCCGGCCCAGCTCGACGCTTTGCAACAGACTGCCGACGCCAAGGCCAAGGCAGATGCCGAGGCGCTGAAAGCCGCGCAGGACTACGAAAACAGCATTCCCAAGCAATCGCCTGTTGAAGTCCCTGCCGAGTAAACCAGGCGGGGCGCGTCATGCGCCCCGTCCATCCAGCCTATGAAACTCGCCCCCGCCCAACTCGCCAAACACCTGCAAGGCAACCTCGCGCCTGTGTACATCGTCAGTGGCGATGATCCGCTGTTGTGCCAGGAAGCTGCCGACACCATCCGCCAGGCTGCGCGCCAGCAAGGCTTTGATGAACGCCAGGTGTTCAGCGCCGATGCCAGCTTCGACTGGGGCACCCTGCTCCAGGCCGGGGCGAGCATGTCGCTGTTTGCCGAAAAACGCCTGCTGGAGCTGCGCCTGCCCTCGGGCAAGCCCGGCGACAAAGGCGCGGCGGCCCTGATGGAATATTGCGCCCGCCCCGCCGAGGACACGCTGTTGCTGATCAGCCTGCCCAAGCTCGATGGCAGTGCGCAGAAGACCAAATGGGGTAAGGCCCTGGTGGAAGGGGCGCAAACCCAGTTCATCCAGATCTGGCCAGTCGACAGCAATCAGTTGCCACAATGGATTCGCCAACGCCTGTCCCAAGCCGGGTTGTCTGCCAGCCAGGACGCGGTCGAGTTGATCGCCGCCCGGGTTGAAGGCAACTTGCTGGCCGCCGCCCAGGAAATCGAAAAGCTCAAGCTGATGGCCGAAGGTGGCCAGATCACCGTCGAGACAGTGCAAGGCGCGGTGGCCGACAGCGCGCGTTTTGACGTGTTCGGGCTGGTGGATGCGATCCTCAATGGCGACGCGGCCCATGCCTTGCGCATGCTCGAAGGGCTGCGCGGTGAAGGGGTCGAGCCGCCGGTGATTCTCTGGGCCCTGGCGCGGGAGTTGCGCTTGCTGGCCAATATCGCCCTGCAATACAGCCAGGGTACGCCGCTGGACAAGGCTTTCAGCCAAGCCCGCCCGCCGGTATGGGACAAGCGCAAGCCCCTGATGAGCAAGGCCCTGCAACGGCACTCGGCGCAACGCTGGGCGCAACTGTTGCTCGAAGCCCAGCGCATCGATGCGCAGATCAAGGGCCAGGCGGCTGGGTCGCCGTGGATGAGCTTGAGCCGTTTGTCGCTGCTGATGTCCGGCCAGCGCCTGGCACTGCCAGCCGAATAGCACGCTCGCCCAAACACCACAAATCCAATGTAGGAGCTGGCTTGCCAGCGATGGCATCATCACGGTGTGACTGACATACCGAGGTGCTTGCATCGCTGGCAAGCCAGCTCCTACAGGTTTGATCGTCGCCGTATTCAGGTCTTTGATATTTCCTACATCGCGCCGGGCTGGACAGCAGCCAAACTTCGGCAGATGATTCGCACCGCATCACCCACCCCATCGGAGAGTCCCGATCATGAGCAAAAAGCCATCCAAGCATGGCCCCAACAAGGCCAAATCCATCATCGCCCAGCCGTTGTTCCGCAGTCGCCAGGAACCCGCCGGCAAAGGCAAAGGCAGCTACCGCCGCGAAGCCTTCCAGTCTAATAGCTGGGAGGCTTCTTACTTTCTGGCTGCCTGAAGGCAAGCGCCCCTCTGGCATGATAAGGTCTGCACCTGATTCGTATTTCCTGGACCTGTGCATGCCCTCTAGTCTTTCCCGTCGTTGGCACCTTCGCCAATTGATTGCTGCCTCCAGCCTGATCCTGTTAGTCGCCTGCGCCGAAAAACCCACCGCCGCCGACGCTCAGCCCCTGCCCACGCTCCAGACCGCACCGGTTGCCGCACCCGCCGTAGTTGCGCCCCTGGCCGTGAGCAATCTCGATATCCAGCCGACCCAGACCTTTGCCCAATGGCAGGCAGGTTTTCGCGTCGAAGCGCTGAAAGCCGGTATCACCCCTGCAGTATTCGACACGGCATTCGCCAACGTCACTCCTGACATGGCGGTCATCCGTGCCGACCGCAGCCAACCGGAGTTTTCCCGCCCGGTATGGGAATACCTCAACGGCGCCCTGTCGCCGCTGCGTGTGCGCAACGGCCAGGCCCTGCTGGTCAAGCACGCCGATATCCTGCAAAGCATCGAGCAGCGCTACGGTGTCGATCGCCAGGTACTGGTCTCGGTGTGGGGCATGGAAAGCAACTTCGGTTCGTTCCAGGGCAATAACTCGGTGATCCGCTCCCTGGCGACCCTGGCCTACGAAGGCCGTCGCCCGGCATTCGCCCAGGCGCAGTTGCTGGCTGCGCTGCAAATCATCCAGCACGGTGATATCCCGGCCGAACAGATGCGCGGTTCCTGGGCCGGCGCCATGGGCCAGACCCAATTCATACCGACCACCTACAACACCCACGCGGTGGACTTCGATGGCGACGGTCGCCGCGACATCTGGAACAGCTCGGCCGACGCCCTCGCCTCCACCGCGCACTACCTGCAAAGCTCGGGCTGGCAGAAAGGCCAACCGTGGGGCTTTGAGGTGCGGCAATTGCCGGCGAACTTCGACTATGCCCTGGCGGATGGTGCAGTGCGCAAGCCGGTCGGCGAGTGGATGAAACTCGGGCTGCAGGTGCCGGCCGGGGCCAGCGTGCCACCCAACGTAGAAACGCTATCGGCCGCCCTGCTGCTGCCGGCCGGCCATCGCGGCCCGGCGTTCCTGGTGCTGGATAACTTCCGCGCAATCCTCAAGTACAACAACTCGTCGTCCTACGCCCTGGCGGTCGGCCTGTTGTCCGAGCGCTTTGGCGGTGGCGGGGTGATTCGCGGGGATTGGCCAACGGACGAACTGCCGCTGACCCGCTCCCAGCGTATCGAATTGCAGACGGTGTTGAGTGCCAAGGGCTATGAGGCTGGCAACCCGGACGGGATTATCGGCGCCAATACGCGCAAGGCGATTCGGGCGGCGCAGCAGTCGTTGGGCTGGCCGGCGGATGGGTATCCGACAGTGAAGTTGTTGGAGTCGTTGCGTAGCCGCTAGATCGGCGTAGGGCGACTGCCGCTCCCACATTTGGAATGCAATTCCCTGTGGGAGCCAGCTTGCTCGCGATAGCGTGCTGACAGGCGGCAAAACACTCAGAGCCTACACACCACATCCTGCTCCAGCACCAGCCGCTGTTCCCCCGCATCCAGGCGCACCACCGCACCCATCGGCAAGGTCAGGTTCGGGTCGCAATGACCACTGCGCCAGCCGGACAGGACCGGGATGCACAACGGCTCGAAGGTCTGCTTCAACAACCGCTCCAGCGCCACGCTATCAACTCCAGCCACATCCCCCACCAGCACACCGCGCACCTGCGCCAGCTTGCCCGCCAGGCGCAAGTGCGTCAGCAGGCGGTCGATGCGGTAGATCGGCTCGTTGACGTCCTCGATAAACAGAATGATGCCGTCGGCATCAAGCTCAAAGGGCGTGCCCATCACGGCCGCGATCATCGACAGGTTGCCCCCCAACAGGCGCCCACAGGCGATGCCAGGCTCAACGGTGGTCAACGGGTACGCCACTGGGTGCGCCAGCACACTGCCAGCGCCCAGCCGCCCACGCAGCAGGCTGAACAGTGATGATTCGGTGGGTTGTTGCTTGTCACCGAGCAGGTCGGCATTCAGCATCGGGCCGTGGAAAGTCACGAAGCCGGCGTAGCGACTGATCGCCAAGTGCAGCGCGGTGATATCGCTGTAGCCGACGAAGGGCTTGGGATTGGCCGCCAGCAGCGCGAAATCCACGCTGTCGAGCAAGCGTGGGGTGCCGTAGCCGCCGCGCAGGCAGAAGATGGCGTCGATCTCGGGGTCGGCAAAGGCCGCATGCAGGTCACGCAGGCGGACTTTATCGCTGCCGGCCAGGTAGCCATCGCGCTCATACACCCCCGAGAAGATCCGCAGCTCGTAGCCACGGGCGCGCATCCATTGCCCGGCCTTTTCAACATCCAGCGCGGCGGGACCGGCGGGAGCGATGAGGCCGATCACGCCTTCGGCGCGCAGGGCGGGTACGGCGGTGGCAAGCGGGTCAGTCATCCTTGGTTCTCCCTATTCTGTACAGCGCAACGAACTGTGGGAGCGGGCTTGCCCGCGATGCAGACGCCTCGGTGTATCAGTTGCACCGAGGCGATGCTATCGCGGGCAAGCCCGCTCCCACACAAGCCAGCTCCATACACACCCATCCAGACAGATGGGCGCCAAGGCTCAGGAAACCAGGCTAGCCTTGACCAGCTTGGCCTGCTCGTCGGCGTGGTACGACGAACGCACCAGCGGGCCCGAGGCGACGTTCTTGAAGCCCATCTTGTAACCTTCTTCGGCAAACCAGGCAAAGGTGTCCGGGTGCACGAAACGCTGCACCGGCAAGTGGCTGCGCGACGGTTGCAGGTACTGACCGAGGGTCAGCATGTCGATGTCGTGTTCGCGCATGCGCTTCATGACTTCGATGACTTCTTCGTCGGTTTCGCCCAGGCCCAGCATCAGGCCGGACTTGGTGGGGATGTGCGGCATCATCTGCTTGAATTTCTGCAGCAGGGTCAGCGACCACTGGTAGTCCGAACCCGGGCGCGCGGCCTTGTACAGGCGTGGCACGGTTTCCAGGTTGTGGTTGAACACATCTGGCGGCTCGGCGGCGGTGATTTCCAGGGCGACGTCCATGCGGCCACGGTAGTCCGGGACCAGGGTCTCGAGCATCACATTCGGCGACAATTTGCGGATTTCACGGATGCAGTCGGCAAAGTGCTGGGCACCGCCGTCGCGCAGGTCATCGCGGTCAACCGAGGTGATCACCACGTACTTGAGTTTCAGGTCGGCAATGGCGATGGCCAGGCTTTCTGGCTCGTTGACGTCCAGTGGCTTGGGCCGGCCATGGCCAACGTCGCAGAACGGGCAGCGACGGGTGCAGATGTCACCCATGATCATGAAGGTCGCGGTGCCGCCAGAGAAGCACTCGCCCAGGTTCGGGCAGGAGGCTTCTTCGCACACGCTGTGCAGTTTGTGTTTGCGCAGCAGCGCCTTGATACGGTCGACTTCCGGCGAGACCGGGATGCGCACGCGAATCCAGTCGGGCTTTTTCGGCAGTTCGGTGGTCGGAATGATCTTCACCGGGATGCGTGCAACCTTCTCGGCGCCGCGCAGCTTGACGCCGGCTTCCACCTTGGCACGCGGAGCCGGGGCCGGACGGTCGGTAATGTCCAGCGTCGGGATCATGGTTTGCACAACATCAGTAGTCATATCAGTCGATTCCGCCCGTCAGGGTCGTCTGCTCAGCATAGTCGAGGTGTTTGACGAGCTGCGCGCGCAGCCGGGCACTTACCTCGGCAAATTCTATGGGTGTTGCGTGATCGCTCAACTGGGTCATGGCCAAACCGGCGTAACCACAGGGATTGATCCGGAGAAACGGCGCCAGGTCCATGTCCACGTTCAGGGCCAGGCCATGAAAGGAACAGCCATGACGAATACGCAGGCCCAGGGAGGCGATTTTCGCGCCGTTGACATACACACCTGGAGCATCGGGCTTGGCCGCGGCAGTCACACCGTAACTGGCCAGCAGCTCGATCAGGCAGTTCTCCATGCGACTGACCAGCTCACGCACGCCATAACCCAGCTTGCGCACATCCAGCAGCAAGTAAGCCACCAGTTGTCCGGGCCCATGGTAAGTCACTTGACCACCCCGGTCGACCTGCACCACCGCAATATCACCCGGAAGTAGTAGATGCTCGGCCTTGCCAGCCTGGCCCTGGGTGAATACCGGCGGGTGCTCCACCAGCCAGATTTCGTCGGGAGCCGAGCTGCCGCGCTCATTGGTAAAGCGCTGCATGGCGTGCCAGACAGGCTCGTACGCCATCTGGCCGAGCTCGCGAAAGCCCAGGACCTGTGACATCACAACACCATATGTACGAAACCGGTGGCTCGCAGTTCGCTGTTGATGTCGTAAAGCTGGTCTTGACCGGTCGCTACGATGTGCAACTGGATCGTGGTGTACTTACCGTTGGTGCTCAAGCGCTCATCCACACGGTTGTCGTTGATCGTTGCGTGTTTACGCATGATCTCGAGGATCTTGTCTTTGTTGCCCACACCGGTATCGCTGATCACCTTGACGGGATAGTCCGTCACCGGGAATTCGATCTTTGGCGCCTTTACTTCTTTATCGGTCATGGCGTAACGGCCTCGTAAGCGGTAAGCCGTGGCGACGAGCAAAGCCCCGCGTCGGATCAACGCAGGGCTTTGCGGGTGCACACAATCAGTTGAACAAGCCGTAGAAGAATAGACGGATGCTATCCCACACGCGGCGGAAGATACCACCTTCCTCAACGGCGTCGAGTGCGATCAGATCGGCGCTGTGTACGACTTTGTCGTCCAGCTTCACTTCGACTTTACCGATCACATCGCCCTTGGCGATAGGCGCGGTCAGTTGCGGGTTCATGGTCATGCTGGCAGCCAGTTTCTTCAGCTGGCCTTTAGGCATGGTCAGGGTCAGGTCGTCAGCCAGGCCGGCCTTGACTTGACGCTCGGTGCCTTTCCACACAGGAGCCTGGGCCAGCTCAGCGCCCTTCTGGTAGAAGGTCTGGGTTTCGAAGAAGCGGAAACCGTAGGTCAGCAGCTTCTGGGTTTCAGCCGCACGGGCCTGCTCGCTGTTGGTGCCGAACACCACGGCGATCAAGCGTTGGCCATCACGCACAGCCGAAGACACCATGCAGTAGCCGGCCTCGTCGGTGTGGCCGGTTTTCAGGCCATCGACGGTCTTGTCGCGCCACAGCAACAGGTTGCGGTTAGGCTGCTTGATGTTGTTCCAGAAGAATTCTTTCTGGGAGTAGATGGCGTAGTGCACCGGGTCGACGCGAATGATCGCGCGGGCCAGGATCGCCATGTCATGGGCCGACGAGTAGTGGTCTGGGTTTGGCAGGCCGGTCGGGTTCATGAAGTGGCTGTTGGTCATGCCCAGGTCAGTCACGGTTTTGTTCATCATGTCGGCGAATGCATCTTCGCTGCCGGCAATATGCTCGGCCAGGGCGACGCTGGCGTCGTTACCGGACTGGATGATGATGCCGTGCAGCAGGTCGCTGACAGTCACCTGGGAGCCGACCTTGATGAACATCCGCGAACCGCCGGTACGCCAGGCGTTTTCGCTGACGGTCACCGGATCGTTTTCACCGATCTGGCCGCGACGGATTTCCAGGGTCGCGATGTAGGCGGTCATCAGCTTGGTCAGGCTGGCCGGCGGCAGGCGCTGGTCACCGTTGTTTTCGACCAGCACGTTGCCGCTTGCGGCATCCATGAGCACGTAGGACTTGGCAGCCAGTTGCGGTGGCGCTGGCATCATTTCGACGGCCCAGGCAGCGGGCGCGATGATCAGCGGGACAAGCAGGCACAGGCGTTTGGCTAAGGTGGTGATGTTCATCCGTCTCTCGAAATTGCTTATGGAAACTTGCCCTCGCGGGCAAAACTATTCAGACAGCCCGTTGCCAGGCTGTCGCGTATTCAGTTGCCAGCTCAACCCTTGCCTTCGGGTTTTTATTATTCGACGAGCCTGCAACCAGGGCCCCGGCACGCAAACGCGCCAGCACCCCAGATCCGCTACTGCTTATTCGGCGCTGACCACGCTGGGCTGACCCAGGTTGGCCAGTCGCACGCTGTTCTGCACCTGGGCAATCTCGCCCGCCGAGCCGATGGGGCCCAGGCGTACCCGGTGCAGGGTCTGCTGGTTACGCACGATGGAGCTGATAAACACTGGCGCGCTGACCATCCCGCTGAGCTTGGACCTTAACAGTTCTGCCGCATCCGGGTTGGCGAAAGCGCCGACTTGCAGGTACTGCCCGCCCGCTGCATTGCCCGGCGCCGCCTGTGGCACCGCCACGACTGGCGCGGCGTGCTGCTGGGGCGGCGGCGTCCACTGCTCGACCTTGCCCGCCGAAGCGGTGATCTGCGGTTGTGCGCTTTGTGGCTCGTTGAGCATCAACGGCGCTGGCTTGCCGCGCTGGGCCCAGTACTGGGCCGGATCGATGCCTTCGACCTTGACCCGCGCCGTGCCGGTTTCGGCATAGCCGAGTTTTTTCGCGGCAGCGTAGGACAAGTCGATAATTCGGTCGGAGTAGAACGGCCCGCGGTCGTTGACCCGCAGGATTACCACGCGGTTGTTGTCCAGGTTGGTCACCCGTACGTAGGCCGGCAGCGGCAGGGTCTTGTGCGCCGCGCTCATGCCATACAGGTCATACACTTCGCCGTTGGCGGTGTTCTGGCCGTGGAACTTGGTGCCGTACCAGGATGCGGTGCCCGACTGCACGTAGTTCTTGGACTCTTGCAGCGGGAAGTAGGTCTTGCCCAGCACCGTGTAGGGGTTGGCTTTATAGTTGCCGGTATGCAGGGTCGGCGTGGCATCCGGGATGCGCGAGACATCGACGTCCCACCACGGCGCGCCGTCCTTGTGGGCCCGGTTGATATCCAGCCCCGGCTGCGCGCGGACTACCGGGCCACTGGCCTTCTGCGCCGGCGCGCGGCTGGTGGAGCAACTGACAACCAGCAAGGACAATGCGGCCAGCGCCACCAGCTTGAGCGGTTTATTGATCGGCGATACCCGCATTACTTGACGCCCCGTGCTTGAACCAGCATGTCTGACAGCTGATGCACGGCCATGGCGTACATCACACTGCGGTTATAACGCGTGATTGCGTAAAAATTCTTCAGGCCCATCCAGTATTCCGGGCCGTCTGCACCTTCCAGGCGGAAGGCAGTAACCGGCATATCATCGCGCAGCGCATCATGACTTGACCAGCCCAGCGCCCGCAACTCCCCGACGGTTTTCACCGGCTCGATGCCCTGGGTCAGGCCTTCATCGGCGCGATCGCCCGTGACATCGGCGCGGATCACCACCGGCTCGCCAGCCACCCAGCCATGACGCTTGAAGTAGCTGGCAACGCTGCCGATGGCATCATCGGGGTTGCTCCAGATGTTGATATGGCCATCACCGTCAAAATCCACGGCGTAGGCACGAAAGCTGCTGGGCATGAACTGCGGCAGGCCCATGGCCCCGGCGTAGGAGCCTTTGAGGGTCAGCGGGTCGACCTGCTCTTCACGGGCCAGCAGCAGGAACTCACGCAGTTCCTTGCGGAAGAATTCGGCGCGGGGCGGGTAATCGAAGCCCAGGGTCGACAAGGCGTCGATCACCCGGTAACTGCCGGTATTGCGCCCGTAAAAGGTTTCAACGCCGATGATCGAGACGATCACCTGGGCCGGTACGCCATATTCCTGCTCGGCACGGGCCAGCACGGCCTCGTGCTGCCGCCAGAAATCCACACCCCGCGCCACCCGGGCGTCGGTGAGGAACATCGGGCGATAGTCCTTCCACTGCTTGACGCGTTCGGCGGGGCGGGAAATGGCGTCGAGTATCGCCTGCTTGCGCTGCGCCTCGCGGAACACGCCCATCAGTTGTTCGCCGGCGAAACCATAGTCACGCGTCATCTCACCGACAAATTCGGCGACCTGGGGCGAGCCGTCGTAATCGCCGGCCAGGGCTGGCTGTGCAGCGCCAAAGGCGCCCAACAAGCCCAGGCAGGACGCATATCGAGCAGCCCAGCCGCGCATTGCTTGCATTGACATCTTCACCTTATTCAAACCTGTGCGATCCACTTGCGATGGGTATGGATCGACATCAAAACCCCAAACGCTGACAGTAATGTCACCAGCGAAGTTCCGCCGTAGCTAATGAACGGCAACGGCACCCCAACCACCGGCAGCAGGCCACTGACCATACCGATGTTGACGAAAACGTAAACAAAAAAAGTCATTGTCAGCGCACCGGCGAGCAATTTGCCGAACAACGTCTGCGCTTGCGCGGTAATCACCAGGCCACGCCCGATCAACAGCAAGTAGATCAGCAGCAGTGCGCAAATGCCCACCAGGCCGAACTCCTCGCCCATCACCGCGATGATAAAGTCAGTGTGGCTTTCCGGCAGGAAGTCCAGGTGCGACTGGGTGCCCAGCAACCAGCCCTTGCCAAACACGCCGCCGGAACCGATGGCCGCCTTGGACTGGATGATGTTCCAACCGGTGCCCAACGGATCGCTCTCGGGATCGAGGAAGGTCAAGACCCGCTGCTTCTGATAATCGTGCATGAAGAAGAACCACATGGCGACGGCCACCGGCACGGCTGCCACCAGCACGCTGATGATCCAGCGCCAGCGCAGGCCGCCCATGAACAGCACGAACGCACCGCCGGCGAGAATCAGCAGGCCGGTGCCGAGGTCGGGCTGGCGCACGATCAGGATGAACGGAATGCCGATCAGGATCAGGCTGATGCCTACGTGCTTGAGCTGGGGCGGCAAGGTGCGCTTGGCCAGGTACCAGGCGATGGTCGCCGGCATCAGGATCTTCATGAATTCCGACGGCTGGAAGCGAATCACCCCCGGGATATTGATCCAGCGGGTGGCGCCCATGGCGTTATGCCCCATGACGTCCACCACCACCAGCAGCAGCACGCCTGCGACGTATCCCAGCGGCACCCAGCGCGCCATGAAACGCGGCTCCAGCTGGGCAATGACCACCATCGACAACAGGCCCAGGCCGAACGACGACGCTTGCTTGATCAGCAGGTCCCAGTTCTTGCCACTGGCCGAATACAGTACGAACAGGCTGCCGGCCGCCAGGGTCAGCAGCAGGATCAGCAACGGGCCATCAATGTGCATGCGCTGCAACAAGGTGGCGCGGCGACGCATCACATCCTCACTGGAGAGAATGCGGTCGAAATTACTCTTCACGGGCCGTAGCCTCCGCGCTTGAAGGGTTGGCAAACTCAGGCCTGAGCTTGCCGTCCTGGTCCAGCAACCAGGCGTCCATGATCTGGCGCACCACCGGGGCGGCCACGCCGGAACCGGACTCGCCGTTCTCGACCATCACCGCCACGGTGATTTTCGGGTTGTCGGCCGGGGCAAAACCGACAAACAAGGCGTGGTCGCGATGGCGTTCCTGAACCTTGGAGCGGTCGTATTTCTCGCCCTGCTTGATCGCCACTACCTGGGCGGTACCGCTCTTGCCGGCGATCCGGTATTGCGCGCCAGCAGCGGCCTTGCGCGCAGTACCGCGCGCGCCGTGCATCACTTGCTGCATACCATGGTTGACCTTGGTCCAGTCGGAAGAATCACGCAGGACGATGTCCGGGATCGGGTTTTCATCCACCGGTTTCTCACCCTCGATGGTCTTGGCCAGGTGCGGGCGGATCCACTTGCCCTTGCTGGCGACCAGCGCCGTAGCCTGGGCCAGCTGCAAGGGCGTGGCCTGCATATAGCCCTGGCCGATCCCCAGGATCAGGGTTTCCCCCGGGAACCAGGCCTGGCGCCGGGTAGCGCGCTTCCACTCGCGGGAAGGCATCAAGCCTGGGGATTCTTCAAACATGTCCAGGGACACTTTCTGACCGAGGCCGAACTTGCCCATGTAGGTCGATAAACGATCGATCCCCAGCTTGTGGGCCAGGTCATAGAAGTAGGTGTCGTTGGATCGCATGATCGCCGTATCCAGGTCCACATAGCCGTCACCGGTGCGGTTCCAGTTACGGTACTTGTGATCGTAGTTGGGCAACATGTAGTAACCCGGGTCGAAAACCCGGCTGGAAGCAGTGACAACCCCCGCATCCAGGCCGGCAATCGCCACCGCCGGCTTGATGGTCGAGCCTGGCGGATACAGGCCGCGCAGCACCCGGTTGAACAACGGCCGGTCGATGGAATCACGCAGCTCGGCATAAGCCTTGAAGCTGATCCCGGTGACAAACAGGTTGGGGTCGAAACTCGGCTGGCTGACCATCGCCAGCACCTCGCCGGTGTTCGGATCCAGCGCCACCACCGCGCCACGACGGCCACCGAGGGCCATTTCCGCGGCCTCCTGCAGCTTGATATCCAGGCTCAGGACAATGTCTTTGCCGGGAATCGGGTCGGTGCGCTTGAGCACCCGCAGCACACGGCCACGGGCGTTGGTCTCGACCTCCTCGTAACCCACCTGGCCGTGCAGTTCCGGCTCGTAGAAACGCTCGATGCCGGTCTTGCCGATATGGTGGGTGCCGCTGTAATTGACCGGATCGAGGGTTTTCAGCTCTTTTTCGTTGATCCGCCCCATATAACCGACCGAGTGGGCAAAGTGCGCCCCTTGCGGGTAATGGCGCACCAGCTGCGCCACCACTTCCACCCCCGGCAAACGGAACTGGTTCACCGCGATCCTGGCGATCTGCTCTTCGGTCAGCTCAAACAGGATCGGCACCGGTTCAAACGGGCGCCGCCCCTGCTTCATGCGTTTCTCGAAGATCACCCGGTCTTCCGGCGTCAGTTGCAGCACCTCGACAATCACATCGAGGACCTGCTGCCAGTCACCGGAACGTTCGCGGGTCATGCTCAGGCTGAAACTGGGCCGGTTATCGGCGATCACCACGCCATTGCGGTCGAAAATCAGGCCACGGGTCGGCGGAATCGGCTGCACATGCACCCGGTTGTTTTCCGACAACGTGGAGTGATACTCGTACTGGATCACCTGTAGGTAATACAGGCGGGCGATCAACACACACATCAACGCCACCACCGCGATCGCGCCAAAGATCACGCGCGCGCGTACAAGACGTGCGTCTTTCTCGTGGTCCTTGATGCGGATCGGCTGGGTCATCAGGCAGGGCGCAGACTATTTGTGGTAAGGGTGCCCGGACAGGACTGTCCAGGCGCGATACAGCTGTTCACCAATCAGAATCCGCACCAGCGGATGGGGCAACGTCAGGGGCGACAGCGACCAGCGCTGATCGGCCCGCGCGCAGACTTCCGGCGCCAGCCCCTCGGGGCCGCCGACCATGAAGTTGACCGTGCGCGAATCCAGGCGCCAGCGATCCAGTTCCACCGCCAACTGCTCGGTGCTCCAGGGTTTGCCGTGCACCTCAAGGGTGACGATGCGCTCGTTGGCACCGACCTTGGCCAGCATCGCCTCGCCCTCCTGACGGATAAAGCGCGCCACATCGGCGTTCTTGCCCCGGGTGTTGAGGGGTATTTCCACCAGCTCCAGCGCCAGTTCGGATGGCAGACGCTTGGCATATTCATGCCAGCCTTCTTCCACCCACTTGGGCATGCGTGAACCGACAGCAATCAGACGCAGGCGCACAGCCGTTCCTTATTCCTGGTCTTTGTTGAGCTTGTCGAAGTGCGCGTGACCGACTTCAGGGCTGTGGTGCTTGCCATCGGCGGCACGGCTCTGCTCGGCGCCTTTCCACAGGCGCTCCAGGTCGTAGAACTGGCGAGCGTTGCTGGTCATCATGTGGACGATCACGGTGTCCAGGTCAGCCAGCACCCAGTCGCTGTCGCCCTTGCCTTCTTCACCCAGTGGCTTGACGCCCTGGGCTTTGACGGCTTCGCGCACCTTGTCCAGCATCGCGCCGATCTGGCGGTTGGAGGTACCGGTGGCGATGATCATGAAGTCGGTGATGCTTTGCTTGTCGCGCACGTCCAGGACCTGGATGTCCTGGGCCTTCACGTCTTCCAGGGCGGCTACAGCCAGCGCTACCAGCGCTTCACCTTCAGGAGCCGGGACCAGCAGGGCTTCTACCGGCAACGGTGCGCTCTTGAACGTGCCTTTGCGCTTAACTTTGCTTACGTCTTTGTTCGTCATATAAAACTCGTTTTGCTCATTAGTTCGGGCGCTTCAATACACGACTATTCGTGCCTTCAAGCGCGCCTTTTCAGTTCGACGCACGGTAAAGCCCGTGCGCATCGATGTAGGCCAGGACCGCGTCAGGCACCAGGAAACGTACCGACTTACCGCTGGCCAGCAGTTGACGGATCTGGGTGGCGGACACCGCAAGCGGGGTCTGCCAGACGAATGCAATATTCCCGCTCGGCCCGGTCAGGGCCTGTGGGTCACTTACCGACCGCGCTGCCAGCAGGTTGCGCAAGGCATCCGGCGGTTCGCTGTCGGCATCCGGGCGTTGCAAAACCAGGATGTGGCAATGCTGGAGCAACTCTTCCCAGCGATGCCAAGTGGGCAGTGCGCAAAATGCGTCCCAGCCCAAAAGCAGAAACAACTGGTCATCGGCGGCCAACTCGGCCCGCGTCTGTTCCAGGGTGTCGATAGTGTAGGACGGTTTATCGCGCTTGAGCTCGCGGTCGTCCACCACCAGCGGGGCAATCCCGGCCACCGCGCACTGCACCATCGCCAGGCGCTCCTGCGCGCTGACCTGCGGCGTGTCCCGGTGCGGCGGCCGGGCATTGGGGATCAGCCGCAGCTCTTGCAGCCCGAGGGTATCCGCCACTTCCAGGGCACTGCGCAGATGGCCGATGTGCACGGGGTCGAAGGTACCGCCGAGCAGCCCGATGCGTTTACCCATCAAGTGCGCACATGACCGTCGCCAAAGACCACGTACTTCTCACTCGTCAGGCCTTCCAGGCCAACCGGGCCACGGGCATGCAGCTTATCAGTGGAAATCCCAATCTCCGCCCCCAGGCCGTACTCGAAGCCGTCGGCAAAACGCGTCGAGGCGTTGATCATCACCGAAGCGGAGTCCACTTCGGTGAGAAAACGCCGGGCATCGCTGAAATGCTCGGAAACAATGGCGTCGGTATGCTTGGAGCCGTAGGTATTGATGTGCTCGATGGCCTGGTCCAGGTCATCGACGATACGAATCGACAGGATCGGTGCCGTGTATTCGGTGTACCAGTCCTGCTCGGTGGCTTCGATCACGTCGCTGCCCAGCAATGCCCGGGTACGCTCGCAACCCCGCAGTTCCACGCCCTTGTCACGGTAGATTGCAGCCAGCGGCGGCAACACGCGCTCGGCAATGCCGGCGTGGACCAACAGGGTTTCCATGGTGTTGCACGGTGCGTAGCGGTGGGTCTTGGCGTTATCGGCAATGCGGATCGCCTTGTCGAGATCGGCCGCCACGTCGATAAATACATGGCAGACGCCATCAAGGTGCTTGATAACTGGCACCTTGGCATCACGGCTGACACGTTCGATCAGGCTCTTGCCGCCGCGCGGCACGATCACGTCGACATATTCCGGCATGGTGATCAACGCCCCGACGGCGGCGCGGTCGGTGGTTTCCACCACTTGCACCACTTCAGCCGGCAACTCGGCCACGGCCAGGCCTTGCTGGATGCAGGCGGCGATGGCGCGGTTGGAATGGATGGCCTCGGAGCCGCCACGCAGGATGGTGGCGTTGCCGGACTTCAGGCACAGGCTCGCGGCGTCGATGGTCACGTTGGGACGCGACTCATAGATGATGCCGATCACGCCCAGGGGCACGCGCATCTTGCCGACCTGGATACCTGAGGGCAGGTAGCGCATATCGCGGATTTCACCGATGGGGTCAGGCAGCTTGGCTACCTGGCGCAGGCCTTCGATCATGTCGTCGATACGTGCCGGCGTCAGCGCCAGGCGATCCAGCAATGCCGGCTCCAGACCATTGGCCCGGCCGTTGGCCAGGTCCACCTCGTTGGCGGCGGTCAGCTCGGAGCGCGCGGCATCCAGAGCGTCGGCGGCGGCCAGCAGGGCACGGTTCTTCTGCGCGGTGCTCGCACGGGCGATCAACCGCGAGGCCTGACGGGCAGCGCGACCCAGGCGGGTCATGTAGTCAAGAACGGACTCAGTCATGGTCTGGTGGGGTCTTGGCAAAGAGGAAAGCGGCAGATTATAGCTGTCGCGCCGTCCTACGGACAGCGGTGAGGGGCGGATGGTCGAAATGAACTGTAAAAACCCGACGTTCAGCGGTGATTAAGGCTGAAGTTGATATCATCCTGTCACATTTGGCCTGTGCAACCGTCCATCGTCATGTCCAATTCCCCCCCCAAGATCCCCGCCAACCCCCTGCCTGATGGCTTTTTCGACCGTGACGCACAAACGCTCGCGAAAGATTTGCTGGGCAAAGTCATCCGCCATCGGGTCGGCGATTTGTGGCTGTCGGCGCGAATTATTGAAACCGAAGCCTATTACCTGGCCGAAAAAGGCAGTCATGCGTCCTTAGGCTACACAGAAAAGCGTAAGGCTTTGTTTCTGGATGGCGGCCACATCTATATGTACTACGCCCGCGGCGGCGACTCCCTGAACTTCAGCGCGCAGGGGCCGGGCAACGCTGTGCTGATCAAGTCGGCTTACCCCTGGGTAGATGACGTTTCGGGACCTGCCAGCCTGGCGCAAATGCTCCTCAACAACCCCGACGCCAACGGCCGCCCGCGCCCGGCCCACAAGCTCTGCGCCGGACAAACCCTGCTGTGTAAGGCCCTGGGGTTGAAGGTGCCGATGTGGGACGCCAAGCGCTTCGACCAGGAGCAGCTGTACGTCGAAGATGTGGGCGTGGCGCCCGCGCAAATTATCCAGACCACCCGCCTGGGCATTCCCGGTGGGCGGGATGAACACTTGATGTATCGCTTCGTCGATGCTGGCTTCGCGCCCTATTGCACACGGAACCCGTTGCGACGCGGTCAGGTCGAAGGCCGCGATTACGTTTTGATTTGAATATCTGAAACAACCGATCCTGCTGGAAATGGCATCTGCAACACCACCGAGTCCAGTGGGAGCTGGCTTGCCTGCGATAGCGTCGTGACAGCGGCAGTGATATCGCCTGACTCACCGCAATCGCAGGCAAGCCAGCTCCCACAGGGGATCGCCAGTGTTTTGAACGATGCATAAACCATTCGGGAGCGGTTCATTGATGGAGAAGATTGTATGGGCCCATGGCTCGATGGCATTACTGGCTGGCTGACCCTTAACCCGCAATGGCTGGCCGCGGCGGTGTTTATCGTCGCCTTTGTGGAATGCCTGGCCATCGCCGGGATTATCGTGCCAGGCACGGTGTTGCTGTTCGCCATTGCCGCACTGGCCGGCAGCGGCGCGCTGTCCCTGGGTGAAACCCTGCTGCTGGGCCTGCTTGGTGGGCTCTTGGGCGACGGGATTTCCTACTACCTGGGCCGGCATTTCCACCAGAATATCCGGCGCCTGCCCGGCCTGCGCCATCATCCCGAGTGGATGGACGGGGCCGAGGCTTACTTTCAGAAGTACGGCATCGTCAGCTTGCTGGTAGGACGTTTCATTGGGCCATTGCGGCCGATGCTGCCCATGGTCGCCGGGATGTGCGACATGCCCTTCCCGCGCTTTGCCGCCGTCAGCGTGCTGGCCGCCACCGGTTGGTCAATAGCCTATCTGCTGCCTGGCTGGGCCGCCGGTGCGGCGTTTCGGTTGCCGCTGCCCGAAGGGTTCTGGCCCGAAGCCGGGGTGGTCGCCGCCTGCCTGGCCGTATTGTTCGGCATCGCCCTCAACAGCACCCTGCGCGGCCACCGCCGGGCCACGCTGTGGATGGGCTGCGCCAGCCTGGCATTGTTGATCGCGATGTTTATCGGCTACCCGTACCTGAACCATTTTGACCAAGGCTTGATGGCCCTGGTCCAGGAACACCGCAGCCCGGCCATGGACCGGGCCATGGTGATGATCACCCAGTTGGGTGAGTTCAAGAAGATGTTCGTCGCCAGCGCGGTGCTGACCGGCCTGCTGTTGCTGGCACGCCAATGGCGCCAGGGGATTTTCGTCGGCGCCACCCTGCTCGGGGCCGCACTGATCAATACCGGGAGCAAGCTGTTCTTTGCCCGCGGCCGGCCAGAAATCCTCGTCGACCCGCTGACCAGCTTCAGCATGCCCAGCGGCCACGCCTCGGGCTCGTTTGCCTTCTTCCTCGCGTTGGCGGTGCTGGCCGGTCGCGGCCAACCGACCCGCATGCGCCTGGCCTGGCTGCTGCTGGGCGCCATTCCGGCCGCTGCCATTGCCCTGTCGCGGGTGTACCTGGGGGCCCACTGGCCGAGCGATATTCTCGCCGGCACCTTGCTGGCCATGACGGTCTGCGCCTTCAGCCTGACCTTGAGCCAGCGCCACAGCCTGCTACCGGCCATGGCGCCAAAGGTGTGGTGGTTGATCGTTCCGGGATGCGTGGCGGTCCTGGGGTTCTTTGCCCTGACCGGCACCTCCCACGCCTTGCTGCGCTACGCTTATTGAGCTACGCCGGGGTCATCCAATCCACGGGAGCGTAACGCCGCTCGGCGCAGCGCTCCCGGCGCTCCAGCAACATTTCATCGACAATTTGCGCAGCGCGCTCGGCAATGTACTCCGGGCCACGCTCGCCTGCCTGCTGAATCACTTGTGCGGTCACACTGACGAAAAAAGCGTCCCAGACCAATTGCTCCGATGGCGACAATCGAATCATGTTCATTCCCTGATAGTGGTGGCTGAGGCTCCACTATTTCAGGCGATGGGCTCGCGGCACCGCTGAAAAATCCCAAGCTGGCGCGGATAAATCCGAGCCTGCCAGGCTCACGGGAACAGCTCGCCCTGCAACTCATCCAGCAGCAATTGAATGGCGTCCAAGCGTTGCTGGGGGTCGTCGAGTTGCAGCAACTCGATCTTGTCGGGATCGGTAAACGGCAACAGGTAGGCCAGGCGGTGGCTCAACTCCTGTTGGCCTTGCGCATCGGCGCCCATGTCCAGCGAAGCGACCATCGGGTGTTGCGCCAGGGCCTCAAGCAGGGCCAACAGATCGGCATCTTCTTCGTCCAGCGCTCGTTCAGGCTGCTCTTGCAGCCACTCGACATCGGCCACCAACAACTGATCGCGCTGCACCTGGGCCTCGCGCACGCGAAACCTGCGCCCACCCTCGACCCGAATCCCCAGCAAACCGTTGTCCTGCTGCTTGAAATCACGAATCAGGGCTTCGCAGCCAATCACCGCATAGCCGTCCGGGGCCAGGCCGACTTCCTGGCCATCGAGGATGCACACCACGCCAAAGCCTTCGTCCTTTTTCATGCAGCGGCTGATCATATCCAGGTAGCGCGCCTCGAACAGCTGCAGGTCGAGGGTGCAGCCCGGGAACAGCACGGTATTGAGAGGGAACAGTGCCAGACTCATAAAGCGTTCCTTAAACCCGACTTAGATCACTAAAGACACGGCCAATGGCAGGAACACCGCCGTGGCCACGCCCATCAGACTCATCGCCAATGCCGCAAAGGCACCGCACTCCTCGCTCTCCTGCAACGCCACCGAAGTGCCGACCGCGTGGGCGGTCATGCCCAGGGCCATGCCCCGTGCCTCCGGGCTATGCACCCCCAGGCGCGACAAAAAGGCCGGGCCGATCATCGCACCGATCACCCCGGTGATCAGCACGAACACCGCCGCCAGTGCCGCGACGCCGCCGATCTGCTCGGCCACCAGCATGGCGATCGGCGAGGTCACCGACTTGGGCGCCATGGTCATCAGCACCATGTGTTCGGCACCAAACCACCAACCCAGCCATACACACAGGCCAGTGGCAAACACGCCCCCCACCACCAGCGTAGTAAAAATCGGCCAGAACAACTGGCGAATCCGTCGCAGGTTCAGATACAACGGCACCGCCAGCGCCACGGTGGCCGGGCCCAGCAGGATGCTCATGATTTCGGTGCTTTTGCGGTACTCGACATAGGTCAGGCCACACCCCAGCAGCACGCCGATCACCAGCAACATCGAGACCAGCACCGGCTGCAGGAAAATCCAGCGGGTTTTCTCGAACCCCGCCAACACCAGTTGATAGGCGCCCAGGGTGATTCCGATGCCAAATAACGGATGGTGGATGACCGCCGCCCACGCGCCCTGCCAATCGAAGGTCATTGCCCCTCCTCCCGCTGTGCCTGGCGCTTGACCAGTTTTTGCATGAGCACGCCGACAAACGCCATGGCGATCACCAGCGACAACACCAGCGCACCGACGATGGCCCAGAAGTCGGCTGCAATGTCCTTGGCATACACCATCACCCCCACCGCCGGCGGCACCAGCAGCAATGGCAGGTAACGCAACAGGCTGCCGGCCGCGAGGCTCAGCGGTTCACCGACCTCGCCGCGCCACACCAGGTACGCCAGCAGCAACAGCAAGCCGACAATCGGCCCCGGCAAGACCGGCAGGAACAAGTGATTGATCGCCGTGCCGAGCAATTGAAACAACACCAACCATGTAAGACCGCGTAACAACATCCGCCTTCTCCCCAAAAGCCCCCGGGCATTATAAGCATGCCGCCCCTATGAACTGGCATTCGCCAAAAGCATGGTGGGTTGACCGGGCCATTTGCCCATGATGATCTACATTGGTTCTCTGCAATCTACCTAAAACAACAACACCCCTGCCGGTACACGCGTGCCCGCGCCGCCAGGGAGAGATCGATGAACCAAGGAGAGTCGCAATGCCCTTCGTACCTGTAGCGCAACTCAATGATTATGTCGGCAAGGAACTGGGACGTTCCGCATGGCTCACCATCGACCAGGAGCGTATCAACCTGTTCGCGGAGGCGACCGGCGATTTTCAGTTCATCCACGTCGACCCGGTAAAAGCCGCCCAGACCCCGTTCGGCAGCACCATCGCCCATGGTTTCCTGTCGCTGTCGCTGATCCCCAAATTGATCGAAGACATCCTGATCATGCCCGAGGGCTTGAAGATGGCGGTCAACTACGGCCTGGACAGCGTGCGTTTTATCCAGCCGGTCAAGGTCAACTCCAAGGTGCGCCTGGCGGTGACCCTCACCGACGCCACCGAGAAAAAGCCCGGCCAGTGGCTGCTCAAGGCCACCTGCACCCTGGAAATCGACGGCCAGGAAAAACCGGCCTACATCGCCGAGTCGTTGTCACTGTGCTTCGTCTGATACACCCGTAGGAGCCGGCTTGCCGGCGATAGCGCCAGCAGGCGCGCCATCGCCGACAAGTCCTAATTCACACATAGACCACTAGGTATAGCTTCGCCCGCTGCGGCATACTCGGCGCTCAATTATCCGGATCCCGCTATGCGCCCAATCGTCCCCCTTGCTCTCGCCTTGTTGCTCACCGCTTGCGGCGACGGCGAATCCCTGTTGCCGCCCGATGCCCGGCTGCCGGACGGCGGGCGTTATCGCGGAGATGTGGTCGATGGGCTGCTGCAAGGCCAGGGCCGGGTGGATTACCCCAATGGCAGTTGGTACGCCGGGCAATTCGACAAGGGCCAGTGGCACGGCCAGGGCGAATGGCATGGCAGCAATGGCGAGGTCTATAAAGGCCAGTTCCAGCAAGGCCTGTTCGATGGCCAAGGCACCTTGACCACAGCGGCCAACACCTACGTCGGCGGTTTCAAGCAAGGCCGGCGCAACGGCGAAGGCACCCTCAAAGAGGGGCAGATGACCTATCGCGGCGAATTCAAGGACGACCAGTATTCCGGCCTCGGCCGCCTGGAGCTGGCAGACGGCAGCCAATACCAGGGCCTGTTCGCCCACGGCAAACCCAACGGCGAAGGCCAGCGCAACGACGACAGCGGCAACCAGTTCAGCGGGCGCTTCGTCGACGGCCAGTTGGAAGGCAACGGCACCTTCAATAGCGCCGAAGGCGACATGTACATCGGCCACTTCAAACAGAACCAGCTCAACGGCAAGGGCCGCTACGAAAACGCCGACGGCGACGTGTGGACCGGCGAATTCCGCGAAGGCGCCCTGAGTGGCAAAGGCGAACTGACTGGCGTGGATGGCAGCCATTACATCGGGCACTTCAGTGACTGGCGCTTTACCGGTCAAGGGCGCTTGAACCTCAGTGATGGCAGCTTCTATATCGGCGGTTTCGACAACGACAGCTATCACGGCCAGGGCACCCTGGTGCTCACCGATGGCACGGTGCAGGCCGGGACCTGGGCCAACGGCCTGCGCGTACGCGATGCCGACGGCAAGCTGTTGCCCGATGCCCTGGAAGTCGGAGTCCTGGCCCAGGGCCACTTGCTCGACGACGCCCTCGCGGCCGTGCCAGCGTCCACCCCGGCCGTCGAGCTCTACAGCCTGGTGGTGGCCGGTGACGGCAAGCAAAGCGTATTCCTGCGTGAGGCAGATTATGTCAGCAACCTGCTGGCCAGCCGCTTCGGCGCGCGCGGGCAGATCCGCCTGGTCAACCACCGCGACCATATCGCCGACCGCCCGATGGCGACCCGCGAAAGCCTGCGCCGCGCCGTGCAGACCCTGGCCGAGCGCACCGGCCCCGAAGACCTGGTGTTTATCTACCTGACCAGCCACGGCACCCATGAACACCAACTGGTGCTCGACCAACCCCGCATGGAGCTGGCCGACCTGCCAAGCGACGAACTGGCTGCGGTGATGGCACCACTGAAAAACCGCGACAAGGTCATCGTGATTTCCGCGTGTTACTCCGGTGGTTTCATCCCGGCGCTCAAGGATGAGCACACCCTGATCATGACCGCCTCCCGCGCCGATCGCGTGTCGTTCGGTTGCTCCGAAGAGGCCAATTTCACCTACTTCGGCGACGCCTTGTTTGCCCAGGCCCTGACCCAGACCGACGACTTGCAGCACGCCTTCAAGCTGGCGCAACGGCATGTGACCGAGCGCGAAATGGCTGACAACTTCGAAGCCTCCGAACCACAGATCTGGGCGCCCAAGGGCGTGATCGCGCGTTGGCAATTATTGCGTAAACAGCAGGCACGAAAGGCGCTGGAAAGCGTCTCTATCAATAGCAAGGAAGCAAAGAGCAACTAAGCTGAAACTGTATCAAGGGGGGAAACACCATGTACTTGACGCCTCAGCATATATTGCTTGCCGGAGCCTCGGGCTTGACCGGGGAACATCTGCTGGACCGCCTGCTCAACGAGCCCACCGTCACCCGCGTACTGGCGCCCAGCCGCCGCCCGCTGGCAGAACACCCGCACCTGGAAAACCCGGTCGGCGACCCCAGCGTATTGCTGCCACAACTGAGCGGCCGGGTCGACCTGGCCTTCTGCTGCCTGGGCACCACCCTCAAGCAGGCTGGCTCCGAACAGGCCTTTCGCGCGGTTGACCTGGACCTGGTCGTGGCATTCGGCAAGCGCGCCCGGGACATGGGCGCACGGCACCTGATCGTAATCAGCGCCATAGGCGCCGACCCCAAATCCTCGGTGTTCTATAACCGGGTCAAGGGCGAGATGGAGCAGGCCCTGCAGGCCCAGGGCTGGCCACAACTGACCATCGTGAGGCCTTCGCTGCTACTGGGCGAACGCCTGGAGACACGCCTGGCGGAGAAACTTGCGGGGCCGTTGTCGCGGTTGATTCCCGGCAAGTATCGCGGCATCGAAGTGTGCGAACTGGCCCGGGCCATGTGGCGCCTGGCGCTGGAAGAGCAGGATGGGGTGCGGATTGTCGAGTCGGATGAGTTGCGTAAGCTCGGCAAGTGAATCTGCGCTGACCGGGCGGGCCTCATCGCGGGCAAGCCCGGCTCCCACATGAATGTATTCACCGATCACCTGTAGGAGCTGGCTTGCCTGCGATGGGGCCCGCCCACACAACATCCACCGCTACAGGCTACAACCCACCCGTCGCATTAAACCCAACCCCCAATACCGTCAACGCCGACAGCGGCAACAGCAGCGTGTCGAGCAGCGCGCTGGCCGGCAGGTCGAGGCCCGGATAGCTCGGCGCTTCGGCACCAAAGCGATCCATCGCACAGCAACCACCCTGCATCGCATACAGATCCAGGCGCGTGCCCGCATACACCACCGGCGCACCGGGTTTCGCCGCATCCAGGGTGCGTGCGGTGGCGCAGCCCGTCAGGTGCAGCGCCAGCACGATCAGCAGGGTTTTATTCATCGCTGCTCAAATGATGCTCGCCCCAGCGCGGCAGCATGTCCTGAGGGATGTTCAGCAGGTTGAGAATCCGCGCCACCACAAAATCCACCAGGTCATCAATGGTCTGCGGCTGGTGATAAAAGCCTGGCGACGCCGGCAAGATGGTCACGCCCATGTTCGACAACTTGAGCATGTGCTCCAGATGAATGCTCGAATACGGCGCCTCGCGCGGCACCAGAATCAACTGGCGGCGCTCCTTCAAGGTCACATCCGCCGCGCGCTCGATCAGGTTGTTGCACGCCCCGGTGGCAATCGCCGACAAGGTGCCCGTGGAACATGGCACCACTACCATCGCCGCTGGCGCACCGGAACCGGATGCGACCGGTGACATCCAGTCTTCCTTGCCATAGACCTTGATCTGCCCCGCCGCCGCACCGGTGTATTCAGTGAGGAAGGCTTGCATCATCTGCACCTTGGGCGGCAGCGAGACATCAGTCTCGGTGGCCATCACCAATTGCGCCGCCTTGGAAATCAGGAAATGCACTTCGCGGTCTTCGCGCACCAGGCAATCGAGCAAGCGCAGCCCATAAGGTGCGCCGGACGCGCCGGTCATCGCCAGGGTGATGCGCTCCGGCCCGTTCATCGCAGCGCCTCGGCGAGTTTGCCGTGCAGGCCGCCAAAGCCGCCATTGCTCATGATCACCACGTGGGTACCGGGCTTGGCCTGGCTCTTGACCCGTTCGATGATGCCTTCCAGGGAGTCGCTGACAATCGAGGGCACGGTGCAAAGCCTGGCCACGGCTGCCAGGTCCCAACCCAGGTTGGCCGGCGCGTACCACACCACCTGGTCGGCATCGTTGACGCTTTCCGGCAGGCCATCACGGTGCGCGCCCAGTTTCATGGAATTGGAGCGTGGCTCGATAATCGCGATCACCGGCGCATCGCCGACACGCTTGCGCAAGCCGTCGAGGGTGGTGGCAATCGCCGTGGGGTGGTGGGCAAAGTCGTCGTAGATGGTAATCCCATTCACTTCAGCGACCTTTTCCATACGCCGCTTGACGCTCTTGAACGCGCTCAGCGCGGCAATGCCCATGGCCGGCACCACGCCGACATGCCGGGCTGCCGCCAGAGTCACCAAGGCGTTGGCAACGTTGTGCTGGCCGGTCATGTCCCAATCGACAATGCCCTGGGCCTCGCCCTCAAACAGTACTTCGAATTTGGAGCCATCCTCGCTCAACAGCTTGACCTGCCATTGCCCGCCCGCGCCGGTGGTTTGCACCGGGGTCCAGCAGCCCATCTCGATCACGCGCTGCAGGGCCGGCTCGGTGGTGGGATGAATCACCAGGCCTTCGCTGGGAATGGTGCGCACCAGGTGGTGGAATTGCCGCTCGATGGCCGGCAGATCGGGGAAGATATCCGCATGATCGAACTCCAGGTTGTTCAGGATCGCCGTGCGCGGGCGGTAGTGAACGAATTTGGAGCGTTTGTCGAAGAACGCACTGTCGTATTCATCGGCTTCGATAACAAAAAACGGGGTATCGCCCAGGCGCGCCGACACCGAGAAGTTCTGCGGTACGCCGCCAATCAGGAAGCCGGGGCTCATGCCCGCGTGTTCCAGCACCCAGGCCAGCATGCTGCTGGTGGTGGTCTTGCCATGGGTACCGGCCACCGCCAACACCCAACGGCCTTGCAGCACATGGTCAGCCAGCCACTGCGGTCCGGAAACATAAGGCAGGCCTTTGTTCAGCACGTATTCCACGGCGGGGTTGCCACGGGACATCGCGTTGCCGATCACCACCAGGTCCGGCACCGGATCAAACTGCGCCGGGTCGTAACCTTGGGTCAGCTCAATGCCCTGGGCCTGCAATTGCGTGCTCATGGGCGGATAGACGTTGGCATCGGAGCCGGTGACATGATGACCCAGCTCTTTGGCCAGGACCGCCATCGAACCCATGAAGGTGCCGCAAATACCGAGAATATGAATGTGCATAGTCGACCTCGTAAAACATCGAGGCAGGTTAGCGTAGGGTGGGAAAAATCGCACTCTTTTAGCGATTGACGTGCGATCTTTTCAGTCATTGATCGTGGCTAGCCGGGACCCACCGCCATTGGGTGTTTATAAGCTGAAATCAGGCCCGGAGTTCGGGACTTCCCTACAACACCGGGGCCTGGAAAGCGACTCAAGGAAATATACAATCACACTCAAACTAACGAATCGAAAACAAGAAAGCCTTACTTAAAAACCCTCATTCTTTGCGCTGCGTCTCCAACTCTCGAATGGCCACTAACCTGCCAATCCCTTTATTGATCGCTTCATTCCTTTTATCAAGCGCGTCTAATCGTCCAGCAGCATCTTGGGTCCCGGGCGTCGCTTCTGCTTTGTAGGGCCTGAAAACAAAATCGTTTTGCGTGGCGACCGCCTCCAGGTTTTTCTCTGCTGCACCGTACAGTTTCTCGAGAGTGTCAAGGCGAGCATCGGTCTCGGTTGGCCAGTTCGGGCTTTTTCCAAGAGCCGCGGCTTCGCCACCTTCAGCTAACGTCTGGATCGTATTAGCCGCATACAAATATTTTATCTCGGCGTTTTCCAGGCGCAAACTCACCATTGAGGCGTCTTGCGACCCAGTACTACCTGCTGCCGCCACGCCATTAGGGAGTTTACTCGGGGCTGGCAGGTGAGCAGGAGGTAGTAATGGGGTAGAAGCGGTAAAACTGCCCTTGATACTTTCACCACTCCAGACAGACCCCGCGTAAGTGCCAACACTCAACGGCGTGCTGACAAGCCCATTTATAGAAGCATTCACAAAAGCATCACGGGTAACAGTCTTCAGGGAAGTATCGGTCTTAAACACACCCGCCTTGACTAGACGATCTGCCGCAATCAGGTTGGCTGCCACATCACCAAATGTCTTGGGTTGTGCGACCACGGGCTTTGCCGGCCCAGAGAGCGATGAGCCGGGGTGCTGCGTCTTGAACGCAATCTCCCTGAAGTCACTGATTGCCTTGCTGTTGCGAGGGCCGACAGGCACACGGGGGCCCAAACTTGATGTAGGTACAAACTTGCCTTCGAGCCCAATAGTTGGGATTTTGGGCGAATTAAGACTGACCGAGGTCATTCCCCTGGGAAAACCACGGACTTTAAACCCTCTTTTAACACGCATAGAACCATCACCCGAATGCTCACCCGTGCTATTGGCCGCGCTGGAGCCCTGGGCCTGTAACTCATCCGCTACTTCATTTAAATTCGGAGCACCTTGGGTACTGGCTGACGCCTGTTGATTGGAAATACCAGGCATTAAATCTTTCACTTGCAACGGAACCGAAACAGGCAAACCTGTAACATTCATATCATCACCTCAATAGTAAAAATACGTTCATGACGCCTGAACAAAACTTGCCTACGCCTAGAGCCAATCGCTCTAAAATAATGAACCGTCCTTTCACCTTGAGTACGAATAAACTAGCGTTCAGTTCCACTGAGCAGGGAAATTAAAGCAGTCATTACAACTCGCAACATTCCACATTAGCGGCAATAGATTCAAGCTTAAAAAAGCAGAACGCCCGCATTAAATAATTACTTCACATTCACTTCCAACAAAAAACCTCACACCCCCAAGTTAAAACACACTTATCTAAAAGCCGGTTGACTACAGATTTAACCCGTACGGCGCCGACGCGCGACTGAATGCGCCAAGAAAGGCGCAAGAGGGCTGGCGCTGCCCTCGTCTCAATTCAGCCCGCTGAGCGCAGAGCGATGCCATGCTTGCGTAGCTTGCGATACAGCGTATTGCGGCTAACGCCCAACTGCTCCGCGACCAGGGTCATATGCCAGCGCTGCTGCTCCAGCGTGGTCAGCAATGCCAAGCGTTCGGCGTCCTCCAAAGGTTGCTTGCCCCGCTGTACGGAGATATGTGCCTGAGAAGGAACCTGGCGGATGACCGCCGGCAAGTCGTCCAGCCCAACGCGCCCACCGTCACACAGGGCGGCCAGTGTGCGCAGCACCGTACGCAGTTGGCGCACGTTTCCCGGCCAGGAATAATCCAGCAGCGCCTGACGAGCCTCGACAGCCAGTGCTATCGCCTGTCCGTCTGCTTCTTGCGCCAGTAGAAAGTCCAGTAGCTGGGACTTGTCACTGCGTTCGCGCAGCGGCGGCAACGCCACTTCCAGGCCGTTGAGGCGATAGTACAAGTCTTCACGGAAGGTGCCGTTGGCGACCCGCGCCAGCAAGTCCCGGTGGGTGGCGCTGATGATGCGCACGTTCACCGCCTGCGGCTCGCCACCAATGGGCACCACCAAGCGGTCTTCCAGCACCCTTAATAGCCGGGTCTGCAAGGCCAGGGGCATGTCGCCGATCTCGTCGAGGAACAAGGTGCCGCCATCGGCCTGTTGCAGCTTGCCGCGCATGCCTTCCTTGCGGGCGCCGGTGAAGCTGCCGCCGCGGTAGCCAAATAGCTCGCTCTCAATCAGGCTTTCCGGGATGGCCGCGCAGTTCAGGGCCACGAAGGCTTTGTCGGCGCGTTGGCTGGCGTGGTGTACAGCTTTGGCGAAGGCCTCCTTGCCGGAGCCGGTTTCGCCATTGATCAGCAGTGGCACGTCGCGCTCAAAAACCCGCAGGGCCTTGCGAAAATCATTCTGCAGCGCCTCATCGCCCAGGCAGATGCCCGGCAAGTGCGGCCGCTCGACCTTGGGCGGCGGCGCTACTACCGGGCTGGGCGCGCGCCGGGCTTCGCCACGCAGCACCGCAAACAGGCCGCGCCCATCACGGGTACGCAAGGGCCAACTGGCGCTGGCGTTGGAACTGGCGCGCCCAAGCAAGTCATCCAGGGTGCAGTCGAAAAACATCTCCACCGGCAGGCCCAACAGGCGTCCGCGTGGCTGGCCCAGCAGGTTCTGCGCGCTTTGGTTGAGCGCACAGATCCGCCCTTCACCGTCGAACGCCAACAGTCCTTCGCTGAACAGGCCCACGGATTCGGCCTGCAGGTGGAAACGCAGCAGCCAGTGGTTTTCAAAGTGGCGCAGGAAATAGCAGCTCTCGATCATCTTCGCCGAAAGATTGACCAGCGCCATGGTGTGGAACTGGCTCTGGCGCGACACCGCTTCGCGGGCCGAGGACACGTCGAGCACCGCCAGCAGGTCGCCATGGGGGTCGAACACCGGGCTGGCCGAGCAGGTCAGCCCGGTATGGCGCCCGCGAAAGTGTTCGTCGCGATGAATGGTCAGGGCCTGGCGCTCCACCAGGCAGGTGCCGATACCGTTCGTGCCTTCGCAGGCCTCGCTCCAGTCGGCGCCGAGCCACAGGCCGGCATGCTCGAACACCTTGCGTTCGCTGGGCGCAGTGACGCAATTGAGGATCACCCCTCGCGCATCGGTCAGCAGCACTGCGTGCCCGGCGCCGGAAAGCTGTTGATGCAAATTGTTCATTTCAGTGCCGGCGATGTGCAGCACCTGTTGCAGGCGCTCGCGGCTTTCCAGCAGGCGATCATGCTCCAGCACCGTGGGAGCGACGGTCAGGGCCGGGTCAAGGTGGTAATCCTCCAGGCAGCGCAGCCAGGAGCGGGCAATCGAGGGGTCGCTGCCGGGACCGTGCAGCGGGTCTTGCCCACGGGTGACCGTCAGGACTTGCCGGGCATGGCGGCTGAAATGATCGTTGTGCATATTCTTATTGTTCTCCTGTTGCGTGGGACACACCGCGGACCGGGGCACCCAGCATCCTCCAGGCCTTGGCGCATTGCAATCCCGGGGCGACCCATGGGTCACAGGCTGTACCTTGCATGGCACAAAGTGTCACACAGGCTGTACCAGACCTGTCACAACAACGCCTTGCAACAAACCCAGAACCCTTGATTTACCTGGCCTGCAAGGCACTGGCCCGACCTTTGCTCTACGCTTTATCAAGCGCAGCCACGCTGCACTCCAATAAACATAAGAAGTCAGGAGATACCCACCATGCGTTACGCACACCCCGGTACTGAAGGCGCTATCGTTTCGTTCAAGGCCAAGTACGGCAACTACATCGGTGGCGAATTTGTGGCCCCGGTCGATGGCAACTACTTCACCAATACTTCGCCGGTTAACGGCAAGCCCATCGCCGAATTCCCACGCTCCACAGCCAAGGACATCGACAAGGCACTGGACGCCGCCCACGCCGCCGCTGACGCCTGGGGCAAGACCTCGGCCCAGGACCGCTCGCTGGTGCTGCTCAAGATTGCCGACCGCATCGAACAGAACCTCGAACTGCTGGCCGTCACCGAAACCTGGGACAACGGCAAGGCAGTGCGCGAAACCCTCAACGCCGATATCCCCCTGGCGGCTGACCACTTCCGTTACTTCGCCGGCTGCATCCGCGCCCAGGAAGGCAGCAGCGCCGAGATCAATGAACACACCGCCGCCTATCACTTCCACGAACCCCTGGGCGTGGTCGGGCAGATCATCCCGTGGAACTTCCCGCTGCTGATGGCCGCCTGGAAACTCGCGCCGGCCCTGGCCGCCGGTAACTGCGTGGTACTCAAGCCCGCCGAGCAGACCCCGCTGGGCATCAACGTGCTGATGGAAGTGATCGGCGACCTGCTGCCACCGGGCGTACTGAACGTGGTACACGGTTTCGGCAAGGAAGCAGGCGAAGCCCTGGCGACCAGCAAGCGTATCGCCAAGATCGCCTTCACCGGCTCCACCCCGGTGGGCTCGCACATCATGCATTGCGCGGCCGAGAACATTATTCCGTCCACCGTTGAGCTAGGCGGCAAGTCGCCGAACATCTTCTTCGCCGACATCATGAAAGCCGAACCGCAATTTATCGAAAAGGCCGCCGAAGGCCTGGTGCTGGCGTTCTTCAACCAGGGCGAAGTGTGCACCTGCCCATCCCGCGCGCTGGTGGAAGAGTCGATCTACGACGACTTCATGAAAGTGGTGATGAAGAAGGTCGAGTCGATCAAACGTGGCGACCCGCTGGACACCGACACCATGGTGGGCGCCCAGGCGTCCGAGCAGCAGTTCGACAAGATCCTGTCGTACCTGGAAATCGCCAAAGGCGAAGGCGCCGAGCTGCTGACCGGCGGCAAAGTGGAGAAACTGACCGGCGACCTGGCAACCGGCTATTACATCCAACCGACCCTGCTCAAGGGCACCAACAAGATGCGCGTGTTCCAGGAAGAAATCTTTGGCCCGGTGGTAAGCATCACCACCTTCAAGGATGAAGCCGAAGCCCTGGCGATTGCCAACGACACCGAGTTTGGCCTGGGTGCCGGCTTGTGGACCCGCGACATCAACCGCGCGTACCGCATGGGCCGGGCGATCAAGGCCGGGCGTGTGTGGACCAACTGCTATCACCTGTACCCCGCGCATGCGGCGTTTGGTGGCTACAAGAAATCCGGTGTGGGCCGTGAGACGCACAAGATGATGTTGGATCACTATCAGCAGACCAAGAACCTGCTGGTGAGCTACGACATCAACCCACTGGGCTTCTTCTAAGCCTCTAAATGGTACGCCGCTCCTACATTTGAAATGCAACCAACTGTAGGAGCTGGCTTGCCAGCGATAGCAATTCCACATTCAGCAAAGATGCTGACTTGACCGGCCCCATCGCTGGCAAGCCAGCTCCTACAATGAACGTCGCCAAGTGCTTGCTTCCTCATCCGGCACAAAGATGTCGAGCTAAAACAATAACAATGAAAGGTACTTCCCCATGCCTAGCGAACCGACAGGATCCTCCGTCGACTTCGAAAAAGTCGGCTCCGAATACTTCCAGCAACGAGAACTGAAAAAAGGCGCCGCCGGCTGGGTGCTCCTGGTCGGCCTCGGCGTGGCCTATGTGATTTCCGGCGACTACGCCGGTTGGAACTTCGGCCTCGCCCAGGGCGGCTGGGGCGGGATGTTTCTCGCCACATTGCTGATGGCCACCATGTACTTGTGCATGTGCTTCTCCCTGGCCGAACTGTCCTCCATGATTCCTACGGCAGGCGGCGGCTATGGTTTTGCCCGCAGCGCCTTCGGCCCTTGGGGCGGGTTCCTTACCGGCACGGCGATCCTGATCGAATACGCCATCGCCCCCGCCGCGATCGCGGTGTTTATCGGCGCCTATTGCGAGTCGCTCTTCGGCATTGGCGGCTGGATGATCTACCTGGCGTTCTACATCATCTTTATCGGCATCCATATCTTTGGCGTCGGTGAAGCGCTGAAGCTGATGTTCGTGATCACCGCCGTCGCCGCCATTGCCCTGGGCGTGTTCCTGGTATCGATGGTGCCGCACTTCAACGTCGCCAACCTGCTGGACATTCCCGTGACCGAGGCCAAGGGCGCCAGCAGTTTCCTGCCGTTCGGCTACGTGGGCGTGTGGGCCGCGATCCCTTATGCGATCTGGTTTTTCCTCGCCGTCGAAGGCGTGCCCCTGGCCGCCGAAGAAACCAAGAACCCCAAGCGCGACCTGCCCCGTGGCCTGATCGGCGCGATTGTGGTGCTCACCAGTTTCGCCCTGCTGATCCTGGTGATCGCTCCGGGCGGCGCCGGCACCCTGGCATTGGTCAAGTCCGGCAACCCGCTGGTGGAATCCCTGGCCCTGGCCTATGGCGGCTCGACCTGGATGGGCAGCTTCGTCAACCTGGTGGGCCTGGCCGGGCTGATCGCCAGTTTCTTCTCGATCATCTACGCCTACTCCCGGCAGATTTTCGCCCTGTCCCGCGCGGGCTACCTGCCGCGCAAACTGTCGCAAACCAATAAAAGCAAGGCGCCGGTGCTGGCCCTGGTCATTCCCGGGATTATCGGTTTTGGCCTGTCGCTGACCGGCCAGGGCGACCTGCTGATCTTGGTGGCGGTATTTGGCGCGACGATTTCCTACGTGCTGATGATGGCCGCGCATATCACCCTGCGCATCCGTCGCCCCAAAATGGAGCGGCCATACCGCACACCGGGCGGCATCTTCACCTCGGGCCTGGCGTTGGTACTGGCCTGCATCGCTGTAGTGGCGGGCTTCCTGGTGGATCCGCGCGTGGTGATTGGCGCCGCGATCATCTATGGAGTATTAATTGCTTACTTTGCTTTCTACAGTCGGCATCACTTGGTAGCAGGCACGCCGGAAGAGGAATTCGCGGCGATCCAGGCCGCAGAGGCCGCCTTGCACTAAACGCCGTAAACCACGGCGCGGGCCAACGCCCGCGCCGTCATGGAGAGTCTGTATGGCAAGTTTTTCCCACTCGGTCGGTGCATTGACCTACCGTTTCGATAGCCTCAAGGACGTGATGGCCAAGGCCAGTCCCGCCCGCTCCGGGGACTTTCTGGCCGGCGTCGCCGCGCAGAACGACGGCGAACGGGTGGCGGCGCAGATGGCCCTGGCCAATATCCCGTTGAAGCACTTCCTTGAGGAGGCGCTGATCCCGTACGAAAGCGATGAAGTCACCCGCCTGATCATCGACACCCACGACCAGCAGGCCTTTGCCGTGGTCAGCCACCTGACCGTCGGCGGCCTGCGGGACTGGCTGCTCAGCGACGCGGCCGACGAACACAGCCTGCGCGCCCTGGCGCCAGGGCTGACCCCGGAAATGGCCGCTGCCGTGTCGAAGATCATGCGCGTGCAGGACCTGGTGCTGGTGGCGCAGAAGATCCGCGTCGTCACCCAGTTTCGCGGCACCCTGGGCCTGCGCGGGCGATTGTCGACGCGCCTGCAACCCAATCATCCGACCGATGAGCCGGCGGGCATCGCCGCGAGCATCCTCGACGGCCTGCTGTACGGCAACGGCGACGCCATGATCGGCATCAACCCGGCCACCGACAGCATCGCCTCGATCTGCGCCATGCTGGAAATGCTCGATGCGATCATCCAGCGCTACGAAATCCCGACCCAGGCCTGTGTGCTGACCCACGTCACCACCTCCATCGAAGCCATCAACCGTGGCGTGCCGCTGGACCTGGTGTTCCAGTCGATTGCCGGCACCGAGGCGGCCAACGCCAGTTTCGGGATCAGCCTGAGTGTGCTGCAGGAGGGCTACGACGCGGGCTTGAGCCTGAATCGCGGGACCCTGGGGCAAAACCTGATGTATTTCGAGACCGGCCAGGGCAGCGCCCTGTCGGCCAACGCCCACTTTGGGATTGATCAACAAACCTGCGAAACCCGCGCCTATGCGGTAGCGCGGCACTTCAAGCCGTTTTTGGTCAACACCGTGGTCGGTTTTATCGGCCCCGAGTACCTGTACAACGGCAAGCAGATCATCCGCGCCGGCCTCGAGGACCATTTCTGCGGCAAGCTGCTGGGCGTGCCCATGGGCTGCGACATCTGCTACACCAACCATGCCGAAGCCGACCAGGACGATATGGACACCCTGCTGACCCTGCTGGGCGTAGCCGGGATCAACTTCATCATGGGCATCCCGGGCTCCGACGACATCATGCTCAATTACCAGACCACTTCCTTCCACGACGCGCTCTATGCCAGGCAAACCCTGGGCTTAAAGCCCGCGCCGGAATTTGAACAGTGGCTGGCGAAAATGGGCATCTTCACCCAAGCCGATGGCAAGGTGCGGTTTGGCAACAATCTGCCACCGGCCTTCCGCCACGCCTTGGCGCAATTGGGATGAAGGAGCCTCCAGTGCAAATCGACACACCTGAAAGCGATAATCCATGGCTGGAACTGCGGCGCCTGACCCCGGCGCGGATCGCCCTGGGCCGTACCGGCACCAGCATTCCCACGGGCGCGCAACTGGACTTCCAGTTCGCCCACGCCCAGGCCCGCGACGCGGTACACCTACCGTTTGACCATGCCGGCCTGAGCAACCAAATGGCCGAGCGCGGCCGCGACAGCCTGTTGCTGCACAGCGCCGCGCCCGACCGCCACAGCTACCTGCAACGCCCGGACCTGGGGCGGCGCCTGAGCGATGAGTCGGCACAGATACTGCGCGACTACGCCCTGGCCAACCCGGGCGGGGTGGACCTGGCGGTGGTGGTGGCCGATGGTTTATCGGCGCTGGCGGTGCATAAACATACCGCGCCGTTTCTGACACGCATGGAAGAACAGACCCACGCCGAAGGCTGGTCATTGTCGCCGGTGATCCTGGTGGAACAAGGCCGGGTGGCGGTCGCCGATGAGATCGGCCAGTTACTTGGGGCCAAAATGGTGGTGATCCTGATCGGCGAACGGCCGGGGCTCAGTTCGCCGGACAGCCTGGGGCTGTATTTCACCTACAACCCCAAGGTTGGCCTGACCGATGCCTACCGCAACTGTATTTCCAATGTGCGCCTGGAGGGCCTGAGTTACGGGATGGCCGCGCACCGCCTGCTGTACTTGATGCGCGAGGCCTGTCGGCGGCAGTTGTCGGGAGTCAACCTCAAGGATGAGGCCCAGGTTCAGACCCTGGAGTCGGACGATCCTGACCTGATGAAAGGTAACTTCCTGCTCAGCCCACCCAAGGAGTGATGCCGGCACGATTGCGATTTTTCGCCGCTTTAGGCAGCATCAAGCAGCGGGCGCCCGAGTAATGGACCGTTTGCCGTCGTATTCCTATAGAAGTTGAGGCCTAGCATGCGGATTACTCAAGCGACTCTGGAACACCTGGACCTGTTGACCCCATTATTCGTCAAATACCGCGAATTCTATGGCGCGCTGCCCTTTCCTGACTCATCCCGGGCCTTTCTGGAAAAGCGCCTGCGGCGCAAGGAATCGGTGATTTACCTGGCCCTGGCGGATGACGACGACAACAAACTGCTGGGCTTTTGCCAGCTGTATCCGAGCTTTTCTTCGCTGTCGTTGAAACGGGTGTGGATCCTCAATGACATCTACGTCGCCGAAGATGCCCGCCGCCAACTGGTGGCCGACAACCTGATGCGCACCGCAAAAAAAATGGCCAAGGAAACCAATGCCGTGCGTTTGCGCGTGTCGACCAGCAGTGATAACGCCGTGGCGCAGAAGACCTATGAGTCCATGGGCTTTCGTGAAGACACCGAGTTCAAGAACTACACATTGCCGATCAGCGAAGACTAAAAGCCATTCACCCAAACACCAAAAAAAATGTGGGAGCGGGCTTGCCCGCTCCCACATTTGGATCAGTGCTAGTCAGAATAGCTGCGACATCCCCCGCTACAAAACCAACACGCTTTTCATCATTCAATCCGTATAATGCCGACCTTTTAGGGTTGTAAGAAAAACGGCATACACGCGTAGCCTTATTACCCGCTGCCTCCGCACAGGCCCGCTGAGTCGGGCCATTCACACAGGTGCCATCCATGGATTTCAACCCGCTCGACCTTATCCTGCATCTCGACGTTTACCTCGACTTGCTGGTAACCAATTACGGTCCGTGGATCTACGCCATTCTGTTCCTGGTGATTTTTTGCGAAACCGGCCTGGTGGTCATGCCATTTTTGCCCGGCGATTCCCTGCTGTTTATTGCCGGTGCGGTAGCTGCGGGTGGCGGCATGGACCCGGTCCTGCTGGGCGGCCTGCTGATGCTCGCGGCGATCCTTGGTGACAGCACCAACTACGTGATCGGCCGCACCGCCGGGGAACGCTTGTTCAGCAACCCCAACTCGAAAATCTTCCGCCGCGACTACCTGCAAAAAACCCACGACTTCTACGACAAGCACGGCGGCAAGACCGTGACCCTGGCGCGCTTCCTGCCGATCCTGCGCACCTTCGCGCCATTCGTCGCCGGTGTCGCCAAAATGCCGTATCCGCGCTTCTTCGGCTTCAGCGTGCTGGGCACCATTCTGTGGGTCGGTGGCCTGGTCACCCTCGGTTACTTCTTCGGTAACGTACCGTTCATCAAGAAAAACCTGTCGCTGCTGGTGGTGTTCATCATCCTGCTGTCGCTGGTGCCGATGATCATTGGCGTGGTCCGTAGCCGTTTTGGCCGCACCTCCTCCGAAGCCAAGCCGCACTGATCGGCCATGTGGTCCCTCAGCGCCTGGCGTCGCCGGCGCGTCCTGGCCAAGCACCCGGTTGCCGATGAAACCTGGCAACGGGTGCGCCATCACCTGACCTTCCTCGACGGCATCAGCGCCGAACAGGACCAATGGTTACGTGAGGCCAGCGTGCTGTTCCTCGCCGAAAAACACCTCACTGCCCTGCCCGGGGTCGAACTGCACCAGGAACAACGCCTGCTGCTCGCCGCCCAGGCGCAACTGCCGCTGATGAACCTGGGCGACCTGGAGTGGTACCAGGGCTTCCATGAAATCATTCTTTACCCCGATGACTTTCGCAGCCCCCAGCGCCATCGCGACGCCAGCGGCGTGGAACATGAATGGGATGGTGAACACAGCGGCGAAGCCTGGCAGCAAGGCCCGGTGATCCTCGCCTGGCCGGGCGTACTGGCCAGCGGCAATTGGGAAGGCTACAACCTGGTGATCCACGAGCTGGCGCACAAGCTCGACATGCTCAATGGCGACGCCAACGGCCTGCCGCCGCTGCACCACGACATGCGTGTACAAGAGTGGGCCAGCGTGATGCAGAGCGCGTTTGATGACCTCAACCGCCAGCTCGACCACAACCCCGACGCCGAAACCGCCATCGATCCGTATGCTGCGGAAAACCCCGCGGAATTTTTTGCGGTCACCAGCGAATATTTTTTCAGTGCCCCGGATTTGCTCGCCGACAGTTATCCACAGGTCTACGAGCAACTGAGCCACTTTTACCGCCAGGATCCACTGGCCCGCCTCAAACATCTGCAAGCCAGCGACCCACGCTATCAGACTGAAGGCTAAGTACCGTACGACGTCTGGCGCGTGGCATCGGCGCAGGAATATGCCTATAATCGCCGCCACTTTTAGGCCAATCCGGCCAATTTACTTGGCCAACTACGGGGGCAACGCCCAATGAGCTACAGCAAGATTCCGGCTGGCAAAGACCTGCCGAACGACATCTACGTCGCCATCGAGATTCCGGCCAACCACGCGCCGATCAAATACGAAATCGACAAAGACAGCGACTGCCTGTTCGTTGACCGTTTCATGGCCACCCCGATGTTCTACCCGGCCAACTACGGTTTTATCCCCAACACCCTGGCTGACGACGGCGACCCCCTCGACGTGCTGGTCGTGACCCCTTACCCGGTCACCCCAGGCTCGGTCATCCGCGCCCGCCCGGTAGGCATCCTGAACATGACCGACGACGGCGGCGGCGATGCCAAAGTTATCGCAGTGCCACACGACAAGCTGTCCCAGCTGTATGTCGACGTGAAGGAATACACCGACCTGCCGCCACTGCTGCTGGAACAGATCAAGCACTTCTTCGAGAACTACAAAGACCTCGAAAAAGGCAAATGGGTGAAGATCGACGGCTGGGGCAACGCAGACGCCGCCCGTGCCGAGATCATGAAGTCGGTAGCCGCCTACAAAGGCTGATACCACGACTCATTGCCCAGGCAGTCAAAAAAGCCCCGATCATTCGGGGCTTTTTTTGTGGGAAAATTTAAACGACAAGTTCAATTAGATAAACAAAAACACAACTACCGTTTAACTTGATCAATTTGGAGTGCGACTTTACTTCCATTAAGGAAATACCTACATACACCAACTCAACACATAGTTTATTTGATCTTATTTTCCGGCCAGTAAACTCTGCGTTTATGAATACATCAGGTGATCGCTTAAGAACGTTACTTCGGGAAGTTCATCTTTCCGCATCCGACTTCGCCAAGAATCGCGACGTCACGCCCCAGCACGTGAACAACTGGTTCAAGCGCGGCGTGCCCATGGCCCGGCTCGACGAAATAGCAGAACTGCTGTCTGTCACCAGCCGCTGGCTGCGCACCGGCGAAGGCCCCAAATACCCGCCGACCAACCTCCAACTGGAAGGCCCCAACCACGCAAACAGCGCCACCGCCCGCGAAGACTGCGGCCACTACCGCTGCGGCCCCAGCAGCGGCCCGGAAAAAATCGACGTGGAAATCCCCCTCCACGCCTCCTTCAACACCCAGGAAAGCCTACGCCTCTCCCTGCGCACCCTGGAACAACTCAACGTCACCGCCGACCGCGCCTTGGGGGCCTACATGGTCGGCAACAGCATGATCGACATCATCCAGGACGGCGCCACCCTGGCCATTGACCGCGGCCGCACCCAAATCATCGACGGCGAAATCTACGCCCTCGAACACGACGGCATGCTCCGTATCAAATACCTCTACAACCGCCCCGGCGGCGGCCTGCGCATGCGCAGCCACAACAGCAACGAACACCCCGACGAACTCCTGACCTACGACCAACGCTTCGAGCAAAACCTACAGATCCTGGGCTGGGTCTTCTGGTGGTCCACCCTCAACAACCGCCGCCCACCGGTCCCGCTGGACGAGCACTTGATCGGCTACGACAGCTCTAAATCAGACCAGACGCTGGAAAACTGAGAGGAGTGTCAGTATCATGCGCGGCACATTTGGCAGGGGTTGGCGTAGCGTCGACACACCCTGCCCGGCGATGCGGAGGAGTTCCCGCTGATGCCCCCTTTATCACTTGGGCGAGCGCTTGAGTGAACGATTGAAGGCTGGTGAGGTTTACCAAAAATAGACTTAACCAGTCCCCGAGAAGCCGGCCACAAGCCGGCTTTTTAATTACCCCAAACAATCTAATCCCATCTAAAAGCCCCCCATCAGCCCAACTACTCACGCAAGGCTTGCGACCAAAAGCCAAGAGCCGCACCCTAACGTGCAGCTCTCGCTAACTAAGCAGCAACAGCCCTACCGAGTACCCCGCAACCGCAACGCCGACGGCATAAAGTACGAATCCTCAGGAATCGCCTGGCCAAAATCCACCGTCTGCGGTTCTTCGTTATCCAGGTTCTGCACGTAGTACCGTCGCGCCTGCAGGTCGTGGAATACATCCAGTGCACTCCAGGTAGTCGGCAAGTCGTAGAAGTTCTTCAAGTAAGCCATCGACACCCGCCACAGTTCACCGCGGCCGTCGTACTGGTCAACCACCGCTGCGCCCCAGCTGTCTTCGTCGAGGTACAGCACGCGTTTGGAGTACAGGTGACGCGCCGTCGGTTTCAGGGTGCCTTCGACGACCCACACGCGGTGCAGTTCGTAGCGGGTGTATTGCGGGTTGAGGTGGCCGACCTTGAGCAGGTCGGCGTATTTCACGTCGGCGCTGGCGACTTTGTAGTTGTTGTAGGGGATGTAGATTTCCTTCTTGCCCAGCAGTTTCCAGTCGTAGCGATCCGGCGAGCCGTTGAACATGTCGGTGTCGTCCGCCGTGCGCAGGCCATCGGAGGATGAGATCGGTGTGTCGTAGGCCAGGTTCGGCGCGCGGCGTACGCGGCGTTGGCCGGCGTCGTAGATCCAGGCTTGGCGCGCGTCTTTGATCTGGTCGAGGGTCTCGTGTACCAGGGTCGCGCCACCGGCCAGGCGGGCCGGGCTTTTTACGAAGGTCAGGTAGTAGAACAGGATGTTCTTCAGGTCGGCGTACTGCCCGCCCTGGCGGTAGTAGTTGAACAGCCCTTCCTGCTGCGCCGTCACCAGGGCAAAGCTGCCATTGCGTTGCACGGGCGCTTCCGAGGCGCGGCGGACCACGTAGGTGCCGCGGTAGCGGGTGATGTGGTTCCACAGTGCCTCGACACCGCTTTGTGGAATGGGGAACGGCACGCCGCCAAAGGCGTCGGCGAAGCCGGTGCCACCGTCCAGCAACTTGGCGCTGGTGGCGTTCTTGAAGGTGTTGTCATACACCCACTGGGGTGCCGAGCCGGAACGCCGGCTTGGGTAGATGGGCATCTGGAAGGTGTCGGGGTAGCTGTTGAACAAGGCGATCTCGCCCGCCGTCAGGTTGGCCTTGTACTGTTCCAGGTTGGCCTTGGTGATGGTGAACAGCGGCTTGTCGCCGGCAAAGGGATCGACATGGTGCTTGCCCTTTTCATAGCCCTTGGGTGCCTGGGTGATCCCGCCTTCCCAGGTCGGGATGGTGCCGGCGGCATTGCCCGCGCGCTCGGCGCCGAACGGGGTGAGCTGGGTCTTGAGCTGTTGTGCGTCTTGAGGCGAGAGCGCAGCAAGCGCGTTGCCAGCGGCCAGGCCGAGGGCCAGGGCCAGGCTGGCGGTGAGCATTCGAGGTGTGTGGAACATGGCAAATCTCCAAAAAAACGAGGGCGGGCAGCCGCCCTCGCGCCGCAGCACGGCAGCGGCTTACAGGAAGTACTTGAGGTTGAAACCGATGTTGTCGCGGTCGCGGATCACGTTGTTCTGGCCGCCACCAAAGAACTCGGTGTATTGCAGCTCGGCTTCCAGCTTGTTCTGGTAGTTGGCCTTGAGCCCCAGGGTGTAGGCCTTGCGTCCCTCGATGTAGTTGCCGGCCTGATAGGAGTTGCCCTTGAAGTCGTCCTTGTAAACCACGTAGGGCGACAGGTTGACCCCGGCGTACACGTCGTTCCAGGTACCGTTGAACATCACCGTATAGCTGTAGGAATCACGGCTGACCTGGTCATCGCGCTCGCCACCAGACACATAGGAGGTGTTGCCGCTGCCCGCGTAGTAGCGGGTGCTGCCATCGTAGGCCTGGTACTTCAGGCTGCTGCCACGCAGGTGCTCGGAGGCCAGTTCGAACACGCCAAACAGCGAGTCGAAGCTCAGGCCCGGACCGAAGTTGTAGATGCTGCCCAGGGAGGTGTTGAAGGCCTCGACGCGCTCGGAGTTGTCGATCTGGCTGTTGAGGTTGACCATCTGCCCGCCGACATTGATGTACTGCCCGCCCGCCGCCGCGCCGGCACCATTGGCCAGGTCGCCGATCAGGTCGTTGGTAGCGGCGACGCCGATGGGCAGGTTCGGCCGGTAGGCCAGCTCGCCAAACACCGAAGCCTTGCCCAGGGTGGTGTTGAAGCTGAAGCCGTACATGCGGATATCTTCGGCATAGCGTCGGTGCGCCTGGATATTGCCCATCACGTCCACCGTCGCCAGGCCATTGGCCAAGGCCGCCGCCTGGCTGCCGGCCACCGACGACAGCATGCTGGTCAGCGCTGCCATGTCGATGCCTTTGTAGCCCGCCAGGTCAGCGGCAATGGTCGGCTCCTTGGCGTGGTAGTTGACCAGGTACAGGCCGAACTCGGTGCTGTTGAGTTCCTCGGCGATGTAGCGGAAGGCAAAGCCGTACTGGCCATCGTTGCGCGCGTTGTAGTCCTTGCCGATGGACGCCACCTTGAGGGTGTTGCCGTAGGCCGGGGTCATGCCGTTGGCATACAGCCCGGTACTGCGCAGCATGCCGCCGAGCATCGGGTTGTTGCCCAGGGCGTCGTATAACCCGATGACGTTGCCGCCGATGGGCGTCGGGGTGTCGAGGGCGCTGCCGGTGAAGTTGTTGTAGCCCGTGCGGCCGCCATCGGCGAACAGGTCGCTCTGGGAATAGAAGGTGCCGACCGGATCGATGCGGGTCTCCTTCCAGTTCCACTGGTAGAAACTCTCCATCGACAGGTTGTCGCTCAAGCCGATATTGAAGCTGATGGCTTCCACCGGCATCAGCACTTCCTTGACCTCGGCGCCCGGCAGCCGGTACTTGGCCGCGTCCACCGGGTTGGTGGTGTTGACCCCGCCGCGATAGAAAATGCCCTCGCCCCAGTTGAACACCTGGCGCCCCAGACGCGCGGTCAGGGGCATCTGGCCCACGTCCCAGTTGCCATAGATGTAGGAGTCGAGGATCTCCACGCGGCTACCGGCGATGTCGCGGGTCTGGTCGGTGAAGTCGTCATCCTGGGGATGGCTCTGGCTGGGTTGCGACGGGTTGTTGTTGCGGTAGTAGTCGTTGCGCTTGTCCATGATCTGGGTGTCATAGAACCCCGTGCCACGCACGAACAGCCCGTAGTTCTGATAGTTGGCCTCCAGCTCCGAAGTGATCTTGTACACCTCGGAAACCAGCCCGGTATCGAAGTTGCGATTGCCGTCGTTGGTGTTGACGTCATCGTTGCCCTTGTCACGCCCCTGGACCCGCCACAGACGCCCATACGACAGGGTGCTGTCGAACGAGCCGGTGACCTGGTTGTCCAGCACACTGAACTCCATGGCCTGCACGTCCCCGCCGCTGCACAGTTGCAGCAGGCCCACCAGGCCGACGCCCGCCCCCGTGGATTTAATGGACCATTTACCCTCGGATCCCGAGCCTTGCGCGCGCACTGTGGTGCTCATTGCCGTCTCTCCCCTGCAACTTTTTTGTTGTTATTGCACTGCGATGTCTGTTGTCACGGCGCCGGGCGGTCGAGGCCGGCCCTGACGTAGTTGCGACTGTGGGCGCCAAAGTGGCGCAGCAACTGCACCAACTGTTCGTTGAGCTGGGCATGGTCGTAGCGTTCGGCGGGCAATTGGTTGCCCGCACTGAAGCTCTGGGTCGCCCCGGGCGTCGCCAGCCACTGGCCGATGGCCTCGTCGAACGCCACCGCCTGGGCATCCGCCTCGGCGCTGACTACCTGGCGCAGGTAATCGGTCGAATAAGCCGGGTAATCGGCGTCCCGGGAGGCGTCGGCATAGGCCGTCAGCATCGGGTTGCTCGCCCCCGTCAGCAGCAGGTGGCGCAGCCAGGCGAACTGGTAGCGCTCCACCTCGTTGTGGCGCGTGGCGACACGCTCGATCGCCGCCCGCTTGTCACTGTCATAGCCAGCCAGGGCCTTGCCCTCCATCAGCAGCATGCTGGTCAGGTCATCGCCCGGCAGCGTGGTGGCGTGATACGGCTGGGTCAGGTCCTGCAGGTAGTGCATGCCCCAGCCCAGGAAGCGATAGCCCCAGTAGGGATGGCCATTGGCGAAGGCAAAACGCGCCAGGCCGAAGTACTGGTAGGCCCGCCAGTCCGGCCAATTGCGCAGCAGGAACGGCGCCGCGACGTAGACCACCGCGCTCTCGTGGAAGAAGCCCATATGGAACGGCGCCTGGGAGCTGTACTGGAAACGCGCATCGCCAAACGACTGCACGCCGAAGCCATACAACGCGCCGACGGCCCCCGGGTTATCGCTGAACAGATTGATATCGTGACCGTAGTCCGGCTCGTCCGCAGCGGTCGCCAGCACGGCCAGTGGCGCGACCTGCTGCCCCGGCTGCAGTTGAATGAAGCGCTGGCGATTCCACGGCGAAAGCGTTTGCTCGACCATCACTTCGGCGGCCTTGAGCTGCGGGCGCCCCGCCAGGTCCTCGCCGGGCATGGGCTGGATCACCTGGGCCAGGTGGATCTGCGGGTTGACCCGCAGGGCCATGAGCAAGTCCCGGCGCAGATCGGCCCCAGGTTGCGGCGCCAGGCGCAGGTTGTCGGGGCGCGGCGGATAGTCGGGGAAGTGGCTGCGGGCGAAGTTCTCCTGCTCGTCCAGCAAAGCCACCAGGCCTGGATACTGCTCGGACACAAACTGCTCGAGGGACTCGACCGCCACCTCGGGCGCCTCGCGCAAGGCGGGCAAATCCCGCAAGGCCAGGTAGCTGCCCACGCTGTGATTGGACCATGCACCGGCCAAGGGCGACAGACTGCACAGCCCCAGGCACAGCAGCAACGACGGCAACTTCATGGCTTTACGCTCTTGTTGTAGATGCGTTCAGCCTAACAATCCGGGTACCCCCCGACACTGTCCGATCTTGCCAAAAAGACTCTCCAATAGCGCCATACAGCCTGGGTCTACGCCGGGTAGCCGGTAATCTCGCGAATACTCTGGTACAGCGGCTTGAGCTGGCGATACATGTGCAGGTAGACCTCACGGTACAAGCGGTCGTACATCTGTTGCGCCTCGGGCTGGGGCATGAACACCTCGGCGGTACGGGTCATGGCCGCGATGGCGGTATCGAAGTCCGCGTACAGCCCAAGCCCCACCGCACAGGCAATCGCCGCCCCCAGTCCAGAGGCCTCGTAGACATGCGGGCGCTCGGCGGGCAGGCCGAAGATATCGGCGGTCAGTTGCATCGCCGCATCGCTCTGGGAACCGCCCCCGGCCACGCGCAAACGCTTGATCGACAGTTTCGAACGGCGCTCGATACGCTCCTTGCCCTGGCGCAGGGCATAGGCCAGGCCCTCGAGGATCGCCCGGTAGATATGGGCCCGGGTGTGCACGTCGCCAAAGCCGATCATCGCCCCCTTGGCCTCTACACCCGGCTCGCGGATGCCCGGCGACCAGTAGGGTTGCAGGGTCAGGCCCATGGAGCCGGGCGGCACCGCGTTGACCAGCGCATCGAACAACTGCTCCGGCTCCAGGCCCTGCTCCCGGGCCTGCTGCATTTCCCGCAGGCCGAACTCGTTCTTGAACCAACTGACCATCCAGTAGCCGCGATAGATCATCACCTCGCAGTTGTAGTGATCGGGGATTGCCGCCGGATACGGCGGGATCAGCGGGACTATCTCCAGGTAGCGCGAGCGCGTGGTGGTGATGGTCGCCGTGGTGCCGTAGGACAGGCACGCAGTCGTCGCCTCCACCACGCCGGAACCGAGCACTTCGCAGGCCTTGTCGGAGCCGGCGGCAATCAGTGGCAGGCCCTCGGGGATCCCGGTATGGCGGCTGGCCTCGGCGGTGATGCGGCCCAACTCTTCTCCCGGCTTGTACAGGCGCGGCAGTTGCTGCGCACGCACCGCCAGGGCCTGCCATTTCCAGTCCCGGGGCGCGGCCCAGCGCAGGTGCTTGAAGTCGAAGGGCAAGTAGCCCACGCAGCACCCCACCGAGTCGACAAAACGCCCGGTCAGGCGATGGCTGAGAAAGCCCGAGAGCAGCAGGAACTTGTCCGTGGCGGCCCAGATATCCGGCTGATGCTGGGCGATCCAGTTGGCCTCGGCCTGGGCGCGGAAGTAGTCCACCGTGGCCTCGGCGCCGATCAACTTGAACAGCCAGCCCCAGGGCCCCTTGATCCCGCCCTCCGGCTCGCACTGGCGCTGGTCGAGCCAAAGGATGGCCGGGCGCAGCGCCCGACCCTGGGCATCGACATTGATCAAGGTGCCGCGCTGGGTGGTCAGGGACACGCCACGGATCAGGCTGCGGTCGATGCCGGTCTGCGCCCACAACTGCTGGCAGGCCTCCCCCAGCTTGCTCCAGTAGTAATCCGGGTCCTGCTCGGCCCAGCCGGGCTGAGTGGAGTAGTAGGCCTGCAACTCGACCTTGCCTTTGCCCAGCAGGTTGCCCTGCAGGTCGAACAACAGCGCGCGGACACTCTGGGTGCCGTTGTCGATCGCCAGCACATAGTGTTTGTCGGGGGAATTGTTATCCACGAAGCTCTCTTTATTCATGACGCGCTCTTCAGATCGAGGCGGACGGGACGCTGTGATGGCGTTGCCAGAGTTGCAGGTAGCGCTGCTGTTCCTGTTCCCAGCGCGCGTCGTCCCAGCCCAGGCGCGGCTGACATAGCCGACGGATGTCTGGCAGGTAGTGGGCGGCGCCGTCGGGCAGTAGCAACCCCAGACGGGTGCGCCGCAATAACAGGTCGTCCAGGTGCAGGACCATCTCGGCCTCGGCGGCAAAGGCCAGCTCTGCCCACAGGGTATCGCTGGCGCCGACACACTCGCTGCCCAGACTATGTATCAGGCTGGCCAGGCGGGGCAGGTCGCGGCCATGGCGCCCGGCCAGGCGCCGCCTGCCGGCATCGCTCAGCCCGGGGATCGCCTGCCGCGACACAGCCTGGAACACTGGCGCGCCGTCATCCTCCAGGGGCTTCCCGAGCATCCCGGCACAGGCCCGCAGCACCTCGATGGCCTGGGGCCTGAAGGTGGTCAGCTTGCCCCCCGCCAGGGTCACGCAGCCCGGTTCCTGCCACAGCACATGTTCGCGGGTTTCATTGGAGGGTTTGGCCTGGGAATCGGCGGCGCCCACCACCGGGCGCACCCCGGACCAGGTGCACAGCACGTCCGCCGCCGTCACCTCGGCCTGGGGAAATGGCTGGGCGCAAGCCTCCAACAGGTAGTCGAGTTCTTCACGGGTAATGCTCGCCTCGAGGTCCAGGTCCTCGCGATGATCCAGGTCGGTGGTGCCCACCACGGTGGCCCCTTCCCAGGGAAACACGAACACCGGGCGACCGTCGCGCCGATGCATAAAACTGAAGGCATGGGCCACCGGCAAGCGCCAGCCAGGCAACAACAAATGACTGCCACGCAAGGGCCGCAACTGCCGCTGCCCGCCGCCCGGTTGCAAGCGTTCAGCCCAGGCGCCGGTGGCGACCGCCAGCACCGCGCAACGCACTCGCATAACGGCGCCGCCTTGCGCGTCTTCGACCTCGACCCCACACACCCGCCCGTCCTCGCGCAGCAACTGGCGCACCCGCAGGCCATTGAGCGCCCAGGCGCCATCGGCGCGGGCCTCGGCCAACACGCGCATGACCAGGCGGGCATCGTCGGTCAGCGCATCGCGAAACTGCGACGCCCCCAGCAGCCCCGGCTCCATCAGCCCCGGCGCCAGGTAGCGCAGTTGTGCAGGCCGGTGGAACTGCCGGCTGCGGCAACCGGCCAGGGCGTCATACACCCGCAGCAAGCCGCCGAACACCCGCGGCCCGGGAAACCCGCCACGATAGTGCGGCATCAAAAAACTCAGGGGCTCCACCAACCCCGGTGCTTCGCCCATCAGGCGCTGACGCTCGCGTACCGAATCGCGCGCCAGGCGCCACTGGCCCTTGGCGATATAGCGCAGGCCGCCATGGACCATTTTTGAAGAACGGCTGGAGGTGCCCCAGGCAAAATCCCGTTGCTCCAGCAGCAGGCAGCGCCAGCCGCGCCGGGCCGCCTCGCGCAGGATCCCGGCGCCGCTGATGCCGCCGCCAATCACAATCAAGTCCCAGGGTTCACGCGCCAGTTGCGGCAACACGGCCTCGCGCCATTGGGCATTCCAGTCATCGCTCATGGGCCTAGTCTTCCAGCAGGGTGCCGGGGTTCAGACGCCCGGCCGGATCGAAATGCCGGCTCAGGCTGTGCAGCGCAGCCATCGCCAATTCGCCCTTCTCCCTCGGCAGGTAAGGCGCGTGGTCCTTGCCCACACCATGCTGATGGCTGATGGTGCCGTGGTTTTCGACGATGGTGCGGCTGGCCACCTGTTTGAGGGCTTTCCAGCGCTCCAGGGTGGCCGGGTAGTCCGCCGCCGGGCGGAACACATAGCTGGTGTAGATGCTCGAACCTTCGCCATAGACATGGGACAGGTGGGTGAACACATGGACACGCTCGCCCTCGGCCGCCAGGCAGTCGCGCAGGCTGGCCTCGATCGCGTGCAGCAGGGCGTCGACATGGCACCAGTCGGTCGCGGTCTCCAGGGTGTCGACCACGTAGCCGGCATGCCAGAGGTTCTCCCGCAGGTAGGGGAAGCGAAAGCGGTTCTGTTGCCACTTCTTGCCCAGCAGGGTGCCGGTAAACACCCCGCCAAAAGCCTTGAGGTGCTGGCGCGCCTGGCGCAACGACAAGGCATTCTGCCGACGATTGCCGGTGACCCCAAAGGTCAGCAGGCATTTGCCTTCGCCCGCTCCGCGCAGTGCCAGGTAGCGTTCCAACCAGGCGATTTGATTGGGATGGCCGGCCAGCGCCAGTTGGGTCTGGGTTTCCATGGCATTGGACAGGCGCAGCATCGACAGCGGCACCCGGGCCTGCACCAGTTGGCGGATCGCCTGCAGGGCCTTGGGCCAATCTGGCAGGAATACGCCGTAGAAGCGCTCGTCCTCGGGCAACGCGCTGACCCGGACCTTGACCTGGGAGATGATGCCGAACCGCCCTTCACTGCCCAGCACCACTTCCCGCAGGTCGGGGCCCGCGGCCGAGGCCGGGAAGCTCGGGATTTCCAGGGGCCCGGCGAAAGTCTCCAGGGTGCCGCCGGCAAACAGTTGCTCGATCCGCCCATAGCGCAGCGATTGCTGGCCACTCGATCGGCTGGCCACCCAGCCGCCCAGGGTCGACAGCTCCCAGGACTGCGGGAAGTGCCCCAGGGTGTAGCCTTTGGCACGCAGCTGGCTCTCCACCTGGGGCCCACTGGCACCGGGGCCAAAGGTAGCGATCAGGCTTTGTTCGTCGAGGTCGAGCAGGCGGTTCATGTGGGCCAGGGACACCGTCAGCACCGGGCGCGTGGATGCCGGCGGGTTGATATGCCCGGCCACCGAGGTGCCGCCGCCGTAGGGAATCAGGCACAGGTCGGCACTGTCGGCCAGGGCCAGCAGCTGGCGGATCTGCTCGACCGTTTCCGGCAGGGCCACAGCATCCGGGTACCGGCCCAGCGCACCTTCACGCAGGGCCAGCCAGTCCGGCAGGCTCTGGCCGCGGGCATGCATCAGGCGATCCCGGGGCTCGATACTGTAAAGCGGATGGGGCGCCAGGCGCGACGCGGGCACCGCGGCCAGGGCGCGGTCCAGGCTGGCGTCCGGCAGGGTGTGCCCGTCGCCCAATCGCTCGCGCAGAAACGCGGCCCCATGGGCGGGCATCTCCATCTGCGTAGTTTCTTCGCCCCAGCCGTTCCAGCGTCGCATGCCTGTTTCTCCCAGCAGATCTTATGATTTTCAGTGCCCCCATACTAAACAGCCGGTGCGCGCTGTCACGGTCGCATCGGGACAGATGGAGTAGCCAATTGGGTCAATCGCTGTATTACCGGATGTATCCACGGGAGCATTTACTTTAGTCACGATTTCAAATTACCTTGCCTGCCATCGACGCGCGCAAGGCACTGCCGCCAGCAACACCCCGCAAGGAACCCGATCATGCAGACACTCGGCTCTACCTCCGTCCCCCCTCTGCTGAAGTACCTGCGCCATGCCGAACAGCTTGGCGTGGCAACCGCCCCCGCACTGGAGGCGGCCGGGATCACTGTCGGCCAACTGGACGACAACAGCCTGCGCCTGCCCGTGGAAGCCCACGAACGCCTGCTGGGGTACTTCTGCGAACATTCCGGGGACTTGCTGTTCGGGCTCAATTCGGCGCGCTTCGTGTTGCCCAACTCGTGGAGCGTGCTCGGCTACATCACCATGAACTGCGCGACCCTGGGCGAGGCGATGAACCGCATCATGCCGTTCGAAAAACTGGTGGGCGACATGGGCACCAGCCGCGCGGAAATGGTCCATGACCAGGTGCGACTGATCTGGAACTGCCGCCACCAGCAGCCGCAGATCCGCCGGCACATGGTGGAAAACGTCCTGGCGTCCTGGCTGGTGTATGCCCGCTGGATCGCCGACACTGAACTGTCACCAAGCCAGGTGTTGCTCGAACACCCGCTGCCGGACGGCGCACAACTAAGCCAGTACGAGGACTTCTTCGGCTGCCCGGTGTTGTTCGAACAGCCCTGCTCGGCCCTGGTGGCGCCCTTGAGCTACCTGCAAACGCCCCTGCGCCAGGCCGATGCGCAATTGCTGCGCACCCTGGAAGAACATGCCCTGGCCCTGATGGCCTCACTGGACGATTCAACCCTGGCGCTGCGGGTGAAAAACGCCCTGCGCCAGTTGCTCAAGGAAGGCCTGCCGCGCAAGGAACAGGTGGCCGAGCAGTTCGCCATGTCGGTGCGCACCCTACAACGCCAGTTGCAGCAGGCCGGCACGTCCTACCAGCAGATCCTCGACGACCTGCGCCAGGAACTGGCCGAGCACTACCTGCTGCACAGCGACCTGCCGATCCAGGACATCGCCCAATACCTGGGTTTCACCGAGCCGCGCTCGTTCCACCGCACCTTCAAGAGCCGCACCGGCATGCCGCCGGGCGAGTATCGGCAGACCCATCGGGGCAGTTGAGGCCGAACATCACAGGCGCTCCAGCCCCAACCCCTCAATCAAATCCTCCCCTGCTTCATCCGCCCGCCAGCGCCGACTGGAGATGCGCATGGTGTAGCGCCGCCGATACTCCGAAGGCGTCAGCCCCGTACTGCGCAAAAACAGGCGCCGAAATGCACTGGCGTCTTGATAACCGCAGTACTCCATGACTTCCGTCAGGTCGATCAGGGTCACTTCCAGTAACTGCTTGGCGCGCTCAACCCGCAGGCGATGCAGGTAATCCAGGGGGGTCATGCCCTCCACCTCTTTGAAGTGACGCAGCAAGGTCCGCGGGCTGGCGGTCGCGGCCTGGGCGACCTCGTCCAGGCTGTAGGGCGTCTGAATATGCTGTTGCAGCCACTGCTTGGCGCGGAACACCACACTGTCGCGGGTTTTTACCGAGATGCCGGGGAAATTCAGGCTTGAGTGTTCAAAGCGCATCGGGTGATAAAGCAGGCCATTGGTCGCGACCTGGGCCATTTCTTCGCCGGCGAAGTGCCGGATCAACTCCACCATCAAATCGCAGACCGCCGCCGGGGCTCCAGCGGTGAACACCGGGCCGTCGACCACCACCGGGCCTTCCATCGCCAATTGCACCTTCGTAAAGGCGCACGCGAACCAATTGGCAATCATCCAGGTGACCGTCGCCCGCCGGCCATCCAGGACGCCTGCACGCGCGAGCATCACCGCGCCATTGAAGCTGGCAGCAATCACGCGCCCTTGGGCGTGGTAACGCGCGATGCAGTTCAGCTCGGCGGTGCATTGATCGAGAACATGGTTCAGGTCCGGCACGCTTTTCATCTGCACGCCGGGAACAAACAGGGCTGTCTGCGAGGGTCGCAGGGTTTTGCGGCCTGCGTTGGGCGGACGCATTGGCGCCAGCCAGTCGGGAAGCGGCAGCTCATTGCCCGCCGCATCGATCAGGCGCCAGTGAAAAAACGCGCCGCGCTTATCCGGGTTGCGCAACTGCCAGAGGCTGTTAAAGGTGCGCAGCATGTCGATCACGCTAAACAGCGTGCCAGTAAGACTGTGCGGGCCATGCAATAAATCGACGCGGACATTCATGGGCTTACCTGGCGATATTGGATTTATTGTTGGCGATATTAGCCCTGCCTTTTCACGCTGTCTCCCGACCGCTCGCCCAGCCTGCGTGATGCTCCTTTAAAAACAGGGTCGAACCGCCTTTTCACCTGGCTTTTAACAGTCAATTGCCCGGGATTTTTACTGGCGATATTGGCTTTATCGCTGTCGGTACTCGCCTTATTACCGAGACCGCTTCGACGATAGACTGAAAAACACCTGAGCTGCGCAAAGAAAAAAACAAGGGTATCAGTCAGTGAAAACAACAATAAGAAACACCGGCAAGCCTGTGATGGCAGGGTTGGCCACGGCCTTGCTCAGTGCTGGCATCGGCACTCCAGTCACCGCAGGAGAACTGGTGTTCAGTGACCTCAAGTCAGGGCTGGGGAATGGCATGCAATGGCAACATGAAGACACCCGCCTGCAGGTAAAAGGCGCCTTGGCCCTGGGCACAGTGCGACGCATGGACGACCCGAGCCACCGCCTGACCAGTGCCGAATACGGTATGAACCTGTTCAACGACGGCAACCTCAACTACAAGCGCGGCGATGCGGTTTCAACGTCAGCCGAAGCCTACCTGCAAGCGGACCTCAGCCACCGTAACCTCGGGGTTTTCGTCAGTGCAAAGGGTTGGTACGACTACACCCAGAAACACCAGGACGTCGGGCATGGCAGCGTCCCCAACGGCTATCGCTCGGGAGAACCACTCAGTGATTCGGGGTTCGATTCCCTGGCGCGCTTCTCCAATGCGGTGTTCAACGACGCCTATGTCTACGGCAATTTCCAGCCCGCCGGGCATGATCTGCTGGTGCGCCTGGGCGACCAGGCGATCCCTTGGGTCACGCCCACCACCATCAGCGGTGGCTTGCAGGCAGTGAACGCGTTTGACTGGGCCGCCGCACGCCGCGCCACCTCGATTGCCGAAGCCCGCACCGTGCCGATGCCGACCCTGTACGCCAAGCTGGCCCTGACCGAGAACCTGTCGGTGGATGCGTTCAATCAGTTTGAATTGCGCCCCAGTGCCTACTCTGGCTGTGGCACATTTCTGTCGACCAGCGACTACGCCCAACCCGGCTGCAACCAATTTATCCTTAACGGCAGCGTGATGAGCGCGATAGCAGGCCGACCGATCTCGACCACTGACGGCCAGGCCCTCAACAACCCCTTGGATCACGTGGCCCGCGGCCCGGACCATCGCCCAGGCAACAATCAATACGGCGCCAGCCTGCAGTATTTATGGAAGGACGTCGGGTTGTTCGGCTTGTATTTCGCCGACTACAGCAGCCGGGAAGCGCTGACACAAGTCATGCGTACCGGCCCCGGCGTACTGACACCACCGGCCGCGAACGTGGGGGTGGCAACACCCACTGGAGTGGCGGCCTATTATCAACGCGCCTACCCAACCCGCATTCGCCTGTACGCCCTCAACTTCAAGACACGGCTACCGGGCGGCACCGGGATTTATGCCGAATACAGCTACCGCCCCAATCAACCGATCGCCTGGAACGGCGCTGACTTTATTGCCGGGCTGCTCGCCGGCAGCGGGCCGATGGGCTACCTGTCCAAAACCCCGACGGGCTACCTGGCAAGCGGCTACGACCGCTTCCACGTCAGCCAATTGAATCTCGGCGCCAGCCACCCTTTTGGCCAAGTGCTGGGCGGTGCGATGAAGCTATCGGCAGAAGCCGGGTTGAAATATGTACATGACCTGCCCGACACCGACCAGATCCGTTACGGACGCCCCGGTTTTGGCAGTGCGCCCTACGGCAAAGCGGCGAAGTGCACAGGCCCTGCGGCCAGATGTGCGGATGACGGATTTATCACGCCGTTTGCCTGGGGTACCCGTATCAAAGGGGAAATCATCTACAGGAATGTGTTGCCCGGGCTGGACCTGACGCCTTCGCTGACACTCGTCTATGACATCGAGGGGCATGCCTATGACGGGGTATTTTCCGAAGGCCGCTACGCGCAAATACTCGGTGTGAAGGGTGATTACAAAAGCACTTACACCTTCGATCTCAGCTACCTGAACACCGGTGGCGGCGATTACAACCTGGTGGCAGATCGCAGCCTGTTAGAGGCCAGTGTCGGTATTCGCTTCTAGCAGCCCCCCTTAAAACAAGGCCATAACCATGAGTTCATTTACCGATAGCCGACGCCCGCTCGTCGTTGCCCTGCTGATGACAGTGGTGATCATCAGCGTGCTGGACAAGACCATTTTTGCCTTCGCCGGCCCGCAGATCATTGATGAGTTAAAGCTCACGCCAGCACAGTTCGGTTTTATCAGCAGCGCGTTCTTTTTTCTTTATTCGATCTCTGGGGTACTGGTGGGTTTTCTCGCCAACCGTATGCCGAGTCGCTGGATTCTCTCCGGCATGGCCCTGGTATGGATGACCGCCCAATTGCTCGCGGCCCTGTCCACCAGTTTCTTCACCCTGCTGGCCAGCCGCATCCTGCTCGGTGCCGGTTGCGGCCCGGGCACGGCGGTGACCCAGCACGCCTGCTTCAAGTGGTACACCAGCCGAGAGCGGGTGCTGCCAGCAGCGCTGATCCAGGTCGCAATCATGCTCGGCGCGATTGCCGGAGCGGTCGCCCTGCCCAAGCTGATCGAGCAGTACGGCTGGCGCACGGGCTATGTGCTGCTGGCCGGTGTCGGCCTGGTGTGGCTGCTGCTGTGGCAACGTTATGGCCGTGAAGGCCAGCATGACGATACACGGGACACCCAGGGCGACCTGCTGCCCACGCTGCCCTACAAGCGCCTGTTGCTCAACCGCACGTTTGTCTGCATTACCCTGGTCGCGTTCTGCAGCTACCTGCCCAATGCCTTGCTCTACAGCTGGCTGCCCACCTACCTGCAAAGGGGCCTGGGCATGACCCCGATGCAATCGGGGTACCTGGTGCTGGCCACCACCCTGGGGGTGATCTTTATCAACTTGCTGGTTTCCAGCCTGGCGCAACGCGCGATGAAACGCGGCGCCAGCCTGCGCAAGGCGATGGTTGTGCCGCCGCTGCTGGCGTGCCTGGTCGCCGCCGTCACCTACATCCTGATGGGTTTTACCAGCACCAGCCTGACGGTGACCCTGGGGTTTTTCCTGCTCGGCAGCATCCTCCTCAACCTGCTGTCGGCCTTCGGTTTCAGCATCGTTGCCCACATCGCCCCGGCCCGCCAGCGCGGGAGCATGCTGGCGATCCATATTGCGCTGCTGACCACTGCCGGCATGCTCGCGCCAGTGCTGGTCGGCCAGGCCATTGGCTGGCAGAACGGCGACCTGGTGACCGGCTTCGAGCTGGCTATCGGCCTGTTCGGCATTGCCCTGCTGGTGTTCAGCCTGCTGGGCCTGGTACTGATCGACCCGGAGCGCAGTCGTCGTGAACTCCTTGCCAGCACTCCCAGCGCAGCTTTTGAGGCCACCAGCCCGGCCTAAACCGCGCAGTGATTGCCCACCACTTTGAGCGCTGCGCGCGGCGCCCAGCACGACTGCCAATAGGGAACACCCGATGGACTTATCCTGCTTTTCACAAAGCTACGCCGAAGCTCGGCAAAAATTCCTCCAGGCCTGTGCCAATGCGGGTCTGGAGGCTCAATCTCATCCTCACCCACTACCGGGTATTGATGGCGAGGAACTGGCCCTGGATGTGGTATTTGCCGGCTCACCAAAGGCCACCAACCTGCTGGTCCTGAGCAGCGGCGTACATGGTGTGGAAGGCTTCTGCGGCTCGGCCGTACAGGTTGATCACCTGCGCAACCGCGAGTGGGGGGAGCACTGCCAGCGCCAGGACCTGGCGGTGCTGTACCTGCATGCGATCAACCCCTACGGCTTCTCCTGGCTGCGCCGGGTCAACGAAGACAATATCGACCTCAATCGTAACTTCATTGACTTCAACCAACCGCTGCCCGACAACCCAGACTACCGCGCCCTCGCCCCGCTGCTGCTTCCCCGCCGGCAACCACGCACCCTGCTCAGCACGTTGGGCCTGGCCGGATATGCGCTGCGACATGGCACCAAAGCCCTACAGTCAGCCATTACCCGGGGCCAACACAGCCACCCTGAAGGCCTGTTTTACGCAGGCGCGGCCCCCGCCTGGAGCAACCTGCAACTACGCCAGATTATCCGTCGCCTGGGCAACCACTGCCGGCGCATCGGCTGGATCGATGTGCACACCGGGCTAGGCCCGTGTGGCGTGGGTGAGCGGATCTATAAAGGGCTCAACCACCCCAACGATATTGCGCGGGCACGAAGCTGGTGGGGCGCGCAGGTCACGGCCAGCGCAGACGGAACCTCCTCGTCGGCCATGCTCAATGGCACCCTGGATCTGGCCGTGATGGAGGAATGCCCGCACGCGCAATACAACGGCTTGACCCTGGAATACGGCACCCAGCCAGGGCCACGGGTACTTGAAGCGCTACGTGCCGATCACTGGCTGCACGCCCATCCGGATACGGCACAAGCCCGACGGGTGCAGATCAAGCGCCAGTTGCGCGATGCCTTCTACATCGACACCGAACTCTGGAAGCGCCGGGTCCTGGAACAAGCCCGAGAAGTGACTGCGCTGACCCTGCGCGGTCTTGCCACGCGCCTTGAATGACAAAAATGCCCACTATCGGTGGGGTACCCACTCAAACCACAGAGGATGTTCATGATGAGTGCATATTTGGTGCAAGCGTTAAAAGAGGTCATGCAAAAGGTCCAGACCCGTCTCGACCAGCATCAGGATGAGGTCGTCACCACACTCAGCCGCGTAGCCACGGGCGAGCTGAAGATGACCGAGACGCTCAGCCCCGATGAGCAGGAGTGCGCCCGACTGCTGTTCGGCTGGGTGGCGCAGGAGGGCCCGCAAAAGGTGTTTGCCGCGATCCAGCCCGTGTTGGCCGATCCTGCCAAGTTGAGCGCCGGCATCACCTTCGATGAAATCATCGAACGCCCGCCGTTCGGGATCATCCCGCCGGCTCTCAAGCACATTGACCTGCGCGCCCTGACCCGACTCGCGGTACTTCTGGCCAGCTACATCTTTTATGAGCAATTCCACTACCCACAGCCAGAAACCGGGGTGTACGACATCTCGGGCAAGCCCTTCCAAAAACTCAAATGGCTTTACCGCTACTGGTTCAATCAACTTGAAGTGGCCGAGAAAGGCTCCGGGCTGGAGGAGCTGTTTGAGTCCCAGGCGTTCAACTTCTTCAACCTGAATCAATCACCGATAGACCCAGGCTTCGGCAACCCGCCTTTGCGTTCGGTCTCGGTTTCATGTGCCGGAGACCTGCTGGCGGTCGATGTCCTGACCCCGGAAAACACCCCGCACCTGTTCGACGACATCACGGATTTCTACAGCAGCGCAGACATCGTCAGCGCCAACCTGGAATCGACCGTTGACTGCCACAGAAAACCGGGACGCCATCAGGCCAAAGGGCAACCGGCCCAGATGAATACATCCGAGGCGATGTTCCGCAAGTTCCGTGACGAGGCGAAAATCAACTTCTTCAGTACCGCGACCAACCACGCCATGGACTGGGATGAACAAGGCGTACTCGCCACCCTCGATGTACTGAAAAAATCCGGCGCCTACTATGCCGGCACTGCCGCCAGCCAGGCCGAGCAGGATGACGTGGTGGTGGTGGAAAAAAACGGCATCAAGGTTGCCTTGCTGGCCTACACCTTTGACCTCAATGGCCGCGACCCATCGCCTGACAAGGCGTACCTGGCCAACGTGGTGCGCTTCAACGATGTAAACCCGGCGCCCGACTACTCACTGATCGAAAAACAGGTCGCCCGCGCCAAAGCCAAGGGGGCGGACTGGATCATCGCCTACTGCCACTGGGGCTGGGAGTTCGAGATGTACCCCCACCTCAATATCGTGGAAGCCGCACGCAAGGTGATTGCCTGCGGTGTAGACACGATCCTTGGCAACCATGCGCATGTCAGCCAGCCCGCAGAACTTATCCCGCGCCCTGGCAAGCAGGATGCGCTGGTGATCTACGCGTTCGGCGACTTCGTCAGTTATCACCCCGAAAGCCGTAACTCAAAACTGGCCTACACCCTCAAATTCAGCATCGGGAAATTCCTGGGTGTTACTCGCCTGTTCAACGTCAAGGCACTGCCTATCTACATCGTTAACGAAAGATTGGATGACACGCGTTTCAACTGCCGCATCGTCAAATTCTTCGATGTGCTGGAGAACCCGGATGGCTACGGGCTGACCGAGTTGGAGAAGAGCCAACTGCCCCATCTGCGGGACAAGGTGTGGAGCGATATTCTGTCGCCACTTTCCAGCCTCCCGGACTGATGTGAGCAACAGCGCCAAGCCTGCCTTACACGGCAGGCTTTTTTGTAGGGCCCTTGACTCTCCCCTATACGGCAGACCCTACGCTGAAGATCATTTCCCCAAGGGCTTTCCCGTGGTTCAGCGCATCCTGGTCATCCTCGGCCACTCCTCCAGCACCAGCTTCTGCTCGGCCCTCGCCGAGACCTACCTGCAATCGGCCAGAAACGCCGGGCATGAGGTACGTCTCCTGCGCCTGGGCGAGCTGACGTTCGACCCGATCCTGCACCATGCCTATCACCAGGCCCAACCCCTGGAGCCCGACTTGCTCGGCGCCCAATCCGACATCCTCTGGGCTACTCATCTGACGTTCGTGTTCCCCATCTGGTGGGGCGGTGTTCCGGCGTTGTTGAAGGGGTTTATCGATCGGATCTTCCTTGCCGGCTTCGCCTTCAAATACCGCAAGGGCAAGGCGTTCCCCGACAAGCTCTTGAAGGGCCGCACCGCCCACCTGCTGGTGACCATGGATACGCCACCGTGGTATTACCGCTGGTTCTACCGCATGCCCGGCGTGCACGAAATGCGCAAGACCACCCTTGAGTTTTGTGGCATCAAGCCGATCAAGACGTCGATGTTCGGCCCACTGCTGGGCTCTACTGCAGCGCAGCGCGACAAGTGGCTGAAGAAGGCCCGCACACTCTTTTAGGAAAGGACCTGCATGTACATCGGTAAAGCCGCGCAGTTGTCAGGCACGACGATCAAGGCGATTCGTCACTACGAGGACATCGGCTTGCTACCACCGCCGCAACGCGAGGGGCGGTATCGGGTGTATTCGGCACAGAGCGTTGAGCTGCTGACGTTTATCAAGTGCGCGCAGCAGTTGGGCTTCAAGCTCAAGGAGTTGCAGGGGATTCTTCACGGGTACCGTGGCAATGAACTGCCTTGGCAGCGCGCCAACCAGGCGATAGCACAAAAGAAACTCGAGTTGATGACGCAGATCCAAGCCCTGCAGCAAGTGCATGCAGGGCTGGTGGCGTTTGAGGGCAGCCTGGAACAGGCCCAGGGTCAGTGCCAGTTTGCACGTCTGGTGGAAACCGGCACGGCGCGCAACGGCTAGTTCAGCAGGTCGCCCCATTTGTTTTGCAGGGCGCGCTCATCTGCCAGGATTTCCCGCGTCATGCTGCCAACCCATTGCTGGGCAAAACCATTAGCTTCACGCAGCAGTACGATGTCATCGAGCTCGAAGTCGCCGGGTTTGGCCACGTCCTGATGCTCATCCAGCATCTTCCTGACCATTTCATTGAGCTGCTGCTTAGGAGCTGACGCCTTGGCTGTATGACTGAAAAAACCCGGCGTGCCAAAACGCCCCTCATTTGCCCCTCCACCCCCTATCTGCTAGTGTCGCGCCCGTTTACCGTCAACCGGAATAGCCGCCATGGCCCGCAAAAAAGTTGCACTCGATTTCGAACAATCCCTCGCCGACCTGCAAACCCTGGTCGAGCGTCTGGAGAACGGCGAGTTGTCGCTGGAAGACTCGTTGACGGCGTTCGAGCAAGGTATCGGCCTGACCCGCGACTGCCAGAGCGCCCTGGCGCAGGCGGAGCAGAAGGTCCAGGTATTGCTGGAACGGGATGGGGAGTTGGCCGAAGAACCTTTCGACGCGGAACAAGCGCAATGATCGACGTTTATCAGGCCAGCAGTCAGGCTCGGGTCAATGCTGCGCTCGAACCGCTGTTTGTGGCACCCAGCCCGGAGCTGGCCAGGTTGTATGAGGCCATGCGCTACAGCGTGATGAACGGCGGCAAGCGCGTACGGCCATTGCTCGCCTATGCGGCCTGCGAGGCGCTGGGCGTGGACGCCGCGCAAGCCAATGGCGCGGCGTGTGCGGTGGAGTTGATTCATGCCTATTCATTGGTGCATGACGATTTGCCGGCGATGGACGATGACGATCTGCGTCGCGGCCAGCCCACTACCCATAAAGCCTTTGACGAAGCCTGTGCGATCCTCGCGGGTGACGGCCTGCAAAGCCTGGCGTTCAGCGCCTTGCTTGATCCGCGCCTGAGCGGCGTGAATGCCGAGATCCGCCTGCGTATGGTCACCGCGTTGGCCAGCGCTGCGGGCCCGGCCGGTATGGTCGGGGGCCAGGCGATTGACCTGGGGTCGGTGGGCCTCAAGTTGGACCAGCAAGCCCTGGAATATATGCACCGGCACAAGACCGGTGCGCTGATCGAGGCTGCCGTGCACCTCGGCGCCCTGGCCAGTGGCCGCGCCGAAGCGGCGCAGTTGGCCGCCTTGCAGACCTATGCCCGGGCCATCGGCCTGGCGTTCCAGGTGCAGGACGATATTCTCGACGTAGAAAGCGATACCGCGACCCTCGGCAAGCGCCAGGGCGCCGATATTGCCCGTGACAAGCCGACCTATCCGTCACTGCTGGGTCTCGAAGCCGCCAAGGCCTATGCCCTGGAGCTGTGCGACCAGGCCCTGGCCGCCCTGCGACCATTCGACGCGGCAGCCGAGCCGCTGCGTGACCTGGCGCGGTATATCGTCGAACGCCGCCACTGATTACAGCGGCCTTTACCGCCGCATATCGGCCAAGTTCGGTGCTCTGCGTGGGCAGTTTGCGATGCTTGAGGTAAACTGCCGCCTCTTCTATACCTATAACGATTCGCCTGATGCCCACGACGTTTCAAGAGATTCCCCGCAAGCGCCCGACCACGCCTCTGCTGGACCGTGCTAACACGCCGGCCGGCCTGCGCCGCCTGGGTGAAGCCGAGCTGGAAACCCTGGCCGATGAGTTGCGCCTGGAATTGCTCTACACGGTCGGCCAGACCGGTGGGCATTTTGGTGCTGGCCTTGGCGTCATCGAGCTGACCATCGCGTTGCATTACGTATTCGACACCCCGGACGACCGGCTGGTGTGGGACGTGGGCCACCAGGCGTATCCGCACAAAATCCTCACCGGACGCCGCGAGCGCATGGCCACCTTGCGCCAGAAGGACGGCATCGCCGCCTTCCCGCGCCGCTCCGAGAGCGAATACGACACCTTTGGCGTCGGCCACTCCAGCACCTCGATCAGCGCAGCCCTGGGCATGGCGATTGCCGCCCGTCTGCAAAACAGCGATCGCAAGGCGATTGCCGTGATCGGTGATGGCGCACTGACAGCCGGCATGGCGTTTGAAGCGCTGAACCATGCGCCGGAAGTGGACGCCAACATGCTGGTGATCCTCAACGACAACGACATGTCGATCTCGCGCAATGTCGGTGGTTTGTCCAATTACCTGGCGAAGATCCTGTCCAGCCGCACCTACGCCAGCATGCGCGAGGGCAGCAAAAAAGTGCTGTCCCGCCTGCCCGGCGCCTGGGAAATTGCCCGCCGTACCGAAGAATACGCCAAGGGCATGCTGGTCCCCGGCACCCTGTTCGAAGAGCTGGGCTGGAACTATATCGGCCCTATCGACGGCCACGACCTGCCGACCCTGATCGCTACCCTGCGCAATATGCGCGACCTCAAGGGCCCGCAGTTCCTGCATATCGTCACCAAGAAAGGCAAAGGCTTCGCCCCGGCGGAAGTCGACCCGATTGGCTACCACGCCATCACCAAGCTCGAACCGCTGGACGCGCCCGTGGCGGCGCCGAAAAAGGCCAGTGGGCCGAAGTACTCCGGTGTGTTTGGCGAATGGCTGTGCGACATGGCCGCCGCCGATCCGCGCCTGGTGGGCATTACCCCGGCGATGAAGGAAGGCTCCGACCTGGTGGCGTTCAGCGAGCGTTTCCCGCTGCGCTACTTCGACGTGGCGATTGCCGAGCAACACGCAGTGACCTTTGCCGCTGGCATGGCCTGCGAAGGCGCCAAGCCCGTGGTGGCGATCTACTCCACGTTCCTGCAACGCGGTTATGACCAGCTTGTCCACGATGTGGCGGTGCAGAACCTCGACGTGCTGTTCGCCATCGACCGCGCCGGCTTGGTGGGCGAAGACGGCCCGACCCACGCCGGCAGCTTTGATCTGTCGTACTTGCGCTGCATCCCCGGCATGCTGGTGATGACCCCAAGCGACGAGAACGAGCTGCGCAAGATGCTCAGCACCGGCCACCTGTACAACGGCCCCGCAGCGGTACGCTACCCCCGTGGCAACGGCCCGAATGCGCTGATCGAGAAAGACCTGGAGCCGATCGAGATCGGCAAGGGCATCGTGCGGCGCCAGGGCAGCCAGACTGCGTTCCTGGTATTCGGCGTGCAACTGGCCGAAGCCCTGAAAGTGGCGGAAAAAATCGACGCCACCGTGATCGACATGCGCTTCGTCAAACCCCTGGATGAAGCCCTGGTGCGCGAGATCGCCGGCAGCCATCAATTGCTGGTAACGGTTGAAGAAAACGCCATCATGGGCGGCGCCGGTGCGGCAGTCAGTGAGTTCCTGGCGCGGGAGAATATCCTCAAGTCGGTGCTGCACCTGGGTTTGCCGGACATTTATGTGGAGCACGCCAAGCCGGCGCAGATGCTGGCTGAGTGCGGGCTGGATGAAGCGGGGATCGAGGCTGCGGTTCGCCAGCGCATGGCCTTGCTCGGCCTGTAAACCGGATCAAATTGTGGGAGCTGGCTGGCCTGCGATAGCATCACCCCGGTCTATCTGAAAGACCGAGGTGTCTGCATCGCAGGCAAGCCAGCTCCCACATTTGTTTTGTATTGCCTTGGAACCCATGGACGGCCCATGAAACACCTTCGACTTGCCCTGCCACTCCTGCTCCTACCCACTCCAGAGCTGCTCGCCGACACCCGCGACGCCGCCCTGAAGCTCCCCGATGTGGTCATCAGCGCCAACCGCCAGGTGCAGGCGCGCAATGACAGCAGCGCCGCCAACACCGTATTCACTCGCGACGATATCGACCGCCTGCAACCCTCCAGCGTGACCGACCTGCTCAGCCGCGTGCCCGGTGTACAAGTGGCGCGGACCGGTGGCCGGGGCAGCTTGCCGGGGATCTTCATACGCGGCACCAAGTCGGCGCAAAGCCTGGTGCTGGTGGATGGCCAGCGGATCGCCAATGCCACCTCTGGCGACAGTGGCCTGCAATACTTGAATGTCGACCAGATTGAACGGGTGGAAGTGCTGCGCGGATCGCGCTCGGTGATTTACGGCAGTGACGCGATTGGCGGGGTGATCCAGATATTTACCCGACGCAATGCCGGACCAGGCCTGCAACCGCGCCTGAAGTTGGGCTTTGGCAGCAACAATACCTGGGAGCGCAGCCTGGGCCTGTCGGGCGGTGATCAACGCACGCGCTTCAACCTGGGCGCGAGCCTGGATGACACGGCCGGTATCGACTGGAGCCACGCCTCCTTCCCCAGCGACCGCGACCATGATGCCTATCGCAATAAGTCGCTGAGTTTGAACCTCAGCCATGAGTTCAGCGATGAGCTGGAGGTGGGTTTTAACCTGCTGGATAGCCGGGGCAAGTCGGAATATGACAACAGCTTTGGACGTTATGATTTCGCCACGGGGCAAAGTGTCGGCCAAAAGCCCTATACCGACTACACCGTCAGCAGCGCCAGCGCTTACATCGACGCCCAACTCAACGAGGCCTGGCAGACCCGTGTAGAGCTGGGCCACAGCGAAAACCGCGACACCAAGCGCGACAAGCTCAGCACTGACTTCAGTGTGTTCAACACCTATCGCGACTCGATCAACTGGCAGAACGACCTGACGCTCGACCAGCAGAATAGCCTGATTCTGGGCGGTGATTGGTACGAGGACCGCATTCACAGCGACAAACCGTACAACGAAAACAGCCGGTGGAACCGTGCCGCGTTTATCCAGCATCGTTTCAAGGGGGAGTGGTTTTCCACCGAACTGGGGCTACGCCGCGACGACAACCAGCAATTCGGCGGGCAGAACAGTTGGAGCGGCACGCTGACCTTGCCGGTCAATAGCGATAACGACTTACTACTGAGTTACAGCGAAGGCTTTCGTGCGCCGAGCTTCAACGATCTGTACTACCCCGGCGGCAGCAACCCCAACCTCAAGCCCGAGCACTCGAAAAGCTATGAGTTGCAATGGCGCAGCCAACTGACCGACACCACACGCCTGGAAACCTCTCTGTATCGCACTGATCTCAAGGACGCCATCATCGCGCAGCAGCAGAATAAATACATTCCGTACAACGTCGCCACCGCCCGCATCAACGGCTTCGAAGCCGCCCTCAAGCAGGAGTTCTTCGGCTGGCAAGGCAACCTCGGCCTGTCGATCATCGACCCGCGCGACCGCAACAGCGGCCACACCCTGGCCCGTCGTGCCCGGCGCACCCTGAACCTGGACCTGGATCGGCAGTTCGACCAATTGAGCCTGGGCGCCAGTTGGCAGGCCATCAGCAGCAGCTACGACGCCGAAGACAACCAGAACCGGCTAGCGGGCTATTACCTGGTGGGATTGCGCAGCGGTTGGGCGCTGAATCGGGAAGTGGCGCTGTCGCTGAAGGTCGATAATCTGCTGGATCGCCGCTATACACGGGCGTGGTACAGCTATGACGATCCGAACTTCGCGAACAACCAGCCGTACCGCGAAGAAGGCCGGACGTGGATGCTTGGGGTGACGTGGACGCCGCAGCTCTGAGGTTATCCGGGCCGACGCCATCGCAGGCAAGCCAGCTCCCACATTTGTTCTGTGGTGTGGCCAAAATATTCTGCACTGCGGAGCTCCCACCTTTTGATGTGTGAATACAGTCAAATGTGGGAGCTGGCTTGCCTGCGATAGCGGTCTTAGCGGTTCGGCGCAATCACCTGACACAACCTCGCCACCGCCTCCACCATCTGCCCACTGGGCCGCTCCAGCCCTTTATCCGGCACGATCAGCAAGCGCCCCTGGGCCACCGCCGCCACCTGGGGCCAGGCCTTCCAGTCGTCCAGTTGCGCTTGATCCGCCGCCAGGATCACCTCGGGATCACGCTGCAACACCGACTCGATACTGACCTGCGGGGCTGGCAACTTGAGGTCGTCAAACACATTGCGCGCACCACATACGCTGAGCGCATCGCTGATGATCTGCCCACCGCCCACGGTGTACAGCGGTTGGTTCCAGACCTGGTAGAACACGCGCAACGGCTCGCTACGCTGATAACGCTGGCGCAACTCGGCCAAGCGTTGACGCAAGCGGTCGGCCAGTTGGCGACCGGCTTCGGCGCGGCCCAACTGTTGGGCGATGGCTTCGACCTGGCTGCTCAGTTGTTCAAGGCTATGGGGTTCGGCGACGTAGATCGGGATGTTCAAGCGCTTGAGCTGCTCGCGCTGGGCGGGGCCGACGCTGCCGGGCCAGAGCAGCAACAAGTCAGGCTGCAGGCTGAGCAGCCGCTCCAGATCCAACTGCCCATAACGGCCCACCGAGGGCACATTGCGCAGCGCGTCAGGCCGTTCGCCGCCGTCGAGCACGCCCACCAGCAGATCGCTCGCACCCAGCTCAACGACGATTTCAGATAGGGACGGTGCGAGGCTGACCACCCGCTCGACCGCCGCCGCCGACGCGCTGGCGGCCAGCAGCAGAACCGCCAGCCACAAGCGCATCAACCGAGCTGACGCGGGATGCGATAGAGGTAGAACAGCACCAGGGTCGACAAGGCCAGGAGAAACAGCGGCACTGCCTCCAGGCCGACGAACACGGCCAGCGCACCGATCCAGGCCGGGAACGCCGCGACCAGCAGCGCCGTGCGTCGACGAGCCGCGAGGGTGATCCAGGCGGCGGGCTCTTCAGGTGTATCCAGGGCCTTGGAGGTGGCAATCAGCGCATGTTTATAGCCATGGAAGTAACGCAGGCTGGCAAACATCGAGGCAACGCCGGCGATAAAGAACGGCATCGCCAACACTGGCAACAGCGGCTCGCCCTGACCAAACACCAGGTTGATCACGAACAACGGCAGCAACGCCAGCGCCAGGTACTGCCACCAACTGAAGGACAGCCGCCGCTTGACCTGGCCGCGCGTCACGCCCGGTCGACCTCGCCCTGATGCTCGTTGCCCATCATATGGTCGAGCTTGCTGGCTTTGGTCGCCAGGTAGAGTTTGTTGTGCGGGTTATGCCCGGTGTGCAGCGGCACGCGCTCGGCAACGGTGATGCCCATCTCGGTCAAGGCCTTGACCTTGCGCGGGTTGTTGGTCATCAGGCGCAGGGACTGGATGCCCAGGTGTTCGAGCATCGGCAGGCAGATGCCGTAGTCGCGCTGATCGGCGGCAAAGCCCAGGCGCTCATTGGCTTCTACGGTGTCGGCGCCGCCGTCTTGCAGTTCGTAGGCGCGGATCTTGTTCAGCAAACCAATGCCCCGGCCTTCCTGACGCAGATACAGCAGCACGCCACGGCCTTCACGGGCGATGGCTTGCAAGGCGGCTTCCAGTTGCGAACCGCAGTCGCAGCGCTGGCTGAACAGTGCGTCACCGGTCAGGCACTCGGAGTGCACGCGGCCCAGGACCGGGGCGCCATCGGCCACATCGCCCAGGCTAAGCACGACATGCTCGCGCCCGGAGGCTTTTTCAAGAAAGCCATGCATGGTAAACGTGGCAAAAGGGGTAGGCAGCTTGGAAGCAGCGACGAAAACGACGGGCACCGTGTGCTCCTGATTTCAGATTTCACAGAGGCAGGCATTGTAACAGCACGTTCCTACAGACGCTTAAGCTGAATTATCGCTGATAAAGATCAATCGGTTCGATTGGCCTTTGCCTTGGTTCTATGGGCGTCAAAACGGATACGGCTGATTCCAGCGCTGGAAAATCGGTTTCAACTCGCCACTTTTCACCAGCGCCTCCATGCGCTGGTCAAACAACGCCATCAGCGCCCGCCCCCGCTCATTGTCGGTAAACCCCAGGAACAACGGCAGTTCGGCAATGTGCGTGAGCTTGAACGCGGACGGGTCGTCGGCTTGGCTCAGGATGTATTTCAATTCGGCCAGGGCATCGATGTAGAAGTCGGCCCGCCCGTGCTGGAGCATCGGCAAAATCCCGCCACGACGCTCGATCTGGTTGAAACGATGAATATTGGGCAGGTACTCCTCGTACTTGTAGCCGCGCACCCAGGCCAGGCGGTAAGTACCCAGGGTCACCAGGGTCGGTACGGGGCTGCCCGCCAGGCCCAGGGCGTAGATGTGGTCGGCGTCATAGTTCCAGCGGGCGTACAGCACGCCTTCGGTTTCATCATGATAGGAGCCGACCCAGGCATCCACTTCGCCCCGCCGTGCCAGGCCGACTGAGCGGGTGTAGGGCACGCTGCGAATCTTGACCTTGACCCCGGCCGGCTCGAAGATTTCCCGCAACACATCCCAGGCCAGGCCGCTGCCGTCGGCGTTGGTGTAGTCATTCCAGGTTTCACTGGCCAGACGGATCTGGCTGGGCACTTCAGAGCTGTCATCGGCCCATACGCCAGGCGCGACAACACACAGCAGGATCAGCAACCAGCGACGTAGCCCCATGATGACGTCCTCCTGGGAAAAGCGATCTGTTCTACAACGCTGTAAAGGGTAGCGCAGCCCGCCGTGTCACGGCGCCTGGCGAAAATGCTGATAGCCGCGCACGGCCGGGGTGATGTCGTGGCCGCGGGCATCCAGCAGCCTGACGCCCGCCCCCGCTTCCACACGCCCGACAACCTGCACCGGCCAACCGTCGGCCAGCAACGGCGCCAGCTCAGCGGGCGGCAGGGTGAACGCGAGGACATAATCGTCGCCACCGCTCAAGGCGGCAGCCCGCGCACCGTCATCGCCGAGAAAGGCCAGCAGCGCCGCCGACAGCGGCAGCCGTTGCCGCTCGATCACCAGGCTTACGCCTGACGCCTTGGCGATATGCCCGCAATCGGCTAGAAGGCCGTCGGAAATATCCAACGCAGACGTCGCCTTGCCACGCAACGCTATGCCCAGGGCCAACTGCGGTTGCGGCGACCAGTAATGGCCCAGCAACGGTTCGGCGACATCCGCCGCGGCACTACGCTGGCCCAACACCAACGGCAAGGCTGCGGCGGCATTGCCCAGGTCACCGCCGACACACAGCAGGTCGCCCGGCTGCGCCCCACTGCGGGTCAACGCCAGGCCCGCCGGGACACGGCCAAACACAGTGACGGTCAGGCTCAGCGGCCCACGAGTGGTATCGCCGCCCACCAGGCCCACGCCGCAGCGCTGGGCCATGGCGTTCAAACCCTGGGCATAGCGCTGCAACCAATCGGCCGCGACCGTCGGTAGGGTGAGTGCAAGGGTAAAGGCCAGGGGATTGGCGCCCATGGCCGCCAGATCGCTGACTGCCACCGCCAGCGAGCGCTGGCCGAGCAGGAACGGGTCGCAGGGGTCGGCAAAGTGCACGCCGGCCACCAGGGTATCGGTGGAGATTGCCAGCTGTTCCCCGGGGGGAACCGCCAGCAAGGCGCAGTCGTCGCCGATCCCCAGGGCAATGCCCTCGCCGCCTTGCGCACAGGGCGCGGCGGCGAAGTAGGTGCGGATCAGCTCGAACTCGCCCATCAGGGAGCCAAGCGCAGGTTAGCGCTTGTACGCCTTCACTTCGGCTTCACGCAGGCGCGGGGCCAGCTTGTCGAGCACGCCGTTGACGAACTTGTGACCGTCGGTCGAACCGTAGACTTTCGCCAGTTCGATACCTTCGTTGATCACTACGCGGTAAGGCACGTCAACGCGCTTGAGCAGCTCCCAGGTGGACAGGCGCATCACGCACAGTTCAACCGGGTCCAGCTCTTCGAGGGTCAGGTCCAGGCAGGGTGCCAGGGCTGTGTCGATCTCGCTCAGGTTGGCATGCACACCGTGCAGGATGTCGTGGAAGTACGGCAGGTCGGCGAAGGTAAAATCGTTGTCGACGCGAAACTGCGCTTCGATTTCGTTCAGCGAAGTACCCGCCATCTGACGCTGATACAGCGCCTGGGTCGCCAACTGACGGGCAGCCCGGCGCTTTTCGTTCTTCGATGGTTTGCCGGCGTCCGCAGGACGTGGCTCGCGCGGGTTGAAACGATCGCTCTCGTCGGAAATCACTTGGCCTCCAACTGCGACAGCAGGCTGACCATTTCCAGCGCGGACAGGGCAGCTTCAGCGCCTTTGTTACCGGCCTTGGTGCCGGAACGCTCGATGGCTTGCTCGATGGAATCCACGGTCAGGACGCCGAAGGCCACTGGCACGCCGAACTCCATGGACACCTGGGCCAGGCCCTTGGTGCACTCGCCAGCCACGTATTCGAAATGCGGGGTGCCGCCACGAATGACCGCGCCCAGGGCGATGATTGCTGCGTATTCGCCTTTTTGCGCGACTTTTTGCGCAACCAGTGGAATTTCGAAGGCGCCAGGGGCACGGATAATCGTGATATCGCTTTCGCTCACACCGTGGCGAACCAGGGCGTCCACGGCACCGCTTACCAGGCTTTCAACCACGAAGCTGTTGAAGCGGCCAACCACCAGGGCGTAGCGGCCTTTGGGGGCGATGAAGGTACCTTCGATGGTCTTCAGGGTCATTCGACAAATCTCTTAAAGAGCCGGGACGCGTATCTGACGCGCCCCTTAGTGATATTTGAACCGCGAACAAGGTGCGACAATCGCCGGCCTTTATTCGGAGGGCACGTATTCTACTACTTCCAGGTCGAAACCGGATATCGCATTAAATTTCATTGGCGCACTCATCAAGCGCATTTTGCGCACGCCCAGGTCACGCAGGATCTGCGAACCGGCGCCGACGATGCTGTAGGTGGTCGGTTTTTTCACCGGCACCTGGTCAGCGCTTTCGCGGATATGCGCCAGCAGCACGTCGCCATCCACCGGGTTGCCCAACAGCAGCACGACCCCGCTACCCGCCTCGGAAACCGCAGCCATGGCGGCTCGCAGGCTCCAACGGCCCGGCTGCTTGACCATCAACAGGTCGCGCAACGGGTCCATGTTGTGCACGCGCACCAGGGTCGGCTCTTCGGCGCAGATGTTGCCCAGGGTCAGCGCCATGTGCACGTCGCCTTCCACCGAATCACGGTAGGTCACCAGGTTGAAATGCCCCAGTTCGCTGTCCAGCGGCTGCTCGGCAATCCGCTGAACGGTACGTTCGTGGATCATCCGGTAGTGAATCAGGTCGGCGATGGTGCCGATCTTGATGTTGTGCTCGGCGGCAAAGGCTTCCAGCTCCGGGCGACGGGCCATGGTGCCGTCGTCATTCATCACTTCGCAGATCACCCCGCTCGGCTCGAAACCGGCCATGCGCGCCAGGTCGCAGGCAGCTTCGGTATGGCCGGCACGGGCCAGGGTGCCACCGGGCTGGGCCATCAGCGGGAAAATGTGGCCAGGGCTGACAATGTCTTCGGCCTTGGCGTCTTTGGCAGCCGCGGCTTGCACGGTGCGGGCGCGGTCAGCGGCAGAGATGCCGGTGGTCACGCCGGTGGTCGCTTCAATCGAGACGGTGAACTTGGTGCCAAACCCAGAACCATTGCGCGGTGCCATCAGCGGCAGCTTGAGCAGTTCGCAGCGCTCGCGGCTCATGGGCATGCAGATCAGGCCACGGGCGTGCTTGGCCATGAAGTTGATGTGTTCAGGCTGGCACAACTCGGCGGCCATGATCAGGTCGCCTTCGTTCTCGCGGTCTTCGTCATCCATCAGGATGACCATCTTGCCTTGGCGGATATCTTCAACCAGTTCTTCGATGCTATTGAGCGCCACGCGGCACCCCCTTGGTCAGGATTTCAGGTAGCCGTTAGCGGCCAGAAAACTTTCGGTGATGTTACTCGGCCCTTGAGAAAGGCTTGGCTCTGCGGCCTTATCGCCAAGCAGAAGGCGCTCCAGGTAACGGGCAAGCAAATCGACTTCCAGGTTCACCCGGCGACCTGGCTGGTAAGACGCCATGATGGTTTCGCTGAGGGTGTGGGGAATGATGGTCAGCTCGAATTCGGCGCCATTCACGGCGTTCACGGTCAGGCTGGTGCCGTCGACGGTGATCGAGCCTTTGTGGGCGATGTACTTGGCCAATTCTTTCGGCGCACGGATGCGAAATTCCACGGCCCGCGCGTTTTCGCTGCGTGCCACTACTTCGCCGACGCCGTCGACATGGCCGCTGACCAGGTGGCCGCCCAGGCGGGTGGTCGGGGTCAGGGCTTTTTCCAGGTTGACCGGGCTGCAGGCCTTGAGGTCATTCATCGCGGTGCAGTCCAGGGTTTCCCGGCTGACGTCGGCGGCAAAGCCATTGCCCGGCAGTTCGATGACGGTCAGGCACACGCCGCTGACGGCGATGCTGTCGCCCAGTTTGACGTCGCCAAGGTCCAGTTTGCCGGTTTCAACCAGCAGGCGCACGTCGCCGCCTTTGGGGGTCATGGCGCGGATGCTGCCGATGGATTCGATAATGCCGGTGAACATGGCCTTCTCCTGGAAAACGGTACGGGCGCCTGGGCGCCCGGTCGGAATTATACGCTCGCTGCTGGCACAGGTATGGCAGTGACTCGCCAGTCGTCGCCTACAGCGCGCATTTCAGTGATCTTGAGTTGGGGGGCGTCGGCCAGTTTCTCAAGCGGCCAGTCCAGCAAAGGCCGGGCGGCGGAGCCCAGGAACTTGCCGGCGATGAAAATCACATACTCGTCCACCAGGCCCTGCTGGGCAAACGCGCCTGCCAGGCTTGGGCCGGCTTCCACCAGCACCTCGTTGACGCCACGGGCCGCCAGCGCCACCAGCGCCGAGCGCAGGTCGACCTGGCCGTCGACACCCGGCACCACCAGGCATTCCGGGCCACGGGGGAACTGGTTCTCCGGGGTCACGCAGGTGATGACCAGGGCCGGCCCGGCCTTGAAGAACGGCGCATTGAGCGGCACCCGCAGGCGACCGTCGATCAGCACGCGCAGCGGTGGACGCGACATGGCCAGGGCGGTCGTTTCGGCATCCAGGCCCAGTTCGGCGGCACGCACGGTCAGGCGCGCACCATCGGCCAGCACGGTATCGGCACCGGTCAGCACCACACTGGCCTGGGCACGCAGGCGCTGCACGGCGGCGCGGGCGGCGGGGCCGGTGATCCATTGGCTCTCGCCACTGGCCATCGCGGTGCGGCCGTCCAGGCTCATCGCCAGCTTGACCCGCACAAACGGCAGGCCATGTTCCATACGTTTGAGGAACCCTGGGTTCAGGGCACGCGCCTGGCTTTCCAGCACGCCGCTGAGCACCTCGATACCGGCCTGGGCCAGGCGCTGCATGCCACGCCCGGCCACTTCCGGGTTCGGGTCCTGCATACCCACGACCACCCGTGCCACGCCAGCGCTCACCAGCGCATCGGCGCAGGGCGGCGTATGACCATAATGGCTGCACGGTTCAAGCGTCACGTACACCGTGGCACCGCGGGCTTTGTCGCCAGCGGCGCGCAAGGCGTTGGGCTCGGCATGGGGCTCGCCGGTGCGCTCGTGCCAGCCTTCGCCGACAATCTGCCCATCGCGCACAATCACGCAGCCGACCCGAGGGTTGGGATGGGTGGTGTACAGGCCCTTGCGCGCCAATTCGAGGGCGCGGGCCATGTAATGGGCGTCGAGCACAGCCTGTTCTACAGAAGGAGGGTTCATTCTTTGACCGGCTCACGGGCCAGGCGGTCGATCTCTTCGCGGAACTCGTTGAGGTCCTGGAAGCGTCGATACACCGAGGCGAAACGAATGTAGGCAACTTCGTCGAGCTTTTGCAACTCGCCCATCACCAGTTCTCCCACCACCAGGCTCTTGACCTCGCGCTCGCCGGTCGCGCGCAGCTTGTGCTTGATATGCGCCAGCGCCGCCTCCAGCCGCTCGACACTCACCGGGCGTTTTTCCAGGGCGCGCTGCATACCGGCGCGCAATTTGTCTTCGTCAAAGGGCTGGCGGCTGCCGTCGGACTTGATCAGGCGTGGCAGTACCAGTTCGGCGGTTTCGAAGGTGGTGAAACGTTCACCGCAGGCCAGGCATTCGCGCCGGCGACGTACTTGATCGCCCTCGGCGACCAGACGCGAGTCAATGACCTTGGTGTCGTTGGCACCGCAGAAGGGACAGTGCATGGTGGCAGGCAACAAAAAAAGGGAGGGCCATGGTAGCGCATCCCCGTGGCAAGACAAGCCATAGCCTTTACGGTATATAGGCTGACTATTATGTTTCTTATGTTTAGTTCACGGATTTTTGCCCTTTTTGGAGCCGTACATGCCGTTACGACCGCTGGTTTTACTCACAATGTTCAGTTTCCTGGTCGCGTGCAGCAGCGAAGCGCCAAAACCAGCGGCCCCGCAACCCACGCCGCAACAAGAGAAAAAAATCCCCGGCCAGGAACCGCTCGGGCCATTGCCGGCCTACCAGCGTGAAGTGAGCGGCACCCTCAACGGCGTACCGGCCGGCGCCGAAGTGGAACTGGCACTGCTGGTGATCGACGACCGCAGCCGCCCGCAACAACTGCTGGCCAGCAGCGTGCTGATCGGCAACAACAAACCGCTGGCCTTTCGCCTGCGCTTCAACCCGCAAGCGTTCCCCGCCGGTGCCCGCGTTGAGCTGCGAGGGCGTGCCAGCCAGTCCGGGCAGTTGATCCTGCACCTGCCGGCGGTGCGCATCCAACAGCCGATCACCCAGACCACCGGGCCGCTGCAACTCGTTCGCGCACCATGACGCCACCGCTGCACCTGCAACGGGCCTTGAGCGAACTGATCGGCGACGCGCAACTGGTGCCCTGCCCGTTACCGGGCACCGACCTGTCGTTGTGGCTGCTGGACGCCGACAACATGGACCGCGCCTTCAGCCCCGAAGAAACCCGGCGCATCCTGCATGAGCCGCCCTACTGGAGCTTCTGCTGGGCCAGTGGCCTGGCACTGGCCCGCTACCTGGCCGCCAACCCAGAGTGGGTGGCGGGCAAGCGCGTCCTGGATTTTGGCGCCGGCTCCGGGGTGGCAGGGATTGCCGCCGTGAAAGCCGGCGCCCTGGAAGTGGTGGCTTGCGACCTCGACCCACTGGCACTCGGCGCCTGCCGTGCGAATGCGCAACTCAATGGCGTAACGCTGGGTTATTCGGCGGATTTTTTTGCCGAAGCCGATCGTTTCGACCTGATCCTGGTGGCCGACGTGCTGTACGACCGGGCGAACCTGCCGCTGCTGGATCAATTTCTCACACGCGGACGGCAAGCATTGGTCGCCGATTCGCGGGTACGCGATTTCCAACATCCCGATTACCAACGGCTGGGGATCCTCGAGGCGCTGACGCTGCCGGACCTGGCGGAGCCTTGGGAGTTTCGTAAAGTGAGTCTGTACCATTCGCGCAGGTCTTGAGGCCATCGCCGGCAAGCCGGCGCCTACAAAGCCTGTTTGACCTGCCCACGCTTTCAGCCAACCCCACCAAGCCTTATAGTTGCCCCATTCCCGCTTTCTTCGAGATACCCCATGAGTGAGCCCACGCCCTACATTTTCGATGTCACCACCGCCACCTTCGACCAGGCGGTCATCGAAAACTCGTTCCACAAACCCGTGCTGGTGGATTTCTGGGCCGAATGGTGTGCGCCGTGCAAGGCGTTGATGCCGTTGCTGGCGCAGATTGCCGAGAGTTATCAGGGCGAGTTGCTGCTGGCCAAGGTCGATTGCGAAGCCGAGCAGGATATTGTCGCGCGCTTTGGCATTCGTAGCCTGCCGACCGTGGTGCTGTTCAAGGACGGCCAGCCGGTGGATGGGTTTGCCGGGGCCAAGCCTGAGTCTGAGATTCGCGCGCTGCTGGAACCCCATGTGCAGATGCCGCCACCGGCTGAGGCGGACCCGCTGGAACAGGCCCAGGCGCTGTTTGCCGAAGGCCGGATCAGTGAGGCCGAGGCGGTGCTGGTGACCTTGCTCGGTGAAGACAACACCAACGCCGCCGCGTTGATCCTCTACGCCCGCTGCCTGGCCGAGCGCGGCGAACTGGGCGAAGCGCAGGCCGTGCTCGATGCGGTCAAGAGCGACGCACACAAGGCGGCCCTCGCCGGCGCCAAGGCACAGATCACTTTCCTGCGCCAGGCGGCCGACCTGCCGGACACCGCTGACCTCAAGGCGCGCCTGGCGCAGAACCCGCAAGACGATGAAGCGGCGTATCAACTGGCCGTGCAGCAATTGGCCCGCCAGCAATACGACGCGGCGCTGGAAGGCTTGCTGAAGTTGTTTATCCGCAACCGCAGCTACAACGAAGGCCTGCCGCACAAGACGCTGCTGCAAGTGTTCGAGTTGCTAGGCAACGACCACCCGCTGGTCACGGTGTATCGCCGCAAGTTGTTCGCCGCGCTGTACTAATCCGCGATCCAACTGTACTGCGGCGTATCCCCGCCGCTGGACACCTTCACCTTGGCGCTATGGCGCAAGCGCACTAGCAGGCGCTTGCCGGCCTGGGCGCTGCCGGCCAGCGCTTCGAGGCGATCCGACAAATCCAACCCGCTGAGTTGCCCGGCCTCGCGCAGCAGGTCCTGGGCGGCCTGCCACAGGTTTTCATCCTGATTGACCGGCACAGCAGCGGGCACTGCATCCGACGCCGGCGTGGCCGTCTGCAGGTGCACGCCCAACCGCGCCCAATCGCTGTCGTCCAGCTCCAGGGTCAAGTCCACGGGCAGCTCGCCGATGGTTCCACGAATTCGCATCATTGCTCGTCCTCCAGCACTTTTCTGACGAGCATGCTCCCACGCGTCTTGCGCAACGCCAAGCAGAGGGTCAAACTCTCGGCACTTTTGTTATAAGATCACATAACAAAATCTTCATTCACGCCCTGGAGTCTCCCTATGCGCCGCCTGTTGCTCGCTTTGCCGTTTGCCCTGTTGCCACTGGCCGCCCAGGCCGCCGATGAGCACGACCACGCTCATGACCATCAACACGGCAGCCTTGGCGCCCATGAGCATGGCGTTGGCCGCCTGAATGCGGTGCTCGATGACAAGGCCCTGGAGCTGGAGCTGGAAAGCCCGGCGATGAACCTGGTGGGTTTCGAACACCTGGCCACCACCGACGCCGACAAAGCCAAGGTCGCCGCCGCCCGCAAGCAGTTGGAACAACCGCTGGTGCTGTTCAGCCTGCCCAAGGCTGCCGGTTGCGTGGTCAGCACCCAGGAGCTGGAAAGCCCGCTGTTTGGCGACAAGCCAGACGATGATCATGACCACGCCACCGATGGCAAAGGCGCGGCCGCCCATGACCACGATCACAGTGAAATCCACGCTCACTACCAGTTCACCTGCGCCAACCCCACTGCGCTGAAAAATCTCGACCTGGCGAACATCTTCAAGACCTTCCCCGCCACCCAGAAAATTCAGGTACAACTGATCGGCCCAAGCGGCCAGCAGGGTGTTGAAGCAACGGCGGCTGCCGCGACCCTGAAATTCTGACCCCACACGGTTGATGTAGGAGCTGGCTTGCCTGCGATGGCATCGACGCGGTGTCACTGATACACCGCGTCGTCTGCATCGCAGGCAAGCCAGCTCCCACAGGTGACCGCGCTCTGCAGGTGATATTGAGTTCCCATGACCCAAGCACTGATCGAACTGTCCGACCTGGGCTTTAACTGGCCCGGTCACCCGCAGTTGCTGGACATCCCGGCGTTTCGCCTGGAGCCGGGGGAAACCCTGTTCCTCAAGGGCCCCAGCGGCAGCGGCAAAACCACCTTGCTCGGCCTGCTGGGCGGGGTGCAGACACCCAGCCGTGGCAGCATCCGCCTGCTGGGCCAGGAGTTGACCGACTTGTCGGCCGGCGCCCGTGATCGGTTTCGGGTCGACCATACCGGCTATATCTTCCAGCAGTTCAACCTGCTGCCGTTTCTCTCGGTCCGCGAGAACGTCGAACTGCCTTGCCACTTCTCCAAGCTGCGCGCGCAGCGGGCGATCCAGCGCCATGGCAGTGTCGACCAGGCCGCCGCGACCCTGCTCGCGCACCTGGGTCTCAAGGACCCGGACTTGCTCGGGCGCCGCGCCGATGCGCTGTCGATCGGCCAGCAACAACGGGTGGCCGCCGCCCGGGCATTGATCGGCCAGCCGGAACTGGTGATCGCCGACGAACCGACCTCGGCCCTGGACCACGACGCCCGGGAAGCCTTCCTTCAACTGTTGTTCGCCGAATGCCGCGAGGCGGGCGCCAGCCTGTTGTTCGTCAGCCATGACCAGAGCCTGGCTTCGCTGTTCGACCGCAACCTGTCGCTGGCCGAGCTCAATCGCGCCGCCACGCCGCTCGAGGTTTGAGATGTATTTGTTCCGTCTAGCCATGGCCAGCCTGGCAAACCGCCGCTTTACCGCGATCCTCACCGCCTTCGCCATCGCCCTGTCGGTGTGCCTGTTGTTGGCGGTAGAGCGCGTGCGTACCGAGGCCCGCGCCAGCTTTGCCAGCACCATCAGCGGCACCGACCTGATCGTCGGCGCCCGTTCCGGCTCGGTCAACCTGCTGTTGTACTCGGTATTTCGCATTGGCAACGCCACCAACAACATCCGCTGGGACAGCTTCGAGCACTTTGCCGCCAGCCCGCAGGTGAAATGGGCGATCCCCATGTCCCTCGGCGACTCCCATCGCGGCTACCGGGTGATGGGCACCACTCAGGCCTACTTCGAGCATTACCAGTACGGCCGCAAGCAAAACCTGCAATTGGCCAGTGGCCGCGCGTTTGATACCGACCCGTTTGAAGTGGTGCTCGGCGCCGAAGTGGCCGACGCCCTGCACTACACGCTCGGAGACAAGCTGGTGCTGGCCCACGGCGTGGCGGTGGTCAGCCTGGTCAAGCACGATGACAAGCCGTTCACCGTGGTCGGTATCCTGCAACGCACCGGCACCCCGGTGGACCGCACGCTGCACATCAGCCTCGGCGGCATGGAGGCGATCCACATCGACTGGCACAACGGCGTGCCGGCCCAGGGCAAGGGCCGGATCAGTGCCGACCAGGCGCGTAACATGGACCTCACGCCGCAAGCCATCACCGCGTTTATGCTGGGGCTGAACAACAAGATTTCGACCTTTGCCCTGCAACGGCAGATCAACGAATTCCGTGGCGAGCCGATGCTGGCGATCCTCCCCGGCGTGGCCCTGCAAGAGCTGTGGAGCATGATGGGCACCGCCGAAAAAGCGCTGTTCGTGATCTCGCTGTTTGTCGTGCTGACCGGGTTGATCGGCATGCTCACCGCAATCCTCACCAGCCTCAACGAGCGCCGCCGGGAAATGGCGATCCTGCGCTCGGTTGGCGCACGGCCGTGGCACATTGCGAGCCTGCTGGTTTTCGAGGCGTTCGCCCTGGCACTGGCCGGAGTGGTCGCGGGGGTCGGCCTGCTGTATGTGTGCATCGCCGCGTCCCGTGGCTATTTGCAGGCCAATTACGGCCTGGACCTGCCGCTGGCGCTGCCCAGCCCGTATGAATGGACGCTGCTCGCCGGTATCCTGGCCGCTGCCCTGCTGATGGGCAGCGTGCCGGCCTGGCGCGCCTATCGCCAATCGTTGGCCGATGGTCTGTCGATCCGTTTATGAGGAAGGCTTTGATGCGCCGTGCCCTGCTTGCGCTGTTATTGATGGCGGCCCTGCCCGCCTGGGCCGAGGCGCCCCGGGACTTGTCGTGGCAAGAAATGATTCCGCCGGATGCGCCGGTGGAAGTGCCGAATATGACGCCGCTGCACGACCTGTCGAACATGGCCGACGCCCTGTCGGCGGAAGCCGCGCCAGCGGCCAGGCAGGACTTGCCCAACGCGCCGGTGGTGGCGACCCTCAACGGCCAGCATATCCGCCTGCCGGGTTATATCGTGCCGCTGGAGGTCAGCGAGGCAGGCCGCACCACCGAGTTCCTGCTGGTGCCGTACTTCGGCGCCTGCATCCATGTGCCGCCACCGCCGTCGAACCAGATCGTGCATGTGCGCAGCGAGATCGGCGTGAAGCTGGAAGAGCTGTACCAGCCGTACTGGATCGAAGGCCAGATGCAGGTCAAGCCGTCCACCAGCGAATTGGCAGATGCTGGCTATCAGATGGAGGCCGAGAAGATCTACATCTATGAGTTGCCGGAATAGCACCACCAATCAAATGTGGGGCTTGTGTGGGAGCGGGCTTGTCGGGTCGCCGCATCGCCGCGATGGCGGCGGGTCAGCGACAAATGCAGCGACTGACAGTCTGCAATCGCGGGCAAGCCCGCTCCCACACTGTTGATTGGCGGCGGACTTGGCTGATCACCGTTTCATTGAGCTGAGTCAAAAGCCCCGCCGCAGCGATCTTTACCATTGGACACAGCCAACTAAAAACGTCCTTTGGAGCCACCCATGCACAAGTCACTGCTCAGCGCTTCCCTCTTCGCGCTTGCACTCGCCGCCCCTCTCGCCCATGCCCACGAAGCTGGCGACATCCTCGTTCGCGCCGGTGCCATCACCGTTAACCCAAAGGCCGACAGCGGCAGCGTCAAGGTTGACCAGGGTCCATTGGCCGGCACCAACCTGGGCGGCAAGGCGACCATGAGCAGCGACACGCAACTGGGCCTCAACTTCGCCTACATGCTGACCAACCACGTCGGTATCGAGCTGCTGGCGGCCACGCCGTTCGAGCATGATGTGAAGATCAAGAACACCGCCCTCGGCGCCGCCAACGGCAAGCTTGGTACCCTCAAGCACCTGCCGCCAACCCTGAGCGTCGTGTACTACCCACTGGACAGCAAGTCGGCGTTCCAGCCCTACGTCGGTGCCGGTATCAACTACACCTGGATCTATGACGAACACGTCGGCAGCCGCGCCCAGGGCGAAGGCTTCAGCAACTTCAAGGCCGAGAACTCCTGGGGCTGGGCCGCGCAGATCGGTGCGGACTACATGATCAACGACAAGTGGATGATCAACGGCCAGGTGCGCTACATCGACATCAGCACCAAAGCCACCGTGGACAACAACGCCCTGGCGGCGGGTACTCGTGCCAAGGTCAATGTGGACGTGGATCCAATGGTCTACATGGTCGGTATCGGCTACAAGTTCTAAACCCGGCTTAATAAACGCCACAAAAAATGTGGGAGCCAGCTCCTACACAAGCCAGCTTCCACATTTTTTTTGCGTTCTGTCAGCTAGTGATGCCGGTAGAAGCGGTCCAGCAACGCCGGCAGCCCCGCACGCCACGCCCGTGGCTTGATGCCGAATGTATGCAGGATCTTCTTGCAGGCCAGCACTGCGTGTTGCGGTTCGTCGGCGGCATCTGGCCGCGCGGCGTGGGCCTGGGCTGTCGGTGCTTCGACCGCCAGCGCATGGAAGTTACGCGCTTCGGTGAGGATCGCCTGGCCCAGCGCCACAGGGGTGGTCGCCTCTTGCCCCGCGTAATGGTAGGTGCCCCACAACGGCGCCGCACAATCGAGTTGCTTGAGCACCGAGATAATCACCCGTGCCGCATCGTCTACCGGCGTCGGGTTGCCCCGTCGATCATCGGCCAACAACAACTCCTCGGGTTTCTCGGCACGCGCCAGGAAACGCCCGAGCGCGCCGTCAACACTGTCATCGAGCAACCAGCCAAAGCGCAGCAGCACATGTTGCGGGCAGGTCGCGCGTACGCTTTGCTCAATGCGCCATAGCGCCTGGCCGCGCAGGCCCAGGGGCACGGGTTCGTCTTTTTCGCTGTAGGCGGTGGCGCGCGAGCCATCGAACACCCGATAGCTGGACGGTTGCAGCAGGGTGATGTTGTGGTGCTGGCACAGTTCCGCCAGGCGCTCGACAGCAGATTCCTGCCCGGCCAGGCGCGCCTCGTTCACGCTTTCGGCCTGGAACCAGTCGAAATAGTAGGCGAGATTGATCAAGGCATCGGGACGGGTGTCGTCGAGCAATTGGGTAAGGCTGGCGGCATCCCAGCCGTCTTGTGGCGGGCGCGGGGCGAGGAAACCGATATCTTCCTCTGCACCGAGGCGAATCAGCGCCTGCCCGAGGGCATTCCCGCCGCCCAGTAACATAAGGCGCATTCGCATAGATTGAGCAGGCCCGGTCTGTTTGGAACGATGGCTATTATCGACAGGCGTTGATGCCGTGCCGTTAGTATTTGCCAGAATCGTTGCATTTTGCGGGTTTGTAGCGCAACCGTCACTTACTAAGTGGCGTTGAGTGGCGCTGCTTCCTCTTCAATCTGTGGCACGCGCTGCGCGATTGACGGCACAAGGCTCAGGCGCCTTCAGAGGGAGTGCCGTTGGTAGGATCGTCGAAACTTTCGCGCCAGCACCACAGTCAGCCGTTAACGAACGGAGGCCACTGCCCCGCCAACCCACGGGAGCCACCATGGCTGTGATTCCAGAATGGGTGCCTGTCACGCCCAGCGCTGCCATCACCCGCTTCAAGGTGCTGACGGTCAATACCCACAAGGGCTTCACTGCCCTCAATCGACGCTTCATCCTGCCGGAGTTGCGCGAGGCGGTGCGCGGTGTGGCGGCCGACGTGGTGTTCCTGCAGGAGGTGCATGGCACCCATGAGCACCATCCCCGGCGCTACAGCAACTGGCCGAGCATGCCCCAGTATGAGTTTCTCGCCGACAGCATCTGGCCGCAGTTCGCCTACGGGCGCAACGCGGTGTATCCCCATGGTGACCATGGCAATGCGCTGCTGTCGAAATTCCAGATCATTCGCTATGACAACCTCGACATCTCCCAGAGCGGCCACGAAAGCCGCGGGCTGTTGCATTGCATCCTGCGCCTGCCCGGCACCGGCCAGGAGGTACATGCCATTTGCGTGCACCTGGGTTTGCGCGAGGTGCACCGCCAACAACAGCTGAAATTACTGGCCCAGCGGGTTGCCGAGATTCCCGGCGAAGCGCCGCTGATCGTCGCCGGTGACTTCAATGACTGGCGCCAGCGGGCCGACCTGAGCCGCAGCGGCCTTAAGGAAGTGTTCGTGCAGGCCCACGGCAAGCCGGCGCGTACGTTCCCGGCGCGCCTGCCACTGCTGGCGCTGGACCGCATTTATGTGCGCAACCTCAAGGCCCATCAGCCGCAAGTGCTGACGGCGCGCCCCTGGTCGCACCTGTCGGATCACGCGCCGCTGTCGGTGGAGATTGAGTTATGAACAGCGCCGTGGAACACATCGCCACCGACCAGCCACCGGGTGACGCCAGGGCCAGGGACCTGGACTACGGCTGGCAGGCCGGTAACCAGGTGCAATTGCTGGAAAACGGCGAGGCGTACTTCCCCAAGGTGTTCGAGGCCCTGCGCCAGGCCCGCCAGGAAATCCTCCTGGAGACCTTTATTCTGTTCGAAGACAAGGTCGGCCATGAACTGCACGGGATTCTGATCGAAGCCGCGCAGCGTGGGGTGAAGGTGGTGGTCAGCCTCGATGGCTTTGGCTGCGGCGAACTGAGCCCCGGGTTTCTCGGCGAGTTGGCCCAGGCCGGGGTCACGGTGCAGATGTTCGACCCGGCGCCCAAGACCCTGGGGGTTCGTACCAACTGGTTTCGCCGCCTGCATCGCAAGATCGTGGTGGTAGACGCGGCGGTGGGGTTTATCGGCGGGATCAATTTTTCCGCCGACCATCTGGCGGACTTCGGCCCCGAGGCCAAGCAGGATTATGCGGTGCAGGTGATCGGGCCGGCGGTGGCGGACCTGCATCACTTTGCCCTCGCGCAAAGCGGCCGCCCGGTGCGCATGCGGCGCGGTTGGCGGCGCCGGCAACAACCTGCCTGGGCTGCGGAGGAAGGTGACGGCCTGGTGCGCCTGATCTACCGCGATAACCTGCAACACCGCTCGGATATCGAAGAAGCCTACCTGCACGCCCTGCGCCACGCCCGCCAGCGCGTGGTGATCGCCAATGCCTACTTCTTTCCCGGTTATCGCCTGCTGCGCGAATTGCGCAATGCCGCGCGGCGCGGCGTGCAGGTGCAGTTGATCATGCAGGGCCAGCCGGACGTGCTGCTGGCCAAGCTGGCGGCGCGCATGCTCTACGACTATCTGCTCAAGGAAGGCGTGGTGATCCACGAGTATTGCCAGCGCCCACTGCACGGCAAGGTGGCCCTGGTGGATGAGCAATGGAGCACCGTGGGCTCGAGCAACCTCGACCCGTTGAGCCTGTCGCTGAACCTGGAAGCCAACGTGCTGATTCGTGACCGAGGGTTCAATCAACTGTTGTTCGAGCGCCTGCAAGACCTGAGCCGCAACCACTGCAAGACCATGCCGGAAAACCGCAGCCCCCGCGGCTGGTTGTGGCGCGTGACCGTGGGGTTTGTGGTGTTCCATGTGCTGCGCCATTTCCCGGCCTGGACCGGCTGGCTGCCCGCGCATAAACCGCGTTTGAAACCCTTTGTGCATCCATGAGCCAAGCCCGCGCGGATGATGCCCGCCCCCATGCGTTCAAACGCTGGAAGAAGCCGCTGACCGTCGCGTTCTTTGTGCTGCTGATCGTGCTGTTTACCCTACTCGCGCGGCGTATCGACTGGAGCGAAGTGTTCGACACCCTCGGCGACTTCAAGCTGCGCACCCTGGGGATCGCAGCCGGGCTGACCCTGTGCAGTTTCCTCGTGTATGCGTGCTTTGACCTGATTGGCCGAACCTACATCCGCCAACCCTTGCGCTGGAAACAGATCCTGCCGGTGGGCATCATCAGCTATGCGTTCAACCTCAACCTCAGCGCCTGGGTCGGCGGGATTGCCATGCGCTATCGGCTGTATTCACGGCTGGGGGTGAGCAACGGCAACATCGCGAAAATCCTTGGCTTGAGCCTGGCCACCAATTGGTTTGGCTATATGACCCTGGCCGGCGTGGTGTTCAGCAGCGGCCTGGTGACCATGCCGCCGGGCTGGAAGCTCAGTAGTGGCGCGCTGCAAGGGGTTGGGGTGTTGCTGGTATTGGCAAGCCTCGGCTATCTGGCTGCCTGTCAGTTCTCGAAGAAGCGCGCCTGGTCGATTCGCGGGATCGAGATCAACCTGCCGTCGCTACGCATGGCGTGCCTGCAACTGGCGCTCGGCGCGCTGAACTGGTCGCTGATGGCAGCGGTGATTTTCACCTTGTTGCCGGCGAAGCTGGACTACCCGCTGGTGCTGGGGGTGTTGCTGATCAGTGCGATTGCCGGCGTGGTCACGCACATTCCGGCCGGCCTTGGCGTGCTGGAGGCGGTGTTTATCGCGCTGCTGCAACATGAGGCCTCACGGGGCAGCTTGCTCGCCGGTTTGATTGCCTACCGGGCGATCTATTTTATCTTGCCGCTGCTGATCGCCCTGGTGATGTACCTCGCGGTGGAGGCGAAGGCCAAGGCCTTGCGGGTGAAAAAAACACCGGCGTGAAACGCATCATTGGGATTGGATGATGCTCAACCGCTCGCCCACCACCATCTCGGTGATCCAGTCCACCAGGATCGAGGTGTAGGCCTGCTGGGATACCGGGTCGCTCAATGAATGATCGCCACCGTCGATGATCCGGTGCGTCAGCGAATGGGTCTGCTGGCACGCAGCCCGGTAGCTCATGATGGTGGCGTGGGGTACATGGTCATCCGTTTGTGATTCGACAATCAGCACATCCCCGGTAAATGCGGCGCAGGCGTGCAGCGCGCGATTGGTCTCGGCCTGCACCAGGGTACTGCGGTAATCCATCAGGTCGGCTTTATCCAGGTCGCGCTTGGGGGTGTGCCATTGCTGGTCGCGATACAGCGCCGGCACCCGCAGTGCGAGCCAGCGCACCGGGCGCAATGAGGTGAGGATCGCCGCCAGGTAGCCACCATAACTGGTGCCCACCACCGCCACCGCCGAGGTATCGATGGCCGGGTGCGCCAGCAGTCGATCATAGGCCGCCAGCAAGTCCCGCAGGTTGTCGTCCCGGGTGACCCGCGACAAGGGAATGCCGTTGCCAGCATGCCCGCGCAGGTCAAAGGTCAGGCACACACAGCCAAGGCCGGCGATGCCCTTGGCCCGTTCCAGGTCACGCTCCTGGCTACCGCCCCAGCCATGCACAAACAACACCCCTGGCACTTTTGACTTGGGACTGAGGAAGGTGGCGCTCATCTGTTCGTCGTCGATATCAATGGTGATGGTTTCGCTTCTAGCCGTCATAGGATTTGACCGTTACGTACTTGAGAAGAAAGTCGCTGTTTTCTGCCGGGCCGCGATAAATCTCGATGGCATTGGCGGGCAAGGACTGCTCGATATAGGTCTCTACGGACGAGACGCGAATCGCACGCAGGCCGGGGTCGTTGATAAAACTCTGCAATGCCGCCACCTCCGCGCTGCTGGCACCGCCCATGCGCCAGGATTGCTCGAGCACCCCGCTGCGGCGCTGGCCTTGGCTGTCCAGGCCCTGGGCGATGTCGTAATTGCGCCGCGAGGCATAGAAACCAGGATAGGCCTCATCGGCGGCGTTATCGAAGACTTGTGCCTGCTCAATGGCCAGGCGCACGTCCTCGTTGAGCGCCAGGGCCAGCAATGCTTCGTAATAACCCGGCACCACCAGCAGGTCGGAGCCGCCGTAGACCGCCTCGCCCTGCCCGTCCTGGGTCAGGTATTGCTCGCCGCAGTAACTGAATACATGCCCGCCGATAAAGCTCTGGCCGACACTGTGGGTCACTACGTCCTGCAGGTCTTGCTCCAGCACCACGCCTTGGTCGAACAGCTGCGCTGCATCGGCACGGGCGAGGATTGCATGCAATTGCTCGAGGTTGTCGACCACCTCTTGACCACGACCGGCGCAAGCATGTACCGGCTTCAGGCGAATCGGCCCGAGCGCCAGCAACTGGATGGCGGCAGCGCGGGCATCTTCCACGCCAAACACACTCCAGCCGTCGAGCACCACGGCGCGCACCCGCTCGGCAAACAGCGGCGACCAACCCTCGGGCGCCAGGGCAGCCGTGTCATGCAAGCCATGGGTGATGGCCTTGGTGCAGATGAAATCGTGGTCCACATAACCGCCCCACAAATCCTCCGGTCCCTTCACCCCCAGGCTGAGTGCCTGGGCCGGCCCGACCAGGGTCTGGGTAGGCAGCAAGTACAGATCGGTATGGGCATGCAGCTCGGCGCTGTAGCTGCCGCCGTAGTCGAGCCCGAGGATCTGCGCCAGCCAGCGAGCGAGGGCGCGGTTGCTTTCCACTTCATGGAGTGGGGCATCGGGCCGGACCGAGTGCGCCACCACGATCTTTTTGCGGTTGGTCGGGGTCATGCGTCCCCCTTGGGCAAGGCTTGCGGATGTGTAGCGCAAAGGTTGCAGGGATCAGGCCAAGGCGCGACTCAGGCAAAGGGTAGGTGGATCAAGCGGTTAGGGGAGGAGCAGTGGCATTTGGCCTGCTTCATTTTGCACGAAGGGCGATGGAGCGGCCGGCGTTCTGCACGATCCAGGGCGCGCAGGCGATCAAAAATGTGGCGGCGGGCTTGCTCGCGCCCACACTGGTGGGGTGGCGTGTCCGGCAATCAAGCAAGGGCCTTCACGCCAAATCGGTTGCGGTAATCGCTGGGCGCAAGGCCGGTGATTTTCTTGAAGATCGCGCGAAAGGCGCTCGGGTCTTGATAACCCACGGTCCAGGCAATCTGATCAATGGTGGTATTGGTGAACTCCAGCATCTGCCGCGCCTTGCCGACCCGCAGGTGCTGGCAGTATTGGGTGGGTTTCAAGCCGGTGGCATTGCGAAAACGGCGCAGGAAGGTGCGCTCTTCCAGGCCGGCCGCCTGGGCCATCGCCGCAAGCGAGACATCCACCGCACCACTGGCCTGCAACGCGTGCTGGACCTTGAGGATCGCTCCGTCACCATGGCTGAGAATCGGTGCAAAATTGCTGCCACACTGGCTGGCGCTGTCGCTGTGTTCAATCACCAGAAAGCGCGCGGTGTCGGCGGCGATGCTGGGGCCCATGAGACGGTCGACCAGGCGCAGGCCCAGTTCGGACCAGGCCATCAGCCCGGCGGTGGTGATCAAGTCGCCGTCGTCCACTATGGGTTTGTCGGCCTCCAGGCGCACCGCAGGAAACCGACTGGCGAAGGTGTTGGCCGAAGACCAGTGGGTAGTGGCGCTGCGCCCATCGAGCAAACCACTGCGCGCCAGCATGATCGAACCGATGCACACGCCTCCCAGCACGGTGCCGGCCGCATGCTGCTCGCGCAGCCAGTGCAGCAGCGCGGGCGGCGCCTGCTCTTCGCAAAACTCGCCAATCGACGGCGGCACCAGCACGGCCATCAGGGGTTGATCGGGGCCGGGCTGGCTGTCGAAACCTCGAACAGGGGTACCATCGTCATTGACCTGCCAGTGGCTGACACGTAACAAGGGCAACTGCTGGCTCTGATGCTCGGCGGCAATGCGATTGGCGACGCCAAACAAGTCGGTCAAGCCATGTACTGCGGCCATCTGCGCACCGCGATAAATCAGCACACCGAGCTCGACGATCGAGCGTTCCAGAGCCATTGTCAGTTTTCCCCCTGTTATTGTCGGTACGGCCAATCCCCGTGCCACGCGTCAGTCACGATACTGGGCGCATCAACCCATCACGAGAACATACACATGGCCAAGCAAGCACTTATCCTAATCGATATCCAGAACGACTACTTCCCCCAGGGCAAGTGGCCATTGACCGGCGTGGAAGCGGCGGCCGACAAGGCGCAACAGGTGCTCCAGGCATTTCGCCAGGCCGGCGACGCGGTGATCCACGTGCGCCATGAGTTCACCTCCGAGGATGCGCCCTTCTTCACCCCAGGCTCCGAAGGCGCACATATACATGCCAAGGTGCAGAACGAAAACGACGAGCCGGTGGTGCTCAAGCATTTTGTAAATGCGTTTCGCCAAACCAATCTGCGCGAGGTGCTGGAACAACGCAGCATCACCGACCTGGTGGTGGTCGGCAGCATGAGCCACATGTGCATTGACGCAGTGGTTCGGGCAGCAGCGGACTACGGCTACAACGTGACGGTGATCCATGACGCCTGTGCCACGCGCGACCTGGAATTCAATGGCAAGACCATTGCCGCCGCCCAGGTACATGATGCCTACATGGCATCGCTGGCATTTGCCTATGCCAGCGTGGTGTCGGCGGATGAGTTCCTGAAGACTGTCAGCGCGTAGCGATAATGAACAGCCGTGGAAACGGTAGCAACACTGTGCCATCGGCCAGGGCCGGGTAAGCCTCGCGGATGCGCGCCAGGTAGGCGTCGAGGAAGGCGCCTTTCGCGGCCTCATCCAGCGGCGCCAGGAATGGCCGCAAGCCCGTGCCCTTGAACCACTCCACCACCGCCTCATGACCGGTGAGCGGGTGGTAATAGGTGGTGTGCCATACATCCACGGTGCTGCAATGTTTGCTCAACAACTCGTAGTAGTAACTCGCCGGGTGACGCGCTTCATGTTTGACCGCGCCGATCTTGCCCGCCCAAGGGCCTTGCGCTGCCACCTCACGGGCCAGGCGGTGAGCCGGCTCGTTGAGGTTATCCGGGGTTTGCACCGCCAGCGTCCCGCCCGCTGTCAATTGCGCCACCAGGTGCGGATAAAGGCTGGCGTGGTCCGGCACCCATTGCAGTGAAGCGTTGGCGAGGATCACATCGAACTGTTGCGCAGGCTTCCAGGCGCCGATATCGGCCAATTCAAAGTTAAGTGCCGGCAACCGCTCGCGGGCACTAACCAGCATGTCCTGCGAGCTGTCCAAGCCGGTAATCGTCGCCTGGGGGAAACGCCCGGCCAACACCTCGGTGGAATTGCCCGGGCCACAACCCAGGTCGACCGCCGTTCGCACATCGCCCGCGGGGATGGCGGCGACCAGGTCCTGGACGGGACGGGTGCGCTGTTGTTCAAACATCGAATACTGCTTGGCAGACCAGGTCATCGGGGCTTCCTTCTTGGGTAAGGGAATGCGCTACAGCCTAAGTCTTGTGGCGCCCAGGGACAAATGCCAGGGCTCGGGACTTTTCCCACTCAAAAACAAGAAACCCCCGAGGCAAATGCCAGCGGGGGTTCCTGGTGTTACTGGATAGTCCGTGCCGAGGTGGCCTTAGAACGGAATATCATCATCAAAGCTATCGAAGTCAGCCGCTGGCTGCGGTGCCGCCTGCTGTGGCGCTGGACGCGACTCACGCTGTGGCTGCTGGCTTGGCTGCGGACGGGACTGCTGTGGACGCGGCGCCGAGTTGGACATGCCACCCTGGCCCTGTTGGTCGCCCTGTGGACGGCCGCCCAGCAGTTGCATGGTGCCTTGCATGTCGACCACGATTTCAGTGGTGTAACGCTTGATGCCGTCTTTTTCCCACTCGCGGGTCTGCAGTTTGCCTTCGATGTAGACCTGCGAACCCTTGCGCAGGTATTCACCGGCGATCTCTGCGACCTTGCCGAACATCGACACACGGTGCCATTCGGTTTTCTCGACCTTCTGGCCAGTCTGCTTGTCAGTCCACTGTTCGCTGGTCGCCAGACTCAGGTTGGTCACGGCGTTACCGTTAGGCAAGTAGCGAACTTCGGGATCCTGGCCGCATGTACCGACCAATATGACTTTGTTAACCCCACGGGCCATAACGTTCTCCTAGGCTGGGCGCGCTGTCGGCACTGGATTTACCAGTTGCTCGAGCGTCGCGCGATCCAATAGTTCGGTGTCCAATTTGATGTAAATGGCCGCCTCTTCAGCGACCACGACTGCATCTGTTACCCCTACGACGGCCTTCAGGCGCTCTACCAGACCGCTTTCACGGATCGCCTCGGGCGATAGCGGCAAACGCAGGCTTGTGACGTAGGGAGGTTCGCGCATGGTAACAGCAAAGACCAGCCAAAGTGCAGCCAGCCCGGCGCATCCGAGGAACACAACCGACAAACCGCCATGCTGGAACATCCAGCCGCCCATGATGCCGCCCAGCGCCGAACCGAGGAATTGGCTGGTGGAATACACCCCCATCGCCGTGCCCTTGCCGCCCGCCGGTGAAACTTTACTGATCAGCGAAGGCAGTGACGCCTCCAGCAGGTTGAACGCGGTGAAAAACACCACCGTGCCGATTACCAGCGCCCGTAGGCTGTCGCCGAACTGCCAGAAGAATAGTTCAGTGAGCATCAATGTCGCGACGGCGCCGAGCAAAACTCGTTTCATTTTGCGTTTCTTCTCGCCGTAGATGATGAACGGGATCATGGCGAAGAACGAAATCAGCAACGCGGTCAGGTAGACCCACCAGTGCTGCTCCTTGGGCAACCCGGCCTTTTCCACCAGCGCCAGGGGTAAGGCGACGAAGCTGCACATCAGCATGGCGTGCAATACGAAGATACCTAAATCCAGGCGCAACAGGTCGGGGTGCTTGAGCGTCGGCAGCAGCGCCTGTTTGGCCACGCCCGACTCACGGTGCTGCAGCGGCCCGGTGGAGCGCGGCACCATAAAGGCCACGATCAGGATGCCGAACAGCGCCATGCCACCGGTGGCCAGGAACAGGCCGTGCAAACCGAACGCACGAGTCAACAGCGGGCCAACCACCATCGCAACGGCAAACGAAAGACCGATGGTCATGCCGATCATGGCCATGGCCTTGGTGCGATGCTGTTCGCGGGTCAGGTCCGACAGCAGCGCCATCACCGCCGCGGAAATCGCCCCGGCGCCTTGCAGGATGCGTCCGGCGATCACGCCCCAGATCGAATCGGCATTGGCCGCCAGCACGCTGCCCAGGGCGAAGACGATCAACCCCAGGTAGATCACCGGCCGGCGGCCAATGCGGTCGGAAATGATCCCGAACGGAATCTGGAAAATCGCCTGGGTCAGGCCATAGGCGCCAATCGCCAGGCCGATCAGGGCCGGGGTCGCGCCAGCGAGGTCCATGCCATAGGTCGCCAGTACCGGCAACACCATGAACATGCCCAGCATACGGAAGGCGAACACCAGGGCTAGACCGCTTGCTGCTCGGGTCTCGCCGCTACTCATGCGTTCGCTGTGGGGATCGTGCATGGAAAAACCTCGTGTGAACCGGCGGCGATTCTACCAGTCCCATCGATTGAGAGGGTATATGCGGCGCTTTGCCGCGCAGCTTTCATGTAAGGCTGAAATGGGCAAATTGACAGTGTATATTCATCCAGTCTTTAGCCGTATACTCCTGCATTATTTATACGCCCGCCGTGCGAGGCCATCTTGGACAAGATCCTGATTCGTGGGGCTAGAACCCACAACCTGAAGAACATCGACCTGACCCTGCCCCGGGACAAACTGATTGTCATCACCGGCTTGTCCGGGTCCGGCAAGTCGTCGCTGGCGTTCGATACGCTGTATGCCGAAGGCCAGCGTCGCTATGTGGAGTCGCTGTCGGCCTACGCCCGGCAATTCCTGTCGATGATGGAAAAGCCTGATGTCGACACCATTGAAGGCTTGTCGCCAGCCATTTCCATCGAACAGAAATCGACCTCCCACAACCCGCGTTCCACCGTGGGCACCATCACCGAAATCTACGATTACCTGCGCCTGCTGTACGCACGCGTCGGTATTCCGCGCTGCCCGGACCACGACATCCCTCTGGAAGCGCAGACCGTCAGCCAGATGGTCGACCTGGTGCTGGCCCAGCCGGAAGGCGCCAAGCTGATGCTGTTGGCCCCGGTAATTCGCGAGCGCAAGGGCGAGCACCTGTCGGTGTTCGAAGAGCTGCGCGCCCAGGGTTTTGTCCGCGCCCGGATCAACGGCAAGCTCTATGAGCTGGATGAAGCACCAAAGCTGGATAAACAGAAGAAGCACACCATCGATGTGGTGGTCGACCGTTTCAAGGTGCGCGCCGATCTGCAGCAACGTCTGGCGGAGTCGTTCGAGACCGCGCTGAAACTGGCGGACGGTATCGCCCTGGTGGCGCCGATGGACGACGAGCCCGGCGAAGAAATCATCTTCTCCGCGCGCTTCGCCTGCCCGATCTGCGGCCATGCCATCAGCGAGCTGGAGCCCAAGCTGTTCTCCTTCAACAACCCGGCCGGCGCCTGCCCGACCTGTGATGGGTTGGGGGTCAAGCAGTTCTTCGACATCAAGCGCCTGGTCAATGGTGACCTGACACTGGCGGAAGGCGCGATACGTGGCTGGGACCGGCGCAATGTGTATTACTTCCAGATGCTCGGGTCATTGGCTGCCCACTATAAATTCAGCCTGGAAGTGCCATTCAACGAACTGCCGGCCGAGCAACAGAAAGTCATCCTCCATGGCAGCGGCTCGCAGAACGTCGACTTCAAGTACCTGAACGACCGTGGCGACATCGTCAAGCGCTCCCACCCGTTCGAAGGGATCGTGCCCAACCTGGAGCGCCGCTATCGGGAAACCGAGTCGGCCAGCGTGCGCGAGGAACTGGCCAAGTTCCTCAGCACCCAGCCCTGCCCGGATTGCCGCGGCACCCGCTTGCGTCGCGAGGCCCGCCACGTGTGGGTCGGCGAGAAGACCCTGCCGGCGGTGACCAACCTGCCGATCGGTGATGCCTGCGAATACTTCGCCGTACTGAAGCTGACCGGGCGACGTGGCGAGATTGCCGACAAGATCCTCAAGGAAATCCGCGAGCGCCTGCAGTTTCTGGTCAACGTGGGCCTGGACTATCTGTCCCTGGATCGCAGTGCCGACACCCTGTCCGGCGGCGAGGCCCAGCGCATTCGCCTGGCCAGCCAGATCGGCGCCGGCCTGGTGGGCGTGCTGTACATCCTCGACGAGCCGTCCATCGGCCTGCACCAGCGCGACAATGATCGCTTGCTGGGCACGCTCAAGCACCTGCGCGACATCGGCAACACGGTGATTGTGGTCGAACACGATGAGGACGCCATTCGCCTCGCGGACTACGTGGTCGATATCGGTCCCGGTGCGGGCGTGCATGGCGGGCATATTGTTGCCCAGGGCACCCCGGCCGAAGTCATGGCCCACCCGGACTCGCTGACCGGCAAGTACCTGTCTGGCCGGGTAAAAATCGAGGTGCCGGCCAAACGTACCCCACGGAATAAAAAACAGGCACTGCACCTCAAGGGCGCGCGCGGCAACAACCTGCGCAATGTCGACCTGGAAATCCCCCTGGGCCTGCTGACATGCGTGACCGGTGTATCCGGTTCAGGCAAGTCGACCTTGATCAACAACACCCTCTTCCCCCTCAGCGCCACGGCATTGAACGGTGCCACCACCCTGGAAGCAGCCGCCCATGACAGCATCAAGGGCCTGGAGCTGCTGGATAAAGTAGTGGATATCGACCAGAGCCCGATTGGTCGCACTCCCCGCTCCAACCCGGCGACCTATACCGGGCTGTTCACGCCGATACGCGAACTGTTCGCCGGTGTGCCGGAGTCCCGCTCCCGTGGTTATGGGCCTGGGCGGTTTTCCTTCAACGTCAAGGGTGGGCGCTGCGAAGCTTGCCAGGGCGACGGCCTGATCAAGGTCGAGATGCACTTTTTGCCTGACATCTACGTTCCGTGCGATGTGTGCAAGAGCAAGCGCTACAACCGCGAAACCCTGGAGATCAAGTACAAGGGCAAGAACATCCACGAAACCCTCGAGATGACCATCGAGGAAGCGCGGGTGTTCTTTGACGCGGTACCGGCCTTGGCGCGTAAGCTCCAGACCCTGATGGACGTGGGCTTGTCGTATATCAAGCTGGGGCAGTCGGCGACCACGCTGTCCGGTGGCGAGGCGCAGCGGGTGAAGCTGTCTCGCGAGCTGTCCAAGCGCGATACCGGCAAGACCCTGTATATCCTCGATGAACCGACCACCGGCCTGCACTTCGCGGATATCCAGCAATTGCTCGACGTGCTGCATCGCCTGCGCGACCACGGCAACACCGTGGTGGTGATCGAACACAACCTGGATGTGATCAAGACGGCCGACTGGCTGGTGGACCTGGGGCCGGAAGGCGGTTCCAAGGGTGGGCAGATTATTGCGGTGGGCACGCCGGAGCAGGTCTCCGAGATGCCGCAATCCCACACGGGCTACTATCTGAAGCCGTTGCTGGCGCGCGACCGGGCCTGACTCTTCAGGCCCAACAAAAAGCCCCTGTCACCGTAGCGGTGACAGGGGCTTTTTTATTGCCGACGGAATCAGAACTGCGATTGCAGGTAATTTTCCAGGCCGATCAATTTGATCAGACCCAGCTGCTTTTCCAGCCAGTAGGTGTGATCTTCTTCAGTATCGTTCAACTGTACGCGCAGGATTTCCCGGGTCACGTAGTCATTGTGCTTCTCGCAAAGCTCAATGCCTTTGCACAGTGCTGCACGAACCTTGTATTCCAGGCGCAAGTCGCTGGCGAGCATCTCAGGCACAGTGGTACCGGTATCCAGGTCGTCAGGACGCATACGCGGCGTGCCTTCGAGCATCAGGATACGGCGCATCAGCGCGTCGGCGTGCTGTGCCTCTTCTTCCATTTCGTGATTGATACGCTCGTAGAGCTCGGTAAAGCCCCAGTCTTCGTACATACGCGAGTGAATGAAATATTGGTCACGAGCTGCCAGTTCGCCCGTCAGCAACGTGTTGAGGTAATCGATTACGTCGGGGTGACCTTGCATCGCCCTACATCTCCCTACTTGAAAGACTGTAGTTTGAACCAAGCGGACCCGCAGGTCACGGGATGAACGGCATAAAAGTGATGTTTTTCGGAGAAAAGTAGCTGAAATAACGCAAAAACCGCCCAAATGAGGGCGGTTCTGCTTATCACTTAGAGTTAGTTAAGCGATACACCCAGTGCAGTTGCGATCCCTTCTCCATACGCCGGATCGGCCTTGAAAAAGTGCTGCAACTGACGCTGAACCACATCGCTGGAAACACCCGCCATCGCGCCCGCGATGTTGTTGATCAACAGCGCCTTTTGCTCAGCATTCATCAGGCGGAACAGCGCACCGGCGTGGCTGTAGTAATCCGTGTCTTCGCGGTGATCGTAGCGATCAGCTGCACCACTCAGAGCCAGGGCAGGTTCTGCGTACTGCGGCGCCTGTTTGGGGGCATCGGCGTAGCTGTTTGGCTCGTAGTTCGGGGCCGCGCCACCGTTGCTGCCGAACGCCATGGAACCGTCACGCTGGTAAGTATTGACGGGACTGCGTGGAGCATTCACCGGCAGGTGCTGATGGTTGGTCCCGATACGGTAGCGATGCGCATCGGCGTAAGCAAAGACACGCCCCTGCAGCATGCGATCTGGCGACAAACCGACACCTGGTACCATGTTGCTTGGACCGAACGCGGCTTGCTCCACTTCGGCGAAGTAGTTCTGCGGATTGCGGTTCAACTCCAGCTCGCCCACCTCAATCAACGGGAATTCTTTCTGAGACCAGGTTTTGGTCACGTCGAAGGGATTCTCGTAGTGCGCGTTGGCCTGGGCCTCAGTCATGATCTGGATACACACGCGCCATTTCGGGAAGTCGCCGCGCTCGATGGCCCCAAACAGATCGCGCTGAGCATAATCCGGATCGGTACCGGCCAGGCGCGCAGCATCGGCAGGCGCCAGGTTCTTGATGCCTTGCTTGGTCTTGTAGTGCCATTTCACCCAGTGACGCTCGCCATTGGCGTTGATCAAGCTGTAAGTGTGACTACCAAAGCCATGCATGTGGCGGTAGCCGTCCGGGATACCCCGGTCCGAGAACAGGATGGTGACCTGGTGCAGCGCCTCAGGCGAATGCGACCAGAAGTCCCACATCATCTGCGCACTTTTCAGGTTGCTTTGCGGCAGGCGCTTTTGGGTGTGGATGAAATCGGGGAATTTCAGCGGGTCACGGATAAAGAATACCGGGGTATTGTTGCCAACGATGTCCCAGTTGCCTTCTTCGGTGTAGAACTTCAATGCGAAGCCACGTGGGTCGCGCTCGGTGTCTGCGGAGCCGCGCTCGCCACCCACTGTCGAGAAACGCAGGAAGGTTGGCGTCTGCTTGCCAACAGCGTCAAACAGCTTGGCGCTAGTGTACTGGGTGATGTCCTTGGTGACCGTGAACGTGCCATAGGCTCCCGAGCCTTTGGCGTGTACACGACGCTCTGGGATGTTTTCGCGGTTGAAATGGGCAAGCTTCTCGATCAGATGAAAGTCGTCGAGCAGCAGCGGGCCACGCGGACCTGCGGAACGGGAATTCTGGTTATCGGCAACGGGAGCACCGCTGGCGGTTGTAAGGGTTTTATTCTGGCTCATGCTCAATCTCCTCAGGTCAGTCTTGGAACTGCCGGCTAATCGGCTTGGAGGGAGTATTGACCAGGAAGATGACACCATCAAATTTATTAAATCATGCTTATCGATAGTTAATTACTAACGGTGACTTGGCTCGCATAGCCACAACTCAATCAATACCCGCCATGAACTTTTCTATCGCCCACAAAAAACCGGGCACTAGGCCCGGTTTTTCGTAGCAGACTGTCGTCTTACTCGGCGGATACAGCTTCGCCAGCAGTAGCACGATCAACCAACTCGACGTACGCCATAGGCGCGTTGTCGCCAGTGCGGAAACCGCACTTGAGGATGCGCAGGTAGCCACCCTCACGGGTAGCGTAGCGCTTGCCCAGGTCGTTGAAGAGCTTACCAACGATAGCTTTCGAGCGAGTACGGTCGAAAGCCAAACGGCGGTTAGCCAGGCTGTCTGTCTTGGCCAAAGTGATTAGCGGCTCAGCAACGCGACGCAGTTCTTTGGCTTTCGGCAGTGTAGTTTTAATCAGCTCGTGCTCGAACAGCGACACCGCCATGTTTTGAAACATGGCCTTGCGGTGCGAGCTGGTACGGCTCAGGTGACGACCACTTTTACGATGACGCATGGTTCATTCCTTACCAAACTCACGTTCGGTGATTACGACGATCAGGCAGTCGCCTTGTCGTCCTTCTTAAGACTTGCAGGCGGCCAGTTGTCGAGGCGCATGCCGAGGGACAGACCGCGGGAGGCCAGAACGTCCTTGATTTCAGTCAAGGATTTCTTGCCCAGGTTCGGAGTCTTCAACAGTTCTACTTCGGTACGCTGAATCAGGTCACCGATGTAGTAAATGTTTTCCGCCTTAAGGCAGTTAGCCGAACGTACAGTCAGTTCCAGATCGTCAACCGGGCGAAGCAGGATCGGATCGATCTCGTCTTCCTGCTCGATTACCACTGGTTCGCTGTCACCCTTGAGGTCGACGAACGCAGCCAACTGCTGTTGCAGGATGGTTGCAGCGCGGCGAATAGCCTCTTCAGGATCCAGAGTACCGTTGGTTTCCAGATCAATAACCAGCTTGTCCAGGTTAGTACGCTGCTCGACACGGGCGTTTTCCACCACGTATGCGATACGGCGAACCGGGCTGAACGAAGAGTCAAGCTGCAAGCGACCAATGCTGCGGCTTTCGTCTTCATCGCTCTGACGCGAGTCGGCCGGTTCATAACCACGACCACGAGCTACGGTGAGCTTCATGTTCAGGGCGCCGTTAGACGCCAGGTTAGCGATTACGTGATCGGGATTAACGATCTCGACATCATGATCCAGCTGAATATCGGCAGCGGTAACCACCCCCGAACCCTTCTTCGACAAGGTCAGCGTAACTTCGTCACGGCCGTGCAGCTTGATAGCCAGACCTTTAAGGTTCAACAGGATTTCAATTACGTCTTCCTGTACACCTTCGATGGCGCTGTACTCGTGGAGCACACCGTCAATCTCGGCCTCGACTACTGCACAGCCGGGCATTGAGGACAACAGGATGCGGCGCAGCGCGTTGCCCAGGGTGTGGCCAAAACCACGCTCGAGAGGCTCGAGAGTGATCTTGGCGCGGGTTGGACTGACAACCTGCACATCAATGTGGCGGGGTGTCAGGAACTCATTTACCGAAATCTGCATGGATGCACCTATTTTCTAGCCCTTACTTGGAGTAGAGCTCGACAATCAGGCTTTCGTTGATGTCGGCGGACAGATCACTGCGAGCAGGAACGTTCTTGAAAACGCCCGACTTCTTCTCAGTGTCTACTTCTACCCATTCTACGCGGCCACGTTGGGCACACAGATCGAGAGCTTGGACAATGCGAAGTTGGTTTTTTGCTTTCTCGCGAATCGCGACCACGTCACCAGCACGAACCTGGTAGGACGGGACGTTAACGGTTTGGCCGTTTACGCTAACGGATTTATGCGATACCAGCTGACGGGATTCGGCACGAGTCGAACCAAAGCCCATACGGTATACAACGTTGTCCAGACGGCATTCGAGCAGTTGCAGCAGGTTTTCACCGGTTGCACCTTTCTTGCCAGCAGCTTCTTTGTAGTAGCCGCTGAACTGACGCTCGAGAACGCCGTAGATACGACGGACCTTCTGCTTTTCACGCAGTTGGGTGCCGTAGTCGGACTGGCGACCGCGGCGTTGGCCGTGGATACCAGGTGCTGCTTCAATGTTGCACTTCGATTCGATCGCGCGCACGCCGCTCTTCAGAAAGAGATCGGTGCCTTCGCGACGAGCGAGTTTGCATTTTGGACCAATGTAACGAGCCATTCTTTACAATCTCCTGGATTACACGCGGCGCTTCTTCGGCGGACGGCACCCGTTGTGCGGGATTGGCGTCACGTCGGTGATGCTGGCGATCTTATAGCCACAGCCGTTCAAAGCACGGACAGCAGACTCACGACCTGGACCTGGACCCTTAACGTTAACGTCGAGGTTTTTCAGGCCATATTCCAGCGCAGCTTGACCAGCACGTTCAGCAGCTACTTGAGCAGCAAACGGGGTGGACTTGCGGGAACCGCGGAAACCCGAACCACCAGAGGTAGCCCAAGAAAGCGCGTTACCTTGACGGTCGGTGATGGTCACGATGGTGTTGTTAAAAGATGCATGGATGTGGGCGATGCCATCAACCACTGTCTTTTTAACTTTTTTACGAGGACGAGCAGCAGGTTTTGCCATGATAATTTTCCTGTCGATTCGCTGGGGCGATTACTTGCGGATCGGCTTACGCGGACCTTTACGGGTACGCGCGTTAGTCTTGGTACGCTGACCGCGTACTGGAAGACCACGACGATGACGCAGACCGCGATAGCAACCGAGGTCCATCAAACGCTTGATTTTCATGTTGATTTCGCGACGCAGGTCACCTTCAGTGGTGAACTTCGCCACTTCGCCACGCAGCAATTCAATCTGCTCGTCGCTCAGATCCTTGATCTTAGCGGCTGGGTTTACCCCAGCAACTGCGCAAATTTTCTGCGCAGTAGTGCGACCAACACCATAGATGTAGGTCAGCGAGATAACAGTGTGCTTGTTATCTGGAATGTTAACGCCTGCAATACGGGCCATTCAGTGGGACTCCAATTGACAGCTACCTACGCCCCGGAAGCCAAGAAATAGGGCGCGAGATAATATCGCTGTAATAACAAATAATCAACCCGGCAGCGCACTAGCTGCCGGGCTTCAAGCGGATCACACTCAGCCTTGGCGCTGTTTGTGACGCGGTTCCGCGCTGCAAATTACTCGAACAACACCTTCGCGGCGAATAATCTTGCAGTTACGGCACAGCTTTTTCACCGATGCACGAACTTTCATCACCAACTCCTCGAACCTTATGGGGTACTCAGCGCAACATGCCGCTGCCGTAGCCCTTCAGGTTGGCTTTCTTCATCAGGGATTCGTACTGGTGCGAAACGAGGTGCGATTGTACTTGGGACATGAAGTCCATCACAACCACGACCACGATCAGCAACGAGGTCCCGCCAAGGTAGAACGGAACGTTTGCTGCAACCACCAGGAACTGGGGCAACAAGCACACGGCCGTCATATATAGAGCACCGAACAGGGTCAAGCGGGTCAGAACGCCATCAATGTAGCGCGCCGACTGCTCGCCTGGACGAATACCCGGAATAAAGGCACCGGACTTCTTCAGGTTTTCCGCTACGTCTTTCGGATTGAACATCAACGCCGTATAGAAGAAGCAGAAGAAAATAATCCCTGCACTAAACAGCAGAATATTCAACGGCTGACCAGGAGCGATCGACTGCGAGATGTCCTGCAACCAGCCCATACCTTCAGACTGACCGAACCAGGCACCCAACGAAGCCGGAAACAGCAAAATGCTGCTCGCGAAGATAGCAGGAATAACACCGGCCATATTCACTTTCAGCGGCAAGTGGCTGGTCTGCGCAGCGAAGACCTTGCGGCCCTGCTGACGCTTGGCGTAGTGAACAGCGATACGACGCTGACCACGCTCAATGAACACCACAAAACCGATAATCGCTACTGCCAGCAAACCGATGGCAACCAAGGCGAAGATATTGATATCACCCTGACGTGCAGACTCGAAAGACTGCCCGATTGCCCTCGGAAGACCGGCGACGATACCTGCGAAAATCAACATCGAGATACCGTTGCCAACACCACGTTCAGTAATCTGCTCACCCAGCCACATCATGAACATCGCACCAGCCACAAATGTGGTTACTGCAACGAAATGGAAGCCAAAGTCACCAGTGAACGCTACGCCCTGCCCCGCCAGACCAATGGACATGCCAATAGCCTGGACAAGAGCAAGAACGACAGTGAGGTAGCGGGTGTACTGGCTAATCTTGCGACGACCAGCTTCACCTTCCTTCTTCAACTGCTCCAGCTGCGGGCTGACGGCGCTCATCAACTGCATGATGATCGATGCCGAAATGTACGGCATGATCCCCAGTGCAAAGATGCTCATCCGCTCCAGCGCGCCGCCGGAAAACATGTTGAACAAGCTAAGAATGGTCCCCTCATTCTGTCGAAACAGGTCTGCGAGTCGGTCCGGGTTGATACCTGGAACCGGGATGTGTGCGCCTATTCGGTAGACGATAATCGCCAGGAACAGAAAACGCAGACGAGCCCAAAGTTCAGACATACCGCCTTTGCCGAGCGCTGAGAGAGCACCTTGCTTAGCCATTTATTCCTCGAACTTGCCGCCAGCTGCTTCGATAGCCGAACGCGCACCTTTGGTGGCGCCGATTCCCTTGCCGATAGTGACAGCGCGAGTCACTTCACCGGACAGCATGATTTTCACACGCTGTACGTTGACGTTGATCACGTTGGCATCTTTCAGGGTCTGCACGGTAACGATGTCGCCTTCCACTTTAGCCAGCTCGGACAGACGCACTTCTGCGCGGTCCATGGCCTTCAGGGAAACGAAACCGAACTTCGGCAGGCGACGATGCAGCGGCTGTTGACCGCCTTCAAAGCCTGGAGCGATGGTGCCACCGGAGCGGGAGGTTTGACCTTTGTGGCCACGGCCACCAGTCTTACCCAAACCGCTACCGATACCACGGCCCGGACGATGCTTTTCGCGACGGGAACCCGGCGCTGGACTCAGATCATTGAGTTTCATCGATTAACCCTCGACACGCAGCATGTAGTAAGCCTTGTTGATCATCCCGCGATTCTCGGGAGTATCCTGGACTTCTACAGTGTGACCGATGCGACGCAGACCCAAACCCTTAACGCACAATTTGTGGTTAGGGATGCGGCCGGTCATGCTTTTGATCAGCGTTACTTTAACGGTAGCCATGATCAGAAGATCTCCTTGACGCTTTTGCCACGCTTGGCGGCAATGGATTCAGGAGATTGCATAGCTTTCAAACCTTTGAAAGTGGCATGAACCACGTTTACCGGGTTAGTCGAGCCGTAGCACTTGGCCAGAACGTTCTGAACGCCAGCAACCTCGAGGACAGCACGCATAGCGCCGCCAGCGATGATACCGGTACCTTCAGAGGCAGGCTGCATGTACACCTTCGAAGCGCCGTGAGCGGACTTCATTGCGTACTGCAGGGTGGTGCCGTTCAGGTCAACTTGGATCATGTTGCGACGAGCAGCTTCCATTGCCTTCTGGATCGCAGCAGGCACTTCACGCGACTTGCCACGGCCGAAGCCAACACGGCCCTTACCATCACCAACCACGGTCAACGCGGTGAAGGTGAAGATACGGCCGCCTTTAACGGTTTTGGCTACGCGGTTAACTTGAACCAGCTTCTCAATGTAGCCTTCGTCGCGCTTTTGGTCGTTATTTGACATAACTTAGAACTCCAGCCCAGCTTCACGAGCAGCATCAGCCAGCGCTTTAACGCGGCCGTGGTACTTGAAGCCAGAGCGGTCGAAAGCCACTTGCGAGACGCCAGCGGCCTTAGCACGCGTAGCGACCAGCTGGCCAACCTTAGTGGCCGCGTCGATGTTGCCAGTGGCACCATCACGCAGTTCTTTATCCAAAGTCGAGGCGCTTGCCAGGACTTTGTTGCCGTCGGCCGAGATGACCTGGGCGTAGATGTGCTGCGACGAGCGGAACACGCAGAGACGCACGACTTCGAGTTCGTGCATTTTCAGGCGTGCTTTGCGAGCGCGACGCAGTCGAGTAACTTTTTTGTCGGTCATTTGCTATGCCCTACTTCTTCTTGGCTTCTTTACGACGGACGACTTCGTCCGCGTAGCGCACACCTTTGCCTTTGTACGGCTCTGGTGGACGGAAGTCGCGGATCTCGGCAGCCACTTGACCTACCAGCTGCTTATCGATGCCCTTGATCAGGATATCGGTCTGGCTAGGAGTTTCAGCGGTGATGCCTTCCGGCAGTTCGTAATCCACTGGGTGCGAGAAGCCAAGGGCCAGGTTCAAAACCGTGCCTTTTGCTTGCGCTTTGTAACCAACACCGACCAGCTGGAGCTTACGCTCGAAGCCTTGGCTTACGCCTTGGACCATGTTGTTTACCAACGCACGCGTGGTACCGGCCATTGCGCGAGTTTGTTGATCGCCATTGCGAGCAGCGAAACGCAGCTCACCAGCTTCTTCAACGATCTCAACGGACGAATGGATGTTCAGTTCAAGAGTACCCTTGGCACCCTTCACCGAAAGCTGTTGGCCTGCGAATTTTACTTCGACACCGGCTGGCAGCTTAACGGGGTTCTTAGCGACGCGAGACATGCTTATCCCCCCTTAGAACACAGTGCAAAGAACTTCGCCGCCGACACCGGCAGCGCGCGCAGCACGATCCGTCATCACACCTTTGTTGGTGGAGACGATAGACACGCCAAGACCGCCACGAACTTTCGGCAGATCTTCAACGGACTTGTACTGACGCAGGCCTGGACGGCTAACGCGCTTCACTTCCTCGATGACCGGACGGCCTTCGAAGTACTTCAGCTCGATGGACAGCAGTGGCTTGATTTCGCTGCTGATCTGATAACCCGCAATGTAGCCTTCGTCTTTCAGGACTTTGGCAACAGCTACCTTCAACGTGGAAGATGGCATGCTTACGACGGACTTTTCAGCCATCTGGGCATTACGGATACGAGTTAGCATGTCCGCTAACGGGTCCTGCATACTCATGGGCTAGACGCTCCTAATACAAAAAAATTAGCCTTGCGGCTACATATGTCACCGAGAATCTCCGGGCATAAAACACACGGGCTCAGGCGAGCCGCGTATTTTAGACACACTCCGGAAATGAAACAAGCCCCAAAAGGGGCTTGTTCCAGATTCTAGGCCACCGGCGGTCAGTATCTTGCGATCCTGGCCACCGAGACTTCGAAAGTACTTACCAGCTGGCTTTAACCAGACCTGGTACGTCACCACGCATTGCAGCTTCACGCAGTTTGTTACGGCCGAGGCCGAACTTGCGGTAAACACCGTGTGGACGACCGGTCAGGCGGCAGCGGTTACGCATGCGCGAAGCGCTTGCGTCACGTGGCTGCTTCTGCAGCGCTACTGTAGCTTCCCAACGCGCTTCTGGACTTGCGTTCAGATCAACGATGATAGCTTTCAGTGCTGCACGCTTCTTGGCGTACTTGGCAACCGTGAGCTGACGCTTCAGCTCGCGGTTTTTCATGCTCATCTTGGCCATGGTCCTACTCCAATCAGTTGCGGAACGGGAATTTGAACGCACGCAGCAGAGCGCGGCCTTCATCATCGTTCTTGGCAGTGGTGGTCAGGGTGATGTCCAGACCGCGGAGAGCATCGATCTTGTCGTAGTCGATTTCCGGGAAGATGATCTGCTCTTTCACGCCCATGCTGTAGTTACCACGACCATCGAAGGACTTGGCATTCAGGCCGCGGAAGTCGCGAACCCGAGGCAGGGAGATCGACAGCAGACGATCCAGGAACTCGTACATACGCTCACGGCGCAGAGTCACTTTGACACCGATCGGCCAACCTTCACGGACTTTAAAGCCAGCGATGGATTTCCGAGCGTAAGTCACAACGACTTTTTGACCGGTGATCTTTTCCAGGTCAGCAACAGCGTGCTCGATGACTTTTTTGTCACCGATCGCTTCGCCCAGACCCATGTTCAGGGTGATTTTGGTAACGCGCGGAACTTCCATCACGTTCGAAAGCTTAAGTTCTTCCTTAAGCTTCGGAGCGATTTCCTTCCGGTAAATCTCTTTTAGTCGTGCCATGGTCTTATCTACCTAGCAGTGTTCAAGCATCAACCGCTTTTTGGGTCGACTTGAAGACACGAATTTTCTTACCGTCTTCTACTTTGAAACCAACGCGATCAGCCTTGTTGGTTTCGCCGTTGAAGATGGCGACGTTAGAAGCGTGCAATGGCGCTTCTTTCTCGACGATACCGCCCTGTACGCCCGACGCGGGGTTTGGCTTGGTATGACGCTTGACCAGGTTCAGACCACCAATGACCAGACGGTCATCAGCAAGAACCTTCAGCACCTTACCGCGCTTACCTTTGTCTTTGCCGGCGATCACGATGATCTCGTCGTCACGACGAATCTTTTGCATGTCGGATCTCCTTACAGCACTTCTGGGGCGAGCGAGACGATCTTCATGAACTTCTCAGTACGAAGTTCACGGGTCACTGGCCCAAAGATACGGGTGCCGATCGGCTCTTGCTTGTTGTTCAGAAGAACAGCAGCGTTGCCATCAAAGCGGATAATGGAGCCATCAGCACGACGTACGCCGTGACGAGTGCGGACTACAACAGCAGTCATCACTTGGCCTTTTTTCACTTTACCGCGAGGAATTGCTTCCTTCACGGTAACTTTGATGATGTCACCGATACCAGCGTAACGACGATGGGAGCCACCCAGCACCTTGATGCACATAACACGGCGAGCGCCGCTGTTATCGGCCACATCGAGCATGGATTGAGTCTGAATCATATAATTTCTCCGACCCCTAGTCCTTAGACTTCCACAGCGCGTTCGAGAACATCAACCAGTGCCCAAGACTTGGTCTTGGCCAGCGGACGAGTTTCACGAATAGTGACTTTGTCGCCGATGTGGCACTGATTGGTTTCGTCGTGCGCGTGCAGCTTAGTCGAACGCTTAACATATTTACCGTAGATCGGGTGCTTAACGCGACGCTCGATCAAAACGGTGATGGTTTTGTCCATCTTGTCGCTGACAACACGGCCAGTCAGCGTACGGACAGTCTTTTCGGCTTCAGCCATGATCACTTACCTGCCTGCTGGTTGAGCACAGTCTTCACGCGAGCGATGTCACGCTTAACTTGCGAGAGCAGATGAGACTGCCCCAACTGGCCAGTTGCTTTCTGCATACGCAGATTGAACTGGTCGCGCAGCAGGCCGAGCAGTTGCTCGTTCAGCTGCTGTGCGGATTTTTCACGAAGTTCATTCGCTTTCATCACATCACCGTCCGTTTAACAAAGGCGGTGGCGAGCGGCAGCTTTGCAGCAGCCAGGGCAAAAGCCTCACGCGCCAGCTCTTCAGTTACACCCTCGATTTCATACAGGACTTTGCCTGGCTGAATCTGGGCTACCCAGTATTCCACGTTACCCTTACCTTTACCCATCCGAACCTCGAGAGGTTTTTTGGAGATCGGCTTGTCCGGGAATACACGGATCCAGATCTTGCCACCACGTTTTACGTGACGGGTCAGTGCACGACGCGCTGACTCGATCTGACGAGCGGTGAGACGACCACGAGCTACAGACTTCAGCGCGAACTCGCCGAAGCTGACTTTGCTACCGCGCTGAGCCAGACCACGGTTGTGGCCTGTCATCTGCTTGCGGAACTTCGTACGCTTAGGTTGCAACATTTGGCGTACCCCTTACTTAGCAGCTTTTTTACGAGGCGCTGGTGCTTGTGGTTTCAGTTCTTCTTGGCGACCACCAATTACTTCGCCCTTGAAGATCCAAACCTTTACACCGATCACACCGTAAGTGGTGTGAGCTTCGTAGTTGGCATAGTCGATGTCGGCACGCAGGGTGTGCAACGGCACACGACCTTCGCGATACCATTCAGTACGTGCGATTTCAGCACCGCCGAGACGACCGCTCACTTGGATTTTGATGCCCTTGGCACCAATGCGCATGGCGTTCTGTACAGCGCGCTTCATAGCACGACGGAACATTACGCGGCGCTCCAGCTGCTGAGCTACGCTCTGCGCAACCAGCATACCGTCGAGCTCCGGCTTGCGGATCTCTTCGATATTGATGTGCACAGGCACACCCATTTGCTTGGTCAGGTCCTGACGCAGTTTCTCAACATCTTCACCTTTCTTCCCGATAACGATACCTGGACGAGCGGTGTGGATAGTGATACGTGCAGTTTGGGCCGGACGATGGATATCGATACGGCTTACGGACGCGCTTTTTAGTTTGTCTTGGAGATACTCACGCACCTTCAGATCAGCGAACAAATAGTCCGCATAAGTCCGACCGTCTGCGTACCAGACGGAGGTGTGCTCCTTGACGATTCCCAGGCGAATGCCAATGGGATGTACTTTCTGACCCATCTCTTCGACTCCGTTACTTGTCAGCAACCTTGACAGTGATATGGCAAGACCGCTTGACGATGCGATCAGCACGGCCTTTGGCACGCGGCATGATACGCTTCAGCGAACGCCCTTCGTTGACGAAAACGGTGCTGACCTTCAGGTCATCAACGTCTGCGCCTTCGTTATGCTCGGCGTTGGCTACGGCCGACTCCAGCACTTTCTTCATGATCTCGGCGGCTTTCTTACTGCTGAAAGCCAACAAGTTGAGCGCTTCGCCCACCTTCTTCCCGCGGATCTGGTCGGCGACCAAGCGGGCTTTCTGGGCGGAGATTCGAGCGCCCGACAACTTAGCGGCTACTTCCATTTCCTAACCCCTTAACGCTTGGCTTTCTTGTCTGCCACGTGCCCACGATAAGTGCGGGTACCGGCAAACTCGCCCAGTTTGTGGCCGACCATGTCTTCGTTAACGAGAACTGGGACGTGCTGACGACCGTTGTGTACTGCGATGGTCAAACCGACCATTTGTGGCAGGATCATAGAACGGCGCGACCAGGTCTTAACTGGTTTGCGATCGTTCTTTTCCGCCGCCACTTCGATCTTCTTCAGTAGGTGAAGATCAATAAAAGGACCTTTTTTCAGAGAACGTGGCACTGTCGTATCCCTCTATTTACTTGCGACGACGGACGATCATTTTGTCGGTACGCTTATTACCACGAGTCTTCGCGCCCTTAGTCGGGAAGCCCCATGGCGATACCGGATGACGACCACCAGAGGTACGACCTTCACCACCACCGTGTGGGTGGTCAACCGGGTTCATGGCAACACCACGAACGGTTGGGCGAACGCCACGCCAGCGTTTGGCACCAGCTTTACCCAGCGAACGCAGGCTGTGCTCGGAGTTCGAGACTTCGCCCAGGGTCGCACGGCATTCAGCCAATACTTTACGCATCTCACCAGAACGCAGACGCAGGGTCACGTAGACACCTTCACGAGCGATCAGCTGAGCCGAAGCACCAGCGGAACGAGCGATCTGTGCGCCTTTACCTGGCTTCAATTCGATGCCGTGTACGGTGCTACCAACTGGAATGTTACGCAGTTGCAGAGCGTTGCCCGGCTTGATCGGTGCCAGGGCACCTGCGATCAGCTGGTCGCCAGCACTCACGCCTTTAGGCGCGATGATGTAGCGACGCTCGCCATCTGCGTACAGCAGCAGAGCGATGTGAGCAGTACGGTTTGGATCGTATTCGATACGCTCGACAGTGGCAGAGATGCCATCTTTGTCGTTGCGACGGAAATCGACCAGACGATAATGCTGCTTATGGCCACCACCGATGTGACGAGTGGTAATACGACCATTGTTGTTACGACCACCAGTCTTCGATTTCTTCTCGAGCAGCGGTGCGTGAGGAGCGCCTTTATGCAGCTCCTGGTTGACCACCTTGACCACAAAACGGCGGCCAGGGGAAGTCGGTTTGCATTTAACGATTGCCATGATGCACCCCTTCCTTACTCAGCACTGCTGCTGAAATCGAGATCTTGGCCTGGCTGAAGGGAGATAACTGCCTTCTTCCAGTCATTACGCTTGCCCAGACCGCGAGCAGTGCGCTTGCTCTTACCCAGAACATTCAGGGTAGTAACACGCTCTACTTTCACGCTGAACAGGCTTTCGACGGCCTTCTTGATTTCCAGCTTGGTTGCGTCAGTTGCAACCTTGAAAACGAACTGGCCTTTCTTGTCAGCCAGAACCGTAGCCTTTTCGGAAACGTGCGGGCCAAGCAGAACTTTAAATACGCGTTCCTGGTTCATCCCAGCAGCTCCTCGAATTTCTTCACGGCCGACACGGTGATCAACACCTTGTCGTATGCGATCAGACTAACTGGATCGGAACCTTGCACGTCACGTACATCAACGTGTGGCAGGTTGCGAGCAGCCAGGTACAGGTTCTGATCAACAGCTTCGGACACGATCAGGACATCAGTCAGACCCATGCCATTCAGCTTGTTCAGCAGATCTTTGGTTTTCGGCGCTTCAACAGCGAAGTCCTGAACCACGACCAGACGATCAGTACGCACGAGTTCAGCAAGGATGGAGCGCAGTGCTGCGCGATACATCTTCTTGTTGAGCTTCTGAGAGTGATCCTGCGGACGAGCTGCGAAAGTGGTACCGCCGCCACGCCAGATTGGGCTACGGATAGTACCGGCACGAGCACGGCCAGTACCTTTCTGACGCCAAGGGCGCTTACCGCCACCACGAACGTCGGAACGGGTCTTTTGCTGCTTGCTACCTTGACGGCCGCCGGCCATGTAGGCCACGACTGCTTGGTGAACGAGCGTCTCGTTGAATTCGCCGCCAAATGTCAGTTCGGAAACTTCGATCGCTTGAGCGTCATTTACATTTAATTGCATGTCAGCTTCCCCTTAACCGCGAGCCTTGGCCGCTGGACGTACAACCAGGTTGCCGCCAGTAGCGCCAGGAACAGCACCCTTGACCAACAACAGATTGCGTTCAGCGTCGACGCGCACTACTTCGAGGGACTGCACGGTCACGCGCTCAGCGCCCATATGACCGGACATTTTTTTGCCCTTGAATACACGACCAGGAGTCTGGCACTGGCCAATAGAGCCCGGGACGCGGTGGGAAACGGAGTTACCGTGAGTGTTGTCTTGGCCACGGAAATTCCAACGCTTGATCGTACCCTGGAAGCCTTTACCCTTGGACTGACCGGTTACATCAACCAGTTGACCAGCGGCGAAGATTTCAGCGTTGATCAGATCGCCAGCCTGGTAGTCGCCATCTTCAAGACGGAACTCCATGACAGTACGACCAGCTGCAACGTTTGCTTTAGCGAAGTGACCTGCTTGAGCAGCAGTCACACGCGAAGCACGACGCTCGCCGACAGTGACTTGCACTGCACGATAGCCATCGGTTTCTTCAGTTTTGAACTGGGTGACGCGATTCGGCTCGATCTCAATGACCGTGACCGGAATGGAGACACCTTCTTCGGTGAAAATACGGGTCATACCGCATTTACGACCGACTACACCAATAGTCATGTTGTAAACCTCATGAGTGTACGGGGCTTTCACCCGCTATGGCCGCCCATTTCAGAGCGTTACACGACTAAGACCCGAGTCTTAGCCGAGGCTGATCTGTACTTCCACACCGGCCGCCAGATCAAGCTTCATAAGTGCATCAACGGTTTTATCCGTTGGCTGGACGATGTCCAGAACGCGCTTATGAGTACGGATCTCGTACTGGTCACGCGCGTCTTTGTTGACGTGCGGGGAGACCAGAACGGTGAACCGCTCTTTGCGGGTAGGCAGTGGAATAGGACCACGCACTTGTGCCCCAGTACGTTTCGCGGTTTCCACGATTTCCTGGGTGGATTGGTCGATCAGGCGATGGTCAAAAGCCTTCAACCTGATACGGATTTGCTGATTTTGCATTGGATTTCAGACTCCGGCTGCTATTCCCACCGAGCGCACTGCGCCCGTTAAAAGGAGGCGCAATTCTATAGACGCCCCAGATAGGTGTCAACCCAATAAAAAAGCCCCCGCTGAGCGGGGGCTTTTCAAAGCATCGAAGCTATCTCAGAAGAGATGCTTACTCGATGATTTTAGCTACAACGCCAGCACCAACGGTACGGCCGCCTTCACGGATTGCGAAACGCAGACCGTCTTCCATTGCGATGGTTTTGATCAGGGTGACAACCATTTTGATGTTGTCGCCTGGCATTACCATTTCAACGCCTTCCGGCAGTTCGCAGTTACCAGTCACGTCAGTAGTACGGAAGTAGAACTGTGGACGGTAGCCTTTGAAGAACGGAGTGTGACGACCGCCTTCTTCTTTGCTCAGCACGTACACTTCAGCTTCGAACTTGGTGTGCGGCTTAACCGAACCTGGCTTGACCAGAACCTGGCCACGCTCAACGTCGTCACGCTTGGTACCACGCAGCAGAACGCCGCAGTTCTCGCCAGCACGACCTTCGTCGAGCAGCTTACGGAACATTTCAACACCGGTGCAGGTGGTGACGGTAGTGTCACGCAGACCAACGATTTCCAGTGGATCTTGAACCTTGACGATACCGCGCTCGATACGACCAGTTACAACAGTACCGCGACCGGAGATCGAGAATACGTCTTCGATTGGCATCAGGAACGGCTTGTCGATAACACGAACTGGATCTGGGATGTAGCTGTCCAGAGTCTCAACCAGTTTACGAACGGACGTGGTGCCCATTTCGTTATCGTCTTTACCTTCCAGAGCCATACGAGCAGAACCGATGATGATCGGAGTGTCGTCGCCTGGGAAGTCGTAAGTGCTCAGCAGATCGCGCACTTCCATCTCAACCAGTTCCAGCAGCTCAGCGTCGTCTACCAGGTCTGCCTTGTTCAGGTAAACCACGATGTACGGAACGCCTACCTGACGGGACAGCAGGATGTGCTCACGGGTTTGTGGCATCGGACCATCAGCGGCCGAGCAAACCAGGATTGCGCCGTCCATCTGGGCAGCACCGGTGATCATGTTCTTCACATAGTCGGCGTGACCTGGGCAGTCAACGTGAGCGTAGTGACGGATCAGCGAGTTGTATTCAACGTGCGCGGTGTTGATGGTGATACCACGAGCTTTTTCTTCTGGTGCGCTGTCGATTTTATCGAAATCAACGATTGCGGAACCGAATACTTCGGAGCAAACGCGAGTCAGAGCAGCAGTCAGAGTGGTTTTACCATGGTCAACGTGACCGATAGTGCCAACGTTGACGTGCGGTAGGGAACGATCAAATTTTTCTTTAGCCACGACAATTAACTCCTTGCCTAAAGGACTGAATCAGCCTTGTTTTTTGGATACAGTTTCAGCGATGTGCGCCGGAGCTGTGTTGTATTTTTTGAATTCCATAGAGTAGCTTGCGCGACCCTGGGACATGGAGCGAACGTCGGTCGCATAACCGAACATCTCACCCAACGGAACCTCGGCGCGAATCACTTTGCCGGAAACCGTGTCTTCCATACCCAAGATCATGCCGCGACGACGGTTAAGGTCGCCCATGACATCACCCATATAGTCTTCAGGTGTAACAACTTCTACCGCCATGATTGGCTCAAGCAACTCACCACCGCCCTTCTGGGCCAGTTGCTTGGTTGCCATGGAAGCAGCCACCTTAAACGCCATCTCGTTGGAGTCGACGTCGTGGTAAGAACCGTCAAAAACGGTTGCTTTCAGGCCGATCAGCGGATAGCCGGCAACAACACCGTTCTTCATCTGCTCTTCGATGCCCTTCTGGATAGCAGGGATGTATTCCTTAGGAACCACACCACCTACTACTTCGTTCACGAATTGCAGACCTTCCTGACCTTCGTCAGCAGGAGCAAAACGGATCCAGCAGTGACCGAACTGACCACGACCGCCGGACTGACGAACGAACTTGCCTTCGATTTCACAGTTCTTCGTGATGCGCTCACGATAGGAAACCTGAGGCTTACCGATGTTGGCTTCGACGTTGAACTCACGGCGCATCCGGTCAACCAGGATGTCCAGGTGCAGCTCGCCCATGCCGGAGATGATCGTTTGACCAGTCTCTTCATCAGTCTTGACGCGGAAAGATGGATCTTCCTGAGCAAGCTTGCCCAGAGCGATACCCATTTTTTCCTGGTCATCCTTGGTCTTAGGCTCTACGGCAACCGAGATAACCGGCTCCGGGAAGTCCATGCGAACCAGGATGATTGGCTTAGCAGCGTCGCACAAAGTCTCACCAGTGGTGACGTCCTTCATGCCGATCAGGGCCGCGATGTCACCAGCGCGCACTTCCTTGATCTCTTCGCGGGCGTTTGCGTGCATTTGCACCATACGACCCACACGCTCTTTCTTGCCCTTGACCGAGTTGATCACGCCGTCGCCGGAGGCCAACACGCCCGAGTAAACGCGGACGAAAGTCAGGGTACCCACGAATGGGTCGGTAGCGATCTTGAACGCCAGAGCCGAGAACGGTTCGCTGTCGTCAGCATGACGCTCCATCTCTTCTTCCTCGTTATCAGGGTTAGTACCCTTGATAGCAGGAATGTCGGTTGGAGCAGGCAGGTAGTCGATAACGGCGTCGAGAACCAGGGGAACACCCTTGTTCTTGAAGGAAGAACCGCAAACAGCCAAGACGATCTCACCAGCGATAGTACGCTGACGCAGAGCAGCCTTGATTTCCACATTGGTGAGTTCTTCACCTTCGAGGTACTTGTTCATCAGCTCTTCGCTGGCTTCGGCAGCAGCCTCAACCAGGTTGTTGCGCCACTCGTCAGCCAGTTCCTGCAGTTCTGCAGGGATAGGCTTGCGAACAGGAACCATGCCTTTGTCGGCGTCATTCCAGTAGACCGCTTCCATGGTGATCAGATCGATCTGACCCTGGAAGTTGTCTTCGGAACCGATAGCCAATTGGATTGGCACCGGAGTGTGACCCAGACGCTGCTTGATCTGACCGATCACGCGCAGGAAGTTGGCACCAGCACGGTCCATCTTGTTTACGTAAACAAGACGTGGAACACCGTACTTGTTGGCTTGACGCCATACGGTTTCCGACTGAGGCTCAACACCCGAAGTACCGCAGAACACAACGACGGCGCCGTCGAGTACACGCAGGGAACGTTCAACTTCAATAGTGAAGTCAACGTGGCCCGGGGTATCGATTACGTTGAAGCGGTGCTCGTCCTTGTACTGCTTGGCAGAACCTTTCCAGAAGGCGGTAATAGCAGCAGAAGTAATGGTAATACCACGCTCCTGCTCCTGAACCATCCAGTCTGTGGTCGCGGCGCCATCATGCACCTCGCCCATTTTGTGACTTTTGCCGGTGTAAAACAGTACGCGCTCGGTGGTGGTGGTTTTACCAGCATCCACGTGAGCAACGATACCGATGTTACGGTAGCGGCTAATCGGAGTAGTACGAGCCATAAAGCCCTCGCAAAATTAGTGAAGCTAAGATTAGAAGCGGTAGTGCGAGAAAGCTTTGTTAGCTTCAGCCATACGGTGCACGTCTTCACGCTTCTTAACAGCAGCACCTTTACCTTCAGCAGCGTCCAACAGCTCGCCGGCCAAACGCAGAGCCATAGACTTCTCGCCGCGCTTACGGGCGAAGTCTACCAACCAGCGCATTGCCAGGGCGTTACGACGGGACGGGCGAACTTCGACCGGAACCTGGTAAGTAGCACCGCCTACACGGCGCGACTTCACTTCGACCAGCGGAGCGATGGCGTCGAGAGCTTTCTCGAAGATTTCCAGGGGGTCGCTGTTCTTGCGTTCTTTAACCTTTTCCAGCGCGCCATAAACGATACGCTCGGCAACGGCTTTCTTGCCGCTTTCCATCACGTGGTTCATGAACTTGGCCAGGATTTGGCTTCCGTATTTTGGATCGTCAAGCACTTCGCGCTTGGCTGCTACGCGTCTTCTTGGCATGGATAAGCCCTCAAACGGTCTTCAGGTTCGTTCGGAATCGGTGCCCTTGCGGGACGCCTCCGACCTTACTCTTATCGACTCAGAAAATAAGATGATTCAGTTTACAAAAAGCCGCTACTACTTAGGCTTCTTGGTACCGTACTTCGAACGACCCTGGTTACGACCTTTAACGCCGGAAGTATCCAAGGAGCCGCGTACGGTGTGGTAACGAACACCTGGCAAGTCTTTTACACGACCGCCGCGGATCAGTACCACGCTGTGCTCTTGCAGGTTGTGGCCTTCACCGCCGATGTACGAGGAAACCTCGAAACCGTTGGTCAGGCGCACACGGCATACTTTACGCAGTGCCGAGTTAGGTTTTTTCGGCGTAGTGGTATACACGCGAGTGCATACGCCACGACGTTGCGGGCAGTTCTGCAGCGCAGGTACGTCGGATTTCTCGACGATACGCTTACGCGGCTGACGTACCAGCTGGTTGATAGTTGCCATCTACTAGCTCCACTGTTGTCTTGCGACGCTATTGTCTTGCAAGAAAAGCAAAATGGCAGGAACGAATTCCCGCCAAATTTAGGGGTACAAGAGTCTAAAGAGGATCTTGCCCCCAGTCAAGGCGAGGCCCCGACCTCCCCCTCCATCGAAACCCGACAAAACTGTCTTGTTCCGACGAACGGGGCTGCCAGGGCCAGGACTTATTTATCGCAGAACTCAGTTACCGCTAGAGTTCAGCGCTTCGGTCAGTGCAGCTTCCACTTCACTGGCGCTTACGCGCAGCGGCTTGTCGAGTTCACGGCGACGCTTGCGCTCGCTGTGGTAGGCCAAGCCGGTACCGGCCGGGATCAGACGACCCACAACCACGTTTTCTTTCAGGCCGCGCAGGTAATCGCGCTTGCCGGTTACCGCCGCTTCGGTCAGTACGCGAGTGGTCTCCTGGAAGGAGGCCGCCGAGATGAACGATTCGGTGGACAACGACGCCTTGGTGATACCCAGCAACACGCGAGTGAACTTGGAAACAAATTTCTCTTCGGTTGCCAGACGCTCGTTTTCTACCAGTACGTGAGTCAGTTCCATCTGGTCGCCCTTGATGAAACTCGAATCGCCGGATTCAGCGATTTCAACTTTACGCAGCATCTGACGCAGGATGGTCTCGATGTGCTTATCGTTGATCTTCACGCCTTGCAGACGGTAAACGTCCTGGATCTCGTTAACGATGTACTTGGCCAGCGCACTCACACCCAGCAGACGCAGGATGTCGTGTGGATCGCTCGGGCCGTCGGAGATAACTTCGCCGCGGTTTACCTGTTCGCCTTCGAAGACGTTCAGGTGACGCCACTTCGGAATCAGCTCTTCATACGGATCGCTACCGTCGTTCGGGGTAATGACCAGACGGCGCTTGCCCTTGGTCTCTTTACCGAACGCGATGGTGCCGCTGACTTCAGCCAGGATCGACGCCTCTTTCGGACGACGAGCTTCGAACAAGTCGGCAACACGCGGCAGACCACCGGTGATGTCACGGGTCTTCGAAGTTTCTTGCGGGATACGCGCGATAACATCACCGATCGCGATCTTCGCACCATCCGCCACACCGACCAGGGCGTTGGCTGGCAGGAAGTACTGAGCGATAACGTCAGTGCCTGGCAGCAACAGATCCTTGCCGTTGTCATCGACCATCTTCACGGCAGGACGGATGTCCTTACCGGCAGCTGGACGATCTTTGGCGTCGAGGACTTCAATGTTGGTCATACCGGTCAATTCGTCAGTCTGACGCTTGATCGTGATGCCTTCTTCCATGCCCACGTAGGTCACGGTACCTTTCATTTCGGTAACGATTGGGTGAGTGTGCGGATCCCACTTGGCCACGATTGCGCCAGCGTCGACCTTGTCACCTTCTTTAACCGAAATCACAGCACCGTACGGCAGCTTGTAACGCTCACGCTCACGACCGAAGTCATCAGCGATCGCCAGCTCACCGGAACGGGACACAGCAACCAGGTGGCCATCCACTCGCTCAACGTGTTTGAGGTTGTGCAGACGGACAGTACCGCCATTCTTCACCTGAACGCTGTCAGCTGCGGAGGTCCGGCTTGCCGCACCACCGATGTGGAACGTACGCATGGTCAGCTGGGTACCCGGCTCACCGATGGACTGGGCAGCGATAACGCCGACCGCTTCACCGATGTTCACCTGGTGACCACGAGCCAAGTCACGGCCGTAGCACTTGGCGCAGATACCGTAGCGGGTTTCGCAGCTGATCGGCGAGCGAACAATCACTTCGTCGATGCTGTTGAGTTCGATGAACTCGACCCACTTCTCATCCACCAGGGTGCCGGCAGGAACGATGATTTCCTCGGTACCTGGCTTGAACACGTCACGGGCGATAACACGACCCAATACGCGCTCACCCAGCGGCTCTACAACGTCACCGCCTTCAATGTGCGGAGTCATCAGCAGGCCGTGCTCGGTGCCGCAATCGATCTCGGTTACAACCAGATCTTGTGCAACGTCTACCAGACGACGAGTCAGGTAACCGGAGTTAGCGGTTTTCAACGCGGTATCCGCCAGACCTTTACGAGCACCGTGAGTAGAGATGAAGTACTGAAGTACGCTCAAACCTTCACGGAAGTTCGCAGTAATCGGCGTTTCAATGATGGAGCCGTCCGGCTTGGCCATCAGGCCACGCATACCGGCGAGCTGACGGATCTGCGCAGCAGAACCCCGTGCGCCCGAGTCGGCCATCATGTACATCGAGTTGAAAGACTCTTGATCGACTTCGACGCCATGACGGTCGATGACTTTCTCTTTCGAGAGGTTGGCCATCATCGCCTTGGAAACTTCGTCGTTGGCCTTGGACCAAAGGTCGATCACTTTGTTGTACTTCTCGCCCTGGGTTACCAGGCCGGAGGCGTACTGGCTCTCGATCTCTTTCACTTCATCAGTGGCAGCACTGATGATGCGGGCTTTTTCATCCGGGATAACGAAGTCGTTAACACCGATGGAAACGCCGGAAATGGTCGAATAAGCAAAACCGGTGTACATCAACTGGTCAGCGAAGATCACGGTCTCTTTCAGACCAACCACGCGGTAGCATTGGTTGATCAGCTTGGAGATCGCCTTTTTCTTCATCGGCAGGTTGACGACGTCGTACGACAGACCTTTTGGCACAACCTGGTACAACAGCGCACGGCCGACAGTGGTGTCGACGATCCGGGTGTTGCTCACGCTGCCGCCGTCACGGTCGTTGACCGTTTCGTGGATGCGCACCTTGACCTTGGCGTGCAGTGCGGCTTCGCCAGCACGGAACACACGGTCAACTTCTTGCAGGTCAGCGAACACACGACCTTCGCCCTTGGCGTTGATCGCTTCACGGGTCATGTAGTACAGACCCAATACAACGTCCTGCGACGGAACGATGATTGGCTCACCGTTGGCTGGCGACAGGATGTTGTTGGTCGACATCATCAACGCACGCGCTTCCAACTGGGCTTCCAGTGTCAGCGGTACGTGCACGGCCATTTGGTCGCCGTCGAAGTCGGCGTTGTACGCAGCACAGACCAGAGGGTGCAGCTGGATAGCCTTACCTTCGATCAGTACCGGTTCAAACGCCTGGATACCCAGACGGTGAAGGGTCGGTGCACGGTTGAGGAGGACCGGGTGTTCGCGAATCACTTCAGCAAGAACGTCCCAAACCTCTGGCAGTTCGCGCTCGACCATTTTCTTGGCCGCTTTGATGGTGGTCGCGAGACCGCGCATTTCCAGCTTGCCGAAGATGAACGGCTTGAACAGCTCAAGAGCCATCTTCTTAGGCAGACCGCACTGGTGCAGACGCAGGGTCGGGCCTACGGTAATTACCGAACGACCGGAGTAGTCAACACGCTTACCGAGCAAGTTCTGACGGAAACGACCTTGCTTACCCTTGATCATGTCAGCCAAGGATTTCAGAGGACGCTTGTTGGAACCGGTAATAGCGCGGCCACGACGGCCGTTGTCGAGCAGGGCATCGACCGCTTCTTGCAACATACGCTTTTCGTTGCGCACGATGATGTCCGGAGCGGACAGATCAAGCAGGCGCTTCAAGCGGTTGTTACGGTTGATCACGCGGCGGTACAGGTCGTTGAGGTCGGACGTCGCGAAACGACCACCGTCCAGCGGTACCAGCGGACGCAGGTCTGGCGGCAGAACCGGCAGAACGGTCAGCACCATCCACTCTGGCAGGTTGCCGGAACCCTGGAAGGCTTCCATCAACTTCAGACGCTTGGACAGTTTCTTGATCTTGGTTTCGGAGTTGGTTTGCGGAATTTCTTCACGCAGGCGGCCAATCTCGTGTTCCAGGTCGATAGCGTGCAGCAGTTCGCGGACAGCTTCAGCACCCATGCGGGCATCGAAATCGTCGCCGAACTCTTCCAGCGCCTCGAAGTACTGCTCGTCGTTGAGCAGCTGACCCTTTTCAAGGGTGGTCATGCCTGGATCAATAACGACATAGCTCTCGAAGTAGAGAACGCGTTCGATATCACGCAGGGTCATGTCCATCAGCAAGCCAATACGGGACGGCAGCGATTTCAGGAACCAGATGTGGGCAACCGGCGAAGCCAGCTCGATGTGCGCCATGCGCTCACGACGAACCTTGGCCAGCGCAACTTCAACGCCGCACTTCTCGCAGATCACACCACGGTGCTTCAAGCGCTTGTACTTACCGCACAGGCACTCGTAATCCTTTACCGGGCCAAAGATCTTGGCGCAGAACAGGCCGTCACGCTCAGGTTTGAACGTACGGTAGTTGATGGTTTCCGGCTTTTTAACTTCACCGAACGACCACGAACGGATCATCTCAGGCGATGCCAATCCAATACGGATGGCGTCGAACTCTTCGACTTGACCCTGGTTTTTCAGCAAATTCAGTAGGTCTTTCAAGGCCTTTCCTCCTGGCGGAGCAGAGAGCGGGCTAAACAGCCCCGCTCTCGATTCGCGTCACGTGTTATTCGGTTTCCAGATCGATATCGATGCCGAGGGAACGAATTTCTTTGATCAACACGTTGAAGGACTCGGGCATGCCCGGCTCCATACGGTGATCGCCGTCCACGATGTTTTTGTACATCTTGGTACGACCGTTCACATCGTCCGACTTCACTGTGAGCATTTCTTGCAGAGTGTATGCAGCACCGTATGCTTCCAGTGCCCAGACCTCCATCTCCCCGAAACGCTGACCACCGAACTGAGCCTTACCACCCAGCGGCTGCTGGGTAACCAGGCTGTAAGAACCGGTAGAACGAGCGTGCATCTTGTCGTCTACCAAGTGGTTCAGCTTCAGCATGTACATGTAGCCAACAGTAACCGGGCGCTCGAACTTGTTGCCGGTACGGCCGTCGAACAGCTGCATCTGGCCGCTTTCTGGCAGGTCTGCCAGTTTCAGCATGGCCTTGATTTCGCTTTCCTTGGCACCGTCGAACACCGGGGTAGCCATTGGAACGCCGCCGCGCAGGTTCTTCGCCAGATCCAGGATTTCCTGGTCGGAGAAAGTGTCCAGCTCTTCTTTGCGGCCGCCGATCTCGTTGTAGATCTCGTGCAGGAACTTACGCAGGTCTGCGACCTTGCGCTGCTCTTCGATCATACGGTTGATCTTCTCGCCCAGACCTTTGGCCGCGAGGCCCAGGTGGGTTTCAAGGATCTGACCAACGTTCATACGCGAAGGTACGCCCAACGGGTTGAGGACAACGTCGACCGGGGTGCCATTGGCATCGTGCGGCATGTCTTCAACCGGCATGATCACCGAGACCACACCTTTGTTACCGTGACGACCGGCCATCTTGTCGCCCGGCTGGATGCGACGACGGATTGCCAGGTAAACCTTGACGATTTTCAGCACGCCTGGAGCCAGGTCATCGCCCTGCTGCAGTTTGCGCTTCTTGTCTTCGAACTTGTCGTCCAGCAGACGGCGGCGATCAACGATGTAGGCCTGGGCCTTCTCGAGCTGCTCGTTCAGAGCATCTTCAGCCATGCGCAGTTTGAACCACTGGCCGTGCTCAAGACCGTCGAGGATTTCGTCGGTGATGTCCTGACCTTTCTTCAGACCTGCGCCGCCTTCGGCCTTGTGGCCTACCAGGGCGGAACGCAGACGCTCGAAGGTCGCGCCTTCGACGATACGGAACTCTTCGTTCAGGTCCTTGCGGATCTCGTCGAGCTGGGTCTTCTCGATGGACAGTGCACGAGCATCACGCTCAACGCCGTCACGGGTGAAGACCTGTACGTCGATGACAGTACCCTTGGTACCGGTAGGTACGCGCAGGGAGGTGTCTTTAACGTCGCTGGCTTTTTCACCGAAGATGGCACGCAGCAGCTTCTCTTCCGGAGTCAGTTGAGTCTCGCCTTTCGGAGTGACCTTACCGACCAGGATGTCGCCAGCGCCAACTTCAGCACCTACGTAAACGATACCGGCTTCGTCCAGCTTGTTCAGAGCAGCTTCACCCACGTTCGGGATGTCTGCAGTGATTTCCTCAGGCCCAAGCTTGGTGTCACGCGCCACGCAGGTCAGTTCCTGGATGTGGATCGTGGTGAAGCGATCTTCTTGAACCACACGCTCGGACAGGCAGATGGAGTCTTCGAAGTTGAAGCCGTTCCACGCCATGAACGCGATGCGCATGTTCTGACCCAGAGCCAACTCACCCATATCGGTGGAAGGACCGTCGGCCATGATGTCGCTACGCTGAACGCGATCACCCTTGCTCACCAGCGGGCGCTGGTTGATGCAGGTGTTCTGGTTCGAGCGGGTGTATTTGGTCAGGTTGTAGATGTCGACACCGGCTTCGCCAGTTTCAACTTCGTCATCGGCAACACGAACCACGATACGGCTGGCATCAACAGAGTCGATCACACCGCCACGACGAGCCACGACGCAAACGCCGGAGTCACGGGCTACGTTGCGCTCCATGCCCGTACCTACCAGCGGCTTGTCAGCGCGCAGGGTCGGTACAGCTTGACGCTGCATGTTGGAACCCATCAACGCACGGTTGGCGTCATCGTGTTCCAGGAACGGGATCAGCGACGCCGCAACAGAAACTACCTGCTTGGGCGATACGTCCATCAAGGTGACGTCTTCCGGCGCCTTGACGGTGAACTCGTTCAAGTGACGAACAGCTACCAGCTCGTCGATCAGGACTTTCTTGTCGTTCATCGTGGCCGAAGCCTGAGCGATCACGTGATCAGCTTCTTCGATGGCGGACAGGAAAACGATCTCGTCGGTGACCAGGGCGTCTTTCACCACACGGTACGGGCTTTCGAGGAAGCCGTACTGGTTGGTGCGCGCATAGGCAGCCAGGGAGTTGATCAGACCGATGTTCGGACCTTCCGGCGTTTCGATCGGGCAAACACGACCGTAGTGCGTCGGGTGAACGTCACGAACTTCAAAGCCTGCACGCTCACGGGTCAGACCGCCCGGGCCCAGTGCAGAAACACGGCGCTTGTGGGTGATCTCGGAGAGCGGGTTGTTCTGGTCCATGAACTGCGAGAGCTGGCTGGAACCGAAGAACTCTTTCACCGCCGCAGCCACTGGCTTGGCGTTGATCAGGTCTTGCGGCATCAGGCCTTCGCTTTCGGCCATCGACAGACGCTCTTTGACCGCACGCTCAACACGCACCAGGCCAACGCGGAACTGGTTCTCGGCCATTTCGCCTACGCAGCGAACACGACGGTTACCCAGGTGGTCGATGTCATCGACGATGCCTTTGCCGTTACGGATGTCGACCAGAGTCTTCAGGACCGCAACGATGTCTTCCTTGCACAGCACGCCCGAACCTTCGATCTCGGTACGACCGATACGACGGTTGAACTTCATCCGGCCGACCGCAGACAGGTCATAGCGCTCAGGGCTGAAGAACAGGTTGTTGAACAGGGTTTCGGCAGCGTCTTTGGTTGGTGGCTCGCCAGGACGCATCATGCGATAGATCTCGACCAGCGCTTCCAATTGGTTGCTGGTGGAGTCGATCTTCAGGGTGTCGGAGACGAACGGACCGCAGTCGATATCGTTGGTGTACAGGGTCTCGATGCGAACAACCTGGGCCTTGGCGATTTTTGCCAGGATCTCGGTGTTCAGCTCGGTGTTGCACTCAGCCAGGATCTCGCCTGTCGCCGGGTGAACGATAACCTTGGCGGTAGTGCGACCCAGGACGTAGTCCAGAGGCACGTCCAGCGACTTGATACCGGCTTTTTCGATCTGGTTGATGTGGCGCGCAGTAATACGACGGCCAGCCTCAACAATGACCTTGCCCTTCTCATCCTGGATATCCAGGACGGCAATTTCACCACGCAGACGCGAAGCAATCAGCTCCAGGCTGAGGGTTTCATCCTTCAGGCTGAATACGTTGGTGGTGTAGAAAGCGTCCAGCACCTGCTCGGTGGTGTAGCCGAGCGCGCGCAGCAGTACCGAGGCCGGCAGCTTGCGACGACGGTCGATACGCACGAACACGCAGTCTTTAGGGTCGAACTCGAAGTCCAACCACGAACCACGGTACGGAATGATCCGCGCGGAGTACAGGAGCTTGCCGGAGCTGTGCGTCTTGCCGCGATCGTGGTCGAAGAACACGCCCGGGGAACGGTGCAGCTGGGAAACGATTACACGCTCGGTACCGTTGATAACGAAGGTACCGTTCTCAGTCATCAATGGGATTTCGCCCATGTAGACTTCTTGCTCTTTGATGTCCTTGATCGCTTTGTTCGACGATTCTTTGTCGAAAATGATCAGACGAACTTTTACCCGCAAAGGTACGGCGTACGTAACACCGCGCAACACGCATTCTTTGACATCAAATGCCGGTTCGCCCAGGCGATAACCGACGTACTCCAGCGCAGCATTGCCGGAGTAGCTGATGATCGGGAAAACGGATTTGAAGGCCGCATGCAGGCCCACGTCGCGGAACTGATCTTTGGTCGCTCCCGCCTGCAAGAATTCACGATACGAATCCAGCTGGATAGCCAGAAGGTACGGGACATCCATGACGTCCGGCAACTTGCTAAAGTCCTTGCGGATACGTTTTTTCTCAGTATATGAGTAAGCCATCAGCGTTCCCCAGCTTGGTCACCTGCTTGTTTGGCCCTCCCGACGGGAGCAGCCAGAAAATCTTGCAAACCCCATGGTTTGCACCACCGCATCGGGTGGCTACAGCGCGTTAGTGGCGGCGACCGAGTCGACAGCCAAGAACGGAAAAAGGCCGGTGGCAAGAGCCACCAGCCATCAGCCTTCAGCTTAACGCTTGGGCTGGAAACGCAAGGTCGATGCTTACTTCAGCTCGACTTTAGCGCCTGCTTCTTCCAGTACTGCTTTGGCTTTGTCAGCGGCGTCTTTCGACACTGCTTCCAGAACCTGGGCAGGAGCGCCGTCAACTACAGCCTTGGCTTCTTTCAGGCCCAGACCGGTCAGTTCACGTACTGCCTTGATCACGTTTACTTTCTTCTCGCCAGCTTCCAGCAGCATGACGTTGAATTCGGTTTGCTCTTCAGCAGCAACAGCAGCAACAGCTGGGCCAGCGGAAGCAGCGGCAGCGGAAACGCCGAATTTTTCTTCGAAAGCTTTGATCAGCTCAACAACCTGCAGAACCGACATTTCAGCTACGGCGTTGAGGATATCGTCTTGGGAGATAGACATTGCTGTATTTCCTGAATTGGGGGACGGCCTACGCGGCCATCGAAATAAACAAAAAAACGCGAGAGAAGTTGCTCAGCCTTAGGCTGCTGCAGCTTCTTTTTGCTCGCGAACTGCGGCCAGAGTACGAGCCAGCTTGCTGGTAGCGCCTTGAATCACGCTCATCAGCTGCGAAATAGCTTCGTTACGGGTCGGCAGTGTTGCCAGTACGTCGATTTGGTTAGCTGCGAGGAACTTGCCCTCGAACGCAGCTGCCTTGATCTCGAACTTATCCTGACTCTTGGCGAATTCCTTGAACAAACGGGCAGCAGCGCCTGGATGATCCTTGGAGAACGCGATCAGAGTCGGGCCGGTGAACACGTCGTTGAGGACACTGTATTCAGTGTCAGCAACAGCGCGCTTGAGCAGGGTGTTACGTACAACACGTACGTATACGCCAGCTTCACGAGCCTCTTTACGGAGTCCGGTCATAGCGCCTACTGTCACACCACGGGCATCAGCCACGACAGCGGACAGAGCAGCTTTGGCAGCCTCGTTGACTTCAGCGACGATGGCCTTCTTGTCTTCGAGATTAATTGCCACGGGTTTAACTCCTGCTTGTTACCGTTTCATCTGGCCTAGGCCGGATGTCGTTTTGGTGTCTGATTCGGTAAGGAACCGGGAGCACCATCTGCGTAGGCTTGATGGTTTAAGACTTGCGTCGCCTACGGTCTTGGATAGCCCCCGCCAGGCAGGGACCCCAATTTTTTCAACTGGCGCGATCTCTCGCGCCAGTTTGTGTCTTATACGTCCAGCGAGCCTTGGTCGATGACCAGACCTGGGCCCATAGTGGTGCTCAGGGTAACGCGCTTGACGTAGATACCTTTCGAGGAAGCTGGCTTGATACGCTTCAGATCAGCGATCAGGGCTTCAACGTTTTCCTTCAGCTTGACGGCGTCGAAGCCGACCTTGCCAACGGAGGTGTGAATGATGCCGTTTTTGTCAGTGCGATAACGAACCTGACCAGCCTTGGCGTTTTTAACCGCGGTAGCTACGTCTGGAGTTACGGTACCGACTTTCGGGTTAGGCATCAGACCACGTGGACCCAGGATCTGACCCAACTGACCTACAACGCGCATTGCATCCGGGGAGGCAATAACTACGTCATAGTTCAGGTCGCCGCCTTTCATTTCGGCAGCCAGGTCGTCCATGCCAACGCGATCGGCGCCAGCGGCCAGAGCAGCTTCAGCTGCCGGGCCTTGGGTGAAGACAGCAACACGTACAGTCTTGCCAGTACCGTGTGGCAGCACAGTAGCGCTACGAACGACCTGGTCGGATTTACGTGGGTCAACACCCAGGTTTACAGCAACGTCAACGGACTCGCTGAACTTGACAGTCGACAGCTCGGTCAGCAGAGCAGCAGCGTCTACAAAATTGTAGGACTTGCCCGCTTCGATTTTGCCGGCGATAGCCTTTTGGCGCTTGGTCAGCTTAGCCATTACACACCCTCCACGTTAAGGCCCATGCTACGAGCAGAACCGGCGATGGTACGCACGGCTGCATCCATATCAGCTGCAGTCAGATCCGCGTTTTTGGTTTTCGCGATTTCTTCCAGCTGAGCACGAGTTACGGTGCCAACCTTAACGGTGTTCGGACGAGCGGAACCGCTAGTCAGACCTGCAGCTTTCTTCAACAAAACCGAAGCCGGGGTCGACTTGGTTTCGAAGGTGAAGCTACGGTCGCTGTATACAGTGATGATCACTGGAGTCGGCAGACCTGGCTCAATACCCTGAGTACGGGCGTTGAAGGCCTTGCAGAATTCCATGATGTTCACGCCGTGCTGACCCAGAGCTGGACCGACGGGTGGGCTAGGGTTGGCCTGTGCGGCCTTCACTTGCAGCTTGATGTAAGCGGTAATCTTCTTGGCCATGAGGCACTCCAATTACGGGTTCAAGCGCCTCGAAAGGCTCCCCGGTTACTTGCGCGTTTATCCCAGTGACGACAAAACCCCACAGCCTAAGGCTGCGGGGTTGGGATGCTTTGTCAGCTAGACCTTTTCGACCTGACTGAACTCCAACTCTACCGGGGTAGAGCGACCGAAAATGAGCACCGCCACTTGGATCCGGCTCTTTTCGTAGTTAACTTCTTCGACAGTGCCGTTGAAATCAGCAAACGGACCATCAGTGACACGAACAACCTCGCCCGGTTCGAACAACGTCTTCGGCTTCGGCTTGTCGCTACCGTCAGCAACACGACGCAGAATCGCTTCCGCTTCCTTGTCAGTGATCGGCGCAGGCTTATCGGCGGTACCGCCAATGAAGCCCATGACGCGAGGGGTATCCTTGACCAAGTGCCAAGTACCCTCATTCATGTCCATCTGTACCAGCACGTAGCCAGGGAAGAACTTGCGTTCGCTTTTGCGCTTCTGGCCATTACGCATTTCAACCACTTCTTCAGTGGGAACCAGAATTTCGCCGAAGCCATCTTCCATGCCTGCCAGCTTTACGCGCTCTAGCAAAGAGCGCATGACATGCTTCTCGTAACCCGAGTAAGCATGCACAACGTACCAACGCTTAGCCACGGGACACCCTTAGCCAACAATCAAGGAAACAAGCCAGCCGAGCAGGGAATCAAGCCCCCACAACAGCAACGCCATAACCAAAACAACAGCCACAACAATCAGCGTGGTCTGCGTGGTTTCTTGGCGAGTCGGCCAAACGACTTTACGTATTTCGGTGCGAGCTTCCTTAACCAGTACGGCGAAAGACTTACCCTTTACAGTCTGCAGACCGATGAAGACAGCCGCAGCAGCGAGAGCGAGCAATACGAGTACGCGGTACAGGATCGGCGAAGCAGAATAATACTGATTGCCAACAACGCCTACGACCACCAAAGCGACGACAGCGAGCCACTTAACCAGATCGAAACGAGAGCTTTGAGCTTCAGCCTTAGGAGTCATCTATGAAGATCCTGTGAAAAGAAAGCCAGATACACCACGTGAATCTGGCAGGTCAGGAGGGAATCGAACCCCCAACCTACGGTTTTGGAGACCGTCGCTCTGCCAATTGAGCTACTGACCTAAAACAAAATCAGGCCGACCATTATGCAGGCCTGAAAAAGACTTTACAACAACCAACCCCAAGAGACTTGAAACAACCCGATAACACCAGGTAAAAAAGAATCAAGCCGAGACAGCTGTTAAAACAAAGGCAGATATTTTCATATCTGCCTTGTTATATGGAGCTCTTGAGCGGATTTGAACCGCTGACCTCACCCTTACCAAGGGTGTGCTCTACCAACTGAGCTACAAGAGCAAAACACCTTGCACAACCTGCAAACTTGGAGCGGGTAGCGGGAATCGAACCCGCATCATCAGCTTGGAAGGCTGAGGTTCTACCACTAAACTATACCCGCGGAGCTTGCAGCTCACGCTAAAAATGGTGGAGGGGGAAGGATTCGAACCTTCGAAGTCGTAGACGTCAGATTTACAGTCTGATCCCTTTGGCCGCTCGGGAACCCCTCCTAAGCGAGCCGGCATTTTACATTAAGCCGACCTTCTGTCAAGCATTTTCTCATTAAAAATATGAGGTTAGCTGCGTGACGATCGCTTCACACCAATTTCCCAAGTAGGTCATCGCTGTGGAGCGGGCGCCATTCTATGCAAACTATTCGACACTTGCAATGCCTTCGCACGGCATTATTTTATGTTTTAACTCATTGAATTCATTAGCAAGGCTTTCAAACGGCAGATCGTCAGCCAAGCGGCGACTTTCAGGTGCCACACGCAACCAAAAAGCGGGCATACCTGCACCAGCCAATGACTGGATCCTGACCTTGATATCCAGACTGGTCAGGCGCTGCTCGAGGAACTGCGCCTGCTCCTGACTGGCAAAGCCGCCAATATACAAGCAATCGGCCGGCGCTTCTGACGCCCTGGGCCGATCACGACGGGTCATTGCGTCGGCTGACTCACTCAGCAATTGAATATCCTGCTGAGAGCCCCGATATAGCGCCAGGGGCGTTACATCCTTCGCACGCAACGGGGCCTCTTGCTGGTGCCAGATGTAATAAAAGACATTGAGAACCAGCAACAACAGAAACAACCAACGCATAGAAACCTCAAGACAAAGGGCATGCCATCGCCAGACCAACAAATACCAGGTCCGGAACGAACCGAGCGCCTGGCAGAGCATCGGCGACTAACTCAGCATCACCACCCGTAAGGAATACTGAGAAGTCTTCGCCCCAGTAACTCTGGGCCAGCTCCAGTTGCGACTCAGCGAAGCCGCGAAGCATGAGCGTACAACCACGCTCTACGGCTTGTGCAGTCGTACGTCCAGGCACCAGGCTTTCCAGCGCACGCTCAGCTGCAACATCGTCATAACGTATTTTACGGGTGTGGGTTCGCAGCTGATTGCGCATCAGCGGCATGCCAGGGCAGATAAATCCCCCAAGATGCTCGCCATCCGCCGTAATGAAATCAGCAGTGGCCGCCGTACCAAAATCCAGCACCAAACATGCTCCAGAGGCCAGGCGGAAGCCTCCCAGCATTGCTAACCAACGATCCAGCCCCAGACGGGCATATTCCTCATATCCATTGCGCACACCCGCCATCTCACGCGACGGCGCAGCACAGCTTATAGAGACACCAAAAGCGGCAACCAACACGCCGACCAGACGATTCGTCTCCTCCTGGGCGCGCACGCTCACCAACCTACAGTGTTGCAGTGAAAGACCAGCCAATGAATGGAGGCCACCCAACAACGCCACATCGGAATCCACAACGCCTTCAGCGAAAACGACCGCCTGGTTCGCCTCCAGAACTCGCCATTTGATGAAGCTATTCCCACAGTCGAGCTCAAGAATCATCACGCAACCTCAGGCTTAACTCACCGCCACTGTATATTTTCTCAACACCATCCACTTCGAGACGCAGCGCGCCCTGACCGTCAATACCTAGCACAACCCCGTCTACTTGGTTAACACCGGCGATCAATGACACCGCCCTGCCCTGCCATAGATGACTCCGCTCCCACTCCTCGCGGATCACCGAGAAGCCGGAATCTCTATGACGCTCGAGATAAGCCTGCAATGCCTGACCCAGGTGAGCGACCAGATGATTTCGATCTACCCTGCGACCCGCTTCGAGCTGTATCGATGTCCACTGCTGATCAACTTCTGCGGCGCTTTGCATGTTGGCATTGATACCAATACCGAGCACTACATGGCACACATCAGCAGGATCGCCTACCAACTCAAGAAGGATGCCCGCAATCTTTTTTGACCCAACAAGAACATCATTCGGCCATTTCAAACCCGAACCCTGAACACCCAAGTCGCGCAGGGTTTGCATTACCGCCAAGCCCACCACAAGACTCAAACCCTCGAGCTGTCGCAAACCACCATCGATACGAAGTACAAGGCTGTAGTAAACATTCTGTGCAAACGGACTGACCCACTTACGCCCTCGACGCCCCCTGCCTGCAGTCTGCTGCTCCGACAGAACCAGGAACGGCGCCGCCTGCCCCGCATCGATTAGACGCAAAGCTTCGGCATTCGTGGAATCGATGGTATCCGAGATGAAAACCGAACCCGCACAGACCGGCGACTTCAAGGCGATCTCGTCAGCACTCAATAGAACCAGCGGGGATGCCAATTGATAGCCTTTCCCCCTGACCTTATGAATCGTCAGGCCCAGCTCAACCTCCAGATGCTGGAGCTGTTTCCACACAGCACTACGACTGACACCCAGGACCGCACCTAGCGCTTCACCCGAGTGGAATCGGCCATCTTTCAGAAGTTTTAACAACGTCAGCATGCAGGTCTCGCCTCACAATGAGGCACGCATGATAGCCATGCGTAGAGCCATTGCATAGAAAGCAACATAACAGGCGATAGAGCAACCTCAACTAGACAACCGACCAAGCATTTTCGAGTTTTTCGACCGCCCAAAACAAAACCCCAACTGCTTTCGCAATTGGGGTTTCGGAATTTAATCTTGACGATGACCTACTCTCACATGGGGAAACCCCACACTACCATCGGCGATGCATCGTTTCACTGC
>NZ_JAAQWO010000028.1:0-504 GCF_012985525.1 Pseudomonas sp. WS 5059 | reverse complement strand
GCACCGAGATCACCTTGAACACCAACAAGGACGAGATCGCCGTTTGCAACCTGGGCTCGATCAACCTGCCGAACCACATCGTCAACGGCAAGCTGGACACCGCCAAGCTGGAGCGCACCGTCAACACCGCCGTACGCATGCTCGATAACGTCATCGACATCAACTACTACTCGGTGCCACAGGCGCAGAACTCCAACTTCAAGCACCGTCCGGTTGGCCTGGGGATCATGGGCTTCCAGGACGCGCTGTACCTGCAGCACATCCCTTACGGTTCCGATGCAGCGGTCGAGTTCGCCGACAAGTCCATGGAAGCGGTCAGCTACTACGCGATCCAGGCTTCCTGCGACCTGGCCGACGAGCGCGGCGCCTACGAGACGTTCCAGGGTTCGCTGTGGTCCAAGGGCATCCTGCCGCTGGATTCGCAACAGATCCTGATCGAAGCCCGTGGCCAGAAGTACATCGACGTCGACCTGAACGAAACCCTGGACTGGGCACCAGTACGTG
>NZ_JAAQWO010000027.1:0-564 GCF_012985525.1 Pseudomonas sp. WS 5059 | reverse complement strand
CCGGCATTAAAGAAGTCGCCGGTGGCGAGCACTTTGAAAATCTGGTCCCGGGGACTGACAAGGTCACCACGACTGTTACTGATACCCCAGGTACCGATAACACCACGACAGTGACCCTGACTGCTCCTTCGGAAGTGAGTGAAGGTGGAAAAATCACCTACACCGCCACCTTGAGCAACAAGGCTGACACTGACGTCACCTTGACCCTCGATAACAAACAAACCATCACCATCAAGGCTGGCGAAACCGTCGGCACCGTGACAGTGGACGCTCCAGGCGATGACGTGTTCATCGACAAGAGCACCCAGACCGTCCAGATCACCGGCACTAACGGTGGCAACTTCGAGAAACTCGTGGTTGCAGGCGATGGCGCGACTACCACCATCAACGACACCATCGACAAGGTCGATGTGGTGCTGACCGCGACCAAAACCGTGGGTGAAGGCGGCCAGATCGTCTACACCGCCACCCTTGTGGATAAAAACGGCGCACCCGTCACTAACACCACTGGTCCGCTGACCATCACCCTGGATAACAACCAGGTCATCACCATCGGTGTGGACA
>NZ_JAAQWO010000026.1:0-569 GCF_012985525.1 Pseudomonas sp. WS 5059 | reverse complement strand
TTTTCGACCAGGCCGATTTCTTTTTCCAGGCGGTTGTTCAGACGTTCGTGCAGCGCCTGATTGCGCTGGGCAAAACGCGGCAACAAGGTGATGCACAGCAGCAGGGCCGCCAGGCACGCCATGCCTACCCATGGCTCAATCACGATCAGCATCACTGCCGCGCCCACAATCGACACCAACGCCGTGGCGATGATAGGTACGTGCTTTTCAAAGAAGTCGACAAACTCCCGAGCAAGTACTACCCGTGCCGCCGATTTCGAGGTGCTGTGGTTCTGTTGGCGCTGGTTGAGAATGACCGGCACCGCAAGGTCCGCGTAGATGCGCGTGAACGTACGGGTGTCCAGCGCCCGTCTCGCCGCCCCAACGGCCCAGAACGCCATGACCACGGCGGCATACAGCAACGCACTGGTGGTATCGCCACGGATAATCGAATCCACCGCGAACCCGGCAAACAGTGGGTAAGCCAACAACAGCGCGTTCTCCAGCGCCACCAGCGACAAGGTGCAAGACAGCTTGCCGGGATAGGCTCTGGCAATAGCCTTGAGGGTCTGGCTGGCAGACTGCTGGCC
>NZ_JAAQWO010000025.1:0-589 GCF_012985525.1 Pseudomonas sp. WS 5059 | reverse complement strand
TGTCCACACCGATGGTGATGACCTGGTTGTTATCCAAGGTGATGGTCAGCGGACCCGTGGTGTTAGTGACGGGTGCGCCGTTTTTATCCACAAGGGTGGCGGTGTAGACGATCTGGCCGCCTTCACCCACGGTTTTGGTTGCGGTCAGCACCACATCGACCTTGTCGATGGTGTCGTTGATGGTGGTAGTCGCGCCATCGCCTGCAACGACAAGCTTCTCGAAGTTGCCACCATCGGTGCCGGTGATCTGGACGGTCTGGGTGCTCTTGTCGATGAACACGTCATCGCCTGGGGCGTCCACTGTCACGGTGCCGACAGTTTCGCCAGCCTTGATGGTGATGGTTTGCTTGTTGTCGAGTGTCAGGGTGACGTCGGTATCCGCTTTATTAGAAAGCGTGGCGGTGTAGGTGATTTTCCCACCTTCACTCACTTCCGACGGAGCAGTCAGGGTCACTGTCGTGGTGTTATCAGTGCCCGGTGTGTCGGTCACGACGGTGGTGACTTTATCGGTACCTGGAACCAGGTTCTCGAAGTGCTCGCCACCGGCGACTTCCTTGATGCCGGTAGTAACAGTCTGGTCGCCTTTGTA
>NZ_JAAQWO010000024.1:0-711 GCF_012985525.1 Pseudomonas sp. WS 5059 | reverse complement strand
AAACAGGGTATTGAATGCTAAACCAATCGTTAAGGTCGCCATTAATTCAATATCAATCGACGCGACAAAACTTATACGAAGAGGCACTTCTTGAGCCTAGTTGTACAAGTTTCATCTACCACTCTACCGTTCATCGCCCTTTTTAAAAAATTTCAAAACATCTGCGCACTTGCCCCTATCAGAAAAGATGTCCGTTGCATAAACGGGCAACTAGCGAAACGACATTTCAAAACTGGGAGTATTGTTATGACGACGAGCAATAAAAACCCTGGAAACTTTGCCAATGATTGCGAAAAAGCATCACAGGCGGGAAAGAAAGGTGGACAGGCCTCTGGCGGCAACTTCGCCAACGACCGCGAGAAAGCCTCGGAAGCCGGGCGTAAAGGCGGCCAGAACAGTCATGGTGGTGGACGTAAGTCCTGACCACACGGGCAGTACCGCTGTTCCGTTCGTTAACAAAGGGCATTCATCATGCGTGCGTCCATTGATAATCAGCGCGGCGAGCCAGCTCGCAGGCCGATTGTAGAAGTGCAAACTAAAGCAAGGACTGGCCTGCGTTCTAATACGTCTGCGTGTTACGAACATCAGCAACTTGCTGAACAAGCCGAAGCCACGATAAGTGCATCTAAAACGCCACCCTTGTGTGAAAGGCACTTATAACCGTGCAGCTTGACTCACGCGCCTAAGTGCACGTTTCCAGCACAATCGAAG
>NZ_JAAQWO010000023.1:0-723 GCF_012985525.1 Pseudomonas sp. WS 5059 | reverse complement strand
CAAGGGTGGCGGTGTAGACGATCTGGCCGCCTTCACCGACAGTTTTGGTCGCGGTCAGCACCACATCGACCTTGTCGATGGTGTCGTTGATGGTGGTAGTCGCGCCATCGCCTGCAACCACGAGTTTTTCGAAGTTGCCACCGTCAGTGCCGGTGATCTGGACTGTTTGGGTGCTCTTATCGATGAACACGTCATCGCCTGGGGCATCCACTGTCACGGTGCCGACGGTTTCGCCAGCCTTGATGGTGATGGTTTGCTTGTTATCGAGCGTCAGGGTGACGTCGGTGTCAGCCTTGTTGCTCAAGGTGGCGGTGTAGGTGATTTTTCCACCCTCACTCACTTCCGACGGAGCTGTCAGGGTCACAGTTGTAGTGTTATCGGTGCCCGGTGTGTCGGTCACGACGGTGGTGACTTTATCAGTGCCCGGAACCAGATTTTCAAAGTGCTCGCCACCGGCGACTTCTTTAATGCCGGTAGTAACGGTCTGGTCGCCTTTGTAGACGTCGTCCGGAGCCACAACCGAAACAGTCCCGCTCGACTTGTCCACACCGATGGTGATGACCTGGTTGTTATCCAGGGTGATGGTCAGCGGACCAGTGGTGTTAGTGACGGGGGCGCCGTTTTTATCCACAAGGGTGGCGGTGTAGACGATCTGGCCGCCTTCACCGACAGTTTTGGTCGCGGTCAGCACCACATCGACCTTGTCGATGGTGTCGTTGATGG
>NZ_JAAQWO010000022.1:0-884 GCF_012985525.1 Pseudomonas sp. WS 5059 | reverse complement strand
CGCATGATCAACTGCCGCGCCGACCTCAACCAACTCGTGCCCTTCAAGTACGACTGGGCCTGGCAGAAGTACCTCGACGGCTGCGCCAACCACTGGATGCCGCAAGAGGTCAACATGACCGCCGACATCGCCCTGTGGAAAAACCCCGAAGGCCTGACCGACGACGAACGTCGCATCGTCATGCGCAACCTGGGCTTCTTCTCCACCGCCGATTCGTTGGTCGCCAACAACCTGGTGCTGGCCGTGTACCGCCTGATCACCAACCCGGAGTGCCGCCAGTACATCCTGCGCCAGGCCTTCGAAGAGGCGATCCACACCCACGCCTACCAGTACTGCATCGAATCGCTGGCCATGGATGAAGGCGAGATCTTCAACATGTACCACGAGATCCCGTCGGTCGCGAAAAAAGCCGCCTGGGGTCTGAAATACACGCGTTCGATCTCCGATCCGAAATTCGAGACCGGCACCGTCGACACCGATAAAGAACTGCTGCGCAACCTGGTCGCCTACTACTGCGTGCTGGAAGGCATCTTCTTCTATTGCGGCTTCACCCAGATCCTGTCCATGGGCCGACGCAACAAAATGACCGGCGTGGCCGAGCAGTTCCAGTACATCCTGCGCGATGAGTCGATGCACCTGAACTTCGGCATCGACGTGATCAACCAGATCAAAATCGAAAACCCACACCTGTGGGATGCCGAGATGAAGGAAGAAGCGACCCAGATGATCCTGCAAGGGACCCAGCTGGAGATCGAATACGCGCGCGACACCATGCCGCGCGGCGTGTTGGGCATGAACGCGGCGATGATGGAGGACTACCTCAAGTTCATCGCCAACCGTCGTCTGTCGCAGATCGGCTTGAAGGAAGAATACCCAGGCACCAC
>NZ_JAAQWO010000021.1:0-1231 GCF_012985525.1 Pseudomonas sp. WS 5059 | reverse complement strand
TGAATCGCCCCGGGTTTCCTAGACACTCTCCAGGCTCGCTGCGTAACGCTTTTCAAACTCTACCGGTGACAGCTGATTGTTGAAACTGTGGCGTCGTTTTGGGTTGTAAAACATCTCGATGTAATCGAACACATCATCCCGAGCATCCTGGCGTGTAGTGTAGATTTTACGCTTGATCCGCTCCCGCTTTAGCAGCTGGAAAAAGCTCTCCGCCACAGCGTTGTCGTGGCAGTTACCTCGACGACTCATGCTGGCTACCAGGTTGTTAGCTTTCAAGAAGCTTCGCCAGTCTGAGCTGCTGTACTGACTGCCTTGATCCGAGTGGATCATCACCTCTTGCTTCGGCTTACGTCTCCAAACCGCCATCAGCAGTGCATCAATGGCTACGTCGCTGGTCATCTGCGACTTCATTGACCAACCAATGATCTGGCGTGAAAACAGATCGAGCACCACGGCCAAATACAGCCAGCCTTCATATGTTCGGATGTAGGTAATGTCTGTGACCCAGACTTTGTTGGGTTCTCTGACATCGAATTGGCGCTTCAGTAAGTTCGGTGAGGCAACGGCTGGTTTACCGCCATATTTTCCCGGCCTCCGTCGATACCCAGTCTGAGAACGTAAACCTTCAAGGCGCATCAACCTAGCTACCCGGTGACGGCCACAGCTCTCACCAACCTCTCGCAGGTCATCATGGATCTTGCGATAGCCATAAACACCACCGCTTTCCAACCAGGAGTGTTTGATCAGTCCAAGCAGTCGCTGATCGTCCTTGGCTCGCGCAGATTTTGGTTCTGATAGCCACGCGTAGTAGCCGCTGGGATGAACCTTGAGCGTCAGGCAAAGCCGTCGAATCGCGTAATGACCCGCTTGCTGCTTAATAAAGGCGTACTTCAGCCGCACTCCTTGGCAAAGTACGCGGCGGCCTTTTTTAAGATGTCTCGCTCCTCCGTCACCCGTTTCAGCTCGGCCCGTAGACGACGAACCTCAGCGCTCTGATCATCCTCCTCAACGCGCTGTTCCTGGGGCTTGGTGTAGCGCTTAACCCAGGCATAGAGGCTGTGCACGGACACACCCAATCGTGCAGCCACCTCCGAGACAGGAAGCTTCTTTTCGGTCACTTGTTTGACCGCCTGGATTTTGAATTCTTCGGGATATCGCTGGTTGCTCATGGCACCTCCTAATGGGCCTCATTTTAAGGCTTGGAGGTGTCTACGAAACTAGGGGCGATTCA
>NZ_JAAQWO010000020.1:0-1400 GCF_012985525.1 Pseudomonas sp. WS 5059 | reverse complement strand
TGTTAAGGCGGCCAGATCGTCTACACCGCCACCCTTGTGGATAAAAACGGCGCACCCGTCACTAACACCACGGGTCCGCTGACCATCACCTTGGATAACAACCAGGTCATCACCATCGGTGTGGACAAGTCGAGCGGTACCGTTTCGGTTGTAGCGCCGGACGACGTCTACAAAGGCGACCAGACTGTCACTACCGGCATTAAAGAAGTCGCCGGTGGCGAGCACTTTGAAAATCTGGTCCCGGGGACTGACAAGGTCACCACGACTGTTACTGATACCCCAGGTACCGATAACACCACGACAGTGACGCTGACTGCTCCGTCGGAAGTGAGTGAAGGCGGCAAGATCACTTACACCGCCACGCTTTCTAATAAAGCGGATACCGACGTCACCCTGACACTCGATAACAAGCAAACCATCACCATCAAGGCCGGTGAAACTGTCGGCACTGTGACAGTGGATGCCCCAGGCGATGACGTGTTCATCGACAAGAGCACCCAGACCGTCAAGATCACCGGGACTGACGGTGGCAACTTCGAGAAACTCGTGGTTGCAGGCGATGGCGCGACTACCACCATCAACGACACTATCGACAAGGTCGATGTGGTGCTGACCGCAACCAAAACCGTGGGTGAAGGCGGCCAGATCGTCTACACCGCCACCTTGGTGGATAAGAACGGTGCGCCGGTAACCAACATCACCAGCCCTGTGACTGTGACTCTGGATAACAACCAGGTCATCACCATCGGTGTGGACAAGTCGAGCGGTACCGTTTCGGTTGTAGCGCCGGACGACGTCTACAAAGGCGACCAAACCGTTACTACCGGCATCAAGGAAGTCACCGGTGGCGCGCACTTCGAAAACCTGGTTCCAAATACCGACAAGGTCACCACGACTGTCACTGATACCCCAGGCACCGATAACACCACCACCGTCACCCTGACCGCGCCAAGCGCCGTCAACGAAGGCGGCAAGATCACCTACACCGCCACCTTGAGCAACAAGGCTGACACCGACGTCACCCTGACCCTCGACAACAAACAAACCATCACCATCAAGGCCGGTGAAACCGTCGGCACCGTGACAGTGGATGCCCCAGGCGATGACGTGTTCATCGACAAGAGCACCCAGACCGTCCAGATCACCGGCACTGACGGCGGCAACTTCGAGAAACTCGTGGTTGCAGGCGATGGCGCGACTACCACCATCAACGACACTATCGACAAGGTCGATGTGGTGCTGACCGCGACCAAAACTGTCGGTGAAGGCGGCCAGATCGTCTACACCGCCACCCTTGTGGATAAAAACGGCGCACCCGTCACTAACACCACGGGTCCGCTGACCATCACCCTGGATAACAACCAGGTCATCACCATCGGTGTGGACAAGTCGAGCGGTAC
>NZ_JAAQWO010000001.1:0-1091327 GCF_012985525.1 Pseudomonas sp. WS 5059 | reverse complement strand
TGTCGGCGGTCATGTTGACCTCTTGCGGCATCCAGTGGTTGGCGCAGCCGTCGAGGTACTTCTGCCAGGCCCAGTCGTACTTGAAGGGCACGAGTTGGTTGAGGTCGGCGCGGCAGTTGATCATGCGTTTTTCGTCAACGGCGACACGGGCGGAGGCGCCTTCCAACTCGGCGAGGCCTTCGGCGACGTCGAGTTTGTCCAGGGCGGCCTTGGCACGCACGATGGCGGCGGAGTCATTGGCGGTGACGGCGCGGGCCTCGATGGCGGCGGCGGCACCGGCACCGTCGAGGCGGTCCATGTTGGCTTCGGTGGCGTGGCCGGCGTTGGCGCCACGGATCACGGCTGCACCGGTGTCTTCGGTGTCGACTTCATCCCAACTCAGCATGAAATACTCCTTCCTGGTCTGTTCTGACGGTGTGTGAGGCCGTCCAAAAAACTTGATAGTTACCGGCATCGCACACTATGTAGTGGTCGGCTGCGTGTGTGGGCACACTATATGGTGTGTAGGAAAGCTGGTCAACGCACAAGATGTGCGGTCTTCGGTCGCTGCCCGGCGCAAGATCAGCTATAACGCCTGGGTTTATTGGCCCTGCTCGGAAACTCAAAGGAATGAAAAATCTACTGATCCGCCCAGCCACCCAGGACGACGCCGAGAGCATCTTCCAGGTGCATAAAAACTCCGTCGAAAACCTGTGCACCGCCGACTATGGTGCCGAACAGATCGCCATGTGGCTTGATGGCCGCTCCCCTGAGACTTACCGCCCGGCCATCGCCGCCGGCAACCTGTGGCTGGCCTGCAGCGATGTGCTCCAGGGCTTTGTGGAGATCGAGGGTCTGGAAGTCAGCAAGTTGTTTATTCGTGGCGAGGCGGCCGGGCAGGGGGTGGGTAAGCGCCTGTTGGCCGAGGCTTTGCAGCAGATCGCCGCAGCCGGGCATACCAGCGCCTACCTGGAAGCGACCCTGACCGCCGAAAAATTCTACGCCGCGTGCGGTTTTCGCAAGATTGGCGAAGGCACCTTCAGCCGTGGCAACAGCCCGGTGTCTATCGAGATCATCAAGATGGCGCGCATTCTGTAGTGAGAGGCGCGCTGCATTTGGAAATACCTTGTGGTTTGCTCTCGGATTTGTCTGTCAGGGTGGCATTGCGTCTGGTGCTAGGTTTTATCACTCCAGGAGCCCTTCACATAAAAGGATATTGAATGAACAAAACCTGTTAGCTGGAGTGATTATGCACGTATCGTCCCTGCCCAATACCTTGTCGTTCATTAGACAAAATCAGTCCGCTCAAACCTCCCCTCCAACTTCCCATGAAGAACGTCGAGAACCATCACCGGGGCAACTGACGACGCAGAACGATGTGCCAGACAAGCGCCGCCTGCGTAGGGGAGTACCGGCGGCAGCTGTTCGCGAGACGGGCAGCGCAGATGATTTTTTTTCAAAAGTAGAAAGTGTCAAACAAAGCCAGGGCCGAGAGGCCTATATGCGAGGGTATAACTCACCGGGGTCCGTGCCGCTGCCGGCTGGTTATTCGGATTTGATGAGTAGTTCCGAGTTTTATAAAATGGCATTGCAGCCCGGGGTGACCGATGAGCAATTAGGCATGCTCAAGCACTTGGCCGAAAAGCGCACTATTATCAAAACACAAGAAAGGGTGATGGAGTTTTCGAACGTAGTTTCGGGTAAAGAAACTAAGTTGACACCCATGCCGCAAAGTTATTATCTGGCAATGATTAACCAATCGAGCGACGGAGAGTGTGCGGGCATATCGCACCTGCTGTCCTTGGCGACAAGGGAGGGCAAGGCTGATATTTTCCTGGGCAATATTTACCAGGCGCTGGCTTCTCCTGATACGCCTGAATCTCAAGCATTCTTTGCTGCAATCGGCAGGGCCCAGAAGTACGCCGGGTATGCCGATAAGGCTCATGATCCGGCCACTGACAGGCTCGGGTCTTACAAGTCAATCGTAGCGCAGCTCCTCAAAGCCCCAGCCCCGACGACGTTGATTATTTCCGCCAGTGGGCATCGTCTATCGGCAGGAGTGACGGCGGGAGCGGACGGTAAACGGACCTATTATTACGCCGACCCCAATATTGGCTTGGTCAGGTTTTCTTCTGCCAAGGCCTTTGAAAGCGGGATGAAAAAAATCTTTACCGATCCAGATCTGAAAAAATTAATTAGGCCATACAACAACGATCTGGATAACCCTAAATACAGGTTCAGCGTATTTAATCCAGAGCATGTCTCGGGGATTAGACCGACGTCCACGCGGATGCAACTGGCATATAACGCGCCCTTGGCCGATCTTGATACGATAAAAGTAGTTGATAGCGCGCACCTGCCTTCCTCGGCTGATTTTAGAAAACATACAAGGCCCGTTGCGGGTATGGAAGCTGCGGTTTATCAAAATGTTCTGGAAAGCGTGGACAACATACATGCCAAGAAAGGTATGGCCCAGTATCACGCCACCTTCGATTCATTGAAAACCGTTCAGGGCTTTATAAAACAGTACCCCGGTTCCCCGTACATTGGCAGCATGCAGGGGCTTGAGCAAAAGTTGCTGCGCACCTTAGCCCAAGCAACCCCACCTCCCAGTTATCCGTACATCGACAAAGAGATGCAGCGCGATCGCCAGTTGTTTGCCACACACCAGGGGGGACGCCTCTTGCCAGGATGGCTGCACCCACTGTCATCAACAATACGGGGGAAGTGCAGCGCCTTCAGGCCCTCGATGACAGCCAGCCGCCGATCCGTATCGGCACCCTGGATATCAGTCGCGTCGATCTTTACAAAATGGGCATCCATATCCACGGCAAGCCGATAGATGCCCAGCCTGCAGGTGACCCGAATGGCAAGCTGTTGGCCAATAACCTGCAAATTGATTTTGCGCGTTTCAAGGCATGGTCCGGTTCCGGTGATGTCCGGTTCAGTGACCAGGCAACCAAGCTGTTCTTTGAAATTGCGATTCATCGTGATCCGTCCGCTGGACCGCTGATCCCCAGTACCGAAGTTTCGAAGGTGCCTGAAAACTTCGAAAAGCAGATGCAGCAAGTGCACAAGATTTCGGCTCAGATTCAAGAGATGGTTCGCACTAAACAAGCGATGCCTGCGAATTTCTTTGATGCAGGTGGGGTGGACAAGTTTGGAAAAACGCGGGCTGCGGGCTTGGGTTTCCAGGCATTCAGTACATTCCAGGGGCTGCGCAGCGCGATAGAGTCTTTTCACAATGGAGACGTGACCCAAGGCAGTATCAGTTTAGGTGCAGTGGCTGCCCAGTATGGGGGCGACGCGATTGGGGCTTCGCTCAACAAGTTGGGGCAAAGTGTCATTCATAAGGCTGCGCCTTCGATCATGGGATTTAAAGCGTCGAGTGTTGGGCAACTGATTGGCAAAGTCGGCACCGGGGCGGGTGCGGCGGTCAGCGTGCCGTTTGATATCTACAGTGCTGTCGATTCCTTTAAAAAGGCCAGTAAGAGCAGCGGTGCTCAAGCCCAGGACCATTATGTTGACGGTGCTTTCGCGGTGGCCAACGCCGCGACCTCGGTAACGTTGGGCGCCGCATTCATGATGGGGGCGGCGTCGGCTGGGCCGGTGGGCCTGGTCGTGGCCGGGACGCTCATGATGAGCCAGATGATTTACCACTCCGTGCGCAGCGTGGAAGAGCTGGATAAGGTCACGCCGCTTTCGGGCGAACAAAAGGCCGTCACCGGTGTGAGGGCGTTCCTGGGTCTGGAGCCTGGATTTGATGTGCTCAAGCCTTACCTGCAGACCCAATACACCCACGAAATCGATGAGCAACGCCAAGCTCGCTATAAAGCGTTCCTGAGCGGTGATGCAAAGAACACCTTCGAGCGGGTGGTCTACGGCTCGTCGCAGGTTGAGGTCAAGCAAGTGGACGGCAAAGTCCCACTGACGCCAAGAGTCTGGTTTTCGCCGGTCACCTGGCTGCTGAATCTGATTCCAGTACCCGGCAAGGTCCCGTCGGTGGCGGTTCGTGATGGCACTGACCGGGTAGGCGTGGATGAAAGCTATTCATCATTTAACGGCAAACCGGTCAAACAGGTTGAAGGCGAGTTGGGTGATGGAAAAGCCACGTTATGGGACCTGGGTGGTGGTGATGATTATGTAAGAGGGGTGGAAAACAAACCCAACGTCTTCTTGCTAGGTACCGGCAAGAAGGTGGTCAGTGGCGGGCGCGCTGATGACACGGTGGTCATGAATGCCGATGCACGCCAGACACTGGAGCGGGCGCGGGAGGTCGAGAAAACGGGAAACAAAGATTTCAGTCCCAGGCAAATATCCCTGGAGGGTGGCGAGGGACGTAACACCCTGGTTTTTTCTGGAGAATTAAGTTCGCCACGCGACGATGTTGGAAAGAAAGAAAGTGTCAGCTACGTAGGGCATGTCATTAATCTGAAAGACCATACCGTCTCGGTAAAAACTGAAAAATCCAACACCGAGGGGGTGAAAAAAAACGCCAGTGTGCAGAACTTTTCCAATGTCACCACGGTGAAGAACGGCGAAAGTTATGTTCAAGGTGATGATCAGAATAATTTGCTGACCCTCAATGGCCGCGAGGACATTGCCCGCACAGGCAAGGGGGCCGATGTCGTGGTGATCAATGGGGGGGCCAGGGTGGTCGCTGAAGGCGGCAGCAATACGTACATCATCAATAAGGGGTCAGGCAGTGTTCACATAGAAGACCTGCAGGGCAGTACCGTTCAACTGGACTACACCGACGCCCAAATCTCGGACTGGCAGGTGACGCCCGCGGGGGATCTGAAGGTGACCTTGGACGGCGGCACTGCCGAGCAACGCCGGTCCGTCGAGTTCAAGGGGGCTTTTTCCAATGACCCGAAAGACCAAGGCAAGTCACGGCCAGTATTCATCACCAGCGATGGGGTGATGATGAGTGTCATTGACCCGCGCAAGCCGGGATCATCCACAGACACGCCACAGATCCAGCGCCTGAAGGTTGCGGCGGGCTGACCTCAGTGGCCTGTCAGCTCCTCCAGCAGTTGCCGCTTGTGCTGTTGCAGCACCGCTGAAGCACGATCCCGTGGGTGGGGCAGGTCGACACGGATCTCGTGCTTGATCCGCCCCGGATGGGCGTCCATCACAATCACCCGGTCGCCCAGGTACAGTGCTTCTTCGATGTCATGGGTGACCATCAGCACCGTGCAGCGCTGCTGCACCCAGATGCGCTGCAGTTCCCGTTGCAGGTGCACGCGGGTCAGGGCGTCGAGGGCGCCGAGCGGTTCGTCCAGCAGCAGGACCTTGGGCTTGTTGATCAGCGCCCGGGCAATCGCGGCGCGTTGCGCCATGCCGCCGGACAACTGATGGGGGTACGCATTCTCGAAACCGCTGAGGTTGACCAGGGCGATGTGCTCGGCCACCTGGCGGTTTTTCTCGGCCTGGGGCAGGTCATGGTTTTTCAGGGCCAGGGCGATGTTCTGGCTGACGGTCATCCACGGGAACAACCGGTGGTCCTGGAACACGATGCCGCGCTCCAGGCTGGTGGCGGCGATGCGTTTGCCATCGAGCAGGATATCGCCCTCGTACTCGGCCTCCAGGCCGACAATCAGGCGCAGCAAGGTGGATTTGCCGCAGCCACTGGCGCCGACGATGCTGACGAACTCGCCGGGTTGCACGTCGAGGTGAATATTGTGCAGCACCGGCAACGAGCGGCCTTCGATCCGGTAGGCCTTGTTCAGGCCGCGAATCTGCAAGGCGCCGGTTTGCAGGTGCTGGTGTAAGGCGTGGTGAGCGATTGCATTCATGTCAGGGCCTTTCAACGAAGGTGGCGCCAGCGCAGCAGGTGGCGCACGAGGCGGTTAAACAACAGGGTCATGAGGTAGCCGAGCAGGCCGATGCACAACACGCAGAGCACGATGACTTCCATGCGCGAGCCGGCCTCGGCATTCATCATCAAGTTGCCCAGGCCCGCTGCGGAAGACAGGAATAACTCGCTGCCAATCGTCGTGACCCAGGCAAAGGCCAGGGCGTGCAAAACGCCGGTCGCGATGCTCGGCAGCGCGGCCGGCAGCAGCACCTGGGTGAAGCGCTGCACGGGGCTCAGCACCAGCACCAGGCCCACTTCGCGGTAACGCTGCTCGACATGGGTAAAGCCCTGCCAGGTGTTCAGCACCATCGGGTAAAACGCGGCCAGGCTGACGATCAGCACCTTGGAAAACTCGCCATTGCCGAACCACATGGCGATGAGCGGGATCCAGCCAAGCATCGGCACCTGGCGAATGCTATGGAACAGCGGCCCGATCAAGCGGTTGGCCACGCTGGACAACGCCATCAGCACCCCCAACGCCACGCCGAACACAATGCCCAGGGCCAGGCCGCTGCTGGTGCGCGCCAGGCTCGCCAGCAGGTTGACCAGCAACTCGCCGTTGCCGAGCATATCCAGCAAGGCCGTGCCAATCGCCGACAGCGGCACGAACGCATAGGCACCGGCCGCGCCCTGGTGCGAGGCGTATTCCCAGGCAAGGACCAGCAGCAGCGGGAGCAACAGCCCGCGGGACTTTTTCAGCAGGTTCGTCATAGAGGGCTCCTAGCGCGTCTGCCAGCGAAACAGGCGCTGTTCGATATGGCGCAACAGGTAGTCGATGGCAAAGCCGATCACGCCGGTGACCACCACCCCGACCATCACAATGTCGATGCGCAGCATCTGCCGGGCCATCTCGATCATCTGCCCCAGGCCGCTGTCGGCCGCCAGCAACTCGGTGGCCACCAGCACCACCCAGGCGCGGGTCAGGCTGATGCGAAAACCGGTGATGATCGGCGGCGCGGCGGCGGGCAGGGCCACCAGGCGCACAAAGCTCGGCCAGCGCAGGCGGTACACGTCGGCGACCTCGAAGTAGCTGCGCGGGATGCCCTTGACCCCTTCGCCGGCCGCCAGGGCCACCGGGAAAAACGCGGTCTTGGCCACGATGATGATCTTGAAGGTTTCATCGATGCCAAACAGCAGCACGAACATCGGAATCAAGGCGATGCTGGGGATCTGGCGCAGGGTATGGAACAGCGGCCCGCAATAAGCCTCGACGGTTTTCGACAAAGCCATCAACACGCCAAAGCCCAGGCCACACAGCGAGCCGATAGCAAAGCCAATGCCCAGCCGTGACAGGCTGTTGCCCAGGTGTTCCTGCAACTCGCCGCTGGCCAGCAGATCGGCAAAGGTCTGCAGCACCTGCGCGGGCGGCACCAGCAGGTTGCGCGGGAACAGCCCCAGGTGCGCGACCCACGCCCACACTGCCAGCAAGGCCAGGGGGGAGATCAGCCAGGTAAGAGGGTTCAGTAAGTGATTCAGGCGCATGGCAGGTCTTATTTCAGCGAAGTACCCAGCCACCATCGCAAGACATGTGCCATAAACCCGTAAACCCTGTAGGAGCCCGGCTTGCCGGCGATGGCGCCCTTCTGCCATGCGCAGGGCATGAGGCCGCAATCGCCGGCAAGCCGGCTCCGACAGGGGGAAATGGTGGTTGGGTGCTGCTGTGGCAACACCCGTTCAGCAGTCGCGTCTAGAAGTCGTAACTCACGCTGGTGTAGTAGAACGCGCCCTGGGCACCTTCTGGGCTGGTGATCGAGTAGATCGGCACGCCGTACAACTGCGCGCCATCGGCCTTGTCCGGGTGGCTGTCGAACAGGTTGATCGCGCCTACCGAGACCTTCAGGCCCTTGTCGAAGGTGTACGACAGGTCCACGTCCGTGACCCACTGCGGGCTGTAGGTCTGGTCCAGGCTGGGGTTGGTGGCATTGCGGCTGATCCATTGGCCATAGCGGCGTTGGGCAACCGTCAGGCCCCAGTTCTCATACAGCCAGTTGGCGCTCAGGGTCAGTTTGGTTTCTGGCGTGCCTTCTTCGATCAGGCCCTGGGTGTTGCGCCCGACAATCTGCGATCCCTTGATATTGCCCACGTCGCGCAACGCCGTGATTGTGGTGCGGTTCTTCGCAAAGCCGCTGCTCAGGTTCAGGCGCCCCCATTGCTGCAGGTTCCACTGATAGTTGCCGGTCAGCTCGATACCATCGGTGCGCGTATCGGCGACGTTGGTGTAGAACGCCGCGCTCTGGATATTGGCGTAGGGCGTGCCGGCAAAAATCGGCGTGACCACCGCAGACGGCAGTTGGTCGGAGAGGGTGATGCGGTTGTCGATATTGATCCGGTACGCATCCACCGTCACCGAGGCGTTGTCCAGCGGGCGCCATACCAGGCCCAGGGAGTAGTTGGTGGACTCCTCGGGCTTGAGTGCCTTGCCGCCCAGCAACCGCGCTTCCTGGCTGTCGGCGCGCAGGGTGCGTTGCTGCACTTCCACATAGTTGCCGCTGCCGGGCGGCTGTTCCACCACCTGCACGCTGAACGACGACATGCCGCTCTGCACCAGCGACGGCGCGCGGTAGCCGGTGCTGGCGGTGGCGCGCGCGGCGATCTGTGGGGTGAAGTCGTAGCGCAGCGACAGCTTGCCGTTGGTGGTGTCGCCGAAGTCCGAATAGTGCTCGGTACGCACTGCCACCCCGGCCTGGAATTTCTCGGTGACCTGACCTTCGACATCGATATAGGCGCCCAGCACCTTGCGCTCCAGGGACGCGGCATCGACCTGGGTGATGCCCGAGTAATACCCAGGGATGCGGCGCCCGGTGATCGGGTCGACCGTGTTGAACAGCGGCCCGTTCTGCCAGCCCGCCGCATCACCGGCACTCAGTTGGTAGTTCTCCTTGCGCCAGGCCAGGCCGGCGGACAGGGTCAGCGGCTTGAACAGCAGGTCGGTGGGGAAGTCGCGCACCCAGTCCAGGGTCAGGTTGGTCTGCTCGTTTTCGCGCTGGCCGGTGTAGATATTCGCCGGGCTATTGGTGCCCCAACTGGGGTTGATCGCATTGCGATCGGTGGATTCGAGCGTGTTGTTACCGTGGTTCAGCGCCAGGTCGAACTTGCCCAGTTGCTCGTGTTCGTAGCGCAGGCCGCCGGTCACCGCATAGTCCTGCAGACTGTAGCGCGTCACCGGCAGGCGCCCGTCGGGGTAACGCTGCAACGCGGTACTGCCGTAGTTGCTGCGCAGGGTGGTCGGCGGGTCGAAAAATCCTTCGGCGTCGGTGTTCTTGTGGGCGTAGGTGGCAAACCCATAGGCGGTCAGGCCGTCGCCGACGCCAATCTCACTGTTGGCCACGAAGTTGTACTGGTCGGAGACATTGCCCGAGCCCCAGCGCCAGGTGCGGTAGCGGTTGTTCTGTTCCCGGGGCGTGTTGATGCTGGTGGAACCTTGATAGAAGATCCGGTTGTCGGGGTTGGTGTCGCTGGCCGGATCCTGGCTGCCGGCGTCGAAGCTCAGGGTCAGGAAACCGTCGTTGGGTAGGCTGAAGCCTTTCCAGCCGCTGAGTTTGCGCTGGATACCATCGCCCTTGTCATAGCCGCCAAAACGGTAGCCGACGTTGCCGCCGTCGTCGTTTTCCTTGAGCACGATATTGATCACCCCGGCGATGGCATCCGAGCCGTATTGCGCCGCCGCGCCGTCACGCAGGATCTCCACGCGCTGGATCGCACTCAGGGGGATCAGGCTCAAATCCACCGCCGCTGCGCCCCGGCCATTGACCAGGCTTTGGCGGGTGATATTGGCGCTGCTGTGGCGGCGCTTGCCGTTGACCAGCACCAGCACCTGGTCCGACGCCAGGCCGCGCAGCGATGCGCCTTGGGCGATAGAGCCGGCGAAGGCACCCTGGGGTGACTGCGGGAAATTGAACGACGGCGACAGGGCGGTCAGCGCGCCAGACAGGTCGCTGGCGCCGGTCTCTTGCAGTTGCTCGCCGGACAGCACATCCACCGGCGCGGCGCTTTGCAGGGCGGTCAGGTCGCTGCGGCGGGTGCCCAGTACCACCACGGTGTCGAGGTGGTCGGTCTTGGCCGTGGGTTGGATTGGTGCGGCAATGGCGGGCACGGCAAGGCTGCCCAGGACCAGCGCGATGGCGCCGGCCAGTGGAGTGTGCTGGAACATAAACGTATTCCTTTCAAACAAGGCTGGCCCTCCAAACAATGCAGATCACCTGTAGGAGCCCGGCAAGCCTGCGATGGCGAGCTCAAGGACGCTATCGCAGGCAAGCCTGGCTCCTACAGTGGGTCTGTGTTGTTTGGGAGAGGGGCTTGGGCTTAGAAACGGCTGGTCACGCTCACGCCCACGGTGCGTGGGTCGCCGTAGGTGATCACGTACTGCCCCAGTCCACCGTTTGGCCGGCCATGCACCTGGTAGCGGCGGTCAGTGAGGTTGTTGACGAAGCCGGTGACGCTGAGTTTTTCATCGGCGCTGTACCAGCTCAGGCGGCTATTGACCAGGGTGTAGTGGGGTTGGCTGAGGGTCTTGTCGGCGCTGCTCTGGCGGTCGGCGAGGAAGTATTCCTTGTCGCGGAAACTGGCGTCGGCCCCGGCCACCAACTTGCCGCCGATCTGCAGCGCGATGGTGTAGTCGCCACCCACCGACACCACATTGCGCGGCGAGCGCACAAAGCTGTTGCCGCTGTAGTCACCGGTGACCGCGCCGGTGTTGGGGTTGGTGTTCTTGAAGTCGGTGTATTCGGTATCGAGGAACGACACCGCCGCCCGCAGGTGCAGGGAGTCGGTGGGCTGGCCTTCCAGTTCCAGCTCGGCGCCCTTGACCTTGCCTTTGGCGCCATTGGTCAGGGCCGTGGTCAGCACGCCGTTGTTGACTGTCAGCAGGTTGACCTGAATATCCGAATAGTCGTAGTAGAAAATGTTCGCGTTGGCGGTCAGGCGGCGGTTGAACCACTCGGACTTGACCCCGAACTCATAGGCGTCGAGTTGTTCCGGGTCCACCGTGGTCAACTGCGCCAGGCTGGTGGACAGCCCGGTGTTGAAACCACCGGAACGGAAGCCGTGGGCATAGCGAAAGAACACCCGTACGTTGTCATTGATCCGGTATTCGGGCGTGACATCGTAGGTCCAGGCTTCCCAGGTCTTGTTCTCCTGGCGGCTGCCATTGGTGCCGCTGCCGGCCAAGGGCACCAGCGGGCCGTTGGCGGTATTGCGGGTCAGTTGGGTGAGGTTCAGATCGATGTCTTTCTTTTCCTGGGTCCAGCGCAGGCCGCCGGTCACGGTGAAGTTGTCGGTGAGGTCGTAGGTCAGGTTGCCAAACAGCGCGTAGCTGTTGGTCTTGTGGTCGTAATTGAGATCCCGCAGGTCGGTCGCGCCATTGATCTGGTTGGAACCGGTGCCATTGGGCGTCGGGCCGGGGGCAATGAAACGTCCGCCGCTGCTGTCCAGGTCTTCGTGGAAGTAGTGCGCACCGGCCAGCCAGCGCAAGGTTTCCTGCTGCGGCGAGGCCAGGCGGATTTCCTGGGAATACTGGGTGTATTTGTTATCGCTGGTGGACGTGCCGTTGACCTCATAGGGCGTGTAGTCGGCATCGCTGCTGGACTGGCCGCGAATGTAGTCATAGGCGCTGATGGAGGTGAGGGTGTAGTCGCCCAGGTGCCAATTGAGGGTCAGGGACGTGCCGTCATGGTTGAGCTTGGAATCGTCCTTGACGTTGAGCGCGATATTACGGCCTTCGGGGCGCTGGTAGCCGACGTTGTAGTAGCGGCCCAGGGTCAGCGCCCCGTTGGAACCGTCGCCCTTGAACTCGCGGCTGTGGATCTTCAGCAGCGCGTCCAGGTCCGGGTTGAGCTGGGCAAGGAACTGCAGGCGCACGGCCTTTTTGTTGACGTCGCCGTAGGTGTGATCGTCCACCAGGTTTTTCTGGAAGCCGTCGCGCTCCTCGGAGTACAGCGAGATCCGCGCGGCGAGTTTTTCGTCCACCAGCGCGCCGCCAAGGGCGCCGCTGAGGATCCTTTCATTCTTGCTGCCAAAGCCGATGGTGCCGAAACCGTCAGTGTCGAACGCGGGTTTTTTCGAAATGATATTCACCGCGCCCGCCGTGGTGTTCTTGCCATACAGGGTGCCCTGGGGCCCGCGCAGGATCTCGATGCGCTCCAGGTCAAACAGCGGGCCGCCGCCGGCAATCGGTGCGTTGAGGTAAACGTCATCGGCATAAATGCCCACTGGGTACACCGTGGCCGCCCCGGTGTCGCCGGTGCCCAGGCCGCGGATGTACCAGCGTGGGCGGCCGTCGCCGTCGGGGTTCTTCGCCGAGGCGTTGGGAATGAAAGTGGTGATGTCGCCCATCGAGCGCACGCCGTCGGCCACGATGCTGGTGCCCTGGACCGCCGACACGGCCACCGGCACCTCTTGCAAGGTCTGCTCCCGGTGTTGCGCGGTGACGGTGACGGTCTTGAGTGCCGGCTCGTTTTCAGTGTCGGCTGCCAGCACGTAATCGCTGCCAGTGAACAGCAATGCGAGCCACAAGCCCTTGGTGATTGGATTAAGTTTGTGCATGTAAATCTCCCCCGGAAAAGTGTCCTTGAAGGGGCTAGAGCAGAGATCGTGCCAATCCCGATACGTGTATTTATGTTATTGATATTTAAGGATAAAAAGTTTTTGTTTGGACGTGATTAAACGCGGCGAATCCGGGCTGTCGAGGATCCAGCAAAAACTGCGTGGCCAGTGCTGCTGGAGCAGCACAGAAAGTGCTGCGTGGCCAACACTGTAGGAGCCGGCTTGCCGGCGATGGCGCCCTTGAAAGCACTGCATCACTCAGGGGCGTCATCGCCGGCAAGCCGGCTCCTAAAGGGGTTGAGGGGGTCAGACTGCGACGCGGGAGGTGGAGCCGATGACTTTTTCCAGCACGCTGAAGTCGATCCAGTCGCGCACATCGAAATGCCGTGGGATGAAGTGCCAGCGATGCAGGAAATCGGTGAAGTCCTGCAAGGCCTCGATCGAGCGGGAGTCCAGGGTGGTGCGCAGCCGCCGATGGGCATCCTCGCCATAGGCCGCCGTCACCCAGTACTCGCTGGTGTTCAGCTCCTGGGCGAGAAAGCGCCGGGTCTCGTCGGGATTGGCCCAGGCCCATTGCTCGGTGCGCAATACCGTATCGACAATCTTCACGCTGGCATCGAAATGCTCGTGCAGCAGGTGGGTATCTACCGTCAGCGTACGCGGCGTGCCGTTGTTGCTGCGGATCAACGGGTCAGGGTGGGAGCCGGTATCGACCACCACATGCAAGCCGAACTCATTGGCCAGGTGTACGGCGTGGGCGCCCTTGAGGAAAATCGCATCGATATCGCCGCGCAGCAGGCCGATCAGCTCGTTGTTGCGCCGGCTGAAGCGGCTCACCCCGAGGCTGGCCGGGGTGCCGTACACGTACTGGGTCTGGTTGTCGCTGTAGGTGCCGCCGTAGGGATAGTCCACCAACTCCACATCCGCCACGTTCAGGCCTTCGAGCTTGAGCGCGTTTTCCAGGCCGCGCAGGGCCTGGGCGCGGGTGAAGTCGATCTGCACGTTGGCCCACTTGGGCAGGCCGAAGCGCCGGTTTTTCAAGTCGCGCACGCTTCTCACGCCGCTTTCGGCGGTGGTCAGGATCAACTGCACCTCATCGCTCCACGACAGCCCCAGCACACGGGTCTGGACCCCGCTGGAGTAGGCCCAGATGGCCGGGATATTGCCGCCGTGGCGCACCGAGTTCTTCAGGTGGTGGTCGTAGTGGGCTTCGCGTACTTCGCGCTCGGTGGACTCGCGCAGGGATTGGATATTGGTGCCAAATGGCTGGAAGGCTTCGGCCAGTCGCCCGGACTGCACCGCGATGCCAAGCCCGGTGGGCACCGGGCTGTGGGTGTACCAGAGAGTATCGAGTGGTTTGCTCATAAAGGTCTTCGTTCAAATCCCTATGCCCTGTAGGAACCCGGCAAGCCGGGCTCCTGCAACGATGTCAGGTGGTTGAGGGGCCGCGCATCGATCCAGGCGCGCACATCAAAGCTGTTGGGGATAAAGCGCCAGCGGTGCAGGAACTGCACAAAGTCCTGCAGCGCGGCAATCGCCTGTTCATCCAGGGCCGTATGCAGCCGCAGGTGGGCATCCTCGCCATAGGCGGCGGTGACCCAGTATTCGCTGCTGTTGGTTTCCCGGGCCAGGTAGCGCCGTGTTTCTTGCGGGTGGGTGTGGGCCCATTGCTCGGCGCGCAATACCGAATCGAGGATACCGGTGGCCACATCCAGGTGGTTGTCCAACAGGTTCAGGTCCACCGCCAGGGTGCGCGGCGTGCCGTTGTTGCTGCGGATCAGCGGGTCCGGGTGCGAACCGGTGTCGATCACCGTGTGCAGGCCAAAGTCATGGGCGTGCTGGGCAGCGCTGGCGCCCTTGAGAAAGATCACATCCACCTCGCCGCGCAGCAGGCCGATCAACTCCAGGTTGCGTTCGGCCAGCGGTGCAGAGACCTGCGTGCCGGCGATGTTGCGCACCGGGCTGTCGCTGAAAGTGCCGCCATACCGGAAGTTCACCAGCTTCACATCGCCGACCTGCAAGCCTTCCAGCGACAGGGCATTTTCCAGGCCGCGCAAGGCCTGGGCGCGGGTGAAATCGATCTGCGCGCCGGACCAGTCGGGCAGGCCGAAAGTGCGGCCCTTGAGGTCCTTGACCGTTTGGATGCCGCTGCCCCGGCGGGTCAGGATCAATTGCACTTCATCGGCCCAGGACAAGCCGATCACCCGGGTCTCGCGGCCCTGGGCACGGGCCCAGATCGCCGGGATATTGCCGCCATGGCGCACCGAGTTGCGCAAGCTGTGATCAAAGTGCGACTCGCGCACGGCCTGGTCGTTGGACTCGCGCAGCGACTGCACCTCGGCGCCCAGGGCGCCGACGGTCTCTTGCAGCCAGCCTTTTTGCACGGCAATCCCCAGCCCGGTGGGCACCGGGCAGCGGGTGTACCAGAGGGTATCGAGGTGTTGGCTCATTCAGGGTCTCCCGCAGCAGTCAGGCGCTGGCGCGCAAAGGTTGGGTGGCCGCCTGTCGATGCACCAGCGGCAAGACTTCCTGGCCAATGCGCAGGGCCTCTTCCAGGTGCGGGTTGCCGGCGAGGATAAAGGTCGAGAACCCAGCGTCGCGGTACTCCACCAGGCGCTCGGCAATGTTCTCGTGACTGCCCACCAGGCCCACGGTGGGCCCCGGCTTGGCCTTGGCAAACCCGGCCCACAGGTTGGGGCCGATGATCAGGTCGTCGAAGCGGTCGACATTCTGGTGATAGGCCGTCTGGCGCGCCGCACCCACCGAATCCGAACCGTTGGTGAAACCTTTGGCGAGCACGCTGCCCTGGCCTTCGAGTTTGTCGAACTGGCGGCGCAGGTCTTTCCAGGCCAGCTCTTCGGTCTCCCGGGCAAACAGGTCGACCCGCAGGCCGAAGCGCACGCTGCGCCCCTGTTTGTCGGCCAACTCACGCACCCGCTCGATATGCGGCTTGAGCTTGTCGATGGGCTCGGCCCAATTGAGGTACACATCGGCATGCCTGGCGGCCACGTCCAGAGCGGCATCGGAGAACCCGGAAAAGTACACCCCCGGTTTGCGCTCATGGTGCAGGCCAGGGGGCAGGGCGCCGTTTTCCAACTGGTAGATATCACCGTCATAGGAGAACTTTTCCTGCTCCCACAGGCCCTGGATGATGTCGAGGAACTCCCCGGTACGTTTGTAGCGCAGGTCGTGTTCGAGGAAATCCCCATTGGCCCGCTGACTGGCCGGGTTGCCACCGGTGATGATGTTCCAGTCCAGGCGGCCCCGGCTCAGGTTCTGCAGGGTCGCTGCTTGCTGTGCGGCGTAGGCGGGCAGGGTCCAGGTGGCCTGGAAGGCAATCAGGAACTTGATACGCCGGGTTTCCCGGGCCAGCGCGGCCGCGACGATCCATGGCTCGGGCCCGGTGGGCAGCAATGCCCCTTCGAAGCCGGCCAACTCGGCGGCCTTGGCCACCTGGGCGATGTAGTCGATGTAGGTGAAACCGTCCGGCTCGCCATTGGGCAAGCGCCCCGGGGCGATATGGCCGGGGCGGTATTGCGCATTGCCCCGGTTGTGTTTGTCAGTGGTCAACTGCGGACCATCGGTGCCCAGCGGCAGGCGCCAGAAAAATTCAGTGCTCATGGATGCTCCTGATTCAGTCATGCAAGGTGCGAGGACCTGTTGCAGCAGCGAGTGCAACGGCCATGCCATGGCGGCTGCGGCCCCTGCGGGCGGGGGGATGCCTGCGGATGGGGGGCAGGAGCGATGTGGGGATTGCGTCTGTAGCAACACCTGAGCAGCAGTGGCTGTTCAGCGGGCAGCACAAAACTTTTGTAGGCGCTGGCTTGCCAGCGATGGCGGTGTATCAGTCGACACAGGTATTGACTGGGCCGCCGCCATCGCCGCCATCGCCGGCAAGCCGGCTCCTACAGGGACGCGCACGTCTCGACAATCAATACCCGACCAAAACCATCGGCATTTCTTGATCGCCATCAAGCAGCTTTTACCCCCCGGCTTTCTATCATGGCCCCTGCCAAGCAATGAGGAAGCGACCATGTCAGAGACCTTCACCAAGGGCATGGCCAGGAATATCTACTTCGGAGGAAGCGTGTTCTTCTTCCTGATATTCCTGGCCCTGACCTACCACACCGAACAAACCTTTCCCTCGCGCAGTAACCAGGACCAACTCACCGAATCGGTGGTACGCGGCAAGGGCGTCTGGGAGCGCAACAACTGCGTCGGCTGCCACACCCTGCTGGGCGAGGGTGCGTACTTTGCGCCGGAGTTGGGCAATGTGTTCAACCGCCGCGGCGGCGAGGAAGCGTTCAAGCCATTCCTGCACGCCTGGATGAAGATGCAACCCTTGGGCGTTCCCGGCCGGCGTGCGATGCCGCAATTCAACCTCAGCGACCAGGAGGTGGACGATATGGCCGAGTTCCTCAAATGGAGCTCGAAGATCAACACCAATGGCTGGCCGCCAAACAAGGAGGGCTAAGGGATGCGTACCGTCAATCCATATCTGAAATTCCAATCCCAGGCCGTGGCCAAACCCTACTTTGTATTCGCCCTGATCCTGTTCCTGGGCCAGGTGCTGTTCGGTTTGATCATGGGCCTGCAATACGTGGTCGGCGACTTTCTGTTCCCGTTGATCCCCTTCAACGTGGCCCGCATGGTCCACACCAACCTGCTGATCGTCTGGCTGCTGTTCGGGTTCATGGGCGCCGCCTATTACCTGGTGCCGGAAGAGGCCGACCGCGAGTTGCACAGCCCCAAGCTGGCAATCCTGCTGTTCTGGGTGTTCGCCGTCGCCGGCGTGTTGACCATCCTCGGCTACTTGCTGGTGCCCTACGCGGCCCTGGCCAAGCTGACCCACAACGAGTTGCTGCCAACCATGGGCCGGGAGTTCCTGGAGCAGCCGACCATCACCAAGATGGGCATCGTGGTCGTGTGCCTGGGCTTTCTCTACAACATCGGCATGACCCTGCTCAAGGGCCGCAAGACCACGGTGAGCATGGTGATGATGACCGGGCTGATCGGCCTGGCGGTGTTCTTCCTGTTCTCGTTCTACAACCCCGGCAACCTGGCGCGGGACAAGTTCTACTGGTGGTGGGTGGTGCATCTTTGGGTTGAAGGCGTGTGGGAGCTGATCATGGGTTCGATGCTCGCCTTTGTGTTGATCAAGGTCACCGGCGTCGACCGCGAGGTCGTGGAAAAATGGCTGTACGTGATCATCGCCATGGCCCTGATCACCGGGATCATCGGCACCGGTCACCACTTTTTCTGGATCGGTGCGCCCGAGGTGTGGTTGTGGGTCGGCTCGATCTTCTCGGCCCTGGAGCCGCTGCCGTTCCTGGCGATGGTGATGTTCGCCTTCACCATGGTCAAACAGCGTCGGCGCCAGCACCCGAACCGGGCGGCCACGTTGTGGGCCAAGGGCACCACGGTCACCGCGTTCTTCGGCGCCGGGGTCTGGGGCTTCCTGCACACCCTGGCACCGGTCAACTTCTACACCCACGGCACCCAATTGACTGCCGCCCACGGCCACCTGGCGTTCTTCGGCGCCTACGCCATGATCGTCATGACCTTGATCAGCTACGCCATGCCCCGCCTGCGCGGTATCGGTGAAGCACCGGATGCACGCTCCCAGACCCTGGAGATCTGGGGCTTCTGGATGATGGTCCTGTCGATGGTGATGATCACCCTGTTCCTCACCGCTGCCGGTGCCGTGCAGGTCTGGTTGCAACGCTGGCAAGTGGACGGTGTGGCGCTGCCGTTCATGGCCACCATGGACCACCTGACGGTGCTGTTCTGGGCACGGCTGGCCAGTGGCGTGGTGTTCCTGCTGGGCCTGCTCTGCTACCTGTGGAGCTTCCGGCAGCGGGGCAAAGGCTTGGACTCTGCCACCCCCGTGACCGCTTGAGCGGTCAACGTTAATCCCCAAGAGGGCGGCCCGGCAGGTACTGCGGGCCGTTTTACGTCTGGAGCACTTCACATGGCCTTTACCCTTGAGTTGGAAGAGTGGGTCGGCAGTGTCTGGCACCGCTTTATCACCCGTCGCGCCAGTGCCGACTTCCCCGAGGCGCGGGTCGATCTGGTCGACCGCCAGCGCAGCCTGGCCCTGTTGTTCCGCGCCCTGGGCGGTGCCCATGGGATAGCCGTGGAAGCCGCCAGCGAGCGCGACCTGCTGCTGCGCCGCAACCTGTTGATGCGCATCGCCGGCACCTGCCGGCAGGCGCCCCTGGCCTCGTGCGACGGCCATCGCCTGCGCCTGCCGGCAAGCCTGGCGGTGTTTCCCTCGGTGGCCCTGAACCTGGAGCTGTACCGCTGGCTGGCGCTGCTGGCCGCCCATGCCGGGCCGATGACCCACTGGGCCCGGGATAACCAGCGCTGGACCTGGCTGCTGTTGCAGCGTTACCCGGCCATGCTCCCCAGCTATCAGCGCCTGGTGGACGCCCACCTGCAATTGCGCCCCGATCCCGCTACCCTCAACCCCGCCGAAGCCGCCGTGGAAAAGGCCTTGCGCAAGGCCCTGCGTGAACCCGGCAGCGTGCGCCAGCTACCCCGTAGCGAGCGCGCCGCCTGGCCGTTGCCGCTGTGGCTGTATCCACCCTTGCACCTGCACAGCCCACAGGCCGCAGATCAGGACGACGAGGGCGACGACCTGACGACGCGGCCTGGCGAACAACAGGGCGCGCCCAAGCAGGCCAACCGTGTCGACGACAACAGCCGCGACGGTGGCCTGTTGGTGGTGCGCCTGGAAAACCTGTTCAGTTGGACCGAGCACGTCGATCTGGACCGCTGGGCCGACGACTCCGAAGACGAAGATGCCGCGCGGGTCGCCGAAGACCTCGACCAGTTGAGCCTGTCACGCCAGCGCGTGCGCAAGAGCGGCGGGCTGAAGCTGCACCTGGATTTGCCGCCGGCCGATGTCGATGACATCCCCCTGGGCGCAGGCATCAAGCTGCCGGAGTGGGACTACCGTCAGCAGCGCCTGCAAGCCAACTTCGTCAACCTGCAACTGCTGCAACCCCGCGACAGCGCGCCCCAGCCGCTGCCGGCTCGCCTGCTGCCCCAGGCCGCGCGTTTGCGCCGCCAGTTCCAGCAACTGCGTACCGACCGCCAATGGTTGCGCCAACAGCCCCAGGGCGCGGAACTGGACCTGCAGGCGTGGCTGGATTTTTATGTCGAGCGCCAGCACGGCGCATGCGCCGAGCGTGGCCTGTTCAAGGAGCAGCGCCGCACCCGGCGCGACTTGGCCTGTTTGCTGCTGGCCGATTTGTCGATGTCCACCGACGCCCATTTGAACGATACGCAAAAGGTCATCGACGTGATCCGCGACAGCCTGCTGCTGTTTGGCGAAAGCCTGGCGGGCCTGGGCGATGCGTTTGCCTTGTATGGCTTTTCGTCCTTGCGTCGCCAGCAGGTGCGCCTGCAACAGCTCAAGTCATTCCAGCAACCCTACGACGACCACACCCGCGGCTGCATCCAGGGCCTGAAACCGGGTTATTACACACGCATGGGCGCCGCCATCCGCCAGGCCACCCAGACCCTGGGCGCCTGTAGACAACGGCGCAAACTGCTGCTGATTGTGACCGATGGCAAGCCCAATGACCTGGACCTGTACGAGGGCCGCTACGGCGTGGAGGACACCCGCCAGGCCGTGCTAGAAGCGCGGCGCCAGGGCCTGGTGCCGTTCTGCATCACGATCGATAAACAGGCCGGGGAGTACCTGCCGTACATGTTCGGCGCCCACGGCTACACCCTGATCCGCCAGCCGGAACAACTGCCGCTGCGCTTGCCGCAGCTCTACCGGCAGTTGACCGAAGATCAGTAAAAGTCCCGGGGCAGCCAGAAGAACATCGTGATGCAGAACACCGCCAGCCCCAGGCAGAACCATTGGAAACGCTTGAGCCGCCGCGCCTCAAGGCTGGCGGTGGAGGCGGGCAGGGGCATGGCGCAGCGTTCGCAGGCCGCGTGGGGTGGCGGGTTGGCATGCTGGCAATACAGGCAGACTCGCGCTGTGCTCATTCAAATTGCTCCAGGCGCAGGCGATCAAGAATGGCGATCTGCCGACCGTCCTGGGTAATGATTTTTTCATCGATCAGCCGGCGAATGATCCGCGAGAACGTCTCCGGCTGGATCGACAAGTGCCCGGCGATCAACTGCTTGGCCATGGGCAGTTCGAACGAACTGTCGACGCTGTGCAGGCGCACCAGTTGCGTCAGCAGATAGCGCACCACGCGGTGGGTGGCGTTTTTCAGGGACAGGGTCTCGATCTCGTTGACCCGCTGGTGCAGGCGCACACACAACTTGCCCAGCAGGGCGAAGGTCAGGCGGCTGTTGCTGTGGAGCAGGCGCATATAGGTGGCGTTGGACAGGCGATACAACTGCGTGGGGCACACCGCCTCGGCGCAGGCCACGTAGTTGGGCGTGTCCATCAGCATCATCGCCTCGGCGAAGGTCTGCCGCTCGCCGATCACTTCAAAGACCTTTTCCTGGCCGTCCGGGGTCAGGCGGTAGATCTTCACCGCGCCGGCAATCACAAAGTAAAAGCCATCGGCCGGTTCGCCCTGGCGGAACAGCGGCTCGCCCTTGTCGACACTGAGCAACTGACTGCTGGCCATCAGCTCGTCCATCTGCTCTTCGTTGAGCGGCTCGAACAGGTGATGGCTGCGCAGGATCTGATGATGCACGCGGTGCAGGACCCTCGGCGTGTCGCTGATCATACAAGCCACAACGACAGGCCACTGGCCGCCGCCATCATCGAACCGAGAATCACGAACCAGGCCAGGGGCTGGATGACTTTTTTCATGGGGACTCCGTGGGGGCAGTAATAAGGGATAACCGGCTAGAGCAAGAGCTGGGCCAAGGCACGGGCCGTGTAAAACCTGGGCTGTAGCGCCCGCATGGTCAGAATGACCCTGCCTTTGTGGGTTTAAATAACCCTCTAATGGTCATTTAAACCCTCCTAGGCAACGCTAACCTCCTGTAGGAGCTGGCTTGCCAGCGATGGCATCGCTGCGGTGTACCCACCAGACCGAGGTGTTTGCATCGCAGGCAAGCCAGCTCCTACAGGTGTAGGGCGGCGCACCGGGGCATTCGGCCCGGCCTTTGCAACGCTTATCCTGCGACGGCCCCCAGGATAGTGCGCCGCCCAGGAGCCCTGCTTGATCTGCGACAAGGGCCAGGGGCGGGCAATCCCGGATGATCGGGCCGGCAATGACTTGAGGAGTGGTGGTATGCACGTGCTGGATCGACGCAAGGCCATGTCGATAACCCCGTTGTTTCGCCTGGCTTTCCGGCCATTTTTCCTCGGTGGCTGCCTGTTGGCGCTGCTGGCGATTCCCTTGTGGCTACTGGCCCTGGCCGGCGATGCGGGCTGGCAACCGGCGGGTGGCTGGCTGGCGTGGCATCGACATGAACTGCTGTTCGGTTTCGCCCTGGCAATCATCGGCGGGTTCCTGCTGACGGCGGTGCAGACCTGGACCGGCCGCCCCGGCATCAGTGGCGCGCCCCTCGCGGTGCTGGCCGGGTTATGGCTGGGCGCACGCCTGGCGTGGCTGTTCAACCTGCCATGGCCGTTGTTGGCTGTGCTGGAACTGAGCTTTCCCCTGGCGGTCGCCGGGCTGATGGGCTGGACCTTGTGGAAAGTGCGGCAACAACGCAACTACCCGATTGTGCTGGTGCTGCTGCTGTTGACCCTGGCCGATGGCCTGTCCCTGTATGGCCTGCTGCGCGGTGACGAAGGCTGGCAGCGCCAGGCGGTGTTGACCGGGTTGTGGCTGGTGGCGGCGATGATGGGCTTGATCGGCGGGCGGGTGATTCCGTTCTTCACCCAGCGCGGCCTGGGGCGTACTGAAGCAGTGAAGCCCTGGCCGTGGCTGGATTACCTGCTGTTGGCAGGCTCGGCGTTGGTGGCGCTGCTGTATGCCAGCGGTGTGGCGCTGATGCCCAGCCTTTGGGTTGGCCTGGTGTTTGCCCTGCTGGGGCTCGGTCATCTGCTGCGCCTGGTGCGCTGGCACGACCCAGGCCTGTGGCGCGTGCCGCTGCTGTGGTCGCTGCACCTGGCCTATGCCTGGCTGGCCGTGGCTTGCCTGGGCATGGCGCTGTGGCATTTCGGCGTGCCGCTGAACCCGAGCCTGGCGGTGCATGCGCTGACGGTGGGGGCGATGGGCGGGTTGATCCTGGCGATGATCGCGCGGGTCAGCCTGGGCCATACCGGGCGCCCACTGACGCCACCCAAGGGCATGACCCTGGCCTTCAGCCTATTGAACCTGGCCTGCCTGAGCCGGGTGCTGCTGGTGCTGATCTGGCCGTATGCCGCGTTGTGGCTGGCGGGCCTGTGCTGGACCCTGGGCCTGGGTGTGTATCTATGGCGCTATGCCCCAATGCTGTGGCGTGCGCGGGTTGACGGCCATCCGGGCTAGGAGAACGGGAATGCTCTATTCGTGGTTATTGATCGTGCATCTGCTGGCGGCCATCGCCTTTATCGGCACGCTGTTCTTTGAGGTGGTTATCTGGCACCGCGCCCGTGACGAGCTGGCGTGGTCGGCGCAGTTCACCAGCGACCAGGCGATTGCCCGGCGTTCGCGGCAGGTGCTGCATGGCGTGGTGGTGCTGTTGTATGGCGCGGGTATCGGCCTGGCCTGGCACTACCGCGGCGTGCTGGGCGCGCCCTGGGCCAGCCAGTTTTCGGCGATGTTGAGCCTGAAGATCGTGTTGGCGCTGAGCATCATCGGGCATTACCTGTTGCTCGCGTACTGGCTGGCGCAAAAACGCCTGAGCCCGCTGCGGGCGGTGTGGATCCGCCGCAGCATCCTTGGGCATATGGTGCTGATCGTGATCCTGGCCAAGCTGATGCTGCGCTGAGTCCTGTAGGCGCGAACAAGCTCGCGCCTACAGGCAGGGGTCAGGCTGTCAGCGCACGAACAAACAACACGTCATTTTCCAGATGAATATGCTCCAGCAAATCCCCATGAAACACCTCCAGCCCGTGATACAGGGCACGCCAGGTATTGCAGGCGTCAGCGGGCGGCTGGATGCGATGGGTCAGCGCCAGCAACTGCTCCAGGGCCTGGCCGTGTTGTTCATGCTCATAGCGCATGACCTGGATCGGCGGCGCGGCCTGGGGGCCCATGCCCATTTGCAGCATCGGGAACAGCACCTGTTCCTCCTTGAGCATATGGCCCTCCAATTCCTGTTCGATATCCCGCAGCAGGTCGGCCAGGCCATTGGGGCACGCCAGGTGATGGCCGTGGACCTGCTCCACACGGCTGGCCAGGCGGATCAGTTCCGGCAGTTGCTCGCGGTGGCGAGCGTGGTAGCGCTCCAGCAAATGTTCGATCAGTTGCGCCTGGGGCAGGCTGTCCGGGGCGATGGTGTTCATCGGCTTTCCTCATCAAGTGAACAGATACACCGCTGATTGCATGCCGTGTGCCATTGCCAACCCATTGAAAAACCGCATTTAATTTTTTGTAGTGGTCAGGATCACCCTGATGCTGCACGGTAGAACCGACCATACAAGGGTAGTAATGACCATGTTGCGTGAAAGTCTGTCGGCCGACCTGATTGTCGAATTGCCCAACGCGGTGCGCCTGCAACGCCTGGTGCAGACCCTGCGCGAATATTTCCATAGCGGCGCCGTGGGCCTGTTGCGCCTGGATGGCGACGACAGCCTGCGTCCGGTGGCCACGGTGGGGCTGGTGCATGAGGCCCTCGGCCGGCGTTTTGTGATTGCCCAGCATCCACGACTGGCGGCGATCATGGCGTCCCGCGAGCCGACCTGGTTCGAGCCCGACAGCCGCCTGCCGGACCCGTACGACGGGCTGTTGGACACCCAGGTCGGCGAACCGCTGCCGGTGCATGACTGCATGGGCGTGAGCCTGTTCGTCGAGGGCCGGCCCTGGGGCGCGATTACCCTGGATGCCCTGCACGCCGGGACCTTCGACGCCAATGCCCGCGAGCAACTCAAGCGCTGTACGTTGCAGATCGAGGCTGCGGTGCGGGTCACGCGGCTGGAGCAGGAGAACCGCAGCCTGCGCCTGTCACGCCATGAACCGCTGGCGGGTTTGCCCAGGGTCGAAGATGGCGAAATCCTCGGCCAGAGCCCGGTCCTGCACCAGTTGCTCAACGAGCTGGATGTGCTCGCCGATTCGGACCTGCCGGTGTTGCTGCTTGGCGAAACCGGGGTCGGCAAGGAGCTGTTCGCGCGGCGCCTGCATCGCCTGTCGCGGCGCAGTAAAAAGCCGCTGATCCAGGTCAACTGCGCGGCGCTGCCGGAGTCGTTGGCCGAGAGCGAGTTGTTCGGGCATGTCAAAGGCGCGTTCTCCGGCGCCACCAGCGACCGCGCCGGGCGTTTTGACGCGGCCAACGGCGGCACGCTGTTCCTCGATGAAGTGGGCGAGTTGCCGTTGAGTGTGCAGGCCAAACTGCTGCGCACCTTGCAGAACGGTGAGATCCAGCGCCTGGGCGCCGACAAGCCGTTGCATGTGGATGTGCGGATCATCGCCGCCACCAACCGCCACCTGCCCGAGAGCATTCGCCAAGGGCTGTTTCGCGCCGACCTGTACCACCGGCTGTCGGTGTACCCGGTGCCGATCCCGGCATTGCGCGAGCGCGGCCACGATGTGCTGCTGCTGGCCGGGCACTTCCTGGAGCTCAACCGCGCGCGCCTGGGCCTGCGCGGCTTGCGCCTGTCACCGGCAGCCGAGCAGAGCCTGCTTGGTTATGCCTGGCCGGGCAATGTGCGCGAGCTGGAACACGTGATCAGCCGCGCTGCCCTCAAGCAGTTGAGCCGTGGCGGCAATCGCAACCAGATCATGACCCTGGAAGCCGAGCTGCTGGATCTCGACAGCGCCACCTTGGCCCAGGCCCCTGTGCCTGAAGTGCCGGCGCCAGCATTCCAGAGCTTGAGCGATGCGGTGGACGACTGCCAGCGCCAGAAGGTGCGCCAGGCCTTGAGCCTGTCCGGCGATAACTGGGCCAGCGCTGCGCGCATGCTCGGCCTGGACTCCAGCAACCTGCACAAACTGGCGCGGCGCCTGGGGCTCAAGTAGCCGGGCTGCGACCCCATGCCGCGGCGCGCAGTTGATCGCGATCAAGGTGCGCAGGGCGTCGGCTGATCAGACTGTGGCGAATTGACCGGAGGTTCGCCCCATGCCCCTTTCCCTGGCGCAGATGCGCCGCAACTACACCCTGTACGGTTTGCGGGATGACCTGGTACAGGACGATCCCCTCGTGTTGTTCGGCCAGTGGCTGGAGCAGGCGCGCAAGACCGAAGTGGCGCCGGTGGAGGCCAACAGCATGGCCCTGGCCACGGTCGATGCCCAGGGCCGTGCCCATTGCCGGATCCTCTTGCTCAAGGGCTTTGGTGCCGAGGGCTTTACCTTTTTCGGCCACTACCAGAGCGCCAAGGGCCAGGAACTGGCGAGCAACCCCAGCGCGGCCATGACCTTTTTCTGGCCCGGCCTGGAGCGCCAGGTACGCATCGAAGGCACGGTCGCACGCCTGGCGCCACAGCTGTCCGACGAGTATTTCCAATCGCGCCCGCTGGCCAGCCAGATCGGCGCCTGGGCGTCGCCGCAAAGCCAGCCCCTGGCCCACCGCGCCGAGCTGGAAGGGCACCTGCGTGATGTCACCCAACGCTTTGCCGGGCAACCACCGCCGCGCCCGGCAGAGTGGGGCGGCTATTGCCTGCAACCCGAGCGCGTGGAGTTCTGGCAAGGCCGCCCCGACCGCCTGCACGACCGCCTCGACTATCGCCGGCACGACGGCACCTGGCAGCGCAGTCGCCTGGCCCCCTGAATCCGCCTAGAGGTACCTCCTCGGAGGAATAGGCCCGCCGGCCTTTGCGGTGCAGGCTGGGGCCATTGCTCATTTATCCCGGGATTTTCACCATGGCACATCTGACTCAACGCAATTTTGTCTCACTGAACATCGCCGTATTGACCATCAGCGATACCCGCAACTTTGACAACGACACCTCCGGGCAAACCCTGTGCGACCGCGTGCAAGGGGCCGGGCATGCGCTGATCGACCGGGCCCTGGTGGTGGACGACATCTACCAGATCCGCGCGCGGATTTCGCAATGGATTGCCGACCCCCAGGTGCAAGTGATCCTCACCACCGGCGGCACCGGCTTTACCGCGCGCGATAACACCCCGCAAGCGGTGCTGCCATTGCTGGACAAGCATGTCGAAGGCTTTGGCGAGCTGTTTCGCCAGGTGTCCCTGCAAGAGATCGGCATGTCGACCCTGCAATCGCGTGCCCTGGCCGGCATGAGCAATGGCGTGCTGGTGTGCTGCATGCCCGGCTCGCCCGGGGCCTGCCGCACGGGCTGGGACAAGATCCTCTTGGGGCAGCTGGACAGCCGCACCGGGCCGTGCAACTTCGCCCAGCACCTCAAAGCCCAAGCCGCGCAAGCGCTGGAACCCTGCGAGGCGCGGTCATGAGCACCTCGGTGTGTGAAAGCGGCGAACTGATCCCGGTGGACGAGGCCATCGAGCGCCTGCTGGCGCAGGCACCCCCTCCACCGTCCACCCAGCAGGTGAAAACCGCCCAGGCCCTGGGCCGGGTGCTGGCCAGCGATATCTTTTCCCCGGTCAACCTGCCGGCCTGGGACAACAGTGCCATGGACGGCTACGCGCTGTGCGCCGCCGACTTGCCGGCCGAGGGCGGCTACCTGCGCCTGGCCGGGCGCATCGCCGCTGGCGAGGGCGCAGCCACAGCGTTGAGCAGTGGGCAGACCATGCGCATTTTTACCGGCGCACCCTTGCCGGCCGGGGCTGACACCGTGGTGCCCCAGGAGCGTTGCCGGGTCTACGGCCAACGCATCTGGTGCCCGCCGATGCGCACGGGCGAGCATGTGCGCAAGCAGGGTGAAGAAGTGACCCAGGGCGCCTTGCTGCTGCCGGCCGGCAAGCGCCTGCGCGCCCAGGAGCTGGGCCTGCTGGCGGCGGCCGGGCTGGCCCAGGTCAAGGTCTATCGGCCGTTGCGGGTGTGCCTGTTGAGCAGCGGTGATGAACTGCGCGAGCCGGGCGATCACCTGGCGCCGGGGCAAATCTACAACAGCAATCGCCATTGCCTGGCCGCGCTGCTGCAAGGCTGGGGCGTGGAGGTACATGACTATGGGGTGATGGCCGACGAACTGGCCGTCAGCCGCGATGCGTTGACCCTGGCGTCCTCGGAATGCGACTTGCTGCTGACGTCTGGCGGGGTGTCGGTGGGCGAGGAAGATCACCTCAAGCAGGCGATCAAGGAGCTGGGGCGCGTTGATTTCTGGCGCCTGGCAATCCAGCCGGGCAAACCCCTGGCCTTTGGCGATGTGGCCGGCAAACCGTGGATCGGCTTGCCCGGCAACCCTTCGGCGGCGCTGATTACCGCGTTGGTGGTGGTGCGCCCGTTCCTGTTGCGCGCCCAGGGTGTGACTGACGTCACCCCGGTGCCGATGCTGCTGCCCGCCGACTTTACCTGGGCCCAGCGCAACCGCCGCCGCCAATACCTGCGCGCACGCCTGACCCCGGGCATCGACGGCCAGGCGCGGGTCACGCTGCACCCCCGGCAAAGCTCGGCGATGCTCAGCGCAGCGTGCTGGGCCGATGGCCTGGCGATTGTGGATCGTGAGCAGTTGGTGGAGAAGGGCGGGCTGGTGCGGTTCGTGTCTTTTGCCGAGCTGATGCAATAACCAGGGAGGGTGGTGAGCAATGTGGGAGCGGGCTTGCCCGCGATGGCGGCCTACCAGTCGACATTTACGGTGATTGACACACCGCTATCGCGGGCAAGCCCGCTCCCACAAGGGATATGCGGTGTTGATGATGAATTTTCTGATGAGGATCAACCATGCAACTGGTCTGCCCGGCAGGCAATCTGCCTGCGCTTAAAGCCGCCGTGCGCCAAGGTGCCGATGCGGTGTATGTGGGTTTTCGCGATGACACCAACGCCCGGCATTTTGCCGGGCTGAACATGGACGACAAGCAGTTCGACGGCGCCGTCGCCCACATCCGCCAGCACCAGCGCAAGCTGTATGTGGCGGTCAACACCTACCCGCAGCCCAAGGGCTGGGAGCGCTGGCAACGGGCGGTGGACCGTGCTGCCGACCATGGCGTGGATGCCCTGATTGCCGGCGATCCGGGGGTGCTGCAGTACGCCAGCAGCCGCCATCCGCAGATGGCCTTGCACCTCTCGGTACAGGGGTCGGCGACCCATGCGGCGGCGTTGCAGTTCTACGCCGAGCGCTATGGCATCCGCCGCGCGGTGTTGCCCCGGGTGCTGTCGCTGGCCCAGGTCAAACACGTAGCCGCCAGCAGTTCGGTGCCCATCGAAGTCTTCGGTTTCGGCAGCCTGTGCATCATGGCCGAGGGCCGTTGCCACCTGTCTTCGTATATCACCGGTGAGTCACCGAACCTGTGCGGCGTGTGCTCGCCGGCCAAGGCGGTGCGCTGGAGCGAAGATGCCGATGGCCTGAGCGCGCGCCTGAGCGAAGTGCTGATCGACCGCTACACACCGGACGAACCGGCGGGCTACCCGACCCTGTGCAAGGGCCGTTTCATGGTCGATGGCAAGCGCTTCCATGCCCTCGAAGAACCCACCAGCCTCGACACCCTGGACTTGATCCCCGAGTTGATCGCCATGGGCGTCGAAGCGGTAAAAATCGAAGGCCGCCAGCGCAGCCCGGCGTATGTCGAGCAAGTCACCGGGGTCTGGCGTGCGGCACTGGACGCGCACCGCAGCGCGCCGCAACGCTTTGTGGTCAAGGACCAGTGGCGCAGCGTGCTGGCCGGTCTATCCGAAGGCAGCCAGACCACCCTGGGCGCCTACCATCGTTCGTGGCAATGAGGAACCGCACATGAAACTCAGCCTGGGACCGGTGCTGTTTTATTGGGATAAGCAACAACTGGGGCAGTTCTACAGCGAGATGGCCAGCCTGCCGCTGGATGTGATCTACCTGGGGGAAACCGTGTGCTCCAAGCGCCGCGCGTTCAACCTCGACCAGTGGTTGGGCCTGGGCCGCGAATTGCAGTCGGCGGGCCATGCGCAAATCGTGCTGTCGAGCCTGACCCTGATCGAGGCCGCCTCGGAGCTGTCGAGCCTGCGTCGCCTGTGTGACAACGGCGAGGTGTTGGTCGAGGCCAATGACATGGGCGCCGTGCAGCTGCTCGCCGAGCGCAAGCTGCCCTTTGTCGGTGGGCCGGCGTTGAATCTGTATAACGGCCATGCCCTGGTGCAACTGCTGGATGCCGGGATGATGCGCTGGGTGCCGCCGGTGGAGTGTTCGGCGGCGCTGATTGGCGATGTGCTGGAGCAGGTGCGTGAACTGGGCCGGCCGTTGCCGCAAGTCGAAGTCTTCGCCTATGGGCATCTGCCCCTGGCCTATTCGGCGCGCTGCTTTACGGCGCGGGCGGAAAACCGGCCCAAGGATGACTGCCAGTTCTGCTGCCTCAACTACCCCGATGGCATGGCCTTGACCAGCCAGGAAGGGCAGGCGCTGTTTACCTTGAATGGTATCCAGACTCTGTCGGCGGAGGTCACCAACCTGCTGGCCGATTACCCGGGGCTGATCAGTTGCGGCGCCGACCTGCTGCGCCTGAGCCCACGGGCGCAAGGTATGGTGGGCATCGTCGAAGCCTTTGACCGGGTCCGCCAGGGCGCCACGCCGCCGGTGTTTGTCGAAGGCTGCAATGGCTACTGGCATGGCCAGGCCGGGATGTTGCGGGTCGAGGAGGTGGGACTGTGCTGAATCGCAAGCAATGGCTGCTCAAGGGCGCCGACCGCTTACTGCCGTTGATGCGCAAGGTGCCGTTCGTGGTGCAGCGCCTGGCCTTGCAACAGGCGCTGAACCGCTGCCTGGCCGAACCTTTGCGCGATGGCGGTTTTGAACTGCTGCGCGGGCGCTGGATGTGCCTGCGCATTCCCGACCTGGGCTTGCGCTGGTACTTGACCCTGGGCCGCGACGGACTGCGCATCGCCGAACAGGCCCAGGCCCAGGTGACCATCAGCGGCAACTGGCGCGAGTTCCTGTTATTGGCCAGCCGCCAGGAGGATCCGGATACCTTGTTCTTCCGCCGGCGGTTGGTGATCGAGGGTGACACGGAGCTGGGTTTGAGCCTGAAGAATCTGATCGACAGCCTCGACCCAGACGTGTTGCCGCCCTGGTTGTGGCGCAACTTGGAGCGGGCCGGCAAGGGCCTGGCGGCCTGAAGATCAAGCCCGCGTAGCTGCGCCCCTGTGGGAGCGGGCTTACTCGCGAAAGCAGTGTGTCAGTCGCCGGATATGTCGACTGAGCCACCGCCATCGCGGGCAAGCCCGCTCCCACATTGGCAAGATGACGGGTTCAGAAAAGCTGGGCTATTGCTCCATGGCCCGCAGGATCGCGTGGGCGGCTTTCACCCGTTCGGCATTGGGGTAGTTCTTGTTCGCCAGGATCACCACGCCGATGCCTCTGCTCGGTACATAAGCGATATAGGCGCCAAAACCGCCGGTCGAGCCGGTCTTGTTCACCAGGGTATTGGCGCGCAACGGCTGTGCCGGGGTCAGCCAGTGGACCGGATGCGGCTCCATGGCCATGGGTGTGGAATTGCCGTCGACCAAGGCGTCAACACTCAGCGGGTAGGCGTACATCTCCCAACCAAGGCCCTGGGTGGTAGTGCCCACGGTGTAGTAACCGGTATGCGTGGTAGCGATGGCCTGTTGCAGCGGCTGCTCCAGTGACGTCGGGTCCATGTTCAGCGCCATGTAGCGGGCCAGGTCTGCCGGGCTGGTCTTCACCCCATAGGCTTCGCTGTCCAACGCTCCGGGGCTGACGCGCACCGGCTTGCCGGCCTTGTCGTAGCCCTGGGCATACAAGCCCATCTGGGGCTTGGGCACCTTGAGATAGGTGTGCTTGAGGCCGAGCTTGGGCAGCAGGATCTGTTCCATCGCCACGTCGAACGGTTGCTGCAGGCTCTGCGCCGCCAGATAGCCGAACAGGCCCAGGCTGGGGTTGGAGTACTGGCGGTGGGTGCCGGGGGCGAAAGTGGCTTTCCAGTGCTGGAAGTAGCCGATCATCTGCTGCGCATTGTCCGCCTCGCCGGGGAACTGCAACGGCAGCCCGCCTGCGGTGTAGGTGCCCAGGTCAAGTACGCTGATGTGCTCGAACTGGCTGGCGCGCAAGGCTGGCAAGTAGTCGCTGGCCGGGGCGGAGAGCTTCAACTTACCGGTGGCCTGGGCATAGCCGGCCAGGGTCGCGGTGAAGGTCTTGCTGACCGAGCCGATCTCGAACAGGGTGTTTTCGCTGACGGGCTGCTGGCTGTCCTGCGCGGCGACACCGTAGTTAAAGTATCGGGCCTTGCCGTCCTGCACGATGGCGACAGCCAGGCCTGGGATTGCCTGCTGCTGCATCAGCGGCTTGACGGTGGCGTCCACCACCTGGCGCAGGTCGGTGGCGGCCAGGCAGTTGCCGGCGCCGAGCAAGAGGCTGAGAATCGTGACGTTGCGCACGTGTTGGTACATGATGAGGTCGCTTCCTTGAGGATTGTCGGGGGAATCACGGCCTGCGCAGGCGCCGCCAAGATAGGCAGTTTGCCGGTCCCGGACAACCGATGATATCTCGCACCAGTCATTAGAAAAATTTGGGTTAAGACCATGTTGCGTTCCCATTTACCCCTTAACGCACTGCGCGCGTTCGAAGCCTCTGCCAGGCATTTGAGCTTTACCCGGGCGGCCATCGAGTTGTGCGTGACCCAGGCGGCGGTCAGTCATCAGGTCAAGAGCCTGGAGGCCCAACTCAACGTCACCCTGTTCAAGCGCCTGCCCCGTGGCCTGATGCTCACCCGCGAAGGGGAGACGCTGTTGCCGGTATTGCGCGAGTCCTTCGATCGCATCGCCCAGACCCTGGGCCAGTTCCAGGCCGGGCATTACCGCGAGGTGCTGACGGTGGGCGCGGTGGGCACGTTTGCGGTGGGCTGGTTGCTGCCGCGCCTGGCGGATTTCCAGGCGCGCTACCCGTTTATCGACCTGCGTTTGTCGACCCACAACAACCGCGTGGATGTGGCGGCTGAAGGCCTGGATTATGCGATCCGCTTCGGCGCCGGCGCGTGGCATGGCACCCACGCCTGTGAGTTGCTGGCGGCGCCGCTGACCGTACTGTGCGTACCGGCGATTGCCCGCCAATTGCAAGGCCCGGGCGATGTGTTGAAGCACACGCTGTTGCGCTCTTACCGGGCGGATGAATGGAGCCTGTGGTTCCAGGCCGCGGGCTTGCCCGCCGACACCCTGGTGCCGCGCAGCATCGTGTTCGACTCGTCCCTGGCGATGATGGAAGCGGCCTTGCAGGGCAATGGCGTGGCCCTGGCGCCGGCACTGATGTTCTCCCGCCAACTGGCCCAGGACGTGATCCGCCAGCCGTTCGACGTGGGCATCACCACGGGTAGCTACTGGCTGACGCGCCTGCAATCACGCGCCGAAACCCCGGCGATGCAGGCGTTCAAGCAATGGTTGTTGGAGCAGGTGACGGGCCTGTAGGTACCTGGCGTGCCGGACGCCATCGCTGGCAAGCCAGCTCCTGCACTGGGGGGGGCGTTCGTCGATTCAAGCCGGCCCTTGGACCGGACTGAGACAAGTCCTAGGGGTTGCCCCGACCCTTCTAACTCCTATTGCGCCCCCCATCAACTGACCTCTACTTGCGGTGCGTAAAGTGTCATGGTGGTGGTTTTCTTTCGCGAGTTACGCCAGTTGGCGCGGTTCATCGTGACCATGGCCACGGCGACCATAAGACCGGTCTCAAACACCAGGCGAGGGTTAATACGCCTCAGTTGGCAGGGGTGGCCATTGGTGGGTCAAGTCCACAGCCGTTGGCGCAGGACAAACGTCTCGATGGTGTGGGCGGCGTGTTCGATCGAGGTGTTGGCGCTGTCAATCACGATGTCGGGGGCTACCGGGCGCTCGTAAGGTGAGTCAATGCCGGTGAAGTGCTTGATCAGGCCTTTGCGGGCCTTGGCATAAAGGCCCTTGGGGTCGCGCTGTTCGAGGACCGGCAGCGCCGCGTCGATGAAGATTTCAATAAAGTCGCCAGGGGCGAACAGCGCCCTGGCCATGCGTCTTTCCTGTTCGAAGGGCGAGATCAGGCACACCAGGGTGATGACCCCGGCATCCACCATCAACCTGCCGACCTCGGCGGTGCGTCGGATGTTTTCCTTGCGGTCGCTGTCGGCAAAGCCCAGGTCGGCGGTCAAGCCCTGGCGCAGGCGGTCGCCGTCGAGCAGGCAGGTGTGCAGCTGTTTCGCGTGCAGGCTGGCCTGCACGCAATTGGCAATACAGGACTTGCCGGCGCCCGACATCCCGGTGAACCACAACAGCAATGAGCGATGCCCTTTAAGGTTGCATTGGGCCTGGCGCTCGACATCGAACGGGTGGGGCACCAGGTCCGGGGTTTCCCGGGGGCGAGCGAAGGGAGGCATCAGGGGCATCTCCTGGGGGCGCGCACGCCAGTCAAAACTCGATCACCGCGCGGTAGCGCACGGTGTTGTTGCGTAGGGCGTCGAGGGCCTGGTTGATCTGCGCCGTGGGAAAAATATCCACCAGGGGCCACACATGATGTTCGCTGGCAAATTCCAGCATCTTGAGCATGTCGTGGCGCCCGCCGACGTTGGCGGTGCTGACGGTCAGGGTCTTGTAGGTCATGGCCGCAATATCCAGCGTGACCGGGCCGGGCATCCCGGCAAAGCACAGGGTGCCGTGGGGGCGCAGCAGGGCGATGGCGCGCTCCCAGTCCTGGTCGTTGGAGGCGGTGACCAGCAGGAAGTCCAGGGTGTTTTCCTGGGCCTGCAAGGTGGCCGGGTCCAGGCCGTGGAAATGACGGGCCCCCAACTGCAAGGCCTGGGTTTTTTTGCTGGTGGAACTCGACAGTGCGGTGACGGTGCAGCCGAACTTGGCCGCAAACTGGATGGCCAGGTGGCCGAGCCCACCGATGCCCAGCACCCCCACGCGCATGCCCGGGCGGGTGCCGCGCAGCAGCGCGGTGAACACGGTCTGCCCGGCGCAGAACAACGGCGCAGCCACATGGGAGGGCAGGTTGTCGGGGATCGGGAACACGAACCGGCTGTCGCAGGTCATGAAGTCGGCAAACCCGCCTTTTTGCCCATCGGCGCAGGTCGCCACCACCGCCGCACAGTGTTGCTCCTCGCCCTTGAGGCACCATTCGCACGCCAGGCAGGCGCCCTTGTACCAGCCCACGCCAACGCGCTGGCCGGCAGCCAGGTGGGTGACCGCCGAGCCGCAACGCACCACCCGCCCCACGACCTCGTGGCCGCACACTTGAGGGTATTGGGAGGCTTCGCCCCAATGGCCTTCAATCAGGTGCAGGTCACTGGTGCAGGCGCCGCAATGGGTCACTTGGATTTCCACGTCGTTGGCCCCCGGGTCCGGGCGCGGGTAGGTGAAAGGTTCCAGTGGCGAGCCCGGGCCATAGGCGGCCCAGCCGTGGGTGGTGCGTGTCATGGGGTCACTCCTGTGTAAGGGTTAAGGCCGCGAGATAGTGCTGGGTCCATTCGGCGTCGATTGCCGGGCACTTGAGGTGATCGAGCAGCAGCGGCGGTGGCGGGTGGAAGTGGCTGAAGTCGTCGATGATCATTGCCAGGATCAGCAGCGTGCGTTGCAGCACGGCCTGGCCCGGGGCCTGCGCCTTGAGTCGGGCTTGCCATTGCGCCAGGGGTAGGGGCGCGAACTGCGCGTGGCCCAGCAGCGTTTGCATCCAGGCGCATAGCTGCGTCCAGGGCAGGTTCGGTGCGGGGTTGTACAGGTGCTGGAGCGGCGGCAAACCCAGGGCCTGGCCGTGGAGGGCGGTGTGGGTGAACACCTGTGCGACATAATCCACGGGGGTCAGGTTCAGCGACCAATGGGCTTCGTCAGGCCAGGCCTTGAGCGCCAGGCAGCTGCGAATCAGCAGCCCCACATAGTCTTCCTGGTTGATCGATGAACCACTGCCCGGGTTGGCGGGGGCGCTGATGTCACCGCAGCGCAGGATGTTCAGGCACAGCCCACGGCTTTGGCAAAAACCCAGCGCGAGTTGTTCGGCCACCAGCTTGGCGCGGTTATAGCCGGTGGAGGGGACCGGCTCTGGCAGGGTCGAGGCGAACACCACGGCCGCACCGCTGGCGGCGGCCAGGCCCAATACCTCGACTACGCCACCGACGTTGGTCTGGGCCAGGCGTTCATAACTTTTTAGCCAGTTGACGTCGGCGGCGCAGTGAATGATGCAGTCCACCTCCTGGCACAGGCTTTGATAGGCCGCGCTCGACATGCCCAACCGTGGTTGCGCCAGGTCCCCGGCCAGGCCCACGACTCGTGCGCTGCCAGGTGTCAGGCCCAGTTCGGCGATGCGCCGCTGGGCCTGGGCCGGATCATCGGCGCGCACCAGGCACAACACCGTCTGCACCCCGGCGCTGTGTTGCAGCTCGGCAACCACCCTGCGCCCCAGATACCCGGTGGCGCCGGTGACCAGCAGCGTGCGTCGGGCCAGGCGGGGTGGCACCTGGGGCAGGTTCGCCACGGCCGTGTTCAAGTGCGCCAGATAACGCTCGGCGTGTGCCGTGACCGAAAAGGCCACTTCCAAAAGCGGCGCGCCTTGCAGCCGATGGGCCAACTGCCGGCTGATCCCGGCCAATGTCGAGTCACGGGTGATGTCGGCAATCGTCAGGTCGGTGTCGAACGCGCGGTTGATGCGATTGATCAAGTCCAGCAGCAACAGGCTTCCGCCAATCTCGATAAAGTCGCTGTCCGGCCCCAGGGTGACGCCTTGCAGGTTCATGCAGCGCGCCCATAACCGGGCCAGGCGGGTTTGCAGCGGCGTCAACGGCGGTTGCTCGTCGGCCAGCGGTGTCAGTGGCTGTTGCAGCAGGGCCTGGGCGCCCAGGCGCTTCTGGCTGGCACCTGCCGGAATCGAGGCGGCCAAAAAATACCCCAGCGGCACGCTGAAGGCAGGCAGGTGCTGGCCCGCCCACTGGCGCAGGGCGCCGGCAGTGGGGGGCTTGCCGGAGTCCACGGCGCAGATAAACGCTACCAGCTGCAAGTCCGGGCCTTCGCCACGGGTGGTGACCAGGGCGCTGCGCACCTCGGGATGGGCCATCAACACGCGCTCGACGTCGGCGCTGAAGATCTTGAAGCCGCGCACCTTGAGGTGGGTGGTCGCGCGCCCGATCAGGTAGACCTCGCCGGCCTCGTCCAGGCGGACCCTGTCGCCGGTGCGCAGCAGCCGCGGGGCCAGCGCTGGGCACTCCTGGGCCAGTGGGTTGGCCACGAATGCGCTGCGGTTGGCCGCATCGTCCTCCAGGTAGCCGACGCTGAGCCCCGGGGTCTGCACGTACAGTTCGCCGTGGCCACCCAGTGGGGTGCAATCGAGGGCCGGGTCGAGCACGTAGGCCTGGGTGCCAGGGGTCCATTGCAGATGGCCGTCGGGGGCGACTAACGCGACGTCGCCCGCTTCATTGGAGCCATACAGGTCGATCACCCGGCAATTGGGCAGGCAGCGCACCAGGTTCTGCCGCGTGGACGGCGGCAGTTGTTCGCCGCTTAGCCACAGGCACCGCACGCCGGCAAAGGCCTGTTTGAACGCGGGCTCATCGTGCATCAGGCCTGCGGCCAGGCTGGGGGTGATCATCAATTGGCTAAGCTGGCCATGCTCGACGAATGCCCGCAGGGCCTGGGGGTCGAGCACCATGGCGTCGGGCATCAGGCACACGGTGGCGCCGCTGAAAATAGGGTAATACACATACCCGGCCATCCAGGCGTTGAGGCCCACCCGATCACCCGGGCGGATGTGCTGTTGCCACAACGCCAGGGAGTCCAGGCGGCCGTGCTCGCCGATGGTGACGATCTTCGCCGTGCCGGTGGTGCCGGACGTGAGCAGGCCGTAGGCCAGGTCATTTGCCCCCGGTACCCGGTGGGGCAAGGTGGCGGGCCGGGCGGGCGTGGCGGGCAGTTCATCGAACACCAGGCTGGGGTAGCCGGGCGGCAGGTCATTGAGGCTGCTGCTGTCGCCGATCACCACCACCGGCCGCAGATTGGCCAGGGCCTTGGCAGTGGCCTCCAGCCCATACCAATGGGGGATGTCGAGGTAGGGGCAGCCCAGCAGGCTGCACGCGGTCATGCTGATCAGGCTGCGCAGGTCCTTGTCCAGGCGGATCGCCACCCAGCCGCCGTGGGCACACTGGCTCGACAGGCGCTCGGCCAGCGTCACGGCATGGGCGTGTAGCTGCCGCGCATTTAGCTGCCTGTGGGGCGTCATCGCGACCAGGCTTTCGGGAGCCTGCTCCAGCAGGCGCAAGAAGTGTTGCTGCCACGACAGGCCCGGTGCGATGGCCGCGCTGGCGTAGCGGTTGCTGGCGATTTGGCGTGCGCGGCTGTGCAGGCTTGCGTTGCGCGCAAGGGTGGCCAACTGAGCACTGATTCGCGGCCCCTGTGCAGCGGGGGTGTTTGGCTCGAGGGTAATCAGTGGCAGGCCAAGGGCCCTGGCCGAGGCCGTATCCGGGGCCACCAGGCACAGGAACCGCTGGCGCGCCTGCTCGGGCGAGCAATAGGTCAAGTGCTCGTTGGCCGTCAGCAGCACCAGCGGCCCGTCCTGCAACAGCGCCAGTTCACGCAGGGTTTGGTCGCTCAGGGTGTGGCTGGCGCTGTCCAGCAGCCAAAGGGCATAGTCGTCGGGCAAATGCGCCGCCAGTTGCAGGGCGCGCTGGCGCTGCTCGTCGGTGTGGGCCAGTAACAGCACCTGAAGCCGCGTGGTGGCGGGTTCATGCAGGCACTTGAGGTGATCGGCTGTATCAGCCTGGCGTTGCCAGCTGGCGCACAGCTGGAAAAACCGATAAGTCACCTGCTTGTCCCGGGCCGTCTGTTCGACGATAGGCGGGAAATCCATGGCCGGGTGCGTCACCTGGGCGAACCCGCACGAGCGCTCGGCGTCATCATGCCAGCCCTTGAAAAACTGCCATTGCGCGACCTGTTCCGGCTGCCACGCCAACAGCCTTGGGGAATACTCGATGCCGGCAAAATCGCAGAAGCGCAGCAGGGTGCCCTGGGGGTCTGCCATCAAGTCGGCGTCACTGTCCAGGTACAGCACGTGATCGCTGGGGCAATGCTCCAGCACCAGGCCATGAATGCGTGCCAGTTCATCGAAACCTGACTCGTCGGCATCGAAATAGGTGGTGCCGCCGCCCTGGCTGACGCGATACAGCGACTGCATGACCGCCAGCGGCTGGCGCACCAGGAACACATGCTTGAATGCGGTCAACCAGGCGCCATCGATGGCCTGGAAGTCGAAGAAATAGGCGATCTCCTTGGCACATTGCAGGTGCTGGGGTTCGGCCGGACGTTGGCTCAACAGGGCCAGCGCCTGGCTGTAGCGGGTGATGCCCGCAGGGCCTTGCGCGGCCTGGCGGTTGCGCTCGATCAGCGCATGCTTTGCCGGGAAGTGTCGGGCCAGGAACGGCTCCGACAGTTGTTCATGCAGCACCTTCACGCCCGGGTGTTGCATCACGGCGCGCTCGAAGGCGGTTGAGCGGCTCCTGGAAACGGCCCACACAATCACATTGGGCAGATGAGATGACGTCAGCATAAACAGCTCCTGGGCAGGGCCTGTGCACGTGAGGTATCTACAGCTCGCCAGCGGGTTTTTTCAGCGCAAGGAAACCCGAGAGCAGAATGAGGACCAGGCCGGTGGCGGTTCGGCCGTTGAGCATTTCGTTGAACAGCAGGGCGCCCCAGGCGATGGCGAAAATCAGGTAGGTGTAGTCAAACGCGCCGATGATCGAGGTCTCGCCAATTTGATAGGCCTTGGCGATCCCGATGCTGACCAGCACCATCAACACCGCCAATACGATCATGATCCACCAGTCGGCCTGGCCCATGGCCGACCAGCCGCCGATCAGGAAGCGCCAACCTTCATTGCTCGGGAAATGCGGGCCGGTCTGCATCACCACCAGGCTGCCGAGCACACCGATCACCAGCAGCGCGGCATTCATGGCCAGTGCCAGCAGCATGGGGTCCTCATCGGCACATTTGCCCTTGGTCACCACCACGGCGAGGGCGTACAGGATGGCGGCGAGTACCGGCAGCAGGGCATAGGTATTGAATTCTTCGGTGCTCGGCGCCAGGGTGATCAAGACCCCGACAAAACCCAGGCCGATCGCCAGCCATTTGCGCAGGGTCACGTCTTCCTTCAGTGAAAGGGCCGCGAACAACGCAATGAACAGGGGCGTGGTGTAGATTGCCAGGGCAGCGATGGTCAGGCTGATAAAGGGCAGGGCGCCGTAAAAGGCGATCCACATCAACGACAGCAGCAGGCTTCTTATCACCACCCACAGCGGGGACAGTGGGCGCAACTGCGCGGCGCCGCGCATGTGCACCACTAACGCCAGCAGAATGGCGCAGGCCAGGACGGAGCGGATCACATACAATTGCCACATTGACGTATCGGGACTGGTCGCCTTGATGATGGCGTCTGACACCGACAGCAAAAATACCGAACCCACCACGATAAGAATGCTTTGTCGGTTATCGGTGGCGGTTATCGTAGTGCTTCCAGACATGAGTTTTCCTTGATTGGCCTGCAGTAAGGATTCTGGGTGAGCACTGGTTGTATTTAAAGTGACTTATGGTTACGCAGAAGGACTGAAAATTATGGATAATTTCAAACGCTCACTGCCTCCACTGTCCAGCCTTGTGCCTTTTGAAGCGGCGGCGCGACTTGAGAGCTTTTCCAAAGCCTCAGAAGAGTTGCACCTGACCCAGGCAGCCATCAGCAAACAGGTCCGTGCCCTCGAAGAATTTCTCGGTGTTGCTTTATTTACCCGTAGAAACCGCGCGGTGTTCCTCACGGCGGCGGGGGTCGAATTTCGCGATACCGTGCGCACCGCCTTCCTGGGCATTGCGTCGCAAGCCGAAGACCTGAAAAAAGGCCGGGACAACAGCGAAGTGGTGCTGGTGGCGCAACTGTGCGAAGCCTTTTATTGGCTGACTCCCAATATTCCCGCGTTGCACAACAAGCACCCCGAGATCGAGGTGCGGCTTAACGCATCGACCCAGCCCATTACCGAAACCGCGGAAAAATTTGATATCGCCATCCAGACCTCGGGCCGGGCATCTGGTGACCACACGCGGTTGTTTACCTTGAGCGACGAAATCTACCCGGTGTGCAGCCCCCGTTATCTCGCGTCCTTTGGCAGTACATCGCTGGCCCTGGCAGACCTGGCCAACCTGCCGCTGCTGCACCATGTCGCGGTGCCGCAGGACTGGAGCACCTGGAACGATTGGTTGCTGGAGTACGGCATCAAGCTGGGCGACCCCAAGGGCAAGTTCTTCGACAGTTATCCGGTGATGATGCAGGCTTGCGTCGCGGGCTTCGGTTTTGCCCTGGGGTGGCGCAGGACCACTGAAAGAATGCTGGCCAGCGGTGAGCTGGTGCGGCCCTTTGCGCAATCGACCCACTTGCCGCAAGCCCTGAGCGTCTACAAGTGGCGAGACGCCAACCTGGGCCCGGCAGCCCGGCAGTTGCTGGAATGGTTGAAGTCGTCGTTCGCCGACTGAGGCTAAGCGCTGCCCAGCACATGGGGGGAGCGTTTGTGCCCTGACTGAGCCGGCAAGCCTGCTCAGTCAGGGGCATCGGTCTACACGGGCCTTAGGGATCTTCGGCGAGCAGCAGGCCGAGGGCTGCCAGGGTTTTTTTCTGGATGTCATGCACGGCGTGTTCGCTGTTGGCGCCCAGGCCTGGGTCGACGATAAAGCGCCCCTGCTGGTAGCCATCACTGCTCAAGCCGCGCTGCACGCTGGCGCACAGCGGCACATCTTCTTCACGAATCACCGCCACAAAGTCGATGACTTCCTGTTCTTCGCGCGTGGGGGTGGCCGCCTCGCAGAACCATTCGACCACCTGCACGGTGTGGTCCACCGCGAGCGGGATGTGATGCAGCACATTCATATAGCCTCCTGGGTAAACCTCCAGGCAAAAATTCGGCCATAGGTACCAGGCGCCAAACTGGCGGGACTGGGCTGAGGTCTGCTTCATCGTATATCCCTGGTTCTCACCGCTGTCGTGGCTGACATGGGCGTGGTAATGCTCATGGATCGCCAAGTGGTAGCTCTTCAGGTCCAGGGTGGCCATGGACAGCGTCGGGTGGCACATCGGGCAGTGATAACACTCCGAATAGTTCTCCACCGAAACCTTCCAGTTCGACTGCACGCTGTAGTCCTTGGAGTAGGCATGGACCAAGCGTTCCGGTGCGGGGGCGAACGTGCGGATGGAGTCCTCCAGGCCGGGCAGCAGGGTTTGCATGGAGGCGCAGTGGCTGTCGAAGTTGATAAAGATAAACCCGCAAAATACCTCAAGGCGGATGGGTGCGAGTTGCACCTGCGCGGTGCTGAAGTTCTTGACGTGTTCGGACTTGCGCGCACTGATCAGTTGGCCCTGGGTGTTGTAGGCCCAGGCATGGTAAGGGCAGGTCAGCAGCCCGGGCACATGCCCGCGGCCCTCCACGAGCCGATGTGCACGGTGCTGGCACACATTGTGGAAGGCCTTGAAGGCGCCATCCTGGTCCTTGACCACCAGGGCACTCTGGCGGCCCAGGTCGCGTACGTAATAGTCGCCGACCTGGGCCAGGGCTGACACGTGGCATACGTACTGCCAGGTCTTGCAGAAAATCAGCTGCATTTCCTGCTCGAACAGCCCGCTGTCCACATAGTGTTCGCTGGGCAAGGTGAAGGATGCAAAGGGGTCGGCGGCAAAGCCTCGAGCCAGGTGCGGGGACGATGGGGCGCTGGACATGGAACCTCCATGGATCAACGGGGATAAAGGGGTGGGGGCTCAGCTGTACTGGGCGAGCGCCGATTCGAAACACCGGGGGTCAAGGTCAAGCCCCAGCCCCGGCCTGTCCTGCACATAGGCGCGGCCCTGGCGAATATCGAACCCGCCCGTGGCCAGTTGCACATCGTGGTGGCGGCAACAGTTCCAGCTCGCACGATGAAAACGCGCCGGCGTCGCGGTGGCCAGGTGCATGACGGCGCTGTCGGACACCAGCGTGCCGCCGACGTCCTCGATGTTCATCTGGATCCCGTGATGGAGGCAGAAGTCGCGCAGTTGCCGGGCCTTGGTCAAGCCGCCGACCCGGGCGATTTTCAGCCCGATGACCTGGGTGATGTTATGGCGCTGGGCGTACACCAGGTCGGCCAGGGTCACGATGGACTCATCCAGGATGATCGGGTTGCGGGTCAGCTCGCGCACGGCGCGGCATTGGTCCATGGACTCACAGGGCTGTTCGAAACACACCGTGGGGTCCTGCACGCTGTTCATCACCGCGACGGCATCGGCCACCGTCCAGGCGCGATTGACATCGAAGGTGATCACCTCGCCCTGCAGGCGTTGCTCGATCAGGCTGTTGATCCGCGCGACATCCTCCACGACACCGGTACCCACCTTGCACGAATGGGTACGATAACCCTGCTGGCGGGCGGCTTGCAGGTGCGTCGCCATGTGCTCGGGATCACCTGTGGGGATGCTGCTCTGCAAGGCAATCGAGGCCTGGAATTTGCCTCCCAGCAAGGCATACACCGGCAACTGGCAGTGCTTGCCCAGAATGTCCCAGCAGGCCAGGTCAATGGCCGCTTTTACATAGGGGTGCCCGGGCAGCATGACGTCCATGCGCTCGTTGATCTGCTCCAGGTACAGCGGGTTCTCCCCCAGCAGGTGCGGCGCCAGTTCCGCGATCCCCGCCCGTACGCCTTTGGCATAGGCCGGCAGGTAGGTGGCGCCCCATGGGCAGCTTTCTCCCACCCCCTGCAAGCCGCTGTCGGTGCCGATCACCACCACGGTGGAGTCCAGCGCGGCATAGTGCAGGCGCCCGCCGCTGAGGCTGTATTTTTCCTTGAGCGGCACATCGAACTGATAGACCTTGATCGACGTTATTTTCATGGCGCACATACCCCCTCGGCGAGGGCCAGGCCCGGTATCCGGCGTGGGATGGCCGCATCCAGGATCGATTGTTGGAAGATCCGGTTGATCACGCTCAGTTGCAGCGCGTGGCGTTTTTGCTCGACCACCGCGATGCTGTCGAAACACGGCTCGTAGCTGTCCAGGTGTTCGGCCACCCAGCTGGGGCCGCAGCTCCAGTTGACCACCTGGGTGATCAGCGTCGGTGACAGGCCCATGGCGCTGCCGATCTCAGCCGCTTCGCCAAGGATGACCCGGTTGATGCAAGCGAGAAACTCCACCAGGTGCGCCGCCAGCTTGATCTTCTGATTGTCGGTAAAGGTGATGCCGCAATGGAACGCGTGCGGCAGGGTGGGAGTGATGCGACCGAAGGCATCCTCGGTAAAGGCGCCGCTATGGCGGTAGGCGTGATTGGCTCCGTAGGGCGAGGGCGCCTGGAAGCCCGGCAGGGCAAGGGCAATGCGATTTTCCTGTTCGCTCAAGGCGGCGATCTTGACGTGATTGTCCTGGCTGTCGAACTGTGCGCCTGCCTGTCGATAACGCTCAGCGACGATGCGCCCCAACGGCATCGCCACTCCCAGCTCATCGGCCAGCGCCTCGGTGAGGTTCATGTCCTTGACCGTGATCTCCAGGGTGCAGGAATGGTCATAGCTGGCGTCAAGCATAAAGGGGGTCAACTGGTTGCTGACAAAGCAGTTGCCACGGGAGGTCTTGACGAAATCCCACAGCCAATGCAGCGGGATCTCATGGGCCCTGGCCAATACCAGTAACTCGGCCCACACGGCGGTCGCAGCGTAGAACAGCAGGTTGGTCAGCAGCTTGACGGACTGCCCGGCGCCGATCTCGCCCACGTAAAACGCCTTGCGGCCCATGGTCTCCAACACGTTGCGGCTCAATTGATAACCGCGCTCATCGCCCCCGATGTAAAAGCACACGTTGGCGAAATCCACCCCCATGTGCGACAGGTTGCTGACCGGGGCTTCCAGGCTGTAGATGGATTTTTGCCGGGCCAGCCCGGCGATGTAGCGGGTGTTGTGGTAGTCGGTGGTGGAGGTGTCGATCCACACCGAATGCGCCGCCATCCCGGCCAGCGCGCCGTGCGGCCCGGTCATGTTTTCCAGTACATGATGGGGCAGAGGCAGGCAGGTCACGACCACCTCACAGCCACTGGCGCACAGTGCCGGGGTGGCCTTCCAGCAGGCACCGGCGGCGATCACCGAGCGTGCGTGTGCCGCGTCGATGTCATACACCTGCACGGCGTAGCCGGCGTGCAGCAGGCGCTCCACCAGGGGGCGGCCCATATTTCCGACGCCGATGAAGGCGATTTTGCTTGGCGTTGCGCTGTCCATATCGCTTCTCCTGTGGGGCTGCTTCAAGCGAACTCGCGCGCCCTGCCGGCGCCCTGGCCGGACACCCAGATGGAATTAAAGTTGTCGAGCATCACCTGTTGGCAGGCGACCGTTGCGTCGCCGCCCAGGGGCGTGAACACCGCATCGATGTTCGGGTACACAAAAAACGGCAACGACACTCTGGCGGTGCTGGCGCGGTGGATGACCTGGTGCGGTGTACTGGTGAACAGGCCGTTGCTCCACTTCATCAACATATCGCCGAGATTGACCACCACCTCGTGTTTGCGGCACGGCACGTCGATCCAGCGCCCCTGGGAAAACGCGCTGAGGGCGCAGGCATCTCGCGGGTCCTGGAACAGCAAGGTGAACATGCCGTTATCGGTGTGCTTGCCCGCGCCGCTGCCCGACGGCGGGTAATACAGGGCGCGCTGGATCAACACCGGGTCGGAAAAAAAGCCCTGGAAAAATTCGCCATCCAGCCCCAGGGACCGGGCCAGGCCGCGCAACAGCGCGGGCACTACGCGGCTCATTACTTCGTGTTGCAGAGCCAGCATGGCCATGGCAAATCCGGGCGCCTGGTCGTCGCTGGGCAGCAGGTTCGGCCCGGTAAAAGGCAAGTCGCAGGCCGGTGCTTCCCGGCCCATGTCGAAATGCTGCTTGCGGTCGGGGCCGGTGGGCGCATGCAGGGTCTCGCCAAACGTATCGACATACCCACGGCACGTCTTGGGGCTGACTACTTGGCGGTCCTGGCCGAACTGCTTTTTGATCGACAGTGGCAGCGCAAAGAACTGGCGCGCCGTGGCCAAGGCATCCTCTATCAACGAGAGCCGGATACCATGATCGGCCAGGTAGAAGAATCCATCATTGACGCAACAATCGCGCAAACGGCTGACTTCATAATCTGCTTGGGTCGATGCAAGGCGCTCAAGGGAGATACTTTTGAGCACATCCATGTTCGACTCCTGATTATTTGTTGACGGCGAACGCCAAGTAGTGGGCTTGCACGTCGTTTAAGTAAGCAGCGTTCATAAAGGAGGGCAGTGCACAAAGTTGTGCAGAGGCGGTTAACTTGTCCAGGAATTTATCAAAGTGTTCGTCTTGATAAAAACTACAGCGAGTACTGAACAGAATCACTCCACCCTGAGTGGTAATGCGCATAAGTTCATGGATCGCCTCGATGGGTAAGTGGCCCTGGATAAACGCACCGCAACAAAAGGTCGCGTCATACTGGTTATCTGCAATCAATGGATTGTGTTCCGTAAGATCCACCCCGCCATACAGTCTGGCGTAGGCCTGGGTCTTGTGCGCGAGGTGGGTCATGGCCGGCGACAGGTCACACCCGTCTACCGGCGCAAACCCCCGTAGCATCAGCTCTTTACCCACCAGGCCAGTGCCGCAGCAGGCATCCATGATACGCAGCGACTGGCGCTCCCGCGGGGCTCGGTGCAATGAGTCGAAGAGATCTGCGAGCATGCTGGGGCCGCAGTAATTTTCTTCAGAGACATCATTGTCATAATCGGCTGACCAGGTCTCGTAGTAGTTCTTTAGACGCGAATAGTCACGACCAAAGTTGAGTGCCTGATTCACGGAAGTTAATGGGGCAGTTGCGACGCCATTGCTTGCATAGTTTTCGCTGGCCATTCTGTATTCTCCGGAAAAATGTTTTTCTGGTTGAATTAGTTAATGGTACTGCGTGGGGTGTTCATTCTTGTTCGGTAACTACGATGGTGTAAAGCGTGGGATAGACGACTTATCCTACAAAATGCGCGACATGGTTAACTGGTCGTTATACATAGCGTTTATTGCGCTGATGTAATTCCCCCCACTGGCGTCCAGTCACAGACGCCGGGGGCGATAAAGGGAGGTTGCCCGGGGTGCAGTGCTTTTCACGCCGTGGGAGGTACGCAGGATGTGGGCCGAGCAGGGGGCCTGGAAACACGGTTGGTGGTCGCGGTCACACTTCCTCACCTTGGGCGCGCCCTCAGCTGTGCTGCTGTTGCTGCGCGGCAAACGCCTGCGCCAGAAAGTCGATCAACGTGCGCACCGACGGCAACAGTCCCCTCCTTGAAGGGAAGACGGCGGTGATCACGCCTTCGGTGGGGCGCCAATCGGGGAGCAGGCTGATCAGGCGCCCGTGTCTGATCTCATCCTCGACCACCGCCAGCGGCAGGTTGGCGACGCCCACGCCCTGGAGCACCGCGCTTTTCAGGGTGGGCATGTCATCGCTGATCAGCCGTGGTGCGTGGCAGATCTCGGCCGTCTCGCCTGCTTGCCCGGTCAGGCCCCAGACGTACTGCGCTGTCGGGTTGCCCCAGCAGATGGTCGGCAGTCCTGACAAATCGGCAGGGACCTGGGGCCGTGGATGCTCCTGTAAAAAACCCGGGCTCGCTACCAGCACCTGGGTGCTCCTGGCGAGCAGCTTCATCACCAGGTCGCTGCTTTCCAAAGGTGGGAAGCACAGGTTCAGCGCAATGTCATAGCCCTCGCTGATCACATCGACCTTACGGTTGAAACTCTTCACGTTGAGCTCGACGCTGGGGCACTGCGCCATGAACTGGCCCAGCATCGGCGCCACCCAGTAATTGAGCAGGGCGGTGGTGCAACTCAGGCGAATCACCCCACGGGGCTCGGCCTTGTTGAAGGCGATCAGGTCCTCGGCCGACTCCGCCTCGGCGGTCATCGCCACGCAGTGGCGGTAATAGGCCAGGCCAATGTCGGTGACCTGGAACTGCCGGGTCGAGCGCTGTATCAGGCGTGCCCCCAGCCTCGCCTCCAACTGGCTGACCCGGCGGCTCAAGGTCGACTTGGGCATGTTGAGTGCCCGACCGGCCGCCGCAAAGCCACCATGCTCCACCACCTTGGCGTAGAGGAAGAGTTCATTCAGGTCGAACATGCGCATCGTTCCAATTTTGAGATGGTGAAGTCTAATTCAACCACTACCGAACACCTAGAGTGATGACTAAGGTGGAGCCGCTGTTTGTTTCAGGCCACACACGCGCAGTGAATCACGGTAGCGGCAGGGGGCATATGGGCTGGCACTCGGTGGGCTGGACTGGCTCGGGTGGGCCATTAGCGTTGGCTCCGTTCAGGGTAAATCTGCAGGAATGCAAAAAATGATCGCCTTGCGCTAACAAAAATTGCTGTGCGCAGGCGTTCCATTGTTGGAATTGTCAGCTGTCGCCAGGCGCTTCGAGGTCTGAGGTCCGAAAGCGAACGAACCTGGCGAGTCGTAACCCATTCATATCTGCACAGGACGTGCAGAGCCTGCCGGGCATTTGGCAGGCAGTAATGGCAGGGAGGTTCATCCACATAAGAGGAAATGCAAATGAGCGCTTCAGGTAACGCTGCAAACTTTAATGGTCAGAAGCCGACGATTGACCCCACCGACACCGCCATGTTGCTGATCGACCACCAGAGTGGCCTGTTCCAGATCGTCAAGGACATTGATGTTCCTCAATTGCGCGCCAATGCCATTGCCTTGGCCAAGGCCGCGACCCTGCTGAAAATCCCGGTCATCACCACCGCTTCAGTGCCCCAGGGGCCGAACGGCCCGTTGATCCCGGAGATCCACGAGGCGGCGCCCCATGCCCAGTACGTGGCCCGGCGCGGCGAGATCAATGCCTGGGATAACCCCGAGTTCCACGCGGCGGTCAAGGCCACCGGCAAGAAGACCCTGGTGATTGCCGGCACCCTGACTAGCGTGTGCCTGGCGTTTCCGTCCATCGCGGCGGTGCATGAAGGCTACAAGGTGTTCGCCGTAGTCGACGCGTCGGGCAACCACTCGAAACTGGCCACCGACCTGACCGTCGCGCGCCTGGCCCAGGCCGGCGTGGTGCCGATCGACATCATGGGCACCCTGTCGGAACTGCAAGGCTCGTGGAACCGTCCGGATGCCCAGGAGTGGGCGAACGTCTACACCCAGGCCATGCCGCACTACCAACTGCTGATCGAGAGCTACATCAAGGCCCAGGAAGTGGCAAACAATCACGAAGAGCTAGACTCCCAGCGCAAGTAAATACGGCTGACCTTCCCCGGTGCGGTCCATTTGGGCAAGCACCTTTTTTATCAGGAGCATCATGATGTCTAAACCTTACGTTCGCCTGGACAAAGACAACGCAGCTGTCCTGCTGGTTGACCACCAGGCTGGCTTGCTGTCGCTGGTCCGCGATATCGAGCCCGACAAGTTCAAGAACAACGTCCTGGCCCTGGCTGACCTGGCCAAATACTTCAAGCTGCCGACCATCCTCACCACCAGCTTCGAAACCGGCCCCAACGGCCCGCTGGTGCCCGAGCTCAAGGCCCTGTTCCCGGACGCGCCGTACATTGCCCGCCCTGGGCAGATCAACGCCTGGGACAACGAAGACTTCGTCAAGGCCATCAAGGCCACCGGCAAGAAGCAACTGATCATCGCTGGCGTGGTGACCGAGGTGTGCGTGGCGTTCCCGGCACTGTCGGCCCTGGCCGAAGGCTATGACGTGTTTGTGGTGACCGATGCCTCCGGCACTTTCAACGAACTGACCCAGCAATCGGCCTGGGCCCGCATGACCGCCAACGGCGCCCAACTGATGACCTGGTTCGGCCTGGCGTGCGAGCTGCACCGCGACTGGCGCAACGATATCGAAGGCCTGGGGACCTTGTTCTCCAACCACATCCCGGACTATCGCAACCTGTTCACCAGCTACAACGCGTTGACCGAGGGCAAGTAAGCCCAGGCGTGGGGGCTGCGCTGCGAGAGGCGGCCTCCACTTCAGCCCGAGACGAGGAGCGTCCAGATGCAAAAACACCACCAAATTCCAGCCAATGACCCGCTATTGAACGCTGACAATCACGCATTGCTGTTGATTGACCATCAGTACCTTCAGCTGTTGGCAGTGCGTTCTCACTCGGCGGATACGGTCGTCACCAATACCACCTTGTTGGCCAAGGGCGCGAAGATCTTCAATGTTCCCACGCTATTGACCACGGCCTACGCCGAGCGCCAGGAGATTTTCCAGGAGCTGCAGGCGGTGTTTCCCGAACAGCAACCGATCGACCGTACTGGCCTCAACTCTTGGGATGACCCGCGGGTGCGCAAGTGGGTCGAGGACACCGGCAAGAAAAAGCTGGTGATTGCGGGCTTGTGGACTGAGGTCTGCCTGAGCTTCGCGGTGTTGAGCACACTGGCGGCGGGGTATGAGGTGTATATCGTCACCGATGCCGCGGGCGGGGGCAGCACCGAAGGCCATGAGCGGGGTGTACAACGCATGGTACAAGCCGGTGCCCGGCCGCTGACGGCGGCGGTCTACATCAGTGAGTTGCAACGCGACTGGTCCCATGAAGAAACGGCAGGTGAGGTGGCCAAGCTCTTTGCTGAGCTGGGCGGTGCCTTTGGTCAAGGGTTGCGCTGGGAGTGGCAACTGTTGGGCCTGAAAGAAGGCACTCGATAGAAAGAGTTAATGTCGAGTGGCGTGTTGTGCAGGAGCCGCGCGCTGCGCAAATCCTGCGCCGCATCGAATTGCACGCAGAGCTTTATCAGTCTTGTTGGCGGTCCCCAATACTTGCCCGATTTATAAATTGCTGAGCGCCAGTGTCAGCATCCGAAGTCAATTGGCGGTAAAGGAGCAGCTATGAGTAATCAGGAGCCATTCAATCAGTTGTCCACGTCATCTGATTGCCCGAGGGCTGAGGGTGTTCGCGAGATTCAGCGTATTACGGCGCGCACTGCACAGGTGGGCGGTGGGATTGCGATCAATCGGCTGATGCCCTCCAGGCAGCGGCGCACTATTGGCGCCTGGTGTTTTCTCGATCATGCCGGCCCTACGGTGTTTGAGAGCAATGCGGGGTTGCGTGTCGGCCCGCATCCGCATATCGGCCTGCAGACTTTTACCTGGATGATCAAAGGCGAAGTCCTGCACCGAGACAGCCTGGGCAATGAGCAGGTTGTTCGTCCGGGCCAGGTCAACCTGATGACGGCCGGGCGGGGCATTACCCACACCGAAGAGTCATTGGCGCAGGAGCATCACCTGCATGCGGCGCAACTATGGATCGCCTTGCCGCAGGCCGATAAAGACTGCGCACCGGCATTTGACCACTACCCCGATTTGCCGACCTGGGCTGAAGGAGGCTTGCAGCTCACGTTATTGGCCGGAGGTTTTGCAGGCCGAACCGCACCGGGTCGATTCTATTCGCCACTGGTGGGTATCGACCTGCGGTGTGACGCCGCCGCGAGTGTGCACTTGAGCCTTGATCCGCAGTTCGAGTACGGCATTTTGCCGCTGGAAGGCGCCTTCAGCATCAATGGTCAAACCTTTGCCAGTAACGAGCTGGCTTATCTGGGGCGTGGCTTGAGCGAGCTGAGCTTGCAGTCTTTTGCAGCCTCGCGTGCATTGCTCTTGGGGGGCGTGCCTCTAACCGAGGAGATTTATCTGTGGTGGAATTTTGTTGCGCACGACAAGGCCGATATCGTCGAGGCTTTACTGGCGTGGAACAACCGTGACCTGCAACGGTTTGGTGATGTCGAGGGGTTTGACGGCGATCGTCTGCTAGCCCCTGAGCTGCCTTGGCCGCACGCATGAGCCGCCCATGCAGCCGCTGATCAACTATTTCAAAGTTGTGTTCAACCCCGGCCTCGGGGTGTTGCTGTTTGCCCTGCGCACCGTCGCGGCCGGGCTGTTGACGTTGTACCTGGCCTTTATCTTCGACCTGGATCAACCCAAATGGTCGGTGATGGCCGTGATTATCGTCAGCCAGCCCCTGGGCGGCATGGCGTTGCAGCGCAGTTTCTCGCAGATCATCGGCACCCTGGTCGGTGCCGCCGTGGCAGTGGTAATCATGGGGATTTTCCCCCAGGCGCCGCTGCCCTTTGTTATCACCCTGTCGTTGTGGCTGGCGTTCTGCACCGCTGGCGGCACGTTGTTGCGCTACACCAGTTCCCATGCGTTTGTGCTCAGTGGTTTTACCGCCGTGGTGGTGGGGCTGCTGGCGGTGCCGGAGCAGGACAACACCTTGATGCTGGCGATCACCCGGCTGACCGAGACGCTGCTGGCGGTGGCCTGTGTATGCCTGGTGAGCCTGCTCACAGCGCGCCCGGAAGCGGTTGCACGGGGCTATTTCGCCAAGGTCGACCAGGTGTTGAAATTGATGGCCGCTCACGCCGCAGCGGTGATCCGCACCGAAGAGAGCGAGGCGGACTTTCATAAGCGCCAGATGCAGTTGCTGGGGGAAATCAGCGCCCTGGAAGGCCTGCGCCGGCATCTGTATTTCGATGCGCCACGGCTGCGCAGCGCCAATGGGTTGGTGCAACTGCTCGGCAATCAATTGGTGTTGCTGGCCTCGCGGCTGACCGTGCTGCGGCGCCAGCGCATGCTGATCGGTGAGCGCTGGGAAGGCGATCTGCCGGAGGATATCCAGCAGTTGCGGGCTGACGAGCTGGCGTTTCTCGACCAGTTGGCGGTGGCCGGTCGTTCGCTGTCGGCCGAAGCGCGCCAGGGCTTTACCGCGCTCCAGCAGCGGTTTGACCAACAGGCAAAAAACGCCGAGCAGCGCGCCGGGCCCATGACCGGCACCTTGCGCGCACTGGCGTGGGCCTTGCGGTGGGAGCAGGCGCGCCTGTTGCAGCAACTGGAGGAAATCCTCGAACTCAGCGATGCCATCCAGGACGGTCGCCAGGCCAGCTGTGCGCACCGCCAGGGCCAGAGCAATCCGCTGTACCTGGACTGGCGCCTGGCCGGGATGAACGCGGCGCGGGCCTTCATTGCCTTGTTCGTCAGCGGCCTGATCTGGATCGAGACCGCGTGGGACGGCGCCCGGGCCGGGATGATCCTGGTGGGCATTCTCTGTTCGTTGATGGCGACCTTTCCCCGGCCCCTGGCCGCGAGCCAGAACTATGCGCGCGGGTTTGGCCTGTCCCTGGTGGTCTCGGCGGTCTATCAGTTCATGCTGGTGCCGGCCATTGGCGATGTGGAAATGCTGTTTCTGATCCTCGCGCCGCTGCTGTATGTAATTGCGGTAGGCCTGGCCAGCCCGATGACCGCCGGGATCGGCATGGGCTTGGGCCTGTCGACCTTCCTGATGGTAGGGCCGCAGAATATCGGGGCCTGGCAGAACAGCGCGAGCCAGTGGTTCGAATTCGCTGGCGCCTATATAGGGGCGTGCGCGCTGTCGTTGCTAGTGTATTCGTGGGTGTTTGCGTTTAACCCTGCGCGGCGTATCCAGCGCCTGTACGACGAGAGCCGTGGCCAGGTCTACGCGCTGCTCCGGGCCTCGACGGCGGACTCCCACCAGTTTGCCTTTGAAAGCCGGATGATGGACCGCCTGACCATGATGCTGGGGCTGTTGCCGGCGGCCAACGACCGGCGTTCCAACGCGCTGTTCGAGGTCAGCCTGGCGTGCATGGCCCTGGGGATCGCCCTGAACCAGCTCAAGCAACAAGGCCAGGACAATACGCTGCTCGCGCCTGCAACCAAGGCTCGCTTGCAGTCGGTCCTGGAGCAGTCCGGGCGTTATGTGGCCGGCCGGCCGGGTGTCGACGTGCAAGCTCTGACCACGAGCCTGCGCCAGTTGGGCGACGAGTTGGACCAGCTGCATGCCAGCGCGTTGCCTTCAGGGCATGGGCAGCTGTGGTCGGTGTTTCGCATTCGGGTGGCGTTGCTGATCGTGGCGTCGTTCCTTGAGCGCTATCGCGAATTTCTTGAACCCGTGGAAGAAGGAGTGCCGGCCCTTGCCGATTGATTTCGAGGTGGGCGGCGTGTACCTGCCGCCGATTGCCCAGGTCCTGTTGTTGGCGCTGCCAGTGTTCATGCTGCTGGACTGGGGTTTGCGCCGCCTCGGCGTGTTGCGGCTGGTCTGGCATGAGGCGCTGTTTGAGGGCGCCCTGTATGTCTGCGTATGTGCGGTGGTGATTTTAGTGATGGGAACCCCATGATCTTGAAAAAATTCATTCCCCAAGTGATTACCCTGGTGGTGGTCTTGCTGGCCGTGGTGCTGGGCTGGTTCGCCTGGGAACACTACACCCGCTCGCCCTGGACCCGTGATGCGCGCGTGCGTGCCGACGTGGTGACGCTGCCGGCGGATGTCTCCGGGCTGATCGTCAGCCTGCGGGTGCAGGATAACCAGCATGTGACAAAGGGCGACGTGCTGCTGGAAATCGACCCTGCGCGCTACGCCCTGGCGGTCGAGCATGCACGGCGCTCGGTGGACGTGGCCAAGGCCACCCTGGGCCAGTCCCAGGCAGCGATCATTGCCAGCCAAGCCCAGCTCAAGCAGCGCCAGAGCGAGGAGCGGCGGCGGCGCACCCTCAAGCAGGGGTTCGCGATCTCCGGCGAAGAGTGGGAGAAGTCCAGTACCGACGTGGCGGTCGCCCAGGCGCAACTGTTGAGCAACCAGGCCAATCTCGGGCTGGCCGAGGCCAACGTGCAGTTGGCCAAGGCCGCATTGACCCAGGCAGAGCTCGATTTGCAGCGTACCCGGGTGATCGCGCCGGTCAGTGGCTATGTCACCAACCTGTTGACGCGCCAGGGCGACTACGCCACGGCCGGTGGTGCCTTGCTGGCGCTGGTGGACAGCGACTCGTTCTATGTCAGTGGCTATTTCGAGGAAACCAAGCTGCCCCGGATCGCCGAGGGCGACCGCGTACGGATTCAGTTGATGAGCGGCGAAACCTTTGGCGGCACGGTGCAGAGCATCGCCTTCGCCATCACCGACCGCGAGAACTCTCCGGGCAGTCGCCTGCTGGCCAACATCAACCCCAGCTACACCTGGGTCAAGCTGGCACAGCGGGTGCCGGTCAGAATCGGCATCGATCCTGAATACGCCAGCCAGGGCCGCTTGCGGGCGGGCACCACGGCGACGGTGACTGTACTGCAACAACAGGAGCAACGCTGATGGGGTTTGCCATGGGGCGGCTGGTGCGGGTTTCGATGTCGCTGACGGTGTCCCTGTCGGCAGCGAGCGTGTACGCCGATAACTCCCTGGGCCAACGGGACAACCTCAGCACGGGCATCAATGAGCGGCAGAAGGCTGAGCTGGCGGTCGCGCCGGGGTTTGTCAGCGGTTCGTCCCTCAATGGCTTGCTGCGCAATTACTACCTGGGCCGCGATAACCACAACACGCCGTCACGGCTGGACCAGCGCGAATGGGTGCAGGGGGTGTACCTGTCCTTTCGTTCGGGGTACACCGACACGCCGATTGGGGTCGGGGTGGATGTGCATGGGTTCTATGGACTCAAGCTCGACGGCGGCGGGGGCAGTGGCGGGGCGGGGTTGCTGCCGCTGGATTCGCAGATGGCCCCGCAGGCCGACTTCTCGGCGGCGGGCGCGGCCCTCAAGCTGCGCGCCTTTGACAGCCTGGTGCAGGCCGGTGACCAGTACCTGGAGAACCCGCTGGTGGCCAGCGGTGTGAGCCGGGTGTTCCCACAGACCTTTCGCGGGGTGACGCTGAAGAACTACAGCCTGCAGAACCTGACCCTGGACGGCGGTTGGGTCGACTCCACGCGGCTGCGCAACCAGAGTGGCCAGAGCCACCTGGGTACCAGTTATGGCAACGGCAACAAGGCCGGGCTGGCCGCCGATCGTGAAAGCCCGCACATGGCCTGGCTGGGGGGTGTCTACGGTGCGCCGGGCGGGATGACACTGACGGTGTATGGCGGGCAACTCAGCGATATCTGGAATCAGTACTACGCCGGTGTGAGCCAACCGTTCATCCTGGCTCAAGGGGTCACGCTGACGCCGTATGTGCATTACTTCAACACCCGCGACCAGGGCCAGCGCCAGTTGGGGCGTATTGACAACCACACCTACACCGGCGGCCTGACCCTGTCCGGCGCCGGCCAGAGCCTGACCCTGGGGCTGCAGAAGGTTGATGGCGACACGCCGTTCGACTACGTGGTGCAGGACGACCGGACCTTCCTCTACCTGAACAACTCCCAGCAGTACGCAGACTTCAACGCGCCAGGGGAACGCTCCTGGAAGATCCAGTACCAGACCAGCCTGGCGTTCATCGACGCGCCCGACTTCCAGCTCAGTACCTCCTATACCCGTGGCGAAGCGGACCTGACCCGGGTCGATCCCGACAGCAAAGGCTACGGCTACATCTACAACGCCGCCGGCAAGGATGCCCATCACTGGGAGCGGGACATTGCCCTGCGCTACGCCGTGCCGGGCGGCAAGGCCAAGGGCTTGAACGTCACACTGCGCTGGGCGGCCCACCGCACGGGGCAGGGGTATACCGCACCGGGCAATACCCGTGGCAATTCCAACGCTGATGAATACCGGGTGATTGTCGATTATCCGTTCAGCGTTTTTTAGCGGCTTTGCAAACGCCGGTTGAATCAGTCGCGCAAACCCAGGGAAGCATCCGTTATGAAGACTCCGTCCAAAGCGTTTCTGACCTTTTTGGCGATGGCCACGCTCTGCGCGTGCTCTACCCAACTGACTGAGCAAGGTCTCAACGTTAATCTGGTCACCGCAACATCATCCAATCAATGCAACCTGGTCAGGGTGTTCACCGTCAGGGGGGCGAGTGCTGATGAAACGTTGCGCATGGCCTTTAACGAAGCTGGCGCTTTGGGGGCCGACAGCATGGCGGTGGCTGACGGTAAGGAAACTCCCGACGGTGCCGAGATTACGGGTGCGGCGCTGATCTGCCACAAATGAAGGCGCCCCCATAGGCGTCTTACTGGGCCTTATCAGCTGACAAGCCATTGATAAATATAGATATGGTCTCTTTGATCAGTTGTTCGCGTGCCGGTTTTCCGGGGCTTTTGCAAAGCCCCAGCAGGCAACGCAACTGCATGTCGCCAGTCAGTGCATCGAGGAAGATCTTGGCGCGGGTCTGCGGGTCGCCCGGGATAATCAGGCCGGCTTCCTCGGCCCAGGTGAAGTACTCGGCCAGGCAGGTGTAGGCCGTGGCGGGCGCCGCTTCGAAAAACGACTTTGCAGCCTCCGGCGCGCGCAGGGCTTCGGACACGATCAGGCGATGCAGGGCAAGGGTGCGGGGTGATAACACCACGTCGAGAAAGACCCGGGCAATGGTGGTCAACGCTTCCTGTAGCGGCTTCTGGGCCAGATTCATGTGGGTAAGCGGGCTGACGTTCTCTGCGCACAGCTGCTCGATAATCGCCGCGAACAGCCCCTCCTTGCCACCGAAATAGGCGTACAGCGTGCGCTTGGAGCCGCCAATGCTGGCGATGATCCCGTCGACGCTGACCCCGGAATAGCCTTCTGCGAGAAACATCTCAGTCGCAACCTGGAGAATACTTTGACGTTTTGCTGCTTGCCTCGGGGTAGGGGTTTGCATGTGAATCGGATATTCCTGAAAGAACACGGTGAAAGAAGCCATAGCCTACGCCGCTCTGCATAAGCCTTCCAGCCACACGGCGGGAAGAATCACCCAGTCATCCTGCGATATTTTTTGTAAAAAGCCCGCGCATCACCCTTGACGCGTGTTTGTTTTGGGCGCATTTTTGGCGAAAGGGTACGGTAACGTACCGTACCATTCCATAAAAACAACAGAGGTACTGATCATGCGTTTCGTGCATTTTCTGGAAGGCTCCCACAAAGGGCTGGCGATTGAGCAAGCGGGCGTCCTGCGGGGCTTGAGCGAACAGGAAAGCGGTTACCCAGGCACCCTGGAAGACCTGCTCAACGCCGGCCCCGAGGCGTTGCAAGCGGCCCATCGGCGCTTGAGCGACGCGCGCTTGCTGGATACCTCGAAGCTGCGTTACCTGCCACCGCTGGAGCGTCCGGGCAAGATTGTATGTGTCGGCTTGAACTACGCCGATCACACCAAGGAGAGCCCGTACGAACAGCCGACTTACCCAACCTTTTTCCCGCGCTTTTGCACCAGCCTGATCGGCCATGGCGAACCCATCCTGCGTCCACGGGTCTCCGAACAACTGGATTACGAGGGGGAGTTGGCGGTGGTGATCGGCACCGGTGGCCGGCATATCGGCCGCGAGCAGGCCCTGGCGCATGTCGCGGGCTACGCGATCTTCAATGAGGCGTCGGTGCGCGATTACCAATTCAAGTCGCCGCAATGGACCATTGGCAAGAACTTCGACGCCACCGGCGCATTTGGCCCGACCTTTGTCAGTGCCGATGAGTTGCCACCGGGCGCGGTGGGCCTGAGCCTGGTGACACGCCTCAACGGCACGGTGGTGCAGCAGGGCAACACCGTCGACATGATCTTTGGCGTCGCCGAACTGATTGCGGCGCTCAGTGAAGCGGTGACCCTGGAGCCCGGTGACGTGATCGTCACCGGTACCCCCGCCGGGATTGGCTGGGCGCGACGCCCACCCCTGTTCATGAAGCCCGGCGATCTCTGCACCGTGGAGATCGAAGGCCTTGGCACCTTGAGCAACCTGATCGCCGACGAGCCGCCAGCGGCCTGAGTCCACGCGTCAGGTTTCACCAGCGTCGAACAACCGACCGTCACCACGGTGGGCAGCGATCCCGGCTGCCCTGGTTTTGACCCGCGGTTGTGCGGCCCATTGAATGCCCAGGAGCAACTACCGTGCTGCAGATCAAAGACATCAACCACGTGCTCTACCGTCATCCCGACCTTGGGGTGGTCGAGCGTTTCCTGACCGATTTCGGCCTGGTGGTCATGCACCGGACTGAACAGCGCCTGTATTTTCGCGGTACCTGTTCGCTGCCCTATGTGTACATCGCCGAGAAGGCCGCAGCCGCCAGCTTTGGTGCCATCGCGTTTGCCGTCGAAAGCCTTGATGACCTGCACCAGGCCGCCCAATTGCCGGGCGCCTCGCCGATCCAGGCGCTGCAAGGCCCGGGAGGCGGGCAGTACGTCGCCTTGCAGGATCCCTCGGGGCGCCGCATCGAGCTGGTATACGGTATCGAAACCGTTGGCGCGCTGCCCCATCGCGCCGCGCTGACCCTCAACTCGGCCCAACACAAGCAGCGCTTTGGCGACGTGCAGCGCCCCGCCAAGGGCGCAGCCCAGGTCCTGCGCCTGGGCCATGCGGCGATTGGCGTGCAGGACATGCCCCTGCACCTGGCCTGGTACCAGCAGATGCTCGGCATGCTGCCTTCGGACCTGGTGGTCGAGGAGCCGCATCGCGACCGCCCGAGCGCGGCCTTCCTGCGCTTGAACCGTGGCAGCGCCTGGACCGACCATCACACCATCGCGCTGTTCCAGGCGCCACGGGACTTCGTCCACCACGTGTCCTTTGAAGTCCAGGATTTTGATGCGCAGTGCCTGGGTCACGAGTGGATGACCCTGCAAGGCTGGTCGCCGTTCTGGGGGGTTGGCCGGCACATGCTGGGCAGCCAGATCTTCGACTACTGGCGCGACCCGTCCGGCAACCTGATCGAGCACTTCACCGATGGCGACCTGTTCAACCAGGACTCGCCCTCGGGCTACACCCAGGCGTGCGACGCCAGCCTCTACCAATGGGGCCCGCCGATGTCGGTGGAGTTTTTCCTGGGCGGGGAGTGTGCCGCCGAACAGACCGTACCCCGGTCGACTTCAGACCGTCAGCGACGCAGTTGAGGACCGATGCCATGAGTCAAGTAATCAGCGAGCAGGTACTCGATAGGTTGTTCCGCCAGGCCCGCAGCCAGAATGGCTGGCTGGACAAACCGGTGGATGATCACACCTTGAGGGAACTATACGATCTGGTGCGCTGGGGCCCGACCAGCGCCAACGGCTGCCCGGCGCGTATTGTGTTCTTGCGCAGTACCCAAGCCCGGCAACGCCTGCTGCCGGCCCTGAGCGCAGGCAATGTCGAGAAAACCCTGAGCGCCCCGGTGACGGCGATCATCGGCTACGACACGCAGTTCCACACCCAGTTGCCCAGGTTGTTTGCACACAACCCCACGGTCCGCGACTGGTTTGCCGGCCAGCCGGAGCTGCTCGAATCCACCGCCTTTCGCAACAGCTCGCTGCAGGGCGGCTACTTCATCCTCGCGGCCCGTGCCCTGGGCCTTGACTGCGGCCCGATGTCCGGGTTTGACCACGCACAGGTCGACCAGGCGTTTTTCGCCCCCGGCGCCGATGGCATGCAGGCGTTTGGCGGTATGCAGATCAAGTCGAACTTCCTGTGCAACCTCGGCTATGGCGACCCCGAGAAACTCTTTGCCCGTAGTCCGCGCCTGGATTTCGACGAAGCCTGCGCGCTGCTGTAACTGACGACCTGTAAATCCTCCAGACCGATCGAGCGTGCTGCGACGCGTCACGCCTGTCGATCGGCCTGGCAAAACAACAACAATAAGGAAAATCCTGCAATGAGACCTCTTTCCAAATGGCATGTGCTTGTCGGCGGTTTCCTCGCGTACCTGTTTGACGCGATGGAAATCATCTTGCTCACCATCGCACTTCCGGTGATCCGCCAGGACCTGGGTCTGACCTTCAATGAAGCGGGCATGCTCGCCTCGGCGACCCTGCTGGGTATCGGGTTGAGCGGTATCACCACGGGCTGGTACTGCGACAACTACGGTCGACGCAAAGCCCTGCTGATCTCGTTGATCGTATTTGGCGTGTTGACCACGCTGGTCGCCACCACACACAACTGGGCCTTGCTCCTGCTCCTGCGGTTTCTGTCCGGCTTGGGCCTGGGCGGGGTGTGGGGGATTGTCTCGGCCTATGTGACGGAGACCTGGCCTGCCCACCAGCGGGCGCGGGCGATCGGATTCGTGCTGAGTTCATTCCCGATTGGCGCCGCCATCGCGGCCATGGTGGCGGCCAACTATCTGCCGGACTGGCAGACCTTGTTCATGGTGGCCGGGATCTCCACCCTGATTCCGCTGGCGTATGTGTTTTTGTTTATGCCCGAGTCGCCGGAGTGGAGCGCGCAGAGAGCCCGCCCCGGCGTACGCAAGTACGTCTCGGTGCGCGAAATCTTTTCCCCCGAACTGCTGCGCCTGACCCTGCTGGGCACCCTGGCGGCAAGTTTTGCGGTGATTGGCTTCTGGGGCGCGAGCACCTGGTTGCCCACCTACTTGATCCAGGAGCGTGGCCTGGGTATCGGCGCGATGGCCAACTTCATGGCGATCCTCAACGTCGGTGCCTTTATCGGTATCAACGCCTTTGGCTTGATTGCCGACCGTATCGGCAAGCGCAACGCCACGCTCCTGTCATTGCTCGGCAGTGCGGTGATGTTGTCGATTTATGCACTGACGACGCAGAACGCCATCCTGTTCTGGCTGGGGCCGATCTATGCGTTCTTTTATGCCTTTGCCAGCCTGTTTGCCTCCTACTTCAGTGCGCTGTACCCCACTCGGGTGCGCACCATCGGCGCGGGGTTCTGTTTCAACTTTGGTCGCGGCCTGGCGGCCTTTGCGCCGCTGCTGTTAAGCGGGATTGCCACCCACTACAGCCTGGCGTGGGGCTTGTTGGTGTGCGCCGGGTTCTTTGCCCTGTCCACCATCACCCTGTGGTTCATGCCCCAGGTCGAGTCAGACCTGCCCGGTATGGCGGGCATGCCGTTGAAAACCATGGATTCCCGATAATCGGGGTTCTAAGACATGTCACAGCAAACCGTAGAACAACAGATCCAGGCCCTGGAAATGCGCCGCCGCCAGGCCATGGTCGACGGCGACTTGGACTTCCTGGAAAGCCTCTATCCCCGCGACTTGACCTACAGCCACTCGGACGGCAAGAGCGACAGCAAGCGCAGTTACCTGCAAGGCATGCGAGAGGGGGTCTGGCGCTACCGCAGTTTCGCCAGCCGCGACGAGCAGATGCGCAGGGCCGGGGACTGTGTGCTCGTCACCGGGCTGATCGATATGGATGTGGTGATCCGTGGCGAGCCCATGCTCCTCAACTCGCGCTACATCAGCGTGTGGAAGGCCGGCAATAACGGCTGGCAAATGATTGCCTGGCAATCGACGCGTTACACCCACAGCTGAATCCCGGTAAGCCCCTCAACAACCGGCAACTGGACCCCGGCCCTGGTGGTTGACCGGGCAGGGCGTGCGCGTGGCCGGCACTTTGACTTGATGGAATCCTGAATATGTACGTACAACAATTACAAAAAACGTATTGCAAGGCCCTTCTGATGACCGCAGGCGCAATGAGCCTGGCTTCAAGCCCGGTGCAGGCCGAGGCCTTGCGCGATACCTTCATCGGTTTTCGCTACGGCTCCGACTTCACCGAACCCGGTATCCGCGGCAAGGTGCAGAAGGAGATCTACCAACTGGGCCACGCCAGCGGCAATCAGGCGGGGTCCAATTTCTTCAACCTGGACGTACTCAAGTCCGACAGCAACGACCCGAAGAAAGACAGCGACTCAGGCGCGACCGAGGCCTACCTGGTCTATCGCCATCAACTGTTCCTCAGCCAGGTGTTCGAGCGCTCGATGGCGTTCGGCCCGGTCAAGGAAGTGGCACTGAGCAGTGGGGTTGAACTCAACTACAAGAACACCGGGTTTGCCACCCGCAAGCGCATGCTGGTGGCCGGCCCGACGCTCAAGTTCGACGTGCCCGGCTACCTGGATATCAGCCTGCTGTATGCCATGGAGTGGAACCATTGCGGCTTGAGCGCGTGCCACACCGAGAACATCCAGTTCGACCCGTACTACGTGTTGCACATGGTCTGGGGCATTCCGTTCCAGGTGGGCAGCGTGCCCCTCAAGTTCCAGGGCTTTGCTAGCTACAAGACCGCGAAGGGCAAGGATTACTTCAAGCAGGACACGGCCGAGGAAAGCCTGGTTCGCGCCTCATTGATGGTCGATGTCGGGCAACTGGCGTTTGCCCGCAAAAACACCATGCTGATCGGTCCGGGGTATGAGTACTGGAAGCACAAGTACGGCGCGATCCATAAACCCGGCACCGAAACCTACGCCCCCACCGTGCACCTTGAGTGGCACTTCTAAGGCCCTTGGGTGAGCCGCACCAGCGGCTGTTCACTTTTTTTGAGAAAGGTTGCGGGTCGCCCGGGTAAAAATCCTGGTGGCGGCCTTGCCGCTGGGTGGGTAGCGCTCGAACAAATCCTGCACCCAGTCCGGCCGGGTCTTGCTGGCATCGTTGATCCAGTTGGCCACCGAGTCCTGGGCGTATTTGTCGGTTTCATCGAGCATGGCAATCAGCAAGGGTTCGGCGATTTGCGGCTCGGCCTTGAGTGGGGCGATGTGTTCGCACCAGACCCCGCGCGGCCGCAGGATTTCAACGCAGAAGCGGCGGATCAGCGGGTCGTCGTTGCGGGCATGACCGCGCAACAGCTCCAGCGACGCCGTCAGGTCCTGGGCCAGTAAGGGGCGCAAGGCAATCCAGGCCCATTCGCGCACGCCAAAGTGACTGTCGGTGGCGAACCGGAACTGGCTCAGCAACGCCTGTTCCAGGGGCGTGTCGCGTGCGCAGAAGGCATTGGCGAAGGCCGCCCAACTACGCACGGTGTCCGAAGGATGCTCCAGCAGCAACTGCCAGCTCTGTTCGCGCAGGGGCAGGGCGCCGCTTTCAAGCCACTGGCCCAGCGCAAGGCCCAGCCCCGCTACTTTCTTCGAAATGCCCAGTGCCTGGCCGGCCTGGGCCGCGCTCAGCAGTGCCTGGGCCAGGGAAGTCTCCAGCTGCGAGGCAAGCGCCTGCGCCAGCGCCACCTGGTCGACTGCCAGACACTCGCCCAGATTGCGGGTTGGCAGGCGGCCCTGGTCGATCAGGGCTTTGCGTTCTTCACTCATATAGATCCCACCGCTGTGTTCATGGGCTGCTCCCCGGGCAAGGCCTCTTCCCATCCGGCAGTGACGGGGACAGTGCACGACTGGTGGAAAGGCAATAGAGCGACTCGGACAACCCCTGGCGCTGCTCAGGGCTCAGGCCCTGGATGATGCCGCTGATCCAATCGGTGTGTTCGGCAAACACCTCATCGACCACGCGCTTACCGTCGGCGGTCAGGCTGATGATCAGCTTGCGCCGGTCGGTAGGGTCGGTCTTGCGCTTGATAAAGCCGTCGCCCTGCAGGCCATCGAGCAAGCCGGTCACGGTGCCGGTGGTGATCGACAGGCGCGTCGCCAATTCCAGTGGCGACAGTTTCCCGCCGGCGCTCTTGAGGGTGAGCATGATGACGAAGCGGCCCTCCGACAGGTTGTAGCGGGCCAGGCGGATGGCACACACACGATTGATCGCGGCCGCAGCCGACAGCAGCTCGAAGCACAGCTTGACGCTGTCCCTGACCTCGGCTGGCACCCCGTCAAGCTCGCGCAGCATGATGTGGTGTTTGTTCTCTAAAATATTCATAAGGCGCAGTTTATCTTGGCGCCTTACTAAGTCAACATTTTGTTTATTCTTCGTTGCAAGCACGGGGCAGGGCGCTTCGATCGGCAAGGTTTGTGGTGCAAAACCACAGTGAGTATGTTTGAGGCGGATGCCAGTTTTTGGGCGAGCATTGTCAGTGGCCGGCAACTACTGACCGCGCTCAACCGAGGAGTTCTTCGCCGAGCAGCACCCCGGCAATCACGATCATTGCCGCGCCCGAAACGCCGCTGACATAGCGCGCGGCAACCGGACGTGCCTGCAACACGGCCTGCGCGCCAAACCCCACTAGCAGGTAGACCACCGCACAGCTGAGGGTATGAATCAGCCCTAGCAGCACCATCTGCAGCGACACCGGCCAGGTGGCGCCAGGCTCGGTGAACTGGGGCAACAGCGCGAGGAACAGCAGGAAAACCTTGGGGTTCAGTCCACTGATGCACAACCCCTTGAGCATCCAGCGCTGCCAGCTATTGGCCTCCCGGCTGGCGTGCGCATGGGGTGTGGCAGGGTGGGCCAGCATATTGATGCCGAGCCACAGCAAGTAGCCGGCCCCGGCAACCGTCAGCACTGACAGCGCAGCAGGGTGACGGGTCACCAGGCTACCCACGCCGCCCGCCACGACCAGGGTGGCAAGTAAGTGGCCGCACAGCAGCCCAGCCACCGCGGGGATGACCCTGCGCCCCTTCAAGCCCGCCGAAATCGCGTAGGCCCAATCGGCGCCGGGCGTCAGCACAAACAGAATCGACACTGCCCAAAAGGCAAGCACAGCGGTCCACGTCATTGTTTCGTTCTCCCTGTAGGAATGTGCAGGAAGAATAATGAAATGCAGTTAGAATTTTCTTTCAAAGATACCTGGCACAAGGCCTTGAATTGGGAGAATCTTCTAAGTGGACCGAATTGATCGAAAGATTCTCTGCGAGCTGCAAAAAGACGGGCGCCTGTCGGTCACCGAGCTTGCCGACCGTGTGGGGCTGAGCCTTTCCCCGTGCCATCGACGGGTCAAGGCCCTGGAGGAGTCCGGGGTGCTGCTCGGCTACCGCGCCTTGCTGGACCCCGGCGCAGTCGGCCTGAACTTCTCGGCAATGGTCTTTGTCACCCTGCGCGAAGGCGACCGGCCCGCAGTGGCGGCCTTTGAAGCGGCGTTGCTGGAAATTGCCCAGGTAGTGGATGCCCAGCGCCTGTTCGGCGAGCCGGATTACCTGCTGCATGTGATCACCCAGGATCTGCCGGCCTTTCAACGGCTCTACGATGAGAGCCTGTCGACACTGCCCAACGTGCAGCGCCTGACTTCGACCCTGGTGATGAAACGGGTGATCCAGGACCGTCCGCTACCGTTGTGATCATGGCGTAGCGCCTCATTGGTGCGGCGCTCCCATGCGCCGTGAGGCCCCTACGTCACCTCGGTGCGCGGCTTGCTCACCGACCGGCTGGCCAGCAGTCCCAGCTCGAACAGAATCCACATCGGCACCGCCAGCATGGTTTGCGAAAACACATCGGGCGGGGTCAGCAGCATGCCCACCACAAAGCAGCCGACGATCACATAGGGCCGGCTCTTTTGCAGGGTCTGGACATCGGTAATCCCGGCCCAGATCACCAAGAAGGTGGCCACCGGGATTTCAAAGGCCAAGCCGAACGCCAGCAACAGCGCGAGGATGAAGTCCAGGTACAGGGCGATATCGGTCATCATCGCCACGCCGTCCGGGGTCACGCTGGTAAAGAAGCCGAACATCATCGGGAACACCAGGAAAAACGCAAACGCCATGCCCGCGTAAAACAGCACTACGCTGGCGGCCAGCAGCCAGGCGGCGGTGCGGCGTTCCTGGCGGTACACCGCTGGCGCGATCATGCCCCAGGCCTGGTGCAGCAACAGCGGCATGCTGATGAACAGGGCGATCATCATGGTCAGCTTGAGCGGCGCCAGAAACGGCGAGGTCACCCCGGTGGCAATCATGGTTGCGCCGCTGGGCAGGAAATCGCGCAACGGCTGCGAGACGAAACTGTAGAGCTGCTGCGCAAAGGGGAACAACGCGCAAAACACCAGGAGGATCGCCAGGACGCAGCGCACCAGGCGCGAGCGCAGCCGGGTCAGGTGGCCGGTCACCGACAGGCGCGGGGCAGGCAAGGGCAGGTCGCTCATGGGGCAGGTTGTCCTGGGGAGGTGATGGTGGCTGGCGGCGGCGGGGCCTCCAGGCGGATACCGTCGCGCAGTTGCTGCTCCAGTTGCCGCAAGGGTTGCTGGTCGATGCTCTGCAACAGGTGCTCGTGGTCCAGTTCCTGGGTGACCTGGGCCTTGAGCGTATTCATCGCCCGCTTGGCCCGGCCCAGCCACAGCCCGGCATTGCGCGCGGCAATCGGCAGGCGTTCGGGGCCCAGCACCAGCAGAGCCACCAGGCCCACCAGCAGCAGTTCGCTAAACCCGATATCGAACATCAGTGTTTGCTGTCTGCAGGTCGCTGAGGTTCGCCTTGCACCTCAAGGCTGGTCTTTTGCGCCGCCTGGGCGCCCGGTTCGTTGCCCATGGAGGAGCGAAAGCCCTTGATGGCCTCACCCACATCACTGCCCAGGCCCTTGAGGCGCCGGGTGCCGAACAGCATCACCACGATCAGCAGCACGATGACCAGTTGCCAAATCCCTATACCACCCATAACGCCACTCCAAGCCATTGATTTGAAATATGAAGGCGCAGTTTGCCGAGGCTTTATGACGGCGCGGTGACGTTTTTGCGGGAATTGTGTGAGCCTGCCACCTGGTTGAAACATCCACTGTGTTGACTGTCGCCAGGATCTACATAAAAGGTGGCTGGGCAATGGACAGAAATCGGCAGCAGGGGGCGGCGTTGTTGATGGTGCTGGTGGCCCTGGCGATGCTGGCGGGCGGCATGGCCTGGATGGTCGAGCAGGGGCGCCAGCAGGTCGACAGCGTGCGTCTGGTGCAGCAGCGCGTGCAGGCGCGGGCGATCGAGCGGGCGGCGCTGGCCTTTACCGAGCAGGCCCTGCAAGACCCGTTGTGGCGCGCCAGCCCGTTGTTCTGGCAGGCCATGCGCGGGCAGCCGCTGGCTTATGACTTCAAGGGGGGCAAGGCGAGCATTCAGATTCGCGACCTGCACACCTGCTTCAACGTCAACGCGCTGATCGGCCCTGAAGCCGAGCGTGCCCAGCGTCAATTGGTGCATTTGCTGGGGGCGGACATGGCCGCCGAACGCCTGGCCCAGACCCTGGCCGACTGGCTCGACGCCGACCAGCAGACCCGCCTGCAAGGTGCCGAAAGCAACGAATACCTGCGCCAGTCGCCACCGCGCCTGGCGGCCAATCAACGCATGCGCGATATCAGCGAGCTGAACCTGCTGGCGCTGCCCGACCCACTGCGGGCGTTGCGCTACCCGCAGTTATGCAGCCTGGACGAGACCGCCGGCTGGCGCCTGAACGCCAATGCGCTGAACCTGGAAATGCTGCCGCTGCTGGATGCGTTGTACGAGGGCGAAGTGTCGCGTTCGGTGCTGACCCGCCTGGTCAGCGCCCGCCCGGCGGGGGGCTATCGCGATGCAGGCGAACTGCGCCAGGCGCTGGGGGCGATGGATGACGCGATGTTTGAGCGTTTGAGCGAAGGTCTGCAGCTCAATGGTGACCACTTCCTGCTGCAACTGGACATCGACCTGGATGGCCAGCGGTTTCGCAGCCAGTACCGTGTCGAAGCGCAGGGCGTGGTGAAATGGCATGCGCGAGTGCCGGCGCAGGGCATGTTACTGCGCTCGCGGGAGCCTTTGCCGTTATAGCGCGATAGCCCAGGCAGTGTAAGCGTTGGCTTGCCCGCGATGACGGTGGTGCAGTTACCATTTTTGCCGGCTGGTAGACCGCTGTCGCAGGCAAGCTCCCCCATGGATCTGCCCGGTTGTAGATTTTGAGTGCAGCACAAACCCTGTAGGAGCTGTCGAGCTTTAGCGAGGCGGCGATAGCGGTGGCCCAGCCAACATCAATGCCAGCCATGCCGCCGCCATCGCCGCCTCGCCGGGGCTCGGCAGCTCCTACATTATTTTTGCCCAGCTGGCATGACGTGTTCGCTGTAGGCCGCCAGCGTCAAGGATCCGCAGATCCCGCAAACCCCGATGAACCCTGTAGGAGCTGTCGAGCTTTAGCGAGGCGGCGATAGCGGTGGCCCAGCCAACATCAATGCCAGCCATGCCGCCGCCATCGCCGCCTCGCCGGGGCTCGACAGCTCCTACATTGATTTCCCTCCCATGTTTCAGAACCGCAGGGTAGCCCCCGTCGTCAGCCAGCGGTCGCGATCCCTGGTCAGGTTGTGCCCGACCACCAGGTCCACATCCACTTGCTGACCCAGATGCACTCGCGGCCCGGCTTGCCAGGCCTGGTCGCCGCCTTGCTGGCCATAGCGTTCTGCCAATAGCGTCAATGAGTCCGCCAAGCGGTATTCCAGGCCTGTGCCCCAGGTCAGTCGGTGGTTTTGTTCGCCATTGTCATAGGCATGGGCCCAGCCGGCATTGAGGTTCAAGCTCAGTGTCTCGAACGCTTGCCAGGTCAGCGGCAGGCCCAGGTCGGCGCCGTCGAACGGATGCCGGCGGTCCAGCGCGATATGCGCCGCCGCCGCCCAGGCGATCTCCACGCCCGCATCCTGCCAGGCCCACAATGAACCCTTGAGTTGCGGGCTGAGCTGGGGCTGCTCAGGGTCATCCTCGAGGGCCGCGCCCCATTGCAGGTTGGGCAACGCCCTCGACGTACAGGCTGTAGAGAGCGTGGTGCGCTGTGTTGAACGGGTGTAGCCGGCGTCGACATTGCATTCGCCTGGGGCGTTGATGGCGCCATCATCGACCACGTAGGAACCGCCTGCGGCGAACGCCTTGGACACCAGGCCAACGGCCAGGGTCGCGCCGATAAAGACCAGGTTGCGGCGCAGCGCTCGTTGCCGCGACGCCGGCAGCCACTCGAAGGCAGCCAGGAAGGTGTGTTTGTGCATGGGATTATGCTCCGGCTCAGTACCACTGCTTGAAGCGGCGGATGTAGATCGTCTTCATCAGTTGTGCCACGCAGCAGTAGGCGAGCAAGGTGCCGACCAGCCAAGGGAAGTACGCCCACGGCAACGGTTGCAGACCCACGATCGTGCCCAGGGGCGAGAAGGGCACATAGATCCCCAGGGCGATGACCAGGCTGGTCATCAGCAACACCGGCCAGGCGGCGGTGCTCTGGAAGAACGGGATCTTGCGGGTGCGCAGCATGTGCACCACCAGGGTCTGGGAGAGCAGCCCTTCGACGAACCAACCGGACTGGAACAGGGTCTGCATTTCCACACTATTGGCCGAGAACACGTACCACATCAGGGCAAAGGTGGTGATGTCGAAGATCGACGAGGTCGGCCCGATCCAGATCATGAAGCGCCCGATGTTCTGCGCGTCCCACTTGCGTGGCTTGGCCAGGTATTCCTTGTCCATCTTGTCCCACGGCAGGGCCAGTTGGGAGATGTCGTACATCAGGTTTTGCAGGAGCAGGTGGATCGCCAGCATCGGCATGAAAGGAATGAACGCACTCGCCACCAGCACCGAGAACACGTTGCCGAAGTTGGAGCTGGCCGTCATGTTCAGGTACTTCATGATATTGCCGAAGGTCTCGCGGCCTTTAAGCACACCTTCTTCGAGGACCATCAGGCTCTTTTCCAGGAGGATGATATCGGCCGATTCCTTGGCAATATCGGTCGCGCTGTCCACCGAGATGCCGACGTCGGCATCGCGCAGGGCGGGTGCATCGTTGATGCCGTCGCCGAGGAAGCCCACGGTGTGACCATTGGACTGCAAGGCCTTGAGCACCCGGGACTTTTGCAGCGGGGTCAGCTTGGCGAACACCGTGCGTTGTTCGACCTGCTGCTTGAGGGTGGCATCGTCCATGGCTTCGATGTCCACACCCAGCAGTGGTTCGCCGGGTTCCAGGCCGACCTGGCGGCAGATGGTGCGGGTGACCACGGCGTTATCGCCGGTCAGCACTTTGACCGCGACCCCGATCTCTTGCAGCGCGGCAATCGCCGGGCCGGCGGTTTCCTTCGGCGGATCGAGGAAGGTCAGGAAACCGTGGATCACCAGGTTGCGTTCATCGGCGGGAGTGTACTGCTGGCGCGCCAGGGCCTTGGGAATATTGCGGGTGGCCACCACCAGCACGCGGAAACCGTCCTCGTTGAACTCGTTGACGGTGCGCAGCAATTCCTGGCGACGACCCTCGTCCAGGGCCACGGCGCTAGCGCCTTCCATCACATGGGTGGCAATGCCGAGCATTTCTTCCACGGCGCCCTTGCACACCAGCAGGTGATCGCCGTGGCTGTCCTTGACCACTATCGACAGGCGCCGGCGCACAAAGTCGAAGGGCAGCTCATCGACCTTGCTGTAGGCAAACGGCACCTGGAACTTGGGGTTGTGCTGGGAGAACGCGAGCACCGCCTGATCCATCAGGTTCTTCATGCCGCTTTGGTGATGGCTGTTGAGCCAGGCCAGGGACAGCACCTGGTCGTCCCGCTGGCCGAAGGCGTTGACGTGGTGCTCGAGGATGATTTTGTCCTGGGTCAGGGTGCCGGTCTTGTCGGTGCACAGCACGTCCATCGAACCGAAGTTCTGGATCGCGTTGAGGCGCTTGACCACCACTTTGCGCTTGGCCATGGCATTCGCACCCTTGGCCAGGTTGGCGCTGACGATCATCGGCAGCATTTCCGGGGTCAGCCCCACGGCCACCGCCAGGGCAAACAGGAACGCGTCGCCCCAATCGCCCTTGGTAAAGCCGTTGAGGAAAAACACGATGGGCACCATCACCAGCATGAAGCGGATCAGCAGCCAGCTGACGCTGTTCACCCCACGGTCAAAGGCGGTTTGCACCCGGGAGCCGACGATGGCCTTGGCCAGCGAACCGAAATAGGTACGCGGCCCGGTCGCCACGACCACCGCCCGGGCGCGGCCGCTGACCACGTTGGTACCCATGAAGCAGATGTTGGGCAGGTCCAGCAGGTTGCTCTGGTCTGGCGCTTGAAGCGTGGCGGATTTTTGCGTGACGTCGCCCAGGGTGTCGTACTTTTCTACCGGCAAGGCTTCGCCGGTCAGCACGGCCTGGCTGATAAACAGGTCGCGGGACTCGATCAGGCGGATGTCGGCCGGGATCATGTCGCCGGCCGACAGTTGCACGATATCGCCGGCCACCAGTTCACGCATCGGCACTTCGCGCAGGGTGGGCTTGGCGCCGACCTGCTCGCGGCGCAGCACGGTGGCGGTGGTGCGTACCATGGCCTTGAGGGCTTCGGCGGATTTTGCCGAGCGGTGTTCCTGCCAGAAGCGCAGCAGGCTGCTCAGGGCGACCATGGTCATGATGATAATGACCTTGGTCAGGTCCACTTCTTCACCGGCGCGCAGCGGCAGCCAGTAGTCGGTGACAAAGCTGATCACTGCAAGGGTCAGCAATACGTAGATAAACGGGTTGTTCAGGGCCTGGAGGAACTGCACCACCGCGTGGGGCGGCTTGTCGTGGGCCACCTCGTTATAGCCTTCGCGTTGCAGGCGGGCGCTGGCATCCAGTTCGGTCAGGCCGTCCTTGGTCGCCCGGACATTGGCCAGGGTCGCTGCCAGGCCGTTTTGCGCTTCGCGGGCGGCACGCATCGACAGTTTGCTGTCGTGGGCGGTGCTGTTTTTGTTTGCAAGTTGCGTGGTTTTTACGGCGCTCATGATTTTTACTCCTGTCGACATACCCGTTACTTGCCGTCAGGCAGGCGAACACAGGCACGCCGAGTCGCAGTTTTTGCGATCGGGTCTAATAACTTTAACGAGGCGAGTTAATTAACGGGCGCGCAGAAAACTACGGCTGGCTTAGTTCGCAAGGAACGCCAGTTAATTAATTGACCAATAATCAGGAAGTTGCTGTTTCCAGTCGGCTTATGCCGCGCGCGTGCTCAGGCTCAGGCGCACTTGGGCAAGCCGGCTGGAAACGTTCCGTCTCTGCGGATCTTGAGGGTCGGCATGGTCCCAATGCTGGACCAGATGGCCGGTGGTGGGGCACAGGCGCCAGTGCGCCTGCAGGTGTTGCACATTGATACGCGGGGAGGGGGAAGCCAAGGCCAGGCGCACCGGGGCAACGCCCATGGAAGCACGGCACAGCTTGGCACGCAGGGCTGAGGCCAGCGTGCGTACATCAGGTAGAACAAGGGTCTGGAAATTCATAACACACCTCGGGACCGGACTGCGCCGGCTCAAGGCAGTTACGTTGGAGCATCAAGCTCTAGCGCAGCTTACCCGGCCTGGAAGGCGAGTCCCGTCATTACTCTGGGTTTGGCGCCCGACCCCTGTATTCACGGGGAGCGGACAGCGACTAGATACTGTGTCCATTGGCTTCTTTTGTGAGGTTGAAAAAAAGGCCCTAGTTGCAGGCACGGGCAATTTACTCAGGCAGGCAGGGGATGTCAATCTGTAATGAACTTGTTTGTTGTCCGTTCAGACTTTATTCAGATTCGCCTGATTGGCTATATAAGTTCATAGACTGTATGCGGCCAATAATGCGAGATAAATCAGTACTAAGCCGCAGGCACCATGACTGACCCGCTGCCAAGTTGCCGAGGCGTTCTTTCGCAAGACATTGACCAAGCCTGCAATCAAAAAACACGACAGGATCGAGGCCAGCATAAAACCGGCGAAGAACACCAGGGTCTGACCATGACTCGGCGTGGCGCCGACGATGCCTGACAAGGCACTGCCCAGGGCGCCCCAATACACGATGTTCTTGGGGTTGGCCAACGAGATGGCGGCCCCCACCATCAGCGCATTGCGCCCGGTGCTGGGCGGTGCGCTGTCGGGTCGCGGCAACTGCCAGGCATCTTGCAGGCTGCGCAGGCCGAGCCAGGCCAGGTACAGCGCGCAAACGGCGGTCAGCGGCACACGTACCGCTTCGTGCTGGATCAGCAGGGCCATGCCGGTCAGGCCGATTACCGCCCAGGTCGCATCGCCCACCAGCGAGCCTATTTGCACCAGCAACGCTGGGGTGAACCCATGCAACAGGCCGCGGCGCAGGGTTTCCGCCAGCACCGCGCCAGGGGACAGGCAAAACACAAAGCCGAATACCAGTGCGTAAAAAAAGATCGTCAACATCGCCATCCCCATAAATGCCATCGCCGGCAAGCCGGCTCCTACAGGTCAGTCTGAGGCTGGGGGCACGCAGGGGTCTTGGACCAGATTGCGCTCTGATAGCGGCCAGGGGTAATCCCGTACGCCGCACGAAAGTGCCGGTTGAGATGGCTCTGGTCGGCAAAGCCCAGGTCATGGGCAACCTCGGCGGCGCTCAGGCCGCTGCGCAGCAAGCCTTTCGCGCGGCGGGTACGCAGTTGCATGGCCCACTGGCGGGGGCTCAGGCCGGTTTCTTTCTGGAAGGTGCGCAATACGTGGAATTTCGACAGGCCCAACTCGTCACCCAGGGCGTCCAGTGCCACACCCTGATGCAACTGCGCGGCGAGTAACTCCTGGGCCTGGGCGACTAGCCGTGACCCGGCGCTGGCGCCATCCGGCAGGCGCACACCACTGAGCTTGACCACCTCGCCCAGCAGCACCACCAGGGCATCTTCGTTCAGCCCCCGCAGCAGCGGGTCGGCGCTCAGCGCGCCCTTGGCGGCGTGCGCCAGTTGCGCCGCCAGGGCAGGGGCAAAACACAGCGCGCAATCAAACTCCAGGTGGGCCAGCCCCAGGTCGTCGGCCAGGCGATCGGCGCCGGCGTACAGGCTGACAAAGTGCCAGGGCGCCCCCTCGGCAGCACCGCCGCCCTGGATCTGGCCAGGGTTGTACAGGGTGATGCTGCCGGGCCCGGCCTCGAAAGTGCGGCGCTCCAGCCACACCTGTTCGGTGCCCACCAGGTTGACGCCAATCACGCATTCGTCGTGGCTATGGCGGGCAAACGTCAGGCCGCTGCAGGTGGTGCTGCTGATTTCGTAATGGCCCAGCCAGGCGTGGTGCGGGGAACTCATGGGGTGGGCTCAGTGGCGGCGGGTGCGGCAAAGCATACCTGTTTAGATACTCAGGCGCAGGGCCAGCGCGGCCAGGGTGATCAGCAGCACCGGCAGCGTCAGCACGATGCCGACCTTGAAGTAATAGCCCCAGGTGATCCGGATGCCCTTGCGCGCCAGGATATGCAGCCAGAGCAAGGTTGCCAGGCTCCCAATGGGCGTGATTTTAGGCCCCAGGTCGCTGCCGATCACATTGGCGTAGATCATTGCCTCCTTGACCACGCCCACGGCATGGCTGGCCTCGATCGACAGCGCGCCGATCAGCACCGTCGGCAGGTTGTTCATCACCGAAGACAGCAGCGCCGTCAGCAAGCCGGTGCCCAGGGCGGCGCCCCACACGCCGTAATTGGCGAAGGCGTCGAGCCAGGTGGCCAGGTACGTGGTCAGCCCGGCATTGCGCAGGCCGTACACCACCAGGTACATGCCCAGGGAAAAAATCACGATCTGCCAGGGCGCTTCCTTGAGTACCTTGCGCGTGGAGATCTTGTGGCCTTTGGCGGCGATCACCAGCAGGAGCAGGGCGCAGGCGGCCGAGATGGCACTGATGGGAATGCCCAGGGGCTCGAGGGCAAAGCAGCCGACCAGCAGAATGCCCAGCACCCACCAGGCAGCGTGGAAGGTTGCCGGGTCATGAATCGCGCTGGCCGGCTCGGGCAGGTCGGCGGGGTCATAACTGTGCGGGATATCGCGCCGGAAGAACCACAGCAGCACCGCCAGGGTCGCGGCGACGCTGACCAGGTTGACCGGCACCATCACCGCTGCGTACTGGTTGAAGCCGATGTTGAAATAGTCTGCCGAAACGATATTCACCAGGTTGGAGACGACCAGCGGCAGGCTGGCGGTGTCGGCGATAAACCCTGCACCCATCACGAAGGCCAGGGTAGCAGCGGGTGAGAAGCGCAGGGCCAGGAGCATCGACATGACAATCGGCGTGAGGATCAGGGCCGCCCCGTCATTGGCGAACAGCGCCGAGACCAGCGCCCCCAGCAGCACCATATAAGCAAACAGCCGGCGGCCCCGGCCCCGTCCCCAGCGCGCCACATGCAACGCGGCCCAGGCAAAAAAGCCGGCCTCGTCGAGGATCAGGCTGATGATGATCAGGGCGACGAAGGTGCCGGTGGCGTTCCAGATGATCTGCCACACCACCGGGATATCCGCCAGGCTGATCACGCCACAGGCCAGGGCGAGGATCGCGCCCATGGTTGCACTCCAGCCTACGCCAAGACCCTTGGGTTGCCAGATGACCAGGACAATGGTGAACAGGAAGATGGCGAGGGCAGCAAGCATCAAGGCATTCTCTGTGGGGGGGGATTCGACGTTTGATTGACCTGTGACAAGGTACCGAGGTTCTGTGCCAAGTGGTTGAAATTAAAATGAAACACAACTGTCCTAAAGTGCCCGCCATTGGTGATAAAGGAAGTAACGGTGTGACCCGTGCCACTCGCAACCTGCGCAAGACCCTCGATTCTGTCGCGGACAACAACGAAACCGCGGCTTTTGACTTGATGCGCGCCGTCGAAAAACTCAGCGATGAAGTGCTGCGTCAGCGCCTGCTCAACACCATTCACCGCCTTAACCAGGATGCCCATGAACTGCGTGAGGCCCGGGATGCGGTAGAGCGGGTGTCGGTCAAGCTGGCCTGATAATGGCACGTAGCCGTTCGGCGATTGGGGGGTGACGATCGAGCCGGCTGCGCTGACACTGGGCATGGTCGCGGCTGTCCGCAAGACCCCATGCTCAATCCACAGGAAGTCATCGAATGAGTGAAAAACCGGCAATTGTCCTGGTACACGGCTTTTGGGGCGGCGCAGCCCATTGGAGCCGAGTGATCGTCGAACTGCAGAAAAAGGGCTATCGCGACTTGCACGCGGTGGAAATTCCCCTGACTTCATTGGCCGACGACGCCGAACGCACACGCAAGATGGTGGCCCAGGTCAAGGGGCCGGTGTTGTTGGTCGGGCATTCCTATGGGGGCGCGGTCATTTCCCAGGCAGGCAACGAGCCCAACGTCCAGGGCCTGGTGTTTATTGCCGCGTTTGCCCCGGATGCGGGGGAAAGTCCGGGCGCAATCACCCAGCAACACCTGCCCGAGGCCGCCGCCAACCTGGTGCCGGACAGCGATGGCTACCTGTGGGTCAAGCCCGAGTTGTTCCATGAGAGCTTCTGCCAGGACTTGCCGCAGTCAGAGGGCGACGTGCTGGGAATTACGCAGAAGGCGCCCCTGGCCAGTACCTTTGGCGATGAAGTGAGCAATCCGGCCTGGAAGAACAAGCCGTCGTGGTATCAGGTGTCCACCCAGGACCACATGATTCACCCCGATAACCAGGTACGCATGGCCGAGCGCATCAAGCCCCGGGAGATTCTCACGCTGGACGCCAGTCACGCCTCGCTGGCCTCCAGGGCTGGCGAAGTGGCGGCATTTATCGACAAGGCCGCCACGGCCCTGCAGCCATAAATCAGGCAGGCAACATTCCTTCCTGGCGTCGGGGTGTTGCCTGCAAGATCGTTCAAGACAATCCTGTTTGGCGCTGCCATGCTTGCCGACTGTCTGTCGATGAGCCTGTTGTCCATGCCTACTGCCTTGCCGCATTACGCCTTCGCCCGTGGCGCGATTGCGATTATTCCCCTGTCGTTGGCCTGCGCCCCGTGGGGCCTGCTCGCCGGTTCCCTGGCGATTGACGCCCAATTCACCCCGCTGGAAAGCCAGGGCCTGTCGGCCATTGTGTTTGCCGGTGCCGCACAGTTGGTGGCGATTGGCATGGTCAAGAGCGGCGCGAGCCTGATCGCCATTTTGCTCACCACCTTGCTGCTGACCTCCCAGCACTTGCTGTATGGCATGCATATGCGTAGCACCCTGTCGCCCTTGCCGGCGCGCTGGCGCATGAGCCTGGGCTTTTTGCTGACCGACGAATTCTTCGCCCTGGTCAGCCAATACGACCGCCAGACCTTCAACCGCTGGTATGCCCTGGGCGTGGGCCTGACGTTCTACGTGGCCTGGAACCTGTTCACCCTGGCCGGCATCGTGCTCGGCAAGAGCATCCCCAACCTCGATCAACTGGGCCTGGAGTTCTCCATCGCCGCGACCTTCATCGCCTTGATCACCCCGGTTGTGCGTGATGTGCCGACGGTGGTGTGCGTGGCAGTGGCCCTGCTGTTTTCGGTGCTGCTCAGCTACTGGCACTGGGAGTCGGCGGTGGTGGTGTCGGGGTTGTTGGGGATGAGCGCAGGGTATGCCTGCAAACGCTTGGGAGTGGGGCAGCGATGATTTTTGTGATGATTATCGGCATGGGCCTGGCGGTGTTTTTCAACCGTTATCTGTTTCTTGAACCGCGCTTGCCGGTGCGCCTGAACCGTGGCGCCCGGGAGTTTCTCGGGTTCGCGGTACCCGGCATGTTGACGGCGATTTGCGGGCCGATCATTTTCCTCGCCGAGCACAAGCTCAACCTGAGCCCCACCAACCCCTACCTGCTGGCCGGGATCTGTGCGGTGGCCCTGATGTTCTGGACCCGCAGCGTGTTGACCACGGTGCTGTTGAGCATGGCGCTGTTCTATCTGTTGCGCTGGTTGTTGTAGGCAGTGGTACAGTCGCGTTTTTTTCAAGGAAGCGATGGCATGCGAAAGGTGGTGATAGGTGCGTTGGTCCTGGCGGCGCTGGCCGGTTGCGCAGGTTCGAAGATGAAAGACGCACGCGCTGGCGCGCCCTATAAAACCCTGGCGTCTGATAAGGCGGCCCTGGTCGTAGCCCAATGCATCCAGTTTGGCTGGCAGGACGAGGCGGTATTCGGCGTCGACGCCGGCGGCTTCATGGAGCCTGCGCAAGGCGGTGGCCATACGGTGTACACCACGGGCGGTGACTACTTTGTCGATGTGCGCAGCGCCGGTACCAGCACCACGGTCAGTTACTACGCGGTGCAGGACAATTGGGCCGCCAAGCGCCGTCTGGCCGCCTTGGCGACCTGCCTGTAGGTTGTTTCTTTAGAAATCTTCAGAAATGCCCAGCGGACACTGCGCCGGCTTTGTCTTAAAATGCCAGCGCTTGCCCGACATGATGGCTCTTTACCAGTGCATGGATGTCGAGGCCTAAATGTCGGGCAGGCACCTTTTCAACGTGGCATATAGCCCAGGTGCCAGCGCCGCGGAATCTTCAGCGACACCAGGCCCAGCAGCGCCGACAGCAGGCCGCTGACCAACAGTGCCCGGATCCCCATCTGGTGCTCCAGCACAGCACCGATCACCGCGCCGACAAACATCCCGGCCCAGGGAATCAACTGCACGCGCCAGCCATTGCGGCGCTCCCCCAGCATCCAGCGCCCCAGGCCGCGACCGAAACGCGACAACGCGCCGGTCACGTAAGTCAGCCCCACGGGCAAGCCATTGACCTGTTCCACCGCCGCATTGAGCATGCCCATGGCAATGATCGCAGCCAGCACTGCCGGCAACTGCTCGGCCATCGGCCACGCCGCGGCGCCGCATAATAGCGTGGCAATACACAGCAACAACGGCAGCGCATGGCGCTTGCTCACGCGGCTGATGATCACCCCCAGCGCGTTGCCCAGGATGAAGGTTGCCACCAACAGGGTGAGGCGCCCGGTCAGCCCCAGGGCACCCTCACTGATTGCCACCGCCAGCCGCGTGGTATTGCCGCTCATGAACGAGACAAAATCGCCACTGGCCATGAAACCGATGGCGTCGGTCATGCCGGCCAGCACCGAAAGGCTGGCCACCAGCGTCAGGCCGATGCGCCCCCGCCATTTGTGCTGGTGCTGCAAGGCAGTATTGACCATGGGCTTAGGGGAAGAGGGCAGCACGGCGAGAGGTTCCTCTATGAGATTATCCGGCCACTACCGTAGGGCGCTTTCCGGTTGACTGCAATGACTTGGCACATCCTTCAGTTCACTTCCAAGCGCCAGCCCATGACGTCCCAGCTCAGAACGTGAGTCGGCGCCAGTGCCTTGAGAAACGCTGCGTCATGGGAGACCGCAATCAGCGCCCCGGTAAATCCCTGTAAAGCCTGTTCGAAGGCCATCACCGACTCCAGGTCCAGATGGTTGGTCGGCTCATCCAGGAGCAGCAATTGCGCGGGAACCTTGCGCCACAAGGCAATCGCCATGGCAGCCTTCAAGCGCTCGCCACCGCTGAGCTGGCCGATGGGCTGGGTGACGCGCCATGCATCCAGTTGCAACAGCGCCAGACGGGTGCGCAGTTCGGCTTCGGCCAGTGGCGTGTCCATCAATTTCAGTTGCTCGACGATCGACTGCTGGTCATCGAGCAGGGTCAAGTGCTGGTCGAGATAGGCGCTGGGTACATGAACCGTGCATGCGCCGCTGACAGGTTGCCAATGCCCCGCCAGCAGCTTGAGCAGGGTGGACTTGCCGCAGCCATTGGGCCCGTGGACCGCAACCCGGACCGGCCCGCACAGGCTCGCGTTGATCAGGGTGCTCGGCGCGCGGGGATCGAGCCAGGGCAACTGGCAGTCGATCAGGGTTAGCACTTGGCGGCCAGCCGGCAGGGGTGTGCCGGGCAAGGCAAGGAAGGTCGGCGTTTCGTCCACCACCAGTTCGTGGGCCGTGCGCACGCGTTCGTTCAAGGCCTGCTTGTGCTGCACATGGGCGCTGCGCACGTTGCTGACAATTTCATTGGCGGCGCCTTTCCAGCGGGATTTGGTGAAGGCATCGACATTGGCGGTCTCTGCATGTTTACGGGCACTGGCGGCGTGGCGCTGGAAACTGTCGATAGCCTTTTTCAGGCGCTGGTGCTCGCGCCGCCGATCCAGCCGGGCATGTTCCAGGGCGGCCTGGGCGGCGTGTTGCTCGGCATCACGCTGCGCCCGATAGTCATCGTAGTTGCCGCCATAGAGCCGGGCCCCGAGGGGCGACAGTTCGATGATCCGCCCCAGGGTATTGAGCAGGCGTCGGTCGTGGCTGACCACCACCAGGCCGCCGCGCCAGGCGCCAAGGGTCGCCAGCAGCCAATCGCGGCCGGCACTGTCGAGGTGGTTGGTGGGTTCGTCGAGAATCAGCAACTGCGGCGCGCCCAGCAGGCCACCAATCAGGGCGATCCTGGCCAGTTGCCCACCGCTGAGTTGGCCGGCGGGCTGATCGGGGTCGATCTCGGCCAGACCGGCGCCATCCAGGGCCTGGCGCAGGCGTTCGGCCAGGTCCCAGCGATCATCGATCAGTTCCAGGTCGTCGGCCTGCGCGCGTCCCGCGGCCAGGCGCTCAAGTGCCGCCAGAATAGGCGCGCAACCGCAGACCTGGGCCACAGTCTGCCCCGGTAACAGCTCAATGCTTTGTGGGACATAGGCGACACGCGCCGAGGATTTGATAACCCCGTGGGATGGCTCAAGCACGCCGGCCAGCAGGCGCGCCAACACACTCTTGCCCATGCCATTACGGCCGACAATCCCGGTCGGGGTGCAATCGATGGACAGGTTGAGGTCTTCCAGCAAAGTCTCGCCATCGGCGAACTGAAAACCCAGATGATGCAAGGAAACAAGTACAGGCAGCCGGTTGACGTCAGTCATCAGCACCTCCAGAACAATGTGGCACAAGCCAACAAGCGCGCCAGGCGGCTCGTTGCGTTTACATGTTGGAAGGCTTAGTTGTTCACGTCGGCGGTCGTCCTGCAGTCGGGAGGGATTGGTAGCCTAGCGCAGTTCAGTCATTTTTCCTACATCGGTGGCGTCAGTGCCTACAGTTGCTCAAGAAACATCGCCAACCCCACTTCTTCGGCTTTCAAGCCCTTGCGCACCCTGGGCCTGGGCAGTTTCGCCAGGCCGCCCAGGCTGAAGTGCTCCAGCACGGCCGGGTGGATGTAGCATTTGCGGCACACCGCCGGGGTATTGCCCAGTTGCCGGGCGACATTCTTGACCATCTCCACCACATGCCGTTTTGCATCCGACTCCGGTTGCCATGCCAGTTCGCGCAACACGGCCAGGGCCAGGGCACTGCCGGCCCAGGTGCGGTAGTCCTTGGCGGTAAAGTCGGCGCCGGTGAGGCTGTGCAGGTAGGCGTTGACGTCGGTGGAGCTGACGGTATGCCGCTCGCCGTTCTCGTCCAGGTACTGGAACAGGTTCTGCCCCGGCAACTCCAGGCAGCGCTTGAGCACGGTGGCCAGGCGCCGGTCCTTGATACTGACCTGGTGCTCGACGCCGCTCTTGCCACGGAACTGGAACTGGATTTCGCTGCCCTTGATATCCACGTGGCGGGTACGCAGGGTGGTCAGGCCATAGGAGCGGTTATCGCGGGCGTATTGGCTGTTGCCGACGCGGATCAGCGTGGCATCGAGCAACAGCACGACGGTGGCCAGGACCTTCTCGCGGTTGAAACCCGGCGCATCGATTTGCGCTTGTAGCTGCTTGCGCAATTTGGGCAGCGCGTTGCCGAACTGCTGCAGGCGCGAATACTTGTCGCTGTCGCGCACTTCACGCCAGCGTGGGTGATAACGGTATTGCTTGCGGCCGCGGGCATCGCGGCCGGTGGCCTGTAGATGGCCCTTGGGGTCGGCGCAGATCCACACATCGGTATAGGCCGGCGGGATGGCCAGGGCGTTGATGCGCTGGATTTCGTCGGCGTCGCTGATGCGTTGGCCGTCGCTCTGGAAGTACTGGAACTTGCCCCGCAGTTTACGGCGGCTCAGGCCCGGCTGACTGTCGTCAACGTAGTGCAGGTCACGGGGCAGGTCGACGGGCAGGGTGGAGTCGGGCATGGCAGAGTCCTTGGCAACAAATCAGGCCGGTATGCCTGATTGACCGCAGCACCGGGCCGTGCGTTCAAGCCAGTACGGCGACCGCCTTGATCTGTGCCCATAACGCCTGGCCGGGATGCACTTGCAACTGGTCCCGCGAATAACGGGTGATGCGCGCCAGCAGCGGCGTACCCGCCGCGTCGAGCCGTACCAGCACATGCGCACTGTTATCGGCAGGGATCTCCTGGGTCACGGTCACGGGCAAGCAATTGAGGATACTGCTGTGCTCCCCAGGTTGCAGGCTGAGGCTCACGTCCCGGGCCTGCACCTTGAACCGCAAGTGTTTGCCCAGCTCCAGCGGCGCGTGGGCCACGCGCATTTGCAGTGGGCTGTCGGGCAATTGCAGGGTCAGCAGTTGGTAATGGGCGTCATGCTCGCTGACCGTGCCGTTGATCACCACGCCGGCATCGTCGCCCAGGGCCAGCGGCAGGTCGAGCCGCGCCAGGGTCTCGCCAATCGGCCCGCTGGCCAGGGCCTTGCCCTCACTGAGCAGGACAATGTGATCGGCCAGGCGCGCCACTTCATCCTGGGCATGGCTGACGTACAGCACCGGGATTTCCAGTTGATCGTGCAGGCGTTCCAGGTAGGGCAGGATCTCGCTTTTGCGCTGGCTGTCGAGGGCGGCCAGGGGTTCGTCCATCAGCAATAGCTGCGGGCTGGTGAGTAGGGCGCGGGCGATGCCTACGCGTTGGCGCTCACCGCCGGACAAATGCTGGGGGTGGCGATCCAACAGGTGGCCGATCCCCAGCAAGTGCGTGGCGTGGGCCATGTCCACGCGACGCTGGGCCTTGGGGATCCGCTTGAGGCCGAACTCCAGGTTGGCCAGCACCGACAGGTGGGGAAACAGGCTGGCTTCTTGAAACACATAACCCAGGGCGCGCTTGTGCGGCGGCACAAACACGCCGTTGCGGCTGTCTTGCCAGACCTGATCGTTGATTTGCACAAATCCGTCGCCGGCCCGTTCCAGCCCGGCAATGCAGCGCAGGCACGTGGTCTTGCCCGAGCCCGAATGCCCGTAGAGCGCGGTGACGCCGCGCCCTGGCAGCTTGAGGTCCACGTCCAGGGCAAATCCGGAGTAGTGCAGTTGCAGGCGCACCTCGATCATCGACATCAGCTCCAACCCGCTTTGGTTTTACGGCTGGAGTAGAGCGCCAGCAACACCAGGAAAGAAAACACCACCATGGCCCCGGCCAGCCAGTGGGCTTGGGCGTATTCCATGGCTTCGACGTGGTCGTAGATCTGCACCGAGACCACGCGGGTCTTGTCGGGGATATTGCCGCCGATCATCAGCACCACGCCAAACTCGCCCACGGTATGGGCGAAGCCGAGGATCGACGCGGTGATAAAGCCGGGGCGGGCCAGCGGCAGGATCACCGTGAAAAATGTATCCCAGGGATTGGCCCGCAACGTCGCGGCAACTTCCAGGGGACGGCTGCCGATGGCCGAGAACGCGTTTTGCAACGGTTGCACTACAAACGGCATGGAATAGATCACCGAGCCAATCACCAGGCCGGCGAAGCTGAACGTCAGGGTGCCCAGGCCCAGCCATTGGGTGAACTGCCCGAGGTAGCCATGGGGACCCATGGTCAGCAGCAGGTAGAAGCCAATCACCGTCGGCGGCAGCACCAGGGGCAGGGCGACCACCGCGCCAATCGGCCCGCGCCACCAGGAACGGGTGTGCGACAGCCACAGAGCGATGGGAGTGCCGATAATCAGCAGAATCACGGTGGTCAGCGACGCCAGTTTCAGGGTCAGCCAGATCGCGGAAAAATCGGCACTCGATAGTGGCATTTACAGTTGATAACCGTAGGATTTGATAACGGCAGCGGCTTTCGGCCCCTTGAGGTAGTCAACCAGTGCCTTGGCGGCCGGGTTGTCCTTGCCTTTGTTGAGGATCACCGCGTCCTGTTTGATTGGGTCATGCATCTCGCCCGGCACGATCCACGCCGAGCCGCTGCTGACGTTGCCGTCTTTATAGATTTGCGACAAGGCGACAAAGCCCAACTCGGCATTGCCGGTGGACACAAACTGATAGGCCTGGGTGATGTTCTGGCCTTCGACCAGCTTGCTCTTGACCTTGTCGGTCAGGCCCAGCTTGGCCAGGACCTGGGTAGCCGCGAGGCCGTAGGGTGCGGCTTTCGGGTTGGCGATGGACAGGTGCTGGTATTCATTTTTTTGCAGCACCGCGCCCTTGGCATCCACATAACCTTCCTTGGCCGACCACAGCGCCAGGGTGCCCACGGCATAGGTGAAGCGCGAGCCCTTGACGGTGTCGCCTTCGCTTTCGAGCTTTTGCGGGGTGGTGTCGTCGGCGCTGAGGAACACTTCAAACGGCGCGCCATTCTTGATCTGGGTATAGAACTGCCCGGTGGCCCCGTAGGCGGCGACCAGTGTGTGCCCGGTGTCTTTTTCGAAGTCGGCGGCGATCGCCTGGATCGGCGCGGTGAAGTTGGCGGCGACGGCCACTTGTACTTCATCGGCGTGGGCTGTGCCCAAGGTAAAGAGGGCGATCAGGGTGGCCAGGCCGGTGGGGGCCAGGCGTTGGGCGCGAATCATCATGAAGCAGCTCCTTGGGGTGCCGACGTGGCGGCTTGTTATAGTTAATCGCTATGTATGGGAATATATAGCGGTTCGCCATCGTCGGTACAGTGCAAAGTTGTCTCAGGGGTCTAGCCCTTGTTGAGTTGCGCCAGCGCCTGGCGGGCCAGGCTCAGGGTCAGCTCGCGGGTGGACAGGTCTTGCCCCAGGCGCAGCGCCTGGCCGGCCCACAGGCTGCTGAAGTCGGCTGCATCCAGGGCGCGCAACGGCAGCAATGCACCACCGGCCAAGGGAAACGCCGGGGCGGTGGGATTGATTGGCCCAAGCTCGCGCATCACGCGATTGATGATCCCCCGCGCCGGGCGGCCGGTGAACAGGTTGGTCAGTGCCGTTTCGCTGGCCTGGGCGCTGTGCAATGCCTGATGGTGGGCGGGGGTGATAGTGGCTTCGGGCGTGAACAGATAGGCCGTGCCGATCTGCACCGCCGAGGCGCCGAGGGCGAACGCGGCAACCATGCCCCGCGCATCGCCAATCCCGCCGGCGGCGATTACCGGCACGCTGACTGCATCGACGATCTGCGGCACCAGGGCCATTGTGCCGATCTGGCTGCTGAGGCGGTCGCTGAGAAACATCCCGCGATGCCCCCCGGCCTCATACCCCATGGCGATGATTGCATCGCAGCCGTGCTGCTCCAGCCAGATCGCCTCCTCGACGGTGGTGGCGGACGACAGCACTTTTGCCCCGGTGGCCTTGACCCGGTCCAGCAGCGCTTTTTCCGGCAGGCCAAAGTGGAAGCTGACGACTTCCGGGCGGAATTCTTCCACCACCTCGCAGCTGGCATTGTCGAACGGTGCGCGGTTGGAGAGCGGGGTGGGCGCGTCAAAATCTGCGCCCAGCTCACGGTAGTAGGGCTCCAGCAAATCCTTCCACTGGCGATCCCGCTCGGGGTTGGGGGCCGGTGGCCGGTGGCAGAAGAAGTTGACGTTCAAGGGGCGGGCGCTGGCCTGGGCAATGGTGGTCAACGCCTGGCGCAATTGCTCGATGCTGAGTGTGGCCGTGGGCATCGAGCCCAGCGCCCCGGCCTGGCTCGCGGCGATCACCATCTCGGGGCTGGTGCTGCCGGCCATGGGCGCCTGGATGATCGGCAATTCAATGCCCAGCAGGTCGAGAATGCGGGTGTCTGGCCAGGTGCTCATGGATCGCTTCTCCAATGATGGAACGCTCAGGAAGGGCTGCCCGGCCCTTTTAACAGGGCCGGCCGGGGCAAGGCCAGTCTGTATTATTCACTGGACGCCGGCTGTGGTTCATGCGGGGTGTGGCGTTCGCGCTGGAGCAACAGCTGTTTGCGCTCCACGCCCCAACGGTAACCCGATAGATGGCCATCGCTGCGTACCACGCGGTGGCAGGGAATCGCCACGGCCAGGCTGTTGGCGCCGCACGCCTGGGCAACGGCGCGAAAGGCGCTGGGTGCGCCGATGCGCTTGGCAATCTCGGCGTAGCTGGCGGTGCTGCCCACCGGGATTTCCCGCAGTGCCTGCCAGACCCGCTCCTGGAAGGCGGTGCCGCGCAGGTCCAGGGGCAGGTTCAGGCCCAGGGCAGGCGCCTCGATAAACCCCACCACCTGGGCAATCAACTGTTCAAAGCCGGGGTCGGCACCGATCACATTGGCCTGCGGGAACTGGTCTTGCAGGTCGCGCGCCAGTTGGTCCGGGTCGTCACCCAGGAGGATCGCGCAGACCCCGCGATTGCTCTGCGCCACCAGAATCGCCCCCAGGGAACACTCGCCGACGGCAAAGTGAATATCGTTATGGATGCCACCGGCTTTGTAGTCGCTGGGCTTCATGCCGAGCAACTGGTCGGCTGACGCGTAGAAGCGGCTGTTGGAGTTGAAACCCGCGTCGTACAGCGCATCGGTCACCGACTGGCTGTCCTGCAGGTGCGCCCTGACCTTGCGTGAGCGATGGGCGCGGGCATAGCCCCGGGGTGTCAGCCCGGTCAGGGTCTTGAACACGCGGTGGAAGTGGAACGGGCTCAAGCCGGCGCCGTTGGCCAGGTCTTCCAGGGCGGGCAGGGTCTGGGCCTGTTCGATATGACGGCAGGCGGCGGCAATCAGGTGCGCATGGCGTTGCGCAACCTGGGTCTGGTCGGCCGAGGTGCGTTTGTTGGGGCGGTACCCGGCGGCTTCGGCTTGCTGCGGTGTGTCGAAAAACTCGACATTCTTGCGCAGTGGCTGACGTGCGCTGCTGCTGGGGCGGCAATACACGCCGGTGGTCTTGACCCCGTAGACGAAGGTCAGGTCGGCCGTGGCGTCGCGGGCGACAATGGCTGCCCAGCGCAGATCATCTTCAGTGCTCATGGCAATAGCTCGGCAATGGATCAGTGGCCAGGATAATAAACCGGGGGCGCCCGGGCACTCCGTTGCTTGCGGTGGAATTCACCGGGGTCAGCCGGCCCTGCGAAACGTCAGGTTGATCCGTTGCGGCCCCATGCGCGGGTGCACGCCTTCCTTGATCGGCAGCACCCCATGAAAGCGCAGGCGATCGACGCCGCCCCAGACCGCTACGTCGCCATGGAACAGCGAGATCTTTTGTGTCTTGTCACTGCGCTGATGGCCGCCAAACAGAAACACCGCCGCCAGCCCCAGGGACAACGAGACCACCGGGGCGCTGTAGTCGCGCTCGTTCTTGTCTTGATGCAGGGACATTCTGGCGCCGGGTACATAGCGGTTGATCAGGCAGGCGTCGGGTGCAAAGCCGTCGAAGCCGGCAGCCCTGGCCGCGTCGATCGCCAGTTCGCGCAGCACGGCCGGCATGCTCGGCCAGGGTTGTTGGCACTCGGGGTCCAGAGGGCTGTAGCGATAGCCCTGGCGGTCGGTGGTCCAGCCCAGTTCGCCGCAACTGCTCAGGGCCGCCGACATGGTAAAGCCACCGGGGGTGACCATCTGCCGGAACGGTGACTGGGCGAGGACGGCACGAAGCTCGGGCAATACACGCTCAAGCCAGGGCAGGGCATAGCCCCTGAGGACGTAGGATTGTTCGCCGATTTGCTCGCGACGGGCCGGTTGTTGCAAGGCCTCGTCGCTGAACAGGTCACCCGTGGAATCAGGTTGCACAATCACTCCGCTGCTGGTCGTGGTTTTACAGGGCCTTGCTCACGGTGATCTCAGTGATTTCGTCACTGGCATCGTGAATTTTCGCCAAGGCCTCCTGGGCCTCTTCGATGCTCGCCGCGTGCAGTTGGGCAAATTCGAAGCGGCGTTCGCCGTTGAGTTTGTACTTGATGACGTATTTGGTGGTTTGAGTCACGGTGATTCCTGTGGCTTGGGTGGCAATCAGCTGAGTTTGGTGCTGGTGCGGCGAACAATGCGGATCTTATGGGACAACGCTGGCTTGCGGGTAACGCTGATGGCACGGCGCGTCACCACATCCAGGGTGATGTTCCAGAACCCGGTGCTTGGCGCGGTGATCTTGGCCGGGAACTTGTCGAAGGCGCCACCGTGATAAGTGTGGCGACCGCCATTTTTGAAGCTGCGAAAATTCGCATCGCTCATCAGGCGGATATTGCAGGTCTGGGAGCATTCAATGACGACAATATCCCCTTCGTTCAAGTGTTCGCGCTGGTGGATGAATTTCATGGGGGGGTGTCTCCAGAAGGGCTTTTTCTGAAAAATCAGAACGATACGTAGGTTAAGATGGAGTTTATCAGCCCCAGCACGTTTATTATCGGGTCGTCGTCGACGTCTTCGACAATTTAAAACAGTTATTTACCGATATATCAGGGATAAATCCTACGTGGGCGGGAGAAAAATACCATCTCCGCTGTCGTAGGGTCTTTATCGGAGGTTTTGTATGAAGTGGAGTGTATTGGTTCTGGCCCTGGCAATAGGTGGATGTGCTTCGGTTTCAGACATCAAGCAGACACCGCCAACCCTGGCGGTTATCTCCGGGAAAAAACCGCAGGAATACGCGGCGTGTGTGGTGCAGAAACTGGCGTCGACCCGTCGTCCGCCGCAGATCGAGCCTCACAAGGAAGGTGTGCGGGTGATTGTGCCGCAGAAGTTTTCGGCTGACCCATCGGCCATTTTCGAGATTGAAGACCGCTCCAGCGGTAGCAGCATCAAGCTCTACGAGAGCATGTCCAATGTGCCGATTCGTCCGGGTGACGTGAAAAAAGCTGCGGAAGACTGTATTTCCGGCTGAGTCCACGACGCCGCTCATACGCGATCAACTCCGATCAAAAAGCCCGGCCTGCGGTTGCAGTGCCGGGCTTTTTATTGTCGGCAATTTCTTACATGGCGGTTGTGACTGTCGGCTCATTACCCTACCATTTGTAGGCTTATGCATTGTAGGTCTAAGCATATAACTATAAAAATGGAGTCGTGATGATGTCTGTGGAGAGAGTGTTGATGGGTGGCGCCTTGCTACTCATGCTCGGCAGCGCGCAGGCGCTGGAGGGCAACAAGATATTCAGTGAAGGTGGCGCGCAGCCTGGCGCGGCGGCGTGCATGGCATGCCACGGGGCGGATGGCCTGGGGTTGGCTGCTGCGGGTTTTCCGAGGCTTGCGGGGTTGCCGGCGGCTTATTTGAGCAAGCAACTGCATGATTTCAAGAGTGGCACGCGCAGCAACCCGGTGATGACGTCGCTGGCCAAGGCACTTACCGAGGAAGAAATCGCGGCGGTGACCCAGACACTGGCGGCGATGCCGGCACCTGCCGTGGCCGTCGTCCATCGTAGTGCTACGCCGAACAGTCCCGCTGCAAAACTGGCGCTGCAAGGCGCCTGGGAACGGCAGATTCCGGCGTGCGTCAGCTGTCATGGCCCCTCGGGCGTGGGGGTTGGCGAGGCGTTCCCGCCGCTGTCCGGGCAGTCCGCGGCCTACCTGGCTGCCCAGCTCAATGCCTGGCGCGGTGGCACTCGGCACAACGACCCCAATGACCTGATGGGGCACGTGGCCAAATCCCTGACGGATGACGAAGTGCAGGGTATCGCCAATTACTTCGCCTCCTTGCCTGGCCAGGAGGTCAAGCCATGAAGAATCTGTCATTTGCACCCGTGTTGGCCGCGTTGATCAGTGTCCCGGCGTTGGCCGCACCGATTGCCATGGAAGATCAGTCGCAACTGCAGGTGCCGGCTGCGGTGCCCGCCGCCAAGGCGTTCCAGCCGCCCCAGGAAAGCGAACTGCCTGACAACGCCTACGGCAAGCTGGTGATGCAGGGCTATGCGTTGTTCGTCGATACCAAGCGCCTGGCGCCGCAGTTTGTCGGCAACGGCCTCAATTGCAGCAACTGTCACCTGGATCAGGGGCGCCTGGCCAACTCCACGCCCCTGTGGGGGGCGTACCCTATGTACCCGGCGTACCGTAAGAAGAATGACAAGGTCAACTCCTTTGCCGAGCGCCTGCAGGGCTGTTTCCAGTTCAGCATGGATGGCGGCACGCCACCGGCAGCGGACAGCCATGAGATTGCTGCGCTGTCGACCTATGCCTACTGGCTGGCGAGCAAGGCACCCTTGGGCGTGGAGTTGCCGGGGCGTGGCTACCCGGAGGTGCCACAACCGGCCAAAGGCTACAACCTCGCGCAGGGTGCCGAGGTGTACAAGGCGCAATGTGCGGTGTGCCATGGCGCCGAAGGGCAGGGGCAGAAGGTGGGCGACAGCTACGTGATGCCACCGTTGTGGGGTAAGGATTCCTACAACTGGGGCGCCGGTATGCATCGGGTCAACACCGCAGCGTCCTTCATCAAGCACAACATGCCGCTGGGCAAGGGCGGCAGCTTGAGCGACCAGCAGGCCTGGGACGTAGCGGCCTATGTCAATCGCCATGAGCGCCCGCAGGATCCGCGCCTGGTAGATGGCTCGGTGGAGAAAACCCGCGTGAAGTTCCATGCCAATGATGGGGTGAACCTGTACGGGCAAACGGTAGACGGCGTGCTGATTGGCCAAGGCATCCGTTAAACTGTTGTCTGAACACAAAAAATGCCGCTCAAGCCCCGGGGTTTGAGCGGCATTGTCATTCTGGAAAAGCAATTATGAAACGTGAGCGCGTCAAAGAGCGGCATGCAGAGGGTCATATCTCTGCGACCCATGTGATTCAAAATCCGGCCAATTCGGGGGAGTGGATCGTGTTTTTCAAGAAAAGCGGCGGGCGCAGCTTTTTCCTGGTGGATGACCAGGACGAGGTCGAATCCTTTGAAAAACTCGATGACCTGATCGACACCATTCGCAGCCTCGGCATCAAGTTCGCCGAGATTCACATGTAGCCGCCCAGCTTACTTGCAGACCACCACTACACTGCGACCCTTGAAGTTGCCCACATCGGCGCCCAGGGTCTTGTCGCTTTCCTTCAAGGCTGGCGTGCCTTCGGTGCCGACGATGCGGTAACCGGTGCCGGCGCAGGAGGCATCGGCCTTTTCGTAGCAACTGGCCCAGGAATTGGCCTCGCCCGAACAGTCAATGGTCAGGCCTTGTTCGCCGTTTTTCAGGTAAATGTCGGAAGTGGTGGTGCAGCCGGCGAGCGCCAGTACCGAGGTCAGTGCCAGGATCTTGTTCATGTAAGGTTCGTCGTTGAGAAGTGTTAAGGGGCGCGCTGACACTGTTGTGGGGCGTTTCAGCGAGATTATAGCGAACGGCCATCAAGGTACAGACAATCACAAAAAAGCCCCGTTCACCGGGGCTTCATGCGCAACCGCAGAGGCTTACTTGCCCTTTGGTCGCTTGCTCGACGCGTGGCCGGCTTCATCCACAAATACTTCGGCTACCGCAATCGCCTGGCTTTCGGTGGCGAATACGCCGGCAACGCTGTCGCCGTGAAAGTTGATCAGGTGCCAGCCGTCTGCTCGCTTGGTGATCAGGTAGCCGTTTACGCCTTTGGGTTCTGACATCTATTAACAATCTCGTGGTCTGGTGTTCAAGCTGGCAATGATAGCGCCAAATGCCATGGGGGCGCGTAAGTTGTTGCAGGTCAGTGCCGAACCCCATAAAGCGTGCTAAAAAGGATATGGCCCTTTGAAATCAGGGGATGCTGGGTTTTCTCCGGTGCCGTTGGGGCCGCTTGTTTGAACATGGGCGGAACTAACGCCGACATTTTTTCTCTATGTTGACATCGCAACGCCAGCAGCGCCCATTGTAAGGTGGCTGCGGCCTGATTAGACTGCGCCGAATTTCGTACGCACAGCCCTTATTAAGGACTTATATGATCAAGAAATGCTTGTTCCCAGCAGCCGGTTACGGCACTCGCTTCCTGCCAGCGACCAAGGCCATGCCTAAAGAAATGCTGCCGGTGGTAAACAAGCCACTGATCCAGTACGGCGTCGAAGAGGCACTGGATGCCGGCCTGAACGAAATCTCCATCGTCACCGGTCGTGGCAAGCGCGCCCTGGAAGACCACTTTGACATCAGCTATGAACTGGAAAACCAGATCAAGGGCACCGACAAGGAAAAATACCTGGTCGGTATCCGCAAGCTGCTCGACGAGTGCTCGTTCTCCTACACCCGTCAGACCCAGATGAAAGGCCTTGGCCATGCCATCCTTACCGGTCGCCCGCTGATCGGTGACGAACCATTTGCCGTGGTCCTGGCGGACGACCTGTGCGTGAACCTGGAAGGCGACGGCGTCTTGACCCAGATGGTCAAGCTGTACCAGAAATACCGCTGCACCATCGTTGCAGTGCAGGAAGTCGATCCTTCGGAAACCAACAAGTACGGCGTGATCGCTGGCGACGACATTGGCGATGGCCTGATCCGTGTGCGCGACATGGTCGAGAAGCCAGCGCCGGAAGATGCCCCGTCGAACCTGGCGATCATCGGTCGCTACATCCTGACCCCGGATATCTTCAAGCTGATCGAAGAAACCGAGCCCGGCAAGGGCGGCGAAATCCAGATCACCGACGCATTGTTGAAGCAGGCCAAGGACGGTTGCGTCATTGCCTACAAGTTCAAGGGTCGTCGTTTTGACTGCGGTGGCGCCGAAGGCTACATCGAGGCGACCAACTTCTGCTACGAGCACTTCTACAAGACTGGCAAGGCTTACTGATTAAGCATGGCCTGTTGAGTCTCAAGAAAGCCACCTTCGGGTGGCTTTCTGGTTTTTTGGGTACAAGCGGGTATCCTGATGCCCTGCCGAGGAGAGTGAAATGGCCTACGATTTTGATCTTTATGTAATTGGCGCCGGTTCCGGTGGCGTTCGGGCGGCACGCTTTGCCGCAGGGTTTGGCGCGAAGGTCGCCGTGGCGGAAAGCCGCTACCTGGGCGGGACGTGTGTGAATGTGGGCTGTGTGCCGAAAAAGCTGCTGGTCTATGGCGCGCACTTTGCCGAAGACTTCGAGCAGGCCAGCGGTTTTGGCTGGTCCCTGGGCGAGGCGGACTTTGATTGGGCGACGCTGATCGCCAACAAGGACCGCGAGATCAATCGCCTCAATGGCATCTACCGCAACCTGCTGGTCAACAGTGGCGTGACCCTTCACGAAGGCCACGCGCGCCTGACCGGGGCGCACGAGGTCGAGATCAATGGAGAGCGCTTCACCGCCAAGAATATCTTGATCGCCACTGGCGGCTGGCCGCAGATTCCCGAGATTCCGGGGCACGAGCACGCTATTGGCTCCAATGAGGCGTTCTTCCTTAAAGAGCTGCCCAAGCGTGTGCTGGTGGTGGGCGGTGGTTATATTGCGGTGGAGTTTGCCGGGATTTTCCATGGCCTGGGCGCACAGACATCGCTGCTGTATCGCGGCGATCTGTTCCTGCGTGGCTTCGATGGCGCGGTGCGCAAGCATTTGCAGGAAGAGCTGACCAAGCGCGGCCTGGACCTGCAATTCAACGCCGATATCGCGCGTATCGACAAACAGGCCGATGGCAGCCTCAAGGCCACCCTGAAGGACGGTCGTGTGTTGGAGGCCGATTGCGTGTTCTACGCCACTGGGCGGCGCCCGATGTTGGATAACCTGGGCCTGGAGCACACCGGGGTCAAGCTGGACGAGCGTGGTTTTGTCGCGGTCGACGACCTGTACCAGACCGCCGAGCCTTCGATCCTGGCCATTGGCGACGTGATCGGTCGCGTGCAGTTGACGCCTGTGGCATTGGCCGAAGGCATGGCCGTGGCGCGTCGCCTGTTCAAGCCGGAGCAATACCGCCCGGTAGACTACGCGATGATCCCGACGGCGGTGTTCAGCCTGCCGAACATCGGCACCGTAGGCTTGAGCGAAGAGCAGGCTAGGGCCGATGGGCATAATGTGCAGATCTTCGAAAGCCGCTTCCGGCCGATGAAGTTGACCCTGACCGAGTGCCAGGAGCGCACCCTGATGAAGCTGGTGGTCGATGCCGACACCGACAAGGTGTTGGGTTGCCACATGGTCGGGCCGGAGGCGGGCGAGATCGTCCAGGGCCTGGCGATCGCCCTCAAGGCGGGGGCGACCAAGCAGCATTTCGACGAGACCATCGGCGTGCATCCTACGGCGGCGGAAGAATTCGTCACCATGCGCACGCCAGTGGCTGGCTGATCAGGCCTGGGCCGCTGCCTCTGGCGTCGTTGCAACGACGGCAGCCAGGCGCAGCGCCTCGATGGTGGCCTGGGCCTTGATCAGGTCCAGTTCCACGGCTTTGTAGCTGTGCTGTTGCTCGGCCAGTGCCTCCTGGCGTGACTGGCTGTCCAGCACCGCTACCCGCAGGCGCTCCTGGAGCAGGGTGCGTTCGCTGTCGATCACGCTCACCTGTTCGCTCAGCTTGAGTTGCTGGGCCTGAGCCTTGCGGCTTTGCTCCTGCAGGGCAGTCAATTCCTTCGCCGTAACCCGGTGTTCAATCAATAGCCGCTCATTGTCGCGATGCAGTTGGGTGATCTCGTCCTGGCGCACCAGGGCGCTCTGCTGTGCCTGGCGCAATTCAGCCTGCAGTTGTTGCAGCTGGCCTTCGTGGCGGCGCTGCTCCTGTTCGCGCTGGTCCTTGATGGCATTGCGGTAGTGCTCAAGGGCATCGCGGGCGTGCAGGTGCTTTTCTTCCAGCGACCGAATCTGTTCGTCCTTGTCCGAGAGCCGTAGCTCGTAGTCGCTGCACGCCTGGCTAAGCCCGGCGTTACGGGTTTGCTCGGTCTGCAGGCTGGTGCTGGCGGTTTGCAGCGCGGCGCTTTCTTCGGCGAGGGCGGTGCCCTGGATATCAAATTGCTGCTGGAGTTGGCTGTGTGCGGCTTCAAGCGCTTCTACCTGGGCGAGCAGGGCGCTTTTTTGCTGTTCGAACTGGGCCAGGGCCAGGTCGATGGGCTCCTGGGCTTTCTCTTTCAGGCGCTGGGCCAGGCGTGTGACCAGTTCGCCGAGCTCGTCGTCGATGGGGGCTTCGGTGATGGTGAGGCGGGTTTCGCTCTCGTCGAGCTCTTTTAAATAGCGGTGAATGGTGGTTTTCGAGCCGGTATTACCCATTTCGATGCGCACCGCATCAATGCTGGGGTTTTCGCCGCGGGCGAGAATTGCCAGGCGTGCCGTCTGAACTACTGCTTTGTTGATGCCACCGCGAGCCATAGGGTCTCCGTCGATTTAATACTGTGGTATGTATTATGTATATACATACTATATCACGAATTAAAACACGTTGAAATTCACCATTTAACAGATGGGATATTGGCGTATTATCCCGTGTCATGACTTGCCGGACTCTCTCCGGGCGCAGTTCCCGTACACCAACCTCTGTAGGAGCCGGCTTGCCGGCGATCGCGGCATGAGTGAACTAGATCGATACCTGAACGCCGCCACCCGCGATAACACCCGTCGCAGCTATCGCGCTGCCATCGAGCACTTTGAGGTGAGTTGGGGCGGCTTCCTGCCCGCCACCAGCGACAGCGTGGCGCGATACCTGGTGGCCTATGCCGGGATGCTCGCGGTCAATACGCTGAAACTGCGGCTCTCGGCGCTGGCGCAATGGCACACCAGCCAGGGTTTTCCCGATCCGACCAAGGCGCCGGTGGTGCGCAAGGTGCTCAAGGGCATCCGCGCCTTGCACCCGGCCCAGGAAAAACAGGCCGAACCCTTGCAGCTCCAGCATCTGGAGCAGGTGGTCGGCTGGCTTGAGCGTGATGCCGAGCAGGCGCGGGCAGAGGGCGATCGACCGCGCTGGCTGCGTGCCAAGCGCGACACGGCCTTGATCCTGCTGGGCTTTTGGCGCGGCTTTCGCAGTGATGAGCTGTGCCGTTTGCAGATCGAGCATGTCCAGGCGGTACCAGGCGCGGGCATCACCCTGTACCTGCCGCGCAGCAAGAGCGACCGCGAGAACCTCGGCCAGACCTATCAAACCCCGGCGCTGCTGCGGCTGTGCCCGGTACAGGCCTATAGCGAATGGCTGAGTGCCTCGGCCCTGGTGCGCGGCCCGCTGTTTCGCGGGATCGATCGCTGGGGCAACCTGGGTGAGGAGGGGTTGCATGCCAACAGCGTGATCCCGCTGCTGCGCCAGGCCCTCGGGCGGGCCGGCATTGCCGCCGAGCAATACACCAGCCACTCCCTGCGCCGTGGCTTTGCCACCTGGGCCCATCGCAGCGGCTGGGATTTGAAGTCGCTGATGACGTATGTCGGCTGGAAGGACATGAAGTCAGCCATGCGCTATGTTGAAGCGACGCCCTTTCTTGGCATGACTCAGGCCCGCGAACCGCTGCTTTAAGATTTCTTCTATTAATACAGCTGGTTGATAGCCAAAACCAATCGCAAGCATCAGGTTTGCCAATGAGCCATCGGCGATGAGACTGGGTAGGATTCACCCATCAACTTACTAACCCCTGACGGAGAGTCAACGATGCCTATCATCAACAGCCAAGTAAAACCGTTCAAAGCCACCGCTTACAAAAACGGCAACTTCGTAGACGTGTCGGACGCTGACCTGAAAGGCAAGTGGTCTGTCGTGTTCTTCTACCCAGCCGACTTCACTTTCGTCTGCCCAACCGAACTGGAAGACCTGGCTGACAACTACGCCGAATTCCAGAAACTGGGCGTCGAGATCTACAGCGTGTCCACCGACACCCACTTTGCCCACGCTGCCTGGCACAACACCTCGCCAGCCATCGGCAAGATCCAGTACACCATGATTGGCGACCCGACCCTGACCATCTCCCGCAACTTCGACGTGCTGATCGAAGAAGCTGGCCTGGCAGACCGTGGCACCTTCGTGATCAACCCTGAAGGCCAGATCAAGATCGTTGAGCTGAACGACGGCGGTGTTGGTCGTGACGCTTCCGAACTGCTGCGCAAAATCAAGGCGGCCCAGTACGTTGCTGCCCACCCAGGCGAAGTGTGCCCGGCCAAGTGGAAAGAAGGCGAGGCTACCCTGGCTCCGTCCCTGGACCTGGTCGGCAAGATCTAAGTCTGTGAAGTATCAAGGGCGGATTGCCGCACCTTAAGTAAGCCGCACCGCCCTCAAAAACGCCCGGGCGAGATTCGCTCGGGCGTTTTTTTTTACCGAATTGATTTGAAATAGGAAATCGCCCGTATGTTGGACGCCAATCTTAAAGCTCAGTTGAAGTCATACCTGGAACGGGTCACCCAGCCGATCGAGATCGTCGCCTCCCTCGACGACGGTGCGAAATCCCAGGAAATGCTTGCCCTTTTGCAGGACGTAACCAGCCTCACCACGTTGATTAGCCTGAAAACCGATGGCAATGACGCGCGCAAGCCATCGTTCTCCATCAACCGCCCGGGTGCCGATATCAGCCTGCGTTTTGCCGGCATCCCCATGGGTCATGAATTCACTTCGTTGGTGCTGGCCCTGCTGCAAGTCGGTGGCCACCCGTCGAAGGCCAGTGTCGAAGTGATTGAGCAGATTCGCAGCCTGAAGGGCGAGTTCAGCTTCGAGACTTACTTCTCGCTGTCCTGCCAGAACTGCCCGGACGTAGTCCAGGCGCTGAACCTGATGGCTGTGCTCAACCCGAACATCCGCCACGTCGCTATCGACGGCGCACTGTTCCAGGCTGAAGTCGACGAGCGCCAGGTCATGGCAGTGCCCAGCGTCTACCTCAACGGTGTGAACTTCGGCCAGGGCCGCATGGGCCTGGAAGAAATTCTCGCCAAGCTCGACACCAGCGGTATCGAAAAAGCGGCCGAGAAAATCAGCGCCAAGGACGCCTTTGATGTACTCGTCGTCGGTGGTGGCCCGGCAGGTTCTGCCGCGGCTATCTACGCCGCGCGTAAAGGTATCCGCACGGGGGTGGCCGCCGAGCGTTTTGGTGGGCAAGTGCTGGACACCATGTCCATCGAGAACTTTATCTCGGTACAGGAAACCGAAGGCCCGAAACTGGCCAGCGCCCTGGAAGCCCACGTGCGTCAGTACGACGTGGACATCATGAACCTACAGCGCGCCAGCAGCCTGATCCCGGCGAAAAATCCCGGTGAGCTGCACGAAATTCGCTTCGAGAGCGGGGCGACCCTCAAGTCCAAGACCGTGATCCTGGCCACCGGTGCGCGCTGGCGCGAAATGGGCGTGCCGGGCGAGCAGGAGTACAAGGCCAAGGGTGTGTGTTTCTGCCCACACTGCGATGGCCCGCTGTTCAAGGGTAAGCGCGTGGCGGTGATCGGCGGCGGTAACTCCGGTGTTGAAGCGGCCATCGACCTGGCCGGTATTGTCAGCCATGTCACGTTGCTCGAGTTCGACAGCAAGTTGCGCGCCGACGCGGTATTGCAACGCAAGCTCTACAGCCTGCCGAACGTTGATGTGATCACCAGTGCGCTGACCAGCGAGGTCAAGGGTGATGGCCAGAAAGTCACCGGCCTGGCCTACAAGGACCGCGATACTGGCGAGTTCAAGACCATCGACCTGGAAGGCATCTTTGTGCAGATCGGTTTGCTGCCCAATACCGATTGGCTCAAGGGCACGGTGGAGTTGTCGCCCCGTGGCGAGATCATTGTCGATGCCCGTGGCGAGACGTCACTGCCAGGCGTGTTTGCCGCAGGTGACGTGACTACGGTGCCGTACAAGCAGATCGTGATTGCGGTGGGCGAGGGCGCCAAGGCTTCCTTGAGTGCTTTTGATCACCTGATCCGAGCGTAAGGCCTGAAACTAAAAAACCCATGAGAGATCATGGGTTTTTTGTGGCCGTTGCTTTTGTGGGCGCTGGTTTGCCTGCGGTGCAGGCAAACACCACGGTGATACCCTCCTGCTGGGGCATCAAGCCGGTTTACAGCGGTGCTGGCTGGATGATCTCAACCCAGTACGCGTCCGGGTCCTTGATAAACGCCAGGCTTTTCATGCGCCCATCCGTCAGGCGCTTCTGGAAGTCACAGCCCAACGCTTCAAACCGCTCGCAGGCCGCCACGATATCCGGCACCGAAATGCAGATATGGCCAAACCCGCGCGGGTCGGTGTTGCCATTGTGGTAGGCAAAGTCGGCATCTTTCTCGGTGCCGTGGTTGTGGGTCAGTTCCAGGATGCCCGGGATCGACTTCATCCACTGGGTACGTGCGGCGGCATCGGCTGGGATCTGCGCCTTGTCGACCAGGGCGAGGAAGTACAGGCTGAATTCGGCTTCCGGGAAGTCGCGCTTCTCAACCAGGGAAAAACCCAGGACGCGGGTGTAGAAGTCCAACGATTTGGTGATGTCCTTGACCCGCAGCATGGTGTGGTTGAACACGAAGTTCGCAGTAGCGGTGTCGGGTTGGGCGGTGACGCCCGGGAAGGTGTTCAATTCGTGCAGGCTCATGGGCCCTCCAGAAAAAATGGGGCAGACGCGGCTCGTGACTTGAGCGGTCCTTTGGCTTGCGGCTGACAGGCATCCGTGCAGCCGGGCCATGATACGCAAGCCGCGCCAGCCACGCCAAATGAAAAAGCTGACACGGGCCTTGCGACTATCCTACGTGCAGGCTCAAACTTTGCGGCTTGAACTCCGAGTGTTTTTTGCAATGAGCCGACTGAACAAACCGCTGTTGAGCACCGTGTGCCTGATCTTGGCCAGCACTGCTGTATTGGCGGCAGATCCCGAGATTCACTGGCCCAGCGGCTGGCAGGTGGAGGAAGTGGTGGCGGATGCCGATGCACCGGCCACGCCGTCGCCGGTATCTCGCCAACGTGCGATAAAGAACAACGAAAACGGCGAGACACAGATGGTCATGGAGCTGACGGGCACCCCGATCGAGCCTGGGCATGTGGTCAATCTGCAAGGTGTGCTGCTGGAAATGCGCAAGTCCATCCAGAAGGACTTTGCCCGCAGTGGTTATCAAAGTGTCTGCAACAAGATGCACCCGACTACCTTGAGTCATCTTGAGGCCCTGGAAACTACCTGCGTGATTACCGAGAATGGTCGGCATGTGCTCTCGCAAACACTGATAGGCGCTGTTGATGCGAATAAGGCCTATGTTTTTTCATACGCCGGGCAAGCTCAAGCCTATGAGTCGAGCAAGGAAGAAGTCAGTGAGGTACGTGCAAGCCTGAAACTTTGATGGGCGATGGCTAGATGCCTGACATGGCGCAGTTACAAAAAAACACATAACTATAAGGGCGCAGCGTACAGCCACTGGTCGGTGAATTTGTACCAAGTGGAATGTGTTTAGAAGTCCACGTTCCAAAGCCACGGGCCGCGAAATCGCAGTGCACAAACAAAAAAGCCCCGCATCTGCGAGGCTTTTTATTAGTGCGCCGGTATTAGCCGCGCAACCAGGAATCTACAGTGGCTGCGCCATACTGTTCTTTCCAGGCCTTCAGGCCGCGGTGGTTGCCGCCCTTGGTTTCAATCAGTTCGCCAGTGTGTGGGTTGTGATACACCTTGACCACGCGTGCGCGGCGGGTTTTAGGTGCGGCTGCCGCTTGGATTCCCGATTTGCCCGGGTTTGGATCAAGGATGGAGATGATGTCACGCAGGCTCTTGCCGTAGGTTTTCATCAGCCCTTGAAGCTTTTCTTCAAATTCGATTTCTTTCTTCAAGCCAGCATCGTTCTTCAGGGATTCCAGCTGGGCGAGCTGCTCTTGAAGGGCTTTTTCTGCGGCACGAAATTCGGCGAGTCTGGACAAAATATTTACTCCAATAGTGTATTTGGCTGATACCAACTGTAAACAAAGCTATAAGCCAAGAGCCTCAGCATGACTCGGTAAAAGTGGCTCTCCTGCCGATTCAGCACAGGCAGGAAAAATTGTAGTAGTTAATGAGCCACGAGTAAATCATGTCCTTTGTATAAATAACAATATTTCATGATGATGCTAGATCGATATTCAAGCACCACGCAAAGACTTAATGAATGCGTCAAAAGGCACTGGGCGGCCAAACAGGTAACCTTGCAAAAAGTCCACGCCTTGCGCTGCCAGATAATCGCATTGCTCTTGGGTTTCCACGCCTTCGGCGACGATGCCCAAGTCAAGCTTGCCCGATAACTCGATGATGCTATCGAGTATATGCCGCGATAAAGCATCGGCCCCGATCATTGCCACAAAGCTTTGATCAATCTTCAAGTAGTCAACATTGAAGTTGCGCAAATAACCCAGGCTGGAGTGGCCGGTGCCGAAGTCATCAATGGCGATCATCACCCCCAGTTCGTGCAGGGCCTGGAACAGCTGGCGGGTCACGTCGGTGGGCTCGATCAGTTCGCGTTCGGTCAGCTCCAGGGTCAACAGGACTTGCCCGGGCTGGAAGGCCGCGAGAAATTCCCGACAGTCCTGCACCAACTCCAGGTCCTGGCAGTGCCGGGCGGTGATATTGATCCCCACATGGAAATTACCGCCCAGGCGATCGGCATGGGGTGCAAGCTGTGTGGCCACCTGGCGCATCAATGCCCGGGTCATGGGCACAATCAGCCCTGAATGCTCGGCCAGGGGAATAAACAGGTCCGGGCGAACCAGGCCTTCTTTTGGATGCTTCCAGCGCATCAGCACTTCACAGCCGGCCCATTGCAGGTTGTCACCGCGCACCACCGGTTGGTAATAGGGCACGAATTCATTGGCGCCCAGCGCCCGCTGCAGTTCATGGGTCGGTGCGCTGGAGCGCTTTTGCAGCCAGTGCGCGAGCACGCCGGCCAATACGCCGAAAAACACCAGCAGGCTGAACAGTGGCGGGTACCGGGCTTGCATGTAACGCCAGACTTCCCCTTCGGGCATACCGGCTTCCACGCTGTAGGCGTAACGCTGGGAGTCGAGGTGGTGATGGGCCACGGCAAACACCGGTAGCGCAGTGTCGCGCACTTTGCCGTCGCTACCCAGCCAATTGGGCCCGACCTGCAATACCAGGTCGGCATAACGGCTGATCAGGCGCAGGGCGTTTGTCAGGTGGTAACCGTCAATCGAGGCAAACGCCGCTTTGTCGCCGTCCACCAGCCGATAAACCAACAAGGCGGTATCGGGGGTGACCGGGTTGCCCTTCATCAGCCACAGGCGACCATTGACGTAATCGTCCGGGTTGACCGGTGACACATAGTCGCCGCCAAACAACGAGCTGCAATAAATGGACTTTTTAAACGACAGGGTGGTTGCGCGGACAAAGGGGCGCCGGGTGACTTGCTCGCGCAGCGCCAGTTTTGCCGCATTGTCACAGTCCTGGCCCGCCAGCGGCAGTAGGTCCTGGGCGGCGAGGGCGGTGTTGTCGAGCATCAGGTCGAATTGGCGCACGGCCTCGATAGCCGTCTGCGCGGTGCTGTTTTCCAGGGTGCGCTGGGCCTGCAGGTACAGGATCACCACCCCTAGCAGAATCGGCAGCATGCCGCACAGGACCGTGATCAAGTAGCGGGCGGCGCGCTTGCGCGGGCCTTTGATGGTGAGTGGCATTTACGCGGCCTGTAGCAGAATGAGGAAGGGGCCTGGCAACGGCTACAGGCGAGGCGTCAGATACACGAATGAAATGATAGTTGCCCTATGGAAATAAGCACTTTAAACGCGTTGACCTAGCTACTTGGCCAATTGTGCGTGTTTTTCAACCTTGCCAAACTTTGCAACATATTTTGACGAGGAAAAGCTGATTGGTCTATTGCGTTATTGCCTGGATCAATGCTTGTCAAAAAAACAGCGCCCCATATAGACGCTGCGTTCAAAAACCAACTCTTTCGCGTCATCAAGCCCAAATTGCGCGGGCGGGCTTATGCCTGCGTGGCGTTTGAGCGGGGCTCGATCTAACACATAGGAACACGTGCGTAATGAAAAACAATGTCCTGGCCATTGCCCTGCTGCTTGCTTGTGGTTTCGTCATACCTGCGGCCTCTGCTGCCGACGGCACCATCACCCTGACCGGCGAAATCACCGGCACCACCTGCACCATCAGTGGTGGAACCGGCGGTGCCCCAGGCTCCGGGGCGAACTTCCCGGTAGTCCTCGACAAGGTCCAGGCCAGCGCCCTGTCCACGGCGGGGGCAACCGCCAGCTCCAAACCGTTCTTTATCTACGTGGGCGGCGGCGCCAGTTGCGCAGATGCGACCAAAGTGGCGGTGCTGTATGAGAGCACCAGCCCGGCCATCAACCCGGCCACGGGCAACTTGCGCAATACCGCGCCCAAGACTGCGGCGGCCAAAGTGGAAGTGCAAATTGTCGACGGTGCAACCCAAAGGCCCATGGATTTGCGCAGCGGCCACGCCTCGACCACGGCCACGGTCACCGGCGGGCTGGCGACCATGCCCTTTGCGGCACGTTACATCGCCACCGGCGGCGCGGCGGGAGTCGGGCTGGTGACTACGGCGGTGCAGTACTCGGTGATCTTTCCCTGATCGCCTGAAAAAACCGAGGGTACGCAGCATGGGTTGCCTATCACGCCTAAAGGTTGCGCTGTGCCTGTGCCTGGCCTTCGCGCAGGCACAGGCCGGGGTGATCCTAAGTGGTACACGCCAGGTCTACGCCGAGGTGCGCAGGGAAATCACCGTACAGGTGCGCAACGATGATCAACAGGCCGCACGCCTGGTGCAGGTGTGGATGGACGACGGTGATGCACGGCAGTTGGCGGAACACAGTGAGGTACCGTTCAGTATCAGCCCGCCGGTGTTTCGCCTGGACCCGGGCAAGAGCCAGTCCATACGCCTGGCCTATACCCGGGAGCCGCTGGCCGGGGACAGGGAGTCGCTGTTCTGGCTCAACGTGCTGGAGGTGCCGCCCCAGACCCGACCGGCGCAAACCGAGGCCGAGGAGGAGCGCCAGAACCAGCTGCGGTTTGCCTTTCGCATTCGCACCAAGGTGTTTTTCCGGCCCCGGGGCCTGGCGGGCAACGCCCATGATGCGCCGGGGCAACTGACCTGGACCTTGCATACCGGCAAGCCGGCGGTGCTGCGGGTAACCAACCCGTCGCCCTTCCATGTGACATTCCATGAGGTCGCGCTGGTGATGGGCGGCCAAGCGGTGCCCACCGAACAGCAAGGCATGGTCGCGCCCTATGCCAGCCTCGACCTTGCCCTGCCTCCTCTGGTGCAGACGGTGCCCGCCGACGCCCGGGTGCAATTCCAGTACATCGACGATTTCGGTGGTTTCTCCGTGCCGCGCTGGGCGCCTCTTTAGTAACGCGAAGCCTGACTTATGTTTTTTTACCTGCAACGGTGGACGCGGGGGTGTATTGCCCTGTGTGCCCTGTACTTTCCCGCAATGGTGGTGGCCTTGATCTGCCCCGAGGTCCTGGCAGCTTCGGTCACCTTCGACCTTGAGGCGTTTTCCAGTGGCCTTGCAGCGGGCGTGGATATTTCCCGCTTCAGCCGCCACGACACCCTGGCGCCCGGCAAGTACCGGGTCGATGTAACGCTCAACGGCGCGCCTGCCGGGCGCCATGCGTTGGACTTTATTGCGGTGCAGGACGACGTCGTGCCGTGCCTGGACTGGCCGCTGTTGACCCGACTGGGCGTGGCGCCAAACCAGCCCGTCTCCCCAGGCCCATTGTGCGGGGATCTTGGCCAATGGATCCCCATGGCCTCCAGCAGCGTCGATAGCGGTGCGCTGCAGCTGGCCCTTAGCGTGCCCCAGCTCTACCTGACCCCGACGGCCCGTGATGCCATCGACCCCCGCCAATGGGACGAAGGCATCAATGCCGGCTTGCTCAGCTACAACTTCAGCGCCTCGACCATGACCGCCGGCAGTGGCGAAGACCGGGCCTACCTGGGGCTCAACACCGGCCTCAACCTCGGCAGTTGGCGTTTGCGCCACCAGGGCGCGCAGGCCTGGGACTCGCGAAGCGGTGCCGAGCGCTACCAGAGCAGCGCGATCTATGTGCAACGCAGCCTCGCGGCCTGGCAATCGCGCCTGACCCTGGGCGACAGCTTCAGCAGCGGGCAGATCCTGGAGAGTACCCGCATGCGTGGCCTCAGCCTGGGCACCGACGAGCAAATGCTGGCGCCTTCGCAACAGGGTTATGCGCCAGTGGTGCGAGGAATGGCCGACAGCAACGCCACCGTCACCGTCAGTCAGAACGGCTATACGCTCTACGAAACCACCGTGGCCCCCGGTCCGTTTGTGATCAACGACCTGTACTCCACAGGTGGCGGCGACCTGAGCGTCAGCGTCAAGGAAATCGACGGTCGCCAATACAGTTACAGCGTGCCGTTTTCCGTGGCACCGCACCTGCTGCGGCGCAGCGCCAGCCGGTACGGCATGACCCTGGGCCAGGTCCGCCAGAATGGCGTCGAGGGCCGGGCCCCCCTGGCGTTTGAAGGGACACTCCAGCATGGTCTGCTGGACGACCTGACGCTGTATGGCGGCAGCAGTTTTTCTGAAGGTTACGCCCAGGGCAAAGCGGGTGTGGCACTGAACACCACCCTGGGTGCATTTTCGCTGGACGCCACCGATTCGCGCACGCATGTCCCTGGGCAGGGGGTGCTGTCGGGGCAGAACGTCGGCCTGGGCTTCGACCGGCAACTGTCGCAAACCGGTACGCACCTGGTATTGGGCGCCTATCGTTTTTCCACCGAGGGCTACCTGAACCTCACCGACGCAGTCAATGTGCGGGAGCTGGGGCGCCGGGGCCAGGATATTGGCAGCTACGCCCGGCAAAAGACGCGCCTGGACCTGACCATCAGCCAGCAGGCGGGGGCGGGCACCCTGGGGTTCTATGCCAGTTCGACCCAATACTGGGGCCCGCGCCTGGGGCGCGAAACCGCGTATCACCTGAGTTATGGCGCCAGTTGGCGCCGCCTCAACTGGAACCTCAGCGCCCAGCGTTCGCGGGTCCAAGCCCCAGACCGGAGCAATCATCAAGACGAACACGCGCCGGTATTGCTGGCCCGTTCGGATAACGCCGGCCACGTCGATAATCGCGTGATGCTGACAGTGTCCCTGCCCCTGGGCAGCAGCCCGCGCGCACCGAGCCTGACCAGCACCTTGATTCGCAGTACCGGAGGCAGTCGCGGCAGCCAGCAACAACTGGGCATCAACGGCATGCTCGATGATGACGCCACGCTCAACTACGGCATCGCCGGCACCCGCGCCTCGGCCGAGGGGGCGAGCCAGGGCAGTTTCAATGCCTATGCCGGGTACAACGCCAGCACGGCCGCCCTGCGGCTGGGGTATGGGCAGAACCGCGACAGCAGCCAGCTTTCATTGAGCGCCGACGGCGGCCTGGTGGCCCATGCAGACGGCCTGACGTTCTCGCACTACCTCGGCGAGGCGGCCGCCCTGGTCCATGTGCCCGCTGCCCAGGGTGCACGGTTGAGCAATGGCAATCACCTGCGGGTCGACCGCAACGGCTACGCCGTGGTGCCGTCGCTGCGGGCGTTCCAGGCCAATACCGTGGGTATCGACCCCGAGGGCAGCGCCTATGACGTGGAACTGCAAGAGACCAGCCAACGCATCGTGCCCACCGCCGGGGCCATCGCCCGCTTGAGCTTTGCCACGGTGGTCGGGCGGGCAGTGGTGGTCAAGGCCCTGCGCGAGAACGGCAAGCCGTTGCCATTCGCCGCCCAGGTGTTTGATGAGCACGGCAGCGAAGTTGGGGTGATTGGCCAGGCCAGCAAGGCCTTTGTCAGGGGCATTGCCGAGCAGGGCACGCTCACTGTGAAGTGGAGCGAGACCGCCGCTGACCGTTGCTACATCCACTATCGCCTGCAACCCCAGGCAACGCGGCGCCAAGCCCACGCCGACCTGTTGCAAGGGCAATGCGTAGGCGTGGCGGCCGGGCGCGAGGTGACCGCACGATGAGCGCCAAGGCATGCCTTCTTGGCCTGCTCGCGCTGCTGGCCGCCGCCGAGGTGCACGCCAATGCCAGTTGCACGCCCGCGCCTCCCGTGGCGCTTTCGATTGCCTCCATCAGCGTGCCGGCTAACCCCCGGGTGGGCCAAGTGCTGGGCGACCCCCAGGGCTATGCGCTGCAATCCCCAGACGCGCAGGATTGCACCTATGGCGTGGGCGTGAGCGTGGATCATTGGTCGTATATCAGCGTGGCAAGGAACATGCGCTTTACCGGCAAGTATTTTGGCCACTCCGGGTTATCGCTGCCGATCTTTACCACCGGCCTGCAAGGTGTGGGCTATGGCTTGATGGCACAGGACCGCGATGGCGGTGAATGGAAAAGCATCAATCAAGGCGTGTCGATCCTGCGCGGGCCGCTACGTCCCGGCCTGGCCTCCTGGGGCGTGCGCGTGCGCGTGGTGTTTTTTGTCACCGGTGCGATCCAGGGTGGGGTGGTATTCGCGCAGCCCTTTGCAGAGTTCAGGGTCCATCCTGATTTTCACGCGGTCCATTTGTTCACCTTTGCCACCGTGGTGGTGGGGCCGCCGTTGAAACCTACCTGTTCGGTATCCACACCCTCGGTGCCGATCGATCTGGGCAGCGTGGCAGCCACCGCGTTCACCGGCGTGGGCAGCGTCGCCGGTGGTGCTAGCCGCGAGATTGAGTTGCAGTGCGCGGGCGGCACAGGGGGCAGGCTGGATGTGTGGGTGACACTCACCGACCAAACTCAACCGGCCAACCGTGGCGAGCGCCTGACGCTGACGCAAGATTCCACCGCCCGTGGCCTCGCCCTGCAACTGCTGCACGGCAACGCCGTCGTCAGCTACGGGCCGGACGCCAGTGGTATTGGCAACCCCAACCAATGGTCGGCCGGCAGTACGGGCAATGGCACGGTTCGCATACCGCTGACGGCGCGGTACCTGCAAACCGAGCCTACCGTGCATCCCGGCACGGCCAAGGGACTGGCCACCTTTACCTTGAGCTACCGATGAGCGGGGCCTGGGCACGTCTGGCAGCGGGCGTACTGGGTTGGCTGCTGGCCTGGAGTGCCCATGGGGAAATCGTGCTTGACCGCACCCGCCTGATTTACCCGGCAGCCGTGGGCCAGGTCACGCTCAACCTGAGCAATGAGGCGGATAACCCACGGCTGGTACAGGTCTGGATTGACGCAGGCGACCCCCTGGTGCGCCCTGAATACAGTGACGTACCGTTCACCGTGACCCCGCCGATCCTGCGCATGGACGCCGGCCAGGCCCAGGCGTTGCGCGTGGCCTATGATGGCGAGCCGGCGCAGGGGGGCGTGGAGCAGGTGTATTGGCTCAACGTACTGGGTATCCCGCCGCAGACGGATGCGGCCCACAGCGTGCAGTTCGCCTTGCGCAGCCGCATCAAACTGTTCCTGCGCCCGCCACTGTTGCCAGGGCGAGCGGAGGAGGCCGCCGAAGGCCTGGAGTGGCGCTTGCCCAAGGCGGGCACCCTGCATGTGCACAACGCCAGTGCCTACCATGTGAGCTTGACCAGCATTGTGCTGGGGAGCGAGGGGCGCCAGTACCGCAACGATGACCCGCCGATGCTTGCCCCCCGATCCAGTGCAATCGTTACCTTGCATGGCGCGCCAGGGCAGGCGTCGGTTGCGGCGCTGGTGCACTTCACCACCCTGGACGACCATGGCAACACCCGCACTCATGTAGCGCACACTGTGCAATAAACCCCTTGCGTCCGTACGGGCATAAGGATTTGATAAGGAATACGGACAAAGCTGTTTACGCTGTGTAGAATCCGTTTACGCATACAAGAATAAGCGCCTGTTTCCATGCAGGCCTCGTCCGTCAGAGACGCCCGTAAGAGAATGACTCAACCATGAAGCTACTCGGGTTCCAACTCATCTACGGTGACTTCCTCGCCCGCAGCGTGCGGGGCATTTCCTGTGCGCCACCTGCCCACCTCATCCTTGCTGGCAATTAATTTACTTAATTCTAAAAAAGATGATGAGGCGCCAAATCATGGCAGATCTATACGAAAACCCAATGGGCCTGATGGGCTTTGAATTTATCGAATTCGCATCGCCGACCCCGGGCACCCTGGAGCCGATCTTCGAGATCATGGGCTTCACCAAGGTGGCAACCCACCGCTCGAAAAACGTGCACCTGTACCGCCAGGGCGCGATCAACCTGATCCTCAACAACGAACCCCACAGCATCGCTTCGTACTTTGCCGCCGAGCACGGTCCGTCGGTGTGTGGCATGGCGTTTCGCGTCAAGGATTCGCAACAGGCCTACACCCGCGCCCTGGAGCTGGGTGCCCAGCCGATCCATATCGAAACCGGCCCGATGGAACTGAACCTGCCGGCCATCAAGGGCATCGGCGGCTCGCCGTTGTACCTGATCGACCGTTTCGGTGAAGGCAACTCGATCTACGATATCGACTTCGTGTTTATCGAAGGCGTGGACCGCAACCCGGTGGGCGCCGGCCTCAAGGTCATCGACCACCTGACCCACAACGTCTATCGCGGGCGCATGGTCTACTGGGCCAACTTCTACGAGAAGCTGTTCAACTTCCGTGAAGCGCGCTACTTCGACATCAAGGGCGAATACACCGGCCTGACCTCCAAGGCCATGAGCGCCCCGGATGGCATGATCCGCATCCCGTTGAACGAGGAGTCGTCCAAGGGCGCAGGCCAGATCGAAGAGTTCCTGATGCAGTTCAACGGCGAAGGCATCCAGCACGTGGCGTTCCTCACCGATGACCTGATCAAGACCTGGGACGCGTTGAAGAAGATCGGCATGCGCTTTATGACTGCGCCGCCAGACACCTACTACGAAATGCTCGAAGGCCGCCTGCCAAACCACGGCGAACCGGTGGAGCAGTTGCAGTCGCGGGGTATCTTGCTGGACGGCTCGTCCGTGGCCGGCGACAAGCGCCTGCTGCTGCAGATCTTCTCGGAAACCCTGATGGGCCCGGTGTTCTTCGAGTTCATCCAGCGCAAGGGTGATGACGGCTTCGGCGAAGGCAACTTCAAGGCCCTGTTCGAATCCATCGAGCGTGACCAGGTCCGTCGTGGTGTGTTGACCACCGACTGACATGGCTTTTTGTAGGAGCGAGCTTGCTCGCGATGGACGTCAACGATAACGCGTACTGCCTGAGGTGGCGCGGTGTCTTTGAGTCCTTCGCGAGCAAGCTCGCTCCTGCAGTTATCGGGTCAGGCTCTACGCTGGCGCATCAGGTGCTTGAAACCCTCGAACACCAGCACCATCACCGCCAGCCAGATCGGGATGTAGGTCAGCCATTCACCCGGCCCGATGCTTTCCCCCAGCAGCAACGCCACCCCCAGCAACAGCACCGGCTCCACATAGCTGAGCAGGCCAAACAGGCTGAACGCCAACAAGCGGCTGGCGATGATGTAGCACACCAACGCCGAAGCACTGATCAGCCCGAGCATCGGGATCAACCCATATAGCCCTTTGTGTGCATCCAGCACGGCGAAGCCCTGTTCGCCACTTTGGACAAACCACAGCGCCACCGGCAGCATCAGCGCCATGTCCAGCCACAGGCCGCCCAGGTGGTCGGTCGCCAGGCGTTTGCGCAGCACGAAGTAGATGGGGTAACCGATGATCACCAGCAGCGTGGCCCAGGAGAAGCCGCCCACCTGGTACAGCTCGTTGAGCACGCCAATCGCCGCGAACACCACCGCGATCAGTTGCAGCCGCGAGAGCTTTTCGCCATACACCAGGCGCCCGGTCAGGACCATGGTCAGCGGCAGCAGGAAGTAGCCCAGGGACACATCCAGGCTGCGGCCGTTAAGCGGCGCCCACATAAACAGCCACAGTTGCACGCCCAGTAGCACCGACGACAGCACAATCCCACCGATCAGTCGTGGCTTGCCCGCGAGCAATCGCAGCAATTCCCACACTTGGCGCCACTCACCGCTGACCACCATGAACACGGTCATGCACGGCACGGTCAGCAACATGCGCCAACCGAAAATCTCCAGGCCACTCAATGGCGTGAGCAGTGATGTGAAGTAATACATCACGGCAAACAACACCGAGGCCGCTACCGATAAAACAACGCCTTTAGACACGCAGTCCTCGCCAAACCGATTCAAACAAAAGAGGGGGAATTTCAGGTGGGAATATATTGCTTTTGAGGTGAGACGTTTGCTCTGTTTTGCGGCATCTTATGGGAAATTTTCTCACGCCCAAGGTTCGCCAGCATGCCCGTCAGCCCCCAGCCGCCCCTGGATGATTTCGACCGCGCGATTCTCAAGCACCTGCAACGCGACAACACCACCGCACTGCGGGTGATTGGCGAGCAGGTCAACCTGTCGACCGCAGCGGTACAGCGGCGCATCAAACGCATGGAGCAGAGTGGGGCGATCATCGCGAATACGGCGGTGATCAATCAGGATGCAGTGGGCAAGCCGATCACGATCCTGGTGGAGGTGCACGCCGAGCGCACCCATATCGAAGACCTCGATGTGCTCAAGGTGCAGATGTCGATCCCCGAGGTGCAGCAGTGCTATTACGTCACCGGCGATGCCGACTTCATGCTGGTGATCGTGGTGGAAACCATGAAGGCCTACGAAACCCTGGCCCGCACGCTGTTCTACGAGAACCGCAATATCAAATGGTTTCGCAGCATCGTGGTGATGGACCGGGTCAAGGTCAGCCTGGATGTGCCGCTGGGTTGATGTGGGAGCAGGCAAGCCAGCTCCCACAGGGGGTCAGGGGCGGTGAATGCGCCCCGAGACAAAGTGCCCTACATCATTGAACCCCGGTGTCGACGCATGCCCCGGCGTCACCAGTGAGTCAATAAACGCCTCATCCTCGGCACTGATCTTCACATCGAGCGCCCCGGTATAGGCATCCCACTGCGCCTCGGTGCGCGGCCCGACAATCGCCGAGCTGACCGCCTGGTTGTTCAAGACCCAGGCAATCGCAAACTCGACAATCCCCACGCCACGGCCCTGGGTGTATTGCTGGATCTGTTGGGCAATGCGCAATGACTCCACGCGCCATTCGGTTTCCAGGATGCGTTTGTCCTGGCGTGCGGCGCGGCTGCCGGCTTCGGGGCTGATATCCGGTGCGTACTTGCCACTGAGCACGCCACGGGCCAGTGGGCTGTAGGGCACCACGCCTAGGCCGTAGGCCGCCGCCGCGGTGATCTGCTCCACCTCGGCCTGGCGGTTGACGATGTTGTACAGCGGCTGGCTGATGATCGGCCGGTCGACCCCCAGGCGCTCGGCCACGCGCACCACTTCGGCGATGCGCCAGCCGCGATAGTTGGACAGCCCCCAGTAACGGATCTTGCCCTGGCGGATCAGGTCGCCGATCGCCGAAATGGTGACTTCCAGTGGGGTGTCGTGGTCTTCGCGGTGCAGGTAGTAGATGTCCAGGTAATCGGTGTCGAGCCGGGTGAGGCTGGCTTCCAGCGCGTTGAAAATGCGCTTGCGGTTCAGGCCGCTGCGGTTGGGCAGGCCGTCCGGCGGGCCAAAGCCGACTTTGGAGGCGACGACCCAGTCGGCGCGATGGCGGCTGATGGCTTCACCGACGATTTCCTCGGAGCGCCCGCCGGTGTAGACGTCGGCGGTATCGATGAAGTTGATGCCCTGGTCCCAGGCCTTGTCGATGATACGCAGCGAGTCTTCGGTGTTGGTCTGTTCGCCAAACATCATGGTGCCCAGGGTCAGTGCGCTGACCTTGAGCCCGGACTGGCCCAGTGTGCGGTAAATCATGGTGAACTCCTCAAAAGCGCAGACAGTTGCTATGCAATACCAGAGAGCAAGGCTCTAGAACAAGCCCGACGTCGGTGGCTCGGTGCCCTTGAGCCGATAGGCGCCGACCACCGCGGCTTTCCAGTGCCGGGGATTGTGGTTGGCCACGGTGCGCGCATTGCGCCAGTGCCGGTCGAGGTTATGGCTGCGCCCGGTGGTGGAGGCGCCGCCGACGTCGAACAGCAGCTCGCCAGCCTTGAGTGCCGACTCGGCGGCGATGTATTGGGCCTGGGCCACATCGATGGCTGCGCGGGTCACGGCCTCATGGCTCAACTCCTCGGCCCAGGCCGCGTCGAGGGTGTCGGCGGCGCGCAATACCACTGCTTCGGCGGCAAACGCGCGGGCCGAGATCTCACCCACGGAAAACTCCACATAGGGGTCATCCACCGAGCGGCTGGCGCTGCTGTGCTTGATCGGCCGCGCATGGTCCCTTGCAAAGGCCACCGCATCGTTCAAGGCATTGCGCGCAATCCCGGCCTGCACCGCGCCGAGGAACAGTTGCAGGAACGGCGTGATGATCGAACGCTGGCCTTCCTCCACCACCCGCGTGCGGATTTCCTCGCGGCGCACCAGCACGTTGTTCAGGCGCGTGGTGCCGCTGGCGGTCAGGCGCTGGCCCATGGCGTCGAAATCATCCACCAGCTCCAGGCCTTCGCGGTCGCGGGGCACCACGAACGACACTGGCTCCTCGTTTTCATCCAGCGCCACCGCGCTGACCCAGTCGGCATACAGCGCGCCCGTGCTGTAGTACTTGCTGCCATTGGCGCGAAAGTGCTCGCCCTGGGGCACAATCCGCGCGCTGACCTGGCCGTTGGCGCCACCGATTTCCCAGCCGGCGTTGCCGAACACCTCGCCCTGCAAGTAGTGGGCAAACCACAGCTGGCGCTCGGCTTCGGACTGCTGCACCAGCAGGCTTTCGATAAAGGCAAAGCTGGGGCGCAGGGACTGGGCGATATTGGAGTCCACCGCCGCCAGGTCGATGACGAACTGCACCACCTCGCGCACGCTGGACTCGCTGCCGCCGTAGCGCTGGGGAATACGCAGGGTCAGCAGGCGCGCTGCGGCCAGTTGGCGGATCTGCTCATGGGGCAGTTGCCGGGTGCGCTCGCGTTCGGCGGCGCCCTCGGCGATCTGCGGCAATAACACAGCGGCACGCTGCAACAGCTCTGGCACGGACAAAAAGCTCATGACAATCCTTATATGGCAATGGCGTAGGTAATGAAGTGGTGCTCGGGCACCGGGGCGGGCCGGTCGATCTGCGGGATGGCATCGAGCAGGGCGCGGGTGTAGGCATGCTGCGGGTGGTCAAACACATCGCGCACAGGGCCGCTTTCGACCACCTCGCCGTCCTTCATCACCAGCACCCGTTCGCTGACCTGGTTGATCACCCCCAGGTCGTGGGAGATGAACAGGCAGGCCAGTTTCAGGCGTGACTTGAGGTCAGCCAGCAACGCGAGGATCTGCGCCTGCACCGACACATCCAGGGCCGACACCGGCTCGTCGCATACCAGCACCTGGGGGTTGGGCGCCAAGGCGCGGGCAATGGCGATACGTTGGCGCTGGCCGCCGGAAAGCTCCAGGGGGCGGCGCTCGAGCACGCTGGCATCCAGGCGCACCAGTTGCAGCAGCTCCAGGGTGCGCGCCGGCCATTCGCGGCGGGGCAGACCGGCTACCTGCAACGCCTCGTTAAGCACGCGGGCCACGGTGTAGCGCGGGTCGAACGAGCTTTGCGGGTCCTGGAACACCACCTGGATGCGTTGGCGCAGTTGGCGCCGTTGTTGATCGTTCAGGGCGCTCCAGGGCCGGCCGTTGAGCCACACATCGCCGGCGTCCGGGCGCTCCAGGCCCAACAGCATGCGGGTGAGGGTGGTCTTGCCGCTGCCGGACTCGCCGACAATTCCCAGGGTTTCCCCGGCGCGCAGGCTGAAGCTGGCGTTGTGCACTGCAACATGGGGCTGGCCGTCGGGGCCGATAAAGGTTTTTTGCAGGTTGCGCGCCTCGATCAACGGCAGGTCGAAGCGCTCGGCGCTGGCCACTTTCGGCGCCGCCAGGGCCGGGCGCTGGAAATGCACCGCACGCCCGGCCCGCAGTAGCGACTGGGTGTAGGGATGCTGCGGGTCATGCAGGATCGCCTCCACCGGGCCTTGCTCGACAATCACCCCGTGATGCATCACCGCCACCCGGTCCGCCAGGCGCGACACCACCGCCAGGTCGTGGCTGACCACCAGCATCGCCATGGCCTGGGAACGCAGGGACTCCAACAGCGCCAGGACCTGGGCCTGCACCGTGGCGTCCAGCGCCGTGGTCGGTTCATCGGCAATCAACAGGCGCGGGCCGGCGGCAATCGCCGAAGCGATCAGCGCCCGTTGGCGCAGGCCGCCCGACAGTTGATGGGGGTACTGCAAGGCGCGCAACTCGGGCTGCGGCACGCCGACCGCGCGCAGCAGTTCGATGACCCGTGCCTGGCGCTCATCGCGACCCAGTGGCGTGTGCAGGCGCAGCGGTTCGGCAATTTCCTTGCCTACCGGGCGCAGCGGGTCGAGGGAGCCGAGGGCGTCCTGCATCACAAAGCCGATCTGCGCACCGCGCAGGGTTTGCCAGGCGCGGTCGTCCAACTGGCGCAGGTCGGTGCCGGCAAACGCCAGGCGCGCGGCCTGTACCCGTGAGCCTTCGCCGCTCAGGCCGCTGAGGGTGCGCGAGGTGACAGTCTTGCCCGAGCCGGACTCGCCCACCAGCGCCAGGCGTTCACCGGCGGCCAGGCTGAACGATATGCCCTTGATAATCGGCGTGTGGCCAAACTGTACCCGCAGGTCTTGTACATCCACTAACGTACTCATCGGGATTTACCCTCGCTGCGCGCCAGCCAGTCCCGGCCAAGGGCGGTGATCGACACCACCGTCAGGATGATCGCCACACTCGGCCAGGCCACCAGCCACCAGGCATTGGCCAGGTAGTTGCGGCCCATGGCGAGCATCGAACCCCATTCCGGCGCGGGCGGCGAGGCGCCAAAGCCGAGGAAGCTCAGCGCCGCGCCGGTGATGATGTTGTGGCCGATGCCAATGGTGGCGAGGATCAGGATCGGCTTGATCGCATTGGGTAGCACATGCCGCAACACCACGGCTGCGCGATGCCGGCCGAGGGTGGTGGCGGCTTCGACGTAGGGTGCATCGCGCACCACCAGGGTCTGCGCGCGCACCATCCGCGCAAAGCGCGGGATGCTCGCCACGCCCACTGCAATCAGGGTGATCCACAGGCCCTGGCCCCAGAACGTGATGATCACCAGGGCCAACAGCAGGTCGGGAAAGGCCAGCAAAACGTCGATCAGGCGCATGATCGCACCATCCACCAGGCGCGGGCCGAGGCCGGCCGCCAAGCCGAGGATGATCCCGGCGCCCAGGCCGATGGCCGTGGACACCAGGCCCATCAACAGTGAAGGGCGCACCCCGTGGATCAAGCGGGCAAGTACATCGCGCCCGTTTTCATCGGTGCCCAGCCAGTGGCTGGCGCTGGGTGGCAGGTAGGCGTTGCGGGCGGCGGCGGCCAGGGGGTCGACGCCGGTCAGCCAATGCGGCACGAGCGCCGCGATCAACAAGCCAATCACAAACAGCCAGGCCAGTGACAGGCCGGGGCGAAAGGTGCTCGGCAGCGCCAAGGGCAAGCGCCAGGGCAGGGTATAGGTGCTCATGCCAGGCCCCTCGCATACTGACTCTGTGGGTACGGCAACCCCAAGTGCTCACGCAGCGTGCTGCCACTGTACTCATGGCGGAACACCCCGCGCTTGCGCAGCAGCGGCACCACTTCATCGACAAACACCTCGACCCCCGAGGGAAACATGTCCGGCATGATGTTGAAGCCATCGGCGGCGCCCGCGAGGAACCAGTGTTCGAGGGTGTCGGCCACCTGTTCCGGGGTGCCCACCAGCAGGCGATGGCCGACCAGGATGCGCCGCGACAGTTCGCGCACCGTCAGGCCTTCGCGGCGGGCCAGGTTGAGTTGGGCTTCGAGAAACCCCTGGGAGCCTTTCTCATAGGTGCCCACTTCACCGATCCGCGCCCACGGCAGCGGCGCATCCAACTGCAGTTCCTCGGCGGGGATGCCGATCCGCGCGGCCACTTGCTGAATCAGGCCATGTTCGCCGTGGTAGGCATTGAGTTGATCAAAGCGCGCATGGGCTTCGGCCTCGCTGCTGCCGATCACCGTGGACAGGCCCGGCATGATTTTCAGGTGCTCGGGGTTGCGCCCCCATTGGCGCGCGCGCTGCTTCATGTCGCGGTAGAAGTACTGGCCATCTTCCAGGCTGGTCTGGGTGGTGAAAATCGCATCGGCATACCGCGAACCCAGGGCCTTGCCACCCTCCGATGAGCCCGCCTGCACCAGCACCGGCCGGCCCTGGGGCGAGCGGGGCAGGTTCAGCGGGCCCTTGATGGAAAAATGCCGGCCGACAAAGTCCTGGCTGTGGATCTTGTCGGGATGTGCGTAGCGGCCGTTGCCGGCATCGCCGATGATCGCGTCGTCTTCCCAGCTGTCCCAGAGCTTGCACGCGATGTCGATGAATTCTTCGGCGCGGGCGTAGCGCTCCCCGTGTTGCAACTGGTTGGCCAGGCCGAAATTCTGCGCGGCGGCGTCAGTGGCGTTGGTCACCACGTTCCAGGCTGCGCGGCCGCCGCTGATATGGTCCAGGGAGGCGAAGCGCCGCGCCAGGTTGTAGGGGTCGTTGTAGGTGCTGGAGGCGGTGGCGATCACCCCGATGTGCTGCGTGGCCAGGGCCACGGCGGTCAGCAGGAGGGTCGGTTCCAGGCGGCCTACCGGTTGCGTGGCCACATCGCCCGCCAGGGCCGGGCCGTCGGCGAGGAAGATCGCATCCAGGCAGCCACGTTCCGAGATGCGCGCGATAGTGCGGTAGTACTCCACATCCAGGTAGGCATCGGCCGGCACTTCGCCGACGCGCCAGGCCGCCGCGTGGGCGCCGAAACCGAGGATGTTCATGCCAATGCTCATGTGCTTTTTCATGCAGGTTCCTGGGGTTAGACGGCGCTGGCTTCATCGCGGGCGCTGGCATGCTCGGGGTGGTCGGCCACGGCCTGTTCCTGGGCGGCGCGCCAGGCGGCAGCGGGGCTGACATCGTTGAGGTAGAAGTCACCCAGGGCCCGCTCGCGGTAGATCGCCGGGTTGTGCGAGGCCAGGGTGCGGGCATTGCGCCAATGCCGGTCAAGGCGGCGCACCTGGCTGGTGGCCGAGGCGCCGCCGACTTCGAACAGCAGGCTGGTGGCCTCCTGCACCAGCGGCAGGATCACTTGCTGTGCCTGGTAGGTGCGCACATCCGCATCGACGTATTGCGCCTCGCTGATGGAGCCGTCGAGCACCGCCTCATGGGTGCTTTGCAGCACCTGCGCGGTGGCCTGTACCAGGCTGTCGGCGGCATAGGACAGGCTCGACAGCTTGCCGATCACCCGCTGCACCAGCGGGTCCAGGCGCGGGCTGGATTGCCCGGGGATGCCAAACGCGCGGGTGCGGCCCTGGACAAAATCGACGGCGTCGCGCAACGCGGCGCGGGCGATCCCGGCCAGGGTCGCGAGGTGGAACAGCTGGTAAAACGCCGAGATATACGATTCGGCGCGCAGCTCGCCGGGCTTGAAGCGCCGCAGTACCTGATGCTCGGGCACGGCCACCTGCTCAAAGCGCGTGGTGCCGCTACCGCTCAGGCGCTGGCCAAAACCGTCCCAGTCATCCACGCGGGTCACGCCGGGCGCATCGGTGGGCACCACCACGCTGATAAAGTCGGGCCCGTCGGCGGCGGCCACGGCGATCCAGTCGGCATACAAGGTGCCGGTGCAGTAGTACTTCTGGCCGTCCAGTTGCCAGCCTTCGGCGGTGGGTTTGAGCGTCACCGAGTTGGTGGTGGTGTCACTGCGCTCGGCCATGGCTGCGCCCCACAATTGCCCGGCGACCACCTTGGGGAACCAGTACGCCTGGGACTCGGGGTCCTGGCTCACCAGCCGGCCCTCGACGAAGCCAAAATGCGCGCGCACGATTTGTGGCAGGTTCGAGTCGGCGCTGCCCAACTCGATCAGCAGGGCGAACAGCTCCGGCAGGCTGGCGCCCAGGCCGCCCTGGCTGCGCGGCACGCGCAGGGCACCGAAACCTGCGGTTTTCAGCCAATCGACGGCGTCGAAGGCCAGGGTGCGTTCTTGCTCGCGTTGCACCGCGCCCTGGGCAATACGCTGGAAAACCGGGGCGAAGCGTTCGTGCAGTGGGGTGTCGCTCATGTTCGGTTCCTTACTTGAATACAGTATCTGAAGCTGTCGGTGATCCACTGTAGGAGCGGGCTTGCCCGCGATAGCGGAGGGTCAGTTGATAAATAGTTGACTGATACACCGTCATCGCGGGCAAGCCCGCTCCTACACAAGCCCGCTCCCACATAAAGCAGCCTGTGTGAATCAGCCGTCATCGCGGTTTAACCCGTGGATCAATCAACCCGTTGAGTACATCCACCAACAGGTTCACCACCACATAAACCAGTGCCGCCAACAAGGTGATCCCCAGCACCACCGGCGCATCCTTGGCCACGGCTGCATCAAGCATCATTCGCCCGATACCCTGGCGGGCGAACAGCATTTCCGTGACCACCGCACCCCCCAGCAGGCTGGCGAAGATGAACCCGGACAAGGTCACCAGCGGCACCAGCGCATGGCGCAATGCGTGGCGCAGGCGCACGGCGGTCTGCGACAGGCCGCGGGCACGGGCCATGGCGATAAAGGGTTGTTCGAGGATGTCTTCCAGTTCCTGGCGCAGCACCTGGCTAAGCATCCCGGCAATCGGCAGGGCCAGGGCCAGGGTCGGCAGGATCAGGGTTTGCCAGCCGTTGGAGCCGGCTGGCGGCAACACCGGCCACTGGAACGAAAACACCAGCAACAGCAAAATCCCCAGCACGAATGACGGCGATGACGACAGCACCAGCTCGCTGGCCGAAGCCACGCGACGCACCCAGGGGTTGCGCTTGGCGGTAAGCACGGCGCTGGCCAGCGCCAGGCCGATAGCCAGCAGGGCGGCACTCAGGGCCAGTTGCAGCGTCGCGCCAATCTGCTTGCCGATGGCCTCGGTGACGGGAATGCGCAAGCGGTACGACTCGCCGAAATCACCGTGGGCGATCCGCCCCATATAGCGCCCGTATTGCACCCACAACGGTTGGTCAAAGCCGTATTCCTCACGGACCTGGGCCAGTTGCTGCGGGGTGGGGATGGCGTCCGGTCCGCCGAGAATCGCCAGCACCGGGTCGCCGGCACTGAAATGGATGGCAACGAAGGTCAGGGTGGCCGCGCCCCACAGCACGCCCACACCGGCCAGTAGTCGAGCGGCAAGCCGTTTCATGGTGCCTCCTGGTCCAGCCAGACGCTGGTAAAAAATGGGGTGTTGTGCACGGTGTCGAAAATCAAGCCCTTGACCGCCGTGCGATAGGCAATCAGCACCTGGCTCTCGAAGTCCGGCACCGCCGGCACCACTTCGGTCAGGCGTTGTTGCGCGGCGCTGTACAGGGCTTGCAGTTGCACCGGGTCATGGGAGCGGCGGGCGTCGCTGAGCAACTGGTCCAGGCGCGGGTCGCTGAGGTTGCTGAGGTTGTTGCCGCTTTTGCTTGGCGAGGCGCGCGAGTCGCTGTGGTACAGGATGTACAGGCCGTCGGGGGTGTTGGTGTGCCAATAGCCGCCGCCGATGGCGTCGTAGTTGCCCGCCGTGCGGCGGTCGGTGAGCTGGGCCAGGGGCATCATTTCGATAATGAACTGCATGCCGACTTTCTTGGCATCCGCCTGCACCGCCACCGCGACGCTGCTGGGGAACGGCGGGCTTTCAAAACCCAGCAAGTGCGCCGACAGGCGCCGGCCGTCCTTGACCCGATAGCCCTGGGCATCGCGTTGGGTCCAGCCGGCTTCGTCCAGTTGGCGGTTGGCGGCGTCGACGTCGTATTTCAATACGTCGCGGTAGGCCGGGTCATAGAACGGCGTGTTCACCGCCAGGTAATCGCTCTTGGGCAAGAACTCACCGAACCCGGCAATCCAGGCCAGGCCGTCACGGTCGATGGCCTGGGCGATGGCCTTGCGCACCCGTACATCGTCGAATGGAAAGCGCAGGGTATTGAACGTGAGGCTGCGGTAAGGGCTGGCCATGCGGATCCGGTTGCGCACCACCAGGTTCTGCGAAGCACGCATCGCCGCGGTATTTTGCGCCGGTGCATCCAGGGTGAAGTCCGAGCGTTTGGATTGCAGGGTGCTGTAGCGGGTCATGGCCTCGGGGACGATGCTCAGCTCGATACGGTCCAGGTAGGCCGGGCCGATGTGCCGGGTCACCGGCGGTGCCCAGTGGTAATCGGCGCGCTTGATAAAGGTCGCGCCTTGTTCGCGGGTATAGCTTTGCAGTACGAACGGCCCGGATCCGATGGGGCGTTCGGCGATGCTCTTGGGCGCTTCGCGGATCTGTTTGGGCGAGACCATGCTCAGCCACGACTGCGCCAGCACATACAAAAACGGCGAGTAAGGCTCGCGCAGGTGCGCCTCAAAGGTGTAGTCGTCGATGATCCGGCCATCGACGTAGGGCGCGATGTACGCCGCCGCCAGCGGTGATTTGGTGGCCGGGTCGCGCATATGTTCCAGGTTGGCCCGCAGCGCCTGGGCGTTGAATTTTTCGCCGTCGCTGAAGGTCACGTCGTCGCGCAAATGGAAGGTGTAGGTCTTGCCATCCTCTGAGACGTCCCAGGACTTGGCCAGCCAGGGCGAGAGCTTGCCGTTTTCGTCCTGGTACAACAGGCAGTCGTAGACGATGCGCGCCAGCCATTGCACGTTGCCGTGGTAGCTGGAATGCACATCGAAGGTGCCGGTATCCAGCGCGGCCGACACGCGCAAGGTGCCGCCCGGCGTGCCCTGGCGGGTTTCGTGGTAGTCGCTGGGGTCGTAGCTGAGCAGGCCCTGGGCGTCCAGGTGGCCGTCCACCCGCTGCACCGAGCTGGGCGGTGGGGCGTCCGGCGAGCAGGCGCCCACCAGCAGCAACCCCAGGAGCAGGGCGTACCTGCTCCAGTGATTGATCGGCATCGTCAAGGCTCCCACCTTAGAAGTTGAACGCCACGCCGGTGAATGCGCCAAAGCCGTCCCCCGGATACAGCGCGGCAACGTCCTTGCCCTGGGCGTCGTAGATCGGCTGGATGGCGGTGACGTAGTTCTGGTCGGTGAGGTTTTTCACGTCCAGGTACACCTGCCATTTCTTGCTCGGGGCTTCATACCCCAGCTTGGCGCCGAAAATCGTGTAGGAGGGCGCATACAGGGTGTTGGCGTAGTCCACGGCGGTACTCGATACCGAGCGCACATTGACCCCGGCGTAGAACCCGTCCGGATGGCGGTATTGCAGCTCGGCCTGGTACACGTGCTTGGGCAGCCCCGGCAGCTCGTTGGAGCCAAAGCGCGCGTCGTTGCGGTAGTAGAAATCGTTGAGGGTGTAGGCCTGGCGCAGGCTGACGGTTTCGCCGCGCGCGCTTTGCCACAGCGCGGTATCCAGGCCGGCTTCGATGCCCTGGTGGATGGTCGGGCTGGCGTTGGACGTGGAGTTGACCGCCGCCGTGGTACGGGTGGCCGGAATCACTTCGACGGTGAGCAGTTCATCCTTGATCCACGAGCGGTACACCGCCAGGCTGCCATCGAAAATCCCGGCTTTGCCGCGCACGCCGAACTCAACGGTATTGGCCTTCTGCTCGGTGAGGGTCTTGGCGTAGTTGCTGGTCACCCCGGAGCCCGACGACGACCAACTGCTGGGCGGGTCGATGGAGCGGCTGACGTTGCCGAACACCTGGAAGTCCGGCGTGATCTCGTAGCGCAGGCCCAGGCGCGGCGCGACGTTCCAGCTGTCGTAGTCGTAGTGGTCCGGGTAGGGCGAGGTATTGGCGCGGTCCGAGTAGCGCACCTCGATATCGCGCTTGATCTGGCTCAACGACAGGCCGGTGGACAGCCACAGGCGGTCGGTCAGTTGCAGGTCATTGCCGGCGGCAAACACGCGGTCGAACGAGCCGGTGTAGCGTGCCTGTTTCTGCAAGGCGCCGTAGGTGCTGGAGGCTGGGTTGCCGTTGTAGGTCTTGACCCCGGCCTGCAGGTGCTGGGTGCTGGTCAGGCTCAGGGAGGTGTTGCTGGTGTGCCCCTGGATCTGGTCGCTGCGGTTGTAGGTCAGCGACAGGTTCAGGTCGCGCCAGTCCCAGTAGTTGGGGTTGACCGTGCTCTTGCGGTACAGCACCTGGGGATAGTTGTGATAGACCAGGCCAAAATCCAGGGTGGCGTCATCGTCGAAGGTATAGGTGGTCTTGCTGCCGACCCAGGTCGAGCCACGCTTGGTCGAATCATCGCGGCTGGCCAGGGCCACCGGGTTGGTTTGCGACGAGTCGTGCTTGAGCTGGGCCTTGGTCAGGGTGCCGGAGCTTTCGTGATACTCCTCGCGGTAGCGTACGAACAGGCGGGTCTCCAACTTGGGGTTGAAGCGGTAGCCGAAGTTGGTGACCACGCCCTTGGCCTTGGTGAAGGTCCAGTCCTGGTAACCGTCGCGTTCGGAGTTGCTCAGGCTGACGTAGTAGTCGCCGTTGTCCACCACGCCGCCGGTGCTCAGTTGTTGCTTGCGCCAGCCAAAGCTGCCGGCCTCCAAGCGCGCGTGATTGCCCGGCGCAGTCAGGCCGGAGTTGGTCACCATATTGATCGCGCCACCCAACGACAGCGCGCCGTACTGGAAGGCATTGGCCCCGCGCAGCACTTCGGTGTAGTCCAGGCCCTGGGTTTCCAGCAGCTCATACGGTGTGCCGCCGGAGCCGGTCAGGGCCAGGCCGTCGAACAGGAACTTGGTGCCTTCGCGAAAATACCCCGGCGAGGTATTGGCCCCGGAGCCGCGGATGGAAATCTTGATTGCATCGTTGCCACCCGCCGACTGCGCATACACGCCGGGCTGATAGGCGAGGGTGTCTTCCAGTGTTGCCGAGCGGCCGCGTTCGACGTCAGCGGCCTTGACCAGGCTGACGCCGCCGGCCACCTCGTCGAGCTTAAGCTGGGCTTCTTCGCTGGCGGTGACCTTGCTGGCCTGCACCGTTACGGTCTGCAGGCGCGAATCTTCGGCGTGGGCCCATTGGGCGGCGAGGATCAAGGTTAGGGCGCTGACGGTTTTAAACGAACTGGAGGCGAGTGGCGGCAGAGGCCTTGAGATCAACTTCAATTGTGCATTCCCTGTGATTGGCTACGAGTGGAGGCGAGTTTCTATTCGTATAGTCAATCTCTGGCAGGGATAGAGCAGAAAGCATGCCAAGCGCCAAAGCGGGTTTTTGCGGGGTATTTGGTTTTAATCAGCGGGTCTCTTATGCCAAAAAACCACACCTGTGTTGAACTGCTGTTGGATTTTGAACAGTGCCGAGGGGCCCGCGCTAGAGCGTTTTTGCCCTGTGTTGCGCTGATTCGGCGAGCAATTCGCCAGCGCGCGCCTGCAAGAAGCGATGCAGGACTTTGACCCGCTCCGACACTTGCAGGCGATGGGGGCACATCAGGTTGAAGGGCGTGGGTTCGCCTTGCCATTCGCCGAACAACGGCACCAGGCGCCCGGCCTTGATATCGCCGGCCACGTCCAGGTTCGCCTTGTAGGCAATACCGTGGCCGGCCAGGGCCCAGCGCCGCACGATTTCCCCGTCATCACTGAGGTAATCGCCGCCCACTTCGACCTCCTCAAGCAGCGTGCCCTGGCGAAAATACCAGGTGCTGTTGGCCCGGCCCTGGCGCATGTAGCGCAGGGTGCTGTGCTGCGCCAGATCGGCCGGCACCTGGGGTGTGCCGTGGCGCGCCAGGTACGCGGGGCTGGCGCAGGCGATACGGCGGTGATCGGCGACCACCGGCAGCGCCACCAGGCTTGAATCCCTTGGCACGCCAAAGCGCAGGGCGATGTCCACGGTTTCGCGGAACAGGTCGGCGTTGCTGTCGTTAAGCAGCAATTGCAGGCGGATATTCGGGTGCTCGCGCTTGAACTGATCCAGCCAACCGAGCAGTACATTGCGCCCGAAATCCGAGGGCGCGGACAGTTGCAGCAAGCCGCTGAGGCTCTGGCCGTGTTGCTTGATCGCCTGTTCGCCTTCCGCCAGGGCTTCCAGGGCCACCCGCACGCTGTCCAGGTAGCGCCGGCCTTCTTCGGTGAGGCGCATGCTGCGTGTGGAGCGGGCCAGCAGGCGCATGCCCAGGCGGGTTTCCAGGCGTTTGAGGGCAATGCTGGCGGCGGCCGGGGTCAGGCTAAGGCTGCGGGCGGCCGCCGAGAGGCTGCCACTGTCGGCGGTGCGTACAAACACTTCCAGGTCGAGGATTGAGCTCATTTGTAAAAATCCCTTAAAGATCCTGTCGTTTTACCGGGATTTTTCCGCGATTGCCAAGCTGGGAAGATGAACGCTCATTTTTTCCGCACGAGGCAGTTCCCATGACATCTCCCCTCAAGGGCAAAACCGTGGTGGTGATTGGCGGTAGCAGCGGCATTGGCGCCGAAGTCGCCCAACAGGCGGCATCCCGTGGCGCGCAGGTGGTACTGGCCGGGCGACGCCTGGCGTCGACGGTCGACAACGGCGTGCGCAGCGAGCCGGTGGACGTCACCGACAGCGCCTCCCTGCAACGTCTGTTCGAAGCGGTGGGGCGTTTTGACCACCTGGTGTTCACCTCGGGCCCTGCGGTCCAGGCCAAACACCTGCAGGACACCGACCTGCCACTGGCCCAGGACAACTTCAATGTGAAACTCTGGGGCGCCTTGCGCGCAATCCAGCAGGCGCTGCCTTTTCTCGACGAGCGCGGCAGCATCGTCCTGACCTCGGGGCAGTTGGGGCGCAAGCTGGTGCCGGGGCAATTTATCAAGGTTGGCATCAATGCCGCGACCGAAGCGTTGGGCAAGCAGTTGGCCAAGGAACTGGCGCCACGGCGGGTCAACGTGGTCAGCCCTGGGGTGATCGACACGCCGGCATACGCGGGGATGCCTGAGGAACAGCGTCAGGGCATGTTCGCCAAGGTGGGCGGGGCGTTGCCGGTAGGGCGGGTGGGGCAGGCGGAGGAAGTGGCGGCGGGTTATTTGATGGCCATGGAGAATGGCTTTATCACTGGCAGCGTGATCGATATCGACGGCGGTGGATTGCTGTAAACACCGAACCCAATGTGGGAGCGGGCTTGCCCGCGATGGCGGCGTGTCAGTCAATACATAGGCTGACTGATCCACCGCTATCGCGGGCAAGCCCGCTCCCACATTTTTTGTGCCGTGTCAGGCCTTCAGGGTACGGGTCATGCGCAGCGCCAGCACACTACCCGCGACGATCACCGCCGCCAGCAGGTACAGCGCCAGGTCGGTGGAGCCGGTCGCATCCTTCACAAACCCCACCACATACGGGCTTAAAAAGCCCGCCATCTGGCCCATGGAGTTGATCAATGCCAGGCCGCCCGCGGCCGCGCCGGCGCTGAGCATGGCGGTAGGCACCGGCCAGAACATCGGCAGGCCGGTGAGGGCGCCCATGGTGGCGATGGTCAGGCCAAGGATGGCAATGGCCGGGGTGGTGGCGAAGTTCACCGCGATGATCAGGCCGACAGCGCCCATCAGCATCGGCACCACCAGGTGCCAGCGGCGCTCTTTGCGCAGGTCGGCAGAGCGGCCCACCAGCAGCATGAATACCGCCGCCAGCAAATAGGGGATCGCACTGAGCCAGCCGATCACCAGGTTATCGCTAAAGCCCATGTTCTTGATGATCGACGGCAGCCAGAAGTTGATGGCGTACACGCCGCTCTGGATGCAGAAGTAGATCAGGCCGAACGCCCAGATCGCCGGGTTCTTGAATACTTCCAGCAGCGAATCAGTGGTGGTCTTGGGCTTGTTGGCCAGGTCGGTGGCCTGGTCGGCCTCGAGCACTGCGCGCTCATGGGCGGTCAGCCACTTGGCGTTGGCGAAGCTGTCGCTGAGCAGGAAGTAGGCGAGGGCACCGAGGATCACCGTCGGCACACCTTGCAGCAGGAACATCCACTGCCAGCCCGCGAGACCGCCCTGGCCCGCCGCGAAGTGGTTGAGGATCCAGCCGGAGAACGGGCTGCCGAGCAGGCCCGACACCGGGATCGCGGACATGAACAGCGCCATGATCCGCCCACGGCGGAAGGTCGGGAACCACTGCGAGAGGTACAGCACCACGCCCGGGAAGAAGCCCGCTTCAGCGGCACCGGTAAACAGGCGCAAGGTGTAGAAGTGCGTCGGTGTGGTCACAAACAGCAGGCAGGTAGACAGGGTGCCCCAGGTGATCATCATCAGCGCAATCCAGCGCCTGGGACCGAACTTGGTCAGCGCCAGGTTGCTCGGCACGCCACACAGCACGTAGCCGATAAAGAAAATCCCGGCGCCGAGGCCGTACACGGTCTCGCTGAACTTCAAGGCGTCGAGCATCTGCAGCTTGGCAAAGCCGACGTTGACGCGGTCCAGGTAGTTGAACAGGTAGCAGATGAAAATGAAGGGGATCAGGCGCAGGGTGATGCGCTTGTAGACGGCGTTTTTGTCGTCATCGTTGGCCAGGGTAGCGGCGGCGCTCTGTGACATGGCGTTCTCTCTTTATTATGATTTTTCGCGATGCGAGGGTAACGTTGATTGCCCCAAGAGTCTCGGTCACGGGACGGTGTCGTGTCTTTGTGCCCCCGCACAGCGATCCATCCATTGCGCTGTGCCTTTGAACAATCGCTTATTGCAGCGCTTTCAAGGAATTTAGCCCCATGTTCGAACTCGATCATGACCTGGCGCAGGATATCGTCAATCGCACGATGGCCATTTTGCCCTACAACGTTAACGTCATGGACAGCCAGGGCCTGATCCTCGGCAGCGGCGAGCCGGAGCGCATCAATACCCGTCATGAAGGCGCGCAATTGGTGTTGGCCAACGGTCGCGTGGTGGAAATCGACAGCCAGACCGCCAAGCACCTCAAGGGCGTGGCGCCGGGGATCAACCTGCCGCTGCTGCATGACCAGCGCCTGATCGGGGTGCTGGGCATCAGCGGTGAACCGCAGTTGCTGCGCACTTATGCCGAACTGGTGCGCATGACTGCCGAGATGCTGGTCAGCCAGCGCCATCAGCAGGCGGAGCAGCAGTGGCGGCGCCAACGCTGTGATGATCTGCTGGCGTTGCTGCTGGCCGACAGCGGCGAGTCGCCGCGCCTGGTGGACGAGGCCCAGCAACTGGGGCTCAAGCCGCAGTTGCCGCGAACCCCCTATCTGTTTGAGCTGGGCCCGGGCCAGACCGCCGAAGCCCTGGCTGCCTGGCTGGCTTCGCGTTATCCGGACAGCTGGTGCGTCAGCAGCGCACAGTTTTCGTTGCTGTGGTGTCGCCCGGCGGCGGTGCCGATGGACAACCCGCGCCTGCTGGAAAAACTCGAGGCCTCGGGCTGGAACATCCTGCGGGTGGCCGTCGGTGGCCAGGCCGACGGATTGGCAGGCTTGCGCCGCTGTTATCGGCGGGTGGCGGACTTGCTCGCCTATGGCCGCGATGTGCTGCCGCAGTCGCGCCTGCTGACCCTCAATCGCTACCGGTTGCCGGTGATGCTCTGGCGCCATCGCAATGACGATGCCCTCGACGAACTGCTTAACCCATTGCGCAAGGTCCTGGCCAAGGACGCCAACGGCCAACTGCAGGCGACGCTGCGCAGTTGGTGTGAGCACGACGGGCAAAGCCAGGCCTGTGCCGATGCATTGGGCATTCACCGCAACAGCCTGCGCTACCGCATGGAGCGCATCGCCGAATTGAGCGGTGTCGACCCGTTGACCTTAGATGGCATGCTCGCGCTGTACCTGGGCGTGCAACTGCTGCCCCAAACCCCTTAGGAGGCGCTTTTGTAGAAATGAACAACAAACCCCAGCCGCGCTTGTGCATCGGACAGGCGTCATTGCCGGTGCCAACTGGCAGCATGGGCGTCATAAAAACCGGAGAAAGCCCATGAAAGTCATCATCGCCCCCGACTCGTTCAAGGACAGCCTGAGTGCCGAAGGCGTGGCCCAGGCCATTGCCGAAGGCCTGGCTGAGGTTTGGCCGCAGGCCGAATTGATCCAGTGCCCGATGGCGGACGGCGGTGAAGGCACGGTGGAGTCGGTGCTCGCGGCCTGCCATGGCCAGTTGCGCAGTTGCACCGTGCAAGGCCCGTTGGGCGGCGCCGTTGAGGCGCGCTGGGGCTGGTTGGCCGAAAGTGCCACGGCAATCATCGAAATGGCCGAAGCCAGCGGCCTGCAACTGGTCCCGCGGGAGCAGCGCGATGCCTGTTCCAGCAGCACCTTTGGCACCGGTGAGCTGATCCGCGCCGCCCTGGATGCCGGGGCCCGGCGGATCATCCTGGCGATTGGCGGCAGTGCCACCAATGACGGCGGCGCCGGTGCCATGCAGGCCCTTGGCGTGCAACTGCTCGACGCCCAAGGCCACAGCCTGGCGCGTGGCGGCCTGGCCCTGGCGCACCTGGCACGGATCAATCTTGAGCAGCTGGACCCGCGCCTGGCCCAGGTGCGTTTCGATATCGCCGCCGACGTCAACAACCCCCTGTGCGGCCCCCACGGTGCCTCGGCGATTTTCGGCCCGCAAAAAGGCGCCAACCCACACCAGGTCGAGCAGCTGGACCAGGCCCTCGGACACTTCGCCGACCACTGCGCCGAAGTCTTGCCCCGGGACGTGCGCGACGAGCCGGGCAGCGGCGCGGCCGGTGGCCTGGGCTTTGCCGCCAAGGCCTTCCTCGGCGCTAGGTTTCGTGCGGGCGTGGAGGTGGTCGCCGACCTGGTGGGCCTGGAACACGCCATGCGCGGCGCCGACCTGGTGATCACCGGCGAAGGCCGCTTCGACGCCCAGACCCTGCGCGGTAAAACCCCGTTTGGCGTGGCGCGGGTGGCCAAGCAGCACGGTGTTGCGGTGATCGTTATCGCCGGCACGCTGGGCGAGGGCTACGAGCAGATGTATGCCCATGGCGTCGACGCCGCGTTTGCCTTGCCTGGCGGGCCGATGAGCCTGGAGCAGGCCTGCAGCGAAGCGCCGCGGTTGCTGCGTGAGCGGGCGGCGGACATTGCGCGAGTGTGGCGCTTGGGCGCGCAGCGCAGTGGCGGATGACAGCGCTTGCTATCGCCGCCTACACTGATCGGCCACTTGTCTTTCAAAGGATGAAACACAATGCCTACACCTGACACCAATATCGTGATCCAGCGCTTTGCCGAAAGCCATCTTCAAGGCATGCATGCGCTCTACAACGATCCGGCCGTGTGCCGTCAGGTGCTGCAGATGCCGTTCCAGTCGCTGGAGGTGTGGCGCAAGCGCCTGGCCGATACCAATGAGCGACTGCTCAGGCTGGTGGCGGTGCAGGCGGGTGAGGTGCTTGGCAGTTGCACCCTGGAGCAGTACGCGCGCAGTCGGCAAAGCCATGTCGGCAGCATCGGCATGGGTGTGGCGGTGGCCTGGCAGGGCAAGGGGGTGGGCACCCAGTTGCTGGGCGCGGCGCTGGAGGTGGCCGACAACTGGATGAACCTGCACCGGGTGGAACTGACGGTGTATGTCGACAACGAGCCGGCCCAGGCGTTGTACCGCAAGTTCGGTTTCGAGACTGAAGGCCGGCTGCGCGATTACGCCGTGCGCGACGGCGTATTTGTCGATGCCCTGAGCATGGCCCGCCTGCGTCAGACCGCCTGATCGCCCAGGGCAAACGCCACCGCAGCCTGCGCATGCAGCAAGGTGGTGTCCAGCAGCGGCAGCTCGCTGTGCTCGGGCTTGATCAGCAGGCCGATCTCGGTACACCCCAGGATAATCGCCTGGGCGCCACGGGCCGCGAGGTTGGCGATGGCCTGCTGGTAAACCTGGCGTGAGGCTTCGCTGATTACTCCGACGCACAACTCTTCATAAATGATCCGGTGCACGGCGTGGCGTTCTGCTGCGTCGGGCACCAGCACGTGCAAGCCCTGGGCTGCCAGGCGCGCCTTGAGAAAATCCTGTTCCATGGTAAACGCCGTGCCCAGCAGGCCAACGGTCAGGGTCTGGGCCTTGACCGCCGCCGCGCCCGCCGCATCGGCAATGTGCAGGAACGGCACCGACACGCCAGCTTCGATCTGCGGCGCCACCAGATGCATGGTGTTGGTACACAGCACGATGCAGTCCGCGCCACCGGCCTGCAGGCGGCGTGCGGCGTCTTGCAGGATCAGCGCCGCGTCATCCCAGCGCCCGGCGTGCTGGGCTTGTTCCACCGGGCCGAAGTCGACGCTGTACAGCAGGATTTGTGCCGAGCGCAGCGGCCCCAACCGGTCGCGTACCTGCTGGTTGATGATCCGGTAATACTCGGCGCTGGACTCCCAGCTCATGCCGCCGATAAGGCCGATGGTGCGCATGCAAAGCTCCTCAAGCTGTTGGGCGAAAGCCACACCTTACCCAACACGCGAGCGTTAGTCATACGCGCCGGTGCAGCATCTGCCATGATCGTTGTTTGCAGCCCCCGAGGAACACCGCAATGGACGATGTACAGCAATTGGGCGAGATGCTTCGTCATTACGCCGACAGCGAAGCGCACAAGCGCCAGCAGTTCGAGGTGCAGTCAGCCCGCTGGACCCAGAAAATCACTGAGCTGTACGGCGAGATCGAGCAGTGGTTGGCGCCGGTCAAGAGTGATGGTTTGCTGGAGGTGCAGCGTGAGGCTTATGTGGCGTCTGGCCCAAGCGTGCCGGTGGAGACTTCGACCTTCAAGACTGAGAAACTGACCATTCATATCGCGGGCAAACCGGTGGAATTTGTGCCGGATGTGATGGGGGCGGGTGGGTTGATTTCGTTGTCGGTCATGGGGCTGACCGCGGCCCGTTACGGCAGCATATCCCTCGTGCTGCTGCCGGGGTCCAATGATTGGTTGTGGAAGAAAACCAATGGCCTGAAAGACCCGGACACCTTTGCCTTCGATGCCAACTTCCTGGCCTTGCAGTTGCAGAGCCTGATCCCCCGCGAGCGCGGCTGATTCCCGGGCAAATGTGGGGGCAGGCTTGTGTGGGTTTGTGTGGGAGCGGGCTTGCCCGCGATAGCGGTGTGTCAGGCAAGTATTCCTAACCTGATATACCGCCATCGCAGCATGAGTATTTAGACCACTCTTTTCTGGGTTTGTGTACATATCCGTTGCTGCGGTCACGGCGGCTATTGGTTCCGCCCTTACGGCGGGTCACTTTTGAAGAGCGCAAAAGTAACCAAAACGCTCTTGCCCCACCACTCGGTACCTCGCCTAGGCTCGGCATGCCCGCAGTCAGGCATTGCTCCGTGGGCCCGCCGCGATCGGCCATCCATGGCCGTGTCGCGGCTACCCCGGCATCCTGCCGGGGTGCCCACTGCGCAATACCTGCCTGCGGCCATCGTGGTTAACGGGGCGCCTAAGATCAAAAGCAGAGCAACAGCAGAGCAACAGCAGAGCAACAGCAGAGCAACAGCAACAGCAGAACCAGAGCGCGAAGCTGCATTCCCCTGTAGGAGCTGGCTTGCCTGCGATGACGGTAGGTCTGCCAACAGATTCATCGACTGATACACCGCCATCGCAGGCAAGCCAGCTCCTACAGGGGTACGCGCACGCTTCGACGATCAGGTCGGCTGTCAGGCCGCCTCGCGTTGCTTGTGATTTTGATCTCAGCGCCCCGTTAAACCACGCTGGCCGTCATCCGATATTGATTTGGGGGGTAACCCGGCAGGACGCCGGGTTAGCCGCGCTGGGCCATGGATGGCCCATCGCGGCGGCCCCCCAAATCAATGTCGGATGACGGGCACACCGAGCCTAGGCGAGGTGCCGAGTGGTGGGGCAGGAGCCCTTTTGGTTACTTTTGGGGCTCTTTTCCAAAAGTGACCCGCCGTAAGGGCGGAACCCATAGTGGCCATGACCGCAGCAACGGATATGTACTCACACCCAACTACAAAAAAAGAGCGAGTTGTGTAGACACCTATGGCCATCGCGGGCAAGCCCGCTCCCACACAAGCCCGCTCCCACAAAAAGCCCAACACCGAGCTTTAGAGCTCGACATTACCCCAGCCCGGCTTGGCCTCCTCAGGTGCCACCGCCTTGACCTGTTTGCCTGTCGCCAGCTCCACCCGCCGCGCCACTTCCGGGTCGTCGGCAAACGGAATCAAGCTCGCGTCATCCAAGGTTTCCCCCGATTGCCCGCGCAGGCAGTACTCCACGGCGCCATACAGGCAGATCACCGCCGCCAGGTTGAAAATGACCTCCCACATCAGGCGATCTGCGCATCATTGTGCGCCACCTTCAGGTCGGCCACCCGTACGGTGCGCCAGGTGTTGTAGGCCATCAGCAACATGCCGCCAAGGAAGAACACCCCACCGGCAAACCGCACCACAAACCCCGGGTGGCTGGCCTGCAAGGCCTCTACGAACGAGTAGGTGAGGGTGCCGTCGTCGTTGACCGCCCGCCACATCAGGCCCTGGGTGATGCCGTTGACCCACATCGAGGCGATGTACAGCACCGTGCCGATGGTTGCCAGCCAGAAGTGCAGGTTGATCAGCGGCACGCTGTACATCTGCTCGCGACCGAAGATTTTCGGGATCATGTGGTACAGCGAGCCAAAGGTGATCATCGCCACCCAGCCCAGGGCACCCGCGTGGACGTGGCCGATGGTCCAGTCGGTGTAGTGGGACAGGGCGTTGACCGTCTTGATCGCCATCATCGGCCCCTCAAAGGTCGACATGCCGTAGAACGCCAACGACAACACCAGAAAGCGCAGGATCGGGTCGGTGCGCAATTTATGCCAGGCGCCCGACAGGGTCATCATGCCGTTGATCATCCCGCCCCAGCTGGGTGCCAGCAGGATCAGCGACATGGCCATGCCCAACGACTGCGCCCAGTCCGGCAGCGCGGTGTAGTGCAGGTGGTGGGGCCCCGCCCAGATATACAGGGTGATCAGCGCCCAGAAGTGCACGATGGACAGGCGATAGGAATACACCGGCCGCCCGACCTGCTTGGGCACGAAGTAATACATCATTCCCAGGAACCCGGTGGTCAGGAAGAACCCCACCGCGTTGTGCCCGTACCACCACTGCACCATGGCGTCGGTGGCGCCGGAATACACCGGGTAGGACTTGAACCAGTCCACCGGGATCGACAGGTGGTTGACCACATGCAGCATGGCGATCACCACGATAAACGCGCCGAAGAACCAGTTGCCGACGTAGATGTGCTGGGTCTTGCGCTGCACCACGGTGGTGAAGAACACAATGGCGTAGGCCACCCACACCACGGTCATCCACACCGCGCCGGAGAATTCGATCTCGGCGTATTCCTTGGTGGTGGTGTAGCCCAGGGGCAGAGTGATCAGCATGATCACAATTACCGACTGCCAACCCCAGAACGTAAAGGCGGCGAGCCAGTCGCTATACAGGCGCACCTGGCAGGTACGTTGCACCGCGTAGTAGCTGGCGGCAAATTGCGCGCTGCCGGCAAAGCCGAAAATCACCAGGCTGGTGTGCAGTGGCCGCAACCGGCCAAAGGTGGTCCAGGGCAGGTCCAGGTTCATGTCCGGCCACACCAGTTGGGAGGCGATCCATACGCCCATGGCCATGCCGATAACGCCCCATACCACGGTGGCGATGACGAATTGACGGACAACCTTATAGTTATAGGCCTGCCCGGTTGATGCTGTGCTCATGGTCAGTCTTCCACGGTTTCAAGTCCCGGGCACTGTAGGAAATCCATGAAAAACAAAACAGGCTCAGAAAAACTACATTAATACGGATCAGAATTTATCCCTTAAAACATGGGGTATTGCACAGCTGATATGGTTTTTTAGTTTTTAGCTGAATCTGTGACGCATTGAGCTGTAAGTGCATAGTCGCTCCCATAGAAACCGCTGCCGTCGAGCGCGGTCAGCCATGATGAGGTAGCGAGATGTATCGGTACGATGAGTACGACCGGGCCCTGGTCTTCGAGCGTGTGGCGCAGTTTCGTGATCAGGTCGAACGGTTTGTCGCTGGCGACCTGAGCGAAGAAGAATTCCTGCCGCTGCGCCTGCAAAACGGCCTGTACCTGCAAAAACATGCCTATATGCTGCGGGTGGCGATCCCCTACGGCACCCTCGGTGCGCAGCAGTTGCGCACCCTGGCGAGCATTGCCCGGGATTACGATCGCGGCTACGGCCACTTCACCACGCGCCAGAACATGCAGTTCAACTGGATCGAGTTGCAGCAGGTGCCTGACATCCTCCAGCGCCTGGCCGAAGTCGACATGCATGCGATCCAGACCTCCGGCAACTGCGTGCGCAACATCACCACCGAAGCCTTTGCCGGGGTGGCCGCCGACGAGTTGCTGGACCCGCGCCCGCTCGCGGAAATCCTGCGGCAATGGTCGACCATCAACCCCGAATTCCTGTTCTTGCCGCGCAAGTTCAAGATCGCCATCTGCTCGGCGCGCCAGGATCGGGCGGCGATCATGATGCATGACATCGGCCTCTATCTTTACCAGGACGCCGGCGGCCACATGCTGTTGCGCGTGCTGGTAGGCGGCGGCCTTGGGCGCACGCCGATCCTCGGCTTGCAGATTCGCGACGGCTTGCCCTGGCAGCACCTGCTGTCGTACGTCGAGGCGGTGCTGCGCGTGTACAACCGCCATGGCCGGCGCGATAACAAGTACAAGGCGCGAATCAAGATCCTGGTCAAGGCCCTGGGCATCGAGGCGTTTTCCCGGGAGGTGGAGGAGGAGTGGCAACACCTGCGCGACGGCCCGGCGCAATTGACCGAGGATGAGTACCAGCGCGTGGCCTCGGCCTTTGTACCACCGCATTATCAGGCGCTGCCCGACACCGACCTGGACTTTGGCACACACATGGCCGACAGCCCGGCGTTCGCGCGCTGGGTGACACGTAACGTGCAGCCCCATAAAGTGCCGGGCTACAGCAGTGTGGTGCTGTCCACCAAGCCGGGGATTGCCGCGCCGCCGGGCGACGTGACGGCCGAGCAGATGGACGCCGTGGCGCAGTGGGCCGAGCAGTTCGGCTTTGGCGAAATCCGCATCGCCCATGAACAGAACATCGTACTGCCGGATGTGCCCAAGGCGCGGCTGCATGCGTTGTGGTCCCTGGCCTGTGAGCAGGGCCTGGGCAGCGCCAATGTCGGCTTGCTGACCGACATCATCGCCTGCCCCGGCGGCGACTTCTGTGCCCTGGCCAACGCCAAGTCGATCCCCATCGCCCAGGCGATCCAGCAGCGTTTCGACAACCTCGACTACCTGCATGACCTGGGTGATATCAGCCTGAATATCTCCGGCTGCATCAATGCCTGTGGGCATCACCACATCGGCAATATCGGCATCCTGGGCGTCGATAAAAATGGCAGCGAGTGGTACCAGATCACCCTGGGCGGCGCCCAGGGCAAGGCCAGTGCGCTGGGCAAGGTGATTGGCCCTTCGTTCAGCGCCGCACAGATCCCGGATGTGATCTCACGCCTGATCGCCACCTACGTCCGCTACCGGGAGAGCGACGAACCCTTTATCGACACCGTGCAACGCATCGGCCTGGAGCCGTTCAAGGAGCGGGTGTATGGCAGCGTGGTGCAACCGGTATGAACAATCTGTTGAGCCTGGAACAGGGCGTGGCCCTTATCAAGCAGGATGACCCCTGGACCCTGGTGCGCGACGCCGCCGAACCGCTGCCCGATGGCCCGTTGATCCTGCCGCTGGCTCTGTGGCTGAGCCGGCGTATTGCGCCAGAGCCGCCGCAGGACGCGGTGTGGCTCGGCCCGGACGATGAAGTCGAACACCTGCAGCCGTGGTTGGAGGTGTTGCCGCTGATTGCCCTGGACTTCCCCAGCTTTCGCGATGGCCGGGCCTACAGCCAGGCCTATCTGCTGCGCACGCGCATGGGCTGGCAGGGCGAGTTGCGGGCGGTGGGGGATGTGCTGCGCGACCAACTGAGCCATATGCGCCAGTGTGGATTCGACGGGTTCGCCGTGCGCGAGGACAAGTCGGCCGTCGACGCACTCAAGGGCCTGGCGGGCATGAGCGTGAGCTATGGCCGCTCGGTGATTGAGCCGCGGCCGCTGTTTCGGCGGCGGCAGGTGCTTACTTCAATGCCGGGTCGCCAGGATTGAGTTTTTTCCAGCCCTGCATCACCACTTGCGCCTTGGGTTCCTGATTGTTCTCCAGGTAGTACTGGATCAGCGACAGCCGCGCGTTACGGTTATACGGTTGGCGCTGGAGCAGTGCTTCCAACTGCTGGCAGGCCTTGTCGACCTGACCACCGTCGTGCAACGCCACCGCCAGCACAAAGCTGTACTGCCCGTTGCCCGGTTCCAGGCGGGCGGCTTCGCGCAAGTGCGTCAGCGCCGACGGCGTATGGCCCTGGCGAATCAGCATCAACCCTTGGGTATGTTGCAGCAGCGCGGCCTCGGGATGTTGCTTGAGGTTTTCGGCAACCAGGCGGCGGGCTTCTTCGCCCCGGCCATTGGCCTCCAGCCACTGTGCGAGGGTCACCAGCGCCGGGTAGAAGTCCGGGTCGCGCAGCAGCGCCGTGCGCAGTTGGGCTTCGACCAGGCCGGCGCGCCCGCTGGCCTGGTACAGCATGGCCAGGTTGAGGTTGGCTTCGGCGCGCTCTTGCAGGCTCCGTTGCACGTTCTCGTATTCACCGATGGCCTGTTCCCAGGCCGGGCCCAGGCCTTGAGCTGCGACGCTGAGCAGATCCCGCGCGGCGAGAATGCGCACCGCCCGCACCGGGTCCTTGAGCAAGGGGCGATACAGCGCCACGCGCTCGGCAGGCGGCAGCAAGGCGCCGGCCGCCCGAAGCGCACTCTCGCGCACCTGTGGGGCAGGGTGGCCCAGGTCTTTGGTCGCCAGCTTCAACGCCTGCTCACTGGGGTAGTTGGGCAACTCGGCCAGCAGCGTGGCGCGTTGGATCGCCGGCAGGTTGCTGCGCGCCAATTGCTCATACAACGCGTGTGCCGCACCCGGCTGGCCGCCGCGAATCAGCGCCAGGCTTTCGTCGTAGCGTGGGGCCTGGAGTGTCTGGCTGTGGTCCCACAGTTTGAATTGTGCGCTGATCTTGTCGCCGGCCTTGCCCTGGTGGCAGCTCAGGCAGGCGTCCGGGGTGCCGAGCCTGGCGGCGCGCTCGGGGTTGGGGATGCTGAAGCTGTGGTCATGGCGAAAGTCGTTGCCCATGTAGAACTTGCCGGGCATATGACAATCGACGCAAAACGAGCCGGGCTGCCCGGCGACATGGCGCGTGTGTTCCGGCGCTTCGTAATTCCTGGCCTGTAACCCGCGACCATCTACCGAGGCAACCGCAGTCTTGCCCGCCGTGTTGTGACATTGCAGGCACACACCGTTGCCGGGGGCCTTCAACTGGTTGCTATGGGGGTTATGGCAGTCGGTGCAGCGCACGCCCTTGTCGGCCATCTTGCTCTGGGCGAAGGAGCCGTGCTCAAACACTTCGTCCTTGATCTTGCCGTCCAGGGCATACAACTCGCGGGTCAGCACGCTGGGCAGGTAATCATCCATCAGGCGCTTGCCCACGGTATAGCCGTCACCCAGTGGGGCGCGGCGTGCATGGCAGCGGGCGCAGGTTTCAAGCTCGACGGTGGCGTCCTTGTCCTTCAAGTCCACGGCAAAGCCTGCATGCAACAGGTCGCCTTTCTTCGCTGCCCATTGCACATGGTTCGAGGCCGGGCCATGGCAGGCCTGGCAGCCGACACCGAGGCTGTTCCACTGGCTGTCGAAGCGGTTGTTGGGCGCATCGAAATTGCGCTGGTAGCCGGTGGTGTGGCATTCCACGCACATGAAGTTGGCGTTTTGACTCGGCTTGCTCCAGTGCAACGGGTTCTTGAAGTTCACGCCCTGGCCGGGATAGAGGTGGAACCAGCGGTTTTTTTCGGTATCCCAGGCCACGCCCAAGGCCTGCAAGCGTCCGTCGCCGACCTCGATCAGGTACTGCTGCAAAGGGGCGATGCCGAAGGTGTAGGCGACCTTGAAGTCGGCAGGCTTGCCATCGACCCCCGGGGTGTTGACCCAGAACTCATCGCCCCGGCGCAGGAAGCGAGTGGTTTCGCCTTCGCCCTGGAACGAGGCATTGTTGAAATCGGCCGGTACCGTCTGGGGGGTTGCCTGCTGCATTGCCAGTTGATGGTGAGAACCTTGCCAGTCCTTGGCCTGGGGTTGATGGCAGCCCTGGCATTGCTGCTCGTCCACCATGTGCGCAGGCGGCGTCGGCGGTTTAGCCACAACAGCCACTGGTGTGGGCGCCGGCAGCGGCAGCTTGGGCGTACTGGCCTGGAGGAACAGCCAGATCGCGGCCATCGCCAGTAGCAAAACGGCAATCAACAGTGGGTAGAGATAACGACGGGATGAATCACGGTGGTTGACCTTGGGCATGCGACTTCCGATGTCCGATGCATTGACGCTCTATGGCGTGCTTAAGCTGTGTGCAGCTTTGACGCAGGTCAGGGCCCTGTCAAATCAGGGGTGTGAAATAAGCCGCACTTATGTGCCAGTAGTAGGATATTTTTCCAGAGTTGGCTATACCTGTTACTTCACGTTTCGACGATAAACGCCAAGGAGTTGCGCCATGAAGCTAGGGCTCATGATCAGTACGCTGTGTATTGCCTCACTCGGGGTGACCGGGTGTGCAAGTAAAGTCCCGCAGCCGGATGAGTATTCGGGATTTCTGTCCGACTACAGCCAGTTGCGCGAAGCCAAGTCGCCGTCGGGCGCAGAGGTGATGCGCTGGGTCGATCCCAAGCTCAATCTGAACCGCTACACCTCGGTGTATATCGAGCCGACTCAATTTTTCCCCAAGCCCCAGGCCACCGCGCAAATCCCCGAAGACACCTTGCGCAGCATCAACGAGTACTACAACCAGGCGCTCAAGCGTGAGCTGGTCAAGTCCTTGCCATTGGCCAACGCCCCGGGACCTGGGGTGATTGTGGTGCGGGCGGCGATCACAGCGGTCAGCCGCAAGACCGAAAGCCTCAAGCCGTACGAGTACATTCCAGTCGCCCTGGTGGCAGCAGCGGTGAGCACCGGCACCGGGATTCGTGACCAGGAAACCACCCTGGGCACCGAGGCGCAGTTTCTCGATGGCGACAGTGGCCGGGTGATCGCCCAGGTCGTGCGCAAAGGCACGGGCAAGCCTTTGGACAACGATACCCAGGTGATGAAAGCGGCGGATGTGAAGGCGGTGATGGATGGCTGGGCGGCGGATCTGCACCAGTCCTACCTCAAGCTCAAGGCCAAGTAACCCACCCAACGCCTACAGGGAATGGGGCTTCGCGCTCCAGCTCTGCTTTTGATCCTGATCTTGGGCGCCCCGGCATGGATACCGGGGTAGCCGCGACACGGCCATGAGTGGCCGTTATCGCAGCAATGGATATGTGCACAAGCCCAAGAACCACTACACAGTTGTGTAGATACTCATGCTCATGGGCGGCAAGCCAGCCCCACCCATCAATCCCCGACAAACCACCGGTAATACGGATTGGCCCCATCCTCCTGCAACACCTGGCGGATATCCCGGCCCCAGGCCGCACGATCACCGTCATAGGCGTGCAGGCTGGCGCGGTAGAACTGCATCAGGCGTTGTTGTTCGGCATCCAGGGTGCGCAGCAATGCCCCATCGGCATTCAGCAAGGGCGCAGGCACTCGCAAGTCGAGCAAGGCCGGCAACACCCGCTTGATCTCCTGGCTGCGCACCCACGGGGCATATTCGATACGCGGCTGGTCATCGGTGACGGCCAGGGCCTGCCCGGCAAAGCGCTCCAGCCCGTTGCGATCGGTAACCCAGGTCGCCAGCAGGGTCGCGGCCGAATCAATGCCAACCTCGGCCAGGGCGCTGCGCACCGGGGCTTGCTCGAAGCGCTGGCGAATACGCGCGGCGTCCAGCTCGATTGGCTCCATGGAGCCCACCAACAGCATCTCGTGGAACTCGCTGGTCCACAGCGTGGCGTAGGGGAACACGTCGAGGAAGCTGCGCACCAATGATTGCGAGTCTTCGATGTTCTGCGTCGGCAGCGGTAGCCACTGGGCCAGCAGGCCGTGTTTTTCCAGGCGCCGCGCGGCCAGTTGGTAGAAGTCGCGCGAGTACAGGTTGACCACGCCGGCGGCGGAGGGCGGTGGTGGTTCCAGGGTGATCAAGTCATAGGCCTGGGGGCTGCGCAGCAGTTCCTGGCGACCGTCGCGCAAGCGCACCTGCACGCCGGAATCGCTGGCAGCGTTGTAGTTGCCCTTGAACAGCGGCGCCGCTTGCACCACAGCAGGCAGCAGTTCTGCGACGACCCGTTGCTCCAGCCCCGGATAACGCAACAGTGCGCCGGCAGTGATGCCGGTGCCAAAGCCGATCACCAGCGCCGCACGGGGCTCGGCGTTATGGATCAGTAACGGCAGCAGGGCCTGGATGCGCATATAGCGCAGGGACGGCATGGCGTCGCCGGTGTTGGACACGCCCTGGATGTACAGGCGCTGAAAGGCCCGAGTGCCCTTGCCCTGGGTGACCACCGCGACGGTCGCGCCACGGCCTTCCTGGTAAAACGCCAGGCTGGCATTGCGTGCGCCGGGCAGCAGGTTGGCCAGGCGGTCCACCGGGGTCAGCAGGGCCACGGCCAATGACAGCAGGCCGATGGCCGCCACGGCCTGGCGGCGACCTTTTTTAACCCCATGGCCACGGCGCACCGCGATGTAGCCCACCACGCCGGCAATCACCGCCAGCAGGCCCAGGGTGCGCACCAGGCCGAGCCAGGGGATCAGCACAAAGCCGCAGAGCATCACCCCGACAATCCCGCCCAGGGTGTTGAACGCCACCACCGCGCCCACGTCCCGGCCTACCTGCGCGCCGCCCACACTCAGGCGCAGCGCCAGGGGAAACGCCGCGCCGAGCAACAAGGTGGGCACAAACACAATGCACAAGGCGGCCATTGCAAAGCGTGCGCTCATGCCTGGCAATTCGCTGCCACCGAAGCTCAGTACCAGCGCTTCAGCCTGGGTTTGCAGGAGCACCAGCCAACGGCCCAGCAGGGCGATTTCCAGCAGGGCCACCAACCCGGCACCGGCAATCAGCAGACCGAAGACGCCCCACGGATCGCGAATGCGTGCGACCCGGCGCGCCATCAGTTGGCTGCCGATAAACAGCCCGGCCAGGTAGGTGGCCAGCACCACGGCAAAGGCATAGGTGCGGGTACTCATGAATTGCACGATGGACTGCGACCAGACCACTTCATAACCCAGGGCCACGCCGCCGGCGATGGCATACAGCACCAGCGCCAGGCGCGCCGGTTGGGTCTTGGACGGGGCATTGACCGACGTTGCGCGATGGCGCACGTACAACAAGGCGCCGACGGCGGCGAGCAGGTTGAGCAAGGCGGCCACCAGGGCACTGCCGCGCACGCCAAAGGTGGCGATCAGCACAAAGGCCGTGAGCAAGGTGCCAACGATGGCCCCGGCGGTGTTGGCCGCATACAGCCGGCCACCGGCCTGGCCCAGGTCCTTGGCATCGACGTTGAGGGCGCGCACCAGCACCGGCAGCGTGCCGCCCATCAACAGCGCAGGCAGGCCCACCAGGGCGAAAGGCAGGACCCAGGCCAACAGGCCGATGCGCTGTTCCAGCCAGGCAAACGGGCTGGCGGCCATGCCCAGGGCCAGCGTGGCGCTGACTCCGAGCACGGCGACGAGAATTTCCAGAGCGGCGTAAAGCACCAGCGGCCGTGCGAGCCGATCGGCCCAGCGGCCAAACAGCCAGCTACCCAGGGCCAGCCCGGCAAAGAAGGCACTGATCCCGGTGGTGATGGCATAGACCTCGACCCCAACCACCAGTGACAGCTGCTTGATCCAGAGCACCTGGTACACCAGAGCGGCGCTGCCGGAGATGAACAGCAGCAGGGCGGGGATCAGCAGGGTGGAGGTCTGGAGACGGGCCAGGGGTTGGCTGGCAGTGCGTGAAGACATTGCAGATTGCCTTGTTCAAAGGGAACAAATATTTCAAAACTGGCGAAGATGCCCGGTGCAAACCGGGTTTAGTGTGGGAGCGGGCTTGCCCGCGATAGTGCAGTGTCAATCAATGCATTAGGTGACTGATCCACCGCTATCGCGGGCAAGCCCGCTCCCACACAAGCCCGCTCCGACCTTTTACTGCGCCGGCGCTGCCTTCATTTTCTCGGCGATTTTCGCATCCACCGCCGCGCGAATCTGGTCGATGCTGAAGCTCGCCGGTTTCTGGCTGGGTGGGTACTCGATGAAGGTTTCGAGGAAGGCCGCCGATTTGGTCACCGCGACGCCCGCCAGGTACACGTTCTTGGTGCTCCAGTCGTAATACTGGTCAGACACCACGTCCGCCCGCTCGTACGGGTCCATGCGCAAGTTGAGGATCTTCGGCACCCGCAGGCACACGAACGGCTCGCTCCAGACCCGGAAACCGCCAGGCTGGCGTTGTTCGCAGAACACCACTTTCCAGTTGTCGAAGCGCATCGATACCAGCACCCCGTCGTCGTTGAAGTAGTAGAACTCGTTGCGTGCGCCTTTAGGTTGCTGGCCGGTCAGGTACGGCAGTTGGTTGAAGCCGTCCAGGTGCACTTTGAAGTTGGCGCCGCCCGCGACCGGGGCCCAGCCTTTGAGCAGCTTGTCCTTGACCTCGGTATCGCCGGCCGCCGCGAGCAGGGTCGGGAACCAGTCCATGCCCGAGAGCATTTCGTTGGAGACTTCGCCGCCCTTGATCTTGCCCGGCCAGCGAATGATCGCCGGCACCCGGTAGGCGCCTTCCCAGTTGGAGTTCTTCTCGTTGCGAAACGGCGTGGTTGCCGCGTCCGGCCAGGAGAACTGGTTGGGCCCGTTATCGGTGGTGTAGACCACGATGGTGTTGTCGGCGATTTTCAGGTCGTCGAGGGTCTGCAGGAGTTTGCCGACGTCACCGTCGTGCTCCAGCATGCCATCGGCGTACTCGTTGCCGGGCATGCCGCTCTGGCCCTTCATCGAGTCGCGCACGTGGGTGAACACGTGCATGCGCGTGGTGTTCATCCAGACAAAGAACGGCTTGTCGGCCTCGGCCTGTTTCTTGATGAACGCCTGGGCGGCGGCGGTGGTTTCGTCGTCGATGGTTTCCATGCGCTTGGTGGTCAAGGCGCCGGTGTCTTCGATCTTGCCGTCGGCAAAGCTGTGAATCACCCCACGTGGAGTGTTGGCCTTGACGAAGGCCGCGTCGTCCTTGGGCCAGTAAGGGCGTTCCGGCTCTTCTTCGGCATTGAGGTGGTACAGGTTGCCGAAGAACTCATCGAAACCATGGTTGGTGGGCAGGTACTCATCGCGGTCGCCCAAGTGGTTCTTGCCGAATTGCCCGGTGGCGTAGCCCTGGGACTTGAGCGCCTGGGCGATGGTGATATCGCGCTTTTGCAGGCCCACCGGTGCACCGGGAATGCCGACCTTGGACAAGCCAGTGCGCAACGGCGTCTGGCCGGTAATAAAGGACGAGCGCCCGGCGGTGCAACTGTTCTCCGCGTAATAGTCGGTGAACATCATGCCTTCCTTGGCGATACGGTCGATGTTCGGGGTCTTGTAGCCCACGACGCCCATGGAATAGGCGCTGATATTGGTTTGCCCGATGTCATCGCCGAATATCACCAGGATATTCGGCTTTTCGGCGGCCAGGGCTGTCGCCCCGACCCCCATCACTGAAACCGCCACCAGGGCCAGTTTCGGTAGCCACTTGCATATGCGAGTCATGAGACCTGCTCCTTTATCGGCTTGAGTCGCACTGCTGCGACCAACGTTTACTACAGTCCATCGCGACGTCTTTGCTTATTGCACCTGCTTTTGCACAACCGGTTCGAACGGGTAGATACGCCGCCAGTCGGCGGCCATATCGACCACGGTCCAACCCTTTGTATTGGCCTCGTCCAGGGCCTTGTCCAGGCGCCCCACCGAAGAGTTGCGGTCATACGCCCACTCCCGCGCAGCGTCGGTGTGGTGCACCAGCCCCATGAAACGTTTCCCCGCGCCTGCCGCCGTCCATTGCAGCATCTGCAAGTCGCCGTCGGAGTTGCCGAAGGCGAGGATCGGTCGCCGGCCAATCACCGCATCGATGCTTTCCGGCTTACCCGGGCCATCGTCGTTATGGGCCAGCTTGGCGGTACGCAGGATCTGCGGCTTGCCGTCGTTGATCTGGAACTGCGTGACGAAGCTGCTGCCGATCACCTGTTCCGGCGGTACGCCATAGACCACGTCGGCAAAGGCGCGCATGAAGGCGGTGTCGCCGCCGGACACGATGTATGTCTTAAATTGCTGGCTGCGCAGGTAGTCGAGCATTTCCAGCATCGGCTGGTAGATCATCTCGGTGTAGGGCTTGCCGGTTTTCGGATGGCGGGCCTGGGTCAGCCAGGCCTTGGCATTGGCGATAAAGGTCTCGGTGCTGATCCCGGTATGGGTCGCACCGATGATTTTCAGCAGGCCGTCCATGCCGCTCTGGGCCAGGGCCTGGTGGTCGTTTTCCAGCACGGCCTTGAACGGTTGGGTGGTTTTCCAGTCCGGGTGCTGGGGCGCCAGGCGCTTGATTTCATCGAACGCGAACAGCACCTGGAAGTACGCCGGCTGCTCGGTCCACAGGGTACCGTCGTTGTCGAACACGGCGATGCGCTCGGCGGGCTTGACGTAGTCCGTCGAACCTTCGGCGGTCACGGCCTGGACGAATTCGATGATGTGCTGTTTGCTCGGTCCTTCATTCCATGATGGCAGCGGGTCGCTGGCCCATGCGGGAAAGCTCAGGCACAGCAGCAGGGGCAGGGAGCGGCGCAGAGACGTCATGGGAAATCCTTTTCGCGACGGGGGTTCAGTGGTAGCAAGCGTAGTCGACGGCAGACCCGGCGCAATGTCGCCCAGGCGCGGCGCCACAGTGCTGGCAGCCGTGGCCAGAGCGAGTGGCCGAGGTAGCCGGCCAATAGCAGCAGCACCAGCGCCGCGCTCCAGGCCAGGCCGTGGCGCGACAGTTGCCAGCGCGTGTGTTGGCCCAAGTCCTTGAGGTCCTGGGCGATCGAAAAGGTCGGGCGGTAGTCGCTGCCAGCCAGGGCTTCGACGCTGATGGCGGGCAACTGCGCCACTTGCAGGCGATGGTTGCGGCTGTCCCACCATTTCACGCTGATGGCCGGTAACTGGTAATGGCCGCCCTGTTCGACCCGGTATACCCAACGGTCCACGCGTTGGCCGCCGCTGACAGTACCGCGCCCGTCGTCCAGGTTGCTGATCAACGGCGCCTGCGGGTAAGCGCGCAGGCCTTCGATCGAGGCTTGAGGCGGCGCCGGCAAGGACAGCGCCGGGGTGTTGTCGGCTTGCAGGGTGAGGGTGCGGGTCAGGCTGTCGCCCACCTTCAGCGGTGTGGCCGAGGTGCTGAGGTGTTGGCTCAGGCGCACCCCTTCGGCCACCAGCAGGTTCTCGCCGGGGTTGAATCCGGGTGGCAGCGTGGCCTTGAACGCCAGTGGCGCGCTGTGCGCAGTCAGAGGGGCGCTGGCCTGACCGGGTTGGGCGCTGACGGCCAGGGACGGCACGTTGAACTGCTGTGCCACGTTGGGAGTGATGCGGTAGCGATAGCGCATGCCATAGAAGTTCTGGCCGTCGATCACCTGGGTCAGGTGCTCGGCCTCGCCCCCCGGTGCCTCGACCCGGGCGCCCGGCAATTGCAGGGCGGGCAGGCTGGCGGCAGTGGTGAACCAGGTGTCGGTCAGCACGTCCACCTGCAACTGCGCTTGCTCGCCCACCATCACTGCCGGGCCGGGCAGCAGTTGCACGTGCACCTTGAGTTGCGGCTCGCCGGCCATGAGCTGTGTGCAGAACAGCAGGCCGAGCAGGGCAGGCTTATTCATGGGCGCCGCCCTGGTCTTGCAGGCTGAATTTGCGCCGCAGGAAGTTGGCCGGCGAGGTGGTCAGGTTCTGCAACCACAGGGCGTCACTGCTGGCTTGTTCGGTCTGCACCGCCTTGGTTTGGCCCTTGCCGGGCGTCTTGTCGAACTTGATCGCGTCGGGCTTGACCTCGGGGGCGTTGTCGGCGGCGCTTTCGGTGTCTTTTTTCAGGGCCATGGCCAATGCCAGGTTGGCACTGGCCTCGGGGAACTGTGGCTGGCGCTGCAAGGCTTGCTGGTAGGCGCTGATGGCCTGGTCGAACTTGAAGCGGCGCACATGGATATTGCCCAGGTAGAACGCCGCCTGCGCGCTGTCGAGTTGGGCGAAGGTGGCCTGGGCCAGATCGTAGTCGGCGGCGTTATAGGCCGCGATGCCTTTCCAGTAGGGGTCGACAAACAGGCGGGCGGCGGCGGGGTAGTGGTGGTGCTCGAAGGCCCAGCGCCCTTGTTGATCGGCTGTCAGAAAAGCATCGGCCAGCCCGTTGGCCTGGGCCGGCGCGGGTTGCAGGAACAGGCCCAGCATCACCACGGCGGCCCAATTCAGGCTCCAGCCCCGGCGCACGCCGAACAGTGCCACCAGCAACAGCGGCCAACACAGCCAGTAGCCTTCGTCTTTCCATTGCAGGGCGCGCTGTTGTTCATCGGCCGCCTGGAAGTGCTGCTGCGCGTGCAGCTCCACCCAGTCCAGGTCGTCGTCATTGAGGGTCAAGCTGCCCAGCGGCGCATCGGTGGCGGCGGCCAGTTGCTTCAAGGCCGGGGCGTCGAAACTGCCGGGGTTGCTGCCCACCGCCAGGACCAACACTTGCAGCGGGCTGTCGGCCAACAGGGGCTTGAGCCGCGGCAGTTGGGCGACGTCGGCCCCGTCGCTGAGCAGCAGCAGGGTGCCGGGGGATTTTTCTGCGTCGAGCAGGCGCCTGGCTTGCTCGATGACCGCAGCCACGTCCTTGCCCGGCCGTGTGATCAGTTCGCTGGCGAGGGCCTGGATAAAGCTGTCCAGCAGCGCCGGGTCATCGGTGGGCGGCAACACCAGGTGCGCGCTGCCGGCGTAGACGATCAGTGCGGTTCTTGCGCCTTTGCGCCGCGCAACCAGGTCATGCACCTTGTGTTTGGCCGCTTCCAGGCGGGTGGGCGGCACGTCGATGTTGTCCATGGACGGGGACAGGTCGAGGGCAATGATCAACGGTGCGCGATTCTCCAGGAAAGCCGGTCGGTCCTGCTCCCAGGTCGGCCCGGCAGCGGCGAGGGCGCCGAGCACCAGCAACGCACTGGCCAGGTGCACCGGGCGCAGGCGATGGGTATCGCTGGGCGTGAGCAACAGATGCGGCAACAGGTGCGGGGCGATATTGCCGCGCAGGCGGCGTTGCAGGTCGCGGTTACGCCGCCAGAGCAGGGGCAGCAGCACGCCGATCAAGGCCAGTAGCAGCCAGGCGGGGCGCAGGAAGTGCAAGTCACTGAGGTTGAACGCCATCCGGCACCTCCCGTCTGGTGCGGTACGGCCATGCTGCAGCGATCAGGTGGTATACGGCGAACACACTCAAGGCTGCGCCCAGGGGCAGCCAGAACAGATCGCGCTTGGGTTGGTGGCTGAGGGTCTGGACCTGATGGGGGGTGAGCTGGTCGAGGGTGCTGTAGATCTGGTCCAGGGTGTCGCGGTTTTCTGCACGGAAATAGCGCCCGCCGGTGGCGTCGGCAATCTGTTGCAAGGCGCCCAGGTTGACCTTGGCCTCGCCCGACGCGCCGGGGTCGCCAATGCCGATGGTATGGATTACCACGCCTTTGGCCGCAGCCATGCTGGCGGCGTGGTCCGGGGTGATTGCGCTGCTGGTGTCGTTGCCGTCGGTGAGCAGGATCAGCACTTTCTCCTGCTCGTGGGCCGCGTCCAGCAGCTTCAGGCTCAGGCCGATGGCATCGCCAATGGCCGTGTTGGGCCCGGCCATGCCGATGCCGCTGTCATCGAGCAGCAGCGCCAGGCTGGCATGGTCCAGGGTCAGCGGTGCCTGGGGGTAGGCGCCGCTGCCAAACAGGATCAGGCCCAGGCGGTCATCCTTGCGCCGCTGGATAAACCCCTGCACCACCTGTTTGACTGCGGCCAGGCGGTCAATCTTCTGGCCGCTGGCGTCGGTGAAGTCCTGGGTCTGCATGGACTGGGAAATATCGATGGCCAGCATCAGGTCGCGCACCGGCTGTTGGCGTTCGATAGGTTTTTCTACCCAGACCGGGCGCGCCACGGCCAGCACCAGAAGGGCCCAGACCAGCAGGTTGAGCAGCAGTTGCCCGCGATTGCTGCGGCTGCCGCTGGCTGCCGGGGCTTGCCCCACCGCGCGGCTCATCCCGGCGAAAAACGGCACCCGCACCGCGCTGCGCGCCTCGTGGTAGGCGGGCAGGTAACGCCAGGCCAGCCAGGGCGCTGGCAGCAGGAGCAACAACCAGGGGTAATCAAGCTGCCACATGATGCCCCTCCACCCAGGTTCGGCACTGGGCCAGCAGGCGTGCACGCTGTTCGGCGCCCAGCGCCTCGGGCGGCGCGTAAGCCAGTTCGGCCAGTTGCCGGCTGAGGTCTGCCGGCACCTGCCCAGCGCCATGGCGTTGCAGGAAGGCTTGCCAGTCGGCGCCACTCAAGGTCGGCACGCGTTGCAGCTCTTCGGGGGCCAGGGGCATCGACAGCGCCACGCGCTTGAGTAACACCGGCAGTTCCCGTAGATCCTCCAGCGCATCCAGGCGGGCCAGGGCCTCACGGCGATAGGCATTGCGGCGCCACGCAAGCCAGGCCCTGGCCGCCCACACCAGCAGGCCGAGGATCAGCAGGCCGAGCAGCAGCCACCAACCCCAGGTCTGCGGCCAGTAGCTGACGGGCGCGGGTAAGCCCAGCTCTTGCAGCTGTTCGATGCTCGGCACCTGGGCGTTCAACGGCGCCTGCCCAGTTCGTCTCGCAATTGCTCGGCGGCGGGCAGGGCGCTGCTGAACATCAGCACGGGCACCTGGCTGCGCCGCAACAGGTTGGCGACATCCTTGAGGCGGCCGCCGAGAAAATCCCCCAGGGGTTGGCGCACCTGCTGTTTTTGCACGGCCAACTCCACCTGCAACTGGCCCTGGGTCACGCGCAGTTGGCCACTTTTGGGCACGTTGAGGGCCAGGGGATCGTAGACCTGCAAGGCGAGCACATCGTTATGGGCCGACAGCTGGCGCAGCAGTTGCAGGGTGCGCGGCCCGGCGCCGGCAAAGTCGCTGACGATGCAGATCAAATGGTCATGCCCGGCCAACGCCAGGCAATGCTGCAAGACCTTGTCCAGTTGCCCGTCGCCCTCATGGTCCGGATTGCGCGCATTGAGCGCCTGGTTGTGCTGCACGATACGGCTGCACAGGGCCTCGACCCGCTTGCGGCTGCGCAACGGGGCCACGGCGTCGATGCGCTCATCGTTGAACACCACGCCGCCGACCCGGTCGCCTGCGTTGAATACCATCCACGCGGCGAGGGCCGCCAGTTCGGCGGCGACGGCTGATTTGAAGCTGCGCACCGAGCCAAAGAACATCGACATGCGCTGGTCGACCACGATCAAGGCCGGGCGGTCGCGCTCTTCGGTAAAGGCGCGCACCACCGGCTTGCCGGTGCGCAGCGAGGCGCGCCAGTCGAGGTGGCGCAGGTCGTCACCGGGCTGGTAGCGCCGCAGTTCATCGAAGTTCAGGCCGCGCCCGCGCAGGCGTGACGCATGGTTGCCCGCCAGGATGCTGCCCTGGGGCTGGCGTGCCACAAAACTCAAGCCTCGTGCCTGGAACTGCAGGGCCATCAACTGCCCGAGGGACACGTAGACCTGACCGTCGGCGTTCATGCCGGGATCGCCACTTTGGCCAGCAGGCGGTCGAGCACCTGATCGGCACTGACCCCATCGGCCACCGCGTCGTAGCTCAGTTGCAGGCGATGGCGCAGTACTGGATGCACCACCGCTTGCACGTTGGCCGGGGTGACGAATGCCTGGCCCTGCAACCAGGCATCGGCGCGTGCGCAGCGGTCCAGGCCGATGCCGCCACGGGGGCTGGCGCCGAGGCTGATCCAGCGTGCCAGGTCCGGGTCGTAGTCGCCGGGATGGCGGGTGGCGTTGATCAGGTCGATCAGGTAGCGGTCGATGGCCGGCGCGACCTGCACGGCGCTGACTTCCCGGCGGGCGGCGAAGATCACCTCTTGTGCCAGGTTGAAGCCCTGAGTGACAGGGGCGTCGCCTGCCTGTTCTTCGGCCCGCAGCAAGCGCAGCACCTGGCTCTCATCGTCGGCGCTGGGGTAGTCGAGGAGGATTTTCAGCAAGAAGCGGTCCATCTGCGCTTCCGGCAGTGGGTAGGTGCCTTCCTGTTCGATGGGGTTCTGGGTGGCGACCACGATAAACAGTTCGGGCAGCGCGTGGCTGGCGCCGGCCACGGTGATTTGCCGCTCTTCCATGGCTTCGAGCAGGGCGGCCTGGACCTTGGCCGGGGCGCGGTTGATTTCATCAGCCAGGATCAGGTTGCCGAACAAGGGGCCGGGCTGGAAACGGATCTGGTTCTGCCCGTCCACCTGGTGCAGCACCTCGGCGCCGGTGATGTCCGAAGGCAGCAGGTCGGGGGTGAACTGGATCCGGCTCATCTGCGCGTCGAGGTGCCTGGCCAGGGCCTTGACCGTGCGGGTCTTGGCCAGCCCCGGCAGGCTTTCCAGCAGCAGGTGACCGTTGGCCAGCAGGCCCAGGAGGATCTGCCGGATAACCTGGTCCTGGCCCAGCACGCTTTCGGCGATGCTGGCTTGCAGGGCGTTAAGATCGTTGAGCGCTGTCATCACAATCATCCTTGAAGCATTGGATCACCAGGGTGCGGCGACCACGATGTACTGCACGGAACTGCCGACGTACTGCGGTTGGTACCAGGTCGGCCCGCAATGCTGGTAGGCCACGCCATTGGCGATGACCGACATGCAATCGACCGGCACCGTGTTGACCCGCGTGCCGATGGCCAGGATCGTCGCGGTGGTGGCGCCGATCACGGCGGCCGTGGCCCAGGGGTGATACCAATCATCCGGCGGCGGTGGTGGCGGTGGTGGCGGCATCGGGTAAGGATGCGGCCCAGGCCCTGGTCCCGGCCCTGGATACGGCGGCGGATGCGGGCCGGGCGGCGGCCCTGGATACGGATGCGGCCCCGGCTGCGGGTGTGGCTCGGGATGAGGCGGCATGGGCCGGGGCGCCGGCATCGGGTGCGGCGGCGGTGGATGGAAACCGCCACCGCCATGGGGCACGACGAAGGTCCGTGCGCCACCGCCGCCGCGCATCTGCCAGGCGTGGGCGGTCAGCGGGTCGAACAGGGTCAGCAGCAAACTGGCAGTGAGCACCCCCGCCACGGGCTTCATGGTTGTGCTCCTGCGGGGGCCAGGGGGATTGCCCGGGCACCGGCTGGCGGGGTGAATTCAAAGTCGCGGTCGTTGCTCGGGGCGTCCAGCTGCCAGCGATAATCGACGCTGTGGCGCGGCTGCCCGGCGCTGTCGCGGCGGCTGATCACCAGGCGGCACGGCAGCGGCTGCGGGCCCTGGCGCACCCACAGTTGCCAGTCGATGTCCGGTTGGCGGTAGGCGTAGTGATCGCATACCTGGCCATTGAGGGGCTGGCTGTCGATCCATAGTGCGTCGCTCAGCCCGGCGGCCTTGGCGGTAGTGGCGTCCCAACGGAACAGGTCGGCCAGGGGCAGTTCGATGCCGTACCGTTCACTCAATTGGGCGAGCAGGCTGGCGATATCCGTGGGAGCGGCCTGCTCGGTGAAGTAGCCGCTGCGGCTGTCGTAGAGGGTGAAGCGCTGGCCGTTATAGAACAGGCTGCGGCGCTCGCCATTGCGTTCCACCTGCACCCGCAGCTTGTCGGGCTGCCTGGCCTGCAGGTGAGTCTGGTGATTGAACTCGATGACCTGGCCGTCCTCCAGGACCTGGTCGGTGCGGCTGTCGGTATCGAGCCGTAGCTGCTGCACGCTGCGCAGATAGCTGCCCATCTGCTCCAGGGCGGCCAGGGCCTTGGGCTCCAGTTCGCCGGCCACCGCACCGCCGCTGACGAGCAGCAGGCCCAGCAACATACGATGAAAGCGCGACATGGCGTACCTCACGAATGCGATTACCAGACGTACTGCATGCGCAAGGTCCAGGTGTTCACGTCGGGCGAGCCGCGTCGCTCGGCAATGGTGTCGGAATAGGCCAGCAACCCGCCGAATTGCGGCGTGAGCATAAAGCCCAGGCTTGCCCCCAACAGGCCGTTTTCCTGCTTGTTGTCCTGCCAGATGCCGTCGATCTTGCTTTCACCACCCCGGCTGTAGGTGGCATCCAGCGAGGCCCAGAGCGCGCGATTGATGGTGTAGCTGTAGTGACCCTCGATGGCGTACAGCGGCTTTTGCTCCAGCTTGCTGTCGCCGTGGTACTCGTCGTTGTCGCCAAACAGCGAGACCCAGGTATTGATCTCAAGCCAAGTGGGGCCCAACGGCGTGCCGAAGCCCAGTTCTGGCTTGACCACCCAGCGGTTGGCGCCGATGTTGATCACGCGGTCCTTGTCATAGTCACCGGTGGGCACGGTGACCCACAGGGCACCGGTCAGGAAGGTCTCGGGTTTCCAGCTGGCGAACTCCGCCGCCGTGAGGGCCGGGCCGCCGAAGATGTTATGGGCGAACACCACCTGGGCATCGCCCATGCCGCCGTTGTGCTTGGTGCCATCGAAGAAGCGCGCGTTATCGAAGGACGCCGAAACATCGGCATAGGGCTGGATAAACTGGATGGCACTGTTACGCCCGTCGATGCCAAACGAGCGCGCGTAGCGCAACAGATACACATCGGCGTTGAGCGACAGGCCATCGATGGGCAGCGTGGTGTCGATGGGGGTGTTGGTGTCCACCCGGTTGTAGTAGCCGAACAGCATATTCAGGTCGGTAGGGGTGTTCTGCCAATCCCTGGCGTTGTCCGCAACACTTATCCCTGGCACCAGCGCCAGCGTGGCGGCGGCGAATGCACTCAGTCGACTGTGTGAAACCATGGCGCTACTCCTTGTCTGGGCCTGATGTCAGGGGTGTCGGGGCGGTTATTTCACCGGGGTCAGCGCCGGTAGTTTCCACTGGCCGTTACCCACCTCAGGCTTGGGCAGGTAAATGCGCAGTACGGCGTAGAACGGACCGGGTGGTGCTGGCAGCCAGTTGCTTTGTTCGGCTTTGGGCGGTTCGTGATGCTGGACCTTGAGCGTCAGGCCGCCATCGGCATCGAGCTTGAGCTGGGGCAACATCCGCGAGTTGATCAGGTAGCGTTTCTTGTGGTTTGCCACCAACAGCTTGTTTTTGCCGTTGTACATGGTCAGTGACCAGAACGCGTCGGCGGGCGGCAGTTGACCCTTGGCAAAGTGCAGGGTGTAGCTGTGCTTGGCGCCGTTGGCCGGCTTGCCCTCGCTGTCGACGAAGTAGCCCATGTAGGCGGCCTCATCGGTGGAGTTGCCGAAAATCCCCATGTCGGCACCGGCGTAGCGGTACAGGTAATTGTTTTGCAGGTGGTCGCGGCTGCCGAACAGGTCACCGCTGGCCACTTGATGGGTGTCGACCTTGTCTTTCTTGAAGGTGGCGAACTCGGCCTTGCCATCGGCGATCCCGTCTTCCAGGGCCTTGCGTTGTTCGGCGCTCAACTGGGCAACCTTGAACGGCGCGCCAGGGGCGATCCCGATCTTGGCAAAACGCGCCAGCAGCTCTTTTTCACTGTCCTGGGGCGCGGCGAAGGCCAGCATGAAGTTCAGGTAGCGGAACAATTGCGGGCTGTCGCTCATCTCGGCGACCGGCTTGGGCCACTCGATCTTCGCCACCTTGGCCGGCGCTGCCTGTTTGACGTAGCCGCTCAGGGGCTGGACCTTGTAGCCGGCCTGGATCTGCTTGACCTTGGCCAGGTCCTTGTCATCGAACAACTGGGTGCGATACAGGGCGTAGGCGATATTGCTTTCGCTGTAGACCACACGGTCCACATCCACCGGTTGCTGGCCCTTCCAGTCGGGCCCGGCGACCATGTAGTGCCCGCCATTGTTGCCGGTGCTGCGGGTGCCCAGGTAGGCGAAGTTCTGCGTATAGAGGTCGATCAACTGCACGGAGTAATAGCGGTTGTCCTCGATTTTCGGCAGGGTCAGCACCATCGGCTCGCGGCGCAGGTCCAGCCAGACAAAGGAGTAGGGGGTGTCCGAATTGGGGGTGACGAAGGCCGTGTCCTTGGGGGTGAAAACCTTGGCGGTGTTGCCGATGTGGTTGAACGGCGCCTTGAAGTTGGCGCCGCCCTTGTCCACCGCCTGGGTGTAGAGGGTCTTGTACATTTCCACTACCGGGAAGCCATACAGGTACGCTTCCTTGGCAATGGCCCGGGCTTCGCCGGGGGAGGCGGTAAAGTCCGCCCAGGCGCCGGTACTCAGCAGTATCGAGAGGCTCGCCAGCAGCAGGCGCGTCGGTTTTCCAATCATGTTGGTGCGTCCTTCCTTCAAACCGTCAGGGAACAGGGGTGATGTCGTCGAGCTTCCAGCGCTTGTCGAAGTAGGCCTCGGTAGGGGCATACAAGCGGAAGTAGCTGAACCAGTGTTTGCCCGGCAGAGTTTGCACCCAGTTGTTCTCGAAGTCTTTTGGCGCGGTGGGGCCAAAGTACAAATCCACCGAACCGTCGGGATTTTTCTTCAGGTCCTGGCGAGAAGACAGGTCGGCCTTGCGTTGCGGGTTGTCGATCAGGCAGCGGCTGTCGATGTCGTACACCGTCATCGACCAGAACTGCTTGGCCGGTGGGTTGGCGCCCACGTGCAGTTTGTAGTGCTTGGCGCCATCGAGCCATTGGCCCTTCTGGTCGGTGTAGGCGCCGAGATAGGTCTGGCCCAGGCCCGGAGTCTTGGAGACCATGCCCTTGGTGTTGGTCACCGCTTCATAGAACCAGGCGCTGCGCTCCCATAATTGGTCGTAGAAGGTCACGCGCTGGGAGGGGTCGGCGATGTTCAGCACCGTATCCCACTGGCGGTCCGGCCAGTACTGGGCCTGGGGGAAGCGCTTGGCGAAGGCGTTGGCCTTGGCGATCAACTCGCCCATCTGCGCACCTTGCTCCAGGGCCTGGCGCTGGTGCTCGTTGGGGTTGAACGGCCGGTCTTTCTCAATGCCCAGGCTGGCGAGCATGGCCATGTAGAAACGGTCGCGCTCGTTGACTGGCTCCTTCTGGATGATCCCGTGCAGGCGCTCCCAGTACGCCATGCCGCGCGGCTGGGTGCCGGACCACGGCTTGCCAGCGGGTGACAGCAAGCGCGTTTTGCCAGGGTTGGCGCGCTGGGCGTAGGGGTACATGCGAAATTGCTCGACCAGGGCCTTGCCCTTGGCCGGGTCGGGGTCGAGCACGCGAAAGCCCACCAGCACGTTCATCGTTTGCGACTTGGCCAGGTAATACTTGCCCGCATCGGCGGGCGGTTCGTGGCCCGGTGGCAGCACCAGGTACTTGCCGCCCTTGCCTTGGTCCGGGCCGGTCTGGCCCATATCGATGATTGCGCGCTGCCAGAAGTCGCCAATGCCGCCGGCGGTAGGCCCCGGTGGCAACTCGATCACCAGCGGGCCGGTCTCGTTGAGGTCGACAAACCCCAGGATATACGGGGTGGTGGCATTGGCCGTGATCACCCCGAGCTTGTCTTCGTAGGTGGTGAGCACCATCAGGTCGCCACTGCGCGCGCCGAGCTTGGTACTGAATTCGTCCTGCCATTGGGCGTAGGACACCAGCGGCAGAGCCCAGAGAAAACTCTGGGTGGCCTGTTGGAAATCCAGCTCGCCGTACAGCTTGGCGATTTCACTGTGGGCGGGCAATTCGCCCTCCATGGTGATCGGGCCGATGCGGGTGTCGAGGGTCTGGGCATGCACGCCCACGCCACAACTGGCGGACAGAGCCAGGAGGGTGAAGCCGGCATTGCGCATCAGGGCCTGCATAAATCGTCCTTATTTCCCGAAAGTCACGTTGATCCCGGCGAACAGGGTGAACTGCGGCAGGCCATCGCCCTTGCGCGCCACCGTCCACTGCGGCTCGACGTAGGCGTTGAGAATATTGCCGCCGGCTTTCCAGGCCTTGCCCGCACCAAAGCCGATGGGGATGTAGTGGGTGTCGTTCTTCAGGTCGAAGGTCCAGGTGCCCGTGGAGCGCAGGTACCAGCCCTTGGGCAGGTTATGGATGATGAAGGGCTGGAAGGTCGCGCTTTCCACGTGGGCCCGGTCGCGGTCGCCGGCGAACGAGCTCTGGTACTGCACCAGCGCGCCCAGCAGGCCACGGGGCGAGGCGTCGATGGCCACGGCTGCCAGGCCGGCCTGCCATTTGCCGGTGCCCAGTTCATCGTGCTCGGCAGTCGGCGCGGTGAGCTGCGGGCCGATGCCCAACTGCACACCTTCGGTCTTGAGCAGGAAGATATCGAACAGGTTCAGGTCACCGATGCCGGTGCTGTAGCCGCTATGGGGATCGGGGCGAGTGCTCAGGGGCAGGGTGGCGCGCAGCAGTTGGGGCACGCCGATAAAGTCCGAGGGGGCAATGGGCAGGGTGCCGCGCAGCAACACGTCATTGGTATGGGCATTGGTGTCGTACAGCCTGGGGGTGTAGTAGTCCTGCAAGTTGGCGCCGGGTGCCATGTTGAGCGGGTTGTTGCTCTTGTTGGCGGTTTCGGCGTTATCGGCCTGGGCAGAACACGCGGGCAACAGTAAAGCGGCCAACATACATGCTGGAAGTCGCGGTGCTGTGAACATGATGATTCCCCAGTTCCTTGGTCACTGACCCGATAGCGCTTTCGTAGGGCTGCCGGTAGTCCTTATTCGAAAACCTGGTAGGACATGTCGTTTGAAGCTAGCAGTTAAATTCAGACTCGCTAGTCACTCGAACGAATTAATGACTTTGTGTGGGGGCAATCACGGTTTGTTTGCGGGGATACAGGGGGGGGTGAGTCAACCCAGCATGCTTTTGACTTTATCGCGCAGTTGATCGATGGAGAATGGCTTGGCAATCATCTGCACACCTGCGGGCAGCTCAATGTTTTCGGCATAGCCACTGGCAAGCAGGATGGGCAGGCTTGGGCGCAATGTGCGTGTTCGCTGCGCCAGCTCCTTGCCATTCATGCCCGGCAGGCCCCAGTCGGTCATCATCAGGTCGATCACACGGGTGTTGTCTTCTATGAATACCAGGGCGGCTTCGGCGTGTTCAGCCTCGAGCACCTTGAACTCCAGTTCTTCGAGCACATCGACGATCAACATGCGCACGATGGCATCGTCTTCGACGACAAGGATGGTGGAGGCAGCGTACATAATGAGGGTTCCCAGATGATGGTGTTAACGAGACCATCCTCTAGTGAGTTGCGTCGATCCCGGCAAGTTCCCCAAGCGGGGTGGGTATTGTGCCGATAATCCGGCGCAATGTCCTGAGTGTGTCGTTGAAATACGTCATAAACGTAGCCCTTACCGACGATTTTGGGGCAAACTCCCGGTTTTTCCGCTCTTGGCCAAGGCACGCCCATGACTCCCGCATCGTCCGTCGATGAAAACAGTTTCCGCAAACTCCTGAGCCGTAACGTGGCCTTGCCATTGGGCGTGGGTGTGCTCAGCGCGGTGTTTTTCGTGTGCCTGATCACCTACCTGCTATCGGTGATCCAGTGGGTGGAGCACACCGATCGGGTGATCAATAACCTCAATGAAACCGCGAAACTGACCGTCGACCAGGAAACCGGCATGCGCGGTTTCCTGATTACCGGGGATGAGCATTTTCTCGACCCCTACGAAGTGGCCAAGCCACGGATCATTTCCGACCTGCGCAATTTGCAGGCGCTGGTGGCGGATAACCCCCAGCAAGTGGACCGACTCAAGCGCCTGGAATCGCTGCAACTGGAGTGGAACAACTACGCCCAGACGATGATTGACCTGCAACGGCAGAACGGTGATTACCGTGGCGCGGTGAAAGCCGGGAGGGGTAAGCGCCTGACCGACGAAATTCGCAAGGAATACGACGCCGCGGTTGCCATGGAGCAGCAGTTTCGCATCGACCGCAATGAGGACGTGACTCGCACCACAGTCCTGAGCGTGACCTTCTACCTGCTGTTTGTGCTGGGCCTGAGTGGTTTCCTGGCCTACGTCGGCAGAAAGAATCTGCTGGTGCTTTCCGACAGTTACAGCGCCAACTTGGCCTCGCAGATGAAGATCGCCAAGCGCCTGGAACAGCAGGCCTGGCTGCGCAACGGGCAGACCGAGCTGGCCGAACAGGTGCTTGGCCAACTGACCCTGAACCTGCTGGGGCGCAATATTTTGCAATTCTGTGCCCAGTACATGGGCTCGGTGGTGGCTGCGCTGTATGTGCGCGAAGAACACGGCGGCCTCAAGCGCGTGGCCGCGTATGGCTTTTCCCGGGAGCAGGAGCAGCAGGAGCAGGCGATCCACCGCGATGAGGGGATCGTCGGCCAGGCGGCACAGCAGCACCGTTTGATTCGCCTGGACGATGTGCCGGTGGATTACTTCAAGGTCAGCTCGGGCCTGGGTGATGGCGCGCCGCGTAGCGTGCTGGTGGTGCCGACCAGCGATGATGACCGGGTCAATGGGGTGATCGAACTGGGCTTCTTGCGCCCCCTGGACGACCGCGATGTGGAGCTGCTGGAGCTGATCGCGGGCAATATCGGCACCTCCATCGAGGCGGCGCGCTATCGCCAGCGCTTGCAGGAAGTGCTGGCCGAGACCCAGCAGCTCAACGAAGAGTTGCAAGTGCAGCAAGAAGAGCTCAAGACCGCCAACGAGGAACTCGAAGAGCAGTCGCGCATTCTCAAGGAATCCCAGGCGCACCTGGAAACCCAGCAGGCGGAGCTGGAGCAGACCAACGAGCAATTGGCCGAGCAGACCCAGATCCTTGCCGACCAGCGCGACGCCATGGACCGCAAGAACGTCGAGCTCAATCGCGTGCAGGTCGAGCTGGAGGACCGCGCCGACGAGTTGCAGCGCTCCAGCAAGTACAAGTCCGAGTTCCTCGCCAACATGTCCCATGAGCTGCGCACGCCGCTCAACAGTTCGCTGATCCTGGCCAAGCTGCTGGCGGAAAACTCCGAGGAAAACCTCAGTGCCGAACAGGTCAAGTTTGCCGAGTCGATTTACTCGGCGGGCAACGACCTGCTTAACCTGATCAATGACATCCTGGACATTGCCAAGGTCGAGGCCGGCAAGCTCGATATGCGTCCCGAGAACACCAGCGTGGCACGCCTGGTCGAGGGCCTGCGCGGGATGTTCGAGCCTTTGGCCCGCGACCGCAAGCTGGGTTTCCAGGTGGAAGTGCAGGCCGGCGCGCCGCTGATGCTGTTCACCGACCGCCAGCGCCTGGAACAGATCCTCAAGAACCTGCTGTCCAACGCGGTCAAGTTCACCGAGAAGGGCCAGGTCAGCCTGACCATTTCCCGCCAGCCGGGGGAGGGCATTGCCTTTACCGTGCGCGATTCCGGCATTGGCATCGCGCCCGACCAGCAGCAAAGCATCTTCGAAGCCTTCCGCCAGGCCGACGGCACCACCAACCGCCGCTATGGCGGCACCGGCCTGGGGCTGTCGATTTCCCGCGACCTGGCGACCTTGCTCGGCGGCTACATCAACGTCACCAGCGAGCCGGGCCAGGGCAGCATTTTTACCCTGGTGCTGCCAGAGCAGTACGTGGAGCGCGACGAAGACGCGCCGCTTATCGAGCAGCCGCGGGCCATGGTGGCCGCCCCGGCCCCTGTGGCGCCGGTACGGGTTTCACCGTTGCCGGTGGCGGATGAAGCGTTGATCCCGCGCTTTGCCGACGACCGCGAGCAGGCACCGTTCGTTACCCGTTGCATCCTGGTGGTGGAAGATGAGCCGAACTTTGCGCGCATCCTCTTCGACCTGGCCCATGAGCTGGGTTACCACTGCCTGGTGGCCCATGGTGCGGACGAGGGCTATAGCCTCGCCGAACAGTACCTGCCCGACGCGATCCTCTTGGACATGCGCCTGCCCGACCACTCCGGGCTTACCGTGCTGCAACGCCTCAAGGAACACGCCGAGACCCGGCATATCCCGGTGCATGTGATTTCCGTGGAGGATCGCGTGGAAGCCGCCATGCACATGGGCGCCATCGGCTATGCGGTCAAGCCCACCACCCGCGAAGAGCTCAAGGACGTATTTGCGCGCCTGGAGGCCAAGCTGACGCAGAAGGTCAAGCGCATCCTGCTGGTGGAAGACGATGATTTGCAGCGCGACAGCATCGCGCGCCTGATCGGTGATGACGACATCGAAATCACCGCCGTTGGCTTCGCCCAGGAGGCCTTGGACCTGCTGCGCAGCACGGTGTACGACTGCATGATCATCGACCTCAAGCTGCCGGACATGCTCGGCAACGAGTTGCTCAAGCGCATGGCCACCGAGGATATCTGCTCGTTCCCGCCGGTGATTGTCTACACCGGGCGCAACCTGACCCGCGACGAAGAGGCAGAACTGCGCAAGTATTCACGCTCGATCATCATCAAGGGCGCCCGTTCGCCGGAACGGTTGCTGGATGAAGTGACACTCTTTCTGCACAAAGTCGAATCCCAGCTGTCCCAGGAACGACAGAAGATGCTCAAGACCGCCCGCAGCCGCGACAAGGTCTTCGAGGGGCGCAAGGTGCTGCTGGTGGACGACGATGTGCGCAATATCTTCGCCCTCACCAGCGCCCTGGAGCACAAGGGCGCGATTGTGGTCATTGGCCGCAACGGCCGTGAGGCGATCGAGAGGCTCAATGAGGTCGAGGACATCGACCTGGTATTGATGGACGTGATGATGCCGGAGATGGATGGCTACGAGGCCACCGCCTTGATCCGCCAGGACCCGCGCTGGCGCAAGCTGCCGATCATCGCGGTGACGGCCAAGGCCATGAAGGACGATCAGGAGCGCTGCCTCGCGGCGGGCTCCAACGACTACCTGGCCAAGCCGATTGACCTGGACCGGCTGTTTTCGCTGATCCGGGTGTGGTTGCCCAAGATGGAACGCATTTAAGTGGAAATACACTAAGTGGATCGAAGTACTGATATTGAACTGCGCTTGCTGATCGAGGCGATCTACCTCAAGTACAGCTATGACTTTCGCGACTATTCCGGGGCTTCGGTCAAGCGCCGTGTGGCCCATGCCTTGCGCCAGTTCGACTGCAAGACCATCTCGGCCTTGCAGGAGCGGGTGCTACACGACCCCACTGCGTTCATGCAGTTGCTGCAGTTCCTGACCATCCCGGTCAGCGAGATGTTTCGCGACCCGTCGCACTTTTTGGCGATTCGCCAGGAAGTGGTGCCGCTGCTCAGGACCTACCCGTCGATCAAGATCTGGATCGCCGGCTGCAGCACCGGGGAGGAGGTGTACTCGATGGCCATCCTGCTGCGCGAGGAAGGCTTGCTGGAACGCACTATCATTTACGCCACCGATATCAACCCCAATTCCCTGGAGAAGGCCAAGCAGGGGATCTTTTCCCTGGAAAACGTGCGTGCCTACACCCACAACTACCAGCAGGCCGGAGGGCAGCGTTCGTTTGCCGACTACTACACGGCAGCCTACGATTACGCGATCTTCGACAAGACCCTGCGCGAGAACGTAACGTTCGCCGACCACAGCCTGGCGACCGATAGCGTATTTTCGGAAACTCAATTAATTTCATGTCGTAACGTGCTGATTTATTTCAATAAAAAATTGCAGGATCGGGCGTTTGGGTTGTTTCATGAGTCGCTGTGTCATCGCGGCTTCCTGGTGCTGGGCAGTAAGGAAACCCTGGATTTCTCCGCCTACAGCAAGCAATTCGAACCCTTGGTCAAGCAAGAACGGATCTACCGCAAATCATGAACCAAGCAACTGCCAGCCCGGCCCGTGTGTCGGGTGTCCAAGCCATTGTCGTTGGCGCATCCGCCGGTGGGGTCGAGGCGTTGCTGAGTATTTTCGGGGCCTTGGCGCCTGGGTTCGACCTGCCGATCATTGCCGTACTGCACCTGCCGGATGAGCGGCGCAGCCAGTTGGCCGAGGTGTTTGACCGGCGCGTGGCAATGCATGTGGTGGAGGCGCGGGACAAGGAGATGATCCAGCCCGGCACCCTGTATTTTGCCGGCCCCGGCTACCACCTGTCGGTGGAGCAGGACCGCAGCCTGTCCTTGAGCCAGGAAGAGCGCGTGCATCACTCACGCCCGGCCATTGACTATCTGTTCGAGTCGGCCGCCGATGCCTATGGCCCGCATCTGCTGGCGATCCTTTTGACCGGCGCCAACCAGGACGGCGCGCGTGGCCTGGCCCACGTCAAGCTGCGTGGCGGCACCACCGTGGTCCAGGACCCTGCCGAGGCCCGGGTGGCGGTGATGCCCAAGGCGGCGTTGGCGCTGCATGCACCTGACCAAATTCTTACCTTGAGCCGGATTGGCGCTTTGCTGGCTTCCCTGGAATCTTCCCCATGTTAAGTACTATCCAGGCCAAACTGCTGATCGTCGACGATCTGCCGGAAAACCTGCTGGCCCTTGAGGCACTGATCAAGCGCGAGGACCGCCAGGTCTACAAGGCATTGAGCGCGGACGAAGCCTTGTCGCTGCTGCTCGAGCATGAGTTCGCCATGGCTATTCTCGACGTGCAGATGCCCGGCATGAACGGCTTCGAACTGGCCGAGATGATGCGTGGTACCGAAAAGACCAAGAACATTCCCATCGTGTTTGTGAGTGCCGCCGGTCGTGAGCTCAATTACGCCTTCAAGGGCTACGAGAGTGGCGCGGTGGATTTCCTGCACAAGCCCCTGGACATCCACGCGGTCAAGAGCAAGGTCAATGTATTCGTCGACCTGCACCGCCAGAGCAAGGCCATGAAGCAGCAGGTCGAAGCCCTGGAGCAAAGCCGGCGCGAGCAGGAGTTGTTGCTCAACCGCCTGCAGGCGACCCAGGCCGAGCTGGAGCAGGCGGTGCGCATGCGCGATGACTTCATGTCCATCGTCGCCCATGAGGTGCGTACGCCCCTCAACGGCCTGATCCTGGAGACCCAGTTGCGCAAGATGCACCTGGCTCGGGACAACGCCGCTGCCTTTACCCTGGACAAGATGCACGCCATGGTCGATCGCGATGAACGGCAGATCCAGAGCCTGATCCGCTTGATCGAAGACATGCTCGATGTGTCGCGGATCCGCACCGGCAAGCTGTCGATCCGCCCGGGGCAGTTCGACCTGGCGCAGTTGGTGCGTAACCTGCTGGAGAACTTTGCCCCGCAAGTGGCGGCGGCCGAGTCGTCGGTGCAACTGGATGCGCCGCAGCCGGTGGAGGGCAAGTGGGATGAGTTTCGCATCGAGCAGGTGGTGTCCAACCTGTTGACCAACGCCCTGCGCTACGGCGCCAAGAGCCCGGTGGCGGTACGGGTGTATGCCGAACATGGCGAGGCCAGGGTGGAAGTCCGGGACCGCGGGATCGGTATCAGCGAAGACAACCAGAAGCGGATTTTCCAGCAGTTCGAGCGCGTATCGGCCAACCATGCGGTGGCCGGGCTTGGCCTTGGGCTGTTTATCTCCGAACAGATCGTTGCGGCCCACGGCGGCACGATTGAAGTCGAGAGCCAGATAGGAGAGGGCGCATTGTTCCGTGTGTGCCTGCCCCTGGGGGCCGGGGCGTGAAATCAATCGTCACCCCGACGCAACCTCTGCGTGACCCTATGGTCGTATCAGCAGCAATTGACCGGACAAAGGCTTCCCATGAGTGAAGATGCGCAAGATGTTGTACTGATCGTCGAGGATGACGAGTCGATCATGTTCGTGCTGGGCGAGTACCTCGCGGGCCTTGGGTACCGGGTTCTCAAGGCCATCGACGGCGAGCAGGCTTTCGAAATCCTCGCTTCCAAGCCGCACCTGGACCTGATGGTGACTGACTATCGACTGCCTGGCGGGATTTCCGGGGTGCAGATCGCTGAGCCTGCGATCAAGCTGCGGCCGGAATTGAAGGTGATCTTTATCAGCGGTTACCCGCAGGAGATCCTCGACTGCAACAGCCCGATCACCCGTAACGCGCCGATCCTGGCCAAGCCGTTTGATCTGGATACGCTGCATGAGCATATCCAGCGGCTGCTGGCCTGAAGCTTCAGGCGCGTGCTGGCAGGTCCTGACCGTGCAGCGACGCGGGAGCGTTTTTTGCAAATGCCCCCGCATGTCAGGCCTGAATCATCTCCCGCACCTTCGCCGTCAACAGGTCGAAGGTAAAGGGCTTGGTGATCAACTGCATGCCCGGGTCCAGGAACCCGCCGCGCACCGCCGCGTGCTCGGCATAGCCGGTAATGAACAACACCCTCAGGTCCGGACGGATCTGCCGGCCGATCTCCGCCAATTGGCGGCCGTTCATGCCCGGCAAGCCCACATCGCTGATGATCAGGTCAATGCGCTGGCTGGATTCGATAATCGGTAGCGCACTGTCGGCATCTCCCGCCTCGACAAAGGCATAGCCCAGCTCACTCAGTACCTGGCTCACCAACACCCGTACCGCCGGGTCATCCTCGACAATCAGCACACACTCGCCGGCGTTGGCAAACGGCAGCAATGCCGGGTCCTGCGGGGAATCGGCAGTGACTTCACCGACAAACCTGGGCAGGAACAGGCTCACCGTGGTGCCTTTGCCGACCTCACTGTGGATGATCACATGGCCACGGGACTGGCGGGCGAACCCGTAGATCATCGACAGGCCCAGGCCGGTGCCCTGGCCGATGGGTTTGGTGGTGAAGAACGGGTCGAAGGCGCGGCTGATCACGTTTTCCGGCATGCCGCAGCCGGTGTCGCTGACGTTCAGCTCCACGTAGTCGCCCGGGGTCAGGGTGCCGTAGGCGGCGGTGAACACGTTATCGAGGTGGCGATTGCGCGTTTCGACCACCAGTCGACCGCCGTCAGGCATGGCGTCGCGGGCATTGAGCGCCAGGTTGAGCAGGGCGCTTTCCAGCTGATTGGGGTCGGCTTCGGCGGTCCACAGCTGCCCGCTCAATTGCATCTCCAGCACGATGCTTTCGTTGAGGCTGCGTTGCAGCAATTCGCCCATGGACGTCACCAACTGGTTGATCTCCACCGGCTTGGAGTCCAGCGACTGGCGGCGGGAAAACGCCAGCAGGCGGTGGGTCAGGCCGGCGGCGCGGTTGGCCGAGGTCACGCCCAGGTCGATCAGGCTGTCGAGGTCGTCCAGGCGGCCCCGGGCCAGGCGCCGGCGCAGCAGTTCGAGGCTGCCGATAATCCCGGTAAGCATGTTGTTGAAGTCGTGGGCGATACCGCCGGTCAACTGACCCACGGCTTCCATTTTTTGTGACTGGCGCAAGGCTTCTTCGTTACTGCGCAGTTGCGCAGTGCGTTCTTCGACTTGCTGTTCGAGGGTTTCGAGAGTGCGTTGCAGGCGCAGTTCGCTCTGGCTCAGGTCGATCAGGCGGTCGCGGGCTTCGTATTGCCGTCGGCGCCCGCGCAGGGCGGTGGTCACCAGGCTGATCAGCGTCACCGGGTGAAATGGCCGCTCCAGTAAGGTGATGTTGCCCAGGCTGGCGCTCAAGTGGGATGAGGCGTTCTGTTCGGTGCCGCCATGGTGGGTCATCAGGACGATGGGCAGGTCCGACCAGGCTGGCTGCTGGTGCAGATAGTCCAGCAGCGGTTCCAGCCCGACCCCGTGCAAGGCTTCGGCGGCGATGATCAGCAGGCCCGCGCCCTGTTCCAGTTCGTCGCAGAGCATGGGCAGGTTGGGGGCGGCGATACCGCTGAAACCTGCCTCGTTGAGCATCATCAGCGCCAGCGAGCTGTCCCGTCCCAAGGGCGCGAGAATGATCGCGCGCTCGGAAACGGCCGGCAGGCTACTCACAAGCTCTCATCCTTGAGCAGCGGCTTGCCGGCACCCATGTAGGTGGGCACTCCGCGCAGCACGCCCTGGAAGGCTTCGAGGGGTTCGCCGATGGTCATGCCACGGCTGGCGATGCGGTATTCACGGATGGTCGATTCATGGCTGCCGGTGCGTTTCTTGATGATGGAAATTGCCCGTCGTACCTTGCCCAGTGCTTCGAAGTAGCGCAATAGGATCACCGTGTCTGCCAGGTAGGTGATATCCACCGGCGCTTGCATGTCGCCGACCAGGCCGTGCTGGGCCACGGTCATGAAGGTCGCTGCGCCACGGCGGTTGAGGTACAGCAACAGCTCGTGCATGTGCAGCACCAGGGCGTTTTCCTCAGGCATCGCTGCCTGGTAACCGTTGATGCTGTCGATGACCACGGTCTTGATCTGGCGCTCATCCACGCAACGCCGCACCCGGTGGGAAAACTCGCCGGGCGACAGCTCGGCGGCATCCACCTGCTCGATCAGCAGGTTGCCGGTGGCTTGCAGGGCGGCCAGGTCAATGCCCATGTTTTTCATGCGGTCGAACAGCAGGCCCAGCTCTTCATCGAAGATAAACAGCGCGGCCTTTTCGCCACGGGCCACTGCTGCTGCGGCGAAGATCATCGAGATCAAGGATTTGCCGGTACCGGCAGGGCCGAGGATCAGGGTGCTGGAGCCGGTCTCGATCCCGCCGCCGAGCAGCGCATCCATCTCGCGAATGCCGCTGGTCAGGGTCTGGCGGCTGTAACCGCTGCGGTGCTCGGCCGCCACCAGGCGGGGGAACACATGCACGCCATCTTCCATAATGGTGAAGTCGTGAAAGCCCCCACGGTACTTCTGGCCACGGTACTTCACCACCCGTACCCGGCGTCGTTCCGCGCCGTAGTTGGGGGTCAGTTCTTCCAGGCGGATTACCCCGTGGGCCACGCTGTGTACGGTTTTATCCAGGGATTCGGTGGTCAGGTCGTCCAGCAGCAGCACGGTCGCTTCGTAACGCACGAAGTAGTGCTTGATCGCCAGGATCTGCCTTCGATAGCGCAACGAGCTTTGGGCCAGCAGGCGGATTTCCGAGAGGCTGTCGATCACCACGCGGGTGGGCTTGACCCGTTCTACCACCTCGAAGATCTGCCGGGTGGCCTCGCCCAGCTCGAGGTCGGAGGAGTACAGCAGGCTTTGCTGATGCTCGGCATTGAGCAGGCTTTCAGGTGGGGTCAGTTCAAAGATATGGATGTGCTCATCCAGGTCCCAGCCGTGGGACTTGGCGCCCTGGCGCAGCTCGCGCTCGGTTTCCGACAGGGTGATATACAGCGATCGTTCCCCGGCCTTGGCGCCGGCCTGGAGAAACTGCAGGGCCACGGTGGTCTTGCCGGTGCCGGGCTCACCTTCGAGCAGGAACAGATGGCTACGCGATAGCCCCCCGGCAAGAATGTCATCAAGACCTTCGATGCCGGTGGCCGCCTTTGCTGTGAACAGCTCTTTGGATGTAGACAAGAAGTGCCCTCGGGTCACGTATAAGTTGAGGGGCGCGCCGGTCAAGGCGCGCCATATTCACTTGACCGTTGGGCTGTGGGGCGGTTCAACGTTTTCTTGTTTTTGTGCAAGGCAGTCCACAGATTTCAATGCCTGGCGCGCGTCACAGGCCTTGTTGCAGGGCCGGATCGTCCGGGTTTTGCTGCTCCAGCTGGGCCAACAGCACCTGCACGTTCTGCAACTGGCCGCTTTCTTTCCAATAGTTGATCAACAGCACCCGCGCCTTGCGGTTGGCCGGGTGGCGCTGGACGATTTCTTCCAACTGGCGCTGGGCGGCTTCCAGTTCCTCCTGGTCGTGCAGGGTGGTGGCCAGGTCGTAGCGGTAATCCTGGTTGTCGGGTTCCAGCTCCACCGCCTTGGACAGGCCCAGCAGCGCGTACTCGCGCTCGCCATGGTGCAGCAGCCACATGCCCAGGGCATGTTGCAGGTAGGCTGACTCGGGGTGGGCTTGCAACTGGGTGGCGAGCACCTGGCGCGAGTCATCGACCTTGCCCTGTCTGTCCAGCAGCTCGATGCGCGCGACCACTGCCGGCAGGTTCTGCGGATCCAGGCGCAATGCCTGTTCCAGCGCATGTTGCGCCTCGGGCAGCAGGGCGCTGTGAATGTACAGGCGTGCCAGCTGGATCCAGCCTTCGGGGCTTTCAGGCTGGGTCTTGAGGTACTTCACATATTCATCCAGCACCAGCTGCAAGGGGCCGAAGTACAGGCCCAGGGTGTCGGGCGACAGGCCCAGCAGGGCATTGGCGGCGGCAAACCGTACGCTTTGTTCGTCATCATCGAGCAATGGGCCGAGCAACAGGGTGCGCTGGCCGCTGGGCACCAGGCCGACGATGCTGGCGATGGCCGCCTGGCGCACCAGGGGGGATTCGTGGCTCAGGTCCTTGTCCGCCAGCTTCAAGGCCTGGGGGCTTGGGTAGTTGTGCAATTCGCCGTGCAGGGCGGCGCGGCGGATGTCGGAGAGGTCCGGCCGGCCCAGTTGCTGATACAACACGCGCGCGGCGCCAGGCTCGCCGTTATGTGCCTGTTTCAGGGCCTTGGAGTAACCGTGGGCAACAGCCGGCGGGACGGACACGCTGGGGGTGCGGGAGAAATACGAAAAGATCAGTACGACAAACAACAGGGCGCTCAGGCCGATGATCGCGTAACGGCGTGACTTTGACATGCAGGCGTCCGAAAGCTGGGCAGCTAGTGCAAAGTGGTCAGCTTCGGTCAGACACCGACGAGTGTCAAACCTGTGTCACGTCAGCACGTAGTCCACGGGCTCCAGGGGCGCCGGCAGGGTGGTTTCGCCGAGAGCCGCGAGGATCTCCCGCTCCAGGGTACGCACGATGGCATTGCACGGCAGGTCGTTTTCATCGAAGCCAAAAGGGTCTTCGAGATCGTCGCCGATCTCATCCAGGCCAAAGAAGGTGTAGCTGACAATGGCGGTGAAAATCGGCGTTAGCCAGCCCAGGGGCTCGGCCATGGCAAACGGCAGGAGGATGCAGAACAGATAGATGGTGCGGTGCAGCAGCAAGGTGTAGGGAAAGGGCAGCGGCGTGCTCTTGATCCGCTCGCAGGCAGCCTGTACCTGGCTCAGGCCGACCAGGCGGGTTTCCAGCTGGGTGTAGCGCCAGTCGCTGATCCGCCCCTGTTGCGCGGCGTCCGAGCAGTGGGCCCCGAGGGTTTGCAGGATGCGGTCGGGCGGGTTCGGGTGGCGGGGTTCCACGTTGATCCACGGTTTGATGGCACTGGCTTCGTCTTCCAGGCGCAGGCGCGCCACCAGGCCGTGGGCAAAGCCGCACAGGCCGCGCAACAGGCCTTCGCGCTCGCCGGGCAGGGTAAAAACCTGGCTCTCACGGATCAGCGAGCGGATTTCAATGACCATCTGCCCCAATTGCTTGCGGCCTTCCCACCAGCGGTCGTAGCAGGCGTTGTTGCGAAAACTCATGAAGATCGACAGCGACAGCCCCAGCAGGGTGAACGGCGTGGCGTTGACCTTGGAGAAATAGGCTGGGTGCAGGGTTTCCACCAACACGATCACCGAGGCCAGCAGCGTGACCAGCAGGCTGCGCAGGGCAATGCGCTTGGCAATCGAGCCCTTGAGGGAGAACAGGATGCCGAACAGGTTGGGTTTGGGGCGAACAATCATCGAGGGGGCTTCTTCGGTGGCGCAGGCCCTCAGATTAGAAGCTGGTGGGCGGGGCGTCCAATCGCTTGGGTTGACCGGCTGATTGTTGGCCTCTATGACGCAACGGTTTGCTCCACGGCGCCATTGGCCAAACCAGTCAGCCACATTGAAAGCTTTGACCATTGTCCATGCGCCGCTCTGGCGCCACTATTTGCGCAGCTTCACCCCGCAAAAGCACGCCCCCCAAAACAACAAAAGACACAGGGATTTGCCACGATGCGCGATTATTTGGCTGCGACCACCCAGTTCAACTACCAGCAAACCGTCGAGGCCGCACTGGCCGGCCACCTGCAAGGGCTCAATGCCTGCGTCGAATGCTGTGACCGGCACGTGCTGCCGGGGCGCATTGCCTTGTTCTGGGAGGGCAAGGATGGTCGCAGCGCCACCGTCACCTTCAGCGAGTTGCAGGATCAGGCCGCGCGTTTGGCCAACTTCCTCCTGGCCCAGGGCGTCAAGCGTGGCGACAAGGTGGCCGGCCTATTGCCGCGCACTGCTGAATTGCTGGTGACGGTGCTTGCCACCTGGCGCGTCGGCGCGGTCTACCAGCCGCTGTTCACCGCGTTCGGCCCCAAGGCCATCGAACACCGCTTGAACAGCTCCGGCGCGGCGCTGGTGGTGACCGACGCGGTCAACCGCAGCAAGCTGGCCGAAGTCACCGACTGCCCGACCATCGTCACCGTGGCCGGCGCCAAGGGCGAAGGCATTGTGCGCGGCGATTTCAGCTTCTGGGCCGAGTTGCCCAACTATTCGAATGTGTGCGAACCGGTGTTACTGGGCGCAGACGATCCGTTCCTGCTGATGTTCACCTCTGGCACCACCGGCCCGTCGAAGGCCCTGGCCGTGCCGCTCAAGGCCCTGGTCGCGTTCCAGAGCTACACCCGTGACGCGGTGGACCTGCGCCCCGAAGATGCGTTCTGGAACGTCGCCGATCCGGGCTGGGCCTATGGCATCTACTTCGGCGTGACCGGGCCGCTGTCCATGGGGCATCCGATCACCTTCTACGATGGCCCGTTCACCCTGGAAAGCACCTGCCGGGTCATCAACAAATACGGGATCACCAACCTGACCGGCTCGCCCACGGCCTACCGCCTGCTGATCGCCGGTGGCGAGCAGTTCGCGCGCTCGATCAAGGGCCGGTTGCGCATTGTCAGCAGCGCTGGCGAGCCGTTGAACCCGGAAGTGATCCGCTGGTTTGCCGATAACCTGGGTGTGACTATCCACGACCACTACGGCCAGACCGAACTGGGCATGGTCCTGTGCAACCACCACGGCCTGGAACACCCGGTGCATGTCGGCTCGGCCGGCTTTGCCTCGCCGGGGCACCGCATCGTGGTGCTGGACGACAACCACCAGGAATTGCCCGCCGGCCAGCCGGGCATCCTCGCCATCGACCGCGAGCAGTCACCCATGTGCTGGTTCGAAGGCTACGACGGGGTCAAGACCAAGGCCTTCGTCGGCAAGTACTACTTGAGCGGCGACACCGTGGAGTTGAACCCCGATGGCAGCATCAGTTTTGTCGGGCGCAGTGACGATGTGATCACCACTTCCGGCTACCGCGTGGGGCCGTTCGATGTGGAAAGCGCCTTGGTCGAGCACCCGGCAGTGATCGAAGCCGCGGTGGTCGGCAAGCCGGACGCCGAGCGCACCGAGCTGGTCAAGGCCTTCGTGGTGATCAACAGCCAGTACCGCGCCGACGCCGAGTTGGCCGAGGAACTGCGCCAGCATGTGCGCAAGCGCCTGGCGGCCCACGCCTACCCACGGGAAATCGAATTTGTCAGCGACTTGCCCAAGACCCCGAGCGGCAAGCTGCAACGGTTTATTTTGCGTAACCAGGAAATCGCCAAGGTCCAGGCAGCGACCACGGCTTGATCCCTCTTCAAGGAAACAATGATGCAGATTGAAAACAAGGTGTTTATGGTCAGCGGTGGCGCTTCGGGCCTCGGCGCGGCCACTGCCCAGATGCTGGTGGCGGCGGGCGCCAAGGTGATGCTGGTGGACCTGAACGCCGACGCCGTGGCGGCCCAGGCTGCAAAGCTGGGCGCGCAGGCGCGCAGCGTGGTGGCGGATATCAGCCAGGAAGCCGCCGCCGAAGCGGCAGTACAAGCAACGGTTGCAGCGTTTGGCGGCCTGCATGGGCTGATCAACTGCGCAGGCGTGGTGCGTGGCGAGAAAATCCTCGGCAAGAACGGCCCGCATGGGTTGGCCAGCTTTGCCCAGGTGATCAACGTCAACCTGGTCGGCAGTTTCAACCTTCTGCGCCTGGCGGCAGCGGCGATTGCCGAAACCCCGGCCGACGCCGACGGTGAGCGCGGCGTGATCATCAACACCGCTTCGGTGGCGGCCTTCGACGGGCAGATCGGCCAGGCTGCGTATGCGGCGTCCAAGGGCGCGATTGCCAGCCTGACCCTGCCGGCCGCCCGTGAACTGGCGCGCTTCGGCATCCGCGTGATGACCATCGCCCCGGGCATCTTTGAAACGCCGATGATGGCCGGCATGACCCCGGAAGTTCGCGATGCCCTGGCGGCCGGTGTGCCGTTCCCGCCACGCCTGGGCAAGCCGGCCGAGTACGCCGCGCTGGTCCGGCACATCATTGAAAACAGCATGCTCAATGGCGAGGTGATCCGTCTTGACGGTGCCTTGCGCATGGCGGCCAAGTAAGGAGGATTTGTCATGATTCAGCTCCACGACCCGATTGTTATTGTCAGCGCCGTACGCACGCCCATGGGCGGCTTCCAGGGCGAACTCAAGGGCCTGACCGCGCCGCAACTGGGCGCCGCCGCGATTCGCGCCGCCGTCGAGCGCGCCGGTATCGCCCACGACGCCGTGGATGAAGTGCTGTTCGGTTGCGTGCTGCCCGCAGGTCTCGGCCAGGCGCCGGCACGCCAGGCAGCGCTGGGGGCCGGCCTGGATAAATCGACACGTTGTACCACCCTCAACAAGATGTGCGGTTCGGGCATGCAAGCGACGATTCTCGCCCATGACTCGCTGCTGGCCGGCAGCGTGCAGGTGGTGATTGCAGGCGGCATGGAGAGCATGTCCAACGCGCCTTACCTGCTGGACCGTGCGCGCAGCGGCTACCGCATGGGCCATGGCCGGGTCCTGGACCATATGTTCCTCGATGGCCTCGAAGACGCCTATGACAAGGGCCGCCTGATGGGCACCTTTGCCGAGGATTGTGCCGAAGCCAATGGCTTTACTCGCGAAGCCCAGGATGCCTTTGCCATTGCCTCGCTGACCCGCGCGCAGCAGGCGATCAGTGCCGGGCGCTTCAGCGCCGAGATCGTCCCGGTGCAGGTCACCGTGGGCAAGGAACAAAAGACCATCACTGACGACGAGCAGCCGCCCAAGGCGCGCCTGGACAAGATCGCCACCTTGAAGCCGGCGTTCCGCGAAGGCGGCACGGTGACGGCGGCCAACTCCAGCTCGATCTCCGACGGTGCGGCGGCTTTGCTTTTGATGCGCCAGTCCGAAGCGCAAAAGCGCGGGCTCAAGCCCCTGGCAGTGATCCACGGCCACGCGGCCTTTGCCGATGAACCGGGGCTGTTTCCGGTGGCACCGGTGGGGGCGATTCGCAAGCTGATGAGCAAGACCGGCTGGAGCCTGGGTGACGTCGACCTGTTCGAGATCAACGAGGCCTTTGCCGTGGTCAGCCTGGTGACCATGAGCAAGCTGGAAATCCCCCACGACAAGGTCAACGTCCACGGTGGCGCGTGCGCCCTGGGGCATCCGATTGGCGCATCCGGTGCGCGGATCCTCGTGACCCTGCTTTCGGCGCTGCGCCAGCGGGGCCTCAAGCGCGGCGTTGCCGCCATCTGCATCGGCGGCGGTGAAGCCACGGCCATGGCCGTCGAGTGCCTGGATTAAGGAAGCTATATGTTGCCCAATGACGAACAACTGCAAATCAGCGACGCGGCCCGGCAATTCGCCCAGGAGCGGCTCAAACCTTTCGCTGCCGAGTGGGACCGCGAGCATCGCTTCCCCAGGGAGGCTATCGCTGAGATGGCCGAGCTGGGCTTTTTCGGCATGCTCGTGCCGGAACAGTGGGGCGGCTGCGACACTGGGTACCTGGCCTATGCCATGGCCCTGGAAGAAGTAGCGGCCGGTGATGGCGCCTGCTCGACCATCATGAGCGTGCACAATTCGGTGGGCTGCGTGCCCATCCTCAAGTTCGGCAATGACCAGCAGAAAGAGCAATTCCTCAAGCCCCTGGCCAGCGGCGCGATGCTCGGTGCGTTTGCCCTCACCGAGCCCCAGGCCGGGTCCGATGCCAGCAGCCTGAAGACCCGCGCGCGCCTGGAGGGCGATCACTACGTGCTCAATGGCTGCAAACAGTTCATCACCTCCGGGCAGAACGCCGGGGTGGTGATTGTGTTTGCCGTGACCGATCCTGCGGCCGGCAAGCGTGGGATCAGCGCGTTTATCGTGCCCACCGCCTCGCCTGGCTACACCGTCGCGCGGGTCGAGGACAAGCTTGGCCAGCATGCATCCGACACCTGCCAGATTCTGTTTGAGGATGTGAAGGTGCCGGTCGCCAACCGCCTGGGCGAGGAGGGCGAAGGCTACAAAATCGCCCTGGCTAACCTTGAGGGCGGTCGCGTGGGCATTGCCTCGCAATCGGTGGGCATGGCCCGCGCCGCGTTTGAAGCGGCCCGTGATTACGCCCGCGAGCGGGAAAGCTTCGGCAAGCCGCTGATCGAGCATCAGGCCGTGGCGTTTCGCCTGGCGGACATGGCCACCCAGATCGCCGTGGCCCGGCAGATGGTGCACTACGCCGCCGCCCTGCGCGACAGCGGCAAGCCTGCGCTGGTGGAGGCGTCCATGGCCAAGCTGTTTGCCTCGGAAATGGCTGAGAAAGTCTGTTCTGCCGCCTTGCAAACCCTGGGCGGATACGGTTACCTGAGCGACTTCCCGCTGGAGCGGATCTACCGTGATGTGCGGGTCTGCCAGATTTATGAAGGCACCAGTGATATTCAGCGCATGGTCATTTCGCGCAATCTTTGAAGAGGAACGGATCAATGAGTTATGAAACCATTTTGCTCGACGTTCAAGGCCGTGTCGGGCTGATTACCCTCAATCGCCCGCAAGCGCTGAATGCCTTGAACGCGCAATTGGTCAGCGAAGTGAACCAGGCCCTGGACAGCCTGGAAGCCAATCCCGAGATCGGCTGCATCGTGTTGACCGGCTCCAAGAAAGCCTTTGCCGCTGGCGCCGATATCAAGGAAATGGCCGAGCTGACCTACCCGCAGATCTACCTCGACGACCTGTTCAGCGACAGCGACCGTGTGGCCAACCGCCGCAAGCCGATCATCGCGGCGGTCAACGGTTTTGCCCTGGGTGGCGGCTGCGAACTGGCGTTGATGTGCGACTTTATCCTGGCCGGCGATACGGCCAAGTTCGGCCAGCCGGAAGTCAACCTCGGCGTCCTGCCGGGCATGGGCGGCACCCAGCGCCTGACCCGTGCGGTGGGCAAGGCCAAGGCCATGGAAATGTGCCTGACCGGGCGTTTTATCGATGCGGTGGAGGCCGAGCGTTGCGGCATCGTCGCGCGGATTGTGCCGGCGGACGAACTGCTGGACGAGGCGCTCAAGGTTGCGGCGCTGATCGCCAGCAAATCGGTACCGATCAGCATGATGGTCAAGGAAAGCGTGAACCGCGCTTTTGAAGTCAGCCTTTCGGAAGGTGTGCGTTTTGAGCGCCGGGTGTTCCACGCAGCCTTTGCCACTCAGGATCAGAAGGAAGGCATGGCCGCGTTCGTGGCCAAGCGCACTCCAGAGTTCAAGGACAAGTAATGCGCGGGTAGAATCATCTGAAATACAGGTCCGGCGTAGGACCTGTGTTTCATATCTATATGCTGATCAAGGCTGGGGGTGCCTGACCTGAAACGAGATTGTCAGGTCTCCCATCGGAGTCGTCGGACCCGGTACGTGGCCCGGTGGCACAACAAACGTATTGGTCAATCCATCGCTGGGACCGGTCATTTTTTTTGGAAAAATGCCGATGCTCAGGCCTCCAGTCAATTCAGCCATGCCGGGCACCCCCAACTGGGTATTTGTATGGAACCGGCCGACCAAGGCGATCCACTTCTCACCGCCGCTGGTTGCCTTGATGGTTTGTGCGGCGTAATAGTTGAATCGTTCGAGCCGCTCCTTGGCATCAGCAACGCTGTATTCTTTTGTGGAGAGTGTTGGGTTATATCGTTGTGTTAAATAGACATGGTCCAGAGGAAGCACCTCTATGCCATTTTCTTCGAACTTGCGTTTAAGCTCTTCAAAGTTCGGTTGGGTGCGTTTCTGGTTTGTATCCCCAAGCCAGCCAATACCGTCGTCCCTGATGCCTGAAGGGTAATCCGCCACGCCTTCGATATAGACCCTTTTTACTTTTTGCCGAACGAATAAATCCATGTTGTCGTAGAGGAGTTGGAAGCTGGCCCTTTCTCCATGGTTCTCTCCAAACACCAGGCCATCGGATGCCTGTAATCCTTTGGTGATTACCTCTGATGATGGAACGGGGGTGGGGATAGATGGAATCGCAGGCCGTGGTGGGATGTTGCCTGCATTTGCCGAGTTGAAGTAGGCATGCATATCGCTCTCAAATTTCAACGCGGTATCGACTAACGCATTTTGGCTTGAGAAGTGCTCACCCTGCCATTTTCCCTTCATGCTGAGTGCGTAATCCCCGCTGGGTAGTGCTTTTGGCGGCGGCGGTGGGGCTGCTGGGTAGACCTTGCGCCAGATTCGTTGCAGCGGGTTGTAGCGCCGAGAGTGTGGATGATGCAGGGTGAGCCAATCACGATTGACTGGCATCAACGTGTTCAAGGGGGTGAAATCTTCAAGAGGGCTGCCATAGGTCTGTTGGGTACCTTCATCGTAGGCGTACCATTTGCCCTGTTGCTGCACCGCGAGCGTATCGCCGGATTGGTCGGCGTACTTGAATGTGCCTGTTGCTGCAGCGTCGTATTTTTGGCTGGCGGCCACCAAGTCATAGCTGTCTGCGCTGCCCCGCAGCGCTTGTATCTTATGGGCTGCTCCCTTGGCGCCCGTTTTGGCGAGTCGCGCTGTGCCCATCAGCAAGTCTCCTACGCCGCTCAGAGGGTTCAGGGCCTCGATAGCGCTGACGCCAATCGCTCTTGCCAGTCCCAGTGCCTTGGCCGTGCTGGACGTTGCCGTCGATACCACTTTCCCTGCCCTGGCAGACGTTGCCGCGCCTGCGGTCAGAAAACCCAGCAGGTCCAGCCCCAAATCCATCACGCCGTCGGCGTAGTTGCCCTGTTGAAAGTTGACAATGGCCGATCTCAGCGGAATCAGGTTCAACAGCAATTCATTGACCTTGTCTCGCGAAGCTTGCTCCTCGTCAAAGGTGGTGACCCCCCGCGCCTGTTTGAGCACGTCTGCGTTATCCAGGTCAAAGGCCTCGACAAACGCATCGGCGATATCCTGCGTCCTGACGCTGGAAAAACTCTGTGGCGGCAACGCACTGCCGGGAGTTGCGTCCAACCGCGCTGGGCGTTCGGCATCGCCGACGTTGAACTCCTCTGTTCTATGGAGCCTGTTGGCGTTACGGAACTCTGTCAGCGACAGTTTTCCCCGGGCGATAGCACCTTTTGCCAGATCAACTTCATACACGATTGGAGGGTTATCGCGTCCGACTTTGATCAGCATTTTTTTGCTTTTTGAAGTGAGGGCGGGCGGCGAAAAAAAATCCGTCGCGATGGTATACGTCCTTTCTTGATAGAAGTGGATCTCCCCCGACTCAAGGTTTTTACGATCGGCTAACGGTAACTGGGCAATCATGTGTTTTATCGCGGTTTTAATGCCTTGTTTTTGTATTCTGATAGTGTCGTCGAATGCTGTTTTGAAACTGTCGAATACGTTGACTTTCTCGCGCGCGTTAAGGCTGTCGATCGGGATGCGACTGTCCGTCGTTTTCCATTTGGGAACGTCGTGATGGTCCATCATCGCGATGTCCAGCATCGAGTAGGTGCCCTGATGAATCTTGGCGCTACGAAAGTAATAATCAGCCTTGATGCATTTTTCTTCGAAGGGAATGCCTTTGCCAAATTGTTGCTCAAGTTTGGCCAGCGCGATTTGCTTCAGGTCGGGTATTGGCGTGCGCAGCTGGCTCGAAGCAGTTGCCCGCTCATCCAGTTGCTGGTTGAAGTCGCTGCGGGCGCGTTCGATTTCAGCGCTGCTGTAAAGGCTGTCATCTTTTTTATCGAGAACGCCGTTGGCAACCGCCCAGTCAATTAACACAGCCGTTTGGGTTGCATCGTAAACAGATGCATCGCTGGCATCGGCGACGCTCATGACCTGGGCGTAACTCATCTGTGGCGTAACGCCTGGTGTGCTGGCTTCTATCTTTGCCACCGCCAGGTGAAAGCTGGCCCAGGACTGGCTGCCATAGGTCACTTTGTCAGGGATATCCTTGACCAGGAACTGAGGTGCAAGACGCGCCAGCAACAGATGCGCTCCCAGTTGAGCGGTCGCCATGGTGGCCTTGCCGGTCGTGACCAGATGGTTGCGCAGGGCGTTGACAATAGAGGAGGGCGACTTGCCCCAATGTTGCTCCTGGGCGAGGTCAAAGCCTGCGACTGTATTTCTCTGGGGGTGGCTGATGGATTCTGAATCGAGCCCCAGGTTGATTGCTGTCAACACGTAGTCGCGGGTGCTGCTTGGTGTCTGGACACCGTTAAGATGAGTTTGGATTGCCTGCCCCAGCGCTTGCCCGCGGGGTGACTGGATAAGTTTTTCCAGCGCCTGGCCGGGGTCCTGGAGTTCGGCCCCGGACAACGGCACGGCGTCGGCAAGATAACCCAGCGGCCCGGCGCGATGGTCTATCAAGGGGAGGTCTGATAAGCCTGCCGAGTTGGTCGTGAAGAGCGTGAGGACAGACTGCTGTTGCGAAACGCTCAGGGGTAAAGGCCAGGACAGTCCACCACCGTAATTGCCGTATGGCGGCTGCAACGCCTGAATTGCCATAGCTTTAGCCAGGTCCGACAATTCGGTTCGGGTACGCGGCAGTCTGACGTCGCTCTTTATCAAGAACCGTTCAAGGTCGACGGTGGTTGTATCCCGGGAAGGTTGTTGCTGAACATACGAAGAGTCGACGTCAGGGGTAAACGTCACCCCGGCCAACGCTGACGCCACGGCTTGCGCGTCGGCTTCGGGTGCCAGGCCTTGGGCCGCCTGGTCAAGAAGCTGCGTCAGGGATTGCCAGTTACGCTGGTCCCCAAGGGCCCGCTTCAGGTCGGGGCTGCGGGTTTCTGCCTGGCTAGGTGGCGTGTTGTGCACGACGGTTGATGGCTCAACCGCTGCCTGGAGCGCCCTGGGGGGAGGGGATATTCCGTTTGTCGCAAAACCTGGAGTGGAAGGTATTACTGCAATTGGGGGCATCGCGGTTCACCTGTGTGGGACGACACTTCTGAAAGCATTCAGGCCTTCAGTTTTCCCAGGCTAAGTGGCGAAGCTGGTCCGATTTATCCCACGGTGAATTGTCAACAGAGATAACTGCCAGGTGATCGGGTGCAAGACAAGCCAAAGTGGCTGATCGCCTGTAACATGAATTCACGCCCACCCTGAGTCATCCCCGAAATAGGGTATGCCCTTGGCATGGCTTGCGATAAACAGTGGATACAACTTTCAGGTTTCAGGAACCCGTCATGACCCAGAAGCAACGCTTGATTTACTCGATTCTAATTTCCCTGGTCGTCCTCGGCACGATGTTTGGCCTGTCCTATTTGCAGAACATCGGCGCCATCAGTGAGAAGACGTTCCAGTACATCGCCATTGCCGTGGCAGTGATTGTGGTGGTGATCAACGGCATCATGCGCCGCAAGGTCAAGCCCAACCTGTAAGTCAGGCACCGGAATCCAGGACCTTCACAGCCTCTTCATGGAGGCTGTAGCTTTTATCGCTGTTGAGGGTGATCAAGCCCTCGCTGCACAGGCGCTTGAGCACCTCGCGCACACTGAGAAACGATAACGGGATGCCCAGTTCCAGCAAATGGCTGTGCACGCCCCGTACCCCCAGCGAGCGGCCGTTGTCGGCTGCCGTGAGCAGGGCGTCGATGACTTTCAGCCGGATCAGGCTGGTGCGCAACCCAAAACACTTGAGCAGATGCCGGATGCGTTGGTTGCCTTGATGCTCGGTTGCCTTGGCGAAGGCTTGGGTATCCGCGCCGAAAGCGGCGTCGTGTGCCATAAAATGTCCGTCCGTGGGCAGTTGCGGGTTGTACATGCAAAAACTCCTTATCAGAGCCTGATCAGGAAAATGATGGTGCTCTTAGTTAATAAGACGTATGAGCCGCGCAAATCATGAAGTCCAACCTGTATAAATTTTGTCAGTATCACGTCTGTCACATTCCTGGCGCCGGTAAATAAGCCGCGCGCGGCCTAAATTTCTGCGGATTTCTACGTCTCTATCCATGGGCTGGCATTGGCGAGTCGGCCCCGCCTTGGGCGTTCAATTTGGCTTGATGATGGGGTCTGCGTGATTATTTCCAACGGGTTGTCCAGGGTTTGCGTGGCGGGTGTGTTGCTGGGGGTGAGCCTGTGTGCGACGGCCCGCCAGGTGAGCGACGTGCAGGCGGGGGCGCTGAGCGCCGATATCCGCCGCACCGGGTTTGGTATCCCGCATATCCGCGCCAACGATGAACGAGGCCTGGGGTATGGCATCGGCTATGCCTACGCGCAGGACAACCTGTGCCTGTTGGCCAACGAAGTGGTGACGGTCAATGGCCAGCGCGCTCGCTACTTCGGTGCCGAGCAGGCGACCCTGGAAGAGCGCAACAACCTGACCAGCGATGTGTTTTTTACTTGGCTCAATACGCCCGAAGCAGTGACGGCATTCTGGAAGGCTCAGACCCCGCAGATGCAGCAGCGTCTTGCAGGTTATGTGGCGGGGTACAACCGTTACCTGCAAGAACGCGGGACAAAGGACCGGCCGATGCAGTGCCAGGGCGCCTGGGTGCGGCCAATCACTACCAATGACCTGGTCAAGCTGACCCGCAGGTTGTTGGTGGAAGGTGGGGTGGGGCAATTTGCCGAGGCCTTGGCGGGGGCGACACCGCCCCAGCCAGGCGTGGCGGTGCAGGGCAATGTGCGAGCGTTTGAGGTCGCCACCTTGAAGCAGCAGCGTTTTGCCCTGGATCGCGGCAGCAACGCCGTGGCGGTGGGCAGCGAGCGCTCGTTCAATGGGCGCGGCATGTTATTGGCCAATCCGCACTTTCCATGGATCGGCGGCATGCGCTTTTATCAGATGCACCTGACCATCCCTGGCCAGTTGGATGTAATGGGCGCCGCCTTGCCGGGCCTGCCGGTGGTCAATATCGGCTTCAACCAGCATGTGGCCTGGACCCATACGGTGGACACATCCAAACATTTCACCCTGTATCGCCTGACCCTGGACCCGAAGGACCCAACCCGCTACTTGCTTGACGGCAAGTCGATCCCCCTGCAGAAAACCCAGGTGACCGTGCAGGTCAAGGGCGCCGAGCCCCACACCCAAACGGTCTACAGTTCGCAGTTCGGGCCGGTGGTGCAATGGCCGGGCAAGCTCGACTGGAACGGGCAATACGCTTTCAGCCTGCGTGATGCCAACCTGGGTAATGACCGCGTACTGCAACAGTGGTACGCGATGAACCAGGCCCGCAGCCTCAAGGACTTGCAAGCCTCGGTACACCGCCTGCAAGGCATTCCCTGGGTCAATACCCTGGCAGCGGACGATCAGGGGCAGAGCCTGTACATGAACCTGTCGGTGGTGCCGAACGTCAGTGCAAAAAAACTCGAGCAATGCAGCGACCCGCGTGCAGGCCTGCAGATGATCATGCTCGACGGTGCCCACAGTGCCTGCGCCTGGGATATCGACCCGCGCGCGGCGCAGCCGGGGATCTTCGCCGCTGATCAACTGCCGCAGCTGGAACGCCGGGATTACGTACAGCACTCCAATGATTCGGCCTGGATGGCCAACCCCAAGGCGCCGCTGGCCGGCTTCTCACCGGTGATCAGCCAGGATCACATAGCCCTGGGCGCCCGTTCGCGTTTTGCCTTGCAGCGCTTGCAGGACCTGGGCAAACAGCCGATCACCATCGCTGACCTGCAACATATGGTGCTGGACAACCAGGTGTACCTGGCCGGCCAGGTGATGCCGGATTTGCTCAAGTTCTGCGCGCAACAGACGGATGAAACCCTGAAACCCCTGTGCACCCGCCTCAAGGACTGGGACCAGAAAGCCAACCTCGACAGCGGCCTGGGCCTGGTGCATTTCATCCAGGTCATGGAGCACATGCAGCAAGTGCCGGATGTGTGGCGCGTTGCGTTCGACCCGGATCACGCGCAAACCACCCCACGCGGCTTGCTCATCGAACAGCCGCAGGTGACCAAGGCATTGCGTGAGGCGATGCTGGCGTCAATCGCCCAAGTGAGCGAGTCGGGCTTGCAGGAGGGCGCGCGCTGGGGCGATATCCAGGTCTCGGGCAGCACGCCGATGCATGGCGGGCCGCAGGAGCTGGGCATCTACAACGCCATGCAAAGCGTGCCGAGGGCAGATGGCAAGCGCGAGGTGGTCAGCGGCAGTAGTTACTTGCAGATCGTCACTTTCGACGACCAGGGGCCCAAGGCCGAAGGCGTGTTGGCGTTCTCGCTGTCCAGCGATCCGGCGTCGCCTCACTTCAAGGACCAGACCCAGGCGTTTTCCGCGAAAAAACTCAGCCCGTTGCCGTTTACCGAGCAGCAGATCAAGGCTGATCCGCAGTATCAACGGCAGGTGATCCACGAGTAGGGGATTTAGTCGGCGAGCAGGCGCGTCACGGCGGCAAAGGCCTGGTCATGCCGCGCCTGCCAATCCCCGCCAATCACCTTGAAGGGCTGGTGATGCTGCTCCAGCCAGTCGCGGCTGGCCTGGAAGAAGGCCTGGCGGTCTGCCAGGTCTGGCTGGCAGCGCTGGCCATCGGCGGTCCAGCCAATGCCTTCGGGCGACAGCAGCAGGTGCAGGTCGTAGTGGCGGGCCAGCAGCGCCTCATCGAGCCATGCCGGGGCATCGCCAAACAGGGTCAGGCTCCAGAGCTTGTTGGTCAGCAAGTGGGTGTCGAGGATCAACAGTTGCGGCTGCCGGGCGCGGCCGGCATCTTCCCAGGCCAGTTGGCCACGGGCGATGTCCGGGATGTCGGCCAGGGTCGTGTCACGCTGGTAATGGTCGATGAAATAGCGCACATATTCGCCCACCAGCACCGCGCCGAAATGCGCTTGCAGCTGCTCGGCCAGCCAGCTCTTACCGCTGGACTCGGGGCCTGCCATCACCAGCACCTTCATGTGCGCAACGCCGGGTCGGCGCGCCATTCGCGCCAGCCTTGCACGGCAATCACGGTGAACAAGGCGTAGAGCGCGGCTGTCAGGTACAGCCCTTTGTAGACAAACAGACCGACAAAAATCACATCGACCACAATCCACAGCGCCCAGCATTGCACGCGTTTTTGCGCCATCCACATCTGCGCCACCAGGCTGAAACCGGTCAGGGCGGCATCCAGCCACGGTTGCGCGGCATCGGTCCAGTGGGCCATGGCGGCGCCCAGCAACAGGCTGCCCACGGCGCCAATGGTCAGGCTCAGGAGGATGGCCTGGCCGCCAAGACGGGTGACCTGGCGCCCTTGCTTGACCTCGCCGGCGCGGGTCCACTGCCACCAACCGTAGACTTGCAGGCCGGCGTAGACCACTTGCAGCAGCATGTCCGAATACAGCTTCACTTCGAAGAACACCCAGGTGTACAGCAGCACCATGACCAGGCCGATCGGCCAGCACCATGGGTTCTGCTTGACCGTCAGCCAGACGGCAATCACCCCCAGCGCGGCGGCAAACAGTTCAAGCCCGGACATGGGATTCCTTGGAAGAGTCGAAGAGGAGGGCGATTGTACCCAACCTCCCAGGCAAATGCAGAACCCCTGTAGGCGCTGGCAAGCCAGCCCCTACACAGTGGGCGTTAGACCTTGAACTGGCGCAGCAGGCCGTTGAGCTCTTCGCTCAAGTCCTTCAGGTGCACGCTGGCCACACTCGACTGCTGGGCTGCCAGCGCAGTGCTGTGGGACAGGCCGGCAGCCTGGGTCACGTTCTGGTTGATGTCTTCCACCACATGGGCCTGTTGCAGGGTTGCGCTGGCAATCGAGGCGTTGAGGCCGTTGAGGTTGCGCAGGGCCTGGCCGATGGCATTCAGGCTGGCGCCCGCCTGGCCGGCTTGTTCGATGGTCAATTGCGAGGCCTGGTGGCTGTCGCTGATCACCTTGACTGCCGCTTCGGAATGCCCTTGCAGGCGTTCGATCATGCTCTGGATTTCGGCGGTGGACTTTTGCGTACGCTGGGCCAGCAGGCGCACCTCATCGGCAACCACGGCAAAACCACGGCCCTGTTCGCCAGCGCGGGCGGCTTCGATGGCGGCGTTGAGGGCCAGCAGGTTGGTCTGGTCGGCAATCGAGCGAATCACCTCCAGCACCCCGCCAATCTGCGTGCTTTCGGTGGACAGGGTGCGGATCACTTCCACCGCCTGGCTGATGGTGCCGGACAGCGCGTCGATCTGTTGCAGGCTGCCGTCGATATTGACCTGGCCCTGTTCGGCCTGGGTCTGGGCATCGCGCATTTCGCTGGCGGCGTGTTCGGCATTCTTGGCCACGTCCTGCACGCCGTAAGTCACTTCGTTAATAGCGGTGGCCACCAACTCCATCTGCTGGGACTGCTGCTGGCTGCGGTCATGGGCCTGGCTGGCGTTGCTGCCCAGTTCGGCGGACGACTGGCCCAGGGCATTGGCGCACACCTGCAACTGGCTGACCACCTGGCGCAGCTTGGCAGTGAAGGTGTTGAAGTGCCGCGACAGTTGCGTGACCTCGTCCTGGCCATGGGTGTCAAGGCTGCGGGTCAGGTCGCTTTCGCCGCTGGCGATGTTGGCCATGGCATGCACCGCTTCTTGCAGCGGGCGCACGATGCTGCGGGCAATCAGCACCACCAGCAGGGCCATGATCAGCGCAATGCCCAGGCCGATCAGCGAGGCTTCCCACACCTGGCCACGGAACTGTGCCTGCACATCATCTACATAGACGCCGGAGCCGATGATCCAGCCCCAGGGTTCGAACAACTGGATATAAGAGGTCTTGGCCACGGGCTCAGCCGCGCCAGGTTTCGGCCAACGGTAATCGACCATGCCGGCGCCCTTGGCCTTGGCCAGGGTGACGAATTCGTTGAACACCGCAAAACCGTCCGGATCACGGATGGCCGAGAGGTTCTGGCCGTCAAGCTTGGGGTTGGCCGGGTGCATGATCATCACCGGCGTCAGGTCATTGATCCAGAAATAGTCATCCTGGTCATAGCGCAGCCCGCGCACCACGCTCAGGGCTTGCTTCTGCGCGGCTTCGCGGGTCAGTACGCCGGTGGTTTCGAGGCTGTGATAAAAATTCAGAATCCCGCTGGCGGTCTGTACCACATGCTGGGTCTGCTGGCTCTTGGCCTGGTAGAGGTCGTCGTGGATCTGCTTGAGCATCAGCAAACCCAGGGTCAGCAACATCAACACGGCGACTATCAGGATCATCCAGAGGCGCCGGCTGATCGACATATTGCGCAAACTATTCATAGTCTTGTCACTCCGCGTTCTTATAATTTTCAGTGCTGCGTTGATCAGCCAGTGATAACGCGAAGCGAAATCCGGGCTTGTCTGATAGGCTTTCGGCCCGGAATCAAAAAACCTGAGTGCTGCCTGATTTTTCACAGAATTTTTGCAGTTCAGCCTTGATCCTGCGCGCGGCCTTGCAGCGTGCTCATCGTTAGTGAACACCTAGAAAATATCAACGAGGCATGCCGTCGCATGACCTTTTGGGGGAATAATGGATCTTTGGACCGCCTTTCAGGCACTGATACTTGGCATTGTCGAAGGGCTGACGGAGTTCTTGCCGATCTCCAGTACCGGGCACCAGATTATCGTCGCCGATTTGCTCGACTTCGGTGGCGAACGCGCCATGGCGTTCAACATCATCATTCAACTGGGCGCCATCCTGGCGGTGGTCTGGGAGTTCCGGCGCAAGATCCTTGACGTGGTGACCGGCCTGCCGACCCAGCGCAACGCCCAGCGCTTTACCATCAACCTGCTGATCGCCTTCCTGCCGGCGGTGGTGCTGGGGGTGATTTTTGCCGACCTGATCCACGAATACCTGTTCAACCCGATCACCGTGGCCACTGCGCTGGTGATCGGTGGGGTGATCATGTTGTGGGCCGAGCGCCGCGAGCATGTCATCCATGCCGAAACCGTCGATGACATCACCTGGAAAGACGCCTTGAAAGTCGGCTTTGCCCAGTGCCTGGCGATGATTCCGGGCACGTCGCGTTCCGGTTCGACCATCATCGGTGGCCTGCTGTTCGGCCTGTCGCGCAAGACGGCGACCGAGTTCTCGTTCTTCCTGGCAATGCCAACCATGGTCGGCGCGGCGGTGTATTCGGGCTACAAGTACCGTGAGCTGTTCCAGCCTGCGGACCTGCCGGTGTTCGCCCTCGGCTTTGTGGTCTCGTTCATCTTCGCGATGATTGCGGTGCGCGGTCTGCTCAAGTTCATCGCCAGCCACAGCTACGCAGTGTTTGCCTGGTACCGCATTGCGTTCGGCTTGCTGATCCTGGCCACCTGGCAGTTCGGCTGGATTGACTGGGCGGCGGCCAAGGCGTGATGACCATCCAGCATCCGCGCTTCAAGGCCCTGGTGTTTGTGCTGTTGTGTGCCGTGCCGTTGTTTGGCGCGGCACTGCTGGCGTATCGCGGGGTGTCGCTGATCCCGCTGGCGGCCTATGGGCTGGTCAGTGTGGTGACGTTTTGCTTGTACTGGAGCGACAAGCGCAAGGCCCAGAGCGACAGCTGGCGCACCCCGGAAAAGATTCTGCACGCGATGGAGCTGGCCGGTGGTTGGCCCGGTGCGTTGGTCGCACAGCAGGTGTTTCGCCACAAGACGCGCAAGGTGTCGTATCAGGTGGTGTTCTGGTTGATCGTGGTGCTGCACCAGGTGTTCTGGATCGATCAGTTGTTTCTGGGTGGCACGCTGCTGGCGGTCTTCTAGCTGTGTGGGGCTTGGGAGCGAAGCTGCGCTCCCACAGGGGTATGTGCATGTCTCGATGATCAAGTTGTGTGCAAGACGACCTGGACTGGCTTACTCGTCCAGCCTCAGGCCGATCTGCGTACGCTTGGGCAGTTTGCTCACCACCAACTGGTGGGAGCGCTGCAGCAAACCGCGCAACTCCTCGCCGCCCAGCGGGTAGGGCAGTTGCATGATGATCCACTGCGCGCGTGCCAGGTACGGCGCCGGGTGGATGCCCGGGCGGTCCACGTGGCCGAGGAACAGCTCCTTGTCGACCTTGAACGCCAGGGAGTCACCCCGCAGGTTCTGCAACGCGAACATCTTGTTGCCGGCAATCGAGAACACCCGCACTCCACCCCATTTGTAATCCTCGCGCGCACCGGGCAGGCCCAGGCAGAACTGGGCGACGTCGTCTTCGGTCATGATCCGGGTGTTCATAGCAGGCGATCTCCGCAATTGTTGAAGGCGTGGGCCAAAAAGTCGATCCAGGCGCGCACCGCTGGGGATACGCCGCGTCGGTGCGGGTACACCGCTTGCAGCCAGCCGCCAGGCAGTGACCATTCGGGTAGCAATTGCACCAGCTGGCCGGTTTCCAACTCCTGCTCGCAGTACATCATCGGCAGCACGGTGAAACCCAGGCCGGCGAGGGCGCTGGCCTTGCGCACCAGGAAGTCGTCGATGCCCAGGCGTGCCTCCATGGCCAGGTCGGTGGCATTGCCGGCAGGGTCGAGCATGCGCAGGTGGACCATGCGGTCGGCTTCCAGGGCGCCCAATACCGGCAGGTGCTTGAGGTCGGCCGGGGTGTTGATCTGATGGCCACGTACAAACTCGGGGCTGGCGACCATGGCCGTCTGCGCCTGACGCAGGCGGCGGGTCACCAGCAGCGGGTCTTCGTCCCCCAGTTCGCGCACGCGCAGGGCCACGTCCACGCCCTCGGCTACCAGGTCGACGCGGCGATTGATCAGCATCATCTCCAATTGCACCAGCGGGTGGGCTGCGAGAAATTGCGCCACCACCGTCGGCAGGATTTCGTGGGCCAGGCCCACCGGGCAACTGACGCGCAGGCGGCCACGGGGCTCGCTGGACATGTTGGCCACGGCTTCGTCGGCCATTTCCGCTTCCAGCAGCATCGCCTGGCAATGCCCCAGGTAGCGTTCGCCGACGGCGGTCAGGGTCAGTTGCCGGGTGGTGCGCTGCAACAGGCGGGCGCCGAGGCGTTCCTCCAGTTCGGCAATGCGCCGTGACAGCCGCGACTTGGGGATCCCCAGCAGCCGGCCAGCGGCCGCGAAGCCACCGGCTTCCACCACCTTGGCGAAATAGTAGAGGTCATTGAGGTCTTGCATGTTGGGCCTATTGTCCTGTCAGTGGGACGAACTATCGCATTTTAACCGGCTAATCGGCTATTGGATTGATCTGTAGGATTCTCTCCATCAGATCGCCCGGTGGCGGTCCTCACTTGGAGATCCCACATGAAACTCTTGCATATCGATTCCAGCATCCTCGGCGACAACTCGGTATCCCGTCAGTTGAGCCGCGAAGTGGTCAAGGCCTGGCAAGCGGCCGAGCCGGGTGTGGAAGTCACCTACCGCGACTTGGCCAGCGAAGGGATCAACCATTTTTCCGGGATCACCCTGGGCGCCCTGGGCACCGCTGCCGAACTGCGTGATGCGGTGCAGAAGCACGAAGCCGACCTGAGCGCCTCGACCCTGGCCGAGTTCCTGGCGGCCGACGCGGTGGTCATCGCCGCGCCGATGTACAACTTCACCATCCCCACCCAACTCAAGGCCTGGATTGACCGCATTGCTGTTGCCGGCCAGACGTTCCGCTACACCGAAGCCGGCCCCCAAGGCCTGTGCGGCAACAAGAAAGTCATCGTGGTCTCCACCGCCGGTGGCCTGCATGTGGGTCAGCCGACCGGTGTGGCGCACGAGGACTACTTGAAGGTGCTGCTGGGCTTCTTCGGCATTACCGACGTTGAGTTCGTACGTGCCCACGGCCTGGCCTATGGTGACGAAGCACGCAGCAAGGCGCTGAACGACGCCAATGCGCAGATCAGCGAGCAACTGTTCGTCGCTGCGTAGGAGATTTCACCGCGGCTCGCTATCAATCTGATTCGAGGCGCCTAAACTCTGTATTCTGCTGGCCTGAAAACCAGCGGATTACGGAGTTTTTTGTTTTGGGTGGGCGAATCTGGCGCAGGTTATGCAACACAGGGCCATACCGCCCACTCGCAGGCGTCACGCAGCACAGGTGGACATCCCCATGATGCGTCTTTGTGCAGTCTTGCTGGTTTCCCTGTTCGGCGGCCTCGTTCCAGTGCACGCCGCCGTGGCCCCGCACCCCCATTGGAGCGTGGGCTATCACCGCATGAGCTTTCTCGACCCGCTGGATTCGCAGCCGATGAAAGCCATCGCCTTTTATCCGTCCACCGGCCGCGAACATATCAGCCAGGTGGGCGCCTATCGCGTCGCCGCCACCGAGGATGCCAAGGTCGCCATTGGCCGCTTCCCGCTGTTGATGTTGTCCCATGGCAACACCGGCACGCCCCTGGCCTTGCACGATTTGGCGACGTCGCTGGCGCGCAAGGGGTTTGTGGTGGTGGCGGTGCTGCATCCTGGCGACAACTACAAGGACCACAGCCGCCTGGGCACCTTGAGCAACCTGTATGGCCGCCCGATCCAGATTTCGGCAGCGATTAGCGCCACCTTGGGCGACCCAATGCTGTCGCCGTTCGTCAATGTCGACCAGGTGGGCGTGATCGGCTATTCGGCAGGCGGCGAGACGGCGCTGATCCTGGCCGGGGCCAAGCCGGATTTCGAGCGTTTGCGCCGCTATTGCATGGAACGCCCCGAAGACCGTGACGCTTGCACGACCAAGGGCGAGCTGGTGGTCGACCGCGATGACCTGCAACCCCAGGCCGACTCCCGGATCCATGCGTTGATGCTCATGGCCCCGCTGAGCCTGATGTTTGGTCGGCACACCCTGGGCGACGTGCATGTGCCGGTGCTGCTGTATAGCGGCGACGGTGACAAGCTGGTAGCCGTGGATAAAAACGCCGCCGCCCTGGCGCGCAAGCTGCCGCAGCCGCCGGATTTCAAGCTGTTGGCCGGGGCCGGGCACTTTATCTTCATGGCCCCTTGCGATGATGAGCAGTTGGCGCTGATGCCGGCGCTGTGTACGGATGCCGATGGGGTGGACCGCGAGGGCATTCACCGTGACCTGATTTCCGAGGCCGGGCGTTTTTTCGGGCGCACCCTTGGCCAGCACTCGCGGGCCGGCCTACAGACCGCCGATCAATAGGCCCGGCGCATCAGCAGCAGGGTCAGGCCCAGGCCTGTGACGGACAGTAGCGCCGCGCCAAAGAAAATCCACGAGTAGCCCAGGTTCAACGCCACCGCGCCCATCAACGGCCCGGCAATCGCCAGCGCCAGGTCAAAAAACACCGCATAGGCACTCAGACCCGCGCCCCGGCTGCTGTTGGGCACCTGTTTGATAGCTTCGACGCCCAATGCCGGGTACACCAGGGACAGGCCAAAGCCGGTGAGGCCGGCGCCGACCAGGGCGATGGCGGGAGAGGGTGCGAGCCATAGCAGGGCCAGGCCGAGGGTTTCCAGGGTCATGCAGGCAATCGCTGCGCGAAACCCGCCAAAGCGGTTGATGCTGGAGATAAACAGCAGGCGCGAGAGGATAAAGCAGATGCCAAACACCGTCAGGCACCAGGCGGCGCCGGTCCAGCCGCGGCTCAGGTAGAACAGGGTAATGAAGGTGGTCAGGGTGCCGTAGCCAATGGATGCCAGGCACAGGCTGGCGCCAAACGGCGCAATCCGCCCGAACACCGCCCAGAACGGCAGGCGCTCGCCGCGCACCACCGGCACCGAGGGCTTTTTGCGAATCAGCACCAGGCCCAGCCCGGCCAGCACCGCCAGCGCGATACCGAGGCTGTTGTAGCCATATTGCGCAACCATCACCACACCCAGCGGCGCACCAATGGCGATAGCGCCGTAGGACGCGATGCCGTTCCAGGAGATCGAGCGGGCGGTGTGTTCGGCGCCGACCTGGCCCATGCACCAACTGATAGTGCCGACACCGATCAGGCCCTGGGCCACGCCCAGCAGCACGCGGCCGACAATCAGAATTCCCAGGCTTAGATTGGGCAGGCTTTGCAGCGCAGTGGCGAGCAGGGTCAAGACGCCGCTGAGCAGGATGCCGCTCAAGCCGAGCACAATCGCGCGCTTGGTGCCGACGTTGTCCGACATGCGCCCGGCCATGGGCCGGCTGAGGAGGGTGGCCAGGTACTGCGAACCGATGGTGATGCCCGCCACTACCGCACTGAAGCCCAGTTGTTCATGGACGTAGCCGGGAATCACCGCAATCGGCAGGCCGATGCAGATAAACGCGATAAAGGTATAGAAGACGATGGAGACGATCTGCAGGGTGATCGACAGGGAGCTGGGGGCGGCAGGCATGGAGGCTCATTCGCGGTAGGGCGGTGAGCGCATCATGGCAAGGGCTGGGGAGAAAAGGAAGCAGGCTAACAATCATCGGCTGGACGCTCCGTTGGTCGAGCCTGGAAATGCAAAAAGCCCCGTCACTGCTGACGGGGCTTTTACTTGCAGCGTGTAGCCAGCCGCTATTGGCTGCCCTTAAAACACCACGCCCTGGCTACGCAGGTAGTCGTCATAGGTGCCGCTGAAGTCGATCACGCCGCTTGGGCTCAGCTCGATGATGCGAGTGGCCAGGGACGATACGAACTCACGGTCGTGGCTGACGAAGATCAGCGTGCCCGGGTAGTTCTCCAGCGCCAGGTTCAGCGCCTCGATGGATTCCATGTCCAAGTGGTTGGTCGGTTCATCCATGACCAGCACGTTGGGCTTTTGCAGGATCAGCTTGCCGAACAGCATGCGACCTTGCTCACCACCGGAGATGACCTTGACCGACTTGAGGATCTCGTCGTTGGAGAACAGCATGCGGCCGAGGGTGCCGCGGATCACTTGTTCGCCCTGGGCCCACTGGCCCATCCAGTCGAACAAGGTGACGTCGTCTTCGAAGTCGTGGGCATGGTCCTGGGCGTAGTAACCCAGCTCAGCCGCGTCGGTCCACTTCACGCTGCCGGCGTCCGGGGTCAGTTCGTTGACCAGGGTGCGCAGCAGGGTGGTCTTGCCGATACCGTTCGGGCCGATGATCGCCACGCGCTCGCCCGCTTCAACCTGGAAGCTGAAGTCCTTGAACAGGGTCTTGCCGTCAAAGCCCTTGGCCATGCGCTCGACGATGACCGCCTGGCGATGCAGCTTCTTGGTCTGCTCGAAGCGGATGAACGGGCTCACACGGCTCGAAGGCTTGACCTCGGCCAGCTGGATCTTGTCGATCGCCTTGGCGCGGGAAGTGGCCTGCTTGGCTTTCGAGGCGTTGGCCGAGAAACGGCTGACGAACGATTGCAGTTCGGAGATCTGCGCTTTCTTCTTGGCGTTGTCCGACAGCAACTGCTCGCGGGACTGGGTGGCCACGGTCATGTACTCATCGTAGTTGCCCGGGAACAGGCGCAGCTCGCCGTAGTCCAGGTCAGCCATGTGGGTGCACACGCTGTTCAGGAAGTGACGGTCGTGAGAGATGATGATCATCAGGCTGTTACGCTGGGTCAGGACGTTTTCCAGCCAGCGGATGGTGTTGATGTCCAGGTGGTTCGTCGGTTCGTCGAGCAGCAGCACTTCCGGATCCGAGAACAGCGCCTGGGCCAGCAGTACGCGCAGCTTCCAGCCTGGGGACACTTCGCTCATCGGGCCGAAGTGCTGCTCGATGCCGATACCCAGGCCCAGCAGCAGTTCACCGGCACGGGATTCGGCGGTGTAGCCGTCCATTTCGGCGAACTCGGTTTCCAGCTCGGCCACGGCCATGCCGTCTTCTTCGCTCATTTCCGGCAGCGAGTAGATGCGATCGCGCTCGGCCTTGACCTTCCACAGCTCTTCGTGACCCATGATCACGGTGTCGATCACGTTGAATTCTTCGTAGGCGAACTGATCCTGGCGCAGTTTACCCAGGCGCACGTTCGGTTCCAGCATGACCTGGCCGCCGGACGGGTCGAGGTCGCCACCGAGGATTTTCATGAAGGTCGACTTGCCGCAACCGTTGGCACCGATCAAACCATAACGGTTGCCGGCGCCGAACTTGACCGAGACGTTCTCAAACAGCGGCTTGGCGCCGAACTGCATGGTGATGTTAGCTGTGGAGATCAATTACTTTACCTATCAATAGCTTGGGGTGCGCTTATTTGGGCCGGGACCCATTCGGAGCCCGGGCCAACGGGCATGCGTCAACAGCGACATCAAGGCGTGAAGCCCAGTCGCCGAGCAGAAAATATGGGGTGCATGTTGGAATTTGGCGCGCATTGTCGCATATGTGAGGCGCGAGTTATATGACAGGCAGTCTTGTCCGGCGCCAAGAAGTGCGGCGCGGGTCTGTTCTGGCGGGAAATTCTACAAAATTCATCGAGTTGTATCGAAATTGTATCGATTGTCAGGTTTGTGGTTGATAACAGTTGAACATCCAATGGCCGTGGATTAAGTTTCCACCGTTCGCCCTGCAGTGATGGCTCTTTACCGGTTCAAGGATGGCGAGGCTGTCGGTGCGGGGCGAACCACCTTCTTTTTTTGACGGCGCTCATTGCCATCCTGTTGCGCACGCTCAATGGTTTGGAGACGCAATGGACACGCTGTCTGCTCAACAGGCGATCGCCAGTAACAAGGCCGCCTGGAACGAATCCGCCGAACACCATAAAACCACCGAGCACTGGCAAGGCCTGCTCGCCGGCGTCGGCGAGCCCGACTTCAGCTGCCTGGATCCCACCCTGACCTCAGTGTTGTTGCAGGTGGGCATACAGGGTCGGGACGCCGTGCAACTGGGCTGCAACAACGGCCGTGAGAGCCTGTCGCTGTATGGGCTTGGTGCCCGCAGTGTGGTCGGGGTCGACCAGTCCGATGCGTTTCTGGCGCAGGCGGTGGAACTGGCCAGCCGCTCGCCGCATGCACCTGAATTTATCGAAGCCGATGTTCATCATTTGCCCGAGGGTGTGTTGGGGCGGTTTGATATCGCCCTGATCACCATCGGCGTGCTGGGTTGGATGCCAGATATCGGGCTGTTTATGCGGCATGTTGCCAGCACCCTGAAAGAGGGGGGCACGCTGGTGATCTACGAGACCCATCCATTCATGGAAGTGTTCGACCCCGAAGCGGCCAACCCGATGCTGCCGGCCACCTCCTACTTTCGCCGCGAGCCTTTTGTGCAGAACGAGGCAATCGTCTATGAAGGCACCAGCAAAAGTGCCGCCGCCACGTCCTACTGGTTTGTGCATACCCTGGGGGAGACTGTCAGCGCGGCCATCGCGGCAGGGCTGCAGATCAGTCATTTGCAGGAATACCCGCACTCCAATCGCGAAGAGCTGTACGGCCGGTACGAAAACCAGGCCGCGCAATTGCCCATGTGCTACACGCTGACTGCGGTAAAACGCTCGGCCTGAAGGCAAAAAAAGGCCCGCTGGGGCGGCGGGCCAAGGGATTCATCTGAGGAGTTGGGTTTAACCTAACGCGTCAAAGGTGAACACTTTGTGAAAATCCTGTCGCAAAAACCTGCCTGCTCAAGACCTGCGCACAAACGTGCGCATGGTTTGCCCTGGCGTCGTACTGAAACGCGTTGGCCGGGGCATGCCTTCATCCGCTGCGATGAACACGAAGTGCCTGTCATCCAAGGTGTAGCTGGCCGGCAGGCATTTGCCGGCGTCGGCCCCTATGGAATCTATCCAAGTGATGCTTTTGGGCGTGGTGCTGGCGTCCAGGCTAAAACACCCCTCTAGCAGTACGTTGCCGTCGACGGTCTCGACCCGGAATCGATCACCGTCAATCGTGGTCAGCGCACCTGGTGCACTGTGCTCGTCCGGTGGATTAATGACACCACTGTCTTCCAGGGCAATTTGCTCCCAGGTGCCTTGCAGGGCCTGTCTATCCAGTTGCGTTGGGCTCGATATGGGTGATGGCATCAAAAGCTCCTTTTATTGATGGGCCGGGCAGGGCGGTTTGTCTACCAGCCAATTTTTTTAAAAACTGGCATGGAGCTTTCTGCAGGAAATGTCTCAAAAAAGCCAAGTAGTTGAGTTCTCCCCCTTGCAAGCAGCGATTTTGACATATCGTAAGAACGATGCTGCTCGATATGTCGTCTACGCTGATCAATGTCATGGATGACATTGATTTTTGTGAAGGAAAACAAACTCCATGCGATAGGGATTTTTTCAGTGACTAAATGGTCGGATGACCGTTGTCTCGTGTCGTACGAGCCATATACAGGGCGTTGTCCCTGCATTTTCAGTTGGTTATTCAGATCTATCGTGTAGTGGACAGCCAGCGTCCACTTTTTGAAGGGTGTCCCCATTTTGAATAGAACTCCCCAGGTGCACGCCCCCGTGGTGTCTGACGAAATTGATTTATTTGAGCTGTTTCACTCGATTTGGCGGCAGAAGAAACTGGTCATCGGCTGTACCTTCTTTGCCGGCCTGCTTGGTGTTGGCTACGCGCTGCTCGCTCCCCGTGAGTACCAGGTCAGCAGCGTGCTGAGGCCGGCAGCTATCAATGAACTGGACGCACTCAATCGTTCCGAGGTCTACAAGTTGCCACCGGCGGACGCGCTGGCCAAAGTGGGCGCGCAGTTGGATTCGTACGACGCGCGACTGAGCTTCTTCAAAGCCAACCCGGCGTTGTTCCAGGCGTTTCAGGAGCCGGGCCGCAGCCTTGAGCAGAGTTTCGAAGCGTTCAACCGCAACTCGATCAAGCTGATCCTGCCCGACCCGAAGAAAGCAGATTCCCTCAGTAGCTATATCCGTCTTGAGCTGCAATACCCCACCGATATAGACGGGGTCGCGATTCTCAACGGTTTTGTCGACTACGCCATTGCAGCCGAGCGCGAGCAAGTGGGCGCCGATCTCAAGGTGATCGTCAACAACCGCCTTACCGAGCTCAAGGGCAAGATTGACGCGGCGCGCGCCAATTATGAAACCGACAAGGAATCGAAGATCGCCAAGCTGCTGGAAGGCGACAAGCTCAAGCGCGCACAGCTTGAAGACGAACTCAGCGCCCTGCGCCTACAGATGAAAATGCAGCGTTCCAACCGCCTGGCAGAGTTGAACGAGGCCATCTCGATTGCCAAGTCCATGGGCATCAAGAACCCGACCACGCCGTCGTCCATGGCCGATGCCGGGCGTAGTGGCACAAGCCAGGTGATGCGCACCGAGGTCAACAACCAGCAGATTCCCCTGTACTTCCTCGGCACCGACGCCCTGGAAGCCGAGCGCACGGCCCTGCAGCAGCGTACCAGTGATGACTTCACCAACAACCGCGTCGCCGAAATCGGCAAGGAACTGCAGTTGCTGGAGGTCAATCGCCAGGTCGAGGTGATGAAGCGTCGGGGCAATGAAGATATTTTCCTGCAGGATGTCGAGCCCTTGCGCGCTGAAGTGGCGCGCCTGCGCAGCCTGAATATCGATATGAGCGCCTTGAAACTGGTGACCATTGACCGGCGCGCCCAGGAGCCCCTGAGCCCGGTTAAGCCGAAGAAAATCCTGGTGGTTGCGTTGAGCCTGGTGGGCGGTTTGCTGCTGGGGATATTGATCGCGCTGGTTCGCCATCTGGTGCTGGCACGCGGCAAGCCAGTGGCCTATTCGCCCCTGGACGACGACCGCTTTACCAAGCGCGAACGCAAGGATGACCAGCCACTGGGCTGAGTCACGCCGCTCCTTTGCCGGGCTGCGTCGCAGCCCGCAAGACCCGCCACCCCGCGTCCGAGGTGGCGCGGCTATACAGTTGGAAGACACCTTTTCACAATTCTTAGTTAACCTTTGGTTACAATCTATGGCTAAAATAACTGCCATTGGCCACTATCCGAACTGTCTCCAAGGCACTCGTGGGCTGTTAACGAATTGTGATTTCAGGTGCTGCATTTTCCCTCCCTGGCCCGGCCTGGAGGAGCAGCCTGTACTCTTCTGACATGTGACGAATTCCCGTGAAACTCATCATTGTTGCTCTCTACGTTGTCTCCATCGCGTATGTCCATCTGCGTGGCCGGGTGCGACATAAGCTGGGCCGTCAATTAAGCGACCACTCGACCTTCCTCGCCCCGGTCAATTGCTTCCTTTACCTATTCTCCAAACTGCCCGGCCGCCCGTATCTCTCGCCCAGCGATTTCCCCGACCTGAGCCCGCTCCAGGAGCACTGGCAGGAGATTCGCGAGGAGGGCCAGAACCTGATGCGCGCCGGTGAGATCAAGCGCTCGGACCAATACAACGACGTGGGTTTCAACTCGTTTTTCAAATCGGGCTGGAAACGCTTCTACCTCAAGTGGTACGGCGACAGCCATCCCTCGGCCATGAAGCTGTGCCCGCGTACTACGGAGCTTGTGCAAAGCATCGGTTCGATCAAGGCCGCGATGTTTGCCGAACTGCCTCCAGGCTCGAAATTGGTGCGCCATCGCGATCCTTATGCTGGCTCCTATCGTTACCACCTGGGGTTGGATACACCCAACGATCCAGGCTGCTACATCAACGTGGACGGTGAAAACTATTACTGGCGCGACGGCGAGGCGGTGATGTTTGACGAGACTTACATTCACTACGCCGAAAACACCACCCAGCAAAACCGCATCATCTTGTTCTGCGATATTGAGCGACCGATGAAATACCGTTGGGCTGCGGCGTTCAATCGCTGGTTTAGCCGCAATGTCATGGCCGCCGCCGGCTCGCCCAATGATGCCGGGGACAAGACCGGCGGCTTGAACCGCGCCTTTACCCGCCTGTACAAGATCCGCCTGCGCGGCAAGGAGCTGAAAAAGCGTAACCGCACCCGGTATTACCTGGAGAAGTGGGCGATCTTTGCTGGTTTGGCAGTGATTTTTATATTGATCTGAGAGTAAGGCCCCTTGCCACTGGCAGGGGCTACTCAGGCGGCTGGGTCCCCAGTTTCTGCCCTATCTTCTTGCTGAGCCGCTGCCGGTTGGCGTAGGGGCATTCGAAAAGCCGTGTTACACCTGCATGGAAAGTATTTGGTTACCAAATCCGAACCCAGGGCGTAGCGTGTTATCGAATGCAGGTATTCCTCACCCTACAGAGGTTTTGTCATGAACAGCCGTACGCGCAGCCTTGTAGTGCTGGCCCTGGGCCTTGCCTTGAGTGGCGGGGCGCAGGCGCAGAACCTGCCCGGCAACAACAACCCGTATAACAGCCCGATCAAACGGGCCAATCCCAACAGCATGCAGGGCACCCAGCCCAATACGCCCGCCACCCGCGGTACCTACACCGCGCCGGTGCCTCGGCCGCCGACCCTGGAAAATGGCGGTATCGGCAACCGCTATCCGCAACGTGATGCAGCACCTGCACGTCCCGCCACCCAACCTTCAGCCCCGACGCAAGATGCCAATGGCAATCGCCGGCCCTGAACGCAAGGAACCCCACGGTATGTTTCTACGCACAACTCTTTTAGCGACCTGCTGCGCTAGCGCCCTGGCAAGCGCGCTGCCCGCGTTGGCCGCCGAGACCCGGCAGTTCCCCAGCGAGCAAGGCAGCATCACCGCGACCCCGATTGTCAAAGGCCTGGACCACCCATGGGCGGTGGCGTTTTTACCCGACAAACAGGGCTTTTTGGTCACCGAACGGCCGGGCGCGCTGCGTTTTGTGAGCAGTGATGGCAAATTGTCCGCGCCGCTGAGTGGCGTGCCGCAAGTCTGGGCCAAGGGGCAGGGCGGTTTGCTGGATGTGGTGTTGTCACCGGATTTCAAGGAGGACCGCTTGGTCTACCTGTCCTACGCCGAAGGGGGGGGCAAGGGCGGTACGGCCGGCACGGCGGTAGGACGTGGCCGCTTGAGTGACGACCTGAGCGGCCTCAAGGACTTCCAGGTGATCCTGCGCCAGGAGCCCAAGCTCTCCACCGGCAACCATTTTGGCTCGCGCCTGGTGTTTGACCGCGATGGCTACCTGTTTGTGACCCTGGGCGAGAACAATGATCGCCCGACGGCCCAGGACCTGGACAAGTTGCAGGGCAAGGTAGTGCGGATCTACCCCGACGGACGCGTACCGGATGACAACCCGTTTGTCGGCCAGCCAGGAGCGCGGCCGGAAATCTGGTCCTATGGCCAGCGCAACCCCCAGGGCGCTGCGCTGAACCCGTGGACCGGCACTCTTTGGGAAAACGAACATGGCCCACGCGGCGGTGATGAGATCAATATCATCGAACGTGGCAAGAACTACGGCTGGCCCTTGGCGACCCATGGCATCAACTATTCCTTGCTGCCGATTCCCGAGGCCAAGGGCAAGACTGCCGAAGGCACGGTCGGGCCCCATCATGTGTGGGAAAAGTCACCGGCCATCAGCGGCATGGCGTTCTACGACGCCGACCGCTTCAAGGCCTGGCAGCACAACCTGTTTATCGGCGCCCTGGCCAGCCAGGAGCTGATCCGCCTGCAGTTCGACGGCGACAAGGTGGTCCACGAAGAGCGCCTGCTGGGCGAGTTGAAGGCGCGCATCCGCGATGTACGCCAGGGCCCGGATGGCTTCCTGTACGTACTCACGGATGAGGATGATGGCGTGTTGTATCAGGTGGGCTTGAAGCAGGATTGACCGGCTCCTACAGCCCCAGTTCGGACAGCCCCGGATGATCATCCGGGCGCCGTCCCAGGGGCCAGTGGAATTTGCGTTCGCTTTCCTTGATCGGCATGTCATTGATGCACGCATGCCGATTGGACATCAGGCCGTCCTGGTCAAACTCCCAATTCTCGTTGCCGTAGGAGCGGAACCAGTTACCGGAATCGTCGTGCCATTCATAGGCATAACGCACCGCGATGCGGTTGCCGGTAAACGCCCATAGCTCCTTGATCAAGCGGTAGTCCAGTTCCCTGGCCCATTTGCGGGTGAGAAAATCCTTGGCCTGCTCGCGGTTATGGGCGAACTCGGCGCGATTGCGCCACTTTGTGTCCAGGGTGTAGGCCAGCGACACGCGCTGCGGATCGCGGGAGTTCCAGCCGTCTTCGGCGAGACGGATCTTTTCAATGGCCGATTGCTCGGTAAAGGGCGGTAAGGGCGGACGCACGTGTACATTGGCGGTCATTTGACTGCTCCTTTGGATCGTTAGTTGTTAAACCCAGACAACTTTCAAAGTGCCAATAAGTCCTGCGCCATGCATTGCGCATTATCAGCGGCGGTGACATCGCCCATGATCAGGGCGATGGTAATGGCGCCATCGACCAGGATCAGCAGTTGCGCGGCCTGCTTCTCCGGGGCCGGGGTGCCATGGGCCTTGCACAGTTCAAGCAGGTACTCGAACAGTTTCTGTTTGTGCGCCTTGGCCAGTAAGCGAACCGGGTCTTGCGGGTTGCCGGTCTCGCCGCTGGTATTGATAAAGGCGCAACCGCGAAAGTCCGCAGAGCCGAACCAGGCCTTGAGGGCGCTGAACACGCCGAGCAAACGGGCGCCGCTGCCGGCGTATTGCTCGACCTCGCTGCGCAGCCACAGCAGCCAACGCGCGTCGCGCCGCTGCAGGGCGGCGATCACCAGTTCGTCCTTATTGGCAAAGTAGCGGTAGATACTCTTCCTGGAGACACCGGCGGTTTTCACCAGCAGATCCATGCCGGTGGCAGCAATGCCATGCCGGTAGATCAACTTTTCGGTGACGTCCAGGATAATGTCGCGGGTTTCATTGTTGGTCATATCGTTCATGCTGCAAACAGTAGAACGATCGTTCTTCTTGGTCAATCGTTTATTTTCAGCGGCCCGTGGGCAGACCTGGGGACCCCCATGGTGTAAGCTCTCGGGCTCTTCGGATTCGATCATTGCGAGCCCTATGCCGTCGTTATTCAAACGTTCCCTATTGCCCAAATTGCGCGGTTTTCCCCTGAGCACCGATGCGATCGAGGTGCTGTCTGGCGCTGCCGAGTTTCGCCGCTGCCTGTTGGAGAAAATCGCCCAGGCCCAGCACCGTATCTACATCGTCGCCCTGTACTTGCAACAGGACGAAGCGGGCCAGGAGGTGTTTGACGCGCTGCATGCCGCCAAGGCCGCACGGCCCGGGCTGGATATCGTGGTGATGGTCGACTGGCTGCGCGCCCAGCGCGGGCTGATCGGCGCGGGCAAGCAGCCGGGCAACAGCGCCTGGTACCAGGCGATGACCCAGTCACACCCGACGCAAGTGCCGGTGTACGGCGTGCCGGTGCAGACCCGCGAGCTGTTCGGCGTGCTGCACCTCAAGGGTTTTGTGATCGACGACAGTGTGCTGTACAGCGGCGCCAGCTTGAACAATGTGTACCTGCACAAGTTCGACAAATACCGCTTCGACCGTTATCACCTGATCCACAGCAAGCCCCTGGCCGACTCCCTGCAACACCTGGTGGAACACGGCCTGGTGGCGTCCAAGGCGGTGCACCGCCTGGACCTGCCCAACCTGCCCAGTACCCGCAGCCTGCGCAATGACATCGGCGACCTGCGCAGCCGTCTCAAGCACGCGACCTATGACACCACGGCCGGCCAGGCGGGCATTGGCGGGTTGTCGGTCAGCCCGCTGCTGGGGGTGGGCAAGAACAACCCGCTGAGCCGGGTGATCTGCGAGCTGATCGCCAGTGCCCAGCAGCAGTTGACCATCTGCACCCCGTATTTCAACCTGCCGCTGCCAGTCACCCGGGAAATCAACCGCGCGCTGGCCCGGGGGGTGAAGATCGACATCATCGTCGGCGACAAGACCACCAACGACTTCTACATCCCGCCCAGCGAACCCTTCAGGATCATCGCCGCGCTGCCCTATCTCTACGAGATCAGCCTGCGCCGCTTTGCCAAGCGCCACCAGCGCATGATCGACAGCGGCCAGCTCAACCTGCATCTGTGGCGCGACGGGGATAACACCTATCACCTCAAGGGCATGTGGGTCGACGAACGCTATACCTTGCTCACCGGCAACAACCTCAACCCCCGGGCTTTCCGCCTGGACCTGGAAAACGCCTTGCTGATCGACGATCCCCAGGGCCAGTGGCTGGCACCACGGCGTGACGAGCTTGCGCAGATTTTCCAGCACACCACGCGGATCCAGGGCTACCAGCAGTTGCAGACGCTGGTGGATTACCCCGAGGCCGTCGGCAAGTTTTTGCGCCGGGTCAGCCGGGTACGGGTCGAGCGGTTGTTGTATCGGATTCTCTAGTGGCGTGGTGCCGGCCAGATCGCTATGAGCAGCAGCAGGGCAGCGGCCACCAGGTACGGTAGCCGCGGCTCGACGGCATAGATCAGAGTCCCGGCCAGGGGCCCGACCACCACGCCCAAGCCTTGTGCGGCACCCACCGACCCGGCAGTAGCGCCTTGTTCCGAGGCTTCCACTGCGTTGGCCGCCAGTGCGGCGAACGATGGGAAGATCCAGCCCATGCCGGCCGCCGAGACGAAGAAACACAGCCAGAGGATCCACGCGGTATCGGCGAACATACTGCCGGCAAAGCCCAGGGCGGAAACAGTGGCGCCGACGCGGATCATCCGCAATGGCGGCCATTCGAGCTTGCGCACCAGCAATTGCGAGCAGATCAAGGCCAGGCCGACCATCGTCAGGGCAATCCCGGCGGTTTGTGCGGCATCGGCCGGGTTCATTTTCAGGCGGTCGAGGGCGAAAAAGCCCACGGTGATCTGGGCGATAGACACACAGAGCATGGCGGCAAAGGCCACCACCAGGGGCCGGCGCAGGCGTGGGTCAGAGAGGTTGACGGCCTTGGGTGGTTGCTTGAGGTGCAGTTCCTGGCGCGGCAGTTTCACCAGCAACACCAGGAAGCCGAGCATCGGCAACAGCGCCATGGCATAGAACGGCAGGCTCAGGCTGTAGCGGGCCAGCAGCGCGGCAACCGCCGGCCCCAGCACCAGGCCGCAGGCGTTGGCCGCCCCCAGCGAGGCCATGGCCTTGGCGCGGTGGGCCGGCTCGATATTGTCGGCGATCAACGCATAGCCGCCTACCGGGATCGCGGCGTAGAACACCCCGATCAACCCGCGCCCGAGCACCAGCCCGATAAACGCCAGCATGGCCGAGGGCAGTAATTGCAGGGAAGCGTCGATAAACACGCACAGCGCCCAGTACGCCAGGGTGAAACCGCCCGTGCCCAGCAGCAGCACGCGCCGGCGCCCCAGGCGATCACTGGCCTGGCCCCAAGGCCGCGCCAGCAACATCCAGATCACCCCGGACACCGTCACCGCCGCCCCCGCCTGCCACGTCGCCAGCCCCAGCACCCGGGCGATGGGGCCAATCAGCGAGACAAACGCCATCATCGCCATGGTGCAGGCCATGTTGGCGATCAGCAGGGGACGCAGGTTGAACGACACAGAGGTGGGCAAGGCGGCATCAATGCTAGTGGCTGAATCGGGCATGGGGAATCTTCCGTGAGTGGGATCAATGGAACGTTATAGGTAAGACGGTTAAACGCACAGCGCGATTAACCTAGATGATAGGGATCTACAGCTTTGGGAGTGGGGTTGCTTGTGATGGCGGTGGTTCAGCCACTGTTTCCGGTGACTGACACACCGCCCTCGCAGGCAAGCCAGCTCCCACATTTGATTGGCGGTGTGGCGAATATTTTCTGCTCGCTGAGCCCCCCTGTGGGAGCGGGCTTGCCCGCGATGGCGGTGTGTCAGGCTCAGAGCCGCTACCGTCGAGGTATCAGTTCAACCCCAGCTTGCCACGCAGGGTCGACAGGTCTTCGGCCAGGGTATTGACCGGGCCGACCAGGGCCTTGCGGTCGTTTTCCTTGACTTTGTCATAGGTTTCAAAACCGCCATCGGCCGTCTTGTACTTGGCCAGGATGGTGTCCACCGTGGCGAAGTTTTTGTCGACCTTGGCCAAAAACGCCTTGTCCTGCTGTTCGATCTGCCCACGGAACAGGTCGACGATCTTCTTCGCCCCGTCAATGTTGCCCTGGAAGTCATACAGGTCGGTGTGGCTGTAGCGGTCCTCTTCGCCGGAGATCTTGGTGGCGGCCACTTCTTCGAGCAACGCAGCAGCGCCGCCGACGACTTTTTCCGGCGGGAAAGTCAGGCCGGCAACGCGGGTTTGCAGGTCTTTGACGTCCTTGTTCAAGCCATCGGCAAGGGCGCCCAGGCCCTGGGTGCTGTTCTCGGCGAACAGGCTGTATTCAATACGGTGGAAACCGGTGAAATCCTCGGCCTTCACGCCTTTTTCGTGATCGTCGACCCGTGAGTCGATCGAGGCATCGAGGTCGCTGAACAGCTCGGCGATCGGCTCGATGGACTCATAGTGCACACGGGTCGGCGCATAGAGTTTTTTCGCGGTGGCCAGGTCGCCTTTTTTCACCGCGTCGGTAAAGGCCTGGGTCTGGGTCACCAGTTCATCGATCTTGTCGGTGACATAAATCTTGTAGTCCGACACCGGGCCCACCAGGTCCAGGGGCGCCGTCGCGGCAAAGGCTGCGAGCGGAGAAAGGGTCAACAACAACGCAAGAGACGACTTTTTCATGGGACGGTTTCCGCTGTGGGGAGGGGGTTAGGTGTTGGCAGTGGTGTGCAGCAAGGTGCGGCCGATAAAGTCCTTGGGCCCGGTGACCCCCGGCAGCGTGAAGAAGTAGCCGCCGCCCACCGGCTTGAGGTACTCCTCCAGAGGCTCGCCATTGAGCCGGGTTTGCACGGTAATGAAGCCTTTCTCCAGGTCTGCCTGGTAGCAGATAAACAACAGGCCCATGTCCAGCTGGCCGTTCTTGTTGACGCCATTGGAGTAGTTGAACGGCCGGCGCAGGATCAGGTTGGCCTGGGTCGACGCTGTGCGCGGGTTGGCCAGGCGGATATGCGCATCGAGCTTGGTCAGTTTGCCTTCTGGGTCCTTGCTGTAGTCGGGCACCTGGGCTTCGCTGTGACCGTCCATGGGCGCGCCGCTGGTCTTGATCCGGCCGATGATGCTCTGCTGTTCCTGCAAGGGCGTGCGGTCCCAGCGCTCGACGAAGTTGCGGATGATCCGCACCGCCTGGTAGCTGCCATGGGCGGCCCAGGCGGGCTCGTCACTGCCGGGCTGGACCCAGACCAGTTGGTCCATGGCCTTGGCGTCGTTGGAGTCCGGGTTGGCCGAGCCATCGCGAAAGCCCAGGAAGTTGCGCGCACTCTGTGCCGGCTGCCCGGCGCGGGCAGGGGCCTGGGGCGGTACGCTGCCTTCCTGTTTCCAGCGCACCAGCAGCAGGTCCGGCAGGTTTTTCACGATATCGCGCAGGGCGTGGATATTGGTATCGGGGGTGTTGGAACTCAACTGCAGGCTCAGGTCGCCGTGGCACTGCGCCGGTTCCAGGGCATCGTTGGGGAAGCCGACCATGCGGGTCAGGCGCTTGGGCTTGGCGTCGGCCAGGCCGAAACGCTCGTCGAACAACGACGCGCCCACCGACACGGTAATCGTCAGGTTATCCGGGGTGACCACCGGGCCGAGGATCCCGGAGTCGGTGGGCGGCAGTTTCGGGTCGACTTGCGGCACGCTGCCACCGGTCATCAAAAAGCTGATGCGCTCGTTGAGCGTGCGAAACAGCCGCTCCAGGTCCTCGCGGTCGCTGGCCAATACATCGAACGCCACCAGCATGCCGCAGGCCGGGCGCGGGGTGACGATACCGCTCTGGTGCTTGCCGTGGAAGGCATGGTGGTCCTGGGTTTTCTCGCTGCTGGGGGCCGCGGTGACCTGGGCCGCGCCGGCCGCCATCGCCGGGCAACTGAGGCTGCTGCCGGCAATTGCCGCGCCGGTGGCGGCCATGCCCAGCAACACACGGCGGCGCTGGGCGTTGAACTGTTCTGAATCACTCATTTATTTGGTCGTCTTCACTTAAGGCCGGAGAGGCCAAGGGCTGGGTCGATTCCATCGAGTGCGGCGGCCAGAGCCTTGGCCTTGTCGGCGATCTGCTGGCGCTGATCGGCGGTAACGCGGTCATAGGTGGGGTAGTGGCCATCGACCTGCAGGCCGTCGAGTTGCGCGGCGAAAGCGTTGATCGCGCTATCGATCCCCGGCAACAGGTCGGCGGCGGACTTGCCCAGCAGCGGCCGCATCAGGTCCACCACTTTGCGCGTCACCGTAAGGTTGGCGGCAAAGCCATTGAGGTCGAGGTGGCTGTAGCGCTCCTCTTCGCCACTGGCGGCGCGCACGTCGGCCAGGCTGTTGAGGTTGCGCACCAGGATGCTCACCAGTTGCTCGGGCGGCAGCGACTGCGCGAGCAACTGTTGCTTGAGGGTGGTGACATCGGCCAGCAGGCGCTGGGCAATCGGTGCCAGGCCGTCGAGGTTGTGTTGCGCGAACAGGCCGTACTCCAAGCGATGGAAGCCGCTGAAGGCCGGGTCCTGTTCGCGTTTTTCGAAGTAATCGGCGCGGGCATTGATCGCGTTGTCCAACTCGGCCAGGCGCTGGGCGGCCGGGGCCAGTCGTTGGTAAGCCTCGCGAGCCGGCAGGTACAGGGCCTGGGCTTGGCTCAGGTCGCCGGCGGCAATCGCCTGTTGGAGGGCGCTGACGGTCTTGATCAAGGCGCCACCCTGGGTGTTCAGATACACGCGAAACTCCGACAGCGGGCCGACAAAGGCCACCATCGACGGCTTGGCTTTGGCCTGGGCGTCGGACTCGGCGGTCGGCGTTACGTGCAGGGTGCCGCGCGGGTTGCTCAACAGGCCGCAGGTGATGGCGTAGTCGCCCGGCAGCAGGTTGGCGTTGATCACCTGGCTCAAGCCCGGCGCAATGTTTTCGCGCTCTTCGACCACCAGCACGCCGTCGAGGATTTCCCACTCCACCGCGCGATCCGAGCGATTGATGATGCGAAAACTCGCACGGCCTGCCGGCACCGTCAGGGCGTTGGGCTCGCAGGCGTGGGCATGGATGATCACGGCGATTTCGTTGTGATTGACCTGGCGCTTGGCTGCGGCCAATTGCGAGGCGTAGTAGAACAGGCCGCCGGCGGCGATCATCACGATCACCGAACCGGCGACCGCCCAACGCAAGGCGCGGGGTGGCGAGGCAGGGGCTTGGTTTGGCAAGGGACGACCTTACTGGCTGGAAACGGAAGTGGGGGTGGCCGGCGCGGCGGGCATGAAGAACATCACCAGCGCCAGCACCAGGTAAATCAGGTAGGCGCCCAGGGTGCTGACGGTCGGCGCGTCCTGATAGCCGAACATGCCGGCCAGCACCGAGCCCAGCGGGCCATCCATCGGTAGCGTCGCGCTGAAATCGAACAGTACAGTCTGCAAGTGGTTCCACACCCCGGCTTCATGCAGGGCCTGCACCGAGTTGGCGAGGATGCCGGCGGCTACCACCAGGATGAACAGCCCGGTCCAGCGAAAGAACGCACCAAGGTTCAGGCGCATGCTGCCGCTGTAGATCAAGAATCCCACGACAATCGCCAGCACCAGGCCGAGCAGGGCGCCGATGGGCGCGGCCGGGCCTTCGCTCTGCTGGAACACTGCCAGCAGGAAGAACACCGTTTCCAGGCCTTCGCGGGCTACGGCGAAAAACACCATGGCAATCAGCGCAATTACCTGGTTGCGTGAGCCGGCCAGGGCATGATCCAGGGATTGGTGCAGGGAATGCTTGATCGAGCGCGCGACCTTGCGCATCCAGAACACCATGGAACTGAGAATGCCCACGGCCACCAGGCCGACAATGCCTTCGAACAGTTCTTGCTGCTTTTGCGGGAACTCGGCGCTGACCAACTCCAGCCCACCGCCGACCAGCAGGGCCAGGGCGGCTGCCAGAAATACGCCGATCCACACCGCCGGCATCCATTGGCCACGGCCGGTCTGTTGCAGGTAGCTGGCGATGATGCCAACGATCAATGCGGCTTCAATGCCTTCGCGCAGCATGATGAGAAAGGGGACGAGCATCGGGCACCGCAACGTAATTAGTTAGGGTGCTAAGTTGTAACATAATGATACTCATTACTAAACAGCGGATCTTGACGTTTTCTGAACACGGCCTGAACAGCCGCCTAAGTCGTTGCAGCGTGGGGTATGTGTTCCTTATCAAGCCCACACGCTCCTACAATGGCCGACCTACAAGATTGAGCCCTGGCCCATGTCGGAAAAAGACACAATCTCCATCCACCTGGTTCGTGAAGCCCTGTTGCAGAGTTGCGCCCCCGGTGCGGCGACGCGGGAGGCCCTGAACAAGGTCGGGATCGAGCCTGCCTTGCTGGAGCAGCCTGCCGCCCGCGTCCCGGCGCTGGCGTACGCGCGGCTCTGGCGCTTGCTGGCGCGGCGTCGGGATGATGAGTTTTTTGGCATGGACCCGCGCAAGCTCAAGTCCGGCAGCCTGGGGTTCCTGTGTCGCGCGTCCATGGCCCAGCCTACCCTGGGCGCGGCCCTGGAAACCGGCCTGGGCTTCCTGTCGTTGATGCTCGAGCACCTGCCCGCGCAATTGGTGCGCCAGCAAAGCCTGGCGGAAATCGTCTTGCTGGAGCCCGAGCCCGAACCGCGACGGGCGTTCACCTATTTTTGCTACTGGATGATCGTCCACGGCGTCGCCTGCTGGCTGGCCGGGCGACGCATCCCGATCCTGGCCATTGAATTGCGCTGCCCGCAACCGGACTTCTGCGACGACTACCAGGTGATGTTCTCTGACAACCTGCGCTTTGATCGCACGCGTACACGCATGATCTTTTCTGCCGACTGCCTCGACCTGCCGGTCAAGCGCAGCCCCGAGGAACTCAAGCGCTTCCTGGCCCAGGCGCCGGCCAACATCCTGGTCAAATACCGCGACCCCGACAGCCTGGCGATGCGCATCAAGCATGACCTGCGCCGACGCCCGGCCCAACAGTGGCCGGAAACCGAAAGCCTGGCCCAGGAGTTGTGCATGTCCGCCTCGACCCTGCGCCGGCGCCTGGCGGAAGAAGGGCAAACCTACCAGGGCCTGAAGGACAGCGTGCGCAAGGAACTGGCGGTTGTGTGGCTGGCCGAGGCCGATATCAGCTTCGCCGAGATCGCCAGCCGCCTGGGTTTCGCCGATGTGAGTTCGTTCTACAAGGCCTTTCGCAAATGGTCGGGCTCCAATCCCGGGCATTACCGCAGCTTGATTCTTAATGAAGCCAACTGAGTCAGATCGGCAAAACGGAACCTTGTAGGAGCTGTCTCGCTCTGCGAGGCTGCGATACTGGTGGCACAGCCAGTCTTTGTATCGCCTGACCCACCGCTATCGCAGCCTCGCAGAGCGAGACAGCTCCCACCTTTGATCTTAGCGACCTTGAGCGACGTGTCGGGCGGGGCCCTAACAGGCAAAAAAAAGCCCCGTGACCGAATGGACCACGGGGCTAAAAATTGGCTGGATGCGACCAACCAAAGGAGCTCTTTACATCACTTAGCGCTGGCGACCACCGTCTCCGGCTGCCAGCCACCCCCCAATGCCTTGTAGATCGCCACGATGCCGCGATACAGGTCTACTTCGGCCAGGGCTTGGGCGTCTTCGGCCAGCAGGCGTTCACGTTGGGCGTCGAGCAGTACGAGGAAGTCGGCAGTGCCTTCGCGGTAGCGGATTTCGGCCAGGTCGGCCGCGGCACGGCTGGATTCGCTCTGGCGGATCAGCGAGACCAGGCGCTGCTGGCGCTTGCCGTAGTCGCTGAAGGCATTCTCTGACTCTTCCAACGCTAGCAATACTTGCTGCTCGTAGGTGGCCAGGGCGCCGTCGGCTTCGGCATCGGCGCCGCGCAGGCGGGCGCGTACGCTGCCCAGGTCAAAGGCGGCCCAGGTGATGCTCGGGCCCAGGGCCCAGGCGTTGGCGGCGGAGGAACCGATCTGCGAGCCACGGCCAGCGGTAAACCCAAGGAAACCACTGAGGCTGACCCGTGGAAACAAGTCGGCCTTGGCCACGCCGATACGTGCGGTAGCGGCGGCCAGTTTGCGTTCGGCACTGAGAATGTCCGGGCGCCGTTGCAGCAGTTGCCCCGGGTCGCCAATCGGCAAGGCCTTGGCAATTGCCGGCAGGTTGGCCGGGCTCAGGTCCACGCTGAGTTTGTCCGGGCGCTGGCCGAGGAGGGTGGCGATGCGATTGCGCTCGCGCACTTGCTCGGCCTGCAATTGCGGCACGCTGGCTTCAACCGCTGCCAGGCGTGCATCGGCACGTACCACGTCCAGTTGGTCGCCGACGCCGGCATCGCGCAGGCTTTCGGTGATGGTGCGCGAATCCTGCTGGTTCTTCAGGTTGGCCAGGGCGATTTTTTCCCGCAGTTGCGCACCGCGCAGTTGGCCGTAGGCGTCTACCAGTTCGGCAATCAGGCTGACTTGCAGTTGGTAGAGGTCGGCTTCGGCGGCTTGCTGGTCGGCGTCGCTGGCTTCGAGATTGCGCTGGATGCGGCCAAACAGGTCCAATTCCCAGGCCATATCCAGGCCCAGGTCATAGCGCTCGCTATTGACCCGGCGGGTGGTCTGGCCAGGGATCTGGCCCTTGGCCAAGTCGCTGCTGGCGCGGCTGGTGATGGTCGGCATCGCGTCATTGCTGGCGTCATCACGAATCGCCCGGGCGGCCCGCAGGCGGGCAAACGCGACCCGCAGGTCCCGGTTGCCGCTCAACGATTGGCTGACCAACTGGTTGAGGATCGGGTCTTCGAATTGCTGCCACCAGATACCTTCGAACTTGGCGTGGTCGTATTGCTTGGCATCGGCGGCGGCCGGGATGTTGGCCGCCTCCAGTTGCTGGGTTTTATAGTCCGGGCCCACGGCACAGGCGGCGAGCGCCAATACCAACAGGCTCGGCAGGAACACTTTCACATTCATTGCTGTGTCTCCAGCTGCAAGGCCTTGGCCGCTTTGCGCGCTTGGCTGCGCTCCACATAGCGGCGGATCAACACGTAGAACACCGGCGTCAGCAACAGGCCGAAGAAGGTCACACCGATCATCCCGGAGAATACCGCCACACCCATGGCATGACGCATCTCGGCACCGGCGCCGCTGGAGAACACCAGGGGCACCACGCCCATGATGAAAGCGAACGAGGTCATCAGGATCGGCCGCAGACGCAGGCGGCAGGCTTCCAGCACCGCAGCCAGCGGGTCGAGGCCTTCTTCCTGTTTATCCTTGGCGAATTCGACGATCAGGATCGCGTTCTTACAGGCCAGGCCCACCAGTACGATCAAGCCGATCTGGGTAAAGATGTTGTTGTCGCCACCGGACAGAATCACCCCGGTGATGGCCGACAGCAGGGTCATCGGTACGATCAGGATCACCGCCAGTGGCAAGCTCCAGCTTTCGTACTGGGCGGCCAGTACCAGGAACGCCAGCAGTACGCAGAGTGGGAACACGAACAGCGCGGTATTGCCCGAGAGGATTTGCTGATACGTCAGGTCAGTCCACTCGTAGGTCATGCCGTTGGGCAGTTCTTCTTTGAGCAGTTTCTCGATCGCCGCCTCCGCCTGGCCCGAGCTGTAGCCGGGGGCGGCGTTGCCGTTGATCTCGGCGGTGATAAAGCCGTTGTAGTGCATCACACGGTCCGGCCCCGAGGTGTCGCTGACCTTGATAAAGGTCGCCAGCGGGATCATCTCGCCCTTGTTGTTGCGCACTTTCAACTGGCCGATCTGGTCCTGGTCCAGGCGGAACTGCTGTTCAGCCTGCACGTTGACCTGGTAGGTACGGCCAAAGCGGTTGAAGTCGTTGGCATACAACGAGCCCAGGTAAATTTGCAGGGTGTCGAAGATGTCGCTGATCGCCACGCCGTGGGTCTTGGCCTTTTCCCGGTCGATAGCAGCATCGACCTGGGGCACGTTGACCGTGTAGCTGGTGAACAGGCCAAACAGTTCCGGCACGTTGTGGCTCTTGGCGATGACGTTCTGCACTTCTTTGTACAGCTCTTCATAGCCCAGGTTGCCGCGGTCTTCGACTTGCAGGCGGAACCCACCGATGGTGCCCAGGCCCTGTACCGGCGGCGGTGGGAAGATCGCCATGTAGGCTTCCTGGATGTCGGCGTACTTGCCGTTCAGCGCCCCGGCAATCGCCCCGGCGGACATGCTGGGGTCCTTACGCTCGCCGAACGGTTTCAAGGTCACGAACACAATGCCGCTGTTGGGGCTGTTGGTGAACCCGTTGATCGACAGGCCCGGGAAGGCGATGGCGCTTTCGACGCCGGGCTGTTTCAAGGCGATGTCAGACATGCGCTTGATCACGTTTTCGGTGCGGTCTAGGCTCGCGGCGTCCGGCAGTTGGGCGAAGGCCACCAGGTATTGCTTGTCCTGGGCCGGTACGAAACCGGTGGGTGTGTGGGCAAACCCGAAGAAGGTCAGCACCATCAGGCCGCCATACACGAACAGCGCGATACCGGTGCCACGGATCACCCGGCGCACGGTGCCGACATAGCCATGGCTGGCCTTTTCAAAGAAGCGGTTGAACGGGCGGAACAGCCAGCCACCGAAGAGCTTGTCGAGGAACCTGGAGAACCGGTCTTTTGGCGCGTCATGGCTGCGCAGCAAGACTGCGGCAAGGGCCGGCGACAGGGTCAGGGAGTTGAATGCCGAGATCACGGTCGAGATGGCGATGGTCAAGGCAAACTGCTTATAGAACTGCCCGGTCAAGCCGCTGATAAAGGCGGCCGGGATAAACACCGCACACAGCACCAGCGCCGTGGCAATGATCGGCCCGGTCACTTCGCTCATGGCTTTTTCCGTGGCCGGGAAGGGCTCCAGGCCCAGCTCGATGTTACGTTCGACGTTCTCCACCACCACGATGGCGTCGTCCACCACGATCCCGATGGCCAACACCAGGCCGAACAGCGACAGCGCATTGAGGGAAAAGCCGAACAAGTGCATCACCGCAAAGGTGCCGATCAGCGACACCGGCACTGCGACCAGGGGGATGATCGACGCACGCCAGGTCTGCAGGAACAGGATCACCACCAGCACTACCAGGATCAACGCCTCGAACAAGGTGTGCACCACCGCCTCGATCGAGCCGCGCACAAACACGGTCGGGTCGTAGGCGATGCGGTAATCCATGCCTTCGGGGAAGCTCTTTTTCAGCTCGGCCATTTTGCTGCGCACATCATTGGAGATGTCGATGGCATTGGAGCCCGGGCGCTGGAAGATCGGAATCGCCACCGCCGGCTGATTGTCGATCAGCGAGCGCAGGGCATATTGGCTGGAGCCCAGCTCAACGCGGGCGATGTCCTTGAGGCGCGTGATCTCACCGTTGTCGCCGGCGCGAATCACGATGTTTTCGAACTCTTCCTCGGTGACCAGGCGGCCCTGGGTATTGACCGACAACTGGAAGCTGGTGTCGTTGGGCGCAGGTTGCGCGCCCAGGGCACCGGCCGCCACCTGGCGGTTCTGTTCGCGAATCGCGGTTACCACATCGGTGGCGGTCAGGTTGCGCGAGGCGGTCTTGTTCGGATCCAGCCACACCCGCAGCGAGTAATCGCCCATGCCGAACAACTGCACATCACCCACGCCGCCCAGCCGCGCCAACTCATCCTTGATATTGAGGATCGCGTAGTTGGACAGGTACAGCATGTCGTAGCGTTGGTCCGGGGAGGTCAAGTGCACGACCATGGTCAGGTCGGGGGAGGCCTTGTCCACGGTGATACCAATGCGTGTCACTTCCTCAGGCAGTTTGGGCTGAGTGCGCGTCACACGGTTTTGCACCTGCACCTGCGCGTTATCCAGGTCGGTGCCCAGGGCGAAGGTGATGGTCAGGGTGAGCTTGCCGTCGGCGGTCGACTGCGAGGACATATAGAGCATGTTCTCGACGCCGGTGATCGCCTGTTCCAGCGGCGAGGCCACGGTTTCACCGATGACCTTGGGGTTGGCGCCGGGGAAGTTGGCGCGCACCACCACGGTCGGCGGTACCACTTCCGGGTATTCGCTGATCGGCAGTTGGAACAGCGAGATTGCGCCGGCGATCAGGATCAGCAGCGATAGCACCGCTGCGAAGATCGGCCGCGATATGAAGAACTTGGAAAAATTCATCTGGTGTGTAGTCCCTTAACCGCGTGGAGTCGCGACACTGGCGAGCTTGGGCGCGGTTTTATCCGGTGCCACTTGCTCCAGGTTGCTGGCTTCAAGCGCTTGTCGTTGTTGGGCCAGGGCGGCGAGGGTTGCCTGGCTGGCCATCGGGATGGTTTCTGGGGCAACCGGCGAACCCGGGCGCACCCGCTGCAAGCCCTTGACGATAATGGTGTCGTCCTTGCTCAGGCCGCTGCGCACGATGCGCAAGCCTTCGATCTTCGGCCCCAGTTCCACGGCGCGGTAGGCGGACTTGTTGTCGGCGTCCATCACCAGCACAAACTTCTTGCCAAGGTCGGTGCCCACGGCTTCGTCGGTGATCAGCACGGCGGAGTAGGTGCCGCTGCCGACCAACTTGAGGCGCGCATACAGGCCAGGGGTGAAACGCCCGTCGCTGTTGTCGAACACCGCGCGCCCACGGATGGTGCCGGTGGCGGGGTTGACCTGGTTGTCGACAAAGTTCATCTGGCCCAGGTGCGGGTTGCCGTCTTCATTGGACAGGCCCAGGTACACCGGGGTGGTGGCGCCGCGACGGCCTTGGCGCGCCAGCTCGGTGTACTTGAGGTACACGCGTTCGTCAGCGTCGAAGTAGGCGTAGACCTTGTCGGTGGAGACCACGCTAGTCAGCTCGGTGACATCGGCGGTGACCAGGTTGCCGGCGGTGATCGCGGCGCGGCTGACACGGCCACTGATGGGCGAGGTGACACGGGTGAAACTCAGGTTCAGGCGGGCCAGGTCCAGTTGCGCCTGGATTCCGGCCACGGCAGCACGGGCTTCCTGGGCGGCGGTGGTACGCGAGTCGGCCAACTCGGCAGAAATCGCATTGCTCTGGCGCAGGCGCTCGCCACGCTGGGCTTCATTGTCACTGCGCGAAGCAGCGGCTTTGGTCTGTTGAAGCTGGGCTTCCAGGCGGCGCACTTCAGCCTGGAATGGACGCGGGTCGATCTGGAACAGCAGGTCGCCTTTTTTTACCAGCGCGCCTTCGGTAAAGGCGACCTGGTCGATCTGGCCTGATACACGCGGGCGGATCTGTACGGTTTCCGGGGCTTCGAGGCGGCCGGTGAACTCGTCCCATTCATTGACCGGTTGTTCCAGGACCTTGGCAACGCTGACTTTGCTGGCGGGCATGGCGGCCGCTTGCTCGGGGGCCTTGCCGCATGCGCTCATCACCAGCACGGCCAAAAGGGCCAGGGGATAGCGCAAATGTTTGAGTGACTGTTCCATGAGGTGCATCCGCCAATGTATTTGAGATGGGCGGATCATGCTCGGCAGTGTGCTATCTCACGAATCGAATGAAACAAAGGTAACTATCATTCGGAATGATATAAGCGCCAGCCAAGCCCTTTAGCATGGGGCTTTCGTTAGGGTGCTATCAATCCCGTTGATGACAAGACACTGTTGCGCGAACTGCAACCAATCAAACAGCCTTGCCTTGAAGTGATCCCCCTGTGGGAGCGGGCTTGCCCGCGATGGCGGCTGTTCAGTCACTATTTTTGGCGGCTGACCCACCACCATCGCGGGCAAGCCCGCTCCTACATTTGAATTGTGGTATGGCCACAATTTTCTGCTCGCTGAGTTCCCCCTGTGGGAGCGGGCTTGCTCGCGATGGCGGCTGTTCAGTCACTCTTTTTGGCGGCTGACCCACCACCATCGCGGGCAAGCCCGCTCCTACATTTGAATTGTGCTATGGCCACAATTTTCTACTCGCTGAGTTCCCACTGTGGGAGCGGGCTTGCCCGCGATGGCGGTAGGTCAAGTAAGGATGTGGCGGCTGACCCACCACCATCGCAGGCAAGCCAGCTCCTACAGTTGATGGGTGGCGTGGTCATGATTTCTGCTCTCAATGAGATTGCTTTGTTATGGTTCCCACAAGGAGACAAGCAATACCCCAGCGTGTACCGTTGCGGCCTTTGTGCCGCAGGTGCTGTGGCTGTGGACATTCTCAGAGAGGCATCCATGCAGATCAGGGGGGAGCGGGCCGCGACGGTGTGTGGTTTGGTCGCGATTGTTTTATGGAGCACCGCCGCCGGTTTGATCCGCAGTGTCAGTGAACTGTTCGGGCCCTTGGGGGGCGCGGCGCTGATCTATACGGTAGGCGCGATACTGCTGCTGGCCTGGCTGGGACGGCCGCGCCTGCGCGCCACGTCCTGGCGCTACCTGATCATGGGCAGCGGGTTGTTCGTGGCCTACGAGGTCTGCCTGTCCCTGGCCCTGGGTTTTGCCAGCAACCGCAACCAGGCGATTGAGCTGGGGGTGGTGAACTACCTCTGGCCGTGCCTGACGGTGTTGTTGGCAATCGTCATGAATGGCCAGCGAGCGCGCTGGATTATCGTGCCAGGCTCGGCGCTGGCGCTGTTTGGCATCCTGTGGGTGGTCAGTGGCGATGGCCTGGCATTGGCAACCATCGTCGCCAATGTGCAATCCAACCCCCTGAGCTACAGCCTGGCCCTGGGCTGTGCGATCACCTTTGCCTTGTATTGCAACGTCACGCGGCGCTACGCCGGCGGGCAGAACCTGGTGGTGTTGTTTTTCATCCTGACGGCGGCGCTGCTATGGGCAAAATTCGCCTTCAGTGCCCAAGTGCTGCCGGCTTTTACCTTGGGGAGTAGCCTGGAATTGCTCGCCACGGGCATCGCCATGGCGGGCGGCTATGCGCTGTGGAATATCGGTATCCTGCGCGGCAACCTGACCTTGCTGGCGACCGCGTCCTATGGCGCGCCGGTGCTGTCGTCGGCCTTTGCAGCGCTATGGCTGGGCGCTCATCTCACCCCGCAGTTCTGGCAGGGTGCGGTGCTGGTGACCGCGGGCTCGCTGGTGTGCTGGCACGCGACACGGGCGCAACCCTAGCGGCTGCGCCAGACCAGGGCCGGGATCACCCGGATATAGACCAGCTCGAACAACAGCTCGATCAAGGTCTGGGTGATGACGGCGGCGGCGGCCAGGGCGCGGATATCTTCCGGCAGGGCCAGCGCCAGCGGCAAGACCACCAGTGAGTTGCGGGTCGCGCTGCTGAACGTGACCGCGCGCGCGGTGCTTGCCGGCAAGCGAAAGGCCCACGCCGTGAGTGCCCCGACCACGGGCGCCAACAGCATAAAGCCTAAGTAAACCGGCACCACCGGCAACAACTGCTCGATCTGCTGCGCGACAAACGCGATCTGCGAGCCAATCACCACGATCAGCACCGCCGCCATGGCCGGCACTGGCATCCATGCCCAGCCATCATTCCAGCGCTCGAGCAGGCGCGAGTGCCGGGCGCCCGCGCAGGTCAGCACCGCCAGCAGCAGTGGCGCCACGATCAGCAGCAAAAAGGCCTCGACAAACGGGCCGATTGAGATCGCCACCGCGGCGTCACCGGAAGGTATCAGCGCCAGGTACAACGGCAGCAGGGCCAGTTGCAGCAACAGCAACACCGGGGTGGCGGCCAGCGTCAGCCGCGCGTCGCCTTTGCCAATGTGGGTAAACACCACCACGTAGTCGATGCACGGCGTCAGCAGCACCAGCAACGCGCCGATCAGGATGGCCGGGCGCTCGTTCAAACCACGGGTCAAGCCCCAGACCAGCAGCGGGATCAACACGAAGTTGGCGATCAGCAGCGCCGCCATAAAGCGTTTATTGGCCAGCCCCTGGCGCAGTTGCAGAAACGGGATCTGCAGGAACATGGCGTACATCAGCACGGCGATTGCCGGGGTTACCAGGGCGCCAAGCCCCGCTGCGGCCTGCGGGGCGAGCAGGCCACCGAGCGTTGCGCCGATAACGGCGACAAGGTAGACGGGGATCTGGTTCTGCTCAAGTTGTTCTCGGGTCACGGGGTGTCCTTGTCACGGGGGGCTGTGCGCGCCGTGCAGGGTAACCGAAACCAGGCACTCATTTTTGACTGAGTGCCGCCACCGAAAGCCCGGACGCGACGAAGGTCAGTCCGGCACCCACATTCAGGCCATTGACGACTTTGGGCTTGCGCTGCAGCCATGTCGACAGGCGCGTCGCAAAAATCCCCATGAGCGCAAAACCCAGGGCGGTCAATGCGGCGAACCAGGCGCCATAGACCATCATTTGCAAGGTGACCGAGCCCAATGACGGGTTGACGAACTGCGGAATGAACGCCAGCACAAACAGCCCCGGCTTGGGGTTCAGCGCCGCTGACAGGAAGCCGGTGAGGAAGATGCTTTTGAGCGGTTGGCGCGCCGCCGGCTTGAAGTTGATCAGGCTGCGCGAGCGCAAGACCTTGATGCCCAGCCACAGCAGGTAGCTGGCGCCGATGACTTTGACCACCCAGAAGGCCACGGCGGAGGTCTGCATCAGCAGAGTCAGGCCCAGCGATGCCGTCGCCACGTGAAACAGAATGCCGGTGCCCGACGCAACTCCGGAAACGGCCGCCGCCAGGCGTCCCTGGCTCAGCCCCCTAGCGATGGCCAGTAGGTTGTCCGGGCCGGGGGAGAGCACCAGTAACAGGCAGGCAGCGGTATAGGTCAGCCAGATATCCAGGGGGAACATAACGGCAGTCCTTTCGTCAACGATTGAGGTCCGCCATCGTGTGCCAACCTGGCAACCCAGATCAAGCTCGATCCAACTGCCTGGAAGTCAGCACTTCAGAACGTCGCCTTCACCTGCAATCCCAGTATCAGCGCGTTGTCGATCTTCTTTGCGGCGAACGCCCCTGGCTCAATGATGTATTGCACATCCGGGCGCAGGGTCAGCCAGGGCGTGGCCTGGTAGCCGTAGCTCAGTTCGAGCAACTGTTCGGCACTGTCAAGGTTTGGCAAGGCACTGTCTTGGGCTTGGGCGGCCTGTTGCAGTACATCGCGGCTGCGGGGGTTGGGTACGGCGCGGCCGTACCCCAGGGCTACGGTGTCCCATGGTCGGCTGGCGAACGGCTTGTACAGCACCAGGCCGGCGCCATACCAGCGAGTGAACGGCGAGGCCGCCTTGCTGGCGGCCGAGTATTGGCCGAACGCATGCAAGGTCCGGCCCTCTGAGGCCTGGGAGTTCCACAGGGCCTGGTCGACCAGCAGATAATGGCCGCCGCGCCCGCTGACGTACTTGGCGCTGCCAATGCGCTGCACGTTGGAGCTGTCGTAGTAGTAGCCAAGCTTGTATTCGCCGGGCAGATCGCTGGCGTGCTTGTAGACCAGCTCGATGGGCACCACGGTGCCGGTCGTGTGCTTGGGCCCCAGGTGCCAGGCGCGGCTGGAGTTGCCGTTGCTTTGCGGGTCGACATTGAACGCCGCCACGCGTAATTGCCAGGCCGGCGAGAAGTCATACTTCACCCGTGCGCCCAGGTGAGCGTTGGGGTAGTTGGTCCAACCGCTGCCGCCGGACATGTTCAGGGGGGGCCCGCAGAAACCGGCGTTCATGAAGTTGCACAGGATCCCGCTGTCGAGGCCGCCCAGGTCGTTGCCCATGGCCATGTAGCCGAGCTTGAGGTTCAGGGCCGGCGTGAACAGGGTGCGCTCATAACTCAGTTCGGTCAGACGGGTGTAGAGCCCGCCGTAGTTTTCCTGGATCGGCAGGCGGTTGCCCACCAGGTCTTCGGAAGCGCTGTTGCCACGCCGGTCGTTGATCGTCAGTTGGATCTTGTCGCCGTTGTGCAGGCCATACAATTTGCCCAGGTCCAGTTGCACGCCAAGCTTGATGTTTTGCGAGTAGCGCGCGGAACGATGCTGGCCGCCATTGGCGTTATAGGCGGTTTCGCCGCTGTAGTCGCCGGTGAACTTGATGCCTTGCTCGTCGAGCTGATGGCGCAGGCCACCCCAGTCGCCGGTGAGGGGGCTGCCGTAGGCGGGCAGCGTGGCGCCCAGCAGCAGGCTGGCGAGCAGGCGCAGAGACAGAGTATTAAACGCGGGGGACATGCGGGGTCTTCCTGGAAAAATCACGATACCTGTGGGAGCCGTGCAACCCGGCTCCCACATTCAAATGGCGGCGCATCAGCGCCGCGCGGGGCTCAAGGCAGGGCGTAGGCGATCACGTAGTCGCCACGGTCGGTGGATTGGCGCGCGCCGCCCGCAGTGATGACCACATACTGTTTGCCGGTTTTTGGCGACACATAGGTCATCGGCCCACCCTGGCTACCCACGGGCAGGCGGGCTTTCCAGGCTTCTTCGCCATTGGCGCTGTTGAAGGCGCGCAGGTAGAAGTCCTGGGTGCCGGCGATAAACACCAGGCCGCCTTGGGTCGACAGAGTGCCGCCCAGGGTCGGCAGGCCAACCTTGATCGGCAGGTGCATGCGTATACCCAGCGGGCCGGTGTCTTCAACGGTGCCGACCGGTACTTGCCAGGCAATCTGCCGGGTCTTCATGTCGATGGCGGTGAGGGTGCCGAACGGTGGCGCCTGGCACGGAATGCCGGCCACCGACAGGAAGCGGTTTTTGTTCACCGCGTAAGGCGTGCCCTTGAGCGGCACCGCGCCCATGCCGGTGTTCAACGCCTCGCCACCGGAGGAGGCCTGGGCCTTGTTTTGCGAGGGGATCATCTGGATCCACAGGCCCAGGCGCATGTCGTTGACGAAGATAAAGCCATGCACCGGGTCGGTGGAGATACTGCCCCAGTTCATTCCGCCCAGGGAGCCGGGGAAGCTCAGTGATTTATCGGTGCCCGGTGCGGTGTACAGGCCGTCGTAGCGCATGCTCTTGAAGTCGATGCGGCACAGCAGCTGGTCATAGGGGGTTGCGCCCCACATGTCCGCTTCGCCCAGGGTCTGCGCGCCGATCTGTGGCATGCCCACGGACCTTGGCTGGGTGGGCGAGTACGGTTCATTGGGAATGTCCGCAGCCTTGACCGGTACCTCTTGTACCTCGGTCAACGGCTTGCCGGTAGCGCGGTCCAGTACATAGATCTGCCCGGCCTTGGTGCCGATCACCACGGCGGGTACGGTCTTGCCGTCGGCCTGGGGGAAGTCGATCAGGCTCGGTTGCATCGGCAAGTCGAAGTCCCAGAGGTCATTGTGGACGGTCTGGTACACCCACTTTTCGGCACCGGTGGAGGCGTCCAGTGCCAGCACCGAGGCGCCGTACTTGTGATTGAGCTGGGTGCGCTCCACACCATAGATATCGGTGGACGAACTGCCCATCGGCAGGAATACCGTGTTCATCAGCGGGTCATAGGACATCGGCGCCCAGCTGTTGGGGGTGCTGCGCACATAGGTGCTGCCGGCAGCGGGGGCCTGCTTGTCTTCAGGGTTGCCCGGGTCGAATGCCCAGCGCATCTGCCCGCTGATCACATCAAAACCACGTATCACGCCGCCCGGCATATCGGTCTGGACGTTATCGGCGACGCGCCCGCCAACCACTACGGTGGTGCCGGCGATCAATGGCGCGGAGGACAACTGGTAATAGCTGTCCGGCACATTGCCCAGGCCGGCTTTCAAATCCACTTGGCCGTGGTTGCCAAAGTCCTCGCAGAACTCGCCGGTATCGGCATCCACTGCAATCAATCGAGCATCGATGGTATTGGTCAGCAGGCGCCGCTGGCACTGCGCACCGGCCGGCACGCTGGCGGCAATGATCGGCGAGCTGTTGGCCTGGGTTGGCTGGGCGATGGGTGCGGTGGCATCGAAATAGGCCATGCCACGGCAGCGCTGCCACACCGCCGACTGGGCGTTGATGGTGTTCTTCCACAGTTCTTTGCCGGTGTCGGCATCCAGCGCGATCAGGTTGTTATGGGGCGTGCAGATAAATACCTTGTTGCCGATCTGCAAGGGTGTGAGTTGATCTTCGGCGCCATTGCCGTCGCTGATGGCCACATCACCGGTGTGATAGGTCCAGGCCACTTTAAGCTTGTCGACGTTGGTGCGATTGATCTGGTCCAGCGCTGCAAAACGGCTGCCGCCTTCGGTGTTGCCGTAGTGCGCCCAGTCCTTCTGCGCATCTGCCGGGGCCACGGGGGTCAAGCCCGGGCCCTTACCGTTGGGCGCGACACTGGGGTGGGCGACAAACATATTGCCCGCCGCCACGGCCAATGCCAGCGCCAGCACGCCCGCCACGCTGAAGGCGCCACGGCGGGTGCCCGGTGCCAGCAACGGATAGGCCAGCGCCACCGCAAGACCAATGGCGGCGAACATGAACAACCGCGAAAACAGTGGCCAGAACACCAGGCCTACATCCACCACAGCCCACACGGCAGTGCCAAGCAAAAATGCGGCGAACAACCAGGCACCTGCTCGTTTGCGCTTGGCAATCAACAGGCCGGAAATGGCCATGGCCACGCCGCCGATCAGGAAGTAGCCGGAGCCGCCCAGGCTCAGCAGTTTTGCGCCGCCGACGGCCAACGCCACGCCGAGCAGGGCGATGATTACGCCCAAGCCCAGCAACAGGAATCGAGAGGCGCCAGCGGCGCGGGGTGTGTGTTTCATGTCGAAAAACCCGAGGGTGATGGTCCAGGGGAGTAATGATAGCAAGCTAATTAACTGCTTGGTACATTTTGTATGGCATTTACAGATCCTGTGCCGCACCGAAACAACACACTCTGGCTGGCCCGCAGTTGTTCGACGCAGTTCAACGGCTGCAACCCCTGGAGACCGCGCTTGAGGTCACGTTCGCGGCGGGCGATGTAGAACGTCCGGTCATCGGGCAGGCTGCTCAAGTCGTCGATCTGGCGCGCCTGGCCCTTTGTGTAGAACTCTCCCGAATAGGAGCGGCGGCCCCAGTAGTAAAGGCTTCCCGGCGCGCTGGCTTGCAGTTGCTGCCAGGCGTAGGCGAGGTCGCGCTGGTTGTTGGGCCGATCAAAGGCACGGCCATCGATTGCGGCAATCGGCAGCCACACAGGCAAGAGCAGTGCCAGCATCAGTCCAGTGACTATTTTCCCGGTGCTCCAGCGCGCCTGATTGAGCGCGCCTGCCAGTAACAGGCTCCAGGCCGGTAGGGCCGGCAACAGGTAAGTCCACAGGATATTGCCGGAGAACGTGAAAAAGGCCGGGGTTGCCAGGGCCCACAGGGTGATGAACGCGTAGTAGCGTCCCGACAGCACCGAGCGGCGAAAGCCAATGTAGAGCGCGGGTAGCAGCAGGGTCCACGGGAAAAACGCCAGCAGCAGATCCAGCCAGATGGCACCGATTGGCCGGGCATGGGCGCTGCCGTACAAGTCGCCGGCCCAATCGCTGACGACATAGCGCTTCCAATGCTCGCCCACGAGGAAGTAATCAATAAAGCCGGGGGTGCGTTGTTCGGCAAGCAGGTACCAGGGCACGGCGATCAGCAGCATCAGCAAAACGCCGGTGAGCCAGGGCAAGCGCAAAAAAGCGCGCCACTGGCGATAACCAACGGTCCAGGCGAACGCGGGAATGGCGACCAAGACCACTGCCAATGGCCCCTTCGCCAACAGGCCAAGACCCAGGCCGGCGAATCCTGCCAGCGCCCACCGCCGGTCGCCTTGTGCCACGCCGCGCCAAAAGCCGTAGGTGGCCAGCAGGACCGAGAAACTCAGTGCCGGATCAGTCAGCACCACCCCCGCTGACAGCAGGCCGAGGGTCGAGCTGGAAAAGATAATCGCCGCCAGCACGGCGGTTTTTTCATCCGCTTGCTCACGGGCAAAACGAATGATGATCAGGCAACTGGCCACATGAAACAGCCACGCCGGAACACGAATCGCGAATTCATTGATGCCCAGCCACTGCATGGCCAGCGCCTGGCTCCAGAACGACAGCGGCGGCTTGCCCCAAAACGGCACATCTACCTCGAACAGCGGGGTTACCCAGTTACCGAGTACCAGCATCTTGCGCGCCATTTCTGCATAGCGGGCTTCTGAGGTGTCCATCAGCGGGTAGAGCCCCAGGCTTGCCAGGCGCAGGCCCAAAATGGCGATCAATAGCAGCCATAGCGTACGGGTCGTCATAGTCATCAGCGGTTTTCTTGTTCGCGAGGGTGTGGGGGGCAGGTGTGTTCCGGGCGTTCGGGGGTTTCGCCGAGCAGCCTGTCGAGCAGGTAGATGGGACGCTGCCTGACCTCGCTCAACGTGGCGCCCAGGTATTCGCCGATCATCGCGATGCCCAGGGCGATGAACGCGGCGATGCCCATGATCACGTGATGGGAACTGAAGTTGTTGACGCTCACCTGATAGATGATCAGGACCAGGGTCGCGATGAAAATCACCAGGCTGAGCAGGCTGAACCAGCGCAACGGCTTGCGCGAGAGGGCCAACACACCTTCGATACCCAGGTCGATCAGCGCCAGCGGCCCCCATTTACTGAGGCCGGCGCTGCGTGGTTCACGGTCGTAGGGCAGCTCGATGGTATTGAACCCCAGCCAACTGATCAGGCCCTTCATGAACCGTGTGCGCTCGGGCATGCATCGCAGCGCTGCCAGGGGGGCAGGGCCAATCAGGCGGAAGTCGCTGACGTCGGCAGGCACATCAAACTTGTCGGCCAGGAAGTTCATCAGTTTGTAGTAGAGATGGGCACTGATCCGTTTGCTTGACGTATCAGACAGTCGAGTGCGGCGCTGCATATTGACGATATCGCTGCCAGTCAACCAATGATGAACCATTAATGGAATAAGTTCGGGTGGGTCTTGCAGGTCTGCGTCAATAAATAACAACCCATTGCCACCGGCATAATCAATACCGGCGACCATCGCCGCTTCCTTGCCGAAGTTGCGGCTCAGGTTCAGGCAGCGAACCCCCGGTACCCGGCAATAACCCGCCAGCAGCGCCAGTGTTTCATCGCGACTGCCGTCGTTTACATACAACACTTCATGGCGAATGGTTAATGTGTCCAGCACAGCCATTAATCGTTTATGAAAGAGTGGCAGTACCTTGGCTTCGTTATAACAGCAGACAACCACACTGAGCAGCGGGCGCAGAGGGCGCTCAGGTCTTGATGGGTTCATGGCGAAAGCTCCAGTGCTGATTGATTCGGTATGTGAGCAACGTCAGGGCGAGGGTGGTCAGCCCTTGCATCAGCCATAGGTGCCGGGGCCAGAGCGCCAGCAGCAAGGCCATCAGCCCCAGGTTTGCCGCGTTATAGGCGAGGGCCGTGATGCAAAAGCGCAACCATTGATAATTATCGGGTGGGCGGGGGGTTGTGAACGTCCAGCGTTTGTTGCCTTGGTAACTTACGGCGGTGCCGATTAGTCCACCCAGTAAAGTCGCTATTAATGCTGGTAGCGCCAACGACAATAACAAAAGTGTTAGGTAGTGAGCGCCGGTGGCAAGTACTCCAACTGTTAAATAACAAGGTAGTCGCGCGCAGGTGTTGTGGGACGCAGGGGCTGTCATCGAGAGAGTTACACGTATTCAAGAGTCTGTATGGCGCTGACTTTAACGACTCATGAATGTGCAAATGTGAAAAAGATGTTTGAAGTGGCTCATATTGCCAAAGTGTAATTTTAGTGTTGGCTAGTTGTTATAAGTCACCTATAGAAAGGGGCAGTCGGTCCCTTTCTATAGGATAGATGGAGGATTAGACCGACAGGTGCTCATACAAAATCGTCGCACCCACTATCATCAGCACGACCCCGCCCACGATCTCTGCGCGTTTGCCGAACATCGTGCCGAGGACCCGGCCGAGCATCACACCAATGGTGACCATGGTCATGGTCGCCAGGCCGATGGCGGCAGCGGCCACCCAGATGTTCACATCGACAAACGCCAGGCCGACGCCCACCGCGAGGGCATCGATGCTGGTGGCAAATGCGGTGACGGCAAGGACCAGGAAGGAGTGCTGGGCGCTTTTCTCTTCGGCCTCGTCTTCGTGCTTGAGGCCGTTGTAAATCATGTGCAGGCCCAGTACCACCAGCAAGGTGAAGGCGATCCAGTGGTCCCAGTCTGCCACCCAGCGCGTGGCGGCCTGGCCGATCAGCCAGCCGATAATCGGGGTAATGGCTTCGATGACGCCGAAAATCAAACCGGTACGCAGCGCTTCCGACAGGCGTGGTTTGTGCAGGCTGGAGCCTTTGCCGATCGCGGCGGCAAAGGCGTCGGTGGACATGGCCAGGGCCAGGAGAATGAGGGAAACAGGATTCACGGGCGCTCTTCCAGTCGGGCTATGAGTCAACGACACAACCACACGCCCGACTTTAGGCATGGATGTGTCGCTGGTCTCACCAACCAAAAGGTGTTCGTACCACGGCAGGTTGCCGAGAATGTTGATACGAACGCTTGCGAAAGACTCGCAAGCAGGCTACTCCCCAACGAGGTGCGGGATCTTATGCGGGCAAACATGAAAAAAACGTCAAAACCGCCCCGCGGGCTGCTCAACCTTTCTGAAGCGGCGCGCCCTCGTTGATCCGCAGTTCAGCGCACAGCCCGCCCTGGGGCAGGTTGTACAGCTGCAAGGTGCTGCCGATCTTGCTGACGATCATCTGCACAATCGCCAGGCCCAGCCCGGCGCCATTGGCATGCCCCTGGCTGTAGAACCGCTCGAACAGGCGCGCATATTGACCTTCGTCGATACCCGGGCCGGCGTCCTCGACACTGATGTACACCGCCCCCGACGCCTGCGGTTGCACCTGCACGCGGACCTCGCTGCCGGGTGGGGCGAAGTTCAGCGCATTGGTCACCAGATTCTGCAGGGCGATCGCCAGGGCGACGGGGTCGGTCTTGACCAGGCAGTGGTGGTCGCTGTCGAGGATCAACTCGATACCCTTTGCCAGCGCCAGGGGCGTCAGTTCGGCCAGTTCCTCACGCACCAGCGCGGTCAGTTCCACATCGCATCGATCGGGGTTGGCCAGGCGCGGCTCGATACGCGCCATGGTCAGCAACTGGCTGGCAATGCGTGTGGCGCGGTCGACGGCGCTGACCAGGAACTCGAGAGCTTCCTCCCGTTGTTGTGGGGTGCTGGCCAACTGGGCGTTCTGCGCATGGATCCGCAGGATCGCCAGGGGCGTGCGCAATTCGTGGGCCGCATCGGCGATAAAACGGCGCTCCCGCGCCAGCAGGTTGTCGATCTGTTGCAACAGGCGATTGAGCGCGGTCTGCATGGGCTCCAGGTCGTGGGGCAGGGGGCGCAGGTTGAGCGGCTTGAGGGTTTCGGTATTGCGGCCACGGATGGTGTGGGCCATTGCGCGTAACGGCTGCAACCCCCAACCGATGGTCAGCCAGATCAAGGCGGCCAACAGCGGCACGCCAATCACACTGGGCCACAGCGTATGGCCGACGATGCGCTGGATCAGGTCCTGGCGGATGTCATCCCGCTCGCCCACCCAGATCTGTTTTTCTACGACACGCTCAAGGCCGGGCAGGCGCAGTTCGATGAGCCGCAGGTGCGCGAGCATTATCCGGTGGTTGCCCATTACCTGGGCGTGGACCGCCCAGACCCGCAAAGCCTGACGTTCGAGCGTGAGCAAAAGGCGCAGCCGTACCGGCTTGGCACCACGCCGAACGTGATGTTTGTGATGCTTGAATCCCTTGGCACCAGTGCGGTCGGCGCCTATGGCAACCCTCTGGACCCGACGCCAAACCTTGACCGGCTGGCGAGCCAGAGCTGGTTCTTCAAGCATTTCTATGTGCCGGTCACCGGCACCGCAAAGACTGTGTGGGCGAGCATCACGGGCGTACCGGATGTCACGCGTCAGGAGACGGCGACCCGCCACCCTCTGATCACTCGCCAGCACACGCTGATCAACGCTTTCACCGATTACCAGAAGCTGTACATGATTGGCGGTAACGCCGGGTGGGCCAATATCAATGCGTTGATCCAGCAAAGTATCGATGGCGTGCGCTTGTATGAAGAACGCGATTGGCAATCGCCGCGAGTGGATGTGTGGGGCATCTCCGATCTGGACCTGTTCAAGGAAAGCGACCGGATCCTGCGCGATCTGCCCCAGGGAATGTAGCGGCGCAAAACCCCGAGCAATTCCAACGCCTGGTCGACCTGACCCGGGGCCTGCATGAAAGCGCGCGGTTGATGCTGTACCGCAATGTGCGCTGATGGTGGCTGGTAGACCGCTAATCGCCGGCAAGCCAGCTCCTACATTTGATTGGTGATGTGGCGCAGATTCTCAGCCCTGCCGCGCCCCCCCTGTAGGAGCCGGCTTGCCGGCGATGGCAGTGGTTCAGCCGCAGCATCTGGTGGCTGGTAGACCGCTAATCGCCGGCAAGCCGGCTCCTACATTTGATTGGTGATGTGGCGCAGATTCTCAGCCCTGCCGCGCACCCCCTGTAGGAGCCGGCTTGCCGGCGATGGCGGTGGTTCAGCCGCTGCATCTGGTGGCTGGTAGACCGCTAATCGCCGGCAAGCCGGCTCCTACATTTGATTGGTGATGTGGCGCAGATTCTCAGCCCTGCCGCACCCCCTGTGGGAGCGGGCTTGCCCGCGATGGCGGTGGTTCGTGGTAGACCGCCATTGCAGGCAATCCAGCTTGGGGTCTGTGCGAATTCTCCTGCTGGTGCTTAGAAGGAGTATTTGGCCGTTACCGTGAAGTTACGCGGGTCACCAAACACGTCGTACGGGCTCCAGGTCGAGTTGCTGGCGATGCCCTGGTAGTACTTTTTGTCGAAGACGTTATTGATGTTCAGTTGGGTATCCAGATGTTTATTCACCTGGTAACCCGCCATCAGTCCGACCAAGGCGTAGGCATCCTGTTCGATATGGAACTTGCCAAACACGTTGCTGCCTTTGTTGAACGTTGCGCTCTGGCTATAGAGGTTGGCACCGATGCGCCATTGGCTCATGTCGCCTTGCAGATGGTAGGTGGTATTGGCCTTGAACATATGGCGCGGGACGTCGGTGTCGAACAGGCTGCCTTCCTTGCTCTTGTCCGCATCCTTTTCGTACTTGGCCTGGGCGAAGGTATAGCCGGCAGCCACTTGCCAGTTGGGCGTCAGGGCGCCGTTGATCTCAAGTTCCAGTCCCTGGCTGCGCACCTTGCCGGCGGCTTCATAGCAGCCGTAGCTGCCGGCGGGGATCACTCGGCAGACACTGGCGTCGGCCACTTCCGCTGCACGGTTGAGCTGGTCGATCTGGAACAGCGAAGCGCTGGCGTTCAGCGCGCCGCCAAAGTATTCGCCCTTGATGCCCACTTCGTAGTTTGCGCCGGTGATCGGCTTGATCCCGGCACCTTCGCCGTTCTTCTCGGTCTGGGGCTGGAAGATGTCGGTGTAGCTGGCATACACCGAGTGGTTGTCGTCCAGGTCATAGATAACCCCGGCATAGCGGGTGACGTGGCGCACTTCCCGGGTTTTGCCCGAGGTGTAGTACTGGTCGTTGGTCTGGTCATAGATCGAGGTGGCGTCGTACCAGTCCAGGCGCGCGCCGAGAATGACTTTCAGCGGGTCGGCCAGGTTCCAGCGGGTGGTCAGGTAGAGACCTTCCTGATCGACTTTGTCATTGAGGGAGTAAACGTCCGGAACGGTCGGTCTAGCCAGGCCCTTGGGGCTGAAGCCGTTGATGTCCGGCACGCTGATGAACACGTGGCCGCCGGTGGCCTCGGTCTTGAGCTGGCGCTTGCTGGCGCCCACCACCAATTCATGCTGGCGACCTAGCAGCGAGAAAGGTCCGCTGGCGAAAAAATCATAGGTGGACTGATCAAAATCACGGCCCTGGTTGAAGACGCGCTGGCGGTAGGTGGCGTCGTTGTTGCGTTCGAGGACGGCGCCCATCATCTTGAATTCCGACCAGTTCTTCGAGGCGCCCAGGTGCAGGCGCCAGTCGTTGTCGAAGCGCTGGTCCAGTTCGACGAACACCGTCTTATTGTCGACGTCCTGGTGCGACCAGCTATAGCCGAAGGTCTTGGAGCGCGAGAAGCCCATGTGGCTACCGTCGGTGTTCACCGGCAAGCCGCCCCAGTTGATGTTGTTATTGTCGTTCTGGTCGGACGCCCCCACGGTCAGGGTCGTGCTGTCGCTCAGGTCGAACTCGCTGATGCCGTAGAACACGCCGCGTTCGCGCCCGGCGTAATCCTGATAGCTGTCCTTGTCGTTGTAGGCGCCGACAAAGCGCCCGCGTACCGTGCCGCTGGCATTGACCGGGCCGGAAACATCCAGCTCGCTGCGGTAGTTGTCCCAACTGCCGGCACTGCCACTGATACTGGCTTGGAATTCCTTGGTGGGGCGTTTACGTACCATGTTGATGGCGGCCGACGGGTTGCCGGCGCCCTGCATCATGCCGGTGGCGCCGCGCACCACTTCGACGCGGTCGTAGGGGGCCAGGTCGGCAGTGGCGACCCAGTCGGCGTTGTAGGTGGTGGGCAGGCCGTCAAACATCAGGTTGGTGATGGGGAAACCACGGGCGAAATACTCGCTGTTGGCCGGGCGCGAGGCCGACAAGCGCAGCCCGGGCGTGGCCTGGACCACATCGTCAAGGCTGCGCATGCCCTGGTCGTCCATGCGCTGGCGGGTGATCACCGTCACCGACTGCGGCGTCTCGCGCAGGGACAACGGCAGCTTGGTTGCAGTCTGCATCGCCCCTGTGGTGTAGGAACCGCTGTTTTCAGTGGTCGAGCCCAGGGCCAGGCCGCTGACGGTGGTCGCGCCCAGTTCAACAGCGCCGGTGGCTTGGCCGCGCGGTATCAGCAGGTAGTTGCCGCTGGCATTGCGCGTAACGGCCAGACCACTGTCAACCAGCAGGCGGTCCAGACCCTCATGCACCCCAAAGTCACCCCGCAGCGCCGGCGCGCGCTTGCCCTGCACCAGGGCCGGATCAAAGGGCAGGGTGATCCCGGCTACCTGGGCGAAGCTGTTGAGCGACTCTTCCAGCGCCCCCGCGGCCAGGTCGTAGTGGCGGCTATCGGCCTGTTCGGCCTGCACGGCAAAGCTGGCCAGCACCAGGCTGCTCATGCCACCCAGCAAAATGCTCTGGAGGGTGAGCGCAAGAACGCTGCGTTGCAGGGGCCGGGGGGGATTCAAAGGGTGGGACATGAACGGTAAGCTCCTTACGAATGACGAGGTGTATTGCCTGTCTGTCGAAGGGCTTGGCAAAACCCGTAAAAGTTTTTGCGATTTTTTCTCATCCGGCTTAACGAGCGAGGACACGGGTCCAAAGCGGGGTGAAGCGCTCGATGCGCACCGGCAGCGAATCACCCAGGGCACTCAAGGCACGGTCGATGTCGTCGAGCTGGAACACGCCCGACACCTCCAACTGCGCGACGGCCGGGTCACAGTGCAACCAGCCGTGGCGATAACGCGCCAGTTCGGCGGTCAGGTCGTGCAGGCGCATGCGTTTGGCCACCAACTGCCCACGGGTCCAGGCGCTGGCGTTGAGGGGGCTGGCTTCGACACGGTGGCTGCCGCTGGCATCAATCAGGTATTGCTCACCGGCAGCGACCTGGATCGGCTCGCCTTTTCCATGAATGGCCACCACGCCGTCCTCGACCCGCAGGCGCGTGCCATTCGGCTCGTCACGCACCGCAAAGGCGGTGCCGATGGCTTGCAGCTGTGCATGCCGGCTGCTGACCCAGAAGCTGCGGCGCCCGCCGGGTGCGGCACTGTCCTTGCCGGTGTCGATGAAAATCTCGCCACGCCGCAGGGTGATCAGCCGGCGCTGGGCGCTGAATTGCACATCCACCGTACTGGCGGTGTTCAGTTGCAGGCGGGTGCCGTCAGCCAGCAGGAACTGGCGTCGTTCGCCGACCCCAGTGGCATAGTCCGCGCCCCAGGGCACCAGCGTGCTGTCGCGCAGCGACCAGCCGGTAACGCCGCTGGCAAGCAACCCCATGCCCAGCAACTTGAGCGCTTGGCGCCGGCTGCGCTGCCCGCTGTTCAGGCGCTCCAGCGTGTCCAGTGCCACGCTGCCGGGCAGCGCGGCCAGGCTCTGGAAGGGCGCGTCGATTTTTTGCAGCGCTTGCCAGGCGGTTTCATGCAGCGCGTCGGCCTGGCGCCAGCGTTGGCAGGCTGCCAGGACCTCGGGGGTGGCGCCGCTGGATTCGATCCGCACCAACCAACCGATCGCCTGATCGAGCACGCCATCAGGAACGCTCATCGTTGCGCCAGGTAGCAGTGGCGAATGGCAGTGGCCATGTACTTCTCCACCGAGCTGAGGCTGATCGCCAGGCGCTCGGCGATGTCCTTGTAGCTGAGGCCTTCGAGCCGCGACATCAGGAAGGCCATGCGCACTTTGGGCCGCAGGCCATCGAGCAGGGCGTCGACGCGCACCAGGGTTTCCAACAGAATCAGTTGCGATTCCGGCGACGGCACCCCAGCTTCCGGCAGGTGGGCAATGGCTTGCAGGTAAGCCCGCTCGACCCGTTGGCGGCGCACGCGATCCACCAGCAACCCATGGGCCACTGTGCTCAGCCACGCCCGTGGCTGACGCAACTCCTGCAACCGCTGCGGCTTGCCGAGGATGTGCACAAAGGTGTCCTGGGCCAGGTCGGCAGCGTTGTCGCCGTGACGCAGTCGCTTGCGCAACCAGTCCAGCAACCAGGCGTGATGATCGATGTACAGCGCGCGGATATCGGCGTGAGGGGCTGAAGGAGTGGGTGGCGACGACACGAAAAGCCTCCGCGCGATAACTGAATGCATTTGAGAATTTGTCGCATCTTAGTGCGGGGCGACGGGGTTCAGCAAGAACAAAAGGGGACAGATCCATTTAATTAAACAGATCCGCCCCCATTCCCGCTGCGTGGATAAAACTCGTAGACTCCAAAGCCGCTTACATTCATGGAGAGAACAGTGCGCATCTATATCACCGGCGCTTCGTGTGCAGGCGTCACGACCTTGGGGCAAACCCTTGCAGCGTCGTTGGGCGTACCCCATGTCGATGTGGACGACTTTTACTGGTTACCCACCAATCCGCCTTTCACAACCAAGCGACCACCCAACGAGCGCGTCTGTTTGATCAAGCGAACACTTGGCGATCAAGGCTGGGTGTTGAGCGGCTCTGCTGATGGCTGGGGAGAAGCGCTTATCAGCCATGCCAGCCTGATCGTCTTTGTGACGACACCAACACCTGTGCGCCTACAGCGCCTGGACCTGCGTGAAAAGGCGCGTTTTGGCGAACGTATTGCCCAAGGTGGCGATATGCATGAAATACATATCGCCTTTCGCGAGTGGGCCTCGCAGTATGACGACCCACTTTTTAGCGGACGCAATCGAGCGCGGCATGAGGCGTGGATTTCAAGGCAGGTGGTGCCGGTGTTGCCTATCAACGGGGAGAGCGCTGCCGAGCACATGGTTGCGGATGTGCTGCATGCGGTTTCGCAAATAGCCCTGGAGCCGGTCATCTAAGGGACATGCCATGGACTCTTCATTATGTGACTGACAAGTCCGCTATGTAGATCTCAAGTACCGATAAAGTGTCTGGCGACTGATTTCAAAATCGCGCGCTAGTTTAGATTTACTTTCTCCCGCACAGGCACGGTCAATTAAACTTACAACCTGATTGTCGGACAGTTTTTTCTTGCGCCCTCTATAAACTCCCCGCATCTTTGCGCGGGCAATGCCTATTGCCTGTCTTTCCATCGTCGCAGTGCGTTCGAACTCTGCGATCATCTCCATTACCGCAATGATGGGCTCCATAACTTCAAGGCAGTCGTGTCGGAAAACCAGGTTTTCGCTCAAAAACTCCAGGTTTACCTGCTTTTCAATCAACCGGCGAATCAGGGTACACAGTTGCTCGATGCTGGAGGTGAGCGCTGCCATGCTGTCGACAACCACGGTATCCCCGCACTGTGTATAGCGAATCAGCCGTTCAAGGCCTGGGCGATTTGCGGCATTGTCTGCAGCCTCATCGCAAAACACTGCGTCAAATACATCATGGCTCGTTTTTTTCTCCGCGCTACCCTCGGATTCTTGTAGAGAGAGCCGGAAATATTTGATGCGATGCAATCTCATAGTGCCTCCTTGGCAATACTTGTACGCAGTTGTTTTATCCTTGTACAAACTGTAACTAAATTATTAAAACTTACACAAATTCCTGTAACACTGAGCTCGCCCAAAATACACAGTTGCAAAGAATTGAACTTATCTTATCATTTTGAAGCTTGGAATGATCCTAACAAGTTTTCCGTAAACAGTCGATTTCATATTTATTGAGCGGTGCGCGTGAATTCGCGCAGTGAATTTGAATGTCTACTGTTTTATCGCTCAAACAATTGATGTGACCGGCTTGACGAAGCTGGTAATTCCCCGATGCAAGCAGAGGATGAATGGATGAAGGTCTTGGAAGAAGCCATCGAAATTGATCGCCTAAATACCGATCAGGAAAAGATTGATCATGTAACCCGGCGCATTACCGAACATGGGAACGACCTACGCAAGCGCTACCCGATCCTGCAGCATCAGGATGCTCTGGGAGCGAGTGTCATGGTGTTTTCCCTGGTAGGCATGGTGGTCACGGGAGGGCTCTATATCAAGGGTTTTATCCCTGGCTGGATGTGTATTTTTATTAACGCGCTGCTGACTTCTTTTATTCATGAAATCGAACATGATTTGATTCATCGGCTTTATTTCAGAAAAAAACCGCTGGCCCATAATGCCATGATGTTTTTTTGCTGGTTGGCGCGACCGGGAATGCCCAGTCCGTGGTTAAGACGCAGTCTGCACTTTCATCACCATAAAGAATCCGGAACTGACTCGGATGTCGAGGCCTGGATCACTACCAGTGGTAGCCCTTGGGGAATCCTGCGGTTGTTGAAACTGATGGATGGATTTGTCTTTGGTTTCCTAAACGCGGTTTTTGCTCCGGGATGGCGGCAAAAGGTAAGATTGTTAGGCAAAATCATTCGACTCAACACGCCTTTCGGCCTTGTGTACTGGGGGTGCTGGTATGTGTTCCTCGGCTACCACCTGTATGTCTGGCTTGGGTCAATCAGCGGGGCGCAGGTTCATAGTTCTGCGGCAACGCTGGCGCTAATGGAGGTGGTCAATAATGTAGTCGTCATTCTTATCGCTCCAAACCTGATAAGGCAGTTCTGCCTGTTCTTTGTAAGTTCAAATATGCATTACTATGGCGACGTCGCCCCGCGTAATGCGTTACAACAAACCCAGGTAATGAACCCTTGGTGGTTGTGGCCGTTCCAGATGTTCTGTTTTAACTTTGGCAGCACGCACAGTATTCATCACTTCGTTGTGAGGGACCCGTTCTATCTGCGTCAGATGACGGCGCCTTATGCCCATAAAGTCATGGCGCAGGCAGGTGTCAGGTTCAATGACTTCGGCACATACAAGCGTGCGAACCGTTTTTCCCTGGATCACTCGCAAACACGGTCGCGCGGGTGAAGTTCGCGAAAAGTATTATCAGCTGATAGTTACGGCCCAGCCGTAATCCGTAAATGGGGCTGCCAGGCGGCATGTTTCTTGTCGCCTGGCAACTTTGTTAATGCTCAATAGCAATACTTCAAATGCGAGGAGTCTGAGGTATGAAGGCACAAGGGATGTGTGCAAAACAGTTCGAAGCGGTCAAGCAGGCTTTCGAGCAGATGTTTGATGATCCGCAGGAGCGTGGAGCCGGGCTTTGCGTGCAGGTAGGCGGGGAGATGGTCGTCGACCTGTGGGCCGGTATGGCGGATCAAGAGGGCACCCAGCCGTGGACGCGCGATACATTGGCCAATACCTTTTGCGTAGTAAAGCCCTATGTGGCGGTGGCGGTGCTGATGTTGGTCGAGCAGGGCAAGCTGGAGCTGGATGCACCCGTGGCCCGTTACTGGCCTGAGTTCGCCCAGAGCGGCAAAGCCCGGGTGACCTTGCGTCAGGTGATGAATCACACCGCGGGCCTGCCGGCGCTGCGCGCCCCCGACCACAACCCCATGATGTTTGACTGGGAACACATGATACGGGTCCTTGAGGCCGAGCCGCTGTGGTGGGAGCCGGGAACCGACCTGGGGTACGGCACCACCACCTTTGGCTGGATACTCGGTGAGTTGATTCGTCGGGTGGACGGCCGCGATGCCTGCGTCTTTATCCATGACGAGATTCTGGACCCTCATGACCTGGACGTTCACCTTGGCGTGGACGAACAGCACTTTCATCGTATCGCCCGGTTCGACAGTGCCACCGGGCGAGTCGGCGATCCTTACTCGCAAGCGTTGCGAGCAGTGCTGAAAAACCAGCCATCGCACATCGCGACATATGCCTTCACCAATCCCGGAATGGTGCCCAGACGCACCAGCGACCCTCGCTGGTGGGCCTATCGCCAACCGGCTGTGTGTGGACACGGTACCGCTCACGGCCTCGCCGGTTTCTACAGTGCGTTGCTGGCGGGAAACTTTATCGGGCGCGAAATGCTCCGTGAGTTCACCCAAGAGCACAGTCACGGCATGGATCGCTCATGGATGCGCCCAATGCGCTACGGCCTGGGTTGCATGCTGGAGCAGCAAGTCGACCCGACGGCTTCCCTTGCAATGGGCCCCCGCGCCTTTGGTCATCTGGGCCTTGGCGGCCCGGTGAGTTTTGCCGATCCCGACAGTCGCGTGAGCTTTGGTTTTGTCACCACGACCTCGGGCAGCCATACGATGATTGATCCGCGTCCTGGCCGGCTATCCGCGCTTGTTTATGCGGCGCTTTGAAGGGGCGTTCATTTATCAGTTGCCTTTGCAGCTCGTCACTTGAGGATAAGGTCGACAAACTCGCGCCCTATCTATCCTGCTCATGTCCGTCCTTGGACATGAGCGTCGAGCCGCTTCTTAGAAGCTGTAGCGGGCAGTCAGTTTGAAGTTACGCGGGTCGCCGTAGACGTCGTACGGTTCATAGCCGCCGTTGGCGATGCTGACGTAGTAGGTACGGTCGAACAGGTTGTTTACGTTGACCTGCAAATCCAGTTGCTCGCTGGCCTTGTAGCCTGCCACCAGGCCGGCCACGGTGTACGAGCCCTGCCGGTTTTGCCATGCACTGGTACCGCTGCCCCCTGCGGTGCGGATCTGGCTCTGCTGATAAACATCACCGCCAATGCGCCAGCGTTGCAGGTCGCCGGGCAGGGTGTAGAGGGTGGACAGCTTGAATAGCTGGCGCGGCAGCCGGCGGTTGAAGTCCTGGCCTTCCAGGGTTGCAGTGGCGTCGTTGACGTACTTCGTCTGGGTGTAGGTGTACCCGCCGGCCAGTTGCCAGTTTTCGCTCAGGGCGCCCTGGATTTCCAGGTCCACACCGCGGCTGCGCACCAGGCCGGAAGACTCATAGCACTCACTGTTGGCGGTTGCACCGCAGCCTTTGACATCCGGCAATTGCTGGGCGCGGTTCTTCTGGTCAATCTGGAAAACCGCCAGGCTGGCGTTCAGTGCGCCATCAAAGTATTCGCCCTTGATACCCACCTCGTAGTTCTCGCCCACGATAGGCACCACCACTTGTCCACCGAGGCCTTTTTCGGTCTGTGGCTTGAAGATATCCGTGTAGCTGACATAGACCGAGTGATTGGTGTCCAGGTCATAGACCAGGCCAGCATAGCGGGTCAGATTGCGCGTGACCTTGTAGCTGCTGGCAGGGTTGGCCCTGCTTTGGAATTCGTACCAGTCCAGACGGCCGCCGAGAATCAGCGACAGCGGGTCGGTCAAGCGCAGGCGGGTGCTGGTATAGAGGCTGTCCTGAGTCGTCGTCTCGAGACGGCCGTCGGGGCCTTTGACGATAGTGGGCTTGGTGTGGCCACGTGGGTCCCACGCGAACAGATCGACGTTGCTGTCGATGAACCTTTCCCAAATCTTACCGGTACGATAATCCAGCTGGCGCTTGCTGACGCCCACGGTGAAGTCATGTTCCTGGCCCAGTAGCTGGAAGGGGCCGCTGAGGGCCAGGTCATAGCCTTTCTCTTTCTGCTCCATGGCTTGCGTCCATAGATAGTGGCGGTTGTATCCCCATATGGAGGAGGCCAGCACGTCGGTGTTGGTCATCGACTGCATGGCTGCCATGCGCAGCTTCCAGTCATTGGCGAAACCATGCTCCAGGGTCGCGAAATACCCGGTGGTGCGGTTGTCCATGTATTCATAGTCATGCCCCAGGAACGTGTCCCGGGGCAGTCCTAGATGACCACCGCCACGGGCCATGGGCAACCCGCCCCAGACGTAGTTGGTGTAGTCCTTCTGCCGATAGGCCCCCAGCGTCAGCGTGGTGGTATCCGTCAGGTCGGCGTCCACGACGCCGTAGTACAGATCGGCGTCGCTCTCTACCGACTCGCGAAAGCTTTTCGAGTCCTGCCGCGAGAGCACCGTACGGGCACGCAAGGTGCCGCTTTCGTTGAGCGGGCCGCCAATGTCCAGGGTGCTGCTGTAATCGTCCCAACTGCCGGCACTGCCGGTGAGCACGGCCTGGAATTTGTGGGTCGGGCGCTTGCGCACCAGGTTGATCGCCCCAGCCGGGCTGCCCGCGCCCTGGGCCAGGCCGGTGGCGCCACGCACGATTTCCACCCGGTCATACATGGCCAGATTGGCTTCGCTGCTGGGCAGGTAGGTGAGGAAACTGGTGGGAAAGCCGTCGTACATAATGGTGTCGACGTCGAACCCGCGCGCGCTGAACGTGGGTCGCCCAACGCCGCCGGAGTTATTCAAGAAAAAGCCCGGTGCGCTTTGGGCCACATCGCTGATGGTGGTCATGGCTTTGTCGTCCATGCGTTTGCGCGTGACCACGCTGACCGACTGCGGCGTTTCCCGCAAGGTCAAGGGGAGCTTGGTGGCGGTCTGCATGGCCCCGGTGGTGTAGGAGCCGGTGTTCTCGGTGGTTTCACCCATCTGCTGGCCGACGATTGCCGTCTCCCCCAATTGCAGGGTGCTGCTCGATTCGGGGGCCTTTTCCAGCATCACGCTGTTTGCGCCGGTCGTGCGCCAGGTCAAGCCGCTGCCTTTCAAGACGTCAGCCAGTGCCGCTTCTGGCTCTTTGGGGCCGACGACTCCAAGGCTGTTCTTGCCGACTACCAGCGTGCCATCAAAAATCACCTGTAAACCGCTTTGAGCAGCCAGGCGGTTCAGCGCGCTCGCCAGGGGTTGCGGTGCAATGTTGAAAGAGTGAGGGTCAGCCACTGCCAGGCCGGATATCAGCACGCACAAGAGGGCGAGCGGGGCGGCGGACAACGATTTTATGTGCAGCCCTTCAGGTAACGGATGGTGCATCAGTGGTCTCCCTAATACGAAGCATTATCGTTCTAGGGAAGGAAGACGGCTGACACGCCAACACCCGTAAAAATAGTCAAGTCTTGGAGGAGATCACCAGCAGATAGTCGGTGTAGCGCTCGATCTTGAGGGCAAAGACGTTCTCCAGCGTCGTCAGGCCCTCGTCCAGGTCGTTGAGCTGAAAGGTGCCGCTGACCTTGAGTGCGCCCAGGCGCGAGTCCCGCAGCACTATGATTCCCGGACGATAGCGTTCGAGTTGCTCAAGCACCTGCGCCAGCGGTGTCAGCTCGAAGACCAGGCGACCTTGCTCCCAGGCCAGCATCGTGTCGACGTCCACACGCTGCTTGGCGCCCAGGCCATCGGCACGCCCGCCAACGGTCTCGCCAGCGCCGAGCGTCACCTTGTCAGGCTCGCCCGTGACGGCCACACGCCCGCGGCGCACCGTGACATCCACGTGCTCTGCATCACGGCGTACGGCGTAGATCGTGCCCAGGGCCGTCGCGCTCAAGGCTCCCGCCTGCACACTGAAGGGCCGCTGCGGGTCCGGCTTCACGTCGAACACGGCCTCGCCTTTGCGCAGGGTAATACGCCGCCCATCGTCAGTGAATTTCACATCAACGGCGCTGTTGGCATTCAAGGTGATCTGCGAACCATCAGCTAGCACGACCTGTCGACGCTCACCGGTGCCGGTGTAATAGTCGGCATCCAATGCCATTCGTTGCGCCCATGTCACGCCGAGCCCGAGCACCAACGACGCCGCGATACCCATTGCCCACAGGCGACGCGCGGACGGCCGTGCCGAAGCAGCAGGCTGGGCCAGATGCGCACTTAAACTCCACATCCGACGCGCTTCGACAAACGCCTGCTGATGCTCCGGCGCCTGTTCGCACCATGCCCGCGCCGCCGCCACATCCGATGGCTGCACCGAACCCGAGGTGAGGCGAATCACCCACGCGTGGGCAGTGCGCTGGATTTCGCTGAGGGATGGCGTGGTGTGGGGTTGATCGTGCATACCGGCTATCGTTGCAGGCATTGGCTGAGAAAGTCGAGCGCAATAGCCAATTGTTTTTCCACCGTACTGACCGAAACCTTAAGTTGCAGGGCCACTTCCTTGTGGGGCAGGTTTTGCAGCCGACACAGCGTGAATATCTCCTGGCACTGGGTAGGCAAGCGGTGCAGAGCGTGAGCCATCGCGGCCAGTTCTTGTTGCGCGACCACCACATCGAACAGCGCCGGGCTCTCGCCGGTCACCTCGTAGAGGTAGGCGGTGCCTTCGTCGAGGCGCTCTCGCGTCTGCCTGCTGCGCGCATGATCAATCGCCAAGTTGCGCGCAACTTTAAAGATAAAGCCGCGTAGATTGAGCACCGGCTTGCGGGGTGGCTGGCGGAGCAGGCGCAGGTAGGTTTCCTGGGTCAGATCGGCCGCAGTCTCAGGATTGCGCAACTGACGATGAAGAAACGAACGCAACTCGGTGGCATGGGCCCGAAACGCCACCTCAAGCTCTTCGGTGGTCATGCTCGACATTAGCAGAGATCACGCAGAGGAAAGTCCTGCACTTTAATGATAGTGCTTCGCATTAACAATCTTTTCTTGGGCTGCCATCTCGATCGGCCTGTGACTGGGACTGGTCGTCTTGGGCGATTGCTGTTTGTACCTGGTTTAAAGCCCCCATCGCTCAAGCTCAGGCGTGCGCCCGTCAAGTAAAAGCGAAGGCGCCATGGCGCTCGCTGTTTTCAGCAAGTGCATATCTGTAAATACCGGGCCTAGCAGCTGCACGCCAATCGGCATCTGGGCCTCATCGAATCCGGCGGGCAGGGCGATTGCCGGAGTGCCCAGGTAATTACTGGCTCGGCTGAACTTGCCAATACTGGCGTGATTGACGTCCTCGTCATCCAGGGGCAAGGCACCGTGGCTGCTGACAGGCATCAACAACACCCCAAATGAGCCGATCGCACGGGTGAATGCCGCGGCTGCCGTTGCACGCTGCGCAACGGCGTGTTCGTAGGCATCACGGCTGATATCCGCACCCGCCAGGATTCGATTGCGCACCACCTTCCAGAGTAGCTGCGCGGGGTCATGGGCCAGGTGCCCAAACTCGCGATAGCCCTCATAAGCAATGATCATCGAGTTGCATTCGGAAAGCTGAGCGATATCCAACTCATCATTGGGAACCCAGCTTTCGAGCGTCCAGCCGGCCGCGTTCAGATTGCCCAAGGCCTGGTCCCATACCCGGCGGGTGCCAATGGACAGCGCACTGGGGAACGCACTCTGGTCCAGTACAAATACGGTGCCCGGCTTGGTGGGCACCCACTCACTGGCAAGTTCAGCCTGAACCTTCAACCCATTGCCCGTATACGGGCTGGCAATGATGGCGGTGAGCGCATGCGCGTCGTTTACGTCGCGGGCGATTGGGCCCAGCACATCCAGGCTGGGAGCCAGTGGAACGACACCGTCCAGGCTGATGAGGCCGCTGGACGGTTTGAAGCCAACCAAATGATTAAGCGATGCGGGAGCTCGTATCGATCCGCCGGTATCGCCACCGACGGCAATCGGTACCAGTCCTGCTGCAACTGCAACCGCCGCGCCTGAAGAGGACCCGCCCGGGGCGCGATGCAACTTGGCGTCCCAGGGGTTCCAGGGCGTGCCTCGGGTCGGGTTCTGCCCGGATAAGCCGAAGGCAAATTCGGTCATCTGGGTCTTGCCGACGATAACCATTCCCGCCGCCTGTAAACGTTGCGCGACGGCGCTGGTCGCGGAACTGATAGTGGTCAGGCGGCTTAACGAACCTGCCGAGGCCAGGGTGTTGGCGATTTCGATGTTGTCTTTGATGGCAACCGGCACGCCATGCAATGGGCTCAAGGGTTGGCCTGTATCGAGTGCACTGTCGGCGGCATCGGCGGCCGCCAAGGCTTGCTCTGCGAACACTATCGTGAAGGCGTTAAGCGCGCTGCTGCGTGCAATACGGTCCAGAAAGTATTGCGTGACGGCGCGCGAGGTGATCTGCCGGGTAGCGATCAGATGGGCAATCTGCAGGGCAGTCTGGAAACAAAGGGCTTCGGATCGTTCGCACATAATTTCTGGATTCTAAGATTTGTGAGTCGGTATCCCCGTGTTCGACGGGCGTTGACGGGGATCGCATCGCGTTGTTCGAGCCAGTGCCTATTTCAGTGGTTTTCCGGCGGTCTCTGGCATTTTGATGAAGGTCAGAAGGGTGAGCGCGGCGCCTGCGAGCACGTAATAGAAGAACCAGCTCTCTTGGCCGTGGCTCTGCAGCCAGGTCAGCAGGTATGGCGTAGTCCCGCCGAGCAAGGCCACCATCAGGTTGTAGGGCGCACCAATACCGACGGCGCGAACGCTGCTCGGGAATTGTTCAGACATGATGGCTGGGGCGATCGAGGTATAAAGCGCGTAGAGCAACAGGCCGAACAGCTCCACCATCAGGATCGACGAGAACGTCGGCTGCATGTTGGTAATAATCGGGTAGAAGAACAGCAGGTAACCCAGGGCAAAAACGATCAGTTGCGGCTTGCGCCCGAACTTGTCTGAGAGCATGCCGAAGAGCGGGTGCACGAGCATGAACGCAACCATGGCAACCGTATTTGCCGCAAAGGCTGTCGAGGACTCCACGTGCAGTGCTCGGATGGCATAGGTGGGGATGTAGATAACGAACAGGTAGAAGGCAAATGTGCTGAGGATCGAAAAGCCGACAATTCGCAGGGTCTCCCGCGGATAATCCCGCAGCAGGGTGCGCAGGGGTTGCTTCTCTACCTTTTTAGCCGGTTGCGAGGTGCAGGCTTCGGTTTCAGGCACCGACATACGCAGCCAAATACCAGCGACACCGCCCAAGGCACCGAGCAAGAACGGAATGCGCCAGCCGAACTCTCTCATTTGTTCGTCGGTGAGCAGGGTAGTAAGGGCCCAGCCGATCGCCGATGCGGTCAGAATGCCTGCGGCGGAACTGAAAAATACAAAGCTGGAAAAGAAGCCGCGACGGTGGTCTGGCGCTAACTCGGCCAGGTAAGTAGAGGCCGACGCGTATTCACCGCCCAACGACAAACCCTGCATCAGTCGTGCAACCACCAGCAACACCGGCGCTAGCAGCCCGATCTGCTCATAGGTGGGGGTAATGCCGATCATCAGTGAGCCGCCAGCCATCAACATGATGGTGACGCCCAATGCTGATTTGCGGCCATAGCGATCAGAGTAGATCCCCAGCGCCCAACCGCCGATGGGACGCATGAAGAAACCTACGGCGAAAATAGCGAAAGTCGCCAGCAGGGACGCCGTTTCGTCAGTTTTCGGAAAAAACTGTGTAGAAAAGAACACCGCGAACGACGCATAGATCGTCCAGTCGAACCACTCCACCGCGTTCCCAATGCTGCCAGCCGCAATTTTGCGCGCGATTGATACCTGCGGCTTTACCGCTTGGGACGTTTGAGTCGCATAATTCATTGGCTTGTGCCTTTGGTTTTTGAATTGTAATTATTTTTAGACATTTTCTGGTTTGTTTTGTTTTAATTTGGCCACTTGAGCGAAGGTATTGTAAGAATATGGTCTCGTCAACCGTTGAGTCGGATGAAAAAAGACATTTTGCGCTGGATGAAACCGATCTGGCCTGCCTGGTTGCACTACAGGCAAACCCCCGTGGCACTTGGCGGGATTTGAGTACGTGCTGCGATGTGGCCGAGCGGACGCTTTCGCGTCGCCTGCAACGTTTGATGGACAGTGGATATATCCGGGTGATCGGCGAGCTTGATCCGGTTGTCGTCGGGAGTGGCCCGGTGCTGCATGCGTGGATTCGGGTAGCCGACGGGCGGCAGAAGGAAGTAGCGGAGCACTTGGCGCAACTGGCACAGACGCAGGTGGTGATGGCGACAACTGGAGAGTTCGACATCTTCACCGAGATCAATTTGCCGAATGTGGAAGCGCTGTCTGACATGGTGGTGCGAGCGTTGCCGCTGGTGCCGGGAGTAAGGCAGGTTCAATCGCAGGTGGTGCTCAGATCGTTCCGACGAGCGAGTCGCTGGCGGATTGACGGTTCGGTGCCTACTGAACCGGTGCCGGCCGGGCCTGTGAGCCTGAATGCCGATGAGATGCGGCTACTGGGCGCGTTAATGCTCGATGGAAGGGCCAGCCTGGGCGTGCTTGCCCAAACCTGTGGCGTCAGTGAACCGAAGGTTCAGCGGATGTTGAGTGGGCTGGTCGACAGTAATGCCCTGACCTTTCGTGTGGAGCTCGAACCGCTGTTGGTTGGCTATGGGGTAGAGGCGATCCTGTCGTTACAAACCCGACCGGGTGCGGCAGATGGCATTGCCCTGGAGCTGGCAAAGGATGAGCACACGCGTTGCCTGTTCGGTACCAGCGGACGTTCGCAGTTGTTTTGGCATGTGTTGTGTCGTGATATTCATGATCTGTGGGCCGTTTCAACGGCGCGGATGGGGTCCCTGGAGGGGATCATTTCTTGTGAGACCAACACGGTGGTCAGAGCCTATAAAAGGGCAGGGCGAGTGCGTCGCGGGCTTATGGTTGAGTAGTGTCCAGGCCTGCCTCCCAGCCAGCAAAAATAATCCCCGAAACCGGGGATTATTTTTAGACGGCGCTAACCAACGATTTATGGTTTATCGGCGCTCTCTGGCAGTGCATACGCAATGATGTAGTCACCCACATCCGGCGAATGGCTCATGCCACCCGCCGAGATCACCACATACTGCTTGCCGGTGGCCGGTGACTTGTAGATCAGCGGTGCCGCAACCGCACCCACTGGCAGGCGGGCTTTCCACACCTCTTTACCGGTGGCCGACTCAAGAGCCCGCAGGTAGTAGTCCTGGGTGCCGGCAAAGAACACCAGCCCCGAGGCCGTCGAGGTCGGGCCCCCCAGCGTTGGCATGCCCAGCGGGATCGGCAGGTGGGTTTTGATACCCAGCGGGCCGGTATCCTGCACGGTGCCCAACGGAACCTGCCAGACCAGTTTCTGCGTGTTCAGGTCGATGGCACTCATGCTGCCAAATGGCGGGGTGTTGCACGGCACGCCCAGGGGCGACTGGAGGATGTCGATTTTCACCCCACCATAGATGCCGGCAACTTGTGGGCGAATGGTGCCCATGAAGCCAGGCACTTCATCGGTCGAGACTTTGAACTTCTTGGTGTTTTCCTTGGTAACCAGCGCCATGCGCAAAGGGACGCGCATGTCGTTGACGAACATCATGCCGGTGTTTTCGTCGATAGAGATGCCACCCCAGTTCATGCCGCCCAGCAAGCCCGGCCATTCGATGTAGGGCTTTTCAGTTGGCGGAGTGAAGGGCCCTACGTAAACGGAGTCCTTGAACATGATCCGGCAGTACAGTTGGTCGAAGGTGCTTACGCCCCACATGGACTTTTCGGTCAGTGGCTCGGCACCAATCACCGGCATGCCTACCGAATGGGGTTGCGTCGGCGACAGGTGCTCGCCTTCGGCCGCTGGCGAAGTAGGCACCGCCCGCTCCTGAACTTCAGTGACCGGTTGGCCGGTGCGGCGATCCAGGACAAAGATATTGCCGGTTTTGGTGGTCTGGATAAGCACCGGCGTTTTTTCGCCCTGGGCGTTCTTGATGTCGTACAGCACAGGTTGGGAGGGTAGGTCGTAGTCCCACACATCGTGGTGAACGGTCTGGTAAACCCATTGGGTTTTGCCGGTCGAAGCATCGACGGCGACGACAGCCGAGCCATACTTTTCCTTGGCCTGGTTGCGGTCGCCACCCCAATAGTCAGGCGGACCGTTACCGGTGGGCAGGTAGACCAGGTTCAATGCCTTGTCGTAGGTAGGAATGGTCCAGACATTGGGGGTTTCCAGGGTGAACTCTTGGTCGCCAGCGGTTGCATCCTGGCCCTCAGGCGCACCAATGTCCCATGCCCACACCAGCGCGCCGGTCAGCACGTCGAAGGCACGCACAGCGCCAGAAGGCTCTTTGGCGACGATGTCACGCACCCAGCCGCCGACCACGGTGAGATGGCCCATGACCACCGGCAGCGATGTGGGGTGATAGCGCTTGCTGTTCTCGGTCGGGCCCATGCCTTTTTTCAGGTCGACGTAACCCTTGTCGCCAAAGTTCGCGCACAGGCTGCCGGTGTGCGCATCAAGGGCAAACAAACGGGCATCCACAGACGACACCAGAATGCGCTGACGGCATTGTTGCTGGTCGCCGTACGACGTTTTGACTTCAGCGCTCAGACTGTCGTCCTTATCGATGTCGTAATAGCCCACGCCACGGCAAGTTACGTGCTCTGCGCTGCTGGCGTGGGGATCGAACTTCCAGATCGGCTTGCCAGTATCGCCGTCGAGGGCGGTGATCAGGTTTTCCGGGGTGCACGAATACAAGACGTTGCCGATCTGCAGCGGAGTGTTTTCGTCCACACCGGCGCCGCCCCCTGTGGTTCTGCGGCCGGTTCGGTAGATCCAGGCAACTTGCAGGTCCTTGACGTTTTGCGGGGTGATTTGGTTGAACGGCGCAAAGCGGGTGCCTGATGCACTACGGCCAAAGGACGCCCAGTTTTCGGACGCCGAGGCGGGCTCCGTGGGTGCGGGTGCAGCCTTCGCGGCGACTGGATTGGAAATCGCACCGTGCGGATAGAACGCCGCCACAAACGTTGCGATCAGCCCCGCAAACACAACGAGCCCCATGCCGTTGGCCAAACGCCGGGCGCGTGATGAGGTGGTTGGGAACGTAGCGCCGACCCACAGGCTGAGCGCCAGGACAATTGCCGGAACGACCAGGCGCGGCAGCAGTTCCCAGTAACTGAACTGGCCCACTTCGTAAAACGCCCAGGCACAGGTTGCCAAGGCGATGATGACTGAAAGGGCAAGGCCTATCCCTTTGCGCAAGAACATCAGCGCCGCCAGCAGCAAATACGCCAGCCCCGCGATCAAGTAGTAACTCGAGCCGCCCAGCGCAACCAGTTTGAAACCGCCGTAAATCATTGCCAGCGCTACGAGCAGCACAAGCAAGCAAAACAGCACCCTCGCGGTCGCGCCAAGTGCAACTTTGCGAGTTTTGGGTTGATGATCATCCGTCATTTTTTTAATACGTTCCGTTAGTCAATGGAAAGTGCACGCAATCAATGTGCAGGGGGCAAGGCATTCAGTCGGCAGCAGGCAGTCGCGCTGATCGGGGCTGGCGGGGAGGGGGTAGTCAATCGACGCGGGCGCCGCCGAGGGCTCTAGGAAAGGGGGTTTGGCGTTGGATCGCCTTATAAGAGTTAGCGCGTTATGGCTGCCTGGAAATTGCGCGCAGTTTAGGCGCAGGGTTTTTCCGGATAAATACTCAAGGTAGAAAAGCATTATTGATGAAACAGTAACAATGGACTGCATGCGCTGCGTGATCGCCGGCCTGGTGCGGACTACCGAGTCGCGAAAAGCTCACCATACCTTAAGGGTATCCATGTAGACCTTATCCATATTGGACGCTCGCGACATCACGCCTCAGCCTGAGGCCAATAACTATAAAGAGGCGCACCATGACCGTGCTATTGAGTGAGCGCAGCCAGATTTTCCAGGGTGCCGATGCCTACGCCGTGTCGGATTATGTCAACCAGCACGTGGGCAACCACTGTATCCGTCTGCCGCCCAAGGGCCGGCCCCTGGCGAGCATCAGCCACCGGACCTTTTCCAGCCTGGACCTGTGCCGCATCAGCTATGGCGCGCCGGTGCAGGTGACGTCGGTGGCGCTGGAAACCATCTATCACTTGCAGATCCTGCTGAGCGGGCACTGCCGCTCCAACTCCCGGGGCAACGCGCAGGTCTTCGGGCCGGGGGAGATCCTGCTGATCAATCCGGATGACCCGGTGGACCTGACCTATTCCGCCGATTGCGAGAAATTCATCATCAAGTTGCCGGTGCGCCTGCTGGAAAATGCTTGCCTGGCGCAGCACTGGACGCTGCCACAACCGGGTATTCGTTTTGCGGCGGCGCGCCATGCGCTGAGTGAGATGGATGGTTTTCTGCAGTTACTGGGGCTGATCTGCCATGAGGCGGAAAACGCCGTCGAGCCGCAAGTGCAGGACCTGTATGAGCGGATTGTCGCCAACAAGCTGTTGGCGCTGCTGGCCAGCAATGTGTTGCGGGTGGTGCCCCAGGCGGCGCATGGCGGTGGTTTCGAGGCGGTGCGCGAGTTTATCGAGGAGCACCTGGGCGAGGACATCGGTATCGAGCAATTGATGGCGGTGGCCAAGGTCAGCGAGCGGTCGCTGTATAGCCTGTTTGCGCGCCAGGTCGGCCTGTCGCCCCGTGATTATGTGCGCCGGCGCAAGCTGGAGCGGGTGCATGCGCGTTTGCAACTGAGCAGTGCGCGCAGTGTGACGGAAGTGGCGCTGGACCATGGCTTCATGCACCTGGGGCGGTTCTCCGAGGCCTATCGCAAACGCTTTGGCGAGCTGCCTTCGCAGACCTGGAAGCGCCATCGCTAAGCGGCTCGCGCCAGCCGGATACTGATGTGCAGGAAGCGGATATTGAGGAGTGGGAGGAGCACGTACGGTGAGGGCGCCTGATACAAGAACAACGGAGGGCCTGCCCCATGACCACTACACTCGACCGCCTCGCTGCACAATTGCGCGAGTCCGTTCAGGAAGATCCCGCTACCGGGGTATTTCGCTGCCGCCGCGACATTTTTACCGACCCCGACCTGTTCGCCCTGGAGATGCAGCACATCTTCGAAGGCGGCTGGCTGTACCTGGCCCATGAAAGCCAGGTGCCGGCAATCAACGACTACTACACCACCTGGATCGGCCGCCAGCCGGTGGTCATCACCCGCGACAAACAGGGTACTTTGCATGGCCTGGTCAACGCCTGTGCCCACCGTGGCGCCATGCTGTGCCGGCGCAAACAGGGCAACAAGGGCTCATTTACCTGCCCATTCCACGGCTGGACCTTCAGCAACGCCGGCAAGCTGCTCAAGGTCAAGGACGGCAAGACCGGCGCCTACCCGGACAGCTTCGACTGCGACGGCTCCCACGACCTCACGCGCCTGGCGCGCTTTGAAAACTACCGTGGCTTTCTGTTCGGCAGTCTCAGCGAGGCGGTGCCGCAACTGAGTGATTACCTGGGCGAGACCCGGGTCATCATCGACCAGATGGTCGACCAGGCCCCCCTGGGCCTGGAGGTGCTGCGCGGCAGTTCCTCGTATGTCTACGACGGCAACTGGAAGCTGCAGATCGAGAACGGCGCCGACGGTTACCACGTCAGCTCCGTGCACTGGAACTACTCGGCGACCATGGGCCGGCGCAACTACGAGGCCGAAGGCACGCGCACGGTCGATGCCAATGGCTGGTCGAAAAGCCTGGGCGGCGTCTACGCCTTCGATCACGGGCATATCCTGCTGTGGACGCGCCTGCTCAACCCCGAGGTGCGCCCGGTGCATGCCCACCGCGCGGCACTGGCCGAGCGCCTGGGCCAGGCGCGTGCAGACTTTATTGTCGACCAGACCCGCAACCTGTGCCTCTACCCCAATGTGTACCTGATGGATCAGTTCTCCACGCAGATCCGTGTGGTGCGGCCCCTCGCGGTGGACAAGACCGAAGTGACGATCTATTGCATGGCGCCAATTGGCGAAAGCGCCGAGGAGCGGGCAACGCGGATCCGCCAGTACGAAGACTTCTTTAACGTCAGCGGCATGGGCACGCCGGATGACCTGGAAGAGTTCCGCGCCTGCCAGACCGGCTACCAGGGCGCGACCACCCTGTGGAATGACCTGAGCCGTGGCGCCAAGCAGTGGGTGGAAGGGGCCGACGACAACGCCAGGGCCATGGGCATGCACCCGCAATTGAGCGGGGGCAAAACCGAAGACGAAGGCTTGTTCGTGCGCCAGCATGCGCATTGGGCCGCAAGCCTGCAGCGTGCAATAGAGCGTGAACAGCCAGGCCTGATCGCCAGCGACCGGGAGCTGCAGCCATGAGCCTGTCCCGTGACTGCCTGCTGGACTTTCTGTACCGCGAGGCGCGGCTGCTGGATGACCGCCAGTGGGATGAGTGGCTGGCGTGTTATTCGCCCAAGGTGCAATTCTGGATGCCCGCCTGGGACGACTACGACACCCTCACCGAAGACCCGCAACGCGAAATCTCGCTGATCTACTACCCCAGCCGCGATGGCCTGGAAGACCGCATCTTCCGGATCAAGACCGAACGCTCCAGCGCCAGCACGCCCGAGCCGCGCACCGTGCACTTGCTCTGCAACCTCGAAGTACTGGCCGACGATGGCGCCCAGGTGCAGCTGCGTTTCAACTGGCACACCCTCAGCCACCGCTACAAGACCACGGACAGTTATTTCGGCACCTCCTTCTATAGCCTGGACATCCGCGGCGAGCAGCCGCTGATCACGCACAAGAAGGTGGTGCTGAAAAACGATTACATCCACCAGGTCATCGACATCTACCACATCTGAGGACACCGCCATGACGTATGCCATTGCCCTGAACTTCGAAGATGGGGTTACCCGTTTTATCGACTGCAAGGTGGGGGAGAAGGTGCTCGATGCTGCTTTCCGCCAACGCATCAACCTGCCCATGGACTGCTCGGACGGTGTCTGTGGCACGTGCAAGTGCCGTTGTGAAACCGGCGCCTATGACTTGGGCGATGACTATATCGAAGACGCCCTGAGCGCGAATGAAGCCCAGGAGCGCCAGGTACTGACCTGCCAGATGGTGCCGCAGTCCGATTGCGTGATTGCCGTGCCGGTACCGTCCAGCGCGTGCAAGACCGGCACCACGCAGTTCGTCGCGACGCTGGCCAGCATCACGCGCCACGCCGATGCCGCACTGCAGGTGAGTTTCGAACTGGATCAGGCGCCGGTGTTTCTACCCGGCCAGTACGTGAACATCGGCGTGCCCGACAGTGGGCAGACGCGCTCCTATTCATTCAGCAGCCGCCCTGGCGACACGCACGCCAGTTTTCTGATCAAGCATGTACCGGGCGGGTTGATGAGCAGTTGGCTGGAGCGCGCCCAGCCGGGCGACAGCGTGCCGATGACCGGGCCGTTGGGCAGTTTTTACCTGCGTGAGGTGCACAGGCCGCTGCTGTTATTGGCCGGTGGCACCGGCCTGGCGCCGTTCCTGTCGATGCTTGAAGTGCTGGCCCTGCGGGGGGAAAACCGGCCGATCACGCTGATCTATGGGGTGACGCGGGATCAGGACCTGGTGTTGGTCGAGGCCCTGGAGGCCTTCGCTGCGCGGTTGCCCAACCTCACGCTTGTCACCTGCGTGGCCGATCCGCAGACCGCGCACCCGCGCCAGGGGTATGTCACCCAGCATATGGCCAGCGATGTTCTCAACGATGGTGATGTCGACGTTTACCTGTGCGGGCCGCCGCCGATGGTCGATGCGGTGCGCGAGCACTTCAAGCACCAGGGCGTGAGCCCGGCCAGCTTCCATTACGAAAAATTCACCGCCAATGCCATGGCCAACTGCGATGCCGCCTGAGGAAACCAGCATGAATCTACGTTTTGACACCAAGGTTGCGCTGGTCACCGGTGCCGCCCAGGGCATCGGCCGGCGCGTCGCCGAACGTTTGCTGGCGGAGGGCGCCTGGGTGGTCGCAATCGATCGCTCGGAACTGGTGCACGAGTTGCAGCATGCCCGGGTGCTGACCCTCATCGCCGACCTGGAGCAGCATGCCGAGTGTGCCCAGGTGATGGCCGCCGCCAAGGTGCGTTTCGGGCGCATCGATATCCTCATCAACAACGTCGGCGGGACCATCTGGGCCAAGCCCTTCGAGTATTACGCGGAGGCGCAAATCGAGGCCGAAGTGCGCCGTTCGCTGTTCCCCACGCTGTGGTGCTGCCATTGCGTGCTGCCCTACATGCTGGAGCAGGGCACTGGCGCCATCGTCAATGTGTCGTCGGTCGCCACACGGGGGGTCAATCGCGTGCCCTATGGCGCGGCCAAGGGTGGAGTGAATGCCTTGACCGCCTGCCTGGCCCTGGAAACCGCCGGCAGCGGCATCCGCGTCAACGCCACCGCACCCGGCGGCACCGAAGCACCGCCCCGGCGCATCCCGCGCAATAACCAGCCGCAGAGCGCGCAGGAGCGCGCGTGGTACCAACAAATCGTCGACCAGACCCTGGATAGCAGCCCGATGAAGCGTTACGGCAGCATCGACGAACAAGTGGGCGCGATCCTGTTCCTGGCCTCTGACGAGGCCTCCTACATCACCGGCGTGACCTTGCCGGTAGGGGGGGGCGACCTTGGTTGATTTGCCTTTTACCTGCAGGGTCTGCCGTGCCACTGGCTTGGGCATTCGAATACGCAATGTGACGGCGCGCTCAAACTACCGCAGCGACCTCAATGAGAACCGGCTGAACCTCCGTTACACCTGGCCGCAGCTTTAAACCCTGACCGAGCAGGGCCCCAGGCCTTGCTCGGTCAGTTTTTTGCAAGGCGCAGGGTGTACCGAATCATCTACCTTTACTGGTCAACCACAACCCCCTGAAACTGCCGAAGGGCAACCAAGTAATATCACCGATGAATGTATCGGCAAACTGAGCGGGCTCAGACTCAAGGACCCCCAGACCTCCCAGGACCCCCGAGGTCACGAACGAAAGCGTATTTACATCACCGGTATCGAACAGACTCGAAGTCCCCCGGGGGTGCAGTAGTGACGCATCGTTGTAGCGGACCTGCCAATTCACGGTTGGGCGGGGGAATGATTTTGCCCAGACGCGCTCCATTCCTCGGATTAGCCGCGACTGCCTGAGGGTGCCGGTCACGGCGTTGGATGTCTTGCTCATGAGGTTCCTGGCGACTGCTGGGAGAGACCGCCCCAGATACGCGCCAACCCTCACAACTTTGGCTGCCAGCGTGGTCAGCCCTGCTGCTGCTCCGGTGCTCAGGGATATCCAGGCCAGGATGCCGGAAGCCGCGGAATTGGTGTCCTGGATAACCACTGAGGCAATACCGGTCGCGAGCGAAGTGGCGGCGAGCCCAACAATCGCCGCCGTCAGTAACAGTGCCGTCCCTCCTGTCATCACGGCGGTCAATACACCGACCGCGCCCCACAGGTACGTATGAATCAAAGATCCTCCTTCGCCCAAGCCCTCCGGGCCAGGCAGGTCGTCCCCCCAAATCGCCCGTAATTGCTTATCCACGGAAAAATGCCCGGTGGGGTCCTGATAATTGACCGGGTCCCCTTCGGCACAATAGCCATACAGATTGGGTCCACCCTTACCGAACGGGCTGAGGTCATCCTGGGTAAGAAACTGCATGCTGGATGCGTCATACCAGCGTTCGCCTGTGCCCAGCGGGTACTGGCCGGTGGTGCTGTCACGGTATTCGCCGTTGAAGCCCAGTACCGAGTCGGGCTCATCCGAAAAATGCTCGCCGTAGGCGGTATAGGCATGATGCTTGAGGGTCTGGGCCTGGACATCGTAGCTGACCAACACGCTGCCGTTGAGATCCCGCAGTTCAAACAGTGTTCTGTCGACCCCGGAGCGCTTGATTTGTTGGACCGTACAGGCGGCGCTGCCGGGGTTGAGGTTGCGGCTGTTGTCGTTACTGGCGGTGGCGTAATCCCCGCAAGCCTTGAGGCCGTCGTAGATCACTTGACTTGGCTCGTCACCGCCATTACGGGTCATCAGGCGTTTGGACGGGTCATAGCTATAACGCGCACTGCCAGCCTGGATGAGCCGCCCGAGCCAGTCATAGCTGTATTTTTTGCCCGTCTGGTCCTGGGTTACCCGTCCCGCTGCGTCATAACTCAAGCTGGCAGACGCGATGTAGTCCGCGTGGCTGTTCTTGACTGTTGTAAGGCGGTAGCCATTGGCAGCGTCGTAGGTATAGGTTGCGGTGTTTTTCGCGGTGCCGATGGTGGTGATGCGGGTAAGCACGTTACCCAGTGCATCGTAGGTAAATTCCTGTTTGTCGATCTCCTTGTTCTTCGGCGTCCTTGGCCGCCAGACGCCAGTGGTGGTACAGGACTTGACCCGGCCGCCCGGCGTATAGGTCAGGCTGCGGGAGCCGAGGAGGGTGGCGCCCTGTTTCAATTGGGCCGATTTCAATTTGTCATCGGCGTAATAAGTTTGCTCCAGCAGGAGGTCAACTTTACCGGGGAGTATGAATTGGCGGCTGGTCTCACGTTGTTGCAGATCGTGGGTGTACTTCACATGGAATGTGATGGGGGAAGTGGGCTCAAGGTTGTAGGGGCCGGCAACGACTTCCTCCTGAAACAGCCCTTGATCATCGTAAATGTGGTCAGTGGTGTAGTGAAAGTTATTGCTGGCATAGCGCTGCCCGTTAGTCTTGTAGAGAAACAGTGTCTGGTTACTCAGTACGTCGGTACTGTCCAGCAAGCGCCCATTCATTGAGTGGGTGTAAAGCACTTCCTTGCTTTGACCTGGCTCGGTTTGCACCTGTTGCCGGGTGATACTGAGATAGAGGTCATGGTTGTACTGGAGGAACTGTTGGCCCTCGGTCGCCGTGGCAATGCCTTGTGTGCCATAGGCGTAGGTAAAGGTGTTTTGCGCGCTGGCATCTGCGGTACTGGTCTTGGCCAGGCGATTGCCCAGCTCCTTGATGTAGTCATGCTTGAGCACGCGGCCGTCGGCGGTAACAGTGGTCGCGGGTACTGTGCTTGTACCGCTATAGGTGTAAGTCTCGGTGCAAGAGCCGCGTGTCAGCGAGGTTACCCGGCCCCAAGTGTCGAAGCTGCGCTTGCCCAGGACCTGCCGTTTGCCACCGGACTCAAGCTCGATTTGTGTGGCGTCCCTCAATAGCCAGTGCTGTGGATAGGTGTAGTGGTAGGTATAGATGAAGGGCACGTCGAGCAACCCACGGCCTTTTTCGCTGCGCCGTTCACTCAGCAGGCGACCATTGGCATCGTAGATGTAGTTGATGGTGATAATTCCGAACTCGCTGTCGGTAACCAACTGTTTAATTTGCTTGGCCCGATTGTAACTGGCTGTCTGGGTTTGAAAGACGGCGCCGTTCTGGCCTTTCCATTGAATTTTCTTGATGGTTTCATCCGAGTTGTACGTCGTCACGGTGGTGTGCTTGTCGGCGGCCTTGCCGGTCCATTGCGTACGGGTCATGGCGACGGGGTCATATTGATTGAAGTCTTCCCGGCCATCGCTGTAGTGCTGGCTGCTGACTTCATTCCAGTCGTCGTATCGCATCTCTTGCCATTGGATGAGCTGGGTCCCGTGCCGGTCATAATCAAAACTTGATGTCCGTAGCTCACGTCCCAGGCTGTCATAGGTAACGGCCTTGGTTTGCTTACGCAGGTTACCTTCCAGCAAGTATTCACTCACCAGCCGATCCTGGCCGTCGTATTGGGTCAAGTGGGTTTTTCCGTTGGGCTCGGTGACTTTCACTTGCCCGGGCGCGGGGTAGGCATAGGCGGTGACTTGGCGATACGTGGTGCTGTGCGCGCAGACGGTCAGGCTGAGTAACTGCCCGTATTGGCTATAGGTAAACTCGGTGCGATTGCCATCAGCGTCGACTTGGCGCAGGAGGCGGCCACTGAGGGTGCTTTGGGTTTGTGAAGACGTACGGGTCTTGCCGGTTGTGTCGGTGTCGGTGGTCGTGGTGGTCAGTTCGGTGTTACCAACCCCTCCCAGTGTGTAGTCAAAGGTGCGTATTGGATCGGTCTGCACGGGGCGCCGGTCCTTGGTCCCCAGGGTGCTCTGGGTAAGGGTCTTCACGCGACCCTTGCGAAAGTCGTCACCTTCGAAGTATTCGATAAGCTGGCCGATGAGTGCTGCATTGTAGTTCAGTTCGCTGGCGAGACTACCTTGTAAGGTACTGATGATTTTAGATTCGCTTAGATTGGGTATTTGTTTATAGGCGTGGTATTTAAAGGTGAAAATATTTAATAGTTGGGGGAATGTCCCTGGCAGCAGTTCTGGAATTATTGCCAGCAGCCCTGGATCGTCGACGATTTCAGTATCAACGTAAGTGGAAGGAAACAGCTGGGTGGGGAGTGTCAGGATAGGCGTCCATGATTCATCAGGCTCTTTGTCGGTCTGCTGCTCGGAAGTTAATGCGATCTGATTCAGCAAGTTTGTTAAGGTAGTCTCGCTCTCAGTAGATTTAATTTCACCTTTTTCTGGGGCAGGTATGTAGTCCACTACTGTAGTTACTCTTTCTTGTCGATTTCTGACAAGTGCAGAGTGGGTATTGAAGCGGTTTTCGTTTTTCTCTTCCCGACTCTTGCCGGCCTTGCTGTATATCGTCGATGTCGTGCGACTTAGTAGTTCTTCTTGCACAGTCATCGTGTATTTTTTTTGTGTTTGTGCCGCCCCTTGTACGAGCACTTCGGAGGTGACGTTGTGCTGTTCATTGTAGTTATAGGTCGTGGTGCGAATGGCCGGCACGCCCTCGCTCATGATCGTGCGGTAGTGATCCGGGTCCTGGCGCTGGTACACATAGGTGGTCACCACCGGTGTCCCGCCGCCATTGGGCGTCAGGGTATGGGTGCTAACACAGGGCAGGGCAGATAGCTTGGGGTTGTCCGGGAAGGTCAGTCCGTTGTCCTGATACTCCACCTGCTCCTGCAGCCCGTCAAAGCTGGTGATGTTGGTCAGCAGCCAGCCACAGGTCGGGTGATCGAGGTACTCGAAACTGCTTTTGATATCTGCTGCGAGGCTGACGGATTTAAGGGCGTAATTCTCGATGGCCAGGCTGTAGCTCAGGGTTTCGGCGGCGTCGTCGGGCCAGAACGTCAACGTGGCCGAACTGATGACCGGCGTGGCGGCCGGGTCCCCTGGGGTGTATTGCACCTTGAGCAGGCTGCGGGTGGCGTCGCGGATTTCGGTCAACTGGATCTGGTAGTAGGTTGCGCCGCCGATCACATGGGCGGTGGTCATCCAGCTCAGGGTCACGCTGTTGTAACCATCGGTGGTCAGGGACTCGGGGACGTAGATGCCGGTATCTGGCAGCAGTACCAGCACTTCCTTGCGGCCACCTTTGCGGTGCACGGTCAACTTGCCGTTGTTCCATTGCGCAATCACGGCGGATTGCTTCAAATCTTTATCCTTTTCCACCGTCAACACTTCACCGGAATGCATCGTGAGCTTCTTGTGCTTTTCACTGTAGGTGGTCATGGCATAGAACCAGCCATCCCCCAGCGCTGCCTCGTTATTGACCACGGGCGTATTGTGCAGGCTCATTTCGATCACCGGCCCGTTGCCGGCATTGCCCGTCAGCGACGGCAAGGGCACGTAAACCTCAAACAACCCCGTGCGTGGGTCCACGACATTGCGCTTTTGCGTGGTGGCATTGAAGATCGGATCGTTTTCGTCGTCGGTTGGGTCGGTGCCCATGGGGTTGTGCGCCATCATCCTCTCCTTGATTTTTACCCTGTTCAAAAACTACGCGACGGCGAACGCGCACGTAACTGTCAAATCTCACAGTCGTTTATATCGTTTAGTAATGGGTGTAGGATTTTTTACTCTCTCCTTTAACCGTGGAGCTGCGTGTGGAATCCGTCACGATGAACCCGAATATTGAACCTCAGGCTGTGTGCACTCCGATCACCCGCGCGGCCATTTTCATGGTCGCCACACTTGCTCCCGGTAGCGATGCGGCCAGGACGGTACGCCAGTGGTGCGGCGATATCGCCGCCCTTACGCGCTCCGTGGGCAAGCGCGTGCCCGACGGTAGCCTGACCTGTGTCTGCGGCTTCGGCTCGACGGCCTGGGACGCGCTGTTCGGCAACCCACGCCCGGCGTCCCTGCATCCGTTTCAGGCAGTTGGCGTAGCGGGGCGCATGGCGGTTGCCACGCCTGGGGATGTGTTGCTGCACATTCGCGCCGAGCGCATGGACCTGTGTTTTGAACTGGCCACGCAAATCATGGCGGCCCTGGGGGATGCGGTGGTCGTGGTGGATGAGGTCCAGGGATTTCGCAATTTCGACATGCGCAGCATCATCGGGTTTGTCGATGGCACCGAGAACCCGACCGGGCGCAAGGCTGTCGGTTTCACCATCGTCGCTGACGAAGACCCGGCGTTCAGTGGCGGCAGCTATGTGCTGGTGCAAAAGTACCTGCACAACATGGGTGCCTGGAACGCGTTGTCCACCGAGGCCCAGGAGCGGGTGATCGGGCGTACCAAACTGGCGGATATCGAACTGGCGGATGAGGCCAAGCCGAGCAACTCCCACAGTGCCTTGACCACCATCACCGAGGATGGCGAGGAAGTGAAGATCCTGCGCGACAACATGCCCTTCGGCCGGCCGGGAGCGGGGGAGTTCGGCACCTATTTCATCGGCTATGCGCGCACGCCGCAGCCGCTGGAGCTGATGCTGGAGAACATGTTTGTCGGCCGGCCTGCCGGCAACTATGACCGGCTGCTGGATTTCAGTACGGCGGTCACCGGTGGCTTGTTTTTTGTGCCGTCCGCGGATCTGCTGGAAGAACTGGCCGAGCGTGAGCCTTAGGGGCGGCCACGCGTGGCAATCTGCCAGGTAAGGCTCACTTCGCCACTGCCTGCATCAGCAACTTGCGAATCTCCCCGGTAATCGCACTTTTGGTGCCTTGCTCCAGAATCCCCACCCGGCGTACCGCCAAGTCTCCAGGCAGCGGCAGTACGCGCAGGCTGGGGTCTTTGTGCCAGTCAAAGTTCTTCAACAGCGGCACGATTGCCACACCGACTTGCTGGCGGACCAGGTCGGCGATACCGATGATCGAGTTCAGTTCGAGGATTTCCAGCGGCTCGACTGATTCACTCTTGATGATCGATTGCACCTTGCGGCCTACGGCGGTGGACCGGTCATAGCGAATGAACGGCTGGGTCCTGAGCAATTCCACGGCGTCGTTGATACCCGCGGTCTGCGCGGTGTTGGCGAGCATGACGATGGGCTCGTTGTAGAGCAGGGTCCAGCTCAAGCCGTCGAAGTTTTGCCGCGCCGTCTCGATCAACAACGCCGCGTCGAGCTTGGCGGCGTGTACCAGGTTGACCACCTCGTCGGAGCGGGCAGTCATCAGGTTGACCGAGATGCGCGGGTGCAGCTTTTTCAGTTGCACCAGGCAATTGGCGAGCAGGCCCATGCCGGAGGTAATACCGCCGATGGACACTTCGCCCTCCATGGCCATGCCATCGGGCGCCTCGGCGATCATTTGCTCGTAGTCCGCCAACAGGCGCTTGGCCTTGGGCAGCAACAACACGCCATCGCGGCTGAGCTTGATCTGCCGCTGGCTGCGGTCGAACAGTGGCCGGCGCATCTCTTCTTCGAGGGCGCGCATTTGCTGGCCGACAGCGGCATTGGTCAGGGCCACCCGGTCGGCGGCGGCGGCGAAACTGCCGTATTCGGCGACGGCGATAAACGTCTTGAAGAAGCGAATGTTGCTCATGGGCAGGCCCGTGGTCATGGGTGTGCCTGAATCGTAAAGGTTTTGTTTACTCAGGTTAAAGTTAAATTAGTTTTTCTTTTTATAGGGCCCGGCCAATACTCAAGCCCGAACTGACTCGGCGAACTTACCCAATGAGCAATCCAGATATCAGCCCTGAACACGCAGCATTGCGTGCTGCAAAGAACGTGTATCACCTCGGCGCGACCACCGTGTACTCCCATCACGGGGACAGCCGGTTTGCCTACACCCTCTATGTGCCTGAAGCCATCGAGGACAGCACCCGGCCAGTCGACCTGGTGGTGTCGCTGCACGGTTCAACCCGTGCGATGGAGATTTACCGCAATGGCTTCGCCGAATTTGGCCGCTGGAACGATTGCGTGATCCTGTCGCCGCTGTTCCCGGTCGGCGTGCTGGGGGACGGCAATGGCGATGGCTACAAGCAGATGGTCGAAGGCGATATCCGCTACGACCAGGTGTTGCTCGACATGATCGCCAGTGTCGGCAAGCGTTACGGCCGCCGCTTTGAAACCTTCGCGCTGTTCGGCTATTCCGGTGGGGGGCAATTCACCCATCGCTTCTGCTACCTGCACCCCGAGAAACTCTGGGCGGCGTCCATCGGTGCACCGGGCTCGGTGACCCTGCTCGATGCCGATCAGGACTGGTGGGTCGGCGTGCGGGACTTTGCCACGCGCTTTGGCAAGCCGCTGAACCTGCCAGCCTTGCAGCGCTTGCCGGTGCACATGGTGGTGGGTGATTCAGACCTCGAAACCTGGGAAATCACCCACCGTGAAGGTGGCAAACACTACATGGCCGGTGCCAACGCTGCCGGGCGCACGCGACCTGAGCGCCTGGCCACCTTGAAGGCGAGCTTCGAAGCCGCCGGCGTGCAGGTGCACTTTGACTTGCTGCCCAACGTCGCGCACCAGGGCGTCAAGGCCATGCCGGCCGCCCAGGACTTTTTTGCCAAGGTGTTGCGCCACAAGCGCAGCCTGGGCTGATACACCGTAGGTAGATGCACTCAGAACAGACCGTATAACAATAACCAAGGATTCACTCATTCTGATGCCGGTCCTGCCTTGGCCCTCGCCACTGACCGGAAAATTTCTTCAAGGAGTCTTTCTCCCGTGAATAGTTACGTAAAGACGGCAGTGGCCGTTGCGATGTCGGCGTGCGCCTTTTCCATGGCCGTTGCCCAAGACCAGGTCATCAGTGTCGGCATCAACGGTGATATCCGCAGCAGCGACCCAGGGGTCAACCGGGACGACAATACCGACGCGGTGATGATGCATATCGTCGAAGGCTTGGTGGCATACCGTGAAGACACCAGCATCGCACCGATGCTGGCCAGTGCGGTTGCCGTCTCGGCCGATGGCCTGCGCTACACCTTTACCCTGCGCGACGGCGTTCTCTTCCAGAACGGCCAGCCATTGACGGCCAAGCAGGTGCAATGGACCTGGCAGCGCTACCTCGATCCCAAGACCCAGTGGCGTTGCCTGGCGGAGTTCGATGGGCGCGGCGCGGCCAAGATCGTCGATGTCTCAAGCCCAGACCCGAAAACCGTGGTGTTCACCCTGGACCAGGCCAATGGCTTGTTCCTGGCCGCCATGGCCCGTCCGGATTGTGCCGGCAGCGGCATCCTGCACCCAGACTCCCTGGCCGCCGATGGCAGTTGGCGCGCACCGATTGGCACCGGCCCGTTCACCCTGGGCAAATGGCAGAAGGGCCAGTACGTCGAGTTGGATCGCTTCAAGCAATACACCCCGCGTGCCGAAGGCGAGGCGGACGGTTACACCGGCAATAAGCAGGCGTTTGTCGACACCGTGCGCTTCCAGGTGATCCCCGATGCAGCCTCGGCCAAGGCCGCGCTGCTGTCAGGTGGCGTGGACCTGCTGCCGGACGTGACCGCGATGGATGCCGCGCAACTCAAGCAGGTCAAGAACCTGCAGATCCAGGTCAGCCCGATCATGACCATCAGCGGCCTGTTGTTCCAGACCCGCGACCCGCTGCTCAAGGATGTGCGCATCCGGCGCGCGGTGGCCTTGTCCCTGGATTACGCGCAGATGGTGGCGGCGTTGTCCGATGGCTTGTCGGTGGTCAACAACTCAGTGATTCCCACCGCGAGCCCGTACTACGACGGCATCGCGCACCAGGGTTACACCTACAACCTCGACGAGGCCCGGCGCTTGTTGAAAGAGGCCGGCTACCGCGGGGAAAAAATCCGCATGCTGGTCAACAAGCGCTACCCGCAGATGTTCGACATGGGCTTGCTCAGCCAGGCCATGACCCAGGCAGCAGGGCTGAACATCGAGATGGAAACCCTGGAGTGGGGCACGCAGCTGGAGCGTTACCAGAGCGGTAGCTACCAAATGATGTCGTTCTCCTATTCGGGGCGTTTCGATGCGGCGCAAAGCTACGAATCGGTGATCGGCGACAAGGACAAGGAGCCGCGTAAAGTCTGGGACAACCCCCAGGCCCTGGCGATTTTGCGCGAGGCCCAGCGGGAAGTTGACCCTGCCAAGCGCCGGCCACTGTTCGACCAGCTGCACACGCTGATGCTCAAGGATGTGCCCATGGTGGTCATCTACAACGGCACTGCCATCGGCGCCATGGGTAAGCGCGTTGAGGGTTATCGTTCCTGGCCCGTTGCCAAGCCGCGCCTGTGGGGCGTGAAGCTGGCCGACACTTCCAAGTAAGGCGTAGCGCTATGTTTCGATTCATATTGCACAGGCTCGGCATGGCGGTGCCGACCCTGTTGCTGATCTCGGTGATTGTATTTGCCTTGATCCGCCTGATCCCCGGCGACCCGGCACTGTTGATGCTGGGTGACATGGCCGACCCGCAAAGCCTGGCCGACATGCGCAGCAGCCTGGGCCTGGACCACTCAGTGGTGACCCAGTACCTGATCTGGATCAAGTCGGTGCTCAGTGGCGACCTTGGGGTGTCCATCAGCAGCCGTCAGCCGGTGCTGGAGTTGTTGGTCGAGCGTTTCAGCGTCAGTGCGACCGTGGTGCTGGTGGCGGTGTTGCTGGCGACCCTGCTCGCGGTGCCGGTGGGCTTGCTCGCAGCCTGGAAGCAAAACAGTGCGATGGACCTCGGGCTGGTGGCGACGGCAACGTTGTTGCTGTCGGTGCCGAGCTTTTGGTTGGGCTTGCTGCTGCTGTATGTCTTCGGCATTCAGTTGGGCTGGTTGCCGGTGATCGGTTACGTCGGCTTCGCCACCGACCCTATGAAGGCGCTGACCTATGTGGTGCTGCCGATCATCACCCTGACGCTGGTGGAGTTCGGCGCCATTGCCCGGATGGCCCGGGCCAGCACCATCGAGGTGCTACGCCTGGAGTACATCGCCCATGCCCGGGCCAAGGGCTTGTCGGAAAGCGCGGTGCTGTGGCGACACGCCTTGCGCAACGCATTTGCGCCGACCTGGACCTTGATTGGCCTGATCCTGGGCAACCTGCTCGGCGGCATTGCGGTGCTGGAAACCGTGTTCACCTTGCCCGGCATCGGCCGGTTGATGGTCGATGCGATCTTCTCCCGCGACTACCCGGTGCTGCAGGGGTGCCTGCTGCTGGTCACCTGCATCTATGTGTTGGTCAACCTGTTGGTGGATCTGCTGTATCCGCTGTTCGATCCAAGGGTGAAGCTATGAACCTCAAGACTCCTGCCTTGCCCACCGTGGCGGCGATCTCGCCTCGGCGGCGCCGGCGTTACCCGCCGCTCAACGCCCTGATCGGCGGCAGCTTGCTCGCGGTCCTGGTGTTACTGGCATTGCTCGGCGTGGTGTGGACGCCTTACGACCCGCTCAAGTTGGACCTGCTCTCACGCCTGCACGCACCGAGTGCCGTGCATTGGCTTGGCACCGACGAGTTTGGCCGCGATGTGTTCAGCCGCCTGATCATTGGCGCGCGTACCAGCTTGTGGATCAGCCTGCTCTCGGTCAGCGTGGCGGTGATCTGCGGCACGGTGATCGGCATGCTCGCCGGTTACCTGCGCGGCTGGACCGACCGGGTGCTGATGATGCTCAACGACGCGTTGCTGGCGTTCCCCGGCATCCTCATGGCCCTGGGCATCATGGCGATTGTCGGCGCCAGCCAGTACGGCATCGTGCTCGCCCTGGGCATCGCCTACACCCCATCGGTGGTGCGGGTGGTGCGCGGCAGCGTGCTGTCACTGCGTGAGCTGGAGTTCATCGAGGCTTCGCGGGTGATCGGCAACTCCGAGCTGTACACCATGTTCCGCCACATCACCCCCAACTGCCTGGCGCCCCTGTGTGTACTGGCCACCAGTATGTTTGGCTGGGCGTTGCTCTCGGAGAGCGCGTTGAGCTTCCTCGGCCTCGGGGTGCCACCGCCGGCCGCGACCTGGGGCAGCATGCTCTCGGCAAGCCGCACCTATATCTCGACGGCGCCGTGGCTGGGGATCTTCCCGGGCATCTTTATCAGCCTGACGTTGCTGGCTATCAATCTGTTCGGCGATGCGTTGCGTGATCGTCTCGACCCGCGCATGAGGAAATGAGCATGAGCGCTCCAGTGCCTTTACTGGCCGTTGAAAATCTGCAGATTCGCGTTGGCGTGGACGGTCCGCTGGCCGTCGACGACTTCAGCTTCACCATGGCCCCTGGCGAAATCGTCGCCCTGGTGGGCGAGTCTGGCAGCGGCAAGACCATGGCCGCCCGCGCCGCCATTGGCTTGCTGCCGGCCCCCATGCAAGTGTGCGGCGGGCGCATCCTGTTCCAGGGGCAAGCGCTGGACAGCAGCGATGCCAAGGCCATGCGTACGGTGCGTGGTGCGCGGATCGGCATGGTGTTCCAGGAGCCGATGGTCTCGCTCAACCCCGCGCTGACCATTGGCCGGCAGATGAGCGAGGCGCTCAAGCTGCATACCGCGCTGGATGCGGCGACGATCCACGGGCGCTGCATCGCCATGCTGCAACGCATCGGCATCAAGGACGGCGAAAAATGCCTGGCATCCTACCCGCACCAATTCTCCGGCGGCATGCGCCAACGCATCATGCTGGCTTCGGTGATGTTGCTGCGCCCGGCGCTGCTGATCGCCGACGAACCGACCACGGCCCTGGACTGCCTGGCGCAACTGGACGTGATCGAGTTGATGCTGGAGCTGACCCGCGAGCAGGGCACCGCGATCCTGTTCATCAGCCACGACCTGTCCCTGGTGGCGCGGTATGCCCATAAAGTGGTGGTGATGCGCTCGGGCAAGGCGGTGGAGCAGGGCCGTATCGAAGACATCCTCTTTGCCCCCAAGGCTGAATACACCCGGCAGTTGCTCGAAGCGCTGCCCCGGCGTGGGACGCTGGGGCCATTGCCGGCGACCGACAGCCCGTTGCTGCAGGTCCGGGATGTGTGTATCGAGCACCCGGGGCCACGGAGTTTCTGGGGGCGCAGCGTGCCCAAGCGCGTGGTGCACTCGGTGAACCTGAGCATCGCGCCGGGCGAGACCCTGGCCCTGGTCGGTGGCAGCGGTTCGGGCAAGACCACCCTGGGGCGTGCGGTCGTCGGGTTGGTCAACCCGTGCGCCGGGGCGATTCTGTTCCAGGGCGTGGATATCCTCAACGCCGCCAACCGCGCGCATCGCCTGCAATGCCAGATGATCTTCCAGGACCCGTATTCGTCCCTCGACCCGCGCATGACGGTCGGCCAGATCCTCGCCGAGCCGCTGCGCCATGAGCCGGCCCTGACGGCCGCGCAAAAACGTCAGCGGGTCACCGACACCCTGGTCGACGTGGGCTTGCCCGAACAGTTTCGCGAGCGCTTTGCCCATCAACTCTCCGGCGGGCAACGCCAGCGCGTGGCGATCGGCCGGGCGCTGGTGCGCCGGCCCAAGCTGGTGATTGCCGACGAGCCGATTTCGGCGTTGGACATGACCATCCAGAAACAGATCCTCGAACTGTTCGAGCGTCTGCAACGCCAATATGGCTTTGCCTGCCTGTTCATCTCCCACGACCTCTCGGCGGTGGAGCGTATTGCCCACCGCGTGGCGGTGATGAACCAGGGCGAGGTGGTCGAAATGGGCCCGCGTGACACGATTTTCGACACCCCGCAACACCCTTACACCCGCCGGCTACTTGCGGCGGCCAGCCCCTTGGAGAAACGCGCGGACGGCAGCTACCGCCTCCGTGCCAGTGTGATTTAGGTACTGCTGCACCCCAGGCCACGGCATCAAAACCCAACCCTTCGCAAATCGCCGATTTGCGAAGCGGGCGAAGCCATGGCCGAAGAAAACAAAAACAACTCCACTCAACCTGTCTGCCAGGAACCTACACATGAATAACCGCATCAACAAAGTCGTCGCCAGTGCCAGCGTCATGGGGGCCGGTTTCATGCCCCTGTTTGCCCAGGCCGACTTCATCGCCGACAGCAAAGCCGCGCTGGAATTGAAGAACTACTACTTCAACCGCGACTACCGCGAATCCAGCGGGCAGAACAAGCGTGCCGAATGGGCACAGGGTTTTATCCTCAAGCTCGAGTCGGGTTTTACCGACGGTACCGTGGGCTTTGGCCTGGACGCGGTCGGGATGTTGGGCATCAAGCTCGATTCGAGCCCGGACAACTCCGGCACCGGGCTGCTGGCGCGCTCCAGCATGGCCGAGCCCGGCGCTCCCAGCTACGCCCGCCGAGCCCATGACAACTACTCCAAACTTGGCCTCACCGGTAAGGCGCGCCTGGCCAAGAGCGAGTTGCGCGTGGGTTACATGGTGCCAGACCTGCCGACCCTGCAGCCGAACCTGAGCCGCCTGTTCCCGCAGAGTTTCAGCGGCACGGCACTCACCTCCAAGGACATCGACAAGCTGACCCTGACCGCCGGTCAACTGGATCAGGTCAAGCAGCGCGACTCGACCCACTACGAGGACATGGGGCTTACCAGCCAATACGGCGCCTACAAAAGCAGCGCCAAAAGCGATGAATTCCGCTTCGCCGGCGGCGAATACGCACTCACGCCGACGACCTTCGTGACTTACCAGTTCGCACAATTGGAAAGCCTGTACCAACAGCATTACCTGGGCTTGAAAAACAGCCTCAAGTGGGGCCCGGGCACCCTGAAGACGGACATCCGCTACTTCAGCGCCAGCGAAGACGCCGCCGCCCTGGCCGGCAAGGTGGATAACCGGGCGCTGAGCACGCGCATCGGCTATGGCCTGTACGGCCACAACCTCAGTGGCGGTTACCAGGAGCAGTACGGTTCGACGCCGTTCACCTATGTGGACGGTACCAACACTTACCTGTTCAGCGAGTACCAACTGGCCAACTTCTCCCAGACCCGCGAGCGCGTGTGGCATGCCCGCTACGACTATGACTTCGCTGCGCTGGGCATTCCGGGCCTGCTGTTCTCCACGCGTTACGCCAAGGGCGATAACGCCAAGGTCATCGGCTTTGACGGCGAAGGGCGCGAGTGGGAGAGGGACTTGAGCCTGGGCTATGTGGTGCAGAGCGGTACGTTCAAGGACGTATCGCTGCGTTGGCAGAACGCCAGCGCCACCAGCAACTTCGCCCGTGACACCAACGAAAACCGAGTGATCCTGGGCTACACCGTGGCGCTCTGGTAGCGGTAATGGCGTGCAACAGCAGCCTGTTGCACGCCCAAGCAGTGCAAATGAGGGGATAGATCAGATGACGAGTTTGCCGTTGCGCCGGGCACTGCCCAGTCAACAACGTGTATCGGCGCGTGGCGTGAGTGATTTCATCGATGCGGTGAACGCTGCGGGCCTGGAGTTACACAGTTTCATGCTGTACCGCGATGGCGCGGTAGTGGCCGAAGCGTTCTGGGCGCCTTATAGCGCCGCACGCTTGCATGTTCAGCACTCGGCGACCAAAAGCTGGGTGTCCATGGCGGTCGGGCTGTTGGTGGATGACGGTGTGTTGTCGCTGGATGCCAAGGTGGTGGACTTTTTTGCCGCCGATTGCCCGGCCTCCATCAGCGCTAACCTGGCGGCCATGACCGTACGGGATCTGCTGACCATGCGCACCGGGCATCGCCAGGGCATCTCCGGTGGCGCCTGGCGCGGGCGCACTGACAGTTGGGTGCGGTTGTTCCTCAATGAGCCGGTCGAAGACCCGCCAGGGCAGCGGTTCATCTATAGCAGTGCGTCAAGCTTCATGCTCTCGGCGATTGTCAGTGTGGTCAGCGGCCAGACGGCGTACGCCCTGTGCAACGCGCGCATCTTCCAGCCCATGGGCATGGGGCCCATCGAGTGGGACCTTGCACCGGGCGGCTTCAACACCGGGGGCAACGGCCTCAGTTGCCGCACCGAGGACTTGCTCAAGTTCGGCGTGCTGCACTTGCAACAAGGTCATTGGGAAGGGCAGCAATTGCTGTCCCGGGAATGGGTGGCCGACGCGACCCGTGGGCATGTCGACGATGTATGGATGGGCGCCTTCGATGGCAAGCGCTACCTGGGCCGTGACGAGTCGAGCGACGCGGCTGTCACGCGCCGCGAAGGCTACGGCTACCAGTGGTGGATGACCCTGCACGGTGGTTACTACGCCTCCGGAGTGTTTGGCCAGCAGTGCATCGTGTTACCGCGCCATAACGCGGTGATTGCCTTCACCGCCGGGCTGGCGCTGGGCGAGCGGCGCTTGCACAGCCTGCTGTGGGAGCATCTGGTGCCGGCGCTGGGTGTGCCCACTGACGGCGCGACGGATGCCGGGTTGGCGGCGCTGCTGGCGCGGCAACAGCGGCCCGTCATGTCTGGCGCCGCGAGTTCGCCGCGCCAGGCCGAATTCAGTGGCACGTTCGTCATGCAGGCCAACGAAGACCAGGTCAGCGAAGTGCGCCTGGAGTTTGGCCCAGAGCATTGTGATTTCTACCTCACCGACCCCCGTGGCACCCATTGCATTCGTGCCGGGCTCGTGGCCGGCATCGAAAGCCGGACCAGCATGACCGGCCACTATCTGCATCACCAATACCAGCCGGAGCTCACCCCGGTGGTGGCGCAGGCGCGCTGGACCGAAGCGGGGGTGTTGAGCATGACCTGGCAGTTTGTCGAGACGGCGTTTTGTGACCGGGTCACCTGCCGTATCGAACACGGCAGGTTGTCTGTGGACCGCAGCGTCAACGTTAACGCAGGCCCGTTGCAGCGCCCGACGCTGACCGGCCATCCCATCATTGCTTTGCAGGAGTCTCTATGAACGATCTTTCCCAGCCTTCAGCGCGCGTGAATCGCGGGTTCTGGGCGCCATTCACGCCGATGCGCCAGTTCCAGCAACAGCCGATGATGTTCGCCAGTGCCGATGGCATGTACTACACCACCACCGACGGGCGCCGGGTACTCGATGCAATGGCCGGGCTGTGGTGCGTCAATGCCGGGCACGGCCAGCCGAAAATCGTCGAGGCGATTCGCGAAGCTGCGGGGCGCCTGGACTTTGTCTCGTCATTCAAGATGAGCCACCCCCAGGCCCTGGAGATGGCCGAGCGCCTGATCGACGTCAGCCCCGCCGGCATGGAGCAGGTGTTTTTCACCAACTCAGGGTCTGAAGCGGTGGACACCGCGCTGAAGATCGCGCGGGCCTATCACCAGGCGCGTGGCGATTGCCGCCGGACCAAGTTTATCGGGCGCGCCAAGGGCTACCATGGCATGGGCTTCGGTGGGCTGTCGGTCTCTGGTATCGGCCGTCAGAAGCGTGACTTTGGCCCACTGCTGGGCGAGGTCTCGCACCTGCCGTTGCCCTATGACGCCGGCATGCGTTTCAGCGTCGGGCAGCCGCAACAGGGCGCCAGTTACGCCGACGCGTTGACACAGTTGCTGGATATCCAGGACCCGAGCACCGTGGCCGCCGTGATCGTCGAGCCCGTGACCGGCTCCGGCGGCGTTTATCCGCCGCCCCTGGGCTATTTGCAACGTTTGCGCGAGATCTGCACGCGGCACGGCGTGCTGCTGATTTTCGACGAGGTGATCACCGGCTTTGGCCGCGTCGGCGCCCCCTTTGCCGCGCAAGCCTTCGGCGTGCTCCCGGACCTGATCACCACGGCCAAAGGCCTGACCAACGGCGCGGTGCCCATGGGCGGCGTACTGGTCAGCGGTGCGGTGTATGAGGCGTTCATGGCCGGGCCGGCCACTGTCATCGAACTGATGCACGGCTACACCTATTCAGCGCACCCGCTGGCGTGCGCAGCCGGGTTGGCGACCCTTGAGGTGCATCGCGAATTGGGCATCAACCAACACGTCAACGCCGTGAGTGGGCTGTGGCAGTCGAGTGCACTTGCGCTGCAGGGCGTCGGCGCGGTGCTGGACGTACGTGCTATCGGCCTGCTCTGCGCCGTTGAACTCGAGCCGCGCCCAGGGTTTCCAGGCGCACGGGGCAGCGAGGTTGCGCAGTGGTGCTTCGAGAACGGCGTACTGGTGCGCGGCTCGGGCGACACAATTGTGATTTCGCCGCCACTGCTCATCAGCCCGCAGGAGATTGCCCTGGTGTTCGACACCCTGGGCAGCGCCCTGAAACACGTTGCCTGAAGGGAGTGCAAGGGATGTCGGATCTGTTTGAGTTCTACATTGACGGCGCCTGGGTCAAGCCCCACGGCACCACCATCGAATCCGTGGTAAACCCGCGCACCGAGCAGGTGGTAGCGCGCATCATCCTTGGCGACAGCCATGACCTGGAGCGTGCGGTCGGCGCGGCCAGGCAAGCGTTTGCGGGGTTCGCCGCCAGTTCGCTCAAGGCGCGTATCGAACTGCTGCAACGCATTATCGAAGCCTACGAGCGCCACAGCGAAGCGTTGATCGAAGCGGTTCACCTGGAGATGGGCGCGCCGCTGTCCCTGGCCCGCAGCGCCCATGTGCCGGCTGGCCTGGGCCACCTGATGCAGGCATTGGAAGTGTTGCGCGAGTACCGCTTCGAACGGCGCCTGGGCAGCACCCTGGTGGTGCGCGAGCCCATCGGCGTGTGCGGCCTGATTACGCCCTGGAACTGGCCACTCAATCAACTCACCTGCAAGCTCGCGCCAGCGCTGGCGGTGGGCTGCACCGTGGTGCTCAAACCCAGCGAGCGTGCGCCGTTGTCAGCCCGGATCATTGCCCAGGTGCTGCATGAGGCCGAGGTGCCCGCAGGGGTATTCAACCTGGTCAACGGCGACGGCCCGGGGGTGGGCGCTGCGCTGGCGCGCCATGCGGAGGTGGACATGGTGTCTTTCACTGGCTCCACCCGCGCCGGCGTTGCAGTGGCCCAGGCGGCGGCACAGACGGTCAAGCGAGTGTCCCAGGAGCTGGGCGGCAAATCCGCCAATATCCTGCTCGACGATGCCAGCCTGCCCAGCGCAGTGCGCCATGGGGTGTTGGGCTGCATGCGTAACAGCGGCCAATCGTGCAATGCACCGACACGCCTGTTGGTGCCACGTGCACAGCAACAGGCGGTGATTGAGATTGCCCAGCACGTGCTCGCGCAGGTGTGTTACGACGACAGCAACCCCAGCACGGCCATTGGCCCTATCGCCAACGCCATGCAGTACGAACGGGTACAGCACATGATCGCCCAGGCCATTGCCCAAGGGTCGCGATTGGTCGCCGGGGGGCCAGGTCGGCCTGAAGGCGTTGAGCGTGGCTACTACGTGCAGCCGACGATATTTGCAGATGTCACCCCGGACATGCTGGTGGCGCGTGAGGAAATCTTCGGCCCGGTCCTGGCAATCATCCCGTATGACAGCGAAGCCGAGGCCATCGCCATCGCCAACGACAGCCCCTACGGCCTGTCCGGTTACGTCACCTCGGCCAGCCTTGAACGCAGCCTGGGGATTGCCCGTCAACTGCGTACCGGCATGGTCCACCTCAATGGCGCCCGCGCCGACCAGGCTGCACCGTTTGGCGGCTACAAACAGTCGGGCAACGGCCGCGAGTGGGGGGAGTGTGGGTTTGATGAGTATCTGGAGAGTAAGTCGTTGTTTGGCTATTAGCGGGTTGCGCAGGCGGTTTATCAGAGGCTGTCAGGATCGCCGGAGAATATTTTGACTAGGCTCTAGCGCTGTGTTTTCAGGCAGATAAGTTTCAGATATGCCCCCGTTTTGCCCCCAGGTGTATCAGGTTCTTGAGTGGCGATTTCCGACAGAATGTCGTCGTTGATCGCTCATCAAAGGGTGGCCCGGGCACGCTACGCGGTGGTAAGCATCACCAAGTTCATGCATGTCTTGGATCACCCCATGATATTGAACTGTTGGCCAATGGGCATCGACATGATGCCTTATCCCTTCTGCGGAAAATGGTGGCTTTGGGGGCATTTTCACATCGTTGCGCAGGCGCGGCAGCACCCTCGTTGCACGGGTCCATACAAGTCCCGCCCGGTAATTGAGCTGCAGTGGTTACACAGGCACGCAAGGCACAGTTAATGTTACTTCTCATTTACATTGACTGTCAGTCAGTCAGTGGATAGGATTTGCCTCCCAATCCGCTTGACGCCGTGTACAGAATGAACAACTGGCCGCTGATTCATCCCTCTCCATGCTCGAAACCAAACTACTTTTTCCGCACCGCCCAGCAGTGTGCGGTGATCGCCTCTGCGCTAACCCTGTGTGCTTATCAAATGGCTCACGCTGATGACCTTGCGCAGCGCACGACCGAGAATGATCCAATCCCACCCGTTGCAGGTGTGGTCACCTTGCCGGCCACCAGTGTCACTGGGGTGAGCACCAAGGGAGGCGAATCCGGTCTCGTACACGGTTATGTTGCGGAACAATCCGGGTTGGGCAGCAAGACCGACACTTCGATCCTGGAAATTCCTCAATCCGTGTCGGTAGTCACGCGCGAGCAGATGGATACCCAGCAAATAAAAACGACCAGCCAGGCACTGCGCTATACGGCAGGCGCCAATAGCGAAAAATACGGGGCCTTCGGAGATCAGCTCGACTTCACGAAAATCCGCGGCGTCGAAGCCGATTACTATTTGGACGGGCTGCGCTTAATCAGTAACCCTGGCAGTTGGTCGCCCCAGGTCGATCCCTACACACTGGAGCGTGTCGAAGTATTGCGAGGACCGTCGTCCTATCTTTATGGGCAATCAACCGGCGGAGGCATAGTCAACCAGGTAACTCGCAAGCCCCAAGAGGTGGAGTCGCATGAGGTCACGACACAATTTGGCAGCTTCGGCCGTACGTTTCTTGGCGTGGATTCAACCGGTCCACTCGACAGTGACAGGACGCTGCTCTATCGCTTTACCGCGACAGGGTTGAAGGCGAATGACCAGATCGAAGATGTACACCACAAAAGGCTCTACCTTGCGCCTTCGCTGACGTGGCAGCCGACGGAGCAAACCTCTTGGACTGTCCAGCTTGTTCACTCTCGGGAGCCCGAAATACCGAACTACAACTCTTTGCCAGCCAATCTGCTTGGGCTGAATAAAAGTCCCTATCCATCAATAGATCGGGACAGGAACTACCGGGATATGTCGTTTGATGACTCGTCCCGCGAACAGAATTACATCAGCTCCAACTTCACCCACTCTTTCGACAACGACTGGAAGGTGACGAGCACTATGCGCTACATGCATATCGCCTCGGATTTGCAAAGAAGCGTTGTCTACGGGTATTCGGTGGTCAATGGCAAGCCACTGCTAAAAAACACTTATGAGATTTCCCCCTCCAGTTCCAATACGTTCTCGATGGACAACTATGTCAGTGGCAGCCTCCAGCTCGGGCCTACTAAGCACGACGTTATCGTGGGTGCCGATTTTGCCTCGGGCACTGTAACCAGTGCCCTCTATAGCAGTGGCCCTTATCTTGTTGACCCCTACGGCTCGGACTATCGCCCGCATGTCAAACCAGACTTCACGGCAAGCCGCGCAGCACCTTGGTCCGAGAAACAGGAGTTCGATCGCTTGGGCGTCTATGTACAGGATCAGATTTCTTATGACCGATGGCGTCTGACGTTGGGCACACGCTACGATAAATCCGAAACAGACGACGTGACGCGAAGTTATTCCCCTACTTCGGTCTCCACCAAGATGAACAACGGGAAGTGGTCGGGGCGAACAGGCCTGAGTTACCAGTTTGACAACGGCATTTCTCCCTATGTGAGCTATGCCACGTCTTTTAATCCGTTGATAGGCAGCGGTTACAACGGGAGTGCGTTCGTCCCGACTGAAACGACACAAACGGAGATAGGCATCAAGTTTCACCCCGCGGACTCCAGAACATTGCTGACGGCCGCCATTTACAATCTGGAACAGACCAACGTCAAAACCGCCGATGCGGCCCATCTGGGGTTCAACACCCAGGCGGGCAAGGTGCGCAGCCGTGGTGTCGATCTTTCAGCCACTGCCGAGCTGGTCGAAAATCTTAATCTGCTTGCCAGTTACAGTTACCTGGATAACGCCTTGGTCCAGGATACGACCTACCAAGGCAACAGCCTGACACAAACCCCCCGACACAGCGCTGCCCTGTGGCTTGATTACCTCATAGGGCGCGGATCTTTGTCCGGCCTGAAAATCGGAGCAGGCTCGCGTTACCTGGGCGCGTCGTACGGCGATCCAGCGAACACGTTCAAGGTTCCGGCGGTCACGCTTTTTGATCTGGCGTTGAACTATGAACTGGGTTCAATTGCGCCTTCGCTTGAAGGCGCTTCGCTGGCGCTCAATGTCAGCAACCTGACTAACAAGGAATACGTCGCAAGTTGTACCTCGGCCCTGTATTGCTTTGTCGGGCAGGATCGCACGGCCACCACTTCTCTCACTTACCGCTGGTGAGCCAAATGGGCGATGTTCTGTATTCAAGGCGCCGTGTTCTGGGGCGCCTGATGGCGGCTGGAATGTTGATCAGCCTTTCTCGAAGTCTCACCGCTGCGCCCGCACGTGTGTCATTCAAGGATGTTGCTGACCGTGATGTACGCATAGATCGACCTGTGGAGCGGGTGCTGCTGGGGGATGGCACGCTGGCTTACGTCTTGGCGGTGCTGCTTCCGGACCGGCCATTTGCTGATGTTGTGGGTTGGGGCGAGAACTTCAAGGCTGCGGACCTGGATGGCTATCGGGCATATCTGCGGAAGTTTCCCGAGATGGGCCGCATTCCATCGTTTCCGGCCGCGACGCTTGACTCCATTGGTAGCGAATTAGCGATTTCGTTGGCGCCGGACGTGGTGATCATGAACCTCAGTTCAAAGGCCGCCGCCGAGTCGTCGGGCCTGATGGCACGGTTGACACAGGTGGGCATTCCGATCGTGTTCGTTGATTTTCGCACCAAGATGTTTGATAACACCGTGCGAAGCGTGCAGATCCTCGGTGCACTGCTTGGGCGAACCGATCGTGCCGACGAATTCCTGCGTTTTCGCCAAGAGCAGATCGAACGTGTCACGGTGCCATTGGAAAACGTTCGAATGCGGCCTCGTGTAATGGTCGAGCGTGCCGCAGGTCTGTATGACGACTGTTGCCTGACTTACGGCGAAGGCAATTTCGGTGAGCTTGTGACAGTCGCTGGAGGTGACAACCTCGGTTCTCATTTCCTGCACAGTACTTTTGGTACCTTGCATCCCGAGCAGGTTATTGCCAGCGACCCGGATGTCATCCTGGTGACCGGCGCAAATTGGTCGCTTTATTCACCTGCGGGAGACTGGGTCAACCTCGGACCCGGCGCCGACTCCGCGCAAGGGCTCGTGCGTTTGCGCCGGTTGATGCGCCGGCCGGCATATCGTTCGTTGTCGGCGGTGAAGGCGGGGAGGGTCCACGCCATCTGGCATCCCTTCTATGACAATCCGTATTACTTTGTCGCACTGCAGCGGATAGCAAAGTGGCTTCATCCCGAACTCTTCGCATCGCTGGATCCGGACGCTACGTTTCGCGAGTTCCACGCGCGTTTTCTTCCGGTTCCTTATCAGCCCGGTTATTGGCTGAGCCTGGATGGAGCATCACTATGACGAAGCAAGCCATCGGCACACAGGCCGAACTCACCCGCGGGCGGAGCTTATACAGCCGCCTGGCGAAACGCCGCTTGAGCATGATCGTCGGCATTGGCCTGCTTACCCTTGTGTTTTTCATGATCGACCTTTCCATAGGCCCGGCGCATTACAGGTTGATGGAGCTGCTGTCCGTCTTGATGCAAGACGCGTCGTCGAGCCAGGTGAGCGTGATACTTTGGGACATCCGACTACCCGTGGCGCTATCGGCTCTGGTCGTCGGCGCGAGTCTGTCGATTGCGGGTTTGCAAATGCAGACAGTGCTCGGCAACCCCCTGGCGAGCCCGTTCACCTTGGGCTTGTCGGCCGCGGCGAGTTTTGGCGCCGCACTCGGTCTGATATTGGGGGTAAGCGTTCTGCCTGCTTCGGCCGTCGCCTACGCCATCCCCGTCAATGCGTTCCTCGTTTCGATGGCAGCGGCCTTGTTCATTCATCGCCTGAGTCGCAAACGCGGTATCACCACCGAAATGATCATACTGTTGGGCACGACCCTGGTCTTCACGTTCTCGGCACTGCTGGAGGCGCTGCAGTACATCGGTCCCGAACAGGCGCTGTCTGCTGTCGTCTTCTGGACAATGGGCAGTCTTTCGCGTGCTACGTGGCCCAAGCTCGGCATCATGAGTGTCATTCTCCTGATCGTATCGTTTACGTTCGCCCGCCAGTCCTGGGCGTTGACGGCATTACAACTCGGAGAGGCCCGGGCGACGGCTTTGGGGATTCCCGTAGCGCGCCTGCGCCTGCGTGGCATTCTGCTCAGCAGTCTGCTCGCCTCTATCTGCGTCTCTTTTGTGGGCACCATCGGGTTCGTTGGATTGGTGGGGCCGCATATTGCCCGAATGCTGGTAGGCGAGGACCAGCGCTTTCTCCTTCCTGCCTCTGCGCTATGTGGGGCATGCATGCTGTCGGCGGCCTCGGTACTGAGCAAATCGCTGGTCGCCGGGCAAACCCTGCCGATTGGAATAGTGACATCCCTGGTGGGCGTGCCCTTGTTTTTTGCGTTGATTCTGCGAGCGAAGACGCGATGACTGCACTGCTCAACATCGCGGACGTGTCGGTAGCCTTCGACGGCCATGCGGTATTGCAGAACGTCAGCTTCGGGCCCATGGCGGCGGGTAGCATCACGGCGCTGCTGGGTTCGAACGCTGCCGGTAAGTCCACGCTGCTGCGCCGGATTGCGGGCGAGCTGGGTGGCGCAGGCACCGTGACTGTGGCAGGGCAGGCTGTCGAGACCTGGTCCATTCATCATCGCAACCGCCCCGCACACGTCCCCCAGGATATTTCCATGAACTCCTCGCTGCGAGTGTTTGAAGCAGTGCTGCTTGCGAGCAAGCAGGGCAGCGGCTGGGGCGTTGACGGCAGTGAGTTGGATGAGGTCACCCGTATGCTCCAGACGCTGGAGATTAACGTGCTCGCCGACCGCGAGCTGGCCGCATTGAGCGGCGGCCAACGGCAACTTGTATCGATTGCCCAGGCAATGATCCGCGCACCCAGTGTCTTGTTACTGGATGAGCCCACGAGCGCACTGGATTTGCAAAACCAGTTCGATGTGCTCGATTTATTGCGTCGGTTGGCGCGAGCGCGCTCGATGTGCGTCGTCATGGCCATTCACGACATCAATCACGCATTGCGCTTCGCGGACCACGTGGTGGTCCTTCATCAAGGGCGGGTGCATGCCACCGGCCGCCCCCTCGATGTCCTGACACCGGCGTTGCTGGAAAAAGTCTACGGCGTGCAAGCGCGCCTCGAATACTGCTCGCAAGGGGCTCCATTCCTGATTGTGGATCGGTCTTTGCGAGCACCGAATTCCATGTCGAGCACCCTACAATGACCAGACCAATCAAGAAACTCATCCTGTTGGCCATGCCCAGCATTCATGCCGGCGCTTGGCGCTATCCGGGTGCCATACCCGACTTCCACAGACGCTTCGAGCACATGAAGTGGTTCGCCAGAATCCTTGAGAAGGGTCGGTTTGATGGGCTCTTTCTGCCTGACTCACTTGCGGTTCGCGCAGGTTCCGTCGACACGCTCATGCGAAGCTCCAGCGTGGTTACGCTTGATCCATTGACACTGCTTCCGGCGTTGGCGGCAGTGACGCGGCACATCGGGCTGATCGCAACCGCCAGTACCACCTATAACGAACCGTACATGCTCGCGCGCCGCCTGGCCTCACTGGATGTCATCAGTGCAGGTAGGGCTGGGTGGAATCTGGTCACGTCGAGTAATCCGAACGAGGCAGCCAACTTCGGCGCGCAGTCCCACCTTGAGCATGGCGCAAGGTACCGCCGCGCCCGAGAGTTCTCGCAGGTGATGGAGGGGCTTTGGGAAAGCTGGGAGGCGGATGCCTTCTGCATGGATGCAGCCAATGGCATCTACTTTGATCCTGCCAAGCTGCATACACTCAATCACCAAGGCCCTCACTTCGCGGTGAAAGGCCCGCTCAATGTAGCTCGACCTGTTCAGGGGCGCCCCGTCATAGTACAAGCCGGTGCGTCCGAAGCGGGGCGGCAGATTGCGGCAGAGACGGCCGAAGTCATTTTTACTTATCAGACCGATCTTGCATCTGCGCAGGTTTTCTATGCCGACATGCGATCACGAGCTGTGGCAGCAGGCCGCACGGATGCGGTGAAAATCGTTCCCGCAGTGCTTGTCGTATTAGGCGACAATCTTGAGCAGGCGCAACGCAAAAGATCGAGGCTGGATGAGCTGGTAGATGATCAGAGTTGCCTCGCGACGCTCTCCATTGCGTTGGGGCACGACATTTCTGCCTACGATCCGGCAGGCCTACTGCCTGAAATACCCGAGAGCAATGCGAGCAAGAGCGGCCGTGATCGTGTGGTGCGGCTCGCGGCGCGGGAAAACTTGAGCGTTCTTGAGTTGGCAAGGCGGGTCTGCGGTTACCAGGGCCTGGAAATGGTGGGGACCGCCGAAATGGTCGCTGACCAGATGGCACTGTGGCTGCAGCAGGAGGCCGCCGATGGATTCAACGTCATGTTCTCCCACCTACCGGGAGGCGCGAGCGAGTTCGTGGCGCAGGTCGTTCCGCTCCTGCAGAAGCGCGGGCTGCTCAGAAGGCGTTACGAAGGACGCTGCTTCCGGGAAAACCTGGGCCTGGTCAAGCCGTAGCCTGGTTGTTCTTTGGGCGGTACTTCAGGGTCTGTTGGCGTGCAGGGTGAACGGTGCCCTTGCCTGGAAGCAGGGCACCTACCGGTGTTGACGATGCGCAGACGAAAGGGAGAGCACCAACCGCGCTTCGTAGTGGGCCCCGTTTTAGCGCTGTTACGTTGAAGGTTCGAACAGCCCATCACGAGTGGACGAGAATATATCCAGGTCGTGCTGATACCGGGTGTGCCCATCGACAGCCAGTTCAACCAATATACGTCCAAACAATGGCGCGTATTTGAAGGCTCGGCCTGACTCCATAACGCACATCGAGGCGCCGGCGTGGAATGACTGCTGGCCGGGTGCAATCGGGATACGCCCGATCACCAGCTTGCCGTCCGGGCTCATCGAGTAAAGGCACGTCCCCGCATGCTGGTATTGAGTGGCGTCGACGGCATTGGGGGCAATCAGTTGATCCAGGTGCGCAACGAGTTCCTCCATCAATCTCGGGTTCACGCCCGGTTGAATTGCTGACGGCGCATCGTAAGTGTCGTAGGTGTAGTCGGCGCTCATTTTTACCATGTTGTGCCGGTCTGGCGAGAAGTCCAGCGGTGGGAAGCCGTAAAACGTACCTTGGTCGCTTGCATCGATATTCCCGAACTCAAACCAGATAGGAATCTTCGGGGGGGTTTCCTTGAGTGGCCAATAGGCGTAACTCATCTTCCAGATCTTCCAACCGGGCGCTTGCTTGAGACCAAAGCCCTTCAACACCGAATCTGCCCATACCCCCGGGCAAGTGATCAAATGTTTTCCGTGGACGGTCACGGAGCGACCATCAGCCTCAGTCAACAGCGTATAGCCAGCCTGGTCCTCAAGAGGGGCGACCTGGATCACGGCGTGCTTATCCAATACGTGCAGGAGGTCCGTCTGCCGGGCGGCGAATAGAAAAGTCCTGGCCGCTTCCTGCACGTTGATGGACGCGCTTGCCGCCTGCACCAGGCCTACGTAGTCGTCAGGCATGGCTGCCAGATTGAACATCGGAAATCTTTTGTGAATAGCGGCGGGGGAGTCCAGGTATTCGTAGGGCATGCCCATGCTATCCATGGTGTGTTTGATGTGTTACACGTTACCTTCGGTAGTCATCGGCGCATCCCGATGGCCAAAGAAGATAAGGTCGTCCGAAGCAAGCAGGGTTTTTCCGCTCGCGCGCTGCAGTTCTGTCCATATTGCAAGTGACGCTTCGGCCAGCCGGGCTTCGGACTCGTTGTCTTGCATCAAGCGGAACATTCGCTCCAGGCCTTTGGAACTATTGGTGTCGTTGCCTATTCCGTACTGATCGACAATCAATGTTTTTAATCCTCTGGCTGTCGCATAGTAAGCGCTGGCGAGACCGAGTATTCCTCCGCCGATGATTAATACATCGTAGTGTGTCTCTGGCGTGTTGGGGGGCATCGTATCTTCCTGATAATTAAAGTGGGCGACAAAAAACGTCACTGCAATTAGTTATATTTTGGGGTTCGTCAGGTAATCGAGCGGTGTTATATGCGCGTGGGCCGTAGTGACTCGGTTGTAATGGAAGTCCCGGTTACTGCGTGACGCGTCAAGCAAATTAAATACGTTGGAAGAATGGCTCTTCCAGATAAGTTGGGTATGTGCGAGATCTTTAAAGTTTAAATGCTTGTGATGGGCCAGCGGTGCGGCCAAGTTATAACAAACCCACAGCTATCCCCTTCATTGTCCTCTTATGTCTAAACCGCGAAGCTGCGCGCGTCTATATCAGCGTGGATAGACGGATCGTGCCGTTGGGATACGTCGAGGTCTACATTATTTCCGGCATGAAAATAGGTTCGCGATAACAGTGTGGGAATATTGCATCCCAGCAGTTCTGCCCGTTTGATCAATTCGCCGGTCTTGGTACCGATCAATGCCCCTGTATAGTTGTTTGCCTGATCCTGTGTCATCGCACGAAAAACATCAGGGAACGATCGCTCGATGCTGTCACAGATAACCGCTCCGGCGTTGCTTACATAATCAGGAACATAACCAACCCCACGCGCCAGAAGCCTCGCTTCTGCTTGAGTACTGTCAAACGGTGTGTTGGAGCTACTGATAACCCAGCGCGCGCGTATACGTTCAACCGTGGGCAGATCAAGGATTCTGGAGAGGGACGCAATGCACAGTACATCCGGGGCGCTTGACCAGAAATCCTCCTCGCTCAACATGCACAGGCCGGCCGGAATATCGCTAATGGGCTTTACGTCGAAGCCGATCACGTTGTACCCATGGGCGAGACATTGCCTGGCAACTTCAAAGCCCACCTTGCCCATGCCGTGAATGGCTACAAGAGGCGTTCCGTTGATTCTCGGAGAGCACTTCAGTACCGCCTTCAGGGCACTCCAGACACCAAATCCGGTGGCAATTGACGTGCTGATCTGAGGGCTGTCCATGGCATCCAGAATCCACGGGGTGGATTTTCTCAGGTACGTCATATGCGCACTGCTTGTATTGATGTCACACCCTGTGTACATCGAGCCGGCATAGCGGTTCAGGGTTTCTCCGATGGCATCGAATACGTGTGGGGCCTCATCAGGTAGCGCACTGCTATTTACGACGATTTTCCCGCCGCTGAAGCCGGTTCGATAAAAACCATGTTTCAGATCCATCGCACTTGCCAGCATGATTGCTTCATCTTTTTGATGTGACAGTGTTTTATATCGACTCCAACGGATACCTCCATTGCTGGGCATCGCATGCCGGTGGGGCGAGCAGGCGATCGTGAATGAACTCTGACTGTCTACCACTACAGTTTCGACTTCATAGACACCGAACGTTGGATGAGTGATGGTTGCCATGACTATGCGTTCCCTTCTTTAGGATGAGTGTGAATGCTGTTAGCGGCGCCGGCATCCGTCAGGCATGTACATAGGCCCGACGGTGTGGGATCAGCCAGGAAGTCAGATACGTTCAACACGACCCCGAGTTCGGAGTCTGCAAATGCAACCAGTTGGAACGCCGCCAAGGAATCCCCGCCATCGTCACTGAACAACTGATACTGGCTGGATGGAGGCGTCCCGGTGACCTTCTCCCAAAGTGCGGCAGCGGCCTGTGCAACGCTGTTGTACCTTCGCGACTCAGGCTGCTGTGCGGGTTCGGCCGTACGAGGTGTGCTGCCCTGCGTCTCAAGCGTCACGCCGTGACGTTGTCGGTCGAAGGGGTAGGGCGTTAACGGGATGGTTCTGGCTGGCAGGTTCCACGACGGGCGCCAGTCAATGTCCACACCGGCCATCCAGATTTTCTGAAGCGCGGTATGCCACACCTCATGCTCTGGCGATTTGTCTCGCTCGCCACGCATCGTGCGAATCGCGGTGTCTCGCGGCCGCAGCGCCATTGTCAAGGCCGTCAAGGTCGTGCCGGGGCCCACTTCGACAAATAGCGTCCCTTCACGAACCGCAATGGACGTAAGCGCCTCCAGGTATCTCACCGGCTCACGCGCGTGCCGCGCCCAGTAAGCTCCGTCGAGGCGGTCTGACGAGTCGAATGTTGTGCCGTGCAGGGTCGAGTGGAAGCGAATATCCGAAGGCGCCGCCTTGGAGGTCGGCGCGGCGGCTGCCAGTTCGTCCAGGATGGGGGCCATCATGGACGAGTGAAACCCATGGGATACCGTCAAACCACGGCAACGTATGCCGAGGCTGGTCAATGAGCGCTGTATGCGCTCGATCGCGGCCTTGGTACCGGAGAGAACGCAGGCCTCTGTGGCGTTGACGGCGGCTAGCGAAACGTCGTCCGCGAGCCAATCCCGGCAGGCTTGCTCACTCATGGAGACGGCGAGCATGGAGCCAGCTGGCAATTCAGACATCAACTTGCCCCGTCGAGCAGCGAACAGCAGTGCTTCTTCGGCGGTCAGCATTCCGGCGATGCAGGCGCCTGCTATTTCGCCCACGCTGTGACCGACGATTGCGTCAGGTACGACGCCGTGCCGAATGAGGAACCGGGCCATCGCGATTTGAACTGCAACGAGCGCGGGCTGTGCCGTCGCGGTATCGGTCAGGGCGGTGTCAGCATTTCCATCCAGCAGGAAGGAGACATCGACATCCGCTTGTTCTCGCAGCAGACGTACCAAGGCATGAAGATCACTTGCGAAATGTCGGTTCGACTTGGCCAGGCCGGTGGCCATGCCGAGGAACTGACTGCCCTGGCCCGGGAACTGGAAAACGATGTCCGGCTTGCGGCGGCCGGTATCGCGTACCGGGTCAGCGACCTGCAGTGCGCCGTCCTTGTCCGCACACAAGGTTGCGCGATACCTGAGCGCTCGACGCGTGGTTTGGGCGCTCCACGCCGTGCGGTCCGCGGGGAGCCCGGCGAGTTCTGCGCGGTAGGCCCGTATCAACCTATGGCAGGCAGCCTCGCTTTGCCCGGTTACGGGAATGACTGAAGGAAAATCGGTCGCGGCGGTCGTCGTCTCATCGAGAGCTTGTGGCGAACGCGCCAGCACTACGTGCGCATTTGTCCCGCCGATTCCAAAAGCACTGACCCCAATGGCACTGCGACTATCCGTTGTATGCCACGGCTCAGCGATTGCGGGAAAATAAAACGGGCTGGCATCCAATGCTATCGAAGGGTTTACCTCGTCCATGTGGATCTGTGGCGCTACGAAACCATGCTGGATCTGGAGCACGGCCTTGATCAGCCCTGCCATGCCCGCGCATGTTTCCAGGTGCCCTACGTTGGCCTTCACTGAGCCAAGTGCGCAGGAGTTGTGTCCTTTCCCGGGCATTGCAAACAGGTCGTTCAATGCGTTGAACTCAATGGGATCACCGGCAATTGTCCCGGTCCCGTGCGCCTCCATCGCCCGCATGTCCATGGGCGTGAGATGGGCATCGAGCATGGCCGCGCTGATCACGCGTCGTTGTCCGTCGACGCTGGTGGTGGTGAAACCCACCTTGCGGGCGCCATCGTTGTTGACGGCGCAGCCTTTGATTACGGCTAACACGCGTTGCCCCTCAGCGAGCGCCAGGGATAACGGTTTCAGAACCACTAGCGCGACACCGCTGCCAAACACCGTCCCTGTCGCTTTGCTGGAGAAAGGCATGCAGTGGCCATTCTGTGCGTAGATCATGCCTCGCTGAGTCCGGTAAGGTGCACGTTGCGGAAACCGCAACGTGCATCCACCGGCCAGCGCTACTCGACATCGCCCTGCGCGTAAGGCCTCGACGGCCTCTGCGACGGCGACGAGCGATGTAGCGCAGGCTGCCTGCACACCGAGTACCGGCCCCTCTATGCCCAGGTGCCACGCCGCCCGCGTGACCAAGTAGTCCTTATCATTGGTAATTTGCAGCTCGAACCCTGACGGCTGGAATTTTTCCATGAGGTCGGACGCTTGCAAGTGGCCAAGGTAGGCTGAGCTACTGCAGCCGGCAAACAAACCGGTGTCGGGCATTTGCCCGGGCTTGATACCGCTATGCTCGAGCGCATGCCACGCGCACTCGAGGAATAGTCGGTGCTGAGGGTCCATCAAGGCTGCATCACGATGACCCACGCCAAAAAACGTGGCATCGAATGACAGTACGTTGTCATTCAACGGTGCGGCAAATGGCATGGTCTGCGCATCGGTAGGCGTATCACCGAGTTCGATTACCGACTCGACGCCGTTCACCAGGTTGTGCCAGTACTGCTCAAGGGTGTTGGCGCCAGGAAACCTGCAAGCCATACCAATGACTGCAATGTCGCGGTCCACGTGCTGATCGTACATGCGACCTCCGAATTCAATCAGTCGTGTATCCGCGGCGTACCCGGCCCTGAATCGCTTCGTCGGCCGCTTCGATCGGAATCAGCAATACAAAGGCCCGATAGCGCTCGCGCGGGACCTCTTGATACAGTTGCCGTACCCCAATCATCCCGGTCACCTCACCGGTGACACCGGTGGCAAACAATGATTGCCATCGCCCTTGCCAAATGGCGGATGAATTCCAGACCCCCGCTGTCTCGATTCTGCCCAAGCGTGTATCTGCGGTTTCCCGATAATAGGAGATCACGTCTTTATCCAGGCTTGCGATCTTCCAACCTTCGCCGCTGATGGTGCCGATTTCGACGCCGTCATCCCCGATCCATCGATCAATATGCGAGTTGACATCGCCCACAGTGGGCCTGTCGTCAGCCTGTGCCTTGAACTGAATATCGCTGAGTTCAAGCAGTGGCAGCATGACGAAGCGATCGGTGCCTATGCGCTCTGCAACAATCTGCCGGGCTTTGTTGAGCCCGTCGGGAAGGTCCAACTGAGCTCTGGCCAGATCGGCCAGGCTCACCAGATTTGACATCATGTCTTGTTCATTAATGGGCATAGCATTAGCTCCTTGTCGTTTGACGCTCGTTATCGAGCAACTGCCGGCCCCGCTCGCGGTCGGCGTCGCTGCCGGCGTCGGGGAAGATGGTGACTACACTGGCCTCCTTGTCGAGTTCAGAGGCGACGTTACACGCGACGATCCAGTTGGCCGCGGCCGAACCGCCAATTGGGATGCCGGTTTCCTCGAAGAACCGGAACATGGCTTTGAGAGACTCCTCGTGTGAGACGGTCTGGAACGGCACTTCGTAGGGAATCAACGAGACAAACGGTTGCCGGAACCCGAAACCAAATCCTCCTGCGCCTGCGAATCTGGCAGTTCGGTTTGGAGGTTCCATCGTGCCAAATGGCAGTTCGCGAGGCGTGCACCCGACGACGCGCAGGTCCTGGTTTTGCTGCGCCAGCGCTGCGTATACGCCGGCAAGCGTACCTCCAGTGCCGATGGCTGCTACCCAGGCATCGGGGCGTCGGCCGTCGAGCTGACGGCAGATCTCGGCGCCGGTGTGATACTGATGCACCGATGTGTTTACCAAGTTCAGATGCTGGGATAGCAAGGTCCAGCCTGGCTCCGTGCAGGCGATCTGCTGGCTGCGGGCGATGATGCCAAGCAGAAAATGGCTGCTGTCCACCTTCGTGACAATCGCGTTGCTATCGCTCAAGGATTGAAGCAATACCTCTGGCGCTGAGTCGGGTATCACCACGTGCACGGGCAGGCCGCATAGATGCCCCAAATGAGCTAAAGCCTTGGCCATGTTGCCACCCGACGAATCAAGAAGCTTGAGCGGGCCCTGATCAAAGTCGTGAGCATTGATCGCATCACAGAACAAGCCGAAGGCCACGCGATCCTTGATCGACCCGGAAGGGTTCTTCGACTCCAGCTTGGCGAAGATTCGACCTCCGTTCTGTGGCCCCGGCACTTCCACGAGCGGGGTGTTTCCCAGCGACGCACTGAAGTCCCTGAGTTGGGGAAACATATCCAGCGCTTTGGCAGGGCTGGGAGCTGCTGATTGAGCATTGAAAAGGTCGAAATCCATGACAAATTTCCCATTACGCGTTTGGGTTGAATGAACGTAGAGGTCACGCCGTACGAGAGGGGCCCAGGATGGTGTCCACTACCAACGGCTCATTGCCGAGAAAGTAGAAGTGCCCGCCTGGAAAAACCTCTAGCACTGGATGTTTGGGCAGCAATTGAGACCACTCGAAGAACTGCTTTCTGTCGATCAACGGATCGTTGTCGCCCGCGAATAGGCGGGTAGTGGGTAAGTCACCCACCGGCAACTTCGCAAGCTTTTGAAGAAGCGCCAGGTCTTGACGAACAGCTGAAGCAACAACCGTCTGAGCGGTGTCAGCGGAGGTGCTCAACTCGGGCACTTCGCCAAGCCCCATCGCACGCTCTGCAAGCTGGTCGACATCCTGCTGTGATTGAAGGATTGTCTGCAGCGACACCGGTGCCATCTGAGACGACAGGATGAGTTGAGCCACCCTGAATCTCGACGATGCCAGGGAGGACGCTATATGCAGTGCGAGCAAGGCGCCCATGCTGTGCCCAAAGAGTGTGGTGGGCGCGATGCCAAGAAGACTGGCCAACCCCCTCATGCAGCGTTGGATAGCTGCGTGTGGGTCGCTCCAGTTCACTGTCGCGTTGCTCGTGCCTGGTTGAGGGTATTGCATTATTACGAGGTCCACGTCCGCAGGCAGGTGGTCTCGCCACGCTCTATAGAACTCGGAACTACCGCCAGCGTGAGGGAACACAACCAGTTGATGTCGCACAGGCACTGAGGCCGCGAAGCTAAATCTAATGGCACCTTCGGCCTGGGCTTGTATGAGCTTCATAGCTCACCCGACCCGGATGCTTGTGCTTCGCTTTGGCGCTCGCCGTAGATTTGAGCGCGTAGAGACGCGCGGTCAATTTTGCCGATGCCTTTGCGCGGAATCGCCTCTATCAGGACTAGCCTCTCCGGCAGTTTGAATTGCGCTATACCAACAATCTCCAGGTGCCGTCGGACTTCGGATAACGAAAGCTGTTCTCCTTCGTGCACTACGGCAAACAGGCAAGGCACTTCGCCGAAGCGCTGGTCGGATATACCCACCACCGCGACGTCCTGGATCTTCGCGTGCTGTTTAGTAAGCGCTTCAATCTCTTCCGGGCTGAATTTTTCTCCACCGCGATTGATTGAGTCGGTCAATCGCCCATCGATATAGACGTTGCCCGCCGAATCAAGGTGGGCCATGTCGCCGGTTCGGTAATACCCGTCTTGCGTGAAGGCGCGGGAAGTCGCCAGCGGATTGTTGAAATACGAAGATATGGTGTAGGGGCCGCGGGTGATTAATTCACCCGATTGGCCAGGCGGGACCGGCGTGCCGTCGCTGTCCACAATCAGGACCTCATCTTGCTCGGACAACGGGCGGCCCTGTGAGTTGAATCGGACGCTGTCCGAATCAGTCTCGCGGGTGAAGCAAAGAAGCCCTTCGCTCATCCCGTAGCACTGCTGGATACGCATCCCTAACCTTGATTCAGCAAGGGCTGCGAGATCAGCAGGCAGGCGCGACCCACCGACTTGAATGTGCCTTAATGTCAGAGGTGCAATCCCTTGCTGATTCACTCGATCAAGCCACTGGGCCAGTAATGCTGGAACCAGCGTCGAATGTGTTACTTCATGGTTTGTGATCAGTCTCAAAGCCGTTTGCGCGGACGTGTCCGGGGACAGAACCACGGTTCCCCCGCAAAGGAGGGTGCCGAGAATGCCTGGGCAGTTGATGACAAAACCGTGAGATATGGGCAGCACCGCCAGATAGGAGGAGGAGTGACTGAGTTCGAATACCCGGCAAGCTTCAGCGATCATGTAGCTGTAGCCTGCGTTTTTTCTAGCGATGGGCTTCGGGAGTCCTGTCGTCCCGCTCGACAGCAGCATCATCGCTGTATCTTCTGCACCCATCTGTGTCGCGCGCAGTTCATGCGCTGACGCGTTGTCACATGACGCTGAGCAGAATTCCCTGAGCGCTAGCCAGTCTGAATTGTCGCCGTTGTCAGGCTCATCAATAAGGCCCAGCACCACGTCCAAACCTTCTTCACGACTGACAGTGCTGGCCACACCCACTGCGCTGAAGCGACGGTTACCTTTGGTCATGGCCATGACACGAGGCCTGACCATTTTCAGGACGTGTCGCAATTCTTGTTCGCGATAGGCGGGAAGGAGTGGCACTGGAGCCGCGCCGGTTATCAGCGTCGCAAGCATCAAGATGACAGCATCGGCGCAGTTGGGTAACTGAAACGCGACATGATCGCCTTTCGAGATGCCTAGGGCTCGCAGCCGTGCGGCTGTAGAGGCAACTCGCGACTTCAATTGCGCATAGGAAATAATTTCGCCATCGGCAATTAAAGCAGGTGCATCTCCGCCCTTGTTTAGGACCACGGCCAACTGTTCGTTCAGTGATGCAGGATGAGGACTCATTTCGTACCCCCGGCACGAGGGCCGTCAGTTGCGTGTGCTGACTCGATCAGTCGCTCAAGCTCTCGCAAGGTATGGTCATGCGTATCCCAAAGCGAAAATCCGCCACATCCCAACTGCTCCAGCATCAGTTGTAGCTCCAGCGTTTCCGCCGAGCTCAGGCCCAGATCAGTGCGCAGCCTCCAGTCACCGGCGGCTGACGCGAGCAGCTCGGGCGGTAACCCTATTTCCTTCAGCAGCACAATTACCTGTGTCGACGTCATTCCTTGAACTCCAGATTAATCCTTAATGAGAATTATTAACTCATGACTGCCGGTCAGTCAACAAGGCGTTTATGAGTTTTTTTGGGTCGCAGGAAATGAAGGGGGCAACACAGGATCCGCGGCTTTTGTGAGTTCTACCGAAGAAGGCGAAGTGGTACGCAGGCAAGTGCTGCGCCTTGAGCCTGGGACGAGCGTTAATGTAGGTCGCGATTACAGCGAATCGGCGAGGACTGGAGTTAACGCGGATCGCTGCAACGCCCGACGGGCACGAGAACAACGAATTGACGCTGGATATGGGGGCGGACGCAGCGACGAAGCTGAATCGCCTGGGCGGAAAAACGCCACTGACGCCGATAAAAGGATCACGTAACGTTCCGCAAGGTCAGGGAAGAGGCGGCCACCGTGGTTAAAGCGGAGTCGATAGGTGCCGCTTTGGAGATAACGCTTGCCACTGATTTTCAACATCAGCGGCCGGGCTTTCAGTTGGACTCCTCAGCCACGTTAATCAGGCGAAGGCACACGGAGGTAACATCACGAGCAAATTGCTCACAATCGGTGCCCTCATTAGCGATCGCATCATCGGTGACCCCATGCACGCCGGCATAGATTATCAAGGCCGTGATTCGGGGCTGATCAAATCGCCAGGTGCCTGCTTCATTGCCTCCCAGCAGAATGTCTTGCAACTGTTCCAGGATGGCATTTTTTTCTTGATTGCTACGATTGTGGTGATGGTGGTTTGTGTAAACGATGTCGTGCGTTCTATACGTTTCGACATAGGCAATAACGTTTGTATGGATCCAGGTGCGCAGGCGCGCCAGCCAATCTCCGGGAGCGCACTTATCCACCTCTTCCTCAAGACGACGCAGGAACTGCGCGGTGTAACGTTGCCCCATCGCTTCAAGCAACTCATTTTTGGAAGAAAAGTAAATATAAAAAGTACCCTTCGCTACCTGCGCCAGTTCGGCGATCCCGTCAATGGTAGTGGCTTCGACGCCCTGCGCTAAAAACAGCGTTTCTGCGGCGGCCATCAGTTCATCAAGGCGTATGTGCGCAGGCTTGGTTCGCGGCGTTTTCGAGGTGGGTGGCTCGACTTGGCTTTTCTTATATTTCATCGCTGTTTGGGGCCCTGCATAAAAGTTGACTGGCTAGGAGAGGAAGAGGCATCTGTACGAGCCTTTCAGCCCTGACTATCGGTCGGTCAATTGTATCTTGGCGACGCCATCAAGCGAAGTCTTCTTATTGACTGACTGTCAGTCAGTGGATAGGATCAAGGTAAGTTCCTTAACGTAAATTGGACTCCGATGCGCAAATATCGAATTCACGCCTTGGTCGCTGCCGCCTATCTCGGAACATTTCTCGCGACGCTGGACATCAGCATCGTCAACGTCGCACTGCCTACCCTTCAGACAGCGTTACAAACTGACTTGGCGGGTCTTCAATGGGTCGTCAACATCTACGCAGTCGCATTGTCCGCGGTGATGCTATCTGCCGGACCTCTTGGTGATCGCTATGGGCACAAACGGGTTTGGCTTGGTAGCGTTTTGCTCTTTGTGGTTGGATCGGTCATCTGCTCGCTGGCTAGCCAACTGCCGATGCTTTTGTGGGGGCGAGCTGTCCAAGGCGTTGCCGGCGCTATGCTTATACCGGGGGCAATGCCGATTCTGGCTCACGCATTCCCTGATCCCGGCCAGCGGGCGCGGGCGATTGGCGGGTGGTCCGCTTTTAGCGCACTCGCGTTGATTTGCGGGCCGTTAGTGGGGGGCATATTGGTCGAGCGTGTCGGGTGGCAGAGCATTTTCCTGGTCAATGTCCCGCTTGGCATTCTGGCAACTGTGCTGGGTGCGTATGGTATTCCCGAGCGCAAGCATCTCGATCACGCGGCGTTCGATCCAGCAGGGCAGGCGCTTAGCATGCTATGGCTGGGGGCACTCAGCTATGGCCTCATTGGAATCGGGGAACATGGCAGTTCGCCCGATAGGGTTTTAATCCCTTTGCTTACTGCCGCAGTGGGCTTCATCGCATTCGTATGGGTTGAGTTGCGCGTCAAACGGCCTCTGTTTCCGATCAAATTATTCCGTAGTCGCCCGCTGGTGCTGGCCAATCTGGCGTCGTTTATTCTCGGCTTCTCCAGTTACAGCAGCCTCTTCTTTTTGTCCCTTTTTCTCCAGCAAGTACAGGGGAGCAGCCCGGAGATTACTGGTTGGAAACTAATGCCGCAGTTCGTCATGATGGCACTGGCCTCCTTGTTTTTCGGGCGATTCGTGGCGCGGTTCTCGATGAAGTTCCTGATGGTCACAGGTTATGCGCTGATAGGTCTGGCCTTGTGCGCCATGGTCGTTTTCAATCCATGGACTCCCTATCTCGGGATTGGATTGATCCTTGCCGTACTGGGTTTTGGAACAGGGTTATCAGTACCCGCAACCGGCATGATGGTCATGGGCTGCGTCCCGCCTGAACGTGCCGGCATTGCATCCGCGACAATGAACGCCTTGAGGCAGACCGGAATGGCTTTGGGAATCGCTATTTTAGGTAGCACCATGAGTGTTTATGCGGTCAATAGGCTTACTGTTGAAATACAAGACAGTGGGCCAAGTCATGGAGCTTATTTGGCTCGACGAGCGATAGTGGACCATGTTTTTCCGTCGACTCAGCCCTGGGTTGTCGATCTTTACAGGTCAGCGATGGCGGGTGGCTTTGGTCTCGTCATGATCTGCGCAGGCCTGGCATGCCTGGCGATATCAGGTCTGCTGTTTTTCTTTTTTACTCATAGGCCTGCGGATGCTTGAACTCGTGGAGCGGGGGGCTATTAGAAACGGAAACTTACGAACGCCCCTGCGCAAAACGCCAGAAAGCCGTGTGTTCAGTTTGTACCGGATCTGCCCTGCTGACTTTCGCGATAACGAGACTTATCTGAGTAACCTGCACAGCTCCCGCGCCTCTTCAGATGTCTGTTAAGTCTTTCGGTAAGTAAACCGGTGAGACGAACACCCAGCCTTTGCCTTCTTCATCCACCACGCGGATTCTATGTAGCTCGCGTAACAGAACCAAGGCTTGCTCAGGCAACGGCACTATGTGTTTGCTTTTGTCCAGGTGTTTGGTCTTGCTCACCACATAACGCCAATCGGCGCCCACCCAGTCGACATCTTCCCAGCGCATCTGAACCAGTTCGCCTGGGCGGACCGGTAACATGACCAGCAGGCGCATTGCGGCGGCAACGCTGCCGTCGTTGCAGTCATCAAGGCGTAGAAGAAACCTGCCTAGATCGGCCGGCCGTTCGTTCGCCGGGTTGCTGGTGACGACATGGCGGATCTTCAATTCCTCAATGTTGCTGAGCGCTACGTTGCGATCAATCCAGCCGCGCCCTTCAGCAAACCCCAGGACGGCGCGGATGATGGTGCGCACACGCCGGGCCATCGCCAGTGTGCGCTGGCGGCGCAGCTCGGTAATGATCGTGGCGTGCGCCGCGGGCAATGTCGCGCGCCTCCTTGAGACCAATGTCGGGGTATGCGCCGATGGAGAAGCGGTTTGCAGGCGATACTTCAATCGCCAAACCTTGGAAGGGGATTTTCCGACCTTGCTCGACGCCCTTACCGCCAAGTAGAGCCCAGGGACTTCGCCATCGGCGTGTTTGCCGGGTTCGGTCAGCAAGCGGATCAAGGCATCGCTGAGTTTTCGTTTGAAAACAACCGCATTATCTGGGGCATCGCTGGGGGCATCCTTTTAAGGAACCGGAATTTGCCCCCAGTTATGCCCCTATGAGTCGTGGAATCCATCGGATTTAGACGGACGGAAGTAGACTTAAATTATCAATAACTCGTTGTTATAAAACGCTTTTGTGGAGTTTAGTGGAATTGCATCACAGGCTATCGGGGTCGCCGAAAAACATCTGAATCCGCGACCGCAACCACCGCTCCCCCGGATCATTATCCTGGGAGCCGCGCCACGCCATGTGCAGTTCAAAGCTGCGCACCGGCAACGGCGGGTCTTCGGCACGCAGGCCGCCGGCGGCGGTCAGGGCTTCGGCGGTGTAGTCGGGGACGGTCGCCAGGATGTCGGTGCCGGCCAGTAGGGTGCCCAGGCCGTTGAATTGCGGGACCGCGAGCACCACATGGCGTTTGCGGTCAAGTTTCTCCAGCTCTTCATCAATAAATCCGCTGAGATCGCCGGCAAACGAGACCAGGGCGTGGGGGCGGGCGCAGAAGTCGTCCAGGCTCAGGGCGCCGGGTACGCTGTCGGCGCGCAACAGTTTGGGCAGGCTGCGGCGCAGCAGTTTGCGCTTGGCGTTGGCCGGCAGGTCGGCGGTGTAGCTGACGCCAATGGAGATCTCCCCGGAGGCCAGCAGGCCCGGCATCAGGATGTAGTTGACGCGACGGATTACCAGCACGATGCCCGGCGCTTCGGCGCGCAGGCGCTTGAGCAGTGGCGGCAGCAGGGCGAACTCGACGTCGTCCGACAGGCCGATGCGAAACACTGCGGTGCTGGTGGCCGGGTCGAACTCGGCGGCGCGGCTGACGGCGGTGGAAATCGAATCCAGGGCCGGCGACAGCAGGGCGAAAATCTCCACTGCTCGGGCCGTGGGCTCCATGCTGCGCCCGGTCCGCACAAACAGCGGGTCATCGAACAGCCCGCGCAAGCGCGACAAGGCAGCGCTGATGGCCGGCTGGCCGAGGAACAATTTCTCGGCCGCGCGGGTCACACTGCGCTCATGCATCAAGGTTTCGAATACGATCAACAGGTTCAGGTCGACACGACGCAGGTCGTTACGGTTCATCTTGTGTCCTGGCAGATTCAGCGAACTTGACGTGAACGGCCACATGATAACAATGGCCGGCGTGAATCTTACGGGGAAAGGCTGGTACTCTGCACCGGCTAATTCAGATTTCCTACGCTGCCTGGTGTTTTTTCCTAGGCGGTGGAATCAATGACAGACATGACGACTATTAATGGCGACCGGTGGCCTTGCCCCGAAAGCCCAGATAAAGTTCATGGCATTAGAGGTTACTTTGGCGAGGTTTGCGATGTCCCGCACGATCCGTTTTCACAAGTTTGGTCCGGCCGAGGTGCTCAAGTGCGAAGAGCATGAAGCCACGTTGCCCGCACCGGGCGAAGTGCAGGTGCGTGTCGAGGCGATTGGCATCAGTTGGTACGACATTCTCTGGCGCCAGAACCTGGCGTCGTCCCACGCCCGGCTGCCTTCGGGCCTTGGTCATGAAATGGCCGGGGTGGTCGTGGCGTTGGGCGAGGGCGTCGAGGACCTGGCGGTGGGCGACAAGGTCGCTAGCTTCCCGGCCGAAAGCCCCAATGATTACCCGGTATATGGCGAGTTGATTGTGCTGCCCCGTTCGGCCCTGACCCGTTACCCGGACGTATTGAGCCCGGTGCAGGCCAGCGTGCATTACACGCCACTGTTGATTGCCTACTTTGCCTATATCGACCTGGCGCGGGCCAAGCCTGGGCAGTTCGCCCTGGTCACCGATGCCAGCCATTGTGCCGGGCCTTCGTTCGTGCAATTGGGCAAGGCCCTGGGGGTGCGGGTGATCGCGGCCACCAAATCACCGGACGAGCGCGAGTACCTGCTGTCCCTGGGCGCCGAAAAGGTCATCGTCACTGAAGAGCAGGACTTGCTGATGCAAATCAACAAGTTCACCGATGGGCGCGGCGTGGATGTGGTGTTCGACGGCCTGGGTGGCCCGCAGATGTCGCTGCTGGGCGATGTGCTCGCGCCACGTGGCAGCCTGGTGTTGTATGGCCTGCAAGGCGGCAACCAGACGCCATTCCCGGCCTGCGCCGCGTTCCAGAAGAACATCCAGTTCTTTGTGCACTGCATCGGCAACTTCACTGGCAAGCCGGAGCTGGGCATCGCCCAGGACCAGGCTGCGCTGCAACGGGCGCTACGTGAGATCAACCAATTGACTGCCGACGGGCTGCTGATACCCCTCAAGACCCGGGTATTTGCTTTCAGCGAATTTGTCGATGCACACCGCTATATGGACGAATGCCCATGTCGCGAGCGGGTGGCGTTGCAGGTTGAAGCCGTTTGATCTGTGGGAATGTTCGTAATCGGACATTCCGCCTACGCTGCCCATGGGGCAAATACGCCATTTGAAAGGACAGTACCTACGCCCTTGGCACCAGGACTGTCACCGGTTCCCCCCTGTAAAACCTGCCTTTTAAGCCGCCGCCGCCCTGAATCCCAGAGCCGCGGCGTTTTGCGTGGGCCCCGCAACAAGTGCCAAGCTGTTGATCTGCACTGGTTTTTACGCTGAGTCTGTATCTTTTAATCATCAAGCAAGCGCTGATAATTGCCCGGTCACTTTCATCTCAAGGACTGAGCAATGATTGCAGAAAACAAATCACAACAGCGGTTCGCTGTAACTAGTAAGTCGCCTTGTATGCCGGGCAAAGGATGTTGGTCGGTAGATAGAGTGCGAACTAAATCCGGTAGTTTCCCTGCGCTGTATATGTCAGACCATTCTTGATTGTCTGAGTTAAATTCCACTAGGAAGCTGTAAGACCGTTCCTAGGCTGGCCAGCAGGCCGGTGTAGGGGCTTTCTTCAACAGCTGATGGCATCTTCGCAGGGATGTTCCGACTGGCGCTTTGTTGTGCGGTGCTAACATTTAGCTATCAGCCTTAGTCGCAACAGGCGCCAACTCCAAGCAAACCGCAGGACGGACAGGCACGCCTAACTGCTTGCCCGGAACTGACAGTTAACTTCAGGTAGTAAAGCTATGAGCGCTATTCACGAACAAGCCATGAATTATGTTTACCAGCAAGTATTGCAACGCTTACAGGGCTACTTCTCGCGAGCGGAGCGAACTGCACTTCAATTATTGATTCAGCGGTTGATTGTGGCGGCAGGCGGCATCGAACAGATCGGTGACTACAAAGTATTGGTCGCCCATGGGGGCGGCAGAGGCAGCAGTTATGCATTGGCCTTCCTGCGTGCCGCCCAATTGACCATCGCCGGCCGGGCGCCGAGGAGTTTCCAGTTGCGCGTCGCAACCCTGCGGCATACGGGAATGACGCAAGCCGCGCTGGACAGCATTCATCGTGGCTACAGCGCATTGTTTTTCCATGACGACCCCCGGGTCGAGCTGATGATGGTGGAAAACCAGGAGGTCTTGCCCTTCAACCACCTGCGTCCGGCTTCGACAACTGGGCAGGATATCGGCCGGCGCAATATGTTGATGGTCGGGCATAGGAGTTGCGGGGATATTCGCACCAGCCTGTGTAACGATGGCTACTTGTCCCTGGGGGATTTCTATCGGCGCATTACCGCCTGGGACGGTGGGGTGCACGCCCTGGTCAGCAGTGATTCGCCGCGCAAGCAAAACCAATACCTGGCGTGGCTGGTCAAGACTACCCGTGCGGCGGGCATGAAAGGTCACTCTGGCCGGCCCCTGGCGCTCACCGCCCTGTTTACTCGCATGGACGATTGCAGCGTTGGCTATTACCGCGATGTGTATGGCGAGCACTATGCGGCACAGGATGCATCTTCCAAGGAAGTGCATCGCCACCTGGCCTACATCGGCGTCGCCGACCTGTTATGCACCGGGGAGCTGGACTGCACCGCATTGCTCAACGATTTCATGGGTTACAAGCAAGATGAGTTTGCCTTTCAGTTCAGCACCCCGGCCTACGCCAACCCATTGATGATGGCGCACATGCATGGCCTGCACGCCGAAGTGTTGCTGGGCATTGACTATCAGCAGGGCGTCAGAGGGTTTATCGAACAGGCCATCGGTTTTATGCGCCGCAAAAGAATCCCCGAACTGCTGATTGCCCAAGCCGGTACTCCGGACGGGCGCATGCTGGCGACGACTTACGCGCGCGAGTTTTTTGGCCTGGAAGAAAGCCAATTGGTCTGCCTGTTGTTTTCACCGTTTATCCAACAAGGCCAGCGGCTGGAAGCGTTCTTGCGCCGCTGCCACCCCGGCATGCTGGTGGCGCTGCCCGAACTGCACAAAGCCCTGGAGGGCAAGGCGTCGGCCGAATTGATCCAGCATTGGATTGTCGATACCAGCGGTTTGCCGCTGGCGTTGTTGCAGCATTTGTACCGCAACGATCTGGCGGCCAATGCCGCCTGCATCAACAGCGAGGAGCCGGTCACAGGGCCGCACGGCGTGCCAGGACGCTGAAGGTGGGTGTGCGACGGCAGAAAACGTCATGAGTGAGGACAAGCAGGCAGACTTCGCCTATCAGGCCGTGTATCGCTACATGATCAACCTGATCAATGAAGTGGGCGGTGAGGCGAGGGTCAAGCTGCCGTCGTTGCGACACCTGGCCGAGCGTTTGAGCGTGTCGATTTCCACCATTCAATACGCTTATTCGCTGCTGGAAAAGGAGGGCAGGGTGTACTCGGTGGCCAAGTCCGGTTACTACGCCTTGCCCATTGCCAGCACCACCCCGTGCTGCACCGCCGGTGATTTGCTCGAGCGCCTGTATGCCGGGGCGCGCAGGCCGGGGATGTTGGTGCTCAGTGCCGATGAGCCGGCGCAGCTGCTGTCCTTGGACGGCCCATTGCTGCAATTGGAGCGTGAGCTGGTGCGCCAGTACCCGCGCCAGTTGCAGCCCTATTCCCAGCCCTGTGGTATCTGGGAGCTGCGTGCGGCTTTGGCGGCGCGCTACACCCGTTCGCCTACACGATGCTGGCAGGCGGATGACGTCTATATCGGCGCTGACCTGCGGGGCGTGCTGGCCATCCTGATCGAAGTCCTGGCCCTCAAAGGGGCGGCGGTGCTGGTGGAGTCGCCGTGTGACTGGCTCGTGCTGCGGCTGCTGCAAGACGCCGAAGTGCGGGTGATCGAGTGGCCGTGCAACGAGCAGGGACGGCTGGACCTTGCGTATCTGGAGCAGCAGTTGCGTAGCGAGGGCGTGCAACTGGCATTGTTATCCTCGACCCCCGGCCTGGCCACCGGCAAAGCCTTGACCCTGGCCGAGCAGGCGCAACTGGCAGGGTTGCTGGAGCAACATGGCTGTTGGCTGCTGGAGAACGACATCCATGGCGGCTTGGAATTCGAGGCGTGCGCCGGCTACTTGCGGGACCTGGTGAATCCTGAGCGGTTGATGGTGTTTTCTACCTTCGAGAAACTCATGGGCCCGGAAGCGCCCTATGGTTACCTGCTGTCGCGGCACATGAGCACGCAATTGCAGCGCCAGTTCCTGTTGCGCGCGTTTCGTTTGTCGTCCATTCGCCAGCGGGCGATTGCCCGGCTGGACCACAATGGCCGCCTGGACCAGCACTTGCTGGAGCTGCGCGCACTGCTCAAGGAACACGCGGCAGCGATGCACAAGCGTCTGGAGCAGCATCTGGGCGAGCGCGTGACATACCGCCAGCCCCAGGCAGGCGCCACCTATTGGTTGCGCTCGACCGAGGCTGTGGATATGCGCCGGGTATTCCAGAACATGCTGGCGCGCCAGGTGGTGATCGCCCCTGGCGAGTTGTTCAGTGTCAGTGGCCTGTACCAGCAGCACTTTCGTTTGAGTCATGTGTTCAGCTCCCACCATAGCCTGGACCTGGTCCTGGAAGAGTTGGCGCGGGCACTCAAGCAGGGGCAGAATGGATGATTTGGTGTTGCGGGAAATATCCCTAATTATTGTGGGATAGATACCGTCGCATGGCGGTCGAACTCCCAGTAAACTGCATTCCTTTTCCGAATCCTTCTTTTCAGAGGTTTTTGCATGACTCTCAGTCCTTTTGCGGGCAAACCGGCACCGGCTCAATTGCTGGTGGACATCCCGCGACTGGTAACGGCCTATTACACCGGCCAGCCCGATGCAGCAATCTCCACTCAGCGCGTGGCATTTGGTACCTCCGGGCACCGTGGCAGCTCTTTTGACTTGAGCTTCAACGAATGGCACGTGCTCGCCATCAGTCAGGCCATTTGCCTGTACCGCGAGGCGCAAGGTATCAATGGCCCGCTGTTTGTCGGCCTCGACACCCATGCGCTGTCCACCCCGGCGGGCGCCAGTGCGCTGGAAGTACTGGCGGCCAACGGCGTGCATGTAATGCTCGCCGAGGGCGATGAATACACACCCACCCCGGCGATTTCCCACGCCATCATCTGCTACAACCGTGGCCGCACCAGCGGGCTGGCGGATGGCATTGTCATCACCCCGTCCCACAACCCGCCCCAGAGCGGCGGCTATAAGTACAACCCGCCCAACGGTGGCCCGGCCGATACCCATGTCACCAAGTGGATCGAGGCCAAGGCCAACGAGCTGCTGGTGGCCAAACTGGCCGGGGTCAAGCGCATTACCCACGCGCAAGCGTTGAAAGCCGACACCACCCACCGCCATGACTACCTCAACACCTACGTGGCCGACCTGATCAATGTGATCGACATGGACGCCATCCGCAGTGCCGATCTGCGCCTGGGCGTGGATCCGCTGGGCGGAGCCGGGGTGCGCTACTGGTCGGCCATCGCCGAGCACTACCGTTTGAACCTGGAGGTGGTGAACACCGAAGTCGACCCGACTTTCCGCTTCATGAGCGTGGATTGGGACGGCCAGATTCGCATGGACCCATCCTCCAGCTATGCGATGCAAGGCCTGATCGGCCTCAAGGACCGCTTCGACGTGGCATTTGCCTGCGACCCGGACCACGACCGTCACGGCATCGTTACCCCGTCGGGCGGGCTGTTGGCGCCGAACAACTACCTGGCCGTGTCCATCGACTACCTGTTCCAGAACCGTCCCCAGTGGCGTGCTGATGCTGCCGTCGGCAAGACCGTGGTCAGCAGTGGCTTGATCGACCGCGTGGCCGCGCGCATTGGCCGGCGCCTGTACGAAGTGCCGGTGGGCTTCAAGTGGTTTGCCGATGGCCTGTTCGAAGGCTCGCTGGGCTTTGGCGGCGAAGAAAGCGCGGGGGCTTCGTTTTTGCGTAAGGATGGCACTGTCTGGAGCACGGACAAGGATGGCTTGATCCCGGCCTTGCTGGCCGCGGAAATGACCTCGCGCAAAGGCCAGGACCCAAGCCAGATCTACCGTGGCCTGACCGACGCCCTGGGCGAACCCTTCGCCATTCGTGTGGATGCCAAGGCCACGCCGGCGCAGAAGGCGCTACTGGGCAAGCTGGCGCCGGCGCAGGTCACGTCCACGCAGTTGGCCGGGGAAAGCATCCAGCAGATCCTCAGCCATGCGCCGGGTAACGACCAGGCGATTGGCGGGTTGAAAGTCATGACCGAAAACGGCTGGTTTGCCGCACGGCCATCGGGCACCGAGGATATCTACAAGATCTATGCCGAGAGTTTCATTGGCGAAGATCACCTCAAGCGCCTGGTGGAAGAGGCGCAGGTGTTGGTGGACGGCGCCATCACCCCGAACTGACACACAGTTGTAAAAAATGTGGGAGCGGGCGTGCCCGCGATGGCGGTGGATCAGTCAATGAATCGGTGACTGACCCAACGCCATCGCGGGCAAGCCCGCTCCCACAGTGTGTTTAGTGCCAGGCTTGGGATCAGGCCAGGTCCACCAGCACTACTTCGCTGTCTTCGAGCGCGGTCACTCGCAGCACGCGTTCATCCTCTACCGCAACGCCGTCCCGCGCCTGCGCTCGCAAGCCATTCACATCGATCACCCCAGTGGCCGGCACCAGATACGCCCGGCGTCCTGCATCCAGGTGATACTCGGCACTTTCCCCGGCCTTCAGGTTGGCCGCCACCAGGCGCGCGTCGGCACGGATCCGTAGGCTTTGATTGTCGCCGTGCTTGCCACTGGCCAAGGTCACGAAGCCTTCGCGCTCGCCCTTGGGAAACGGCTTGGCACCCCAGGAAGGGGGCAAACCCGCTTCATTGGGAATGATCCAGATCTGGAAAATCTTGGTTGCCGTGGCTTCCAGGTTGTATTCACTGTGGGCTATCCCGGTGCCAGCGCTCATTACCTGTACGTCGCCAGCCTCGGTGCGGCCTTTGTTGCCCAGGTTGTCCGCGTGGCTGATGGCACCTTCACGTACATAGGTGATGATTTCCATATCCCGGTGCGGATGCTGGGGGAAACCGGTACCGGGTGCGATGATGTCGTCGTTCCACACCCGCAGGTTGCCCCAGTGCATACGCTTAGGGTCATGGTACTCAGCGAATGAAAAGTGGTGATGGGCATCCAGCCAACCGTGATTGGCACCGCCCAGGGAGGTAAAAGGTCGAAGTTCAAGCATGATCGTCTCCTGTTGATGGGCCTATCTTCTATCAGGGCATCATCGATAAAAAGCGTAAAAAATGCCTTATTTCAATCAAATTATTCGATTGGTTTGTAGTCGCGAGAACTCGACCCGATCTTCACTTCATCGCCTAACCACATGAAGCCAAAGCAATTGGCTGGAACTGGCGGAGGTTTCCGGCGACCATAGCGTTTCTGTCCGCTCAAGCCCCCGCAGGAGTCCGCGTGCCGCAACACACTCCCGATCTGCCCCCCGAACTGCGCCCGCTGGCGCAAATGCCGCTATTCAAGCGCCTGGCTGCCCGGCTGTTTGGCCATGGTTTGACGCGCCTGCGGGCCCAGCATCGTTTTTCGTGGCTGCATGGCCAGGCCGACGGTTTTCGCAGCGGGCATGAGGCGGGCGTGGAGTATGGCTACCAGGAGGGCAGGCGCGATGGCATCGAGGAAGGGCGCCAGGTCCTGTTGATCCGTGATTATCGCAGCGATGAGCATCGCGTCCCGGGTGTCGACGACAGCCTATTCGACGATTGGCGCCTGCCACTGACCGCGGAGCTGAAAAAACGTATCAAGGCCGATGTGGCGCGCCTGCTACCGGCCCATGCGCAGCCCAGCGCAGCGCAGTGGAAGATGATCTTCAGCGACACCCCATCCACTTCGGTGATTGCCGGTGCCGGTGCCGGCAAGTCCACGTCGCTGGTCCTGCGGATCCTGCTGCTGACGCATTACCTGGGCTTTGAGCTGAGCTCCATGACCGTGGTGACCTTCACCCGTGAATCGCGCAAGGACTTCATCAACAAGCTCATGCAGATTCTCCAGCTGTGGGGCCAACCCCTTGGTTTGAAAGAAGCCCAGGCTGTGGTGCGCACCTTTCACTCGCGCATCCTGCCCATGGTCCGCAGCCTGCCGGGCTTAGAGCGGTTGCAGGCGTTCGAGAACCTGCACTACGGCACTTACGACGAGGAGGCCGATAGCAACCCCTTCGACCTGCGCATCAACGATGCCCAACGCCAGCAACTCAACGCCTGTTATCACGGGCTCCATGGCCGGCATGCGCGCTTTCGCGAGCTGATGACGCCCATGGCCCGCCACGCCCTGCAGCTCAAGGAGCTGGAGCGCGACCACCCGGATGTACAAAAGCGCGTGGCGGTTACCGAGTTGGCAGCCAAGCGCGACGAAGAGCTGTGCGATGTGATCGAGGACCTGTGGTTGCGCGCCGGCGCATGGCCGATCCAGGGCATCGAGCCAAACCGCCAGAGCGTTGAAATCAATGGTGCGTCGTTCCATTGCCATGGCTACTGCGCCGAACTGGATGCCTGGGTGGTGCTGGGTTTCGACTCCCGGGAAAACCCGCAGATTGCCCGCCCCGGGGCCAAGCTGTCGGTACGCGCGGAATGGGCGGTCAAGCGCACCTTGTTTCAAGCTTTCTGTCGTAAGCCATTGATATGGATAGATAGCTACGAGTCATCCAGGCGCCTGTTGAGCAGCCTGGCCGCAGATACCACCTCGGGGCCGGGGTTTGATTACAAGGTCAAGGGTGAACTGGCTTCGGCGCCGCTGCTGGATTGTTTCGTCACCGCCGCCGGGTTTATCGAAAACCTCGGCCTGGACGTGCCCACGGCTGTGGGCCAGATGAGCTTTGCCAAGGATGACCCGGATCGCGGCTTCTTCGAGGCCCTGGGTATTTTCTGGAAGGCCCTGGAAGATCACCTGCTGGACCAGTCGCCGCCGATCATGACCTATAACCGCATGTTTTCGCTGTTTGGCGAGAACACCCCGGAAAACCTCAAGTTGCTCAACGATGGGCTGTTGCGGCCGCTGTCGCACTTGATGATCGATGAATTCCAGGATGTCTCGCCGCAGATCGTCTCGTGGATCCGCGCCAGCCTGCGCGAGATCCGCAGTCGTGGGCCGGCGATGCATGTGGGGCGCGGTGCCCAGCATTCCTCGCTGCTCTGCGTGGGGGATGATTGGCAGTCGATCTATGGCTGGCGCGGCAGCTCGCCCAAATACTTCATGGAGTTCAACAAGGAGTTCCCTTCACCGGCCACCACTAGGGTGATGCTCGGGGAGAACTTTCGTAGTCACCAGCACATCATCGATGCTGCCGAACACATCGTTAAAGCCGCACCGGCGATCAGCGGCAAAAAGGCCAAGGCCAGCGGCGTAGATCGGGCATTGGTGCCGGTACAGGTGCTTGATCGCGACGAGGCAGCCTTGGCCCAGCAGTTGTTGGCGCACTATCAGCGTGGCGAATCAGTATTGATGTTGTATCGAAAAAGTAGCGATAAGCTATTGATTCAAGAGCATATTCAATCTGTAGTTAATCTTGATTCTAGCTTGCCGCCCGCCATGCGCCGCCTCAAGCAACTGACCTACCACAGCGCCAAGGGCCTACAGGCGGATGCGGTGTTTCTGCTCGGCGATTGCCAGCACCTGACCCGCTCGCCGTACAAGAACCAGGTGTACCGCATGGCGGGCCTGGGCAAGGACGGTGATGCCGAGCCCTACGACAATGCGCAAAAAGACGAGGTGCTGCGCCTGGCCTATGTCGGGATTACCCGGGCGGTGAGCCATTGCTATTGGTATGTCGAAGGGCAGGATGGCCAGGGCACGAATGCGCCGAAGGCGTCGGATCGGGTGGTGGGGAGCAAGGCGTTCTTCGATGACCGCCGCCGTTAGATCCCTGTAGGGGCTGCCTCGCGAAGCGAAGCAGCCCCTACGCAGTTCAGGCCTGCCGCAGTTGCGGGCGCACAAACGAGTCCAGCTCAGCCTCGATTGCCTCGATAATCCGCTCCACATCCGTGGCGTTCATCACCGTGGCGCAAGGAATGCCGGCGATGGCAATCAGGGTTTCGCCACTCTCTCGGTCAAACAATCGCGCGATCATGCTGCCAGGCGCGTCCATGCTGCCTTCAAAGCCAACCGGGTGAAAGTGCCAGCGCATCAACTGGCATGCATTGGGGAACGTCACTTTGTTCATGTTGCCAACCTTGTTCATTGAGCACTTCCTTTAGCTCGCGGCAAGGGCGTCAGGTCCATCAATAGTCCTGACGGTGAAGCTTAAAAAATAGCACTCACTGGCAATAAGTACCGGGGTTTTTTCTGTCCGTTCGGCGCTTCCTTGCGAGAAGTTTGACGTGGGTCATGTCTTACAAATGCTTAGGCAAAAGGCCATTACTTAAAACTGTCACTTGGCCATTGAAGCACCCGGTAAAGTTGTGCAAGCTCCAGGCTTTAGCCGTTTTCGAGTGTTGTATGCCACAGACCGTCCCGGCCGATTGCCCGCAACAGACCCAAGCGACTGCCGACGTGGTATTGCGCCATCACTTGTGCTGGAAGCACCGCGACCTGGACGGGGTAATGTCGCACTATCACCCGGATATCCAGTACCACGACTTCTTCCAGAACCGCGTAGTGTGCTTCGACCAGTTGCGTGAGTACCTGCAAGCCAGCATGCCGCGCGACCCCGACGAGGCGATTGAGCACACCGATCGCATCCGCACCGACGGCGATACCGCATTTATCCAGTATCGCGTGACCTTGCGCGGTGGCCAGGGCCTGGTGTCGTTTCGCACCAGTGAGGCGATCACCGTGCGCGACGGGCTGATCTGGCGCGTCAACGAATACGCGTCCCTGGTGCACGAGCCCGCCACCAGCCGTTCCCAGTCCCAGGCCACACGGCCGACCGTCAGCCGCCTGGGCCTGTCGCCCCAGCAACTGAGCTACCTGGCCAACGATTTGCAGCAGTACTTCCAGCGCCAGCAACCCTATCTCGACCCCGAACTGGACCTGCAACGGGTGGCCAAGGAATGTGGCTACAGCCGCAACCAGATTTCCTACCTGCTCAACCAGGTGCTGGGGCAGAGCTTCTACCGCTACGTCAACCAGGCCCGCCTGCAACATTTACTGGCGGCACTGGATGGCGCCACGCCGCCGATCCGCATCGATGAACTGGCATTTGCCGCCGGTTTCAACTCGTTGTCGGCGTTCTACAGCTGTTTCCGCCAGCACACGGGCCTGTCGCCCAAGGCCTACGTCAAACAAATTTCCCTGCGTGCACGCGCGCAAGACGACGACTGAAGCCAGGCACTAGGATCACGCCATCGACGTTTGGTGGTGGAGTTTCAGTATGCCGGCATGGCGCAAGATCAGTTTATGGATGGACCAGCTGCAAGAGCCGCTGGAGGCGCGTGCGTCCCTCGGGCAGGACCTGGATGTCGATGTGGCCATTATTGGCGCCGGCTACACCGGGTTGTGGACCGCTTATTACCTCAAGCGCCATGCACCGCAGCTCAAGGTGGTGATCGTCGAGGCACAGACCGCGGGCTTCGGAGCCTCCGGGCGCAACGGCGGTTGGCTGATGGGCAACCTCCTGGGCGAAGACCGCTTGCTGGCGGGGTTGCCTGCCGAGCAGCGCCGGGCCTCGTTTGATCTGCTGCACGGCATCCCCGATGAAGTCGGGCAGGTGTTGCAGCGCGAAGGCATCGACTGCGACTACCGTAAGGGCGGGGCCCTGCACTGCGCCGCCCGTTACCCCGAGCAGGAAGCCAGCCTGCGCGAATACCTGGCCAAGCTCCACGGCCAAGGCCTGACCGACGATGACTACCGCTGGCTCAGCCCCGAGCAACTGGCCGGGCAGATCCGCATTGCCTCGGCCTATGGCGCGGTCTACACGCCCCACGTGGCGACGATCCACCCAGCCAAGCTGGTGCGCGGGTTGGCGCGGGTGGTCGAGGCCATGGGCGTGGCGATCTACGAGAACAGCCCGGTCACCCATTGGCAGTCCGGCAGCCTGCGCACCGACAAAGCCCAGGTCCGGGCCTCGTGGGTGGTGCCGGCGGTAGAAGGCTATGCGCCGACGCTCAAGCCCCTGGGGCGCTATCAACTGCCGGTGCAGAGCCTGATCGTGGCGACCGAACCGCTGCCGGCCAGTACCTGGGAAGAAATCGGCCTGAACCAGGGCCAGGCCTTTGGTGAAAGCAGCCGCCAGGTCACTTACGGCCAGCGCACCGCCGATAACCGCTTGGTATTCGGTGCCCGCGGCGGCTATCAGTTTGCCGGCAAGCTGCGCCACAACTTCGACCTCACCGACAGCGAAGTGGAACTGCGCCGCTACCTGTTCTGCGAGCTGTTCCCGCAACTCAAGCACGTGCGCGTGACCCACTCCTGGGGCGGCAACCTCGGTATGTCGCGGCGCTTTCGGCCGCACATGCTGTGCGACCAGCAGAGCGGCATCGCCTTGTCCGGCGGGTATGGCGGGGAGGGCGTGGGCGCCAGCAACCTGGGCGGGCGGACCCTGGCCGACCTGATCCTGGGGCGTGACACGCCGCTGGTCCGGCAGCCGTGGGTGCTGCGTGATGGCGGCCTGACGGCGCTCAAGGGCTGGGAGCCGGAGCCATGCCGCTGGCTGGGCTACAACGCCATCATCCGCAGCTTTGTCCATGAGGACCAGACCCTCGCCGACCCGAACACCGCGCCCTGGCGGCGCAAGCTGGCCAGCGGGATGGCCGGCTTCATGGAAGGTTTCATGCACTAAGTCGCTTCATTCACCACAGGTATGACCATGAGCATTACCCAGTTCAAAGACACACTAAACCGCCACCTGCCGGACTCAAGTCCGGTCGCCGTGCCCCTGGGCACCCCGGTCGCCGTGGCCTCCACCCTCAGCGTGGAACGCAACGATGGCGTCGAAACCGGCATCTGGGAATGCACCCCGGGCCGCTGGCGGCGCCAGATCGTGGCGCAGGAGTTCTGCCACTTTATCCAGGGTCGCTGCACGTTCACCCCCGATGACGGCGAAACCCTGCATATCGAAGCCGGCGATGCACTGATGTTGCCGGCCAACAGCACGGGGATCTGGGATATCCAGGAGACCGTGCGCAAGACCTATGTGTTGATCCTCTAATCTTTTGATCCTTGATCGCCTGCCATAAAAACAGCCCTATAACCGCCAGGAAATCGAACCATGAGACCCATTGCCCTGTTGCCCTTGATGTTAGTGGCCTCCCTGACCCAGGCCGCCGAAACGGTGAAAATCTACAACTGGTCGAGCTACATCGCGCCGGACACCACCAAGAACTTCCAGAAGGAAACCGGGATCGGTTTCAGCTATGACGTGTACGACAGCAACGAGACCCTGGACGGCAAGTTGATGACCGGCAACTCGGGCTATGACGTGGTGTTCCCGTCCAACCACTTCATGGCCCGGCAGATCCAGGGCGGGGCCCTGAAAAAGCTCGACAAGAGCCAGTTGCCGAACTGGAAAAACCTCAACCCGGTGCTGCTCAAGGCCCTGCAAACCAACGACCCGGGCAATGAGCATGGCTTCCCGTACCTGTGGGGCAGCACCGGCATCGGCTACAACATCGACAAGGTCAAGGCTGTGTTGGGCGAGGATGCGCCGGTCGACTCCTGGGACTTGATCTTCAAGCCCCAATACATGGAAAAACTCAGCAAATGCGGGGTGGCGATCCTCGACAACGGCCCGGAACTGCTGCCGATCGCCCTGAACTACCTGGGCTTGCCCCATCACAGCAAGAACCCCGAGGACTATAAAAAAGCCGAGGCGCTGCTGATCAAGGTGCGGCCGTACATTGCCTACTTCCACTCCTCGAAATACACCGGCGACCTGGCCAACGGCGACATCTGCGTGGCGGTTGGCTTCTCGGGTGACGTGCTGCAGGCCGAAAGCCGCGCCAAGGAAGCCAAGAATGGCGTGAAGATTGGCTACAACATTCCCAAGGAAGGCGCTGCGATCTGGTTCGACATGGTCGCCATGCCCGCCGACGCCCCGGATGAAAAGGCCGGTTATGCCTTCATGAACTACCTGCTGCGCCCGGACGTGATGGCCGACATCACCAACTTCGTACACTACGCCAACGGCAACAGCGCCGCCGACAGCCTGGTAGACCCGGTGATCAAGAGCGACACCAAGGTGTACCCGAGCGAAGAAATGATGGGCAAGCTATTCGCCCTTGAAGCCATGCCGATGAAGATCGACCGCATTCGTACGCGGATCTGGAACACCATCCGTACCGGGCGCTAGATACCTGTGACTGATCTACCGCCTTCGCGGGCAAGCCCGCTCCTACAGGGGATCTCGGTTGGGCACAGGACTTTGCACATACCACATACCAACTGTAGGAGCTGGCTTGTCGGGTCGCCGCATCGCTGCGATAGCGGTAGGCCAGTCAACACATCCTTACATGACCCACCGCCATCGCGGGCAAGCCCGCTCCTACACGAGATCTCGGTTGGGCACAGGACTTTGCACATACCACACACCAACTGTGGGAGCTGGCTTGTCGGGTCGCCGCATCGCTGCGATAGCGGTGGACCAGTCGATACATGGCCTCCCTATGGGTTATCCAGGTCATGCCCCAACGACTGGATAAACAACGAAAACAGCTCCGGCTGCGACGAGATATCCAGCTTGGCGTAGAGGTGCCGGCGATGCACCTTGACCGTGTCCGGCGAGATGCTCAGGCGTTCGGCCATGGCCTTGGACGAGAACCCGCGCAATACCAGGCGGGCGATTTCCAGTTCGCGCTCGGACAACACCCCACTGCCAAAATGGCTCAACGCATCGCGGATCTGGCTGGCCATGGCCGCGCCGGCCGGTGCGCGCTGGGTGCTCTGCTGCCAATGTTGCTGCATCAAGGGCAGCACCCACGCCGCCAGCAGTGTCAGTAGCCCGGTTTCCGTGGCGGTAAACACGCGCTGCATCCCCAACGACAACGACAAGGTGCCCACCCCGGGCAGTTGCAGGATGAATTGCACCTCATCCTCCAGCACGTTGTCGTGAAAGTAATTGAGGAAGTACTCACTCTGGCGGAAATGGTCCGGTGCCACCTCTTCGAGGCGATACACGCCACTGGCGTAACCTTCGCGGCAGGCCTGGAAGAACGGGTCGAGCAAGTACAAGCCATTGAGGTACACCAGCATCGACGCCGGCTTGCTGGTGGGCTGCGCGTCGTATTCCTCCAGCGCCTGGGGCGGCCCATCCATCGGGTAGAAGATCGCCAGGGCGTTATCGAAGGCCAGGTTCTGGTGCAGCAGCAACACCAGTTGCTTCCAGAAACGCTCGGTGCCAATTTGCGACACGGTGCGACCCAGGCCCGCATGCATGCCGATTTCCCTGAACAGGCTCATGTGATGGGTTCCGATGGCTGAAAGATCGGCCAAGGGTTCGGCTTTTGCACGAGCCCGTCAAGGGGAGTACTCCAATAGGGGAATTGGCGGGCGCCGGCACAGCGCCTAGATTCCCTGGCATTCAGCGGGAAACATATCCCGCACCCGCTTTCCCTTTTTCGTTTCTGCCTCAACCAGCTTTCCAATAAAAAGAATAACCATGAGGATAACGACATGAGCGCAACCCCCGCACCCGATGGCGTGCTGAAACCTACCTTGAGTGTGTTCGATGTGGTGGCCATTACCGTTTCGGCGGTAACTCCGGCCAGTTCCGTATTTGTGATTGCACCGTTTGCGATCCAGCAAGCCGGCAGCGGGGTGTTCCTGGCGTTTGTGATGGCTGGGCTGCTGGCGCTGATGTTCGCCTTTTGCTACGCGGAGCTTGGGCGCGCCCATAACAGTGCCGGTGGCGAGTATGTGTATGCCAAGCGCGTGTTCGGCGGCATGGCCGGCTACGCGACCTTCCTGACAGTGCTGGTGATGCTGTTGTTTATCCCGCCGGTGCTGGCCACCGGCGCGGCGACCTACCTCAACAACGCCCTGGGCACGACATTCGATTCACAAACCGTGGCCCTGGTGATTGTGGTGTGCAGTTACGCCCTGGGCATTCTCAATATCAAGCTCAACGCCTGGATCACCGGCACCTGCCTGCTGCTGGAAGTAGCGGCGTTGCTGGTGATCGTATTTATTGGCTTCGGCAACCCGGTGCAGCCGGCCAGTGTGCTGTTCCAACCGCAGATCGTCGAAAACGGCGTGCTGCACCTGGCGCCCTGGGCGCTGGTGATCGGCGCGGTGGGCATCGGTCTGTTCTCGTTCAACGGCTACGGCCCGGCGGTGCTGCTGGCCGAAGACATGAAATGCGGCGGCAAGGGCGTGCACAAGGCGGTCCTGTGGTCCCTGGGCCTGGTGGTGGTGATCGAGTTGGTGCCGATCACCGCGCTGTTGATCGGCGCGCCCTCCCTGAGCGAGATGATCAGCAGCCCGGACCCGATCGGCTACCTGCTGACCAGCCATGGCAATGAAACCCTGTCACGCCTGGTCAGCGCCGGGATCTTCCTCTCGGTGTTCAACGCCATCGTCGCCATCGTGATTCAGATCGGCCGGGTGGTGTTCAGCAGTGGTCGCGATGCGCTGTGGACGCCGACCATCAACAAACTGTTCACCCGCATCCACCCGCGCTGGGATTCGCCATGGCTGGCCACGCTGTTCCTGGCGATACCTTCGGCACTGCTCAGCTTCAGCTCCAACCTGGCAGACCTGACGTCCTTCAGTGTGTTGTTGATCATGCTGGTGTACCTGATCGTGGCCCTGAGCGCGCTGATGAGCCGGGTGCTGTTGCGCGACCGCGAGCACCCGTACCGCATGCCCCTGTGGCCGGTGCCGGCGTTGCTGGCCGTGGCGGGCGCGGGTTATCTGTTGTTTACCTTGTTTATCGCGGCCTCCATGCGCGACATCATGATTATCATCGGCCTGTTGGCAATGTCGGTGATCCTCTATTGCATCAGCGGCCGGTCGAGTCCGGCGTTTCAGAAACTGTAAGGAGTGGTTATGCGCGCACGTCAATTGGGCATTACGTTGGGGTTGGGCACGCCCGGCGAATTGAATGCGATTACCGACGTCCCCGGGGTTCGGGTCGGCCACAGCACGCTCAAGGAGCAGATCGACGGCAAGCAGGTGCGCACCGGGGTCACATTGATCCAGCCGCGGGCCGGTGCGGCGCGGCTACAACCGTGTTTTGCCGGGTACCACGTGCTCAATGGCAACGGCGACGCCACGGGCCTTGAGTGGATCGGCGAAGCCGGGCTGCTGACGACGCCCCTGGCGATCACCAACACCCACAGTATCGGCATTGTGCGCGACACCCTGATTGCCCTGGAGCGCGACAGCCTGGCGGACCCGGCGGTGTACTGGTGCATGCCAGTGGTGATGGAAACCTACGACGGCCTGCTCAACGATATCTGGGGCCAGCACATCGGCCCCGAACATGTGCTGCAAGCCATGGCGAGCGCGGAGTCCGGCCCGGTGCAAGAGGGCGCCGTGGGCGGCGGCACCGGGATGATCTGCCATGAGTTCAAGGGCGGCATCGGCAGCGCCTCGCGCAAGCTGGCGGTGGAGCAGGGCGGCTGGACCGTTGGCGTGCTGGTGCAGGCCAACCACGGCAAGCGCCAGGAGCTGCGGGTGGATGGCTATCCGGTGGGGCGCCACCTGATGGACATTGCCTCGCCGTTTGCCGACCGGGGCACTCCGGGCATGGGCTCGATCGTGGTGATTATCGCCACCGATGCACCGTTGCTGCCGCACCAGTGCCAGCGCCTGGCGCAACGCGCATCCATCGGCATTGCCCGCACCGGCGGCGGCACCGAGGACTCCAGTGGCGATCTGTTCCTGGCGTTTGCCACCGGCAATCACCACCTGCCGCCGGCAGATTACGGGCGCAAGGACTTGCCCCTGAGCACAACCTTGAGCATGGTCAATAACGATCATATTTCGCCCTTGTTCAGCGCCGCGGCCGAGGCGGTGGAAGAGGCGATCATCAACGCGATCCTCGCCGGGGAAGACATGACCACCGCCGATGGCGTGCTGGTGCCGGGGCTGGATGGGCAGACGCTGCTGGAGGCACTGCGCCAGACGGGCTGGCGTGGGTAAGCCTGAGGCCGCTATCACTTTGTAGGTGCCGGCTTGCCGGCGCTGGCTGTCAATAATAAAACAGTGGCTATTTAATATTTGCGAATGACACGGTGGCACTTTTAAAGTGCCGCCCAATCAATATATTGGATCCATTACGCAATAAGTGTGACCCGTCTGGCATTTAATTATTTAGCACTATTTAATATTTAAATAGCCGATTCTCCGTCACTCGCCCCAAAACAAAGAATATAAACACTTAATTCCCAATGTTTGCAGCCGTTATTCCGTCCATGAACTTTTCCAACAAAAAAATCACTGGACGTGTGATTTCGAATTGTGTCAGTTTTCTTTCGCCTTCATAAGAGGCGAGTGATAGGACGATCTCGCCCGAGAGCGTCATATCGGACAAAAACTGTTCCACTTGCAAACAAGGAAGTACGTTTATGTCGAAAGTAAAAGACAAAGCTATTGTCTCGGCAGCTCAAGCAAGTAGTGCCTATTCACAAATCGATAGCTTTAGCCATTTGTATGACCGTGGCGGCAACCTCACGGTCAATGGCAAACCTTCGTTCTCTGTCGACCAGGCAGCCGACCATTTGCTGCGCGAAAACGCGGCATACCGGGACGTTGACGGCAACGGCAGGATCGATCTGACCTACACCTTCCTGACCCAGGCTTCCTCGGCGACCATGAACAAGCATGGTATCTCCGGGTTCAGCCAGTTCAGCAACCTGCAAAAAGGCCAGGCCGTACTGGCCATGCAATCCTGGGCCGATGTGGCCAATGTCACCTTCACCGAGAAAGCCTCGGGCGGCGACTTCCACATGACCTTCGGCAACTACAGCGCAGGCCAGGACGGCGCCGCGGCCTTTGCCTACCTGCCCGGCACCAATGAGAAGTACCACACGAGCGGCACGGATGGCACCTCGTGGTACCTGATCAACAACAGCTACACCGCCAACATCAACCCTGGCCTGAACAACTACGGGCGCCAGACCCTGACCCACGAGATCGGCCATACCCTGGGCCTGGATCACCCTGGCGACTACAACGCCGGGACCGGCAACCCGTCCTACAAGGACGCGGACTACGGCCAGGACACCCGTGGCTACAGCGTCATGAGCTACTGGGGTGAAAACAACACCAACCAGAACTTCACCAAAGGCGGGGTCGAGGCTTATGCGTCCGGCCCACTGATCGACGATATCGCGGCGATCCAGAAGCTCTACGGCGCCAACTTCAACACCCGTGCCGGTGACACCACCTACGGCTTCAACTCCAACACCGGGCGTGATCACCTCAGCGCCACGTCCAATGCCGACAAGCTGGTGTTCTCGGTGTGGGATGGCGGTGGCAACGACACCCTGGACTTCTCCGGCTTTACCCAGAACCAGAAAATCAACCTCAACGAGACTTCGTTCTCCGACGTGGGCGGCCTGGTGGGTAACGTGTCGATCGCCCAGGGCGTGACCGTGGAAAACGCCTTCGGTGGCTCGGGCAACGACCTGCTGATCGGCAACGCAGTGGCCAACACCCTCAAGGGTGGTGCCGGCAATGACCTGATCTACGGCGGTGGCGGTGCCGACAAACTGTGGGGCGGCGCGGGTTCGGACACCTTTGTGTTCGGTGCCAGCTCTGACTCCCGGCCAGGTGCGGCGGACCAGATCCTCGACTTCACCTCAGGTTCGGACAAGATCGACCTGACCGGCATCACCAAGGGCAGCGGCCTGCATTTCGTCAACGCCTTTACCGGCGCTGCCGGCGATGCCGTGCTGACCTACGCCTCGGGTACCAACCTGGGCACGTTGGCGGTGGACTTCTCCGGGCACGGGGTGGCGGATTTCCTCGTCACCACCGTGGGCCAGGCGGCCTATAGCGACATCGTGGCTTGATCAAGGCGTAACGAAGGGCGGCGCCCCGGCGCCGCTCTTTCCTTGCAACAGTCCCGTAAACGGGTAATGGTGATGACTATTTTTCGCAATGCAATCGCCTGGGTGATCCCGGCATTGCTCGTGTCGGCAGGAGCCAACGCAATGGCAAGCAGTCTTGTTTTACCCAGCACCGCGCAACTGGCTGGGCACTGGCAACTACACCAGCAGGAGCAGGTGTGCGAGCTGGATCTGATCGCCCAGCCCAATAGCCTGGCGGGTGATATTGAGTGCGCGCAACAGTGGCTGGGGCAAAAACCTCTGACGTGGCTGCCCACCCCGGATGGCATCTGGCTAATGAATGCCGAGGGCACCGGTATTACTCATTTGAATCGGCAGAAAGAAGGCGAATATACCGCGCGTTCTGCTTCGGGATTAGAGCTGTTACTGCAACGCACACAATAATTAACTATTACGGTTATATGCTTATAACTACCAGGTATAGAGCTGTTTGTTGGTCGTGACCTATATCCACCTGTCACTTCCAGCGCATTAAACACTATTGAAATAGTTGCCCGCCCCATCCATTGGGGCGCCCGGCAGACTATCGCGCGTATTCCAGCCCAGGGAAGATCAGGCAACATGGCGAAGACCACTCCCACTGCACCACTGTTTAAAGCCCTCGGCGATTATAAAAGTATCCTGATCAGCGTCGGTTGCTTCACCGCGCTGATCAATCTGTTGATGCTGGTGCCGTCCATTTACATGCTGCAAGTGTATGACCGGGTCCTGTCATCGCAGAACGAAACCACCTTGGTGATGTTGACCCTGATGGTCGTAGGTTTCTTTGCTTTTATCGGCACCCTGGAAGTGGTGCGCAGCTTTATCGTGATCCGCATCGGCAGCCAATTGGAGCGCCGCTTCAACTTGCAGGTATACAAGGCCGCCTTCGAGCGCAACCTGCAACGGGGCGAAGGCCATGCTGGGCAATCGCTCGGGGATTTGACCCATATCCGCCAGTTCCTCACCGGGCCGGCGTTGTTTGCGTTCTTCGATGCGCCGTGGTTCCCGATCTATTTGCTGGTGATCTTTTTGTTCAACGTGTGGCTGGGGGTGTTGGCCACGGCCGGCGCCGTGCTGTTGATCGCCCTGGCATGCCTGAACGAATACCTGACCAAAAAACCCTTGCGCGAAGCCAGCGGCTACTCGCAGCAGTCCACCCAATTGGCCACCAGCCACTTGCACAACGCCGAGACCATCCAGGCCATGGGCATGCTGGGGGCGCTGCGCAGTCGCTGGTTCCAGGTGCATTCGCAATTCCTCGGCCTGCAAAACCGGGCCAGCGACACCGGTTCGGTGATCAGCTCCCTGAGCAAATCCCTGCGCCTGCTCCTGCAGTCGTTGGTGTTGGGGCTGGGTGCGTTGCTGGTGATCAAGGGCCAGATGACCGCCGGGATGATGATTGCCGGCACTATCCTGATGGGCCGGGTGTTGAGCCCGATCGACCAGTTGATCGCGGTGTGGAAGCAATGGAGTTCGGCCAAGCTGGCCTATCAACGCCTCGATGAGCTGTTGCAGGAGTTCCCGCCCGGGGCGCAGGCCATGGCGTTGCCGGCGCCCAAGGGCCAAGTGAGTTTCGAGCAGGTCACTGCCGGGCCGCCGGGGCGGCGGGTGGCGACGTTGCATCAGGTCAGCTTCAACCTCGCGGCCGGTGAAGTGCTGGGCGTGTTGGGGGCCTCCGGGTCCGGCAAGTCGACGTTGGCGCGAGTACTGGTGGGCGTGTGGCCGACCCTGGCGGGCACGGTGCGCCTGGACGGCGCCGATATCCATCGCTGGGACCGCGACGACCTCGGGCCCCATGTCGGCTACCTGCCCCAGGACATCGAGCTGTTCAGCGGCAGCATCGCCGACAACATCGCGCGCTTTCGCCAGGCTGACCCCGAGTGGGTGGTGCAAGCCGCGCAGCAAGCCGGGGTGCATGACCTGATCCTGCGTTTGCCCCAGGGCTACGACACGGTGTTGGGCGACGACGGCAGCGGCCTGTCCGGTGGGCAGAAACAACGGGTGGCCCTGGCCCGCGCGCTGTATGGCGGGCCGCGCCTGATCGTGCTCGACGAACCCAACTCCAACCTCGACACCGTGGGCGAGGCCGCCCTGGCCAGCGCCATCATGCAGATGAAAGCCCAGGGCAGCAGCGTGATCCTGGTGACCCACCGCTCCTCGGCCCTGGCCCAGGCCGACAAGCTGTTGGTACTCAACGACGGCCGCCTGCAAGCGTTTGGCCCCAGCCAGGAGGTGCTGCGGGCGCTGTCCGGGCAAGCGGAGCCACCCCGTGAAAAGGCCGGCGTCAGCTTGAACCGTCAATATCCTGCGGCAAGGAATCCAGGCCAATGAATACCGATAACAGCCTGCCACTCGAGCAGACCTTTCCCGAGCGCGATGCGCGCTTTTTCTCCCGCCTGGGCTGGGTGATGACGGTGGTTGGCGCCGGCGGATTCTTCCTCTGGGCCAGCCTCGCGCCGCTGGACCAGGGGATCCCGGTGCAGGGCACGGTGGTGGTGTCCGGCAAGCGCAAGGCCGTGCAAACCATGAGCCCCGGCGTGGTCAGCCGGATCCTGGTGCGCGAAGGCGAGGTGGTCAAACAGGGCCAGCCGTTGTTTCGCCTCGACCCGACCCAAAGCCAGGCCGACGTGCATTCCCTGCAAGCCCAATACCGCATGGCCTGGGCCAGCGTCGCCCGTTGGCAGAGCGAGCGCGACAGCTTGCCGGCGGTGGCCTTTCCGGCTGAACTGAGTAGCGCCCCCGATCCTGCGCTGGCGTTGGTGCTCGAAGGCCAGCGCCAGCTGTTCAGCAGCCGGCGCGACGCCTTTGCCCGCGAGCAATCCGGGATTCGCGCCAATATCGAAGGCGCCAGCGCCCAGCTCAACGGCATGCGCCGCGCCCGCACCGACCTCAGCGCCCAGGCGCAATCTCTGCGTGATCAACTGGCCAACCTGCAACCCCTGGCCGACAACGGCTATATCCCGCGCAACCGCCTGCTGGAGTACCAGCGCCAACTGTCCCAGGTGCAGCAGGACCTGGCGCAGAACAGCGGCGAAAGCGGGCGCCTGGAGCAGGGCATCCTCGAATCGCGCCTCAAGTTGCAACAGCACAGCGAGGAGTACCAGAAGGAGGTCCGCAGCCAGTTGGCCGACGCGCAACTGCGCAGCCTGACCCTGGAGCAGCAACTGACCTCTGCTGGCTTTGACCTGCAACACAGTGAAATCAACGCGCCGGCCGATGGCATTGCGGTCAATCTCGGCGTGCATACCATCGGTGCGGTGGTGCGGGCCGGGGAGACCCTGCTGGAAATCGTGCCCCAGGACACGCGCCTGGAAGTGGAAGGGCGCCTGCCGGTGAACCTGGTGGACAAGGTCGGCAGCCATCTGCCGGTCGATATCCTATTCACCGCCTTCAACCAGAGCCGTACACCCCGGGTGCCGGGGGAGGTGAGCCTGATCTCCGCCGACCAGTTGCTCGACGAAAAAACCGGTGCGCCGTATTACGTGCTGCGCACCACGGTCAGCGATGTCGCCCTGGAAAAACTCCAGGGCCTGGTGATCAAGCCCGGCATGCCCGCCGAGATGTTTGTGCGCACCGGCGAGCGCTCGCTGCTCAACTACCTGTTCAAGCCGCTGCTCGACCGTGCCGGCTCGGCGTTGACCGAGGAATGAGCATGAAACCAGTGTTCATCGCCTTGCTTATGGCGTGCAGCAGCGCCCAGGCCGCCATGGGCCCGTTCGATGTGTATGAACAGGCGCTGCGCAACGATCCGGTGTTCCTCGGTGCAATCAAGGAGCGTGACGCCGGCCTGGAAAACCGCACCATCGGCCGCGCCGGCCTGTTGCCTAGGCTGTCGTACAACTACAACAAGGGCCGCAACAACTCCCAGGCCAACCTGCCCGATGGCCGTGGCGGCCACTATCACGACGACCGCAACTACAACAGTTTCGGCTCGACCTTCACCCTGCAACAGCCGCTGTTCGACTACGAAGCCTATGCCAACTACCGCAAGGGCGTGGCCCAGGCGCTGTTTGCCGACGAGAGTTTTCGCGACAAGAGCCAGGCGCTGTTGGTGCGGGTGCTGACCTATTACACCCAGGCACTGTTCGCCCAGGACCAGATCGACATCGCCCGGGCCAAAAAGAAGGCCTACGAGCAACAGTTCCAGCAGAACCAGCACCTGTTCCAGCAAGGCGAGGGCACGCGTACCGATATTCTGGAGGCCGAGTCCCGTTACGAACTGGCCACCGCCGAAGAAATCCAGGCGCTCGACGAGCAGGATGCGTCACTGCGCGAACTGGGGGCGTTGCTCGGCGTACAGAGCGTCGATATTGCCGACCTGGCGCCACTGAACCACGACTTTGCCGCCTTCACCCTGGCCCCGGCCAACTACGACAGCTGGCACGAACTGGCGCTGACCAACAACCCGACCCTGGCCTCCCAGCGCCAGGCCGTGGAGGTGGCGCGCTATGAGGTGGAACGCAACCGCGCCGGGCACCTGCCGCGCATCACCGCGTACGCCAGTTCGCGCCAGCAGGAGTCCGACAGCGGCAACACCTACAACCAGCGCTACGACACCAACACCATCGGCATTGAAGTCAGCGTGCCGTTGTATGCCGGTGGCGGCGTCGCGGCGTCCACCCGCCAGGCCAGCCGCTCCATGGAGCAGGCCGAATATGAGCTGGAGGGCAAGACCCGCGAGACCCTGATCGAGCTGCGGCGCCAGTTCAGCGCCTGCCTGTCGGGGGTGAGCAAACTGCGCGCCTATCAAAAGGCCCTGGCCTCTGCCGAAGCGCTGGTGGTGTCGACCAAGCAAAGCATTCTGGGTGGCGAGCGGGTCAACCTCGATGCCCTCAACGCCGAACAGCAGCTGTACAGCACCCGTCGCGACCTGGCCCAGGCCCGTTACGACTATTTGATGGCCTGGACCAAATTGCACTACTACGCGGGCAACCTGCGCGACACCGACCTGGCCAAGGTCGACGAAGCCTTCGGCCCGGCCCAACGCTGACCCTGTAGGAGCCGGCTTGCCGGCGATAAGGCCGTTGAGCCCGCCATCGCCGGCACGCCCGCTCCTATAGGCTGATAAACACAATAAAAAGAGGAAGTCTGGGTGAACGCAAAACAACGAAGCTATCACTGCGTCATGCTGTGTGGCCTGGCCAGCCTGGGTACCGCCCAGGCCGCGCCCTATGTGGAGACCGGCAAGCTGGGCGACCCCGCCAGTTGGCGCTCGACGGAATACCAGCGGGACTGGGGCCTGGGGCGCATGCAGGCCGATCAGGCTTACGCCGCGGGGATCAGCGGTGCCGGGGTGAAGATCGGTGCGCTGGACTCGGGCTTTGATGCCAGCCACCCGCAAGCCTCCCCGGAGCGCTTCCACCCGGTGACCGCCAGCGGCACTTATGTGGATGGCAGCCCGTTTTCCACCACCGGCGCCCTGAACCCCAACAACGACTCCCACGGCACCCACGTCACCGGCACCATGGGGGCGGCGCGGGACGGCAGCGGCATGCATGGCGTGGCCTACAACGCGCAGATTTATGTGGGCAACACCAACGCCAACGACAGCTTCCTGTTTGGCCCGACGCCCGACCCCCAGTACTTCAAGGCGGTGTACAGCGCCATGGTCGATTCCGGGGTGCGCGCGATCAACAACAGCTGGGGCAGCCAGCCCAAGGATGTCAGCTACCAGACCCTGGGCGACCTGCACGCGGCCTACGCCCAGCACTTTAACCAGGGCACCTGGCTGGACGCCGCCGCCGATGTGGCCCGCGCCGGGGTGATCAATGTGTTCAGCGCCGGCAACAGCGGCTATGCCAACGCCAGCGTGCGCTCGGCCTTGCCTTACTTTGAACCGCAGCTGGAAGGCCACTGGCTGGCGGTGTCCGGCCTGGACAAGGCCAATAACCAGAAATACAACCAGTGCGGCATCGCCAAGTACTGGTGTATTGCCACCCCGGGGGCGCTGATCGACAGCACCGTTCCTGGCGGCGGCTATGGGATCAAGTCCGGCACCTCGATGTCGGCACCCCACGCCACTGGTGCGTTGGCGCTGGTGATGGAACGCTACCCGTACCTGAACAACGAGCAGGCCTTGCAGGTGTTGCTGACGACGGCCACGCAGCTGGACGGTTCGGTGACCGACGCGCCGAACGCCAAGGTCGGCTGGGGCGTGCCGGACCTTGGCCGGGCGATGCATGGGCCGGGGCAGTTGCTGGGTGCCATGGACGTCAATCTGGCGGCCGGGCAGGGCGATGTGTGGAGCAATGGCATCTCCGACAAGGCGCTGCTGCAACGCCAGGCCGAAGACAGTGCCGAGCGCCTGGCTTGGCAACAGACCGTGCAGGACAAGGGCTGGGGAAATGGTCCGGGGGGCGGCGCCAGCCAGCAGGAACAGACCGACTACGCAGTGGGTATGGCCCGGGATGCGGCGGCGGCGCAGCGCATTTACCAGGGCAGTTTGATCAAGTCCGGCGCCGGTAGCCTGGTGCTCAGCGGCGACAGCACCTATCGCGGCCCGACCACGGTCAATGGCGGTGTGTTGAAGGTCGAGGGTGCGCTGACCTCGGCGGTCACGGTCAACCATGGCGGGACCTTGGGCGGCTCCGGGCGTATCGGCGCGTTGCAGGCCAATAGCGGCAGCGTGATTGCGCCGGGCAATTCCATCGGCACCTTGAATGTGACTGGGGATGTGCGCTTCGACGCCGGGTCCACCTATGCGGTGGAGCTGTCGAATGCCAGCAGTGATCGCATTGTCGCGGGCGGCAAGGCCACCCTCAACGGCGGCACCGTGACCCTGGCCCTGGAAAACAGCCCGACCTTGCTCAGCCAGCCCGAGGCGCAAAGCCTGATCGGTCGCCAGTACAACATCTTGCAGGCGGCGGGTGGGGTCACCGGCAGTTTCGGTGCGGTATTGCCCAACTACCTGTTCCTCGGTGGCAACCTCGACTACAGCGCCAATGGCGTGCAACTGGCTATCGCGCGCAATGACGCAAGCTTTGCCAGCGTCGCGGCGACCCGCAATCAGCGCGCCGTGGCCGCTGCAGCCGAGCAGTTGGGGGCCGGCAACCCGGTGTATGAAAGCGTGCTGAGTGCCGACTCCAGTGTGGTGGCCCGCCAGGCCTTCCAGCAGTTGTCCGGCGAGATCTACCCGGCAGTCGGCGCGATGTTGATCAATGACAGCCGCCATGTGCGCGATGCCGTCGGTGAGCGCCTGCGCCATGTGCCTGCCACCGGCGAAAGCAACCTGTGGATCAAGGCCCTCGGCGCCTGGGGCAAGGCCGACAGCAGCAGTGAATATGCTGGTTACACCCGCTCTATCGGCGGCATGCTGCTGGGGGTCGATGGCCAATGGGACGAACAGACCCGCGTCGGTGTGATGGCGGGCTACAGCGACAGCTCGCTGAACATGGGCGATGGCACGCATGCGTCGGCCGATGTCGACAGCTATCACCTGGGCACCTACGCCGGGCGTGAGCTGGGCAACTGGCGTGTGAGTGTGGGCGGCGCCTACAGCTGGCATCGCGGCGATGTGCAGCGCGACCTGCAATACGCTGACGTCAGCGCCAAGCAAAAAGCCAAGCTGGATGCGCGCAGCCTGCAGGTGTTCACCGAGGCGGCCTACCGCTTGGACCTGCAAGCGCTGGCCCTGGAACCGTTTGCCAACCTGGCCTATGTGCACCTGGACAGCGAAAGTTTCCATGAGAAAGGCGATGGCGCCGCCCTGCAACGGGGCAGTGATCGCCGCGATGCGACCCTCGGCACCCTGGGCCTGCGCGCCCTCAAGACCCTGCCTCTGAATGACCGCCAGCAGTTGGAACTCTCCGGCTCGCTCGGCTGGCAGCACAGCCTCACGCCGGTTGAATCCGAGGAACACCTGGCGTTCGTCGCAGGCGGCCCCTCGTTTGCCGTGCGCAGCACACCGCTTCAGCGCGACGCCGCGCTGGTGGGCTTGAAGGCCAGCCTGGCACTGAGTGACACCACACGGGTCAACCTCGACTACAACGGCCAACTGGGGTCGAAGGAGAACAACCAGGGCGTGGGCCTGAGCCTGGACTGGCAGTTCTGAAGCGGCGCCAACAAAAAGAACAACAAACGCAATGAAACTAAGGAAGGTCACCGTGAACGCAAAACAACGAGGGTTTCACTCCGCCATCCCAACAGGCCCGGGCTACCCGCTCAAGGCCTTGAGTCGCGTGCCATACGGCGCGTTGCTGTGTTGCCTGGCCAGCCTGGGTACCGCCCAGGCCGCACCCTACGTCGAAACCGGCAAGCTGGGGGATGTCGCCAGTTGGCGCAGCAATGAGTTCAAGGCCGATTGGGGCCTGGGCGCAGTCAATGCCGATGTGGCATATGCCGCCGGTTACAGCGGCAAGGGCGTGAAGCTGGGAATTTTCGACCAGCCGGTATACGCCCTGCATCCTGAGTTCTCCAGCCCGGGCAAGGTACAGACCCTGGTCACTGAAGGGATCCGCCAGTACACCGACCCGTATATCCCGGTGAAGGCCGGTGACCCGTTCCGCTACGACGGCACACCGTCCCTGGGTTCCAACGGCAAGCTGGGCGACCACGGCACCCATGTCGGGGGCATTGCCGCCGGCGACCGTAACGGCGGGCCGATGCACGGTGTGGCCTACAACGCACAGATCCTCAGCGCCGAGAACGGCGACCCCGGCCCCGAAGACGGGATCATCCTGGGTAACGACGGTGCGGTGTACCAGGCCGGTTGGGACAGCCTGGTGGCCAACGGCGCACGCATCATCAATAACAGCTGGGGCATCGGCATTGGCGATCAGTTTGCCAAGGGCGGCAAGGACCCGGCGTTCCCCCATTTTGCTCTCAGCGATGCGCAGGCGCAGTTCGACCAGATCAAGCCGCTGTTGGGCACCGCACCAGGCGGGGCTTATACCGGTGCGATCAACGCGGCGCGCAGCGGGGTGCTGACGATCTTCGCAGCCGGCAACGACTACAACCTGAACAACCCCGATGCGATCTCCGGCCTGGCGTATTTTGTGCCCGAGATCGCGCCCAATTGGCTGTCGGTGGCCGCATTGCAACGCAACCCGGATGCCAACAGCCCCAACCCCTATGTGATCAGCACCTTCTCGTCGCGCTGTGGCTATGCCGCCAGCTTCTGCGTGTCGGCCCCAGGCACGGCGATCTACAGCTCGGTGATGGTGGGCACCACGGTCGATAACATGACCCTGGGCTGGAACAACAAAAACGGCACCTCCATGGCTGCGCCCCATGTGGCAGGCGCCGCCGCCGTGTTGATGGAGCGTTTCCCGTACATGAGCGGCGAGCAGATTTCCACGCTGCTCAAGACCACCGCCACCGACCTTGGCGCACCGGGCATCGACGCACTGTACGGCTGGGGCATGATCAACCTGGGCAAGGCGGTCAGCGGACCGGGAATGTTTATCACCGCAGAGGATATCCCGGCCCAGTTCCGTATCGACGGTGGCTATGGCAGCGGCCAGTTTGTTGCGGACTTGCCGGGGGTTGGGGCGGTGGTTGACGCCGGCAAGCCCACCCAGCGCGTGTGTGACGATGTGCACTGCGGGCGGGATGTGTGGAGCAATGACATTGCCGGTCACGGCGGCTTGACCAAGCAGGGCATTGGGACGCTGGTGCTGACCGGCAACAACACCTACAGCGGGCCAACCGTCGTCAATCAAGGCCTGTTGGCGGTCAATGGCTCGCTGGCATCGCAAGTCACGGTGAGTAACAGCGGGGTGTTGGGCGGCTCCGGCAGCATCGGCGCGCTGCACGCGAAAAGCGGCGGTACGGTCGCGCCAGGTAACTCCATCGGCACCTTGAACGTGGCTGGGGATGTCAACTTCGACGCGGGTTCTACCTATGCGGTGGAGCTGTCCACTACCAGCAGCGACCGCATCGTCGCCGGTGGCAAGGCCACCCTCAACGGCGGCACCGTGACCCTGGCCTTGGAAAACAGCCCGACCTTGCTCAGCCAGCCCGAGGCGCAAAGCCTGATCGGTCGCCAGTACAACATCCTGCAGGCGGCCGGGGGAGTTACCGGCAGCTTTGCCTCGGTACTGCCCAACTACCTGTTTGTCGGCGGCAACCTGAACTACGGCGCCAACGGCGTGCAGTTGGATGTTGCGCGCACGGCCAACAGCTTCGCCAGCGTTGCGGCGACCGATAACCAACGCGCGGTGGCGGTGGCGGCCGAGCAACTGGGCGCGGGTAACGGGGTGTATGAAAGCCTGCTGCTGGCACCGAGTGCGGCCTCGGCGCAAGGGGCGTTCCAACAGTTGTCGGGGGAAATCTACCCAGCCCTGGAAACCGCGCTGGTCAATGACAACCGCTACCTGCGTGAAGCGGTGGGCGAGCGCCTGCAACAGGGTGAAATGGGCTCCTCGCCACAAACCATCGACACGCGCGGCAACGTCTGGGTCAAGGCCCTTGGCGCCTGGGGTAAAACCGACAGCGCCAGCGATACGGCGGGCTACACTACCTCCATCGGCGGCCTGCTGGCGGGTGTGGACGGTGCGCTGGACGAAGACACACGCCTGGGCCTGGTCGCCGGTTACAGCGATACCTCGCTGAACATGGGCGATGGCACCCATTCGCGGGCATCGGTGGACAGCTACCACTTTGGCGCCTATGCCGGTCACGACATCGGCGCCTGGCGCCTGAGCGGCGGGGCGACCTACAGCTGGCACCGCGCTGATGTGAAACGTGAGCTGCAATACGGCGAAGTCGCCGGCAAGCAGAAAGCCAAGGTTGATGCTCGTAGCACCCAGCTCTTCACCGAAACGGCTTATCGCCTGAACCTGCAACCGCTGGCGCTGGAGCCGTTCGCCAACCTGGCCTATGTGCATCTGGACAGCGACGGCTTCAGCGAGAAAGGCGATGCAGCAGCGCTCAAGGGCGGCGATGACACCCGCGACCTGGTGCTCAGCACCCTCGGCGTGCGGGCGTTGAAGACCTTCAACCTCAGCGACCATCAGGCGTTGGACGTTTCCGGCACCCTGGGCTGGCAGCACAACCTCAGCACCACCGATTCCGAGCGCCACCTGGCGTTTGCTTCAGGCAGTACCGCGTTTGCCGTGGAAAGCTCGCCGATGGTGCGCGACGCGGCCTTGGTCGGCGCGCGCGCCAGCCTGGCGCTGACCAAGGATGCGCGGGTGAACTTCGACTACAACGGCCTGCTGGCCAGCAAGGAGAAAATCCACGGCGTGGGCTTGAGCCTCGACTGGGCCTTCTAAACACCGCAGCTCCAAACGGTGGGAGCAGGTTTGCTCCCACCGTTACAGCATTCCAACTGTTTTGGCTTTCTCGACAATTCCAACAAAAGAGAGGCAATACCATGGGTGTCTATGACTACAAAAACCTTACTACCGAGGACTCCAAAGCACTGTTCGCCGATGCCATGGCGATCACCTTGTATTCCTACCACAACCTGGATAACGGCTTTGCCGTGGGGTACCAGCAGCACGGCTTGGGCCTGGGTTTGCCGGCCACCCTGGTGCAGGCCTTGATTGGCAGCACCCATTCCCAAGGCGTGATTCCCGGGATCCCGTGGAACCCCGACTCGGAAAAGGCCGCCCTCGACGCCGTGCAAAAGGCCGGCTGGACGCCCATCAGCGCCAGCACCCTTGAGTATGGCGGCAAGGTCGACGCCCGGGGCACGTTCTTTGGCGAAAAAGCCGGTTATACCAGCGCCCAGGTCGAGGTCCTGGGCAAGTACGATGACGCCGGCAAACTGCTGGAAATCGGCATCGCCTTCCGTGGGACTTCGGGCCCCAGGGAAAACCTGATCCTTGATTCCATCGGCGATGTGATCAGTGACTTGCTGGCAGCGTTCGGTCCTGCGGACTATGCGAAAAACTACGCGGGCCAAGCGTTTGGCAGCTTGCTCGGCAAAGTCGCCGCGTATGCCAGCGCACAGGGGCTCAGCGGCCAGGATGTGGTGGTCAGCGGCCATAGCCTCGGTGGCCTGGCAGTCAACAGCATGGCGGATTTGAGCAACGACAACTGGGCGGGGTTCTACCAGGACGCCAACTACGTGGCCTATGCCTCGCCGACCCAGAGCAGCGGCGACAAGGTGCTGAACATCGGCTACGAAAACGACCCGGTCTATCGGGCCCTCGACGGCTCCTCGTTCACGGGGTCCTCGCTTTGGGCCCACGATAAACCCCACGAATCCAGCGCCGATAACATCGTCAGCTTCAACGACCACTACGCCTCGACACTGTGGAACATCCTGCCGTTTTCCATCCTCAACCTGCCGACATGGATCTCCCATTTACCCACCGGTTATGGCGATGGCATGAGCCGCATCCTTGAGTCCAAGTTCTATGACCTGACCAGCCGTGATTCGACAATCATCGTCGCCAACCTGTCGGACCCGGCGCGCGCCACTACCTGGGTGCAAGACCTCAACCGCAATGCCGAAGCGCACAAGGGCAGCACGTTCATCATCGGCAGCGACGGCAATGACCTGATCCAGGGCGGCCGGGGCAACGACTACCTGGAAGGCCGCGAAGGCAACGATACTTTCCGTGATGGCGGTGGCTACAACATCATGTTGGGCGGCAAGGGGTTCAACACCCTGGACCTGCAGCAGTCACTGAAAAACGTCGAGGTGGCCAACGACGGTGCAGGCACCCTGTATGTCCGCGACGGCCAAGGCGGCATCAGCATGACCCGTGACATGGGCGCGATAGTGAGCAAGGAAAGCTATCTGTTGCTGTTCAGCAAGGAGGTGACCCACAGCGTGACCGACAAGGGGTTGCTGGCGGGTAAGGACCTGACGGCCTACGCGGCATCGCTCAAGGGCGATGCCGGTGCCAATGTGCTCAAGGCCGGCGATGGCGGGCAGTGGTTGTTTGGCCTGGACGGCAATGACCATCTGATCGGCGGCAAAGGCAACGATGTGCTGGTCGGCGGGGCTGGCAATGACCTGCTGGAGGCGGGCGGCGGGCGTAATACCTTCCTGTTCGACGGCGACTTTGGCCAGGACCGGATCCTGGGCTACCAGTCGACCGACAAGTTGGTGTTCATGGGCGTGGCGGGGGTGGACGGGCAGTACAACTACCTCGACCATGCCAAGGCGGTGGGCAGTGATACGTTGCTGACGTTTGGCGATAACTCGGTGACGTTGGTGGGGGTCGGGCTTGGCAGCCTGTCGGCAGAGGCGTTCGTCATCACCTGAAACAACCCGTAGGAGCCGGCTAGCCGGCTCCTACGGTTATGCGGTCAGTCTTCCTTGCGCACGGTTGCGACATCCGCCGCCTTGACCCGTACGCGCTTGCCGGCGATATCGGTGAATTCGTAGAAACCATCGGGTGTCTTGGCATTCGGCGTGTCTGTGGTCAGGTACTGAGTACCGTTCTGCAAGGTCACGACGGTCGGCGTCGAGCAACCGGCCAATGCCAGAAACGTCAGTACGGCCAGCGGCAGGCCCCAGTTCTTCATGTTCATAACCCTTACTCTCATCCTTCGAAAACCCCGTGCTCAACGGCTGCGGGCAACAAATGTTACGCGGATCCACCCCCATCTGATCACTTTTATGCAAAAAGTTGCGTGCGCCACTGATCTATTAGCCATTGCAACGCAAGCCTTGGGACGGCACTCTGTATGCATAACCAGTGTTTGTCCAAGTGCCCGTCATGTCCAATCCCCTCGAAGACCCGTTCTACTACCTGCATAACTTCCGGCAAGTGCTCGACTGGCTGGGGCAGCGCTATGCCGATGTGCTGGACGAACAGGAGCAGCGCTTCATGGCGCAGTTCGCCCAGTTGCCGCAACCGGCCCAGGCGTTGCTGGTGCGCATGGTGATGCGCAAGGGCGTGCATTTTCGGGCGAGCAAGCTCAACTACGGCGAGATCGGCCCGGTTGACGTGGCCGTGCAGCCGTTGCTGGCTTACGGTTGGGTCAGCGAGCAGGGGCTGCTGTCGCTTGATGAGCTGTGGGGGCAGTTGCAAAAAGGCGAGGTACTGCAAGCGTTCAAGCCATGGATCGAGCAGCCCAGGGGCAAGAAGTCCGATTGGCTGCCCGGCCTGTCCAGCCAATTCACCGAGCCGCGTACGTTTGCGCAGTGGTCCCCGCAGCTGGACGAGCGCCTGTACAGCCTCACGGTGATGGATCTATGTGAGCGCCTGCGCCTGATGTTCTTCGGCAACCTGTACCAGGACTGGTCGGAGTTTGTCTTGGCGGACCTGGGGATCTACACCTACGAAAAGGTCGAGTTCTGCGCCGAATCCCGCGGGCTGCGCCATCGCGACGATGTATCTGGCCTGCTGTTCCTGCACCAATGCCAGCAGGCGTTCGAGGCGGGCGAACCGTTGGAGGCTGTGCTGGCGCAAATAGCCACCTTGGCCACCGATAACCCCTGGCTGGAAAAACGTCGGGCCAAGCTGTTGTTCCAGGTTGGCCAGCATTGCGAGCGGCTCGCCGAACTGGCCCTGGCCGAGGTGATCTACCGCGATTGTGCCTACCCCGGCGCTCGTGCACGGCTGATCCGCGTACTGGAGCGCCAGGAGGATTTCGCCCAGGCCATGGCCCTGGCACTGGAGGCCCAGGCCGCGCCACAAAGCGCGGCCGAGCAGCAGCACCTGTTGCGGGTTTTGCCGCGGTTGCGGCGCAAGCTGGGCGAGCCGGCGTTGCCCAAGCCCAAACCCCAGGTGATCCAGCGCCTGGACCTGGAACTGCCGTTCCCGCAACCGTTGGCGGCCGTGGAGTTCTGCGTGCAGGCGCATTTGGGAGATGAAGAGGGGCCGGTGCACTACGTGGAGAACACCCTGGTCAACTCGCTGTTCGGGCTGTTGTGCTGGCCGGCGATCTTCGCGCCGTTGCCCGGCTCGTTCTTTCACCCGTTCCAGCGCGGGCCGGTGGATTTGCACAGTGAGGACTTCCAGCAGCGCCGCGCCGAGCTATTTGCCGCGTGCCTGGACCAACTGCACGACGAGCGCTACAAAACCACGATCCGCCAGCGCTACGTCGAAAAGTGGGGGATCCAGTCGCCCTTTGTATTTTGGAATGTGTTGAGCGAAGAGCTGCTCGAGCAGGCGCTCGATTGCCTGCCCGCCGCGCACCTGCGGCACTGGTTCGACCGGTTGTTGTTGGATATCCGCGCCAATCGCGCCGGGATGCCGGACCTGATCCAGTTCTGGCCGGCGCAAAAAACCTATCGCATGATCGAAGTCAAAGGCCCGGGCGACCGCCTGCAGGACAACCAATTGCGCTGGCTGGAGTTCTGTAGCGAATACCAGATGCCGGTCACCGTGTGTTACGTACGCTGGGCGGAGCAGGGCGCTTGAGCTACACCGTTGCCGTACGGGCACTGTGCGAGTTCACGGCCAAGGTGGGTGACCTCGATCTGCGGTTTACCCCCTCGCCCAGTGCCCAGGAAGGCATGCTCGGCCATCGCACCGTGGCCTCCCGACGCAGTGCGCACTACCAGAGTGAAGTGGCCCTGGAAGGTCTCTACCAACAGTTGACCGTGCGCGGCCGCGCTGATGGCTATGATCCGGATCGCAATGTGCTGGAAGAGGTCAAGACCTACCGTGGCGACCTGGATGCGCAACCGGCCAACCACCGGCAACTGCACTGGGCCCAGGCCAAGGTCTATGGCTGGCTGATGTGCTGCAAGCTGGGGATACCTGAGATCGAGCTGGCGCTGGTGTATTTCGATATCGTCAGCGAGCGCGAAACCGTGATCCGCCAGGTGTGTGCGGTTGATGAGCTGGAGACGTTCTTCAATCGCCAGTGTGGGTTGTTCCTCGACTGGGCCGAGCAACAGGCACAGCGGCGCCTGGCCCGCGATACCGCGACCAAGGCCCTGGCCTTTCCCCACGCGGGCTTTCGCCTGGGCCAGCGGACCCTCGCCGAGTCGGTGTACAAGGCCGTCAGCACCGGACGCTGCCTGATGGCGCAGGCGCCCACGGGGATCGGTAAAACCATTGGCACGGTGTTCCCGGTGCTCAAGGCCATGGCGCCGCAGCAGTTGGACAAGCTGTTCTTTCTCACGGCCAAGACCCCTGGCCGCAAACTGGCGCTGGACGCGGTGCAGATACTGCACGCAAGTGCCGACCTGCCGCTGCACGTGCTGGAGCTGGTGGCGCGGGACAAGGCCTGCGAGCACCTAGACAAGGCCTGTCATGGCGATTCCTGCCCGCTGGCCAAGGGCTTTTATGATCGCCTGCCCGCCGCGCGCGAGGCGGCAGCCCAGGTGCGGCTGCTGGACCAGCGCCATTTGCGCGAAGTGGCACTGGCCCATGAGGTGTGCCCGTATTACCTGAGCCAGGAAATGGCGCGCTGGTGCGACATGGTGGTCGCCGACTACAACTATTACTTCGATTTTGGCGCAATGCTGTTTGGCCTGGCCCAGCTCAACCAATGGCGGGTCGCGGTGCTGGTGGACGAAGCCCATAACCTGGTGGAGCGGGGCCGCGCGATGTACAGCGCCGACCTCGATCAATTTGCCCTGAAGACCGTGCGCGACAGCGCACCCGAGCCGTTGCGCAAACCGTTGCAGCGGCTCAACCGTGAATGGAACGCGCTGCACAAAGAGCAGGTCACGGTGTATCAGGCCTATCCGAGCAAACCGGAGAAGCTGTTGCAGGCCTTGGCCCTGTGCACCAGCGCCATGGGCGAGTATTTCAACGATCACCCGCAGGCGCTCACGGGCGAGCTGCAAGGCTTTTACTTCGAGGCCTTGCAGTTCGCCAAGGTGGCGGAGCTGTTCAACGAGCAGTTTATTTTTGATATCAGCCAGCGCGACCCACTGGCCAAGCGTCGCTTCTCGCGCTTGAGCCTGCGTAATGTGGTGCCGGCCGAGTTTATCCGCCCACGCTTGACGGCCGCCCGCAGCAGCGTGCTGTTTTCCGCGACCCTCAGCCCCCGGCATTACTACGCCGACCTGCTGGGCCTGCCGGCGGATACCGCGTGGGTCGACGTGGAATCGCCCTTCGATGCCGCACAGTTGCAGGTGCGCATCATCGACCGCATCTCCACGCGCTTTGTGCATCGCCAGGCGTCCCTGGCGCCCATCGTCGCAGTGATCGCCGAGCAGTTTGAACGCACGCCGGGCAACTACCTGGCGTTTTTCAGCAGCTTCGATTACCAGCAGCAAGTGGCGCAATTGCTGGCCGAGCGGCATCCGTCGATCCCAACCTGGCATCAATCGCGGGGCATGACCGAGGCCGAACGCCAGGCGTTCCTTGACCAGTTCACCCAGCACAGCCAGGGCGTGGGGTTCGCCGTGCTGGGCGGGGCGTTCGGTGAGGGTATCGACTTGCCGGGCGCGCGCCTGATCGGGGCTTTTATCGCCACCCTGGGCCTGGCGCAACTCAATCCGGTCAACGAGCAAATGAAGCTGCGCATGGGCGCAATCTTCGGTGCGGGGTACGACTACACCTACCTGTATCCCGGGATCCAGAAGGTGGTACAGGCGGCCGGCCGGGTGATTCGCACCCAGCAGGACCAAGGGGTAGTGATGCTGATCGATGACCGTTTTGCCGAACCCAAGGTGCGGCCACTGCTGCCGCGCTGGTGGTCGGTGACCTGAGGTATTTGCCCCATCAATGATGCTGGCGCAGGCCGTACCGCTGGGGCAGTCTGCAGCAGTCCCCTGATGGAGCGGTGCGATGAGTGCTATCGAACAACAGACGATCCAGGTCAACGGTATTCAATTGTGCCTGCACATCGCCGGCCCCGAGAGCGGCCCGCCGGTGTGGCTGCTCCACGGCTTTCCCGAGTGCTGGCACTCCTGGCGCCAGCAGATACCGGCGCTGACTGCTGCTGGCTATCGCGTGTTCGTGCCGCAGATGCGCGGCTACGGGCACAGCAGCGCCCCCGCAGCCATTGCCGACTACGACCTGCTGACCCTGTGCGCGGATATCCAGGGTGCCATGGACCTGTTCGGGCATCACCGGGTGGTGATGGTCGGCCATGACTGGGGCGCGGTGGTGGCCTGGCACCTGGCCTTGTTGGAGCCGCAGCGCATCAGCGCCCTGGTCACGATGTCGGTGCCCTTCGCCGGTCGTTCCCGCAGGCCGGTGATCGAGATCATGCGCGAGCTGTATGCCGAGCGGTTCAACTACATCCTGTATTTCCAGGAGCCCGGCGTGGCCGAACAGGAGCTGGAGGCGGATATCGAGCGCAGCTTGCGCCTGTTTATGCAGGACCAGGATGTATTCCTGCAGCAGAAACCGGCCACGGCCACCTTGCTGGAAGGTGTTGCATTGCCTGGCGCCTTGCCGGCCTGGTGCAGCCAGCACGACCTGGATATTTATGTACAAACCTTCGCCAAGGGCTTTCGCGGGCCGTTGAACTGGTACCGCAACTTTGAGCGCAACTGGCAGCGCACCGAGTTCCTGGCGGGCCGGCAGGTGCTGCAACCGACGTTGTTCCTGATCGGCGACCGTGATCCTGTGGGGGTGTTTGAGGCCCATACGCTCAAGCGCATGCCCCAGGTGGTGCCGCAGTTGCAGCAGCAGGTACTGGCCAACTGCGGGCACTGGATCCAGGTGGAGCAGGGCGCGCAGGTCAACGCCCGGCTGCTGGAGTTCCTCGGGCGCTGAAGGTCAGCCCTTGGCCTTGGCCAGGAACGGCGCCAGGCGCCGGCCCATTTCTTCACCCAGGGCCTGTAGCCCGCTCAAGGGGCGGACCATCACTTCAAACTCGATGATTTGCCCCTGTTCGTTGAAGCGGATCAGGTCGATGCCCTTGAGCTGCTTGTCGCCCACCCGCGCGCTGAACTCCAGCACCACGTTGTGGCCGTCGGCGCTGGCCAGTTCGCGGTGGTACTGGAAGTCTTCAAACACGGTAAACACGGTGTTGAGAATCATCGACACCACGGGTGCGCCGGGGTAGGGGGTATGCGCCATGGGCGAGCGAAACACGGCATCCGGCGCCAGCAGTTCGGGCAGGGCTTTGAGGTCGGCAGTGGCCAGCATGGTGTGCCAGCGCTTTAGGGTATGGGCGGCCGGGCTGGATAATTGCAGAGCTTCGGACATGGTCTGTACCTGTTCTTATGAGTGTCTGGCAACCATAAGAGCAGCCGCGAGATGGGATCAATGATCCAAACTGACAGTTATATGCCTGGAACAAACATCCCACCTGTGGGAGCGGGCTTGCCCGCGATGGCGGTGTATCAGTCGATAAATCTATTGTCTGACCTGCCGCCATCGCCGGCAAGCCAGCTCCCACAGGAGAACGCGCACGGCTGTCAGGCTGGGGGGATTGGGGGTTACACCACCTCCAGGTAGGAGCTGTGGATCGCCCGCGCCAGTTCGCGCACGGTGTCGATAAACTCGGTCAGCCGGCTGTGCAGGCCTTCTTCGAGAATCTCATCGATACCGGTGTAGCGCAGCCGCGCTTCAAACTCCGCCGCCAGGCGCTGGGCCGTGCGGCCGTAGCTGCCCGGCAGGTCGGCGAGGATATGGCTCAACTCCTCGATACACGCATGCAATGAGCGCGGCACATCGCTGCGCAGCAGCAGCAACTCCGACACCGAACGCGCATTCAGCGCATTGGGGTACAGCTCGGTGTAGGCCTCGAACGACGACAAGGCACGCAGCAGGGCGCTCCACTGGTAGTAGCCGCGGGCGGACAGGTCGCTGACTTCTTCGGACTCCTCGCCGAACATCTCGTAACGCGCATCCAGCAGGCGCAAGGTGTTGTCGGCGCGCTCGACAAAGGTGCCCAGGCGGATAAAACGATAGGCATCGTTGCGCATTATGGTGCCGGACGTGGCCCCCCGGAACAGGTGCGAACGCTGCTTGACCCAGTCACAGAAGTGGCTGATGCCATGGCGGGCCAGTCCGCCGGCGGCGATGCTGCGCATTTCCAGCCAGGTGGCGTTGAGGTTTTCCCACATGTCGGCGGTGATCCGCCCACGTACCGCATGGGCATTGCCCCGGGCGGCGCGCAGGCAGTTGTAGATACTGGCCGGGTTTTCTTCGTCGAGGGCGAAAAAGTGCAGCATGCGCTCGGCGTCCAGTTGTTGATGGCGCTCCAGGTAGTTGTCCAGGGTGCCACTGCTGAGCAGCGACATCGCCAGTTCATCCAGGCCATCACTGCGCCCGGCCTGGGGCATCAGCGACAGCGAATAACTGACCTCCAGCATGCGCGCCAGGTTCTCTGCGCGTTCCAGGTAGCGCGACATCCAATACAGATCTGCGGCGGTTCTACTCAGCATACTCAGCCCTCCACCACCCAGGTGTCCTTGGTTCCGCCGCCTTGCGACGAGTTGACGATCAACGAGCCTTCACGCAATGCCACCCGGGTCAGGCCGCCTGGCACCAGGCGGGTCTCCTTGCCCGACAGCACGAACGGGCGCAGGTCGATATGCCGTGGCGCGATGCCGTTTTCGACAAAGGTCGGGCAGGTGGACAGGCTCAGGGTCGGTTGGGCGATATAGGCATGGGGCCGGGCCTTGATGCGTTGGCGGAAGTCCTCGATCTCGGCCGCCGAGGCGGCTGGGCCCACCAGCATGCCGTAGCCGCCGGAACCCTGGGTTTCCTTGACCACCAGATCGGGCAAGTGCGCCAGTACGTGGGACAGTTCATCGGGTTTGCGGCACTGGAAGGTGGGTACGTTTTGCAACACCGGTTCCTCATCCAGATAAAAGCGAATCATCTCTGGCACATAGGGGTAGATGGATTTGTCGTCGGCCACCCCGGTGCCGATGGCATTGGCCAGCACCACATTGCCGGCGCAGTAGGCGGCCACCAGGCCGGGCACGCCGAGCATGGATTCGGGGTTGAAAGCCTGGGGATCGAGGAAGGCGTCGTCGATGCGCCGGTAGATCACATCCACGGGTTTCGGGCCGTCGGTGGTGCGCATGAACACCTTGAGGTCGTGCACGAACAGGTCGGCACCTTCGACCAACTCGACGCCCATCTCCCGGGCGAGGAACGCGTGTTCGAAAAACGCGCTGTTAAAGCGCCCGGGGGTCAGCACCACCACATTGGGGCTGTCCAGGCGGCTGGCGCTTTTCAGGGTCTTGAGCAGCAGGTTGGGATAGTGGTCCACCGGCGCGATGCGCTGCTTGGCAAATACTTCCGGGAACAGGCGCATCATCATCTTGCGGTCTTCGAGCATGTAGCTCACGCCGCTGGGGGTGCGCAGGTTGTCTTCGAGGACGTAATACGTACCGTCGCCATCGCGCACCAGGTCGACACCGGAGATGTGCGAATAGATATCACGGTGCAGGTCGAGGCCGATCATGGCCTTTTGATAGCCTTCATTGCCCAGCACCTGCTCGGCGGGAATGATCCCGGCCTTGATAATGCGCTGGTCGTGATAGATATCGGCGAGGAACATGTTCAGCGCATTGACCCGCTGGATACAGCCGCGTTCGATCACCCTCCACTCACTGGCGGGAATGCTGCGCGGGATGATGTCGAAGGGAATCAGGCGCTCGGTGTCTTGCTCGTCACCGTACAGGGTGAAAGTGATCCCGGCGCGGTGGAACAATAGGTCGGCCTCGCGGCGGCGCTGGGCCAGCAGTTCCGGCGGCGTGTTGGCCAGCCAGCGGGAAAAATCCTGGTAGTGCGCACGGCACACGCCATTTGCGTCATTCATTTCATCGAAGAAAGATCGAGCCATTCCAATTACCTTGTCAGTGCCGGGTAAAACGCTGCAGGCACTGCCGCTTTAGAAAACGCATTGTTATGAGCCCGTGGCTTTTGGCGCCAACGGACCTTGTCCTTACTTTCTTGTGGAGTCGGCTCTGAGTCGGGGGGTAACAGTTGCTCCTGTGTTCACCCTGGCAAGTAGGGAGTAGCAGGAGTAAAGCAATGGCTGTGCCGCAAGCGTGTTTATTGGGATTACACGGTGTATCAGCCCGTTACTGGAGCGGCCTGGGCAAGCGTGGTGCGTGATAGGCGCAGCATTTGCTTCATAACGGTGCAGGCGATTGACCTGAACTTCGCGCACCGCCGGTTCTTCTAAGTGGATTACGCACTCTGAGGAATATCGATTGTGCCCAGGATCATCTCCCCGCACAGCCCGGAATCGGCGCTGGCCGACCACACCGAACACAACGCGAAGATCTTCGGCTCGCCCAAGGACCGGTTGGATTTCTATCGTCGGGAAATCCAGTACGAAACCACCATCCTCGCCAACCGTACCGATGCCTACCTGACGGCGCAGTCGTTTTTGGTGATTGCCTTTGTGTCCTGCATGGGCAACCTCAACCCGGAGTGGGGCAAGCTGTTTACCCTGGTGGTGCCGCTGATGTTGTCGATGCTTGGCGTGTTCAGCTCGCTCAATGCCTGGCCGGGCATCCGGGCGGCCTACGACATCATTGACCACTGGCACTTCAAGCAGAGCGAACTGTTGCGCAGCGAGCCGGTGATGGGCCTGGCCTACGATGAGTCGCCGCTGTTCTGCGAGACCGAGTCGTCGCACAAGGGCTATCGCAAGTCATTGCTGTTTTCCGTGCGCACGCCGTGGTTGTTCACCGTGTTCTGGATGCTGCTGGCAGCGTTTGCGTTCTATATCCAGGTAGACAACCCGGGGGGGTGACCATTGATCAGCATGGGGCCTGCGCACTGAACTTCATCCCGCCGCGCGGCACCTTAACCTTACACCAACGAATAAAGAGGTTCCCATGAGCACTAATGACAGCCAAGACCTGCAAACCAGCGGCAGGAACGATCCAGCCATCGCTGACGATGCCCGCAAAGTGCCCACTCCAAGCAACGGGGCCACGGCTCCCAAGGACCCGCAACCCGTCACCGACAAGGTGGCCAGGGACAACGAGTACAGCCCGGACTTCAAGCCCGAACGCGAACCCAAGCCCAAGACCGACGCTGACATTGATACCCAGGGCGGCTAGGGCCATGCATACCCCAACCGAAGAGGAGCCGATCAATGACCCGGGCAATGAAGACCCCGGATCGTTGATGGATGATGCGCAGGTGCCGCTGATTGATGGGGACGACGCCCCAGAAGAGGTCAGCTCCGATTGAGCTGTACCGCCTTCTACGCGCCATCCAAGGGCGGCAACCGACGCTTGACCGGGGTTTTCTTGACGATGGTGGTGTTGGTCTCGGCATAGCCGTTGAGCCGGTCAAGCAAGGTATCCAACTGGTCCATGGTGCGCACGTGCAGCCGTGCGATAAAACAGTCGTCGCCGGTGACTTTGTCGCACTCGGTAAACTGCGGTATTGCCTGGATCTGCCGCTCCACTTCCTGTAATTGGCCGGGCAGGGGGCGGATGCGCACGATGGCTTGCAGCAAATAACCGAAGTGTTTGGGGTCGATATCCACCGTATAGCCCTTCAGAACACCGCGTTCCTCCAGGCGTCGCAATCGCTCGCCAACGCTGGGCGAGGACAGGCCGGTAATCCCCGCCAGGGTCTTGAGCGTGCAGCGCGAGTCGTCCATCAGGGCGGCAATCAGTTGTTGGTCAATAATATCAATCATCCTGGGCTCCTTAACCAAACCTGCTATTTCACCTAATAAGAATAGGCGCTGACTACCTTTGGCCTTCTTCAGGCGCTGGAGCCTGATCGACGCAGATTGCCATAATTTAGCCTCATTCGAGGAGCTAAATCATGGACACATCCATACGTCGCGGCTCATGGGAAATGGTCGGTGCCATGCTGATCTCCGGCACGATCGGCTGGTTCGTGCTGGTGTCTGGCGTGCCGGTCATTGAGGTGGTGTTCTGGCGTTGCGTCATTGGCGCCTTGACCCTGTTGCTGGTGTGCTGGCGCCTGGGGTATTTGCGCAGTACATGGCTGAGTTATTCAACACTCGGCTGGGCCATGTTGAGCGGCGTGGCCATCGTGGGTAACTGGCTGTTGCTGTTTGCGTCTTATGCCAAGGCGTCGATTGCCATCAGCACGGCGGTCTATAACGTTCAGCCATTTATGCTGGTGATCCTCGCGGCGCTGTTGCTTGGCGAGAAAATCACCGTACAGAAGCTGGCGTGGCTGAGCGTGTCATTCATGGGCATGTTGGCTATCGTCACCGCCCATGGCGAGCAGCAGGGCAGCGGTGATCAATACCTGTGGGGCGTGGCCCAGGCGCTGGGCGCGGCCCTTTTGTATGCCATCGCTGCACTGATCATCAAGCGGCTGAAGGCTGTGCCGCCCCATCTGCTGGCGCTGATTCAAGTGAGTACCGGTGCGGTGCTGTTGGTGCCGCTGGTTTCGTGGCACAGCCTTTGGGCGCCGGTTGATGCCTGGGCGGCGCTGTTGACACTGGGGGTGGTGCACACCGGCCTGATGTATGTGCTGCTGTATGGTGCGATTCAAAAGCTGCCGACGGCATTGACCGGGGCGCTGTCGTTCATCTACCCGATTGCGGCGATCCTGGTTGACTGGATGGCCTACGGGCATCGTCTGGGCTGGGCACAGTGGCTGGGCGTTGCGGCAATATTGCTAGCGGCGGCAGGGTTGCAGCGAGGCTGGTGGTGGCGTGCTGAACACGATCTGCCGCCATCCAGGCGCCCCTTGTAGGAGCCGGCTTGCCGGCGATGGCGATCTGGAGGGCGCTATCGCCGGCAAGCCGGCTCCTACAAGGGCGTGGGTCAGTGCGGTGCGCGGGGAATGGTCTTGATCAGGTCCGCCGGGCTGATATGCCCCACGACCTGCTGCTGCACACCGCTGCCCGGCAACGGCAGGTCGAGGATATGGCCCTTGATCTTGCCCACCACGTGCATTTCACAAGGCTTGCAGTCGAATTTCAGGGTCAGTACTTCCTCGCCATGAATCAGCTGCATCGGCGCGACCTTGGTCCGTACGCCGGTCACGCCCTTGGCCTGCTTGGGGCACAGGTTGAAGGAGAAACGCAGGCAGTGCTTGGTGATCATCACCGGCACTTCACCGGTTTCTTCGTGGGCCTCGTAGGCCGCGTCGATCAACTTCACGCCGTGGCGGTGATAGAAATCGCGGGCCTTCTGGTTGTAGACGTTGGCCAGGAACGACAGGTGCGATTCCGGGTACACCGGCGGCGGCGTGGTTTCGGCCTTGCGACCACCACGGGGGTGGGCCTCGACACGGGCCACGGTCAGCGCTTCGATCACATCGCGGCGCAAGGCCTTGAGTTGCGAGTTGGGAATGAAGTACGCCTGCGGCGCATCCAGCTCGATCGCCGTGGCGTGATACTGGGTGGTGCCCAACTGGCCAAGCAGGTCGCGCAGGGTGTCCAGTGCCTGTTCCGGCTTGTTGGCCACGCCGAACGGGCCGGGCAGGGTGGTGCTGGCGCTCACGCCTTCTTCACTGGTGGCGGTCAGTTGCAGCTGGTCTTCGCGCAGGCACGCCTGCCAGGACACGCCAATCCGGCGTTCGGCCGAGGTCTTGAGCAACGCTTGCTGCCAGTTATGGTCGAGGTTGCGGTTGAGCGGGTGATTCGGTCGTAGTTGATGCAGGCCCGCCGGCATTTCGTTGGGCTCGACACGGTAGCGGTAGCGCTTTTCGCCATCTTCTTCGAACTCGCCTTTAGGCTCGGCGATATTGGCGCGAAAACCCACGACTTCGCGCTTGATCAGCACGTTCAGGCCGTCACCGTTGGACAGCGGCTCGTGGGTGATTACCTGCAAGTCGCGTTTGCCGGCTTTTTCCACCACACCTACCGGCAAGCCGGTAAAGGTCGGGGTGTCGAAGGCGCCGATATCAATCTTGCGGTCACTGACAAAGTAGTCGGTGCTGCCGCGGTGGAAGGTCTTTTCCGGGTCTGGCAGGAAGAAATGCGCAGTGCGGCCGCTGGAGGCGCGGGCCAGGTCCGGGCGGTCTTCGAGGATTTCGTCCAGGCGCTGGCGGTAATAGGCGGTGATGTTCTTCACATAGCCCATGTCTTTGTAGCGGCCCTCGATCTTGAACGAGCGCACGCCGGCATCCACCAGGGCGCGCAGGTTGGAGCTCTGGTTGTTGTCTTTCATCGACAACAGGTGTTTTTCAAAGGCGACGACGCGGCCCTGGTCATCCTTGAGGGTGTAGGGCAGGCGGCAGGCCTGGGAGCAGTCGCCACGGTTGGCGCTGCGGCCGTTTTGCGCGTGGGAAATATTGCACTGCCCGGAGAACGCCACGCACAACGCGCCGTGGATGAAGAACTCGATGGCGGCATCGGTTTCATCGGCAATCGCACGGATTTCCTGAAGGTTCAGCTCGCGGGCCAGCACCAGTTGGGAGAACCCGGCCTGGTCGAGGAACTTGGCCCGGTTCAGGGTGCGGATGTCGGTCTGGGTGCTGGCATGCAGCTCGATGGGCGGGATATCCAGTTCCATCACGCCCAGGTCCTGGACGATCAACGCATCAACCCCGGCATCGTACAACTGGTGGATCAGCTTGCGCGCTGGCTCCAGTTCGTTGTCATGCAGGATGGTGTTGATGGTGGTGAACACGCGGGCGTGGTAACGACGGGCGAACTCCACCAGTTGGGCGATCTCGCTCACGTCGTTGCAGGCGTTGTGGCGCGCACCGAAGCTCGGGCCGCCGATATACACAGCGTCGGCGCCGTGCAGGATAGCCTCGCGCGCGATGGCGACATCGCGGGCAGGGCTGAGCAATTCCAGATGATGCTTGGGCAAGGACATAGTTTTTTTAGTCAGGCTTGTCACGGTTGAGGTACGCATTGTAGCCGTGAATCGCCTGACCGGCACCCGCTGGATGCCCAATAACCTGCCGGGCTCAGCCCTTGGCGGCCATCGCCGTGACTTCCACGCGCATGCCTTCGACCGCCAATGCGGCCACGCCAATAGCCGCACGCACCGGCCAGGGTTGGGCGAAGAAGCGCTTGTACACCTCGTTGAATGCGGCGCGATCGGCCATGTCAGTGAGGTAGATGGTCAAGTGCATGACCCGGTCCATGGAGCTGCCTGCACGTTCAAGGGCGACCTTGAGGGCTTGCAAGGTGCATTCACTTTGCACGGTGATATCGCCCAGCTCCAGGCTGCCATCGGCACGCACGGGGATTTGGGTGGAGACCAGGATGCCGTTGAAGCCGATCACGTCGGATGAGATGGAGTCGGGGTCGAGGTCGGGGGTGTAGTCTAGGTGGCTCATGGGGCTCTTTTATTCAAGAAGTGGATCAGGCCGGCAGTTTACCCGGGGGCAACGTGTGCCACAGCTGATTTGAGAGTTAGATGATGTCGAAAGCGGCTGGCTAAAATGCCACTATTGCGCACAAGTACTTTGCTGGCCTGGACATTGGAGCTTTAAAGACATGACGGTTAAACATTATCCATCAAGGCTTATCCTAGTAGGCGAACCAAATACCGTTAGGAACCCCCTCATGCATTTATTTATCCGAGCGGCGCTGTTGCCAGTGGCCATTTTTGTCCTCGACGCACACGCCCAGACGGGACCTTCGTTCAAGTGCAGCGCGAACTTGAGCAGCTCAATAGAGACGCTGATCTGCGCCAGCGAAGCGCTTAGCGCCCTTGATCGCCAAATGGCGAGCACCTACAGCGCCGCGCTGAAAAAGGCCGGTAGCCAGGCCAAGATGCTCAAGGCCGAACAACGTGGCTGGATCAAGGGCCGCAACGACTGCTGGAAGGCTGACGACAAACAGGCCTGCGTGCGCGACAGTTACAAGCAGCGGTTGGTTGAACTGCAGCAATGAATCGTCTGCTGTTTGTTGCTCTGGATGGGCCCAAGGGCACCGGCAAAACCACACTGTTGGAAGCCGTTACCAAAGCACTAAGGGCGGACAACAAAAAGGTCATCCGACTGTGCGAGAAAAAAAGCGATCCCTTTAGACGGGAAACAATGGCCCTCGTTAACACGCTGGTCAGAAATCCCTCGCGGGACCTGGAGTGGGAGATTTGTGAACGCCTCGCGGACAGCCGTGCCTGGATTTCTCAACACGTCCTGGCTAAACAGCCACCCGGTAGCATTGTGTTGATTGATCGCTGGTACCCATCCGATGCAGCGTTTCGCCGCATAGTGCCGTTTGCAGAGATTCTGCAATTGAACATTGACCGAAACGTGCAAGTACCGGACTTGCATGTGGGGATTGTCACCGCACCTGGGGTTTCATGGGCGAGGGCTGCGGCGCGACGGCGTGGGCTGAGCAGCACGGTGATCCATAGGTTGGAAGAACATGTGGCGTGTACCGAGGCGTTCGAGCGAGCGGTTGCGAATCACGGTTGGGTTTTATGTCGGAATGAAGGATCGATCGAAGACGCAACAAGGCAGGTGGTTGCTGAGATCTATAGAGTGCTTAGTGTTTCGTGATTACTTTGGAAGTATAGGTTTACCGTATCCAGAGTATTTTGTGATGTTTGCCGGGTTAACACGGGAGCCGGTCTTGTTTCTGTTGATAATTACCTGCGAACTTCGCGCGATTGAGGCGTGATCGTTAGTCGCGGGATGAAAGCTGATCAACTTATGTAGTTTGACTGAAGTCCATAACTTTTTAACAAAGGTTTACATATGTGCTTTAGTTCGTCAGGTAAGGTCTGCTGCAATTAACGCAACTTGGTCGACGCTCAATGCACTCCAGCAATAACCCGGTAAACCCTGAGCTGATAAACATCAGGCGACTGTTTGCAACTCCCCTGGCCTGTCTCCAGTACCCCGATGCAGAAGAACTCAATGCAGAGCTCAAAACCCTGATCACCTGTCGCATGGCGAGCGATCAGGGCGGCACGCAGCGTAGTAACGACGGCGGCTGGCAGTCGGCCAGCGACTTCCCGGAATGGGGCGGGCAGGCCTGCGATGCGTTGGTCGGCTTTGCCAAGGAGTTCGCCACTCAACTGACGGCGGTGCATAGCGAGCAGTACGGCTTAACTGAACCGAGTTTTGCATGGAAACTCAATGCCTGGGTAAACGTTAACCAGGCGGGCCACAGCAATGCGTTGCATGGCCACCCGGGGGCATTTTGGTCGGGGGTTTATTGGGTGGATGCGGGCGGGCGAGAGGAGGATCCGGCTGTTGGCGGTGACCTGGAGTTTATCGACCCACGCGGTATGGTTGCATCGACCTACAATCCTGCGTTGCGCATGAGAGTGGAAGATTGTCTTACCGCCGGTTTTAGTACGACTTATGCCGCTACCAGCGGAACGTTCATTATGTTCCCGTCGTGGCTGATGCATTCCGTAAGACGTTTTGAAGGGACGCGTCCGCGTATTTCTATTGCCTTTAATTTTGGCGCTTGAGTTACCCACCTTCTTTTGATCATGCTGGCTTTGCGTCTGCCTACCATCGCATTATCCGGATTCACCGGAATATATTTCCCGAACTGAGTCGATTATCAAGAAATCCCCTCATAGATATTCTGTGGTCATTGGCACCACCGACTATCTACGAGGAGACACTGATGTCCACACTTTTTACCCCTGGCGTTGTTGGCCAACTGCACACCCCCAACCGTGTAGTCATGGCGCCCATGACTCGCTCGCGCAGTACCCAGCCTGGCGATGTGCCGAACGCCATGAACGCGGTGTATTACGCACAGCGGGCGTCGGCCGCGTTCATTGTTACTGAAGCCACGCAGATCTCGCCCCAGGGCAAGGGCTATTCATTCACCCCAGGTATTTACAGTGACGAACAGGTCGCCGGCTGGCGCCTGGTGACCGATGCGGTGCATGCCGCTGGCGGGCGAATTTTCCTGCAGTTGTGGCATGTAGGGCGTATGTCGCACCCTGATTTCCACAATGGCCAATTGCCGGTCGCGCCGTCTGCAATTGCGTTTGACGGTAGCATCTGGAAAGTGGACGCCGAATCGGCTGTCGGCAGCATGGCCCCGTGCCCGACACCACGGGCGCTGGAGCGTAACGAAATCCACGCCATCGTCGACGATTATCGTAAGGCTGCGCGTAATGCCATGACCGCGGGTTTCGACGGTGTCGAAGTGCATGGGGCCAACGGCTACCTGATCGACCAGTTCCTACGTACCACGTCTAATGTTCGTACAGATGAGTACGGCGGATCGCGCGAGAACCGCCTGCGCTTTCTCAAGGAAGTCATGGATGCAGTGATTGATGAAGTGGGAGCCGCCCGTACGGCGATCCGCGTTGCGCCGTTTCTCACGGCACGTGGCATGGCGTGCCCGGACATTCTGCCCACCTTGTTGGAAGCAACCAGCTATTTGCAAGGCAAGGGCATTGCCTACCTGCACCTGGTCGAAGCGGACTGGGATGATGCCCCCAAGTTTCCCGAGGACTTCCGCCAAGCCGTGCGCGAGCGCTTTCGCAATGCGATTGTGGTGGCCGGTAAGTACGACCTGGAACTCGCAGAATGGGTCCTGGAAAAAGGCTACGCAGATTATGTCGCCTTCGGACGCAAGTTTGTCGCCAATCCGGATCTGCCTCTGCGGCTGGAGAAGGGGTACCCGTTAGCGGGTCTCGAAGGTGCCGAGCTATTTGGCGGTACCGAACGTGGCTACTCGGATTTTTCCGCCTGGGCTCAGTAGGGCGCAAGCTCTCAGGTCAACTCTGAAACATCTCCTTGGAGCGCGCTCAAGTTGCCAGCTTCAAGGAGATTTCGTCCATCAGCAGTTTGACCCGGCGCGGCACTACGTGGCCGGAAGGGTAGACAATCTGCAAGTCCACGCCCGGCAGAGAGTAGCTCTCCAGCACCTCGACCAGTCGGCCTGCGTCCAAGTCATCACGCACATCGATGTAGGACTTGATACAGATGCCGTGACCGGCCAGGCACCACTGGCGCACCTGATCACCGTCATTGGCAATACGCCTGCCCGACACCAGAACCTTGAATGTACGACCATCGGCGCGGAACTGCCATTCACGGTGGATGCTGCTGCCAAAGCGCATCAGGATGCACTGCTGTTGCGCCAGGTCCGATGGGTGTTGGGGCGTGCCGTGGGCCGTGAGATAAGCGGGGGATGCACACACTACCCTACGGCCCTCGCTGAGCTTTCTGACGCGCAGGGTGCTGTCGGACAGGGCGCCATATCGAATGGCGAAATCAATCCCTTGCCCCGCGAGATCCAGGTAGCCATCGGTCAGGTTCAGGTCGAGGCTGACGTTGGGATGCGCCTGCAGAAAGTCATCAAGGATCGGCACGATGCGGTTGCGGCCCAGGTCGACGGGGACGCTCAGGCGTATCAGGCCCGAGATCCTTTCGGTGCCCAGTTTGATATTGCTCTCGATGTCTTCAGCTTCGGCGAGCAGGCGCCGGGCGCCCTCCATCAGCATCCGTCCTTCGTCCGTCAGGCTGATCGAACGTGTCGTACGGGTCAGCAGGGTTGCGCCGTAGTGCCTTTCCAGAGCCCCGAGCCGTTCCGACACAGACGTGGGCGAAAGTCCGACCTCGCGGCCTGCCGCCGACAATCCGCCTTTCTCGACAATCAATAAAAACAGCGCGAGGTTCTCGAAGAGCATTATCCGGATTTCCCTGAATATGATTGTGCTTTTGAATGGATTCTACGCCTTGGGCTTCAAGGATATCGTTTCTGCATTCACTCTTGAGGAACGACATCGTGCATATCGATCACGTCACCCTACGAACCCGCGACCTTCGCGCTATCCGCGACTTCCTGATTCAAGTCTTTGACCTGGAGGAGGGCACTCGCCCCCACGAAATCCGTGGCAGCGGATTTTTTTGCGCACCCCGGGCGGGCAGTTGCTAGAGACCGTTTTCCCTGGCCCCTCTTCTGAAAACAGCTGGTAGCCCCCCAACCGCACCCGTGGAGAAACACCGATGACTGACTCAACCAAAATGCCTTTTCAAGTATGGATCCTCACGCTGGCGGCGTTCGCCATTGGTACGGCGGAGTTTGTGATCGCCGGTATCCTGCCGCAAGTGGCTGAAAGCCTGGCGATCAGCGAAGGCCAGACAGGATCGTTGATCACTGCCTATGCCCTATCCATTGTCGTGGGGGGGCCTTTGCTGACCCTGTGGCTATCGCGCTTTGAGAAACGCAATGTGTTACTGGGGTTGATGGTGCTGTTTATCGTCGCCAACCTGATCACCGCGCTCAGCCAGGATTACACCGTGCTGCTGATCAGCCGTGTCCTGGCCGGCCTGACCCAAGGCCCGTTTTATGGGATCGGCGCGGTAGTTGCCACGCGTTTGGTCGCGCCGCAGATGGCGGGGCGTGCCGTGGGCCAAATGTTTGCTGGCCTGACCCTGGCCAATGTACTGGGTGTGCCGGCAGGGGCGTGGATTGGCAATGCGCTGGGGTGGCACGCAGCGTTTTTTGTGGTCGCGGCATTGGGGGCAGTGGCAGCCGTGGCGATTGCCACTAACATCGAGCGACAAGGACAGGAAAAGGCCGTCTCCGTGATGGGGCAACTGGCTGGGCTACGTGACCGTAACTTGTTGGCGAGCCTGCTGATTACCGTTCTCAGTTGGGTTGGCTTCATGACGTTCTACGGTTACGTGGCGCCCTTTGCCGAGCAAGTTGCAAGCATCGATCGCGGTAACGTCACGTGGGTGTTGATGATCGTTGGGATTGGCCTGGTCATCGGCAATAGCCTGGGTGGCAGGACCGCCGATGCCAACCTGCGTCTGTCGCTGATTGGCTGGCCTTTGGCGATGATCGCGTCGCTGGTCGTGGCGTACCTAGTGTCGAGCAACCCATACGCGTTTCTGTTGGCTGTTTTTGCCTTTGGTGTAACCTCATTTGCCAATGTCCCGGCGCTGCAGATGCGGGTGATGAACTACGGCGGTAAAGCGCCGGAGTTGGCAGCCACGGCGAATATCTCGGCGTTCAATGTTGCCAACGCCCTGGGTGGCATGATTGGTGGCGCAGTCATCGACAGCCATTTCGGTGCACAAGCGATTCCATTTGCGGCGGCGATTATTCCTATCGTCGGTGTGTTGTTTATCCTGACCCAAGAGCGCAAGGGCCCAACTGCAGCGGTTTCGTTGTTTAAGTGATCAACAAGGGCGTCCCGTTCAGTTCACCTTCGGTGCGCAACGTTCAGCGTGCGAACGATCTGGAGTTGCGTATCTGTCAGGCTGCGATAACGAGTGCGGTCGGGACGAGCATTGATGATAAGGCTCTCGAAGCGCCGCTCTAGGCTTGTACAAGCAGCGGTAGTCGTTGACCTGAAAAGAACCTGCATTGAATCAGTTTCATCGACAGCCACTTGATTTAACAAGTGGGCGATGTTAGATGTTCATAAGCAGGTCAACAGCCCAAGATTACTAGCTCAATACCCTTGAAATGAACGCAACTGTTCACCGATTGATGTTCATAGACCCAGCTTTCCCCGTCATTAGCCTCGTCAACCCGAGCTTTATTGGTGCTTCCAGTGTTGCTGGAGGTATGTTCAATGGTGGCACGGGTTACGCTTGCGTGGCGTCTAGAGAATCCGAGGCGATTCAGTACAACAGGAATCTTGGAACCGCTTGATAGGCCAAAAAAAAGCCGCTATTGAAAGCGGCCGTCTGACTAAAGAGCATTTCGATAAATCATTCCAAGTCAGGCGGATGCTACCGATCTGTTACCCGAGCTGTGCTGCGGATAGCTTAAGGAAGAACCCGAGTAATCGCCTGATATCCACTGGCAACATCGAAGCAGTGTTTCGCTGTACCTGGAATACGATCCAGTATGCGCCTGAGCATATCTGGATCGTCTTTGAAAACCGTCATCCAAATGGACCAGAAACCTTGGATCTGCAACACAATTTGATCGCGCATCTTTGGGTGATCCAACTCAAAAAGGTTCTGCTTCGATTCCAGCGCGATGTCCCATGCCTCGCGCCGGTTGTTCCAACGACGGTCGGATGCTTCATTTTCCTGATCATTAACGCTAGGAACTTTGTGTAGACCAACAAGGCGGATCGTGCGAGTGGCTCGAACATTGTCATGCCCTGGTGCGGCTTCGACCAACCCACCTTGCTTGTAGATTAAGGCAAGAAAGGTGTTGTCCCGATCCGGCCACATGTAGTCATCGAGCACAACGTCCTTATTGTCCTTCGTGCTATTGCAGTTTGTACACGCAAGTAAAAAGTTGTCCCAACTTAGCTCGCGAACCAGGTCATTCGCGATGGCGCCCGGCGGTTTCTTCGGCTGGACATGCTCGATGGCCAAACTAGTATCAAGATGCACTTCACAATAGGAACAACATTCGCCGAGTCGCTCGATAAGCTTACCCCGAGCCATTGCGTAAGCTTTAAATACGACAACCCTTCCATCTGCTTCAGTGGGGCAGGCCCCGCGAATGACTGGTCTCATTCATCATCCGCCTTAGGGTTTCCCTCAGGAGCACCATCGATACCCGAAACCAATCGCTTCATTGTCAAAAAGGCGTGATATGCAACGTTGTCACTAAATGGATCGGACAGTGCGTCAAGGTCTGCTTTAATAGCTTCCTTCTGCTCATCACTCACATCTCCAGCAGCATCATTGAGCAGCCGGAAGTATTCAATGGCCGCCTCATGCATTTTCTGGTAACGCTCCCCACGCTGCGGCACCGGAATCTTCATGACCTCTTCGGTGATGTCCTCAATAGATCGATTAGCGTATTTTGCCTCCGAAGCGGGAGCGGCAATACCATCAGGAATCGAGTCCGCTTGAGCGGGTTTTAACCCCCGCTCCAGGTCTATAACTTCCCCCGGCTCTAGAGACTGCAAGATGAAAGGGGAATGAGAGGAGACAACAAACTGCAGAAGCGGAAATGCATTTTTCAGGTCCGAAACCACACGACGCTGCCACTTAGGGTGCAGATGCAAATCAATTTCATCGATCAACACGATCCCTTGAGTTTTGATAGCTGCATCCACACCTAAATGCGGGTTTAAGCGTGAGGCACGGTGCGCGATGTCCGCAATGATGCCAACCATATTGCGATACCCATCACTGAGATCATCAAACGGCATTAAGCCTTCATGATCCAACGCAATCATCAGGTGATCGTAACCCGCGTCGAAATAGAAATTTTGCGCACCAGGAATACAAGAGGTCACCGCATTGGTCACCGCATCCAGTGCAGGTATGTCTTTCCCTTTTTGTATCTTTGCCATAGATAAGCGTTTGAACCATTTCTCAAACGCTTTGTGATCCGATTTCGGATCGAGGCAATAACGGTAGCCCGTTAGGCGGGAAGACGGGCTGTCCGCCACTACATCATCATGCTTATCCCATAGTCGCCCCGCGCCGTAGTAAAGCAGCAGCGGAAGATTCACATGAGGCTGATGTATAACGCGCTCACGCGCTTCTGCACCAACCCTGACGAAATCCTTAGCCTTCTTACCACGGTCACCCAGATCTCGCCGCCAGCGAATGGGCGGTTCTTCGTTCGTTTGACAGACAGCCTCCAGCCAGACCTCCGTAAATGCCTCACGGAACACCTGACCTTCGACCTCTTGAAAAACAGCTCGCGCATCCGAGTCCTTGATCGTGCCGCCACCAGTCGTCAGTTTGCCGCCCTGAAAGTAAGTGTTGAGCAGCATCGCCAGTGCGTCGAGTATGGTCGTTTTGCCCTTACCATTGTTACCAATCAGTACGTTGAACTGGGGATTGAACTGGAGATAGGCTTCGTCGTACTTTCGGAAGTTGTGCAGCACTAATTCAGTGATTTTCATGAGTTACCAAACTGGGTGAGTACGAACTTCAGGGCCAGCTTGAGTTCTAGGAAGGTGCTGCCGCTCTAAAATCTCTGCGGCCCGCCCTCACACGTAGGATCTGCAAGCGGGAATGTTGAGTCACGTCGATGAGTCGATGATAGCAAGATACAACGCCTTAAGCCTCAATTCGAAACGGGTTGCTAACGAGGTATGGTCACACGGCTACTCGCTCTGAACTCAGCTTCGCAAGCGAGCAATAACAACGATGTAGCTACGCGCCCGATTGAGGCCAACACCTTTGTAGTAGGTGCTCAGGAGCAATGGGTCAACCACAGCACAAACCCAGCCATCCCTCGAACCCTGCCTGAATAATCCTGTAGTGCATACGCTTTTTCTAGCCCTGGCAGGCCATCAGATTGATCTTATCAAAGAGGGTAATTGGACCAACATGATCCGACATCGTGTTGACTTGGCAGGTGGCCACTACTCTCGAGGTACCCCAAGATCTTTTGCCCAATCGACTGGCCATAGCCTGTATTTTAAGACCGCGTCAGCAAGCTGGTATCGCCATTTAAGAGCGTGCGGTTGAATCGCCCCAGGGGGGGCGCACATCACCTACAGGTGCAGGCCACTAGGCCGTCCTCGTCGAGATTCGGCCGAGCAATCCTTGGATCCAAAATATCTTTCAATTAAAACCGACTTCGGGCTAATCTGCATCAGTAATGGCTCCATGCCATCCTCAGAGATAGATCGTCGAGAAAATTAAATTGGATATTAAAATAGTTACCGTTTTACATCAAGGCGATGAGAAAAAAGAATACATTGTGCTTCAAGCATTAGATAAATGCAATTTAAAGCCTTATATGATTCTTGATAACACCTACGACACTGATGGAGTCGCGAGCAATAAACATCGCCACGTATTTAAGTTCCCTGAATGGATAGTTGAAAAAAATGAGTACATTTTTCTAGCCACCAAGCCTGGCTTAAACAAAAAAGGGCAAACTAATACGAAGGAGCCCGCCAGCTATCTGTATTGGGGTTTGAATAGCCCTGTATGGAATCAAAGCGGAGATAAAGTTCATTTAGTAAAAATTACCGATTCAACCGTATTCAACGTGCCAAGCGTAGTCTAGTTTTTCACTCCGAATCAATCAAACCTCGTGGGCAAGGTTTGATTTTTTCAGAATTTACGTAATTTTTTCATCGTGTGCATTGATGGTAGATGCGCATACTACAAGGAGAGTTTCTTGACCGCAAAAAAATTTATTACGACGATCAAACAGATTCCTGTTGGCCAGGGTGGATTCCTCATAGGCCAAATAGAGGATGAACATTCACGAATTTTCACCTACGCTTTCGATTGCGGCTCGATCAATCGAGAGCACTTCGAACAAGGGCTGAAGATGTGTTCGCTTCAAAAAATTGACATACTATTTGTATCACACTTAGATGTGGACCATGTAAGTGGAATTGATGCACTGGCGGCACAGGTGCAGATTGACATGGTCGTTCTTCCCTGTCTGGACGCTCTTCACCTCACAATGATCGCATGTGAAGCAGCAGGAAACTCTACACTTCGATTGTCGACTCAGTCGTTTTTGACAGACCCCTTTGGATGGTTAGTCGATCGGGGGGTCAAGGAAATCATTCAAGTACAGCGCGCAGACGATACACTTAATGTAATTCCTTATGAGCCTGATCCAGAAGGGCAACCCGATAGCATTATAGTGCCCGTGCCCGAAGGCGGTGACCCGAGTCGCCCATACACAATCAGATCAGAAATGGTAGAGGAAGCTAAATCTGTTCGTTCAGGTGCCGGTACTGTCCGAACACTCGGAGAACATACATCGATCTCTGTGGAGGTAAAGGGTAAATCAATTCCTTCATGGCTGCTCGTCCCTTATGTGCATCCATTTCCCAAAGAAGCTATCGCGAGCTTTAGAAGAGCTGTAGGAAAACAGTTTCCTCATACATTCGCGGGGCGTTCACTGGCATCAAAAGCCTTTACTAAAAAACTGATCCAGTTGTTAAGTGACAAGGCAAGCTGCGAAAAATTGAAAGCTTGCTACTCCATCATATCAAGAGATCACAATAAAATCTCACTGAGTCTGTATTCAGGGCCTCAAGCTCACAAAAACAACTTGAAAATCTCTCGAACCAATAAAAACTTCGATTGGCCATTCCCTAAGCCTTATCAAATAATTCACTCGGAAGATACACTTATAAGAAAAAACGGTGGTGCGTGGATTTGTACGGGTGATGCAAATTTAAACCAGCGCGGTACGAGATCGGCGTGGCTTAAGAGGTTCGGCAAGCTCCTAAAGAATGTAGATGTTTTTATTTTGCCCCACCATGGCAGCAACGATAGCATTCACGATGAGGTTATCAAGAAACTAAATAACTCAGAGATGATTGTTTGTGCAGCAGCCGGTCGTGAAAAACACCCCCACAATTTGTTGCTGGGTCGGCTGCGCAGTTACGAAAGCAGCCTTTGGCATGTTTCGGAGAATCCTGAAAGCGGTTTTACATTAAAGGTATCTTTTTCAGTTTGAATATGGTGAAAGGCGCTCACGGGGTGATCACCGGACTCCCTGAGCGCTTTTTTCTCACTACGAACAACCTAATCCCCATGAACCGTATTCGTTACGTGCTTTCGAACCAAGCTTCAACAAAAAGCTGGCATCACCGAATCCCGACAAGCTTCATACATCGATAATGCATTGAAATCGAAATTCAACAACACCAACAGCAGGAATCGAACGTTTTATTCGTATCAACAGCCCCCACCCGCCCGTTGAGCTTTCTCAGATTAATAACGCAACGGCCCTTGATCTGAATCTGTACCTCACGCTCATCCCGTGAGCCAGTCGCGTCGTAACCAGCCTGTCTTGCGCAGTGCAAATTCAAGCCTAGCGTCCGCACATGATGTCACCGTCGAATTTTCTCTCTTACGAGATTGATCGCAAGCCGAGTTTGTAGTGGTCAACTAATCCCGGACACGACGTTAAGTTTTTTCTCGGCCTGAGCCGGTGGCAGCCCACCATTAAATTGGTGCGGTCGAATCCAGTTGTACCGGTGCATCAAAAAATGGCTGATATCCCGCTGAGCTTGTTGGACCGTCGCGTAGCCCATGGTCGGTATCCACTCGGTTTTCAGGCTCCTGAACACCCGCTCCATCGGCGCATTATCCCAACAATTTCCTCGCCGGCTCATGCTCTGACGCATGCGATATCGCCAAAGGCGCTGGCGAAAACTCCGGCTTCCATATTGCGAGCCCTGGTCGGAGTGGAACAGCAAACCCTGAGGCTTCCCTCGCTGCTCGTAAGCCATGTCCAAGGCCTTGATGACCAAGTCGGCATCCGGCTTTCCCGACAACGCCCAACCCACAACACGGCGGGCAAAAAGATCTAGCACAACCGCCAGATACTGCCATTTCCCTTGAGCCCAGATGTAAGTGATATCGCCACACCAGACGTGGTCAGGAGCGGGCACATCAAACTCTCGGTTCAAAATATTAGGGATGTCGGGCCGCTCGACCGTCGCCTTTTTGTAAGCATGCGATCCCGGTTGTTTGCTGACCAACTCCAGCTCGCGCATCAGGCTGCGTACCTTGAATCGCCCGATCTGCTCGCCGTCGTCCTGCATCATGGCCATGATGCTACGGCTACCGGGAGCACTGCGGCCTTGGGTGAACAACTCGCTCACCCGACTGCGCAATCGAAGGCGTTCTACATCTGGTGTGCGGCGCCTGAGACGCCGAGCGTAGTAGCACGAGCGGGTCACTTCAAACACCTTGCACAGCCAATCAACCGGCTCGTGGATGCTCAACTGGTCAATCAGCGCGAACGCTCGAGATCTTCCGACATCAAGAGCGCGGTGGCCTTTTTTAAGATCGATTTTTCCCGCTCAAGGCGAGTAATTCGGGCTTCCAGCTCTTGGATTTTCTGCTGCTCCGGGGTCAGCGCTTTGCTCTGCGGGGTGACGCCCGTGCGTTCTTGCTGCACCTGGTCGACCCATCGGCGCAAAGCCGACTCCCCGACACCAAGCGAGCGGCTGGCCTCAATGAAGCTGTAATCCTGCTTGAGAACGAGGTCGGCAGCCTCGCGTTTGAATTCAGGGGAAAAGGTACGGCGTTGTTTGGTCATCTGACACCTCGTTCTGGCGAGCATTCTCGCCTAAAATGGGTGTCCGATTTCATTAGACCACTACAAGGACATTGATCTGGTTCGTTAACTTGCTTGCTGTGAACCGCCTGCGTTTGCAGCCCGCGGAAGCAAACAGACAAGGAGCGGCACATTGTCAGCTGAGAACCAACTAACAGAACCTGAAAACCAAAACGACTCAATCAAGCCAAAAAAGGCGTTCGTGCTCACCGATGAGATGCGCCGGCGGATAGTGGAATCGGAAAAAGAGCACCGTCGTTACAAGCGTCGGGAGAGGCGGTTTGAGTTCAGCCGGATTTCCTGGTTTTGGGATGAATTCCCGAATGAGGAGCTCTACAGGCCTCCCTTGGCTGAGCGACGCAACACGCGCCAGGAAATGGCATATCATCGGTTTCGACAAATGATGAGTTGGTCGTTCTGGTCGCGGATGAAGTCAGGCGCCGGTATCAAGCTCGCAGCGGTGGGGGGGTTGGTCGCCGCATTCATTCAGGCAGCTCCGCCATTGAAGGGCGCAGAAGCCGCGGTCGGGCCTTTGAGCTGGTTGCTGGTGGGCGGGGGCTTTTACTTGTTAGCGGTGATCTGGTTCGAGTGGAAGTGTCCGGTTCTGCTAAAGCGCACGCTTGCTGGGAAGGAGGAATACCTTGGCATTGAGGGGCGGCGCTGGCTACTCGCTCTTGTTGAGGATGAGCTGCGACGCTGGTGGGGCGTTAAACCTTATGACTTGGATGTAGGCGGAATTAAACCAGAGTCCTATAAACACCGACTTGCGCTTGACATCACTCGGCATGGTGAAATTCCAGCCTACGGCGGCTTTGGTGAATTCGCATCCGCACGGATCGAGTATGCACTTCATGAATACGCCAAACTGACATCGACAGCGATCTGGCGAGAAGAATTCAAGCCGAACGAATTCCAAAAGTTCATGCCGGTACATCGAATGTGCCCACGTAATATGCCTCTGCGTAGCCTCCACTTGAGCGTCATGAATGAGAGTGAGGCGGAAATGGCTAAGGTGGGCAAGGAGGGCGACTTGGTGGTGCGCTGGTTCGACAACTCACTGGATTTTCAATCGCGGTTACCAACCCCTCGAAATTTGGTGGTGTCGGCGTACGCGGAAGGTTTCATCTACCTGTTCCGCACCGACGCTTCTGCGCTGACATTCACTCGTATTGTGGCGCAGTGGCAAAACACGATGCGCCCGTTATGCCGGCTCACTCTCATTGGCCTGTTCCTGGCCAGTGGCGGTTGCTTCTTGCGGTTTGTCTTCCTACAGCTGAAGATTCTCCTGCCGAATCTGCTTTGAGTTGCTGTCTGACGAAGCCTCAGCGGCAGGCAGTGAGCCTGCCGCATCAAACTCCCAAGCAAGAACCTAATTCAGGCTTGAGGGGAGGTTGGAGTGGGCGATTTGACCGGCTCCGCCTCACCAGCCCGAGTCTGTCCACTCCGGGTTTTATCAATGCCCCACACCGCCTTCGCGACCTCCTCAATTTTCGCCACGAACTTGTCGACGTTGAAGCCGGCTATGAAGGCCAGTGCGAAAAATCCAATTTCGCTTGCTCCGGCGTTCGCGGTCGACTCCAGTACCAACAAGCCTGCCTTCAAGAAGAGGTAGCTCACCGCACCGGCGATTGTGCTGGTGATGGGGCGGATGAAATACCAGACGTGCCAGTCCGGATCCCAGCGCTTGTGGACGCACTTGTTGAGGTAAATCGCACGGAAGCAGTACAGGGCACCGCCAACGTAGGCGATCGCGCCACACATCAACGGCACTCTCAGAGGCCTATAGGGCTCAGAAAGCCAACCCAGAGCCATCGCACCGATGGAGTAGGTCGCGAAGACCAGAAGTGCCAGCAGATAGATGATGATGACGATCGTCAGATCTGTCTTTGGCTTGGCTGAAGTGGTTTCACTCATCTGCTGCTGACTCCTTGCGAGCATTCTCAATCCGAAGCATCACAATCTGCTGATGCTCACTGACCGGGTCGCCTGGCTTCACATTCAGGTTCAGCCGGCGGTTTAGGTAATACAACTGTGGCTTGCGAGCTCTGAGCCGAGCTTCGCCATTCACCATCTGGTAATCGTGCTCGATTGCTTTTTGCTTTTGTGGCGGGTAGCTCGGATTCGGGCCGATCACCACATCGATGAAGGTCTCCCATTCAACGTCCTCTGGCACCTCTGAAGGAGGGGCAAACGAAGTCTTCAGGGCATTGATGCGACCTAAAACGAAATCCTTGAATATCCCTGACTTGAAGCAGAAGGCGCGGGTGTGCCAACGAAAGCCGTCATGGGCGAACGATGTGGGGAAGATAGTCCGAACAGCTGGCTCGTCGAAATTGGTCATTGATCGATAGTCGACGTCCACTGCCTCGCCTGCCTGGAGCGCCCTGATGAGCTTGATCAGGATCTGTTGATCAACCTGCCTCATGGGAGAAGGTAGGTTCGCCACTGGGGGCGCCCAGCCGATGAAACTATCCGTTGGGGCGATATTGCCTATGCCACGCTGCTGTAGCTCATTTAGATAGTGCGCTGGATCCGGGTTGGTCAAGACGGGTTTGAAGTCAGGGCCTGCCACGTACGCTTTCAGCGTTCGGTCATAGGCCATGTTGTCAGGAGCGAGTTCTTGATAGGTCGCGAAATCCAATGACGCTTGAGGAACAGAAATCCCAAAAAAAATGGTCAGGTCTGAGCGATTGAGTTTTCGCTCCCACAGCAGCCGAAAATCTATAAATTCAAGGCGGCGTTCCTGGCCCCAGCGTCCGGTACGAGTAGCGGTAGCAGTCATCTGAAATCAGCCTGGTAGGTAGTGGGTATAAAAAATATACGAATAGTATCTAGACGGATTGAGTTTCTATACGTATCTTACAGTATCTGTAGCGTTTCTCAAAGATGGCCCAGTGCCCGGGGAGGGATATATGGCTGCCAAGGTGACGTTTTTTCAAGTGGGTACCGGTGACATGACGTTGATCCGGTTGGCCGATACGTTGGTCACCACCATTCTGATTGACTCGCGGATCCGCCAGGCTGCGGACAACCCAGACGATGACACTCCTGACGTGGGCAGGGCATTGCGAGAGCGGCTGCAGTGGGATGCCAAAGACCGCCCATTCGTCAACGCCTTCCTATTGAGTCATCCTGACCAAGACCACTGTGCAGGCCTGAGAAATCACTTCTGGCTTGGCGATCCTGCGGACTACCCTGACGACGGCAAGGATCGTTGGGAGAGGCGGATTTTGATCCGTGAAATGTGGTCGTCGCCTCTGGTATTCCGTCGGAGTTCGAAGAACCACATCCTCTGTGACGACGCGAAAGCTTTCGATAAAGAAGCGCGGCGGCGAGTGATCTACTGGCGCAATTATCGCATTGCAGGTGATGGGAACCGCATTCGCATCATGGGCGAAGACAACCAGGGGAAGACTGACGATCTTGGCCCAATCCTGGTTAAAGCCGGCCAGACTTTCAGCCAGATCGCAGGTGAAAACCTTCCGCAGTTTTTCACCTCGCACCTGCTCGCACCGGCACCGCATGAAGATGATGCGGATCTTGAAGAAGACCTGACAAAAAACGAATCGAGCGTGATCATGAATATTCAGATCTCGCCGTCGGCTTACTCGCAAACCAAAACCAAATTCCTTGTTGGCGGTGACGCTGAGGTATTGATCTGGGAGCGGATGTGGAGTCATTACGAGTCCACGCCCGAGGTGCTTGAATATGATCTGCTCCTAGCTCCGCACCACTGTTCCTGGCACACGCTTTCGTGGGACAGCTGGTCGGGCAAGGGCGAGAACGCCAAGGTAAGTTGGGATGCCCGTCAAGCCCTGAGCCAGGCACGCAATGGTGCAACGATCGTTTCCAGCAGTGTTGAGATTCTCGACGATTATTGCGATCCGCCCTGCATCCGGGCGAAGCGTGAGTATCAGAGCATCCTGGACGAAGTTGATGGTTGGTTCTCTTGCACTGGGGATCTCGGTGAGAAGGCTTGCATGGACTTCGAGGTTCGGTCGGATGGTAAGGTCAAACTGCTGGCCGTTGCTGCAGCGCTTGCTGGAGCGGTACCGAGTTCCGTAGCGGCCTCGATTCCGCCACGCGCTGGCAAGTTCAAATGATCGATTACTACGAGCTCGGTGAGGTTTTGGACTGTGCAGATGAGGATCACCTCTATCCCCATACCCAGGCACTCCTCAAAGCTTTACGTGCTTGTCCCTACACCGATGTTCGAGAAATCAGGAAGGACAAACCAGGGAAGATAATTAGCGAATACATTGTCATCGATGCCGGCGACGGTACAGTGGATTCGGGTAATCTCGGAGGAGTCAGGCGACGCGAGCGATTGGCGGTCGGTGTAAACCCCGACTTCCGCGTGCCGGTAGTAGTCTACACGCTGCGCAAAGACTTCCCTGTGCTGTCGCACCAGCATCCACCTTCCATAGGCGGGGCTAGGGTGCTTTGTCTGTACGACAGCAATTGGTCGACGGTCGAGCGAACCTGGACGCCGGAGCGTTTCATCGCTCGAATGTTCTGGTGGTTGCGAGAGTCTGCTCTGTTGAAACTGCACCGGAGTGATCAGCCGGTTGAGCAGCTTTTTTACATGAGCCCTTACCAGCTTATCCTGCCTTCCAACTATACCGATTACGCAAAATCGGGTAGCAACACGTTGACCATTTGCAAAGTGGATGTAGGTGACTCGATCATCTTGAGGGCCGATCCCACTCGGCCAGGCGACCAGTCGAAGCTGGTCAGGATGGTCTCAATGGTGGTCAATCCTGTGGGATCGCCAACGTTGGCTCGCTATCCAGAGACCTTGGGTGATCTGCATGATCAACTCGTAAGCTGGGGCAGCGACCTCTATCAGTCGCTTCATGCGACCGTTTACGACGCCATTGAAGGCGGTGTTTCTGCTGCTCCTGCCCAAGGCCAAGGTGTACTCATTACTGTCTGGATTCCGCGCGTACGCGACGGCGAGGCTGAACGCTTTGACGTAGCTGGGTACATGCTGGACGTCTCTCTGTTTGACCTAGCAACGGCCCTAGATATGCTAGGCCCCCCTGATTCGAAAGGGCTGAGTCACCGTAGCGTGATCCTCGGTGGAGCTGGCAGTATTGCCTGGCGATTGATCCCGCTCATGTCGGTAGAAGTTCGAAGTGCTCTCACAGCCAAAGCCGCTCGTGATCTATCGGGCACCCCTGAGGAGAACAGTGACATCCAAGGCGTCCTGGCCGGGGTGGGGGCGTTAGGTAGCGTGTTGGCTGATCTATGGATTCGCCAAGGCTGGGGGCGGTGGACGTTCATAGACCCTGATCGGGTGCTGCCTCACAATTTATGCCGCCATGTGGCGTTCGATTTATACATTGGCCGGCCAAAGGTCAACGTAGTGAGGGATCTGGCTGTAGAAATCTTTCCGAACTGGGATCCACCCAAGGCAATTGCCAAAAGCATACTTGAGGATACCGAGGAGATCGCCTCGTCGTTGAGCGTTGCCCAAATCTTGGTGGATGTAACGACAACGTTGGAGGCACCACGTGAGCTCGCCCGTAGACCGGAAGCTCCCCGCACCGTGAGCTTGTTCGTTACACCTTCAGGTCTCTCAAGTGTGATGATTCTCGAAGATCAGGACAGGCTTCGGCGCATTGACGGTCTGGAGGGACAGTACTACCGAGCGATACTGGAAAATGAGTGGGGTCATCAGCACTTGGCCCAGCCTCTGGGGGATCGCTGGGTGGGCGGTGGCTGTCGTGACATTTCGGTAAGGATGTCGGGTGAATCTATTCATGGTCATGCAGGAATTCTTTCCAGGCAGCTTCGGCAGTCAGTCGCCAAGTCGCAGGCAAGGATTTGTGTCTGGGAATCAGATGACCGATCCGGATCAGTTACCGCTCATGAGATCGACACCGCGCAAGTGCATTCTGCGCAATCATCTGGCTGGACGGTGAAGTACGACGAGTCACTGGTTCAGAAATTGTACACCGCTCGACAGAAGGCCCTTCCGAACGAAACGGGTGGCGCAATCCTCGGCGTCACGGATCTCAAAACGAAGACGATTGTCATTGTTGACGTTCTGCCGGCACCGGCGGACAGCGAGGCCAGTCCGAGCCATTTCATTAGAGGGCAAGAGGGCCAGGCAGAAGCGCTGGAGGTAGTACACAAGCGTACTGCTGGCATGGTGGATTATGTGGGCGAATGGCATTCGCATCCCGACGGTTGTCCGGCTCGCCCGAGTGAGCTCGACGAGAATTTGCTGAGTTCCCTGCATAGGCAGATGAGCGTTGAAGGATTGCCAGCGCTGATGGTGATCGCTGCCAAAGGTGCTGTAGGGATCTTTGTGTTTTGATTCACCAAGCACCCAGGCCCACTGCTCGTCAGTAGCCATGAGATGAACCTTTTGGCTACTAGAGGAGGCAGTGGGATGATGCCTCCCGCCGTCGGGGTAGAAATCGTATTTTTCTCTATCGGGCGAACTCTGGTGGGGGAATGCGTTGACGGCGTGATCCAGCAGGTTTTCTCATCACCCCTTTCAAGCGCTCAGCAGGACCTTCTAACTCGGACGGCGACTGAATCGCCCTGCGTTTTGTAGATACCTCACTTCCCTAAACTGAGGCCGAGTACGAGGAGCCCTGAGCAAGCCGCGTCTGGTTGAAAACACAACGGCGATAAAAGGGTGAATACGAAGGAACGTCTTATGAGAGTTCAGAGCAATACAGCAGAAAGGCAAAAGCCCGGTCGTTACCGGGCTTTGCAGATCCCTCAAGGGGAGGTAAAGCTGAAGTGCCTCAAGGGCTACAAGCCAAACTCTACGAGCGGTTGGCGCTCATGTCAACGCTCTGCGTCTGGAACGAACGTGTACCGTAATGTGCAGTCGTCAGAGCTGACGCAGTCCTGTCTAGCAATGTGGGCAGATTACCATGCCGTAATCTGTAGTCGATACGAAGACTACTCAGCCTGATTATCGGGTGTTTCTCAACGGTGCCATTACTGACTCTACGTCCAAACCGTTCATAAGGCAGTTGTGTGCTATTACTGACAGAGCCTCGAAAAGCTTGTCTCGCTGTATTGCCAACGCAGCGTTCTCCGCTTGAAGACTTGCAATACGCTCTTCGAGACTCCTGCGCCGGCGGGCACCATCCGGATCCCTCCCGCTTTCCCTCATTTGAACAACACGAGCGGCCTCAATTCTGTCTCCACGGCCACCTCCTAGCGTAGCTCGGCTTGTCAGGCCCAGCCGGCGCTGCACCTCTGGTCGGGAAATGGGAGCGAGCTCCACTCCAGAGCTAATCATCTGGGCGAGGAGAGCGTCTATTGCTTCGTCAAGAGTGCCGCCCCTCAATGTCTGTCGTTGCGCCATAATTGCCCCTAGTCATCTGAAACCGAACTGTGTCGTTTGTCCGAGTCCGCAACCGTCATTGGACGCCCATTTGGAAACACGCGTTGCACACCTGCATTGGTGTCGCGTGCTAGGACGGATTTTAGATTATTGAGTTTGTCCTCTTGGTCCGCCAGCCATACATCGCTGCCTGCCTCTCCGGCGCCGGCATCGCGCATGATAGTAATTGCGGCCGTAAGATTTTCGGCTTGTTTCTCAAGGTTCGTCCGTTCCGATGGAGTGCCCATCAGATGGAGATGCGAGCAGCCATTCCAGCACTGAAGATGCTTAGGGCAGGGCGCTTGGGAGAAGTCGTGAATGCAACCTCCAAAGGGTGTCACGTGCAGCGCCGTTGCGTGTACGGTAAGGAATGCGTCTGCCGTGATCGTGCCTTTATCTGACAGCAGCGCATGGTAACTGTCGGTCAAAGCGCCCTGAATGCGCTTATCTCTTATGCCCGCATGTAGAAAGTCGATACGCTCGTGATGGCTATTGAACGCCAAGAACTCTTGATGGGTAGCGGTGTTTTCTTCAATGCTTGTGTGTTGGTAATAGACATTCTGGTCGAGGCGTTTCCGCCCCAGGGCAAGCGCTTGTTGAACATTGCTCATGCCAGTCAGATGATAAATAGTATTTCGCCAGTGGCGCGGTTGATGACTAGTCAGCCTAATCGGTGTCCCATCAGCTTCCAATAATGAACGGCGCGAGAATATGGAGGAGAATTGTGGATCCGCGCCGAGTGCCCGGTTGATATCAGTCAACATGACTCGCCTCGGTATGGCACGGAACACATTGGACTCTCTCCCACCCAAACGAAATTGTCCGTCAAACGCAATTGCAAGCGTTTCGCTGGTTTTAAGTACTGTCCGAGGCGCACCACCAAAATTCTCCGTTAGAACATCGTGGCCACGCAACTTAGGAACGAGCAATTTTTCAATTTTACCGGCTAGATACCTCCGTTTTCTGGCTTCGGTGGATTTAAGTTTTGTTTCATCGTCGAATGGGTCAATTCCATTTCTAGAAAGATACAAGTAGAGATTCCGCCCTGAGCTTGACCCTTCACTAAATCCAAGCCACCGGAGAACTTGATTTTCAGTCAGAACTTCCTGCGGCGAGTAATCCCACAGACGTCCCGGATTGGCTTCTTGCCATCTAGCGATTTCTCGCTGCTCGTGCGTCAATACCTTGAGTCGTTTGACTGCACGCCTAGCTAGAGGAATGTCGCTGTTTGCAAACCAATGAACACGGGATTGAAATTGCTTTTCCGCGAAGTACCTAATTCCGCATTCGACCAGAGACTTGCCATGGGCATCGACAACTACTTCTCCTGTCGCCCCTTTGATCGGCCTTTTGACCCAACAATCATAAGGTATTACTGCTACTTCGTTACCTCGTTGCCCAGTCGCTATCAATAAATCGATCACTCGCAGCAAAATTTCTTCGCCGTCACTGAGTGGGTTGTTCGAACATATGGCATATGCCTCCATCGCCTCACGAGAAGGTAATTTATCATCAGATTTACGCTGTTTCACCGCTCGATCAGGATCGTGCAATGAAATGTAATCGTGTCGGCGTTTTTCTGGTTTTGCATCATGCTCAAAGTGGATGGCGATCTCTGTTAATTGCAGATTATCAATCGTATCCGCTATTACTTGAAGGTGAGAGATTGCGTCGTAGAGGTTCTTATAGCAGCTCTCACGGAGAAATCCGACGACGCGATCAAAGTCACCTCGCGTCAATTGTGTGGGGTCGGATACACCGCGCTCAAACAAGGGGTTATAGAGCCGCCGGACGGCAATATTGTAAGCAGCGACCATCGAAAACTTCAGGTTTCGGGTACGTTGCAAATACACAATCAGAGCCTTGTTAAAGTTTTGGAATGCGAAGGGCAGTGGGCCCTTGGTCGGAGCAGGATAACCTGTCTTTTCCAGGGCTTGTCGGTGCGTCTCAAACGTAAGTGCATGTTTGTTAACATCCCTTTGCGGCAACCAATTTCCGATACCCCAGAATGATTCTGCCCATGGTGTTGAAATCGGTAACGACCGAAAAATCGCTTGCTCCTGTGCAATAAAGCTTTCGAGGCTCAGCCTTGCCCTAGACAGCGTCATCTTCGGCACCCTCCGTGTGCCGCCGGCAGCGTTCGATCGTAGCGCTTACTGCCAGGATGGTTGTCTGATGCTGGGCGAGGGGCCGGTTGTGACTCAGATCACCGGCTTGTTCTGCCATATCAATGAACCGTTGGGCCTCCCGCTGGAGCGCATCCTTTACCTGCTCGTGGCGGCCTTCAGCAAAGGGGTGGAACTTCTTGCAGGTGTAGCACGCGTATATAGGGTTGTAGGGACAGTGGGTATGAACGGGCAGGGCGCAGGCACCAATATCGCCTATGTATTGCGTATCAATGACGCCGCGGACGGCTGCTTCAGGAGCCGCATCGCGGCGTTGGACGACTTTCCCAGTTAATAAGCTGCGCATGATGCGTTGATAGGCCGGGCTCTTACCCAGTGCTTTCTCTTTGATCCGGGCAATGTTGGGGGTGGCCGTTACGTAAGCACGCGCTGCAACCGTGCTGTTGTGACCGAGCAGTTCGGCAATCATGTCTGCTGGGGTACCCTGATCCGCCAAGCCTTGTCCGAGGTGATGACGCAACAACATGGTTACCTGATTCGGCCTATCTATCCCAGCTTCACGCAGCTCGTATTTGAGGCCTGTACCGATTTCAATAACTGAGAGACGCCTTCCACAAGGATTGACAAATAATGGTTCACAGTCGCTACCAAAACGGCGTTGAATTTCTGAAACGTGCCGTGAGATTTTCTCACCCAGGCGGGTGGTTATTTTGCGGGGGCGCCGCTCAGGTCTGCGCTGGCCGACTTTTTTGGCCATGGGTAACCACAGCGTGTAGTACTTCTCGTGATCAGCGCTCTCAATAAACTCAAAGTCAGCAATGTCGAGCGAATGAAATTGAATCGACCGAGGTGCGAGTTCGAAGCCCAAGTGAAGCACTATATTAAACTGAACATCCTCCCAAGAGTCAGGTTTAAGTTCTCGCTCAATGCGTTTCAGTAATCGAATTTCCTCATCAAGCTCTAAACCAGACTGCGAGAGAAAAATTCGAGCATACGGGTCAACCCGATCTGACTTTACCTCCTTGATTTTTAAATATGTGATTGGATCGAAGCCATTGATTCCTCTATCCATTGCCCAACGATAAAGCCTTCGAAATCCTACCAGTACTGTCCTCGTTTTTTTGATCTCTTCGAGAGCAGTGATTAGTTGATGTGTAGCCCAAGGAAGTCCGGCCGCGAGATTTGTACCAGGTAAAAATCGAAGGGTATCCGCGAACATTGCCGCAGTTCGAGGTGCATATTTCTCAAGTGCATAAGCCATAAAGCCTTTGCCTATTTCGATTAGCTCTGAATTCAACTGGATCGCAGTCCAATCGATTTTCATTGCTAGTCCACCGTCATACCAGGTCCACACCTTCAGTTGAGTATCGACATATCGTGGTTGGTCATTAGTGCGAGTTCGAATCGCAACGTAAGCGGGGCCCTTGAACACATAAGCTGGCAAAGAGGAGAGTGGTGACGCGTGTTCTTGATCGGCTGATTTGGTCACGGCGAACCTCCTTAACTGTCTAGTCGACTCCAGGCTGCCGAGGTGCGCTGGGCGTTATGGAGGTTGGCCGACTCGGCTAGATAACGACCTGCGTAGCGGCGTGGCATCGTCGAGGTCTCAGACCAACCGCAGACTCGCCGGAGTTCGTCCGTGGCCCGCTCGAGGTCATGCCCACGCTTTTCGACCAGGTAAGCCAAAAACCGGTCTGCAAATGTGTGGCGAAAGTCATGCGCAGAAAGTGTAGGCAACAACCCTGGATCAGCCAGTTCAATGGTCAGAAACAGCCGATCAAGAACGTTAGACAACGCGCGGATCGATAGCGGGCGGCCACGATCCGAGATGAACAAATAGCGATAGAGCAATTTCATCGGTTTACCGTCACGCAGAGGGCGCCGGTCGCTTTGGATATAGCGCTCGTAGACCTCATACAACTGTGCGGAGATGCCTACGGTCCGTCCATGTGTTTTGAGCGCAGGCTCTTCAACGCGCGGGTCGCGGGGATCATGTTCGCGATCATTGATGCTGACATAGGCGTGCTGAGAACCTTTATTGATATCCGTGGTGTAGAGCTTCAGAAGCTCTCCGCGACGGATGCCGGTCTCCAAGAGCAATTCAATCATTAGCCAGTTACGCAGTTGCAAACGTTCCGGGAACGGATTCTCCGCAGCGCCAGGGCGAATCAGTGTGCGAACGATCTGTAGTTGCGTATCTGTCAGGCTGCGGTAACGAGTGCGGTCGGGACGAGCATTGATGATGTGGCCCTCAAAGCGCCGCTCAATGACGTCAGCAACATCGGCAAATACCACGTTGATGTCAGCCTGTGCGGATGAATTCTGGCGGGCGCGCGGGATGTAACGGGTGACGCACCAAGACAGGTATTTCTTCAGCAGGCGCAGATACTGGTCACGTGTTCGTGAACTGATCTGCTGAGAAAGTACAGTGCCAGGTTTGCCGATTCGGGCAATCAGATTATCGGCATGACGGCCACTTTGGAGCCAAATAGCGTAACCATCCAGCAAAGCCAGAATCGCCTCAAAGTGGCAGGCCAAAATGGCCTCATCGATATCCAGATCTCGGCTTTTGGCATAGGCGTAGAAAGCCTGGATCGCGCGCAGGTGCGCCGCAGCCGTGTTGTAAGCGCGGTGCCTGAGTTTGAGTTGGACGTAGATGAACGGAATGAGTATGGGCAACGGAGTCGCATCACCAGCTTGTACAAGCAGCGGTAGTCGTTGACCTGAAGAGAAACGACACTGAATCAGTCTCATCGGCATCCACCTCATTCAAGGATTCGTCATGAACACTATGGACATAGCCCGTTGAGAGAGTAGGCGTCAACAACGAATTCGTCGAATCAGTCACTTAGGCAGCTCATGAACATTTATGGCATAGCCTGTCGTTTAACATAATATACATTATGCGAACTATCCTATGCGGAGCTGGGGGGCTCTGGAGGCTGCTTTTCACTAAGCGACCTAGAACCACTGCGCGCCAGATTCAAAAGCAGCCTCCGTCGCCGTCACTGACTTGCCTTCGTTTGAGCCTTGGGCCATCTGACGTTTATGGCGAGTCAGCACACCGTTCACCAACACTGTGGTGAAATCGATATCGTTGCCCGTCGTAACGCAGTACTGGGAAACAAGAGCCCGGGCCGCCGACCTTGACATCAGGCCAACCATTACTGCCTTTGCTAGCGAGAAACTCAGCGGCGCCGCTTTCTTTGAGCATGAGTTTCCAGTGGCCGTCAGACTGCTGACTGACTAGATAAAATCCAGTACCCGCTTGCCCATAACAGTAAGTGCTGCCTTCGGTAATCAACGCATCCGGCCGGCCGTCACCATTCAGGTCCTCAACCAATTCCATGGTTACCGGCGTGTAGCTACCTGTTGTCTCGATTTCGCACTCCGACGTCTCTTGGTTAAATCCAGCAGCGCGGAATGCTTTTAACTGCTCGCTACGCGGTAGTTCATCCGCCAGCGCTGTAGCACTGATCACGAAACATGCCACCCACAGACCTGACGTAAGCCTTCCCCGCATATAGATCGTCCCTATATGATGCCAAACGTTTAGCTATGCTCTTGACTATAACTAAACTAAATGACTGTTTAGTTTAGTTATAATAATCCACTCACACTCCCAAGCTAAAATGCTAACCCTTCCTCGCCCCCGGACTCTGCCAAAACGCAGGATCAGCACTCTTGAGCCGCTCAACCGCATTATTGATATGCTCCAGCGCCGCCTGGCGCGCGGCTTGCGGGTCGCGTGCGGCAATGGCGGCGTACACCGCAAAGTGCTCGGCCCGGACGGTCTTGGCCAGGTCGCGGCGGCGCTCTTCGTTGGAGCGGGTGATGCGGATCGCTTCTTTGATGAACTGCGCGATGAATTCGTGCAATGACGGATACAGCGGATTGCCGGTCGCCTTGGAAATGGAGTGATGGAACGCCAAGTCCTCCTCAACCCCGTCGCGCCCCCCCTGCTCGGCCGTATCAATGGCCTTCAGCGCCTGGTGGATCGCTTCCAGTTGCGCCGGTGAGTGCCGTTGCGCCGCCAGTGCCGCCGCTTCGCCTTCGATGCCACGGCGTAGTTCGGTAACGCGCAACACCGCCTCGATCGACCCGCCCACATCCAGGTCAATGGTGAACGCCTTGATGTGCGCACCTTCGCTGACCACCGTGCCGCTGCCCTGGCGCACCTCCACCAGGCCGGCTGACTTGAGCCGCGAAATGGCCTCGCGGATAACCGTCCGGCTCACGCCGAAGCGCTCGGCGAGTACGGGCTCGGTGGGCAGGCGATCGCCCGGCAGTGCTTCGCCGTTGGCGATGTAGGCCTTGAGGGCCGCCGTCACCTGGTCGGACAGTGTGCCCTTGGCGGCGTCCTTGAGGATGCCCAGCGCATCGGCACTACAGGAAGACTTGTCAGCAGTGGGCATAGAAAGCTCTGGCTCAAATCTGTGAAAGGTACTGCATTTTATGCCCGGCGTCCCCTGGGGATTTAGTCGTTGAATTCGTATGACGTATTATGATAAAAAACGCCCCATCATGTAATCCGACACACACAACGCCACCCACTATAAAAATAAGGATGGGGGAAACACATGACTGAGTCAGTGATTCAAACCAGTACTGCCGTACCCGCAGATCGCTTCGAGAACCTGGCGTATCGCAAAGTGGCGTGGCGGATCATGCCGCTGTTGCTGCTGTGCTATCTGGTCGCCTACCTGGACCGGGTGAACGTCGGTTTCGCCAAGTTGCAGATGTCTGACGATTTGCAGTTTTCCGAAGCCGTCTAGGGCCTTGGTGCAGGGATCTTCTTCATTGCCTACTTCCTCGTCGAGGTGCCCAGCAACCTGATCCTGCATCGCGTCGGCGCGCGCTTGTGGATCGCCCGCATCATGATCACCTGGGGCATCATCTCCTCGGCCATGGCCCTGGTGACCACGCCGACATCCTTCTACATCATGCGTTTCCTGCTGGGGATTGCCGAGGCCGGGTTCTATCCGGGTGTCATCCTGTATCTGTCCTATTGGTTCCCGACCCACCGCCGCGGCAAGATGTACGCCCTGTTTGCCACCGCTGTGCCGCTGTCCGGGCTGATTGGCGCGCCGTTGTCCGGCTGGATCATGAGCGCGTTCAACGGTATGCATGGATATGCCGGCTGGCAATGGCTGTTCTTCCTTGAAGGGCTGCCCTCGATTGCCGTCGGTTTCCTCGTGGTGTTCTGCCTCAGCGACCGGATCTCCAGCGCCGGCTGGCTCACCCGCGAAGAGAAAACCCTGCTACAAGCACGCATTGACGCCGAAGCCGTCGACCACCAGAAACACAGCCTTAAAGAGGTGTTCCTGCAACCGCGTATCTGGCTGTTGACGGCCATCTACTTCTGCATGATCGCCGGGTTCTACACCGTCGGTTTCTGGTTGCCGACCCTTATCCGCCAGGCCGGCGTCAGCGATGTGTTTGAGGTGGGCATGCTCACCGCCATCCCGTACGCCGCCGCGGCAGTCACCATGATCGTGGTTTCACGCAGTGCCGACCGGCTGCGCGAACGGCGCTGGCACCTGGCGCTGACCGCCGTGCTCGGGGGTATCGGCCTGTTCATCTCCGCCACCTGGAGCGACAACTTCACCGTGTCGATGATCGGCCTGACCCTGGGCTCGATGGGGGCCATGAGCACCCTGCCCTTGTTCTGGAGCCTGCCGACAGCCTTCCTCGGCGGTACGGCTGCCGCTGCCGGCATTGCGCTGATCAACTCCTGGGGCAACCTGGCGGGCTTTGTCTCGCCGTACCTGATGGGCTTCCTCAAGGACCTGACCCACAGCACCACAATCGGCATGTACGTGATGGCGAGCGCCCTGTTCCTCGGCGCCCTGCTGGTCTTCAGAATTCCCGGAAAACTCGTCAACCGCTGACGTTTGGAGTAACTCATGAATATTCTCGTGACCGGTGCAGCCGGCTTCCTCGGCCGGCGCCTGATCGAAGCGCTGCTGCTGCGTGGTTCGCTCACCGACCGCACTGGCCAGTCGCGGCCCATCGGGCAGATCCTCGCCTTCGACATGGTCGAACTCACAGGGATCGCTGATCCCCGGGTCAAAGTGGTGTGTGGCGATATCGCCAACGCGCAAGTGCTGGAAAGCCTGATCGATGCCAACACAGACAGCATCTTCCATCTGGCTGCGGTGGTTTCCAGCCAGGCCGAAGGCGACTTTGAATTGGGCATGCGCATCAACTTCAGCGCAACCCAGAACATGCTGGAGCGCGTGCGCCAGCTCGGTACGTGCCCCAAATGGGTGATGACCAGCTCTGTCGCGGTGTTCGGCGGACAGTTGCCGGAACAGGTGCCGGATAATCAGGTCTGGGCGCCGCAAAGCTCCTACGGCACGCAAAAAGCCATGAACGACTTGCTGCTCGCCGACTACAGCCGGCGCGCCTTCGTCGATGGTCGCAGCCTGCGCATGCCGACCATCGTGGTGCGCCCAGGCAAACCCAACCTGGCGGCCTCCAGCTTCGCCAGCGGGATTATCCGCGAGCCGCTCAACGGCCAACCCAGCGTGTGTCCGGTACCACTCGACACCCGCCTGTGGCTGATGTCGCCGGCACAGGCCATTGGCAACCTGATTCATGGCCATGAACTGGGCGGCGAGCAACTGGTCCAGGGCCGGGTGATCAACATGCCGGGCCTGTCGATCACCGTTGAGCGCATGATCGATGCCCTGCGCCAGACCGCCGGTGCGCAAGTGGCCGAACGGATTCGCATGGAGCCCAACCAGGCGATCGAGCGCATCGTCGGCTCCTGGCCCGGCGCCTTTTGCGCCACCTACTCCCGGGACCTGGGCTTTACCGCAGACGAGCATTTCACTGATGTGATCGAGCAATTCATCCATGAATACCAGCCCGGCTAAACCCGATTGAGGAGCGCACCATGTTGAACGCCCCTGCCCGGCCGCTGCTGGGCTGCATTGCCGACGATTTCACCGGAGCCACGGACCTGGCCAATATGCTGGTGCGCGGCGGCATGCGTACTGTGCAGAGCATCGGCATACCCGCTGCCGATGTCGCCAGCCAGCTCGACGCCGATGCAATCGTCATTGCCCTCAAGTCACGCACGGTGCCGGCCGCCGATGCCGTCGCGCAGTCCCTCGAAGCGCTGCACTGGCTGCGCGAGCGCGGCTGCGAGCAGATATTTTTCAAATACTGCTCGACATTCGACTCCACGGCGGCCGGCAATATCGGCCAGGTCAGCGACGCCTTGCTGGACGCGCTGGGTAGCGATTTCACCCTCGCCTGCCCGGCGTTCCCGGAAAACGGGCGCACGGTGTTTCGCGGGCACTTGTTCGTGCAAGACCAATTGCTCAGCGAGTCGGGCATGCAGCATCACCCGCTGACGCCAATGACTGACGCCAACCTGGTTCGCGTGTTACAGGCGCAGACCCAAGGCAAGGTCGGCCTGTTGCGCTATGACAGCGTGGCCGGCGGCGTCGAGAGCATCCGCGCGCGCATCGCTCAGTTGCGCGCCGACGGGGTCAGCATGGCTGTCGCCGATGCCCTGTGCGATACCGATCTCTATCTGCTGGGCGAGGCTTGTGCGCAGTTGCCGCTGCTCACTGGCGGTTCCGGGTTGGCCCTGGGCTTGCCGGGCAACTTTCGGCGTGCCGGTAAATTGCGCACGCTGGACGCTACACAAGTGCCCGCCGTCAAAGGCGCTGAGGTGGTGCTTGCGGGCAGCGCTTCCCAGGCCACCAGGGGGCAGGTCGCGAATTGGTTGCAGGCAGGTCGCCCGGCCTTGCGTATCGACCCGCTGGCATTGGCGGCGGGAAAACCGGTGGTCGAGGAGGCGCTGGCCTTCGCCGCCGACCATGCGCAAACTGTGCTGATCTACGCCACCAACACAGCCGATGAGGTCAAGGCGGTCCAGCGCGAATTAGGCGCCGAGCGTGCGGGGCATCTGGTGGAGCAAGCCATGGGGCGGATCGCCAGCGGGCTGCGCGAGGCCGGTGTGCGGCGCTATGTGGTCGCCGGCGGGGAAACCTCGGGCGCCGTGGTCCAGGCGCTGAATATCCAGCTATTGCAGATCGGCGCGCAAATCGACCCAGGGGTGCCCGCCTGCGTCAGCACGCCCGGGGAACCCCTGGCACTGGCGCTCAAGTCGGGTAACTTCGGCGGTGTGGATTTCTTCGACAAGGCCCTCAAGCAACTGGCAGGAGTTCGGACATGAGCAACGAAAATACCCTGCGTGAAGAGATCTGTGACGTCGGCGCTTCGTTGTACACCCGTGGCTACACGGTGGGCAGCGCCGGCAACATCAGCGCGCGCCTGGAGGACGGCTGGTTGATCACGCCCACGGACGCATGCCTGGGGCGTCTCGACCCGGCGGCGATTGCCAAGGTCAACCTGGCCGGGGAATGGGTCAGTGGCGACAAACCGTCCAAGACCCTGGCCCTGCACCGTCAGGTCTACGATCGCAACCCTGGGGTGGGCGGCGTGGTCCACACCCACTCGACCCATCTGGTGGCGTTGACGCTGGCCGGGGTCTGGCAGGAGGATACAATCCTGCCGCCGTTGACCCCTTACCAAGTGATGAAAGTCGGGCGCATCCCGCAGATCGCCTATGAGCGCCCCGGCTCTCCCAAGGTGGCCGAGCGGGTGGCGCAACTGGCCAACCGTGTGCGCGGGGTGATGCTTGAGCGCCTCGGGCCGGTGATCTGGGAAAGCTCGGTGTCCAAAGCCAGCTATGCCCTGGAAGAATTGGAAGAAACCGCACGCCTGTGGCTGATGACCGGTCCGCGCCCCGCTCCCCTGCCCCAGTCGGCACTGGATGAGTTGCACGCGGCCTTTGGTGTTCAGTGGTAACACCGGCCATACGATTGATTGTTCACCCCTGGAGTCTTCATGCCTCGTTTCGCTGCCAACCTCAGCATGCTTTACCCCGAACATGATTTTCTCGACCGTTTTGCCGCCGCCGCTGCCGATGGTTTCCAGGCCGTGGAATACATGTTCCCCTACGCCTACCCCGCGCAACAGTTGAAACAACGGCTCGACGACAATGGCCTGGTCCAGGCCCTGTTCAACGCGCCGCCCGGCGATGTTGCGGCGGGCGAGAAAGGCACCGTGTCCCTGCCTGGTCGTGAATCGGAGTTTCGCTCAGGTTTCGACCAGGCCCTGGAATATGCCGCCGTCCTGGGCAACGACCGCATTCACGTAATGGCCGGGCTGCTGGCAAACGAAGCGGATCGCGCCAGGCACCAGCAAACCTACCTGGACAACCTCGACTATGCGGCCACACAAGCCGCCAAGAGCGGCGTCACCGTGTTGCTGGAGCCGATCAACACCCGGGACATACCGGGGTTTTTCCTCAACCACCAGCATCAGGCGCACGCCATCTGCAAAGCCGTCGGCCATGCCAACCTGAAAGTCCAGTTCGATATCTACCATTGCCAGATTGTCGAGGGCGACGTGGCGACGAAGCTGCGCCAGGACTTCGCCGGTATCGGCCACATCCAGATCGCGGGCGTGCCGGATCGCCACGAGCCGGACCTGCATAACGAGCTGAACTATCCCTATCTGTTCGAACTGATCGACCAACTGGGCTATACCGGCTGGGTGGGTTGCGAATACCGGCCGCGCGGCAACACATCCAAGGGCCTGCAATGGCTGCGTGATTGGCAGGCACGCCCAAACAAGAACGTCACTTTCGGCGCAGACAAGCAGAACGCGCCCCAGCCCTGAGCCTGCAAATGTGGCTTTTAAGAATCGCCTGAGAGAATCCCCAGCGCCCACCTCCTAACATGAGCCCCGAAGCCATTCCAAACCTATCCAGGGAAGCTGCGGGCCCTCATGTCAACACTCAAGCATTTGCCATTCTGCCGGTCCCTGCTCTGGATCAGTGCGCTGCTTGCAGCGCTGCTGGCCCTGGCGCCCTGCGCGCAGGCGACGGTCAAGATTGAAGGCACGCGCCTGATCTACTTTGGCCAATATAAAGAAGCCAGCATCAACATCGTCAATCAGTCCCCCGGCGAACTGGTGGTGCAAAGCTGGGTCACCCGCGAGGACGATGATGCAACTTCGCCGGTGCCCTTTGCCGTGGTTCAGCCGCTGGTTCGCCTGGATGCTCAACAGCATCACCTGCTGCGTATTCTGTATGCCGGCGAAGGCTTGCCCGACGACGTGGAATCGATGTTCTTGCTCAACGTCATGGAAATCCCGCTGAAGCCGCAAGCCACCGACAGCGTGCAATTTGCCGTGCGCCAGCGTCTCAAGCTGTTCTATCGCCCGCCTGGGCTTGCCGGCAGCTCGTCAGAGGCGGTGCCCCGCTTGGTGTGGGAGCGCACCGATGGGCAGTCCATAGCGGTCACCAATCCGAGTGCGTTTCACCTGTCCCTGATCGATGTGCAAATCGACGCCGGCGGCCAGGTTCAGGCGCTGGATGACTACGCATTGCTCAAGCCCGGGGAACGCAAAGTCTTCAGTGCCAAGGCCCCCATCAGCGCCGGGAGCCAAATCAACTTTACCGAAATCACCGATATCGGCTTGCAGGCCCGCCATCGTGCGGCCCTCAAGTGATGGTTCGTGGGGAACACCGACCTATGTCACACCTTAAATACCTGCTCCTGGCCACCTTGCTTGCCTGCGCCGCCCTCCCCGCTACCAGCTATGCGCTGGCCTGTCGGGTGGACGGTAGCGGTTCTGTCGCTGACACCGCGCCCCTGGGCACGGCATTGGCAGTAGCGGCCGATGCGCCGGATGGCACGATTATCTGGGAGTCGGGCCCACGCTCGGTCAACGTGATTTGCAAGGATGACTTTGACCATGGCCGCGAAGAAGTGTTTTTTTACCTGAACCCGGCAAGCGTCAGTATCGGTCAGGGCATCCGTGCCGGGATTCGCTATAACTCGGTGCCGATCACCCAAAGCAGTGGTAAGTACGGTACTGGGTTCTACTCCGACCGCGGTTGCAACTTGTCAAACTGCGTCGGTTGGGACAAGGCCCGGTTCACCCTCAACTTCAGCGTGTTTATCGAGAAATTTGGTACCACGCCGCAAAACGGCCAGGCCAGTACCCTTTCGCAATACCGGGTCTTTCAACTGGACGGTATTACGGGGCTCAACAACCGCCCCAACAGCAACCTCAATTACATCGTCACCGGCGTCAACGACATCCGCTTCGTGCCCTGCACGCCAGACCTGACGATCACGCCCAACGTGGTGAACTTTCCCAAGCCCTCGCGCAAGGCGCAGATCGGCGAGGTGGCAAGCACCGCCACCTTCAGCTTGAGCCTGCGCAAAGCCTGCGACACCCCGTATACGGTGAGCGCGCGCTTCGCCACCACCCCGGGCGGCGGGAACGTGATCAATGGCCTGTTGGTGCCGGCCAATAACAGTTCCGTGGGCATTTCGTTGGCCTGGGACTATACCAATCAGCATCTGCCCTTTAATGAATGGTTCCCCCTGGCCCGAATGAATGGTGCTAACCAGACCTTCCGCCAAGACTTCAGGGCGGACTTGAAGTGGCGCAGCCTGCCCATTCCCGGCGCGTTCGATGCGGCGGTCGTGGTCGATATGTTCTACAAGTAACGGCACCGGCGCTTTTAAGGATCGTCTTATGCCCAGGCGCTGGGCGGCCGATTAAAATCCGCCGATGCGATTTAAAAGTTATCTGTTGCAGATCAATCCCGTCCTGTCCCGACCCGAAGCAGCCAGAAGGCTGCTTCGTCTTTTCGCCACCGTGTTGCTGGTTGGCATCTTGAGCGGTGTCTATACGTTTCTGCTCTCCACCTTCAACAATGACATCTCCCAGCGGCGCGGCTATATGAGCAGCGCCATTGCCGAGGCGCATACCTTCTTCACCACTCGTGAAGCGCTGCTTGAAAGCCTGAGCCTGTCGGCGGTGCGCAAATCCGCGCAGGCCAAGGCCCAGGTCTACCCGACCGTGGGCGAAGAGCAGCGCCTGTTGCTGGGCAACACGCCAAGCCATCAGTGGAGCATCTGGCTGACCTCGCGCATGCGCAGTTACCTGAAGACCAAGCAGGTCAACCTGCTCTACGTGACCGCCGGCCCCGATCCGCAACTGACCCGGCTCTACGACTCCACGCCCCAGGTACTGCCGTTTTCCCAGTGCATGCTCAATCGCCTGCGGGCGCTGAAGAAGCACAACCCGTTGGACCCCGGCGAACTCTGGCTCAGCGACCAGACCGAAGGCCATTCCCACCTCTACCTGTTCATTCTGCTGGATGAGCGCGACCCCGACTCCGGCTGGCTGGGCCTGGAGATGGAAAGCCATGAAGTGTCCACGACCCTCAATGACCAGAGTGCGGGCGAATTCATGATGCTCAACTCCCAGGGCATGCTGGTGTTTACCAATAGCCACGACCCACGGCTGGACCAGTCCCTGCTCAAGCCCAAGGGCGAGAATTTTTTCGGTTTTGTCGGCGGTGGCCTGGTGCCGGATCACCTGGTGATTCGCAAGCAATTGAAGTCGTCGGACTGGCAACTGATGTATTCGATCAACTTGCGCGATGTAGTGCGCGGATTGTGGCGCGAACTGCTTGGCTCGCTGGTGTTCTGCCTGTTCAGCGTGACCCTGATCTGGCTGGTGATGCGCCGGGTCAATCAACGCTTCATCATCCCGTCGATCAATGGCATCCAGGCGCTGATCGAAAGCGAGGCCTTCGGGCGCGACGTGATCCAGACCGCGCCGGTGGCGTTGTGCGTGCTGCGTCGCACCGACGGCCAGGTGGTGCTGGAAAACACCCTGGCCCAGCAGTGGCTGGGCACCGGCCTGGAGCGTGAAGCGCTGTGCGCCGGCTGGATCCGCCAGGCCTTCGATGGCACCTCCTGCGGGCATTCGGATTACTTCGAGACCCTCGACGGCCGCCACCTTTACCTCAGCAGCGCGCCCACCCGCTATAGAGGTGAGGACGTGCTGTTTTGTGCATTCAGCGACATCAGTGCGCGCAAACAAGTGGAAGCGGCCCTGGAAGACGCGCGGCAATCAGCGGATGCGGCGAATGCCGCGAAAACCCTGTTCCTGGCGACCATGAGCCACGAGATCCGCACACCGCTGTACGGCGTGCTGGGCACCCTGGAACTGCTGGCCCGCACTCAGCTCGATGCCCAGCAAAAAGACTACCTGCATGCCATAGAGGGTTCTTCGGCCACGTTGCTGCAACTGATCTGTGATGTGCTGGATGTGTCGAAGATCGAGGCCGGGCAGTTGGCGTTGGAGCTGAGCGAGTTCTCGCCCCTGGACCTGGTCAATGAAATCATCCAGGGCTATGCCGCGGCCGCCAGGGGCAAGGGTTTGCAGCTCTACGCCTGCTTTGATCCCAAGCTGCCCGAGCGGCTGATGGGCGATGTCACACGCCTGCGGCAGATCCTCAACAACCTGTTGAACAACGCGGTGAAATTCACCGACTACGGGCGCGTGGTTCTGCGGGTCAAGTTGCTTGACCGCGATGACGAGCGCTCCAGCGTGCTGTGGCAAGTGTCCGACACCGGCAAAGGCATTGCCCAGGAAGACCAGGCGATGATTTTCGAGCCGTTCTATCAAAGCGAGGGCAATACCAACGTGGTGGCCGGCACCGGGCTTGGCCTGCCGATATGCCAGCGCCTGACGCAATTGATGAACGGGCATATCCGCATGGTCAGCGAGCTGGGCCTGGGCAGCAGTTTCAGCCTGACCCTGCCACTGGAAGTTGCGCACTGTGCGCCCATGAGCAGCTTGCTTGCCGAGACTGTCTATGTGGTCTCGCCGATTCCCGAACTCGCTCAATCGATCAGCGGCTGGCTGCGCCGCTGGGGCGCCCGGGCCCAGACCGGCCAGCCGACCCACCCCGATGGCCAACTGCTGCTGGAGCTGCACCCCGGCGCCATCGAACAACCCCTGGTGCCCGATTGGCCGGGGCCGGTAATCCTGGTCAGTAGCAACAGCGGCAATGGCCAGCAACCCGAGACCGGTACGTGGCACGCCAACCTCAACCAATTGAGTGCGATTCACCAGGCGGTCAGCCAGGCCCAGGGATTGTGGGTCGCCCGGGTCGATGAGCAGGCGCAAAAGCGTGAACTGCGCAAGCTCAACCTGCATGTGCTGGTGGCCGAGGACAACGTTATCAATCAATTGATTTTGCGCGATCAGCTTGAGGAACTTGGGTGCACCGTGGAATTGGCCTGCGATGGTCATGAAGCGCTGCAGCTGTGCAAGGCCTCACACTTCGATGTGGTACTGACGGATGTGAATATGCCCAGAGTCAACGGTTACGAATTAGCCAGGCAGTTGCGCAGCCAAGGTTGCGCGCTGCCCATCATCGGCGCGACTGCCAACGCCATGCGCGGCGAGGCCGACCTGTGCCTGGCCGCCGGAATGAACCATTGCCTGGTCAAACCCTTTGCGTTGCGGGCCCTCTTCAACTACCTGGAGCCTTACGCACGGATCCCCCATGAAGCCCTATAGTATTTTGATCGTCGAGGACCATCCCCTGCAGCACCTGTACCTGCAGAACCTGCTCAATGAATTGGGTGACTTCCTGCTGGAGGCTGCCCAGGATGGGAACGAGGCGCTGGAGCGCCTGCGCCAGCGTGATTTCGACCTGGTACTGACGGATCTGCTGATGCCGGGCATGGACGGTGTGCAGTTTATCCAGAGCCTGGCGACCCTGCGTTGCAAGCCCGCCCTGGCTATCATGAGTGCCGCGTCCCGGCGGATGTTGATGGCGGCCAGCCTGGTGGCGAAAAATCTCGATGTGAAAGTCATCGGGCTGATTTCCAAGCCGGTCGCCGCTGATGCGCTGCGCAGCCTGGTCAGCCAGCTCAACCACAAGGACCGCAGCCCTTCCCCACCGGCCGCGACGGCCCCGGCGATTGACCGGCATACGCTCATCCAGGCCATGGGCAACGGGCAAGTCCAGGCCTGGTTCCAACCGAAAAAATCCCTGGCCAACGGCCGGATCGTCGCTGCCGAAGCGCTGGTGCGCTGGATGCACCCCGCACAAGGGGTACTGTTGCCCGCGGCGTTTTTGCCGGCGATCAAGGCCTTCGACCTGGAGGAGCGTCTGTTGTGGCTGGTGCTCAAGCAAGCGATCCATGCCCAGGAGCGCTGGCGCCAGCGCGGGTATGAGATTCCGGTATCGATCAACTTGCCGACCCACCTGCTCAACAGCCATGACTTGGCAGACCGCCTGCTGGCGTTTGTCCTGGAGCATCAGGGCATCCCGGGGATGATCTGCTTCGAGCTGATGGAATGCTCGGTGCCCCAGGACATCAGCAACTTCTACGCCGGTGCCTGCCGCCTGCGGATCAAGGGATTTGGCCTGTCCCAGGACGATTTCGGCAAAGGCTACAGCTCTTACCTGAACCTGGTCTCGACCCCGTTTACCGAACTGAAGATCGACCAGGCGCTGGTGCAGGGTTGCCATGATAACGAGGGCATGGCTTCGGCCCTGGCCAGCATCATCGCACTGGGCCGCAAACTGGGGCTGACCGTCGTCGCCGAAGGAGTCGAAACACCCCAGCAACTGGCGCTGCTGCGCAAAATCGACTGCACCCAGGTCCAGGGCTTCCTGATCTCTCACGCGGTGTCGTCAGAACAATTTCAGCAACTGTTGAACAATGATGGCCCTGCGACATCTCATTAGCCCGCGGCCTGGATTTGTCTAACCTGTATAAGGAGTAAACTCCATCCAGCGCCGATTCTTCATCCGCCTGCGAAAACCTTCCATGAAGCACAACAACGCGATCCTCGAAGCATTCACCCGCAGCTCACTGCGCTTGAACAAAGGGCTGATGGTGGTGCTCGGCGTCGCGTTGCTGCTGGCAGGCACCAGTTACTGGGCACTGCAGCGGATCATCGATGCACAGTACGCTGCCGTGGGTTTTCATTTTGCGCGGCTGATGGAAAACATCCAGGAACAGGAAGTCTTCCTCCGGACCCTGGCGCAGCCGGCTATCCAACGCGAGTTGACCAGCGACAAGAACGTCCAGGCCAGCCTCCAGAGCCAACGCCTGGACGCCCACACCACCCGTTATGAAGGCCGCGAGTTCGCGTTTTCGGTGCCCTTCAGCGCGCGGTTCGAGGCACAACGGGTCACGCCCGTCGAGCAGCAGAAGATCTTTGCCCTCGGCGTGCACCTGGCCAGCTACTACAGTGCGTTCTGGTCATCGTCGCCCTACGCTTCGCCCCATGTCTTTATCTTCAACCGCCTGGTCAACTACGACATGGCAGTGCCTGCGGTCGGCTACCAGCGAGGCGGCAAAACCCCATTCAACGGCCCGTCCCCCGAGCAGGCCGAGGCCGTGCGGCAAAGGCTCGGCCAGTTGCACCGAGTGGACGAGCGCCTTTACTGGGAGGCCTACACCCCATCCGGCACGCCCCCTGCGGCCCCTCAGTTATTGGCGTATGTGGCGGTGACCCTCAACCCTCAGCTATTGCGCGCCGGTCAAGGCGATAACCAGGTGATGGTTGCCACCCTGCTGGACATGGCGCACGTCAACGATGTGGAACGCACCATGGAGTCGTCCATCTATGACCGGTTCACCCTGATCTCCCCGGCCGGCCAGACGTTGACTGGCCCCCAGGCCATGGCGTCGTCCCTGGGCGAAGGGCTGAATTTTCGCGCTGAAGGCCTGGAGTTCAAGATCACCCACAATACTGAGTCGCAGTGGACGGCGATCTACGGGATCAGCTACAAGCATTTTTTCCGCTATGCCCTGTGGCCACTGACGAGCCTTGCGCTATTTGTGTGTGCGGTACTGGCGATTGCCTGGGCGGGCAACCGCTGGTACCGCAAGCACGTGATTCGCCCGGCGCGCCAAGCCCATGAGCGCATTGCCGAAAGCGTGGCGTTCAGCCGGGTGATCATTGACACCGCGCCCACCGGCCTGTGTGTGGTGGGCCGCGCGGATGGCCAGGTATTGATCGAGAACCAGCGCGCCCAGCAATGGCCTGGCACCGCCAGGCTGGTGGCGGCCCTCAGCCGTTCCCACGACAGCGCCGACAGTGGCGAAACCCACCTGGAAATCGAGGGCCGGCACTTGCAGGTGGGCTTCGTCTCCACCCGTTACCAGGGCCAGGATGTGCGCCTGTATGCATTCAACGACGTCACCCGGCACATCGAGGACGCCCTGGCCCTGGAAGACGCCCGGCGCGCCGCCGATGCGGCCAATGAAGCCAAGACGCTGTTCCTGGCCACCATGAGCCATGAAATCCGCACGCCTTTGTACGGGGTGCTCGGCACCCTGGAACTGCTCGGGTTGACGCCCCTGGACCCGCGCCAGAAAACCTACCTGCACACCATCCAGCGCTCGTCTGCCACGCTGTTCCAACTGATCAGTGATGTGCTCGATGTGTCGAAAATCGAATCCGGGCAGATGGCAATCGAATCCATCGAGTTTTGCCCACTGGACATGCTCGAAGACACCCTGCACACCTACGCAGCCTTCGCCCAGCGCAAGGGCCTGCAACTGTACGGCTGCATCGATGCGCAGTTGCCCGATTGCGTGGTCGGCGACCCGATGCGTATCCGCCAGATCCTCAACAATCTGGTGAGCAACGCCATCAAGTTTACCGACATAGGCCGCGTGGTGATTCGTGCCAGGGCGCTGCGCCGGGGCAACGATCGCGTCGACCTGGAGTGGCAAGTGACCGACTCCGGCGTGGGCATCAGCCAGGCGCAGCAGGCCAAGCTGTTCGACTTGTTCTACCAGGCCCCGGACACCGCCGGCCAAGGCGGCGCCGGGCTTGGCCTGCCGATTTGCCGCTGGCTGGCCGAGATGATGGATGGCCAGATCAAGGTGGTCAGCGAACCCGGCCTGGGCAGCAGCTTCACCCTGAAGATGAGCTTGCCGACAGGCCGTGGCGAGCTGCCGGGGCTGCCGCCCATTGAACCAAGCACCACACCGGTGCAGGTGCTGGCGCCCGTGCGCGAGTTGGCCGAGTCGCTGTGCGACTGGCTCAGCCGCCTGGGCATCCAGGCCTCGGTGGCAGCGCTGCCCCTGGCCCAACAAAGCGAGCGAGCGGTGCTGGTCGAGATGCTGCCCGCAGGCCCGCCGCGGCCCTGGTCCGGGCCACGGGTGTTGTGTGTGCCGGGGGCACACAGCCCGCCGCTGCACACCGCCCAAGGCTGGGAAGTGGATATGCATGACGTGCGCGCCATTGCGGCGGTGGTTTCACTGGCGCAACGGGGTAAACAGGAGGCCGTGCTGCACGCCGAACAACAGAGTGCCGGGCAGTTGCAGCTGCGCATCCTGGTGGCTGAGGACAACCCGGTGAACCAGGCCATCATCCAGGAACAGCTGCAAGCGTTGGGCTGCACGGTAACCCTGGCGGACAACGGCGAGCAGGCCATGCACCTATGGCAACCCCAGGCCTTCGATCTGGTGCTGACGGACGTCAATATGCCGTTGATGAATGGCTATGAACTGGCCCGCACCCTCAGGGAGCACGATCCGCAACTGCCGATCATCGGTGTCACCGCCAATGCCATGCGCGAGGAAGGCCAGCGTTGCCTGGCGGTCGGGATGAATGCCTGGCTGGTCAAGCCCTTGAGCCTGCAAACCCTGCGTGCGCAGTTGATCAAACTGTGCAAACCCACGGTACGCGCCGAGCCGGCGGTAATTGACACGGTGCAGATGTCAGACAAAATGCGCCCGCTGTTTATCAGCAGTGTGCAGCACGATCTGCAGCGCATCAGCGCCGCACTCGAGCAACGTGATTGCCGGGGCCTGGCCGAAACCTTGCATTCGGTGGCCGGCGCCTTGGGGGCGGTGCAGGCACTCGACCTGGCCCAGGCGTGTATCGAACTGGAAAGCCAGTTGGCCGGCGGCCGGCTCAGTACCACGCTGGAGCTTGAGACAAAACAGGTCATGACTCGGCTGTCAGCCTTGCTCGGGGCACAGCTATGAGCGCATTGCACCGCCTGGCGCGCAAGCGCGTGGGACCACCTCACTTACTGAACCAGCATTACGGGCCCGCCTTATGAAAACATTCACTGTGGTTATTGCAGACGATCACCCCATCGTGCTCCTGGGGGTGCGAGAACTCGTCGAGCGAGACGAGCGCTTTGAAGTCGTTGGTGAAGCGATCTGTTCGGCGGGCCTCATCGGCCTGCTTGAGCAGCAGCCTGTCGACATCGTGATTACCGATTACAACATGCCCGGCGATTCGCCCTACGGTGATGGCTTGAAACTGGTGGAGTACCTCAAGCGACACTTCCCCGAGGTGCAGATTCTGATCCTGACCATGATTTCCAACCATCTGATCCTGACCCGCCTGCAAGAGTTGGGGGTGGTTGGGGTAATCCAGAAAAGCCAGTTGCACACCGAAATCCAGGTCGCCCTCAAGTCCATTGCGCAACAGGCGCTGTATCGCAGCCTGGAGCCGGCCAAGACCTCGGTGATCGAGTCAATGACTGCCATTGATGCACGCTTCTCGACGCTATCGCCGAAGGAGTTCGAGATATTGCGTTTATTCATTTCGGGCAAAAGTGTCAGTGATATCGCGCGCAGCCAGAATAGAAGCTCAAAGACTATCAGTGCGCAAAAAATTTCGGCCATGCGCAAACTTGAAGTCAGCAGTGATCAGGATTTATTAACTTATTGCCTGGAGCAGAATATCTTCAACTAGTTCGCACTTTATCAAGTAGTGCCATTTTTAACTAACTCGCGCTGTAGTGCTTTATAAGAATCGTCTTATTCTCTCTAAGGCACAAATTCACTATTGTTCGTTGGCAGTTTCAACCCGCCTCTACAACCAACACTAACGGACATCATCATGAAGAAGTTTTCCCTGGCCCTTATCGCTGTGTCAGTTATTGCCGCCAGCGGCAGTGCGTTTGCCGAAACTACCCCGGGTACGGGTACCCCGGGCGGCGGCGGCAAAATCACCTTCACCGGTTTGATCAACAACGACGCTTGCTCGGTTGACGGTGCCAACGCTGATCGCGTGATCTCCGTCGACATGGGCACCGTCTCCATCAAAGACATGGGCACTGCTGAAAACCCGGCCTCGGGCCGTGTGACCGCCAAGGACTTCAACCTCAGCGTGAACTGCAACCTGGGCACTAAAGTGGCGATGATCTTTGACGCCAAAAGTGGTGGTTCAGGCCTGGTGACTGGTAAAAAAGTCCTCGCCCTGACCCCTGGTAACGGCAGCGCAAGCAACGTCGGTATCGCACTGCTCGACAGCACTGGCGCGCTGATCGACCTCAGCTCCCCGGCCACCGCTCGTATCGAAAGCGCCATGCACGGCCAAGGTGCCGTAGGCGGCGACGCAACCTTGAGCTTTGCTGCGGCCTACGTCACCACCGGTGCAGCCGGTGCCTCCACCGCGGGTCGTGGTGACGCCACCCTGCCGTTCATCCTGCAATACGAATAAACGACACGCAGCGCCTGTCACGCGCGAGGCCTTCGGGCCTCGCCATTTATTCGACCACCAAACGGTAGACATCATGTTGCCTCGTTCCATTGCAGCAGGCCTCGGGCTGCTGACCCTGCTTATGGCGACCCAGGCTGCCGCGAGCATTTCACTGAGTGCCACCCGTATCGTCTTCGATGGCGATCACAAGGAGGCCAATATCACCGTGCGCAACGGTAACCAGGACGTATTGATTCAATCCTGGGTCGACACCAACGATGCGCAAGCCAGTGCTGCACCCTTCGCGGTAACCCCGCCACTGGCACGCATATTTGCCAAGGAGCAGCAGTTGCTGCGAATTCTTTACCAGGGTGCCGGGATGCCAACGGATCGTGAGTCCGTGGTCTGGCTCAATGTGCAAGAGATTCCCCAGGCCGCCGCCTCCGACAACACGTTGCAGTTGGCGGTACGCCAGCGCATCAAGGTGTTTTTCCGCCCAGCGGGGTTGCCAGGTAGCGCGCTGTCGGCGCCCGCGCAACTGCAGTGGCAATTGCAAAAGCGCAGCGCTGACTCGCTGCTGACGGTCAAGAACCCGACGCTGTATCACGTGTCCATGGCCGACATACAACTGCAGGCCGGTAAACAAACAGAACTGGCTGCCGACTCGACAATGATTGCGCCGAGTGCCGAAAAACAGTTCAGCGTTAAACAACTCAATAGTCACGATGCTGTGCAGTTGTCTTTTTCCAGTATTAACGACTATGGCGCACAAGATAAATACACCGCACAACTTTCCACGCGTCTGACAGCCAAGGCCATTGAGGCGCGCACCAAGCAATAAGCATTTCCCTTAAACCCTTCAGGTTCGATTCGAGTGCGTACTCGCGTGCCTCGCCTGTCCGATAAGCAGGGATGATTGCATGTTTTTTCTTTTAGGCAGCAGGCCCAATCATTACATATCAAGCGAGCGCACTTTACGCGCGTCGACAACTTGCACGCTGTCACTGGCCATTCTTGCCGGTTCGCCCGCTTGGGCCGTTGCCGATGAACCGTCCCTGGAAGTGTTCAACACCACTTTTTTGCAAGGTGCACAATCGTCGGTCGACCTGCAGCAACTGCTCTCGGCCAACAGAGTGCTGCCTGGCAACTACCGGGTCGACCTGTACAGCAATGAGGTGTTGGTGGGCCGGCGTGACATCGACTTCAAACGCAACCCGCAGACCGGCCGGGTCGATCCCTGCCTGACCCTGGATCTGCTCAAGCAACTGGGCATCGACATGCCCCTCTTGCAGGCCCAGGGCAAGCTCGACCCCAACCAGCCCCAGGACTGCTACGACCTGCCGACGCTGATCGACCAGGCGACCTTGCGCTATGACGCCAGTCGCCTGCGCCTGGCGGCGAGCATTCCGCAGGTCGCGATGCAACGGGGCATGCGCGGTTATGTCGACCCAGAGCTTTGGGACGACGGCGTGCCGGCGGCGTTTATCAACTATCAACTCAACAGCAGCCGCACAGGCGGCGACTATGAAACGCGCATCAACAACAACCTGGGGCTGCGCAATGGTATCAACCTGGGGGGCTGGCGGCTGCGTAACGAGTCGAACCTGAGCAGCGGTACCGGGCGCCCGAGCAATTTCACCAGCAACCGCAGCTATGTGCAGCATGACGTGACTGTGCTCAAGGGGCAGTTCAGTGCCGGCGAGATTTTTTCCGATACCGACCTGTTCGACAGCGTGCGCTACCGTGGCCTGAAGCTGGCGTCCGACGAAGGCATGCGCGCCGACAGCGAGCGCGGTTATGCGCCGGTGATCCGTGGTGTAGCGCAAACCAACGCCACCGTAGAAATCCGCCAGAACGACTACATCCTGTACACCGCCAACGTCGCGCCCGGCCCCTTCGAGATCAACGACATCTACCCCAGCGGCTCGAACGGCGACCTGGAAATCACCATCATCGAGGCCGACGGCCGTCGTCACGTGAGCACCCAGGCGTTCTCCAGCCTGCCGATCATGGTGCGTGAAGGCCAGGTCAAATACAGCGTGTCGGCCGGTAAATTCAGCAGCAATGCTGACGGCTTGGCGAGCCCGCAATTTGTCAGCAGCACCCTCGCCTACGGCCTCACCAGCAACCTGAGCGCGATTGTCGGCCTGCAAGCCAGTGAAGACTACAAGGCGTTCTCCCTGGGAGTGGGCCGCAACACATCGCTGGGCGCCGTGTCCATGGACGTCACTCACTCGTCGAGCGCCGCCCAAGGGCAAACGACCCAGGGCAACAGTGTGCGTGCGTTGTATGCCAAGACCTTTGCCGGCACCGACACCAATTTCACCCTCGCCGCGTATCGTTACTCGACCGAGGGTTACCGCACCCTGACCGACCACGTCGAGGACACCAGCGAAGAGGCCGTCAAGCGCACCGGCAACTCGAAAACCCGTACCGACCTGACCATCAACCAGAGTCTGGGGCGCAACCGTGAGTTCGGCAGCCTCTACGTGAACGCCACTGACCAACGCTATTGGAACCGTGGCGGCTCCCAGAGCTTTTCAGCTGGCTACAACAACAACTGGGGCGACCTGAGCTACAACCTGGGCGTGACCCGCACCAAACAGATCGCCAGCTGGGGCGCACCCGACTCCGACACGCAGTTCAACCTGTCTGTTTCGTTCCCCTTGGGCAGCCAGCCCCGGGCGCCGCGCGCGTTCGTCACCAGCAGCACCCAGCGAGGCGATACCAGCACCCAGGCCGGTATCAACGGTTATGTGGCCGATACCAGCGACGTGTTCTATTCGGTGCAGGCCGGCCATAGCAGTACGGGCGGCCAATCGGGATCAGCCAACATCAACAGCCGCACCTCCATGGCCGATATCAGCCTGGGGTACAGCCAGGGGCGTGGTTACGACTCGCAAAACCTTAACGTTGCCGGTTCGGTGGTGGCCCACGCCGGTGGTATCAACCTTGGGCAGACTGTCAGCGAGACCTTCGCCCTGGCCCAGGTACCGGGCATCAGCGGGGCAAAGATCAGCAGCTACAGCGGGGTTGAAACCGGGCGCAACGGCTATGCAGTTATCCCCTCGACACAACCTTATCGAGTGAACTGGATCAGCCTCGACACCCGCGACCTGGGCGGCGACATCGAAATCACCCAGGCCACGCAGCAACTGGTGCCACGCCGTGGGGCGGTAGTATTGGCCCGCTACAGCGGCAAAAGCGGGCGGCGCGTGCTGTTTGAACTGTTTGATGCACAGCACCAGCGCATGACGTTTGGCGCCTCCCTGGAAGACGCCAGCGGCAAGCAATTGGCCATCGCCGACCCCAGCGGCAATGCCTTGGTGCTGGTTGAAGAAGACCAGGGCAGCCTGACGATCAAGTGGGGTGACCAGCAATGTACGGCGCCGTACGCCCTGCCCGCGCAAAACAGGGCGTTGAACTACGAGCGCCAGGCATTGATATGCCAATAAGCCGTGGCCCTTGTCGAGGGCGACACCGCTCAAATCTGCGATAGCGGCTCGACAGCGCCTGCACTTGATCTGCGGGGTTGTGCCTATCCCCTACTCTGGTTTGGATGGGCGATATTCCATGATGGTCTCATGGTGTATTTTGCCGCATTCGTAGGTGATGGTTCGCTTCACATATATCGGCGAAGGCTCCAGGGGCTCAGGCAGTGTCTTGTCTCTCCTAAACAGGCCTTCAGACAAGATATTGACCCCCAGCGCACCCCCGAGAAAGCCCACAAACACGCCGATCATATCGACAATTTTAGCCATGATGGTGTATAGCGTTTCGCCATCATCCTCTTGCCTCTGCTGGTCTTTTTTTTGCGCGCATTCCTGGTTCTGAGCCTTGAGCGCAGCGCATCTTTTTTCGTCGGTATCGGCTTGCAGGCGCTGGTTCATTTGCGCTGTTTCTTGGGACTCAGCTTGCCGCTGCTCTTTGAAATCCATGTACTTGAACCACGAAACACCAGGCGGGACCATAGAAACAACCACCAGAATCAACCCCAGGTAGATATTCTGTTTCGCCGCCGTGATGCCCTTAAAGACCTTGCCGGAACGTACCCGCCACCCGATCAAAAAGGCGATCGCACCCCAACCGCTCAGTGCAAGCAGGGTCGCCCACCAAAAATCATTAATGCTTGTAGTCATGCTTACTTCCTGAGTCTGAAAAATCAAAGATCAAATCGATCAATCGCCCGCCGCCGCTCGTTGTCGTCGCGCACGTCGTAGCTGGCGGTGGTCTGGATATTGGTGTGGTGCGCCAGTTTCTGCGCAATCGACAAGTCATGCTCCTCGATCACCCGGGTAATGAATGATCGCCGGAAATCATGGGGCATGATCTTCACGCCCACCTGCTCGCCGCGTTGGCGGGCGATGTAGTAAATCGCATGTTTGGTAATGCGTTCGCGGGTGATGTGGCTGCCACGGCGGATGCGGTTGAACAGGAAGCTATCGTCCTGTTCCCCGTCCTTTAGATGCTCGCGGCGAAATTCCAGCCAGGCCTGCAACTTGGCAAACGCCCAGGCTGGCGCGTACTTGACCAGTTCCTTGTTGCCCTTGCCGATCACCCGCAGGCTGCGCTCTGCAAAGTTCACCTGGGCCAGGTCGAGGTTGACCGACTCTGACTTGCGCATCCCCGAGCCATAGAGGATTGCGATCACTGCCGCATCCCGCAGGCCCTGGGGCCTTGGATCGGCAGCGCAGACGTCCATCAGTTCGCGGATCAAGGTGCGGCGCAGGTTGCGTCCCTGGCTCAAGCGCGTGCCGGCGGTGGCTTTGACCGAGCGCATCTTCAGCAGGTGTTCCTGGCTGATCAGGCTGATGCGCCAGGCTTCGTTCATCACCCCGCGCACGGCGTTGACATACAGCGATGAGGTGTTGGGCGCGTACCCGTCTTCACGTAACACGGCGACCAGGGCCATCACGTGTTCGGGTTGCAACAGATGCCAGTCGATATCTTCCAGGTTGATCTCTTCGAAACCCAGGCGGTCGGCGGCGTCTTGCAGCACGTAGCGCATGGTCAATTGGCTGGAGGGCGCCAGGCGCGCGAGATAAAGGGTCAGGGGGTTGCGGGAAATCTCAGTCAAAATAGATCAGCCTTGAGATTAAATATCGAGACTAAGCCTATGTTTAATCTCGGTATTTATTGGTTTGGCGAGCGCCGAGTCTAACGCAGGTCGGCGCCGCATACCAAACTAGGGCTCATCCTCGGCCGGTGCCGGGCTCTGCTGCTGGCTCCAGTCGGCGTCCTGTTTTTGCATCAGCGCAAACCACTGCTGGCGCATGAAAACCAGCAGCTTGGCGGGCGCCTTGGCGAAGTCTTGCTCGTCGTTGTAGCAGCCTGGCAATGGCAGGTCGGTGCCCTGCTCCTGGTATTGACTGACCAGGGCCTGCTGCGCGGCAACCGTGCAATCGGTGGGCAGCGGCATACCGCGCAGCGCGCCGGCCTCCTCGTCCCACCAACTGGCGCCGTAGCGGTCGACCCCACGCAGCCCGTACTTGTGCGCCTTGCCGATGTGCATGATCAGCTTGAACTCACGGGGGCTGACATCACTGGTGCAGGTGCGTGAATAGCCCACGGTCACCTGGCTCAGACCGTCACCCAGCAAGTCGGTGACGCGGGTCGCGGCGTTATCGAAGTGCAGGCCGGCGTCGAACTCGCAGCGCTGCACATCGTCATGCAGCATCCACAGGCGCTTGGGGCGATCCCCTTCCAACAGGTACTGCGCGGCATAGATCGACGCCGATTGCGTGCCGTCGTCATCGCGCTCGCCTGCTTCCTGCTCGGCCAGTACCAGCAGGTTATGACCCTGGCGGTCATCCCAGCTATACGCTGCCACCTGCTTGCCCTGCACCTCGACCCCGGGCGGAACCTGGGCCAGCGGCGTCAGGCTCACTTGCTCGGCAGCGCCCGCAGTCTGGGCAGCCCCCAGGGTCATCCACATCACTATCAACACCGGCCTTAACTGGCCCCGTAAAAACTGCACGCTATTCATCCGACTACCCTGGCAAGAGACCGCCTACTTTACCGGCACTTGCAGGGTGTTGCTGAGAAGATTGTTCAATCGCCATGGATTGCCAACCCGATTAAATCAGCGCGAATACGCACTAAAGCACTTACGGATTAGGACTACGTGTAAACAGTTATCGTTTGTCCGCGTTCTTTATTGTCTAGCTGAACACTAGCTGTCTGCCCACCAAATAAACGAGTTTTTCATCTGCCTTTCATATTCGCTGGACAAATTTGCGCTTAATCTTGGCCGCAATACTTGGGGCAAGCCGGGTTTTGCTGACTAACTCCTTGATAATGCTTTACCTTTGGCCGTTATGGGCTTTACTCAGGGTGGCTCTGCACGCGGCTCTTTTTTATTGAACTGCCTGCACTTTCATCCGCTGTTTGTTGTCATCTCTACGCTCAAAGTTGCTCTAACCCGAGGTCATGAATCTTTGAAACCCTACCCTATTCATTGCGTGTCGATCGTTATCCCGGTCTACAACGAAGAACAGAGCCTGCCCGAACTGCTGCGCCGTACCCGTGCGGCATGCGAGCAGTTGGCCTATGCGTACGAAATCATCCTGGTGGACGACGGCAGCCGCGACAGTTCCGCCCAACTGCTGGAAGACGCGGCAAGCGAGCCCGGCAGCCATGTGGTAGCAGTGATCCTCAATCGCAACTACGGCCAGCACGCCGCGATCATGGCCGGGTTTGAACATTGTCGGGGCGAGGTGGTGATTACCCTCGATGCCGACCTGCAAAACCCGCCCGAAGAGATTCCACGCCTGGTCGAGCAAGCCGCCCTGGGTTACGACGTGGTCGCGACCGTGCGCAACAATCGCCAGGACTCGGCCTTTCGCCGCTGGCCTTCGCGCCTGATCAACCTGGCCGTGCAGCGCTCGACCGGCGTGGCCATGACCGACTACGGCTGCATGCTGCGTGCCTACCGGCGCACCATCGTCGACGCCATGCTCGCCTGCCGTGAGCGCAGCACCTTTATCCCGATCCTGGCCAACGGCTTTGCGCGCCATACCACGGAAATCCTGGTGCACCACGCCGAGCGCGAACACGGCGAATCCAAATACAGCGCCATGCGCCTGATCAGCCTGATGTTCGACCTGCTGACGTGCATGACCACCACGCCCCTGCGCCTGTTGTCCATCGTCGGTTTCAGCCTGGCGGCCCTGGGCATGCTGTTTGCCTTTGCCCTGATCGTCATGCGCCTGGCCTTTGGTGCCGATTGGGCCGGCGATGGCCTGTTCGTGCTGTTCGCCGTGCTGTTTGTGTTTACTGGCGGGCAGTTCATCGGCATGGGCCTGCTGGGTGAATACCTGGGGCGCATGTACAGCGATGTGCGCGCCCGCCCACGCTTCTTTATTGAAAAGGTGCTGCGCAACGAGCCGACAGCCCCTGCGCCAGCGGTCATCGTTGATGGCCTGCCCTCTTCCCAATCGTCCACTTCCTCTTCCAGTCAGGTTTCGTCATGAGTTCAAAAGCTGTTGTCTTCGCGTACCACGACATTGGCTGTGCAGGCATCGAAGCCCTGCTCGCCACGGGCTACCAGATTGCTGCCGTGTTCACCCATGCCGATGATCCCAAGGAAAACACCTTCTACGGCTCGGTCGCCCAGCTGTGCGCGCGCCACGGCATCCCGGTGCACGCGCCGGAAGACGCCAACCACCCGCTGTGGGTCGAGCGTGTGGCCAAGCTCAACCCGGACTTCATCTTCTCGTTCTACTACCGCAACCTGCTGGGCGAAGCGCTGTTGGCCACCGCGCGCCAGGGCGCATTCAACCTGCACGGTTCGCTGCTGCCCAAGTACCGTGGCCGCGCGCCGGCCAACTGGGTGCTGGTCAATGGCGAAACCGAAACCGGCGTGACCCTGCACCGCATGGTCAAGCGTGCCGATGCCGGCGCGATTCTCGCCCAGCAAAAAGTCATGATCGAACGCAGCGACACCGGCCTGACACTCCACGCCAAGCTGCGCGAGGCCGCCACCCAGTTGCTGCGTGACGCGCTGCCGCAACTGGCCCAGGGCAAGTTGAGCGAAACCGCCCAGGACGAAAGCCAGGCCACCTGCTTTGGCCGCCGCACCCCGGCAGACGGCAAGCTCGTGTGGAGCAAGCCCGCAGAAGAATTGTTCAACCTGGTGCGTGCCGTGACCCAACCGTACCCCGGCGCGTTCTGTGCGGTGGGCGAGCACAAGCTGATCGTGTGGCAAGCCGAAGTGCTCAAGGGCAATGAAGGCCAGGCGCCGGGGCGCGTGATCAGCGTCAACCCGCTGCGCATTGCCTGCGGTGAAGACTCCCTGGTCATCAACTTTGGCCAGCGCAATGACCACGGCCTGTACCTGACCGGCCCGGCCCTGGCCGATGAACTGGGCCTGGTGGACGGCTCGATCCTGCGCGGCGCCGAGTCGGGCGGTAAACCACGGCGCACCCGCGTGCTGATCCTGGGAGTCAACGGCTTTATCGGCAACCACCTGTCCGAGCGCCTGCTGCGCGATGATCGCTACGAGGTCTACGGCCTGGACATCGGCTCCGACGCCATCGAACGCCTGCGCAGCCACCCCAACTTCCATTATGTGGAAGGCGATATCAGCATTCACTCCGAGTGGATCGAGTACCACATCAAGAAATGCGACGTGGTCCTGCCGCTGGTGGCCATCGCCACGCCAATCGAATACACCCGCAACCCGTTGCGTGTGTTCGAGCTGGATTTTGAAGAAAACCTCAAGCTGGTGCGCTACTGCGTCAAGTACAACAAACGCGTGATTTTCCCGTCGACCTCTGAAGTCTATGGCATGTGCCAGGACCAGAATTTCGACGAAGACACCTCCAACCTGGTGGTGGGGCCGATCAACAAGCAGCGCTGGATCTACTCGGTCTCCAAGCAACTGCTGGACCGGGTGATCTGGGCCTATGGCGCCAAAGGCCTGAATTTCACCCTGTTTCGCCCCTTCAACTGGATGGGCCCGCGCCTGGATCGCCTGGATTCGGCCCGCATCGGCAGCTCCCGGGCCATTACCCAGTTGATCCTCAACCTGGTGGAAGGCACGCCAATCCGCCTGTTTGACGGTGGCGAGCAGAAACGCTGCTTCACCGACATTGCCGACGGCATCGAGGCCCTGGCGCGGATCATCGACAACGATAACGACGCGTGCAACGGCCAGATCATCAACATCGGCAACCCGGACAACGAAGCGAGCATCCGCCAGTTGGGCGAAGAACTGCTGCGTCAGTTCGAGGCCCACCCGTTGCGCGGTAACTTCCCGCCATTCGCCGGGTTCCGTGATGTCGAAAGCAAGGCGTTCTATGGCACTGGCTATCAGGACGTGGCGCACCGCAAGCCGAGCATTGCCAACGCCAAGCGCCTGCTGGACTGGGAGCCGAGCGTGCAGATGAGCGAGACCATCGGCAACACCCTGGACTTCTTCCTGCGTGAAGCGATGCTGGAAATCGCCCAGTCCAGCGAAGCAGGCAAATAATGAAGGCAGGTCTGCGCATCGACGTCGACACCTACCGCGGCACCCGTGATGGCGTGCCACGGTTGCTGGAGTTGCTGGATGAGGCCGGGATCAAGGCGACGTTTTTCTTCAGTGTCGGTCCGGACAATATGGGGCGGCATTTGTGGCGCCTGATCCGCCCGCAGTTCCTGTGGAAGATGCTGCGCTCCAACGCGGCCGGGTTGTACGGCTGGGACATCCTGCTGGCCGGCACTGCCTGGCCGGGCAAGCCGATTGGCCGCGACCTGGGACACCTGATGCGCCAGGCCAAGGCCGCCGGGCACGAAGTAGGCCTGCATGCCTGGGATCACCATGGCTGGCAGGCCAATGCCGGGCGCTGGAGCGATGCGCAGTTGGTGGAGCAGGTACGCCGTGGGCTCGACACGTTGGGCGATATTCTCGGCGCCCCGGTGGAATGTTCCGCTGCCGCCGGCTGGCGTGCCGATGAGCGAGTGGTGCAGGCCAAGCAAGGTTTTGGCTTGCGTTACAACAGCGATTGTCGCGGCACCGGCCTGTTCCGTCCGATCCTCGCCGATGGCCGCGCCGGCACGCCGCAGATCCCGGTAGACCTGCCGACCTTCGACGAAGTGGTCGGGCCCCAGGTCGCGGCCAAGGACTTCAACGGCTTCATTCTTGATCGGTTCACCGAATCGACACTCAACGTCTATACGATCCACGCAGAAGTCGAAGGGATTCTTATGGCTAATGAATTTCGCCAGTTGCTTGCCCAGGCAGGGCAGCGCGGCATCCAATTCCAGCCCTTGGGCAACCTGTTGCCGGCCGATCCGGCGAGCTTGCCCCTGGCGCATCTGACACGCGGCGTACTCAGTGGCCGCGAAGGCTGGCTGGGAGTGCAACAGGCATGATCCGACGTTGGGCCCTGCCCCTGCTCCTACTGGCCTTCGGCCTGTGTTACCTGCTGCCGATGGTCACCCATGGCCTATGGATCCCGGACGAAACCCGCTACGCGCAGATCAGCCAGGAAATGCTGCTGACCGGCAAATGGGCGTCGCCGCACTTCATGGGCATCCGCTATTTCGAAAAACCGGCGGCCGGTTACTGGATGATCGCCCTCGGCCAGGCCCTGTTCGGGCAAAACCTGTTCGGCGTACGCGTGGCCTCTGCGCTGGCCACGGGCTTGAGCATCCTTTTGGTGTACTTCATGGCCCGGCGCCTGTGGAACGATCCACGCAAGAGCCTGGTCAGCAGCGTGCTGTACATGAGTTTTGTCAGCGTGGCGATGTCGGGGGGCTACGCCAACCTCGACCCGCAGTTCAGCTTCTGGGTCAACCTCAGCGGCGTGGCCTTGTGGCTGTGCATCGACAGCCACAGCCGGCGGGCGCGCCTAGGCGCCTGGGCCCTGTTGGGGTTTGCCTGCGCCATGGGCTTCATGACCAAGGGCTTTTTGGCCTGGCTGCTGCCGGTATTGATCGCCCTGCCCTACATGATCTGGCAAAAGCGCTTGCGTGAGCTGCTGGCCTACGGCCTGGTGGCGGTGGCTGTGGCGATTGTGGTCAGCCTGCCCTGGGCGCTGATGGTGCATGCCCAGGAGCCCGACTACTGGAACTTCTTTTTCTGGCACGAACACATTCAGCGCTTTGCCGGTGAAGATGCCCAGCACGAAGAAGCCTGGTGGTACTACCTGCCGTTGCTGGCCGCATTCAGCCTGCCATGGCTGGCCCTGTTGCCCTCCACCCTGAAACAGGCGTGGCAGGAAAAACGTGCGCACACCACTGGCTTCCTGTTGTTGTGGTTGCTGATGCCCCTGGCGTTTTTCAGCCTGAGCAAGGGCAAGCTGCCGGCTTACATCTTGCCGTGCCTGCTGCCTTTGGCATTGCTGATGGGCCATACCCTGGCCGACAAACTGGCGCAGGCCCGTGGCCGGGTGTTGCAAGTCAATGGCTGGCTCAACCTGATCCTCGGGGTGCTGGGCCTGCTGGCAATTGTGTATTTCCAGCTGAAAAAGCCGATCTATGCCCACCAGCAGGAACTGTCGAGCCTGGTGCTGGTGTTTATCGTGTTGCTGGGCTGGATTATCGTCAATCTGCTACAGGCGGCGCGCCCGCTGCGCCTGTGGGCGGCGCCGGCCCTGGGCAGTTGGTTGCTGGTGGCCCTGGTGCCTGCGGCGTTGCCGCACTCGGTGGTGAATAACAAGACCCCGGACCAATTCATTATTGATCACGCCCAGGAACTGGCAGGTACCAATCGTTTGCTGAGCAACGACCTGGGCGCAGCGGCCGCCCTGGCGTGGCGGCTCAAGCGCCCGGATGTGACGCTTTACGACACCCTGGGCGAAGTCAAATACGGCCTGGCCTACCCTGACAGCGCCGCGCGCCGGGTCGACACCACACAAGTCCAGCAATGGATGACCGAGGCCCGCAAACAGGGCTCGGTGGGCGTGGTGATGCGCGTCAAGGGCGAGAGTGAAGTGCATGAAGTCGAGTTGCTGCCCAGCGATGGACAGCGCTACGAGCAAGGCAACATGGTGATCCTGGTGTTCCCGCAGGTGGCGCCTTGATCAGCCTGCTGCTGCTCCTGGCCGCGTGCCTGCTGACCTGCATGGGCCAGATCGCGCAAAAGTATGCCGTGGAAGGCTGGCGTGGCCAGCCGGCGGGCTGGGCGTTGAAACTGCGCTCGCCCTGGCTCTGGTCGGCCCTGCTGTGCCTGGGCCTGGGCCTGCTGGTGTGGCTGCTGGTGCTGCAACGCCTGGAAGTGGGAATTGCCTATCCGATGCTCAGCCTGAATTTTGTACTGATCACCCTGGTGGCGCGCTTTGTGTTCCATGAGCCGGTAGACCGCCGCCACTGGGTCGGCGTGGCCCTGGTGATGGGCGGCGTGCTGCTGCTGGGAGGCCAGGTATGAGCCGGTTGCGCGGTTTCACCCTGGCGTTGTCCAGCGTGGTGCTGGTCAGCGCGGCCCAGTTGGGCATGCGCTGGAGCATGACGCGCCTGCCATTGCCCGCCGACTTGCTCACGGCACCCATGGTTGATCCCGTGGCCTTGGGCGTGGTGGCCCTGGCCATCGTGGCCTACGCCCTGTCGATGCTGTGCTGGCTCGGTGCGCTGGCGCATCTGCCCCTGGGCCGCGCCTATTCGTTGCTGAGTATCAGCTACGTCCTGGTGTACCTGCTGGCCGCCAGCCTGCCCGGCTTCAACGAACCCTTTTCCCTGTCACGGACCTTGGGGGTGGCACTGGTCATCCTCGGCGTTTTGACCATCAACTCCCGTCGTATCGGCAATACAAGCCCCAGGAATGCCCCATGAAAATCAGCGTATTTGGTAGTGGTTACGTTGGCCTGGTACAGGCCACCGTATTGGCCGAGGTCGGTCACGATGTGATCTGCATGGACGTTGACGAAAACAAGGTGCGTCTGCTGCAACAGGGCCATGTGAGCATTTTCGAGCCGGGGCTTGCCAGCCTGGTCCGGGAAAACCTGGAAAACGGCCGATTGACCTTTACCAGCCAGGAAAAACTCGCGGTCGAGCATGGCGAAGTGTTGTTTATCGCGGTCGGCACGCCCTCGGACGAGGACGGCTCGGCAGACTTGAAATACGTACTGTCGGTGGGTGATGCGGTGGCCCGGCATCGTGTCGAGCCGGTGATCCTGGTGGAGAAGTCCACGGTCCCGGTGGGCACCGGCGACACCCTGCGGGCCCATATCGACAAGGCCCTGGCTGGGCGCAGCCTGGTGTTCGATATCGTCTCCAACCCGGAATTCCTCAAGGAAGGCTCCGCCGTGGCTGACTGCCGGCGCCCCGACCGGATCATCATCGGCTGCGAGCGCGAGGAAGTGCGCGAGGTGATGCGCGACCTGTACGCGCCGTTCAACCGCAACCACGACCGCATCATCTTCATGGACGTGCGCAGCGCCGAGCTGACCAAGTACGCCGCCAACTGCATGCTGGCCACCAAGATCAGTTTTATCAACCAGATCGCCGAACTGGCCGAGCACCTGGGGGCCGATATCGAGTCGGTGCGCCTGGGCATCGGTGCCGATTCGCGGATCGGCTACCACTTTATCTACCCTGGTTGCGGCTACGGCGGCTCGTGCTTTCCCAAGGACATGCGCGCGCTGATCCACAGTGCCCGCCAAGCCAACTGCTCCAGCGACCTGCTGGAAGCGGTGGAAGCTATCAACCAGCGCCAGAAAAGCAAACTGTTCGAGCGTATCCGGGCGTTCTACAAGGGCGAGTTGCGCGGCAAGACGTTTGCCTTGTGGGGCCTGGCGTTCAAGCCCAACACCGACGACATGCGCGACGCGCCGAGCCGGGTACTGATGGAGTCGCTCTGGGCCGCCGGGGCCAACGTACGGGCCTTCGACCCCGAGGCCATGCAGGAAACCCAGAAGCTCTACGGCGATGACCCGCGCCTGATGCTGATGGGCACCCCGGAATCGACCCTGGGCGGCGCCGACGCCTTGATCGTCTGCACCGAGTGGCAGCAGTTCAAGGCACCGGATTTCGACCTGCTGCACGCGCGCCTCAAGGCGCCGGTGATCTTTGACGGGCGCAACCTGTATGACGCCGAGCGCCTGGCGCGCAAGGGCTTTGACTACTTCCCCATGGGCCGTGGGCAGTCTTGCGAGTTGCCGATCCCCCAGCAACAGTGGGTGCCACGGTTGCTGGAGGCCTGAGGCGTGGACACGCTGCTCGCGCCTGCCTTGCGCCGCCAGTCCTGGGGCGTCGGGCTGCTGGCCCTGTTGCTGTTTGTCGCCGGTAACTGGGACCAGGCAATTATCGGTTTCGACTCGCGCTTCGTGCTGTTCGCCCAGGAAATGCTGCGCCACGGGCCGGGGTTTTTCCCCACCACCTATGGCCAGCCATATGCCGATTACCTCTCGACCTCGACCCTGCTGACCTGGCTGTTGTCGCTGCCCCTGGGGCGCGTCACCAGCCTTAGTGCGTGGCTGCCGACGGCCATCGCTGCGGCGGTCATCGTTGCCCTGGTCTACCGCCTGACGGCGCCTTACTCCCGGCGTTGGGCGCTGCTGAGCATCGCGTTGCTGTTACTCAGCAGCACGTTTATCAGCGAAACCCGCTCGGTTTCCCTGGACCAGATGCTGGCGGCGGTGACCCTGGCGGTGTTTTACCTGGGCTATGCCCATGATCATTTCGCCAGCCCCCGGCGCCTGCCGTGGCTGTTACTCCTGTTGCTGCTGGGGTTTGCCATTCGCGGGCCCATCGGCCTGGTGATCCCCACTGGGGTGTTGTGCGCCTATTACCTGCTCAACCGCCAATGGCGGCCGTTGTTCAGCTTCGGCCTGCTGGCCCTGGCGTTGCTGGTGGCGTGCGTGGGCTTGCTGCTGTTGCTGGCCAAGCTCAGTGGCGGCGAGGCCTTTATGCAGGACGTGATCCGCATGCAGTTCCTTGGGCGCATGGACGGCCGCGAAGGCTCCAGCAGCGTGCTGTATTACTTCAGCAGTTCCCTGGGCAACTACGCCCCGGCGTACCCGCTGGCCCTGTTGACGCTGCTGGCGGTGCTGCAAAGAGGCCGGCGCGCGTCCGATAGCGGCTGGCAATTGCTGCTGGGATGCATCGCAGCGGGGTTGATCGTGATGCTGGGCCTGTCGATCCCCGAGGCGAAGAAAGCCCGCTATGTGTTACCGATGATGCCCATGGTGGCGATCATCGCCGCGTATCCGTTTCATCGGGCGGATGGGCGCCTGTTCAAGGGGCTACGGCGCTTGATGCTGGGGTTATGGGCACTGGCTCCGGGTTTACTGGTCGGCGCGCTGCTGGTGGCCCGGCATCGTTTTGGCGCGCAGGTGGAGCATTTCCAGGGCGCGCTGGGCCTGTTGATCGGCTTGCAGGTCGTTGCCGTCGCGATGCTTGTGAAGTGGCGCTGGCGCCCTGTGGGGCCGGCGTTTTGCGCGGTGCTGGCGGTGTGGAGCGTGTACATCCTGGTGGTCGAACCCCTGGAACGCCGCCTGTATGACACCCGCACCTTTGCCCGCGAGGCGCAGGCGCTGATTCGCCAGGACCCCGCGCCGCTGGTGTTGCATGGCCTGGGCAAAGACGCCAAGGCCATCAAATTCATGGTCAATGTGGAGTGTGACCGGGTGCCGCTGTTCACCCAGGCACCTGCCGACCTCGCAGCGCTGCCGGCGCCGGCGTGGCTGGTGATGGACAAGGCGCAATTCGATGGCCTGGAGGAGCCGCGCTGGCGCGGATTAACGCCGGTGCTTGTCGGGCAGTTCGATAAAAACCCCTATGTGCTGCTGCATCTGGAGCCGCTTGCGCCTTGAGTGTGAGTCATCAAGAAAGCTCCTACGTTTGTATCCGTAAATGCCGGTAGCGGTTCCCCTACCGGCTCTCTGACCCCACCGGTAAACTCGTTTTACATTTGCGCCACCATTCGCGCCACATCGTTACTGCCCTCAGAGGACCGCTGCCGTGCCTGACGAGCAATTGCCTGTTGCTGCCGAGCCTGTACACGTCGGCTATATCCCCCTGCCCACCCTCGACCGCCTGATGGAACTGCGCGACGCCCTGGTCGCACTCAAGGGGCCGTTGGCCAGCGACCCACAGTTGCGGGAAAGCGTGCACAAATCGCTGATCAATGCCGAGAACCACGAGCGTGTCCTGGGCAAGGTCTGCTCAGGGCCCCGGTGGGCTTGATGCAAAATTACTGCACTTAACCTGCATTAATATGCATTGGCGCCAGTGTTGATTGATCGGCACACTGCGCCGGTTCCTCCCCCAAATGTTGGAACTTTCGAAGGGCTTTACGGGAAACCGCAAAGCCCTTTTTTTGCCTTTCAAGATCGGACTGCCCCGCAATGCTCGCTCGCTGGTTCCCCGCTGCCATCAATACCCGTCCCGCCGAATGGAGTCGTGCCGCCATCGGCATGGCCCTGGGCACCCTGTTTACCGTATGGCTCTGTGCCCAGGTGTATGGCCTGGAAGTGGCCATGCACCTGCTGGGCCCGCTGGGCGCCTCCGCCGTGCTGTTGTTTGCGGTGTCATCGGGGGCCCTCGCCCAGCCATGGTCGATTATTGGCAGCTATCTATGCGCCAGTGTGGTGGCCTTGCTGGTGGCCCGCGTCTTGGGCCGGACCCTGGGCAGCGCCTGTCTCGCGGCGGGCATGGCGTTGATCCTGATGTGCTGGCTGCGTTGCCTGCACCCGCCTTCCGGTGGATTGGCCATGACCCTGGTGCTGGCCGACCCGGCCACCATCGCCCTGGGCTGGCAGGAAGTCGGCCCGGTCATGCTCGGCGCTGGCACCTTGCTGCTGTCGGCCCTGGCCTACAACAACCTGACCCGCACCCGTTACCCCAAGGGCCCGGCTGAAACCCCAGTGGTGGTGCCGACGCCGTCCCCAGAGGTGGATGCAAAAATCACCGCCGCAGACCTGGAACAAGCGTTGGCGCAAATGGAGCAGTTTTTTGACGTTACCCCCAGCGAACTGGAGGAACTGATCCATATCGCCGAAGACCATGCCCGCCGCCGCAGTATCAGCCAGGTGCTGGCCAGCCGGGTCTAGCCAAGCCTGCCCAGTTTTTTATCGAATGCCTCGCTGCATAAATGCAAAGATGACCTGCAGGATTCCGGCTTGTACTGGGCAAATTTGCACTGGTACGATCCGGAGATGGTTCGCCCGCGAACACTTTGATAAAGAACAATAAAAGCAGGGAGTTACAGATGACTGCTCAGGCTCAGTCCCAGGCGACACGCAGCACCGAGTCCTCCCAGGACAGCGTCCTGGCCGAAGTACGCAACCACATCGGCCACCTGACCCTCAACCGCCCCGCCGGCCTCAACGCCATCACCCTGGACATGGTCCGCAGCCTCTCGGCGCATTTGCGCGCCTGGGCCGATGCGCCCGAGGTGCACGCTGTGGTGTTGCGCGGCGCCGGTGAAAAGGCCTTCTGCGCCGGTGGCGATATCCGCTCGCTGTACGACAGCTTCAAGAGCGGCGACACCCTGCACGAAGACTTCTTCGTCGAGGAATATGCCCTCGACCTGGCCATCCATCACTACCGCAAGCCGATCCTCGCCCTGATGGACGGCTTTGTCCTGGGCGGCGGCATGGGCCTGGTCCAGGGTGCCGACCTGCGGGTAGTCACCGAGCGCAGCCGCCTGGCCATGCCGGAAGTGGCCATCGGTTATTTCCCGGATGTGGGCGGCAGCTACTTCCTGCCGCGCATTCCCGGCGAACTGGGGATTTACCTGGGCGTGACCGGGGTGCAGATTCGCGCCGCCGACGCTTTGTATTGCGGGCTGGCTGATTGGTACCTGGACAGCGCCAGGCTGGCGGAGCTGGACCACAAACTCGACCACCTGCAATGGCGCGACTCGCCACTCAAGGATCTGCAAGGCCTGCTGGCCAAGCTCGCCGTGCAACAATTGCCGGATGCGCCGCTGGCGGCCCTGCGCCCGGCCATCGACCACTTCTTTGCCCAGCCCGACGTACCGAGCATTGTCGAACAGCTGCAACAAGTGACCGTTGCCGACAGCCATGAATGGGCCGTGAGCACAGCGCAACTGATGCACACCCGCTCGCCATTGGCCATGGCCGTGACCCTGCAGATGCTGCGACGTGGACGGCACCTAGCGCTGGAAGACTGCTTTGCCCTGGAACTGCACCTGGACCGCCAGTGGTTCGCCCGTGGCGACCTGATCGAAGGCGTACGCGCATTGTTGATCGACAAGGACAAAGCCCCGCGCTGGAACCCGCCAACGTTAGCGGCACTGGACCAGCGCCATGTCGACAGCTTCTTCCAAGACTTCGCGAAGAACGGGAACTAACCCATGCAAGATATTGAATTTACAGAAGAACAAGTCATGATCCGCGACATGGCGCGCGACTTTGCCCGTGGCGAAATCGCTCCCCATGCCCAGGCCTGGGAAAAAGCCGGCTGGATCGACGACGGCCTGGTAGCCAAGATGGGCGAACTGGGACTGTTGGGCATGGTGGTGCCGGAAGAATGGGGCGGCACTTATGTGGACTACGTGGCCTATGCCCTGGCCGTCGAGGAGATTTCTGCGGGTGACGGTGCAGTAGGCGCACTGATGAGTATCCATAATTCAGTGGGTTGCGGCCCAATCCTCAACTACGGCACAGCTGCGCAAAAAGAGACCTGGTTGGCCGAGTTGGCCAGCGGCCAGGCCATCGGTTGTTTCTGCCTGACCGAACCCCAGGCCGGCTCCGAAGCCCACAACCTGCGCACTCGCGCCGAACTGCGCGATGGCCAGTGGGTGATCAACGGCGCCAAACAGTTCGTTAGCAACGGCAAGCGCGCCAAGCTGGCGATTGTGTTTGCCGTGACCGACCCGGAGCTGGGCAAGAAAGGTATTTCGGCGTTCCTGGTGCCCTCCGCTACCCCAGGCTTCACCGTGGACCGTACCGAACACAAGATGGGCATCCGTGCCTCGGACACCTGCGCGGTAACCCTTAGCCAGTGCAGCGTGGCCGAGGCCAACCTGCTCGGCGAGCGCGGCAAGGGCCTGGCCATTGCCCTGTCCAACCTCGAAGGTGGGCGCATCGGCATCGCCGCCCAGGCCTTGGGCATCGCCCGTGCAGCCTTTGAAGCCGCATTGGCCTACGCCCGTGACCGGGTGCAGTTCGACAAGGCCATCATCGAGCACCAGAGCGTGGCCAACCTGCTGGCTGACATGCAGACCCGCCTCAATGCCGCACGGCTGCTGATCCTGCATGCCGCGCGTTTGCGCAGTGCCGGCAAACCGTGCCTGTCCGAAGCCTCCCAGGCCAAGCTATTCGCGTCGGAAATGGCCGAGAAGGTCTGCTCATCTGCGATGCAGATCCATGGCGGCTATGGCTACCTGGAAGACTACCCGGTGGAGCGTTACTACCGGGATGCGCGGATTACGCAGATTTATGAGGGCACCAGCGAGATCCAGCGCCTGGTGATTGCTCGGGAGCTGAAGAACTATCAGCTATAGGCCTTGCTGCGAACCCTTCGAAAAAGCCTGAAGACTCCCGTGCGTTGTACGGGAGTGCGACTATTCTGACAGTTCCTAGCCACACAGGAGGTGTGTCATGAATGCAGTCGAGCACCCGCTCCGCGTCGAGCGAATCAGCCAGGAACGCTACATCCAAGCCCCTATCGAAGCCGTCTACGACTACGTGACCCAGCCGGATCGCTGGCATGAATGGCATCCCACGTCCCTGGGCGCGGACACCGGCACCAGCGGTTCACTGCCTGCCGGTCAGCGCTTCACCGAGACGATCGACCTACTGGGGGTACGTGTACCCATGAGCTACCGGGTGCAAATCGCCGTGCCGCCCCGGGAATTCAAGACCGTGTTCACCTCCCTTGCGGTCGATGGCAGTATTCATTACTTACTCCAGCCTCAAGGTAGCGGCACTTTGTTCACCCGGGTGCTGAGCTATGAGACCGAACTGCAGCTGCGCACCTTGCAAACGCGCATGGTAGAGCTGTCGGAGCAGGCCATGGACCAGCTCAAGCAGCGCCTGGAATCGTCCTGAACTGACAAAATTGTCATCTTTGCCTCAGTTGGCTGACAGCTGCGCACCTTAAGCTGCGGGGTTGTCGCGTGTCCGTATAATTTCGAAACATAACCACCTCACCTGATTCGCAAAAGCGCGGACAATGCGCCCTCTTTGCGCACTCCGTAACCGATGGGACCTGTCTATGAAAACCACCCTGCGCCTGACTTTGCTGTCCGCCCTGTTCATGACCACCCTGGCCCAGGCCGCCGAACTGATCCCGATTGACGTGCACCGCGATGCCAACTGCGGTTGCTGCAAGAAATGGATCAGCCACCTTGAAAGCAACGGATTCAAGGTCAACGACCATGTGGAAGCGGACATGAGTTCGGTCAAGCAGCGCCTGGGCGTGGCGCCGCGCCTGGCGTCCTGCCATACCGCCGTGATCGACGGCAAATTCGTCGAAGGCCACGTGCCTGCTGATCAGGTGCTGGCCCTGCGCAAACGTGACGACTTGTTGGGCATCGCCGCCCCAGGCATGCCCATGGGCTCGCCGGGCATGGAAATGGATGGTATGAGCGACGCCTATCAAGTCATCGGCCTGACCCGCGAAGGCAAAGATGTAGTGGTAGCCCAATACCCGGCCCACTGATCAATGCTCGCTGGGTATGCCGGGCTATTTTTCAGCGCCTTTGGCGCGGCTACGCTGTTACCACTGCAATCGGAAGCGGTACTGGTCGCGCTGCTGCTCAACGGCAACTACGCGGTGTGGTTGCTGCTCGGGATCGCGACCCTGGGCAACGTCCTGGGTTCGCTGGTCAACTGGCTGCTGGGCCGCTCGGTCGAGCTGTTCAAGGATCGACGCTGGTTCCCACTAAGCGCCGCGCAGTTGGAAAAGTCCCGCGGCCATTATCGCCGCTGGGGGCATTGGTCACTGCTGCTCAGTTGGGTGCCGATCATCGGCGACCCGCTGACCCTGGTGGCCGGGGTAATGAAGGAGCCGCTGTGGCGTTTTGTGCTGATCGTCAGCCTGGCCAAGGCGGCCCGGTATGCGGTGGTGGCAATGCTTACGTTGCATTGGATGTAAGCAATGTGCGTTGCTGCACTGGGCCTGCGGCGACGGGTTAATCCCCGCTTAATCCCCCCGCCACAGCATCCGGGAGCATCGTCCCTGGAGCTTTCCCATGCCGCTGACACGTTCGTTTCTCCTTGCCGGCCTGCTGGCCACCTGCGCCCTCCCTGCCTTGGCAGCCACGCAAAACCCAAGCTACGGCCCGCAGTTGCAAGGTTTCCAATACCCCTACCCGGTCGAACATTTCGATTTCCAGTCCCAGGGCCAAGCAGTGCAAATGGGCTATATGGACGTGCCGGCCAAAGGCCCCGCCAATGGCCGCAGCGTGGTGTTGATGCATGGCAAGAACTTCTGCGGCGCGACCTGGGAGGCGTCGATCAAGGCCCTGAGCGAGGCCGGCTACCGGGTGATCGCACCGGACCAGATCGGCTTCTGCACCTCCACCAAGCCTGAGCACTACCAGTACAGCTTCCAGCAGTTGGCAATCAACACCCATCAACTCCTGCAAAAACTCGGCATTCCCAAGGCGACCCTGGTCGGCCATTCCACCGGTGGCATGCTGGCTACCCGCTATGCCCTGCTTTACCCCACACAGACCGAGCAACTGGCGCTGGTCAACCCGATCGGCCTGGAAGACTGGAAAGCCCTGGGCGTGCCCTATCGCAGCGTCGACCAATGGTATGAGCGCGAACTGAAACTGAGCGCCGACGGCGTGCGCGAGTACGAGCGCAAGACCTACTACGACGGGCGCTGGAAGCCTGAATACGAGCGTTGGGTGGACATGCTCGTCGGCCTGAACCAGGGCCCGGGCCATAAGCGGGTGGCGTGGAATTCGGCGTTGATTTACGACATGATCTTCACCCAGCCGGTGTACTACGAGTTCAAGGACCTGCAGGTCCCGACCCTGCTACTGATCGGTACGTCCGATATCACCGCCATCGGCAGTGATAGCGCGCCGCCCGAGGTCAAGGCCAAGATCGGCCGGTACAACGAACTGGGCAAGCAAGTGGCCAAGCTCATTCCCCACTCGACCCTGGTGGAGTTCCCGGGCCTGGGCCACGCACCACAAATGGAAGAACCCGCGCGCTTCCACCAGGCGCTGCTGCAAGGGCTCAAGGCGCTCTAATTCCCACTAAGCGAGGCACCGTGCATGTCAGTTCAGATCGCAGTCATTGATGATTGGCAAGATGTGGCCCGCGACGTGGTGGACTGGTCCGCCCTGGAGGCGATCGGCCAAGTGCGTTTCCTTCACGACTACCCTGCCGACACCGCCACCTTGATCGCACGCTTGCAGGGTTTTGCGGTGATTTGCGTGATGCGCGAGCGCACAGTGTTTGACCAGGCGCTGCTGCAAGGGCTGCCGGGGCTCAAGTTGCTGGTCACCGGCGGCATGCGCAATGCCGCCATCGACCTTGGCGCCGCCAAGGCCCTGGGTATCCAGGTGTGTGGCACCGACAGCTACAAACACGCGGCACCGGAGCTGACCTGGGCCCTGATCATGGCCTCCACCCGCAATCTGCTGGCCGAAGCGAGCTCCTTGCGTGCCGGCCAGTGGCAGCAAGGGCTGGGCGGCGATCTGCATGGCCAGACCCTGGGTATCCTCGGGCTGGGCAGTATCGGCCAGCGTGTCGCGCAGTTTGGCCAGGTGTTTGGCATGCGCGTGATCGCCTGGAGTGAAAACCTCACTGCGCAACGCGCCGCCGATGTAGGCGTGACCTGGGTCAGCAAGCGCGAACTGTTCGAACAGGCCGACGTGCTGTCGATTCATCTGGTACTCAGCGAGCGCAGCCGCGGCATGGTGGATGCCCAGGCCCTGGGCTGGATGAAACCCGGCGCACGCCTGGTGAACACGGCGCGCGGGCCGATCGTCGATGAGGCGGCCCTGATCGATGCGCTGCGCGATGGGCGACTGGCGGGCGCGGCACTGGATGTGTTCGAGCAGGAGCCCTTGCCGGTCGACCACCCGTTTCGCCATCTGCCCAACGTGTTGGCCACCCCCCATGTGGGTTATGTCAGCGCGCGCAACTACCGGCAGTTCTATGGGCAGATGATCGAGGATATCCAGGCGTGGGCCAGTGGGCGGGTCTTGCGCAGCCTGACATGATAAATAGCTTCACATATATACATCAAGATATTGATTTATATGGGTATTAACTCTTAACAAATCACTTTAAGTAGCATCCCGCACCACTATCGAGCAGCCCAACCCCGATGCCCCATCAAGAGGCGATCCCCCCGTAGGAGCCGGCTTGCCGGCGATGAAGCCCTCAGCAGCGACGCACTCCCCAAGGTCGCCATCACCGGCAAGCCGGCTCCTGCAAGGGAGGCGCCTGCCTGAAAAATAATATTGTCCTACAAAATTATCCTACAAGCCTTGCAGGCTCTGGGCTGTGTCCTAGACTGATGACCGATGGGTCACGATCAGAACAAAAGCCCCCGCAATAAATCGAAACTTTCCAACTCTGCCGTAGGTCAGGTTTAAGGTAGGACGCACGCCACCGGCGCCAGCCGGACGTCCGCCCATCCAATCTATTTATCAGTTCGGTGCAATTGGCATAAGCCTTGCCAGTCTGTGCAGTGCTAGTGCGCGTGACCGCAGGACGCGGTTGACTTTCGCTGAGGGCGCCAGGCTCTCGGCTGACCACCACATGGGAGAGAACTATGATCAGTGCCGCTTCGGGAATTCAGGGACAGCGTTTCAGTCAGCCGGTCGATGGGCCAACCGCCTTGGTTGACCTGCCCGGCGCAGTGCGGCCGGTCTCGTCTCAAAACCCCAATCGCAAGAAAGTGCTGTTTGTGACCTCGGAGTTGGCCGACCTGGTGAAAACCGGTGGCCTGGGCGATGTGTCCGCTGCCCTGCCCCGTGCCATGGCCCACCTGCACGATGTGCGGGTGCTGATTCCGGGCTACCGCCAGGTGCTGGACAGCGACAACCCGATCCACATCATCGGCGAACTGGGCGGGCATGCCGCGCTACCACCGTGCAAGATCGGGCGCATGGACCTCAAGGACGGCCTGGTCATCTATGTACTGATCTGCCCCGAACTGTACGAGCGTGAAGGCACGCCCTATGGCGCCAACAATGGTCGCGACTGGCCCGACAACCACATCCGCTTCGCCCGCCTGGGCCTGGCCGCCGCCGATATTGCCGCCAACCTTGCGCAAATCCATTGGTGCCCGGACCTGGTGCACGCCCATGACTGGCCAGCCGGCCTGGCCCCGGCGTACATGCACTGGCGTGGGTCACGCACCCCTACGCTGTTTACCATCCATAACCTGGCCTACCAGGGTGTGGTCAGCCTGGCCTCGTGCCCGGAGCTGGGGATTCCCGAACATGCCTTGCAACAAGAAGGCATGGAATTCTACGGCAAGATGTCGTTTCTCAAGGCCGGCATGGCGTATTCCAGTCACATCACCACGGTCAGCGCCACCTATGCCCGGGAAATCACCACGCCCGAGTTCGGCTGCGGCCTGGATGGCTTTCTCGCCAGCAAGACCCAGCAAGGCCTGCTCAGTGGTATCCCCAACGGCATCGATGAAAGCTGGGAATCGTCCACCGACCCGCATCTGGATCACCCATTCAATATCGGCGACTGGCAAGGCAAGGCGGTCAACGCCAGCCATGTGCGCAAGCTGTTTGGCCTGGACGAGTCCACCGGCCCCCTGTTTGCCGTGGTCTCGCGCCTGGTGTACCAGAAAGGCCTGGACCTGACCGAAGCCGTCGCCGGGTTTATCGTGGAAAACGGCGGGCAAATTGCCATTATCGGCCGCGGCGAGCCGGAAGAAGAACAGGCCATGCGCGCCCTGGCCCTGCGATTCCCCGGCCGCATCGGTGTACGCATCGGCTTCAACGAAACCGACGCGCGCCGCATGTTTGCCGGCAGCGACTTCTTGTTGATGCCCTCGCGCTACGAGCCCTGCGGCTTGAGCCAGATGTACGCCCAGCGTTTCGGCTCGCTGCCGGTGGCGCGCAATACCGGTGGCCTGGCAGACACTATTGAAGACGGCGTGACCGGCTTTCTGTTCGACGAATCCACCGTACAAAGCTACGAAGCCGCCCTCGCCCGTGCCTTCAAGGTGTTTGCCTTCCCAGGCCTCCTCAACGCCATGCGCTGCCGGGCCATGGCCGCGCCGTTCAACTGGTGCCAGGCGGTGGAACCCTATGCCGAACTTTACGAGCAACTGGTAGCGAAAGCGCTGGGAAAATCAGGGAAAGTATAAAGAGGTCAGGATAGATGCCGTTACGGACTCTGGAAACATGGCCCCACGGCGCGATCATGCAGGATGCGCAACACACCCGCTTCGCCCTATGGGCACCTGACGCGTTTTATGTCAGCGTCGAGCTGCACGAGGGTCAGTCGGTGCCCATGCTGCCCCAGGCAGAGGGCTGGTTTGTCGCCTACGTGCGCTGTGGGGCTGGCACCCGCTACCACTACAACATCGATGGCGAGCTGGATGTGCCGGACCCGGCCTCGCGCCTCCAATACGCAGGTGTGCAGGGTGACAGCGTGGTGGTCGACCCCCTGGCCTACCCCTGGCGCCACGGCGCCTGGCAAGGCCGGCCCTGGCATGAAGCGGTGATCTACGAGCTGCATGTGGGGATACTCGGGGGCTACGCCGCGGTGGAGCAGCACTTGCCGCGCCTGGCGGAACTGGGCGTCACCGCCATCGAACTGATGCCCTTGGCGCAGTATCCCGGCGAGCGCAATTGGGGTTACGACGGGGTACTGCCCTATGCACCGCAAGCGTCCCTGGGCACGCCGGAGCAGTTGAAACAGCTGATCGACAGTGCCCACGAGCATGGCCTGGCGGTGATCCTCGATGTGGTCTACAACCACTTCGGCCCCGACGGCAATTACCTGGGCCAGTACGCCAAGGGCTTTTTCCACGAAGACACCCACACCCCCTGGGGCGCCGGGATCGACTTTGGCCGCCGCGAAGTGCGCGACTTCTTTATCGACAACGCCCTGATGTGGCTCCTCGAATACCGCTTCGATGGCCTGCGCCTGGATGCGGTGCATGCCATCAACGACCCCTCGTTCCTAAAAGAGCTGGCCCAACGGGTGCGTGAGCAGGTCGACCCGGCGCGCCATGTATGGCTGGTCCTGGAAAACGAATTCAATCAGGCCAGCCTGTTGCAGCAAGGCTTCGATGCGCAATGGAACGATGACGGGCATAACGCCTTGCATGTGCTGTTGACCGGCGAGACCGACGCCTACTACGCCGATTTTGCCGACGACCCCACCGCCAAGCTGGCCCGCTGCCTGGGCGAAGGGTTTATCTACCAAGGCCAGACCACGCGCCACGGTACCCGACGCGGCGAGCCCAGCGGGCATTTGCCCCCCAGTGCCTTTGTGCTGTTTTTGCAGAATCACGACCAGATCGGCAACCGTGCGCTCGGCGAGCGCCTGCACCAGTTGTGTTCGCCCCAGGCGTTGCAGGCAGCGACCGTGCTGCTATTGATGTCGCCGATGATCCCGCTGTTGTTCATGGGGGATGAAGTCAACGCCGAGCAGCCCTTCCTGTTCTTTACCGACCATCACGGCGAGCTGGCCGAGGCGGTGCGCGAAGGCCGGCGCAACGAATTTGCTGATTTTGCCGCCTTCAGTGATCCCCAGCGCCGCGCGCAGATTCCCGACCCCAACGCGCTACAGACTTTCGAACGCTCCATACCCCGGTTTACCCAGGCACCTGCTGCGCTATACCGGCAACTGCTGGGCCTGCGCCAGCAGCATATCGTGCCGCACCTGCCCGGCAGCACCGCCCTCGGCGCCCAAGTCCTGGGCCAGGGCGCGGTGTCTGCACGCTGGCGCCTGGGCAATGGCAGCGTATTGCAGATCGACCTCAACCTGGGGCCGGCCACCCTGCAGCCCCCGGCCGCTATCGGCCAACTGTTCAGCACCAGCAACGACCCCGCGTTACTCACGCCCTTCTCTGCCCGCGTCAGCTTGGCGCCGGGTGACACCTCATCATCTGTTGGAGAGCACTCTTGAGCGAAGCGCAATTGGAAATACTCGCCAGCCGTGCGGGCCTGGCGGTGGACTGGATCGACGCCAACGGCCGGCCGCAACATGTCAGCGCCGACGCGCTGCGTGCCGTGCTCCATGGCCTTGGCCACCCCGCCGACACCGACGCCGCCATCGCCGCCAGCCTGCAAGAGCTGGAGCGCGTGCAGCAGGATCGGCACCTGGCGCCGCTGTTGACCGTGGACGTGGGCGCAGGCCTGGACCTGGCCGCCTACTTTGCCCCGGGTACGCCGTGCCAGGCTCATCTGGAGGACGGCAGTACCCGGGACCTTGCGCTGGATGCCCAGGCCACCCTGCCTGGCGTGTTGCCCGTGGGCTATCACCGGGTGCAGATCGCCGATCAATCCTTCACCCTGGCCGTGGCCCCTGAACGTTGTTTCACTGTCGCCGAGGCGGTGGACAGCCAGCCTGCCCGCGCCTGGGGCCTGAGTGCCCAGTTGTATGCCCTGCGCCGCAGCGGCGACGGTGGGTTTGGCGACACCCAGGCCCTGGAACAACTGGCCCGCGCTGCCGCTGAGCGGGGTGTCGACGCCCTGGCGATCAGCCCGCTGCATGCCATGTTCAGTGCCGATACCGAGCGCTATAGCCCTTATTCGCCGTCCAGCCGCCTGTTTCTCAATAGCCTGTATGCGTCCCCCGGTTGCATCCTCGGCGAACGCGCCGTGCACAGCGCCATTGAGTCCACGGGACTGGCCGACGAGCTGCACGAACTGGAACAACAAAGCCTGATCGACTGGCCCGCCGCCGCCAAGGCCAAGCAACGCCTGCTGCGCGCCCTGTACGAGGACTTTCGCCAGGGCGAGCACCCGCAGCAGGCGGACTTTCTCAGTTTCCGCGAGGCCGGTGGCGAGGCCCTGGAAAACCACTGCCGCTTCGAAGCCTTGCAGGCCGCGCGCGCCGCCAACGGTGAAAGCCTCGACTGGCGCCAATGGCCCGAGGACTGGCGCGACCCCGCCAGCGCTGCGCTGGCGCAATTCGCCGCCGAACAGGGCGAAGCGATCGGTTTCTATGCCTTCAACCAATGGCTGATCGCCCGCTGCCTGGCGCGCGCCCAACAGGCCGCCCGCGGCAGTGGCATGGGCATCGGCCTGATTGCCGACCTGGCCGTGGGGGCCGATGGCGCGGGCAGCCAGGCCTGGAGCCGTCAGGATGAGCTGCTGGCCGACCTGACCGTGGGCGCGCCACCGGATATCCTCAACCGTGCCGGCCAGGGCTGGGGCATCTCCGCGTTTTCTCCTGAGGGCCTGAAGCGCAACGGCTTTCGCGCATTTATCGAAATGCTGCGGGCCAACTTCGCCCATGCCGGCGGCCTGCGGATCGACCATGTGATGGGCCTGCAACGGCTGTGGGTCATCCCCCGGGATGCTTCACCCAAACAAGGCGCGTACCTGTATTACCCGGTAGACGACCTGCTGCGCCTGCTGGCCCTGGAGTCCAGCCGCCACCAGGCGATTGTGCTGGGCGAAGACCTGGGCACGGTGCCCGAGGGCCTGCGGGAAAAACTCAGCGCCCGTGCCATGCTCGGCATGCGCGTGCTGTTGTTCGAGCAGGACCATGGCGGGCGCTTCACGCCGATCCTCGACTGGCCGGACAACGCCCTGGCCACCACCAGCACTCACGACCTGCCGACACTCAATGGTTGGTGGCACAGCCGCGATATCGACTGGAATGTGCAACTGGGGCTGATCGACGTGCCCACGGTGGAGCAATGGAGCGAGCACCGCCAGCGCGAGCGCGAGTCACTGCGCCAGGCCTTGGTGCAAGACCCGCAGAACTTTCGTGATGAGCTGCGCAACGAAACTGATCACATACTCGATGCCAGCGTGCGCTACCTCGGTCACACCCGTGCGCCCCTGGTACTGCTGCCCCTGGAGGATGCCCTGGGCGTCGAGGAACAGGCCAACCTGCCCGGCACCATCGACACCCACCCCAACTGGCGCCGACGCCTGCCGGGGGACGCCGCGCACCTGCTTGACGATGAAAACGCCGCGCGCCGCCTGGAGTTGCTGGCGGTGGCGCGCAATCAGGCCCTGGAGCGTGACCGATGAGCGCCGTCTTGCTCCGGGCCACCCAACGCCTGCAATTTCACAAGGGTTTTACCCTGGATGATGCGGTGCCGCTGGTGCCGTATTTCGCCAGCCTGGGCATCAGCCACCTGTACGCTTCGCCCCTGCTCAAGGCCCGCGCCGGCTCGATGCATGGCTACGATGTGGTCGACCCGACCACCGTCAACCCGGAACTGGGCGGCGAACCTGCCTTGCGCCGCCTGGTAACGGCCCTGCGCGCGCACGGCATGGGCCTGATTCTGGACATCGTGTCCAACCATATGGCCGTCGGCGGCAGCGACAACCCCTGGTGGCTGGACCTGCTGGAATGGGGGCGCCTGAGCCCCTACAGCGAATTCTTCGACATCCAGTGGCATTCACCGGACCCGCTGCTCAAGGGCCAACTGCTGATGCCCTTCCTTGGCAGCGACTACGGCGAAGCCTTGCAAAGTGGCAACCTGCCCCTGCGGTTTGACCCGGCCCAGGGCAGCTTTTTTGTCGAGCACTACGAACACCGCTTCCCGATCTGCCCCAGTGACTATGGCGATATCCTGCGCGCCCATGCCCCGCTCAAAGCGCTGGCCGACCGCTTCAGCGCCTTGGCCTATCAGGCCGATGCCTGGCCCCTGGCGGGCGAGCTTAAACAGCAACTGGCACAACAGGCCCGCGACCCACTGACCCTGGCAGCCATCGAGCACGCCCTGCAATGGTTTGACGGGCGCCAGCGCGAAGGTTTTTTGCGCCTGCATCAACTGCTGGAACAGCAAGCCTATCGCCTGGCCAGTTGGCGCACGGCGGCGGATGACATCAACTGGCGGCGCTTTTTCGACGTCAACGAGCTCGGTGGCCTGCGGGTGGAACGGACCACCGTATTCGAGGCCACCCACAGCAAGATTTTCCAGCTGATCAGCGAAGGCCTGGTGGATGGCCTGCGCATCGACCATATCGACGGCCTGGCCGATCCACGGGGCTACTGCCGTAAGTTGCGGCGGCGCGTGGATGGGTTGTCGCCGACCCGGCACTTGCCGATTTTTGTCGAGAAGATCCTCGGCGCCGGCGAAACCCTGCGCGAAGACTGGCGGGTCGATGGCACCACCGGCTATGAGTTCATGAACCAGGTGTCGCTGATGCAGCATGATCCCCAGGGATTCGAGGCCTTGGCCCAGCTCTGGAGCGAGGCTACCGAGCGGCCTTCGGCGTTTATCGAGGAAGCCTGGCTGGCCCGGCAACAAATCCTCAACGGCTCCCTCGCCGGGGATTTTGAAAGCGTGGCCCAGGCCCTGCTGCAAGTGGCCCGCGCGGATGTGATGAGTCGCGACCTGACCCTGGGCGCAATCCGCCGCGCCTTGCAGGAACTGGTCGTGCATTTCCCGGTGTACCGCACCTATATCAGCGCAGGTGGCCGTAGCGCCGCGGACGAGCGCGTGTTCCAACAGGCCCTGGCCGGCGCCCGTGGGACCTTGAGCGAAGCTGACTGGCCGGTGCTCGACTACCTGCAACAGTGGCTCGGCGGGCAACCCTGGCGCGAGCGCCCGGTGGGGCAACCGCGCAAGATCCTCAAGCACGCCTGCGTGCGCTTCCAGCAACTGACCTCGCCGGCAGCCGCCAAGGCGGTGGAAGACACGGCCTTCTACCGCTCGGCAGTGTTGCTCTCACGCAATGACGTGGGCTTCAGTACCGAACAGTTCAGCGCGCCCCTGGCCGACTTCCATGCCGCCAACCAGCACCGCCTGCACACCTTCCCCGATAACCTGCTGGCCACCGCCACCCACGATCACAAGCGCGGCGAAGACAGCCGCGCGCGCCTGGCGGTGCTCAGCGAGTGCGCACCGTGGTATGCCGAGCAGGTGCAGCAGTGGCGCCGGCTGGCGGCGCCCCTGCGCGACGATCCGGCCATCCCCTCGGCCGGCGATGAGCTGATCCTGTATCAGGTGCTGCTGGGCAGTTGGCCCCTGGACCTGGGCATTGAGAACACCGGCAACTATCAGCAGCGCCTCTGGCAGTGGCAACAAAAGGCCCTGCGCGAAGCCAAGCTGCACAGCAGCTGGACCGCCCCCAACGATGTTTATGAGCAAGGTGTCGAAGCCTTCCTCAGCCGCTTGCTGCTCGACCCCGCCGGTCTGACCTTGCGCACGGCGATCCACGCGGCAGCCGAGGCCATCGCCCCTGCCGGCGCGTTGAACGGGCTGGCGCAATCCTTGCTGCGCAACACCGTGCCAGGCGTGCCAGACCTGTACCAGGGCGACGAATTCTGGGATTTGAGCCTGGTGGACCCGGACAACCGTCGGGCGGTGGATTTCAGTGCCCGGCAACAGGCACTGGCGGCAACACCCGATGCCTTGCTTGAGCACTGGCGTGACGGCCACCTCAAGCAGGCGTTGATTGTCCAGGTCTTGAACCTGCGCAAGGCCCACCCGCTGCTGTTTGCCAGGGGGCGCTATGTACCGCTGCAAGTGCTGGGCCGGCATGCCCAACGGGTTGTCGCCTTCAGCCGTGAGTACCAGGGGCAATGGCTGTTGGTGGTGGTACCGCGCTGGACCCACACCCTGCTTGAAAACAGCGCCCAGCCCCGGGTGGATGCGCAGGTTTGGGGCGATACCCGGATCACATTACCGTTCGACGCCACGCTGCGAAATTGGAAGGGACTTTTGCAAACAGGCGCAGTCACACCCAACAAGGAGCTACTGATCAGCGCTGCCCTGGGGGATCTCCCGGTGAATGTCTTTATCCATTCTGACGATCAAGAAAGCTGAAATTTTCTGTGAGGAGCATTGCGATGAGCACCGAAGACAAGCGCGTTCGTGAATTCGCGTATCAGATCTGGGAGTCCGAAGGTAAGCCCGAAGGCCAGGAAGCCCGCCATTGGGAAATGGCCCGCAAGTTGGCTGAAGCCGAGGCTCTGACGCCTAGTAAACCCAAGGCCGGCGCCAAGGCCAAGGCCAAGCCGCCAGCGGAAAAACCCGCCGCCGCGAAAAAGCCTCGAGCCCCACGCAAACCCGCCGGCTGACCCCACCTGTAGGAGCCGGCTTGCCGGCGATAGGTCTCCATCAAGCACCACCCGAGACGCTATCCCCGGCCACCCGGCTGCTACAAAAAATGCTCAATTATTGATCTGACCTGATGTCAGCACGGCCCCGTTCGGCCCGGAAAAACTTTGCAGGAGCAACACCATGAGCAAGACACCCGATACCGAGCCATCGCGGATTCGTGAAGGGCTGCCCTTCCCCCTTGGCGCGACCTGGGACGGTCTGGGGGTCAATTTCGCACTGTTCTCGGCCAACGCCACCAAGGTCGAGCTGTGCCTGTTCGACGATACCGGTGAAGTCGAGCTGGAGCGTATCGAACTGCCGGAGTACACCGACGAGACATTCCACGGCTACTTGCCCGACGCCCACCCGGGGCTGATTTATGGCTACCGCGTATACGGTGCCTACGACCCGGCCAATGGCCATCGCTTCAACCACCATAAATTGCTGATCGACCCCTATGCCAAGCAACTGGTGGGCGAACTCAAGTGGTCCGAAGCGCTGTTTGGCTACACCATCGGCCACCCGGATGCCGACCTCAGTTTCGATGAACGCGACAGCGCACCCTTCGTGCCCAAATGCAAAGTTATCGACCCGGCCCATACTTGGGGCAACGACCAGCCGGTACGCACGCCGTGGGACCGCACGATCATCTACGAAACCCATCTGCGCGGTATCAGCATGCGCCATCCGTCCGTGCCCGAGGCGGTGCGCGGCACCTGCGCCGGGTTGATGGTCGACGATGTGCTCAAGCACATCCGCCAACTGGGTGTGTCATCGGTGGAACTGCTGCCGATCCACGCCTTCGTCAATGACCAGCACCTGCTGCAAAAAGGCATGACCAACTACTGGGGCTACAACAGCATCGCCTTCTTTGCCCCCGACCCGCGCTACCTGGCCAGCGGCAAGATCGCCGAGTTCAAGGAAATGGTCGCGCACCTGCACGAAGCCAAGCTGGAGGTGATCCTCGATGTGGTCTACAACCACACCGCCGAAGGCAACGAGCAGGGCCCGACCCTGTCGATGCGCGGCATCGACAATGCCTCCTACTACCGGTTGATGCCCGATGACAAACGCTTCTATATCAACGATTCCGGCACCGGCAACACCCTGGACCTGAGCCACCCTTGCGTACTGCAAATGGTCACCGACTCCTTGCGCTACTGGGCCACGGAGATGCATGTGGATGGTTTCCGCTTTGACCTGGCGACCATTCTGGGGCGTTATCACGATGGTTTTGATGAGCGTCACAGCTTCCTTGTCGCCTGCCGCCAGGACCCGGTGCTGCGCCAGGTAAAAATGATCGCCGAGCCTTGGGATGTGGGCCCAGGCGGTTATCAGGTGGGCAACTTCCCGCCTGGCTGGGTGGAATGGAATGACCGTTTCCGCGACACCGTGCGCGCCTTCTGGAAAGGCGATGACGGCCAGTTGGCCGACTTTGCCGGGCGCATGACCGCTTCCGGCGAGATGTTCAACCAGCGCGGGCGCCGGCCCTACAGCTCGGTGAATTTCATCACCGCCCATGACGGTTTCACCCTGCACGACCTGGTGTCCTACAACGACAAGCACAACGAGGCCAACGACGAGAACAATCAGGACGGCAGCAATAACAACCTGTCGTGGAACCACGGCGTCGAAGGCCCGACCGAAGACCCCGAGATCAACGCGCTGCGCCTGCGCCAGATGCGCAACTTCTTCGCCACCCTGTTGCTGGCCCAGGGCACGCCAATGCTGGTGGCCGGGGATGAGTTCGCCCGCACCCAGCACGGCAACAACAATGCCTACTGCCAGGACAGCGAAATCGGCTGGGTCAACTGGGAGCTGGATGAAGATGGCAAATCCCTGCTCAAGTTCGTCAAGCGCCTGATCAAGCTGCGCCTGGCCTACCCTATCCTGCGGCGCGGGCGCTTCCTGGTGGGTGACTACAACGAAGACATCGGGGTCAAGGACGTGACCTGGCTGGCTCCCGACGGCAACGAAATGACCATCGAACAGTGGGAAGACAGCCAGGGCCGCTGCCTGGGCATGTTGATGGATGGGCGCGCCCAGGAAACCGGGATCCGCCGGCCCGGGTCCGACGCCACCTTGTTGCTGGTGGTGAATGCGCACCACGACCTGGTGAATTTCCGCTTGCCCCAGGTACCGGATGGCGGCTTCTGGACCTGCATGGTCGACACCAACCAACCGGCCGTGCGTGGCCAGGAACGTTTCGATTTTGACCACGAATATGCGGTGACCGGACGCTCGTTGCTGCTATTTGAACTGCAACATGAGCAAGAGGTGTGAAATGGCTCTACACGGGTTTTTGCAACGCAATCCCCAGGGACTGGCCGACACCCAAGGCCTTGGCCAGACCCTGAGGGCCCTGGTGGATGCGGGCCTTGACCAATTGCCGCGCCCCGGTAGCGGGCAGACGCTGCTGCGCTTCAGCGAACTGGCCCAGGTGGCCGGCCACGACCTGAGCCTGTGCAAGCTGTTTGAAGGGCACACCGATGCACTGGCGATCATGGCCGAGCTCGACAGCCCGGCCCCACCTGCCGGTAGTACCTGGGGCATGTGGGCCGCCGAGCCGCCGACGGCACGGGTGCAGGTTCGGCGTGAGGGCTCGCAGTGGCTGCTGCATGGGCGCAAGGCCTGGTGCTCCGGGGCGGCGGTGGTCAGCCACGGGTTGTTGACTGCCTGGGATGAACAGGCGCGCCAGCAGTTGGTTGCAGTGTCGATGGACCAGCCGGGTGTCCAGGTGACCGGTGAAGGCTGGCAAGCCGTGGGCATGGGCGCGTGCGCCAGTGTCGAAGTGCGGTTCGAGAATGCCGTGGCGCTGGCCGTGGGCGAGCCAGGGGATTACCTGCAACGCCCAGGGTTCTGGCAAGGCGGGGTTGGCATCGCCGCCTGCTGGTACGGCGCGGCGCAGCGCTTGGCCGAGGCCCTGCGCGAACACTGTGACCGTCGTGCAGAACCCCATGCCCTGGCCCATCTGGGTGCGGTGGACATGGCCTTGTTCGCCGCCGCCACGGTGCTGCGCAGCGCTGCGCGGCAGATCGACGAGCAACCCCAGGCCAACGCCCAGTTGCTGGCGCGCCGGACGCGGGCAGTGATTGAAGCGGCGGCCAACGAAGTCATCCATCACGTCGGCAGGGCCATGGGAGCCGGGCCCTATTGCCAGGACCGGCACTTCGCGCAATTGATCGCAGACCTGCCGGTGTACTTGCGCCAAAGCCATGCCGAGCGGGACCTGGCAGCGCTCGGCGAGCAACTGTCGAGCGCAGCTGGCGGGACATGGCAACTATGAAAGCCAACCCGATTGTCGGCCAAGGCACGCCCCTGCGCGCCTGGCAAGGCTCTGCCCGTGTCGCCGGCCTGCCTTTGATCAGCGTGGCGCAACTGGTGCCTGAAGGTTGCCGCGCGGTGATCATCGCGCCCCATCCGGATGATGAAGTACTGGGCTGCGGCGGTTTGTTACAAGGCTTGGCGGCGTTGGGCCGCGAGTTGCTGCTGGTTTCAGTCACGGACGGTTGCGCCAGCCATCCGGGCTCAACCCGTTGGCCAAGGCAACGCCTGCGCGAGGTTCGTCCCCGTGAGTCGGCCGAGGCCCTGCAGCGCCTGGGTTGGCCGCAGCAACGCCTGAGCTGGTTGCGCGGCGGTTTTTCCGACAGCCAGGTGCAGGCGCGCGAACCTGCGCTGACGGCGTTTATCCAGCAGCACCTGCAACCCGAAGACGTGGTGTTCACCACCTGGCGCGAAGACGGCCATTGCGACCACGAAGCGGTTGGCCGCGCCAGTGCCCAGGCGGCCCGGGCAGTCGGCGCGCGCCTGATCGAGCTACCGGTGTGGACCTGGCACTGGGCAACCCCCGAGGACTCACGGGTACCCTGGCACCGCGCGCACAAGATTGCCCTGGCACCCGCGGCCGTGGCCCGCAAACGCCACGCCCTGCACGCGTTCACCAGCCAACTGGAAGGCGACCCGCAGGTCGACCTGCCGCCCGTCTTGCCGCCCCATGTGCTGGAGCGGCTGTTGCAACCTTTTGAAGTGGTGTTTCTATGAGTGTGGCCACGGCTTACTTCGACCAGCTGTTTGTCGACAACGACGACCCCTGGGCCTTTCGCCAGCGCTGGTACGAGCAGCGCAAGCGCGCATTGACCCTGGCGCTGCTGACCCGGCCGCGCTACGCCTCGATTTTCGAACCCGGCTGCGCCAATGGCGAATTGAGCGCCGAACTGGCGACGCGCTGTGAGCGCCTGCTGTGCTGCGATACCGCTACGGCGGCGGTAGCCCTCGCGCAAGCGCGCCTGCAGGAGTTTGGCCACGCCCAGGTCGAGCGGCTGCGATTGCCTGCACAGTGGCCGCACGGCTCGTTCGAACTGATCGTCCTCAGCGAGTGGTGCTACTACCTTGATCATGACGATTTGTGCGTGCTGATCGATCAGGCCCTGGGCGCACTCAGCCCGGATGGCCAGGTCCTGGCCTGCCACTGGCGAGCGCCCATCGACGGTTGCCCGCAAACCGCCGAACAGGTCCACCAACTGCTGCACCAACGCCTGGGCATGTCGCGCGTGGCGCAGGTGGCTGACAGCGATTTCCTACTCGACCTGTGGTCTCGCGAAAGCGCCTCGGTCGCCCATCTTGAGGGGCTGCGATGATCGGCATTCTGATTCCGGTGCATAACGAAGAGGCGCTGCTGGCCGAGTGCCTGAAAGCCGCGATGATCGCCGCCAGCCATCCGGGACTGCTCGGTGAGCAGGTACAGATACTGGTGGTGCTCGACAGTTGTACCGATGGCAGCGCCGCCATTGCCGAGGCGTTCGGGGTACACAGCCTGAGCGTTGCGGCACGCAATGTCGGCCAGGTGCGTGGAATCGGTGCGCGGCATCTGTTGAACCAGGGCGCGCGCTGGATTTCCTGCACCGATGCCGACAGCCGCGTGGCGGGCGATTGGCTGGTGGCGCAACTGGCCCTGGGGGTGGATGCAGTCTGTGGCACGGTCACGGTGGATGCCTGGAGCGACGGTTTCGACGAGGCGGCGCAGATCCGCTACCACCAGGCCTATCAGGCCAGTGACGGGCACCGGCACATTCATGGGGCCAACCTCGGCGTCAGCGCCGGCGCCTACGTGCGCGCTGGCGGGTTTGAGCCCCTGGCCTGCCATGAGGACGTGCAACTGGTGCGCCAACTGGAGCGTTGCGGCGCAACCATAGCCTGGAGCCATGCCCCACAAGTCATCACCAGCGCCCGCTTGGACTGCCGCGCACAGGGAGGCTTTGGCGACTATTTGAAAGGCCTGATGTTGCCATCTTGAAAAACTTACAACTTTGCCCGGCGAAATCCGGGTGATGAACAATACTCAAGCACGGCAATCTTAGGATTCGGAATGCCAGCGTGCCGCACCGGCCATGAGGCCGGCGCGACAAAAAGGAGAGTCGACCCGGCCACGGGGCACGACCTGCATTACCAGGACAAGGACGTAACATTGATCAATCCCGCCACTTTGAACGACGTTCGCCGCAAGCCGGCGCAAATCTGGAACAGCGCGCCGCAATTGGCGCAAATCCCCACCATCAGCCCTTCCCTACTGGTGCCTCCTGGCTCGCGAGTGGTGGTGGTGGCGCCGCATCCGGGTGACGAAGTGCTGGCCTGTGGCGGTTTGCTGCAACTGCTCAGCGCCCTCGACTATCCCTTGAAACTGATCTCGATCACCGACGGCAGCGCCAGCCATCCGGGCTCCAACCAGTGGTCGGCACAGCGCTTGAGCGTGTTCCGGCCCCAGGAGAGTGTCGAGGCCCTGCGCCGCCTCGGCTTGCCCATGCATAGCTTGAAGTGGATTCGCGGGGGCTTTTGCGACAACGCCCTGGCGGGCCGCGAACAGCTCTTGAGCCAATTTATCGCCCGCTACCTGCAACCCGGTGACGTCGTATTCACCACCTGGCGCAATGATGGCAATGACGACCACGATGCCGTCGGCCGTGCCACCGCCATCGCCTGCGCGCTGACCGGCGCGCGCCTGCTGGAGCTGCCGATCTGGGCCTGGCACTGGCCCGCCCGCGAAGCCGGGCGCATGCCCTGGCAGTGCGCGCGCAAGATACGCCTCGACACCTGGAGCGTGGCGCGCAAACGCCACGCGGCCCATGCCTACGCCAGCCAGTTGCTCGGCGACCCTTTGATCGGCCTGGCGCCGATGCTGCCCCCGGTGCTGCTGGAGCGCATGCGCGTACCCTACGAGATTGTGTTTCTGTAATGCCTTGGAGCACCACGCCACACGGCGTTACGCAGTCCTATTGAAACACCTGCGCCTCGCCATCGACGGTGGCGCGGATCCAGCGTGGCTCCATGGGGTCGCTCCACACCGAGCGCGGCGGCGTGCCCCCGTCGCTGATCAGGATGCGCCGGCCCGACTGGCTCCACTCCTGCATCCTCGCCTTGAATTGGGCCGGATAGTCCGCGGCCTTGCAGGAGATGCCGGCCCACGGGTCGACCACCCACGCCTCGTCCCATTCCGGCCCCGTGAAGCCTTTGCTGCGCGGCTGGCCGGGCGGCCCGCCGACCACGGCGAATGTATGCCCCTTGACCTGGGCGATCCGCGCATTGCCGCCACTGGCGTTGATCGTATCCACCGCCACCTTGGCCATCTGGTCGCAATTGCCGGCACCGGTCTTGAGGACCATTTGCGAATAGTTGGGCGCCCCAGTGCGGGTGTAGAGCCAGCCCACCATCTCCGTGGCTGTCTGGCTGCGAACGACCTCTGCGGGAAGGCCGGGAACCTGTTGATTGGCCGACCTTATGCCCGTGGCCTGGAATTGCTCTTCAACCGCTTTGCTGCCGCCCTGTGCATATAAATGGTTCTGCTGTTCGGTCGGCAACAGGGCGAAGTCCGCCGGTTTGTTGATCGGCGAGAGCCGCACCGGTTTTGCCGCAACCACCACATGCCCAGGGTTGCTCCCGGCGGCATACACCCCCATCAAGACTTCACGCTGCTTTTCGGGGGGAAGTGCGCGCAGGACCTTGACCAAGTGGTCGATTTCCGCAGGCGACATGGGCTCATCCGCGACAATTTTCTTGATCAGGGTCTCAAGGCTGGGCAGTACCACTAGCGGGTTATCCGGCAGTCCCTGCGCCACAAAGCTGTAGACATCCTTGTAGTGGTCGTACCGGCGGATGAACTCCAGGTCCAGTGGGCCACTGCGGGTCAGGCGATGAAAGTCCAGCTTGCCGGTGCCGTCCAGCGGCGCGAAGAAATACACCCCGGTATCGCCCTCGACCATCACGTATTGCTGGCCAGCATGGTCGATCTTGAGCCCTCTGACGACGCGCTGATCGTTGCTCAAATCGCTGATGGCATCCATTTTGATCACCAGCGTTTCCTGATTGAGCGCCCGGGGCACGCCGAAGTCGTCGTAACCAAAGTCCGGCTCATTGACCACGGTGCCAGAGGTACGGTTTTTGTAGGTGACAGGCTGGGTGCTGGCCATCGGCAGCAGTTCCTGGTTGCCTGCTTCGTTGACGCGGTAGCGACGGTGTTCGTGAATCACCGTGCGTGGCCCTTTCACTGGGCCCGCGCCAGGAATCAGGCGGCGATGCTCCAGGGCCTGGGCGTCCTGAAATATCGGAGTGCCGCCAGGTTCGATTTGCTTGGTGTAGCACAGGTCACCCAGATCGCGCTTGAAACGCCGGCCCCCGACACCACAGGTCAATACGAAGCCTTCAAATGGCTCGGTATCGCTGGGGCCGCCCAGTTTGATCAGGCTCTCGGGGTTTTTCGGGCGATAACGATAGACGTCATCACCGACCACCACATCACTGTGCGTGCGCCGATGCAGGACGCGGGCCTGGTCACTGGTGATGCCTTCGGCCACCCGTACAGTCTGGCCTGGCGCCAGGGGCCTGGCGGTCAGGGGGATTTGCTGGGTGATGTCGTAACGGCCTCTGCCAGGCAGTTCAAGGGCGGCCGATTGTCTGAATTTCGCAATGCCGGCCTGGACCTCCTTGAGTTGGAGGCTCCCGTGCTTCATCAGACGGTTCCCGACGCTATTCAGCGCGGGCATCACCGGGTCCAGGGGGTTGAGATTGCGCGCCACGGAAACCGCGAACTTCTTCACCAGTGGCGCAAATTTTGGCAGCAGTGCGCGCACGCCGATCTTGCCGGCCTGGGACAGCAGGCGCACCGAGCCTGCTGCCAGCTTGCCCGCCGGGCTGGCGAAGGTCAGTAGCCCATCGACCACCAGCTCCATGATGCCCTGCTTGGTGTTGCCGTTGACCAGGTTCTCAATACCACTCCAGAACGGAATAACCATTTGGCCGACGCCTTTGACCCGCTCCCAGAATGCTTCATCGTTTTTATGCGCTGCGCTTTCCCGGGCGGGGTCCGACGCGGCCCATTGCTTGAGCGTGTCCTCATCGACATAAAACAGATCCGTGGTAATGGCCTTGGCAATGGCGACCGAACGCTCGGAGTCAAAGGTGCGCGGCACCAAACTTTTGGATGGGTTTCCCGTCGCGGCGAAGTGCGCAAGCTGTTGCGGCACCACGATCGAAAAACTCTTGGGTCTAGGCCCCTTGCCTGCCGTGTAGGCGGCCCACTGCTGCTTGAACTCGGCCCGACTGTCGGGGCGGGTATTGCGCACCACCAACTCTTCGCTAGGCACGCCGTCTGCGGCGTGCTCAACAGAGATGAAGTCCTTGCCATAGCTTTTGTCCGCAGGATTGTAGGCCTCCAGGATCGGCTGCAAGTCGTCGCGGCGCCGGGCGATGCCCTTGAGCGGATTGATTTCGTAGTAGTTTGTCTGGCCGTCATGCACGGCCTTGAGAATAAACGCCGGGCGTGTCACGGCGGCCTGTTTCTCTTCATCCGTCTCATGGCCGGGGCCGGGCTTTGTGCGCAGGGCAAACACGGTGACGTCACCCTGCTCAAGCGCTGTGCGATCCTTTATGGGCAACTGGGTCAGTTGGCTGCGGATAAGTTGTGAATAGGCAACCTTGGTGTCGGCCAGGTATTGGTCAAACTTGCCCTGGAACTGATCTTCGTCATACACAGGGTATTGATAGCGGATGTCCGAGGGGGTGATTTTCTCACCGCTCATGTGCCGGTACAGGGCAAAAATCGGGCTGATCATGCTCAGCAGTTCGGTACGCGAGGTGCCCTTCTCCATGCGCTCGAAATAATCCTTGCGCATCGGCACATCGGCTGCCATTTGCTGGGTTGCCGCGACCACCCGATCAAGATGGGCATCAAACGCCGTGACCGCCTTGTTGATGTCCTCCTGCAAATAGCTGTCTTTGTGCGCGATTACCCCCTGCACCACCGCCCAATCCAGGGTCGCCGGGATACGGGTCGATGTGATAAGCGCCCACTGGGCGTCGGTGGTGGCTTGCTCGCTGAACTTGCCCGGCAGGTCAACCAACTCCTGGAAGCCCATGCTGCGCGACGAACCGGGCCGGATCGCCTCCGCCAAACTGACGCCGTGCTGGAAATTCACCCACACTGCCGATCCCTGATACGCAAGGTCGGCGGGCACATCACGTACGGAAAAATCGGCCGGGAACCGGGCGCGCAGAACGTAGGCCGCCAGATGCGCCTGGTCGGCGGACAACTGCCTGGAGTCGATCAGGTGCTGGCGAAATTGCGCCTTGATCGCCGGATAGCTTTGGTTCGCCAGGTCACGTGAAGCCAGATCAAAACCGGCAATATGCCCAGGTTTGCGCCCGTGCAACGGGTCCAGGCTCAAGCTCAGGGCCTTCACCAGCAACTTGACCTTTACCTGGGGAGCAATCACCCCATCGAGGGGAAACGGCGCGCCGCCCAGGTGCCTCAACAACTGTTCAAGCAGCGCCTTGGCCTGGGGGGATTTGAGTATTAGCTCGAGCACGGCGGCCGGCGTGCCCTGGGCTTTGGCCAGGGCCTGTGGCGAGAGGCCCTCGGTCAACTGGCTGAGCAGGGGCTTTTTAGACGTGGCCTCCTGCTTGGCGACCCATGCCGCGATAGCGGGCTCAGTGCTCGGTTGCAGTAAACCGTCCACATCAGTGGCCCCATCATCCAGGCCCAGGGCAATTTCGCTGCGGGCATCTTGCGTGGCATCAAGCGCCGCCTGCACTTGCGCAGGCGTCCTCGGATCGGCCGGCACAACCCCATAGAACCTGAGCATGTTGTCCAGCCGATTGGTGCCTGGCTGGGTGGAGCCGTTGGGCGGGATCAACGGTGAATCTTTGTTGAGGAACAGGCTTTTATTCACATCGCCGCCGGGGCCGTCCGATGTTTTGAGTTGGTGTAGCACCCGAGATATTTCGTCCAGATCCGCCAGTTTTCCGCGCAGTTGCGCCTGGTAAGAATCGGCTGCTTGCGTGGTCGGCTGCACTAGCGCCAGGCCGGAACTGGCCTGGGCGTTGGCCGGCTGCACGTGAGAAAGAGCGACAGCGGGAGGTGGGGCATTCAGGTGGACAGACGTCATGGCCTTTCGCCTCTGGCAAGGATACACAGACACCCTTGTGTGGAGCGCCTGTAAGAAGATGCTCCAGAGGATTGGTAACAACGTTCGTCAGATCATCCCAAGGAGCCGGCTGGCCGGCTCCTTGGGTTTCATTCCTGGCCCAGGATCAGCACCCCCAGTGGCGGTAGATTCAACGCCAGTGATACCGGCTGCCCATGGCGCGGCTCGTCCTGGGTAAAGACTTCACCGCCATTGCCGTAGTTGGAGCCGGAATAGGTGTCGGCATCACTGTTGATCAGCTCTTTCCAAGTGCCAGCAAAAGGCACGCCCACCGTGTACGCCTCGCGGGGCACCGGGGTGAAGTTGGCCACCACCAGCACCGCCTTGCCGTCCTTGCTCCAGCGCAGCCAGGCATAGACGCTGTTGATCGCGTCGTCGCCAATCAGCCACTGGAAGCCCTGGGGCGCGGCGTCCTGCTCGTGCAGCGCCGGCTCTTCGCGGTACAGACGGTTGAGATCGCCCACCAGTTTTTGCACGCCGCGGTGCTCCGGGTATTGCAGCAGGTACCAGTCCAGTTGCTGGTCGTGGTTCCACTCGCGCCACTGGCCGAATTCACAGCCCATGAACAATAGCTTTTTGCCGGGGTGCATCCACATGAAGCTCAGGTAGGCCCGCAGGTTGGCGAATTTCTGCCAGCGGTCGCCGGGCATTTTGTCGATCAACGAGTGTTTGCCGTGCACCACTTCATCGTGGGAAATGGGCAGCACAAAACGTTCGGACCAGGCGTACACCAGGCCGAAACTCAGCTCATTGTGGTGATGGGCGCGGTACACCGGGTCTTGCTGGATGTAATGCAGCGAATCGTGCATCCAGCCCATGTTCCATTTGTAGTTGAAGCCCAGGCCGCCCTGCTGGGTCGGCTGGCTGACGCCCGGCCAGGCCGTGGACTCCTCGGCGATCACCAGGGCGCCGGGGGCTTCCAGGGCCACCACGTCATTCAAATGCCGCAGGAAGTCGATGGCTTCGAGGTTCTCGCGCCCACCGTGGCGGTTGGGCACCCACTCGCCGGCCTTGCGTGAATAGTCGCGATACAGCATCGACGCCACCGCATCCACCCGCAGCCCATCGATATGGAAATGCTTGAGCCAGTGCAGCGCCGAGGCCAGCATAAAACCGTGGACTTCGGTGCGCCCCAGGTTGTAGATCAGCGTGTCCCAATCCTGGTGGAAACCTTCCAGCGGGTTGCCGTACTCGTACAGCGCAGTGCCGTCGAACTGGGCCAGGCCGTGGGTATCGGTGGGAAAATGCGCCGGCACCCAGTCGAGAATGATGCCGATGCCTGCCTGGTGGCAGGCGTTGACGAAGGCGCCAAACTCATCCGGTGAGCCGAAGCGCGCGCTGGGCGCAAATTGCGACAGCGGCTGGTAGCCCCAGGAACCACCGAAGGGATGCTCCATGATCGGCATCAGTTCGATATGGGTAAACCCCAGTTGCTGCACATAGGGGATCAGCCGCTCGCCCAGCTCGCGCCAGCCGTATTGGCGTGACACTTCGCCCAATTCGTCGAGCTCGCACTGCCAGGAACCCACGTGCAGTTCATAGATCGACAACGGCGCACTGGGCGCCTGGCGTTCGCCACGGGTTTGCATCCAGGCTTCATCTGCCCAGTCCACTTGCAACGGCGCGGCGACTTTCGACGCTGTGTCGGGCGGCAACTGCGTGGCCAGGGCCATGGGGTCGGCCTTGAGCGGCAGGATGCCGCTGGCGCCGAGGATTTCGTATTTGTAGGCGGCGCCCGGATGCAGGCGCGGGATAAAGATCTCCCAGACTCCGGCGGGATGCCGCAGGCGCATCGGGTGGCGGCGCCCGTCCCAGATATTGAAGTCGCCGACCACCGAAACCCTGCGGGCATTGGGTGCCCACACGGCAAAACGCACGCCCTGGATACCCTCGACACTCATCACCTGGGCGCCCAGGCAACTGCTCAGGTCGCGGTGATTGCCCTCGGCAAACAGGTACAGGTCCATCTCGCCAAGCAACTGGCCGAAGCTGTAGGGGTCTTCGGTGATCTGCTCGCCGCCGGCCCATTGGATCTTCAGCAGGTAGCCCTGGCGCGTGGAGAAATGCCCGATAAACAAGCCAGGGACTGGGGTCGCGTCGAGGCTGCCGAGCACATCGCCGCTGTCGCGGGCCAGCACCAGGACGCTCAAGGCTTCCGGCAGGAATGCACGGATAACCTGGCCGCCCTGCTCATCGTCATGGGGGCCGAGGATCGCAAAAGGATCCGGATGTTCGGCACGCACCAGGGCTTCGATATCCTTGGGCGCAGGCATGACAGCGAACTTCGATTGCAGCGGTTCTTTATGTGTAAAGCTCATGGTTTCTCCCACCTTGACGTTCGCGCGCTTGGACTGAACGTCATTAATAACCTTGCAATAACCCGTGCAATCCGCGTAAGGGCACCGCCAACCAGGTCGGGCGGTTCTCTGCCTCGTAGGCCACTTCATACGCAGCCTTCTCCAGGCTGAACAGTGCCAGTGCCGCATCCGCCCCTTTGGCATCCTGCCAGCCATGCGCCAGTGTAGACGTAGCCTGTTGATACGCCTGGATAAATGCCTGGCGCGCTTCACTCAGGTAACGATCGGCGACACGCTGGCGTGCCGCATCGGCGTCGGCCGAGTGATCCAGCCCCTGCCCTTGCACATTCAGGGCCATGGCGCCGGCATAGTCGAACGAGCGCAGTACGCCGCTGACGTCCTTGTACGGGCTGTGCTTGCCCCGGCGCTCGTGCAGCGGCCGTGCAGGTTCGCCTTCGAAGTCGATCAGGTAGGCATCGCCCTTGACCACCAGCACCTGGCCCAGATGCAAATCACCATGGACCCGGATACGCAAGCCGCCCACCGTGGCTTTCGCCAGGTCCTGCACATGGTTGGCAATCGCCTTTTTTTGCCCCAGCAGTTGAGTGACCAACGCCTGGTCGGCGGGGTTCAATTGGGTTTGATGCTGTTTGAGCAACTGCAAGGCGCGTTCAATCTGCGCCCCCACTTGTTTGGCCCAGCCCTGGCTGTCCTTGACCGAGGTGACTTCAGGCTTGAAGTCCGGGTTGGCCGTTGGCGCGGCCAGCACCTGGTGCATTTCCCCAAGCCGCTGGCCGAGCAACCCGGCGAAATCTGCCAGTTCACCCAGGGCGTTGTAGTGCTGCTCCTGCTCGGAGATCGCTTCGGCCAGCTCGTCGCGGATCGCCCGCTCGAGGTTGTTCTGGGTCCAGGCCCAGGCGTCGCCCTGGTTACTGAGATAGCCTTGGGCAATCATCAACAGATTGTCCTCACCCGCGGCATCGCGCCGGATCACCGAGCCCAGCAATGGCGAGATATGCCTGTAGCCGGCGGCGGTCAGGTAGGCGCCCATTTCCAGTTCCGGGTGAACCCCGGCGCTGACTTTGCGGATCAACTTGAGCACCAGGCTTTCGCCGACCACCACTGAACTGTTGGACTGCTCGGCCGCCAGGTAACGCACTTGCAACTCATCGCCTACCGGCAAGTCGGCCAAGTGCGGGGTGGGTTCGAAACGAATCTCGCCGTCGCTACTGCTGAGCACCGTTTGGGCGCGCAGGCCGTCGATGACGGCACGGATATAGCTGTCGAGGCTGAAGGCATCGGTGATCAGGCCCACCTGGCGCACCCGGCGCACCCGGGCCAGGGCCAGTTGTTGCGGCAAGGCACTGGTGAACTGGTCTTCGCCGAGCAAGCCGAATGGCAGTTGGTAACGGCTGGTCTGCCCGCCGCTGGTCACTTCAATCTCGCTGAGCAATACCGGATGCTGGGCATCGCCAAAGCGCACGCCATAGGCGATATGCACGCGGTCGATGGCCGAGTCTTTATTGGCAAACCAGCGCCGGTTGGGCAGCCAGCTGGGCAACGAGGTCTGCTCCAGGGTGGTGCGGCACGGCGTTTCGAGCAACTCTTCGAGGCGTTTTTTCAGGACCAGGGTAGTGAAGTCCGGCAGGCTCTGGGCCGGTTCCACATGCCAGCTGGGCATCTGGTTTTCGGTAGCCAGCACGAACCAGTAGAAGCCATAAGGAGGCAGGGTCAGGAGAAAATTCAGCTGGCCAATGGGCGGGAAGGCGTTGCCCCCGAGCATTTCCACCGGAACCATGCCGGCAAAGGCTGACAGGTCCAGCTCCGCCGCCTGGGCCGTGCGCGACACGTTGGCCACGCACAGGATGATTTCGTGCTTGCCATCGACGCCGGTGTATTCGCGGGTGTAGGCCAGGATCCGGCGGTTGCTCGGCGAGAGCATTTTCAGGCTGCCGCGCCCGAAGGCCTTGGACTGCTTGCGGATCGCCAGCATGCGCCGGGTCCAGTTCAGCAGCGAATGGGGGTCCTGGGCCTGGGTTTCGACGTTGACCGACTGGTAGCCGTAGAGCGGGTCCATGATCGGTGGCAGCACCAGGCTGGCCGGGTCGGCACGGGAAAACCCGCCGTTGCGGTCGATGGACCATTGCATCGGCGTACGCACGCCGTCGCGGTCGCCGAGGTAGATGTTGTCGCCCATGCCGATTTCATCACCGTAATACAGGGTCGGTGTGCCGGGCATCGACAGCAGCAGGCTGTTGAGCAGCTCGATGCGGCGCCGGTCGCGTTCCATCAGTGGCGCCAGGCGCCGGCGAATCCCCAGGTTGATGCGCGCGCGGCGGTCGGCGGCGTAGTAGTTCCACAGGTAGTCGCGCTCCTTGTCGGTGACCATTTCCAGGGTCAGCTCATCATGGTTGCGCAGGAAAATCGCCCATTGGCAGTTGGCGGGAATTTCCGGGGTCTGGCGCAGGATATCGGTGATCGGGAAGCGATCTTCCTGGGCCAGCGCCATGTACATGCGCGGCATCAGCGGGAAGTGGAAGGCCATGTGGCATTCATCGCCGTCGTCGCCCTTCTGGTCGCCAAAGTACAGCTGGGTATCTTCCGGCCATTGGTTGGCTTCGGCGAGCAGCATGCGGTCGGGGTAGTTGGCGTCGATCTCGGCACGGATCTGCTTGAGCACATCGTGGGTTTCGGGGAGGTTTTCGTTGTTGGTGCCGTCGCGCTCGATCAGGTAAGGAATCGCGTCCAGGCGCAGGCCGTCGATGCCCATGTCCAGCCAGTAGCGCATCACCGACAGCACGGCCTTCATGACTTGCGGGTTGTCGAAGTTGAGGTCCGGCTGGTGGGAATAGAAGCGGTGCCAGAAGTACTGGCCGGCGACCGGGTCCCAGGTCCAGTTGGACTTTTCGGTGTCGAGGAAAATGATGCGGGTGCCGTCGTATTTCTGCTCGTCGTCAGACCACACGTAGAAATCCCGCGCGCTGGAGCCGGGCTTGGCCTTGCGCGCGCGCTGGAACCACGGGTGCTGGTCGGAGGTGTGGTTGATCACCAGTTCCGTGATCACCCGCAGGCCGCGCTTGTGCGCCTCGGCGATAAAGCGCTTGGCGTCGGCCATGGTCCCGTAGTCGCTGTGCACGCCACGGTATTCGGCGATGTCATAGCCATCGTCACGGCGTGGCGAGGGGTAAAACGGCAGCAGCCAGATGGTGTTCACGCCCAGGTCGGCGATGTAGTCGAGTTTGGCGATCAACCCGGGGAAGTCACCGATGCCGTCGTTGTTGGAGTCGAAATAGGATTTGACGTGAACCTGGTAAATCACCGCATCTTTGTACCAGAGCGGGTCTTTGATAAAGGTGGCAGCCTTGGGTTTCTTCGCCATTGGAAACTCCTGGAAAATTCAAAAAAATTGACAGACAGGACGTGGTCAATGTGGGAGCGGGCTTGCCCGCGATAGCGCTGGATCAGTTGATGGATACGTGACTGACACACTGCTATCGCGGGCAAGCCCGCTCCCACAGTTGATCTGCATCCGACTCAAGACTGGGTGACGCGCCAGATGCCAAACGGCATATGGGGCTCGATGCGCATCCATTGGGTCTTGCCGTACCAGGTCCAGCGATGGCCGTTCATCAGGTCTTCGCCCTGCACCTGGGCGTCGTCCGGCAGGCCCATCTCCCACAGCGGCAACTCAAAATGCGCCTCCTGGGGGTTGAACGGGTCGAGGCTGACGGCGATCAGGATGAAGTTGCTGCCATCCTCGCTGCGCTTGCCGAAGTACAGGATGTTGTCGTTGAAGGCGTTGTAGAGCGTCAGGCCCAGGTGTGTCTGCAGCGCCGGGTTTTGCCGGCGGATGCGGTTGAGCTGGGCGATCTCGGCGATGATGTTGCCGGGGGCGCTGAAGTCCCGGGGGCGGATCTCGTACTTTTCCGAGTCCAGGTATTCCTCCTTGCCCGGCACTGGCGCGCTTTCACACAGTTCAAAGCCCGAGTACATACCCCACAGGCCCGAGCCCATGGTGGCCAGTGCAGCGCGGATCAAAAAGCCCGGGCGCCCGGATTCATGCAGAAAGCCTGGGTTGATGTCCGGTGTATTGACGAAAAAGTTCGGCCGGTAGCACTCACGCCAGGGCGACTGGTTGAGTTGGGTGAAGTACTCGCTGAGTTCGGCCTTGGTGTTGCGCCAGGTGAAGTAGGTGTAGCTCTGGGAGTAACCGACCTTGCCCAGGCGCGCCATCATCGCCGGGGTGGTAAAGGCCTCGGCAAGGAAGATCACCTTGGGGTGCTGGGCCCGTACGTCGCTGATCAGCCATTGCCAAAACGGCAGCGGCTTGGTGTGGGGGTTGTCGACGCGGAAGGTCTTGACCCCCTCCTCGACCCAGCCCAGCACGATATCGCGCAACTCCAACCACAGGCTGGGGATCGCATCGGCGGCATAGAAGTCAACGTTGACGATGTCCTGGTATTTTTTCGGCGGGTTTTCCGCGTATTTGATCGTGCCGTCCGGGCGCCAGTTGAACCAACCTGGGTGTTGCTTGAGCCACGGGTGGTCCTGGGAGCACTGGATGGCAAAGTCCAGGGCGATCTCCAGGCCATGCTCGGCGGCGGCCGCTACCAGGCGGCGGAAATCTTCGCGGGTGCCCAGTTGCGAATGGATCGCGTCGTGGCCGCCCTCCTCGCTGCCAATCGCATAGGGGCTGCCGGGATCCTCGGGGCCGGCGCTCAGTGAGTTGTTCTTGCCCTTGCGGTGGCTGCGGCCGATGGGGTGGATCGGCGGGAAGTACAGCACGTCAAAGCCCATGTCGTGGATCATCGCCAGGCGCGAATGCACGTCATTGAACGTGCCGTGGCGCGTCGGGTCATCGGTGATCGAGCGCGGGAACAGCTCGTACCAACTGGCAAACAGCGCTTGGGGGCGCTCCACATCCAGTGGATACACCGGGCTGATGCTCAAGTAGGGGCGCAAATCGGCCTGGGCCATCAGCTGTGCACTGTGTTCGTGCAAAAACAGCGCGACCTGCTCGGTTTCCAGCAGCCCGGACAGTTGGTGATGCAGTTGCTGCAAGTGCTCCTGCAGCTCACCTTCACTGCGTTCAGCCGCTTGCAGGACCTGCTGGCGGCCTTCCTGCAGCTCCAGGCTGACGGGAACCCCGGCGGTGTGTTTTTTACCCAGTTCGTAGCAGAAACTGGCGAAATGATCGATCCAGGCCTCGATGCAATAGTGGTGCGGGCCCTGCTGGCTTACACCAAAGGTGCCTTCCCAGGTGTTGTTGCCCTTGTCTGCCATGACCGCGCTGTGCCAGTTGTCTTCACTCAACGACCGCCAGCGAATCAACACGGCCAACTGGTCATGCCCGTCGGCGAATACCTTGCTGGTAACGTGGATGGCTTGCCCTTGCACGGCCTTGACCGCGAATGCACCGGCATCAATCACCGGCATGGTGTCTTCAATGGCGATCCTGGGCAGCAACAGTGCCTGGGACAGCGGTAATACGGGTATTTCAGCCGTCATCGAGCATCTCCCCTTACGCCCCATGGACGCTCTTGTGCTTGATTGTCTGTGCAGCAGGCGGGCTCTTCCCGGGCGGGCCGTATAAGGTCCGAGCCCGGTGGCCGACGGAAAGTTCAGATGGATGTGCCGCCACCGGGCGGGAATCAATCGGCCATGGCGGTTGTCCACCGATTGAGCAAAGCACAAACGAGGCCACCGCGATGAATATCCCGATTCCTGCGCAAACCCCTGACCCGAACATTGATAAGCCTACCTTGCCGCCGACCGAGCCAGAGCCGATTCCTCAGCAGGAGCCGCCGCAAAGCGTGCCTGCGGCAAAGGAAGAACCGCCGACAACGATACCGCCGGTCATCGTGTAGGCGCCCGCAGCTAGGGCTTGTCCAGCAGCTTCACAATCCTTGGCATCACGCTGAACACCGCGAGCGCCAGCACGGTGCTCAGTACCGCGGTGGACTCCTTGCCCAGCCCCGCCGCCACCCCGATGGCGGCGGTCATCCACAAGCCGGCTGCGGTGGTCAGGCCCTTGACATGCTGGCCGGCCTCTTCCTCCTTGCCCTTGAGGATCGTCCCTGCGCCCAGGAAGCCGATGCCGGCGATCACCCCCTGCACCACCCGGCTCATGGCGTCGGCCTGGGAACCGCCCATCTGCGGCACCAGCACAAACAAGGCCGCACCCATCGCCACCAGCATATGGGTGCGCACGCCGGCGGCCTTGCCTTTTTGTTCGCGCTCAAACCCCAGGATGCCCCCCAGAATCGCGGCAATCAGCAGGCGCACGGTGATTTGCGTGAGTTGCCGCGCATCGCCGATATCGGCGAATTCGCTTTGCAGGGTTTGCCAGACTTCTTGCCACCAGGCGTCCATGGTCCTGTCCTTTTCGTAGGGGGGATAAAGGATGGACAGCAACGACCGCCAGTCAGTTGCGCCGAACCATTGGCCCGTGTGCGTCACCTAACGAACAGCACCGATCAACCAGGAGAAGACCATGCCCGTACGTATCGAAAACCAGACCTGCTACTTCAAGATCGACGACAGCGGTGAAGAGCAACGCCTAAGCGTGCTGGAGGTGACGGTGATTACCGACAGCGAAAAATCGATGTCGGCAGTCGAGATTGACGGCCAGCGCATCTACATCACCGAGGCACAAGCCGACGCCCTGACCGTCGCCGGCGCCATTGACGGGCGCAAGCACCTCAAGGCCAGCGCGGGTGATTCGGTGATTTGATTGATCTGGATCAGCATGCCGCGTGCACTGTTGATCCAGGCACCGGCCCCACGGCTTGCGGGGTGCTGCACATTGTCGCAGCGCCGGCGCAAAAACCCATCTGATCCGCTTTTTATCGATTTACCTGAGTCTGTTATGCAAACAGATCGCGTCGCATAGTTCATCTGCCTGATGGAGGCTGATGAGCGAAAGACCATGAGCGATAGAATCCCCGTCCGATTAGTAGAACATTTCGAGCCTGCACATCCAAAGAAGATGAAGGCCAAATCCAGCGACAACCAGATCCATACCCGCAGTTTCACCGGCCTGTTCCGCACCTTGCGCGTAAGCGGTGCAGGCTTTCTGTTCCTCGCGTTTTTTGGCACTGTGTGGCTGAACTGGGACTCACGCCAGGCCGTGCTGTGGGACTTGGCTGAAAGCAAGTTCCATATTTTTGGCGCGACCTTCTGGCCCCAGGACTTCATCCTGTTGTCGGCGCTGTTGATCATCTGTGCCTTTGGCCTGTTTGCGATCACCGTGTTTGCCGGCCGCGTCTGGTGTGGCTACACCTGCCCGCAAAGTTCGTTTACCTGGCTGTTCATGTGGTGCGAGAAGGTCACCGAAGGCGAGCGAAACCAAAGGATCAAGCTGCAGGCCGCGCCCTGGGGCGTGAACAAACTGGCGCGCCGGGCCGCCAAGCACACGCTGTGGCTGGCGATCAGTGTGCTGACCGGCCTGACCTTTGTCGGCTACTTCACGCCGATCAGGCCCTTGGCCGAAGAGCTGCTGACCTGGCAGATGGGCGGTGTCAGCCTGTTCTGGGTGCTGTTTTTTACCGGCGCCACTTACATCAATGCCGGCTGGCTGCGCGAGGCGGTGTGCATGCACATGTGCCCCTATGCGCGGTTTCAGAGCGTGATGTTCGACAAGGACACCCTGACCATTTCCTACGACTCTGCCCGTGGCGAAAGCCGTGGCCCGCGCAAGCGCGAGGTGAACCCGGCGGACGTTGGCCTGGGCGACTGCATCGACTGCCAGTTGTGCGTGCAGGTCTGCCCTACCGGCATCGATATCCGCGACGGCCTGCAAATGGAATGCATCGGCTGCGCGGCGTGTATCGATGCCTGTGATTCGATCATGGACAAGATGGGCTATGCGCGAGGCTTGGTGGGCTATACCTCCGAGCATCAGTTGCAAGGTGGCAAGACCCACCTGCTGCGGCCACGCTTGATCGGCTACAGTGCGGTGCTGCTGGTGATGATTGCGGCCCTGGTGATGGCATTGGTGCAGCGGCCGATGGTGTCGCTGGACGTGACCAAGGACCGCGGGATGTTCCGCGAGAACAGCCAGGGGCTGATCGAGAACATCTACAGCCTGAAGATCATCAACAAGACCCAACAGCGCCAGGACTACCGCCTGGAACTGGTGGATGGCGAGGGCTTTGAGCTGCAAGGCAAGACCGAAGTCAGCCTGGCGCCCGGGGAAATCACCGATGTGCCGGTGTCGGTGGCACTGACCAGTGACAAACCGACCAGCAGCTCGCAAACCATCCGCTTCAAGGTGACGGATAGGGATGAACCAAGTGTTTATAGTGTCGCCGACAGCCGTTTTGTGGCGCCGCTGAACCGCTGAGCCCGCAAGCCCCCCTGTGGGTGCGGGCTTGCCCGCGATTACGCTGTGTCAGTCAAACTATCGGCTACTGACACACCGCCATCGCGGGCAAGCCCGCTCCCACGTTTTGACCTGTGTAGAACCTAGGATCACGATGAAACGCTACGAGAAATTTGCCGACGACATCGCTGAACTGATCCGCTCCGGCGTCCTCGGACCGGGCCAGCGCGTGCCGTCGGTGCGCTATGCCAGCCAGACTTACGGCGTCAGCCCGTCCACGGTGTTCCAGGCCTATTACCTGTTGGAGCGCCGTGGCCTGATCCGGGCGCGGCCGCGTTCAGGGTATTTCGTCAATACCCATGCGCCCAGCCCGTTCTCGGAGCCGGCGGTCAGCGCCCATGTCCATGAATCCACCGAGGTGGACGTCAGTGAGCTGGTGTTTTCGGTGCTCGATTCGATCAAGGATCCGCAAACCGTGCCCTTTGGCTCGGCCTTCCCCAGCCCGACGCTGTTCCCCCTGCAACGCCTGGCCCGCTCCCTGGCCAGCGCCAGCCGCGAGATGGACCCGCGCATGGTGGTCACCGATATGTCGCCGGGCAACCCGCAACTGCGCCGGCAAATCGCCCTGCGCTACATGGTCGGTGGCCTGATGCTGCCCATGGAAGAACTGCTGATCACCAACGGCGCCCTCGAAGCGCTGAACCTGTGCCTGCAAGCAGTCACCGAACCGGGCGACCTGGTAGCCATCGAGGCCCCGGCGTTTTATGCCTGCCTGCAAGTGCTGGAACGCCTGAAGCTCAAGGCGGTGGAAATCCCCGTGCATCCGCGCGATGGCATTGACCTCAAGGTGCTGGCCCAGACCCTGGAACGCTACCCGATCAAGGCGTGCTGGTGCATGACCAGCTTCCAGAACCCCATGGGCGCCACCATGCCAGAGGCCAAGAAGCAGGAGTTGGTCGAGTTACTGCGCGGGCATCAGGTGCCGCTGATCGAAGACGATGTGTACGCCGAGTTGTACTACGGCCAACAGGCGCCCAAACCCGCCAAGGCCTTCGACACAGAAGGCCTGGTGATGCACTGCGGCTCCTTCGCCAAGAGCCTGGCCCCCGGCTACCGCGTCGGCTGGGTGGCCGCGGGCCGCTATGCGCAGAAGATCGAACGCTTGAAATTGATGACCTCGCTGTGTGCCTCGATGCCGGCCCAGGCGGCGATTGCCGACTACTTGCAACACGGCGGCTACGACCGGCACCTGCGCAAACTGCGCTATGCCCTGGAAGAGCAGCAAAGCGCGATGCTCGCCGCCATCGGCCGGTACTTCCCGGCGCAGACCCGGGTCAGCCAACCCGCCGGCGGCTACTTCCTGTGGCTGGAATTGCCGGAGCAGACCGACTCGTTGAAGCTGTTCCAGATGGCCCTGGCCCAGGGCATCAGCATTGCGCCGGGGCCGATTTTTTCACCGACCCAGCGTTTTCGTAACTGCATCCGTCTGAATTACGGCAGCCCTTGGGACGAGTCGGCGGAAAAGGCCATGGAGACGCTAGGGCGGATTGTCCGTTCGTTTTGAAAGACACCTTGAAATAGATCAGCCAGCCGCTGCCGTAGGAAGGCACCCTCCGGCAGTTTAGGATCAGCCTCTTTTTCCTGAAGAACAGAGGCGCCATGAAAAATACCCTACTGCCATTTTTTTCTTTTCCATTGCCCATCCCGCCCCATTACATGCGTGTCGCAGAGCAGCGCGAAGTTCGCCAATTGACTGCGCCAATGGGACGCCCTGCCGGGGATCACCGCTCGGCAGAGAGGATTATTGAACAGAGTTCGGTGCTCAGGTGCTACCTCGAGGGGAATGACCGCTGGCAACTGGAGCTTGACCTCAAACGGCACGTGGGTGACTGGACGCACGCCAATCCCGACCCGGATGCGCGCGCCAATGCAGCCTATGATCTGGACAAGGTGCTGCGCTTTATCGACAACCTGGACGAGTGCAAGCTCAAAGGCAGCGAGGAGCGCAACGGCAAGATCGACGGTTTTTCCGACTTGGGTGTGGTCATCCTGCCCAACTCAGAGGCTGACCGCCTGGACCAGTTTGCCCGCCAAGGCTACCCGGTGTTGCACTCCTTCTAAGGGTGGCCCGCTATTGAAGCGCTGGCCGGGACTTGCGCACTTCAGAGACAAACGCATAGTGGCAGCCGGCCAGCTCAGCTAGACTTGCGCACAGAGTCACTTCTAGAAACGCTGTGTGAGATTCCATGGTCGCTCATACCCCCACGCTTTTTGCCTGTGTCGCGTTAGTGGCGACGATCATGGCGTTTTGTCTGATTCTGGTCGGCCAGTTCAACCAGCGTGATGGCTTGCTCACCATTGGCGTCGGTTTGTTGGCCCATGCCTTGGCCTACATTGGCTACAGCTCCTACGGGCATGCCCCATTGTGGTTTACCTACGGTGCCGCCAATACATTGTTGGCGGTGGCGCTGGCTTTTTATGGGGCGAGTTTATTTCGCATCGTTGAGCTGCCAGTGCCCTGGTGGCGGGTATTCGCCCCCGCTGGGTTGATGCTGGTGCTGATGGCAAGCCTGATCGAAACCCTGGAACCGCGCATGCTCGCTGCCACGCTGGTTTTGATGGTGCAGTGCGCGTTGATCATCCACTGGACGCGCCGCTACATCCCGGCCCATGGCCGTGCAAGGATGTTGCTGATCATTGGTTCGAGCATCAGCCTGATTGGCTTGGGCATGCGCGTGGTGGCTGTGCTCGGCGGAGGTGCTGCCCAGATGCGTTATGACGTCAGCAACCTCAAGCAAACCATCTCGGTCAGCATCGGCACGTTCACCGCAATGATGATTTCTCTGGGGTTGGTGCTACTGGCCAAAGAACGCAGCGAGTCACTGCTTCAGCATCTGGCCCAGCGCGATGTGCTGACGGGCATTCTCAATCGTCGCGCCATCCTTGAGCAGTTTTCCACCGAACTGGAACGTGCGCGCCTGGGCAATGCCTACCTGGCGGTGGCGATGGTCGACATAGATCACTTCAAACAGATCAACGATGTATATGGGCATCTGGCCGGTGAGGAGATGATTCGCCACTGTGTCTGCCATCTGACCCAGCGCCTTCGGCATTCCGACAGTATTGGTCGGTATGGCGGCGAGGAGTTTTTGCTATTGCTGCCAGGCACCAGCCCCGAAGGAGCCATCAGTGTCCTCGATCAACTGCGCGCCTCCCTGGCCGAGGCGCCGGCGCATTTTGGGGGGGCAAGCATTGAACTGCGCATCAGTATCGGGGTTTGTTGTGTAGTGCCAGAGCACGCTGATACCACCGCCAGCCTGCTTGCCAGGGCCGATGCCGCGCTGTACGAGGCCAAGGGCCTGGGGCGCAATACGTTGCGGCTGGTGCATTGACGCCCCGCTTGCCAGAGGCGTCCTGCCAACAACGGCGTCGGTTAGCGGCCGCCGCCAAGGTCAACAAAGGTCCCGGTGGCATAGGACGCCTTGTCCGATAGCAGCCAGACAATCGCTTCCGCCACTTCATCCGGGCGCCCGCCACGGGCCATGGGAATTCCCGATTCAAGCTTGCTGACCCGATCCGGATCGCCGCTCAAGGCATGGAAGTCGGTGAAGATGTAGCCAGGGCGTACCGCATTGACCCGAATTCCCTCGCCCGCCACTTCCTTGGACAGGCCAATGGTGAAGCTGTCCAGCGCACCCTTGGACGCTGCGTAGTCGACATACTCGCCGGGGGCACCAATGCGCGAGGCTACCGACGAGACATTGACGATGCTACCGCCCTGCCCGCCATGCTTGGGCGACATGCGCAGCAGCGCATGCTTGGCACACAGGATCGGCCCCAGCACATTGGTCCTGAGGGTTTTCAGGATGCGGAACTCGGACATCTCCTCGACCCGCGACTTATGCCCCACCGTGCCGGCGTTGTTGACCAGCGCGGTAACACGACCCAGTTCGGCGTCGACGCGATTGAACAGGCTGATCACTTCGTCTTCGATGCTCACGTCGGCGCGCACCGCAATGGCCTGGGCGCCCAAGGCGCGCACCTGCTCCAGCACGCCCAGCGCGGCTTGTTCATCGGATTGGAAGTTGATGCAGATGCGATAGCCCTGCCGGGCCGCCAACAAGGCCGTGGCGGCCCCGATCCCACGACTGCCGCCGGTAATGATGACGACTTTGTCCATGTGTGCTGACTCCCCATTCAACGTGAGCTGTTGGATCCAAGAATACCTGTGCCTGCCAGGTTTTGCATGGACCGGGGTCAATTGATCTCAGGGTCGGGTGAGCCGTTCCTTGGCCTCGATAGCGCTCATGAAGGTATCCGGCGGCAGCGGGTGGCCCAGGTGGTAGCCTTGCAACGAGTCGCAGCCCAGGCGCGTGAGGAAGGTCTGCTGCACATCGGTCTCCACCCCTTCGGCAACGATGCGCAGGCCGAGGGCCTGGCCCAGGGCGACAATGGCCGAGACGATGGCGGCATCGTCACTGTCATGCTCCAGGTCCCGCACAAAACCGCGGTCGATTTTCAGCTCGTTGGCCGGCAGGCGCTTGAGGTACATCAGGCTCGAGTAGCCGGTACCAAAGTCGTCGATGGACAAGTCCACGCCCATCTCCGAGAGCTGCTGCAACACCGTCATGCTGGCATCGGCATCGCTCATGGCCGTGGTTTCGGTGATTTCCAGGGTCAGGCTATTGGCCGGCAACTGGTGGCGTTGCAGGGCGCTGGCCACACTGGCGACCAGCCCCGCGTGGCAGAACTGCAGGGCGGACAGGTTGACCGCGATGCGCCAGTCACGATAACCCTGGGCAAACCACACCTGCATTTGCCGGCACGCTTCGTTGAGCACCCAGTCGCCGATGGCGATGATCACCCCGGTCTTTTCCGCAAGTTCGATGAACTTGTCCGGCAGCAACAGGCCATGTTGCGGGTGTTCCCAGCGCAACAGGGCCTCGGCCCCGATGGCGCGGCCGCTGAGCGCGTCGAACTTGGGTTGGTAAAACAGGCGCAGTTGCTGTTTTTCCACCGCATTGCGCAGATCCTGCAACAGTTGCAGTTGGCGGCGTGCGTTGGTGTTCATCGACATATCGAAAAAGCTGTAGCCGTTCTTGCCCATGCTCTTGGCGTGATACATCGCCGCATCGGCATTCATCAACAGTTCCTGGGGGGTTGCGCCGTTTCCAGGAAACAGGGCAATGCCGACGCTGGCGGAGATGTTCAAGTCATGCTCGGCCACCCGGAACGATTGGTTGATCAGCCCCACCTGGCGCTCGGCCAGGCGCAGCGCATCGTCGGGTTGGCTCAATTGCACCAGCAGCACGAACTCATCGCCGCCGATCCGCGCCAGGGTGTCCTGGCTGCGCAGGTCTTCCCGCAGGCGCAGGCCCACCTCGCGCAACAACTGGTCGCCCAGATGGTGGCCAAAGGCATCGTTGACTGGCTTGAAACCGTCCAGGTCGATAAACATCAGGGCAAAACAGCCGCCCTGCTCCGCCACCAGTTGCGTGGCCTGCTGAATGCGATCGGCCAGCAGCGTGCGGTTGGGCAGGCCGGTGAGTGTGTCGTGCAGAGCCAGGTGGGTGAGTTCCTGGTTGGCCAGGGTCAGGGAGTCGGCCAATATCGCGGTGCGCGCCTCCAGGCGGGCGTCAAGCAACGAGGTCAACAGGGCGATGGCCAGCACTGCCAGGGTGGTCACCAGCACCAGATTATCCAGGCCGCTACCGCTCAGGCCGTCCACCGCCGCCCCGCAGAAACTGCCATCGGCAAAACGTGCCGCCGCCATGCCGGTGTAATGCATGCCGACGATGGCCACGCCCATCACCACCGCCGCCCCGCCCCGTGCCAGGCGCACATAGGGGGTGTTGCGCCGCAGGTTGAAGGCAATCCACAAGGCGGCTGCCGAAGCGCCGACGGCGATCAGCAGCGAGGCGCCGAACAGGGTTGGGTCGTAGTCGATCCCCGGCATCATGCGCAAGGCAGCCATGCCGGTGTAGTGCATGGTGCTGATACCCGCGCCCATGATCAGGGCGCCAAAGCCCAGTTGCCAGGCCGGCAGGCGCGGTTGGTTGACCAGCCACAGGGCGAAGCCACTGGACAGGACGGCGATCAACAGCGACAGCGCCGTTATGCCGATGTCGTAGCCCAGGGTAATGGGCAGGCGAAACGCCAGCATTCCGATAAAGTGCATCGACCACACGCCAGTCCCCATGGCCAGGGCGCCGCCGGTCATCCACAGGTACACGGTCCGACCTTTGGCCGTGGCGATACGGCCGCTCAGGTCCAGGGCAGTATAGGAAGCGAGGATCGCCACTAACAGGGAGATCAGGACCAGTGCGGGGGAATAACTGCCGGTAAGCATGGGACTTCTCGTGGCTGACGATACGAACGGCGTCCATGCCGTGGAAAAGTCGCAGATTGTAGCGAGAATAATTCTTGTACAGGTGGAATATTGTCACAAGGCCATTACTGAAAATGTATGGCCTGGGGGGGGCAAAACTACGCCCTGTGGGAGCGGGCTTGCCCGCGATGGCGTCAGTAATAACACCTGAGGGTTTATCAGCTGTTCATCCGTTATCGTTGACGACCATCGCCTACAGGGTCAGGGTTTCTCTCGCGGCTCCAACTGGCCATCCCAGCCGCCGCCCAGCGCTGCGATCAGCTGCACACTGGCCACCAGACGGGTCTGCAGCAAGGTCAGCACGGTGCGTTCGTTGCTCAATGCCGTGGCCTGGACGTTCACCACATCCAGGTAGGCAATCAGGCCCGCCTTGTACTGGTTCTGGGTCAGGCGCAGGGATTCGCGTGCCGACTCCAGGGCTTCGTTGCTCACGCCCGCCTCATCTTCCAGGACCTTGAGCTGGACCATGTAGTTTTCCACCTCGCGGAAACCGTCGAGCACGGTCTGGCGGTACTTGGCCACGGTTTCGTCGTAGGACGCTTCGGCGCGGTCGACTTCGGCCGAGCGCTGCCCGCCGTCGAACAGGGTCATCGCCAGTTTCGGCCCCACCGACCAGAAACGGTTCGGCAGGCTGATCCAGTCGGCGTAGGTGCTGCTGGAATAACCACCGGCCAGGCTCAGGGTCAGGTCCGGGTAGTAGGCGGTTTTCGCCACGCCGATATTGGCGTTGGCGGCGATCACCGCGCGTTCGGCCGAGGCGATGTCCGGGCGGCGCTCCAGCAGTTGCGATGGTAGGTTGGCAGGGATCTGCGGCAAGGCGGGAATGTCCTTGCTTACCGCCAAGTTGAAGGTGGCCGGCGCTTCGCCGATCAATACCGCGATGGCGTTTTCCAGCTGCGCGCGCTGCCAGATCAGGTCGATCAGGCTGGCCTGGGTGCTTTTGAGCTGGGTCTGCGCCTGGGCCACCGCGTCCTTGCCGGACACACCGGCGCGGTACTGGTTCTGGGTCATTTGCAGCGAGCGCTGGTAGGTCTCGACGGTGGATTGCAGCAAGCGCGTCTGTTCGTCCATGACCCGCAGTTGCAGGTAGTTCTGTACCAACTCCGACTGCTGGCTCAGGCGCATGGCGGCCAGGTCGGCGGCGCTGGCTTGCTCGCTGGCGTTGCTGGCCTCCAGGCCGCGGCGCAGTTTGCCCCAGATATCGGCTTCCCAGCTCACGCCCAACTGGGTGTTGAGGGTGTCGCGGATACCGCTGCTGGAGCTGCTCAAGCTCGCATTGCTGCTGCCGGTGCCCTGGCTGGCGCGGGTTTTCCCGGCGCTCAGGTCGACGGTGGGGAAGAATGCGCCACGGGAACTGCGGGCGGTGGCCTGGGCCTGGCGGTAGCGAGCTTCGGCCTGGGCCACGGTCTGGTTGGCGTTGTTGAGCTTGTCCACCAGGCTGTTGAGTTGTGGGTCGCCATACAACTCCCACCAGGCGCCACGGGCCAGGGCATCGCTGGGCGCGGCCTGGCGCCAGCCCTGGGCTTCTTTGTACTGCGCCGGCTCGGCGACTGGCGGGCGTTGGTAGTCGGGGCCGATGGCACAGGCGCTGAGGAGCATGGCGCACACAACTGTAGGCGCAAGCTTGCTCGCGAAAAACCGCAGGCCGCTACAAAGGGTTGGGTTGGTCATAACGGAGTGTCCAGGGCAGCATCGGTACGCACCCCGCGCCAGCCGTTGAAACGGTGGCGCAGGCGGTCGAGATAGAGGTAAACCACCGGGGTGGTGTAAAGGGTCAGGATCTGGCTGAAGACCAGGCCGCCGATAATGGTCAGGCCCAGGGGCTGGCGCATTTCCGCGCCTTCGGCGGTGCTCAGCAACAAGGGCAAGGCCCCGAGGATCGCCGCCAGGGTGGTCATCAGGATTGGCCGCAAGCGCAGCAAGCAAGCGCTGCGAATCGATTCCAGGGGCTGCATGCCTTCCTTGCGCTCCAGTTGCAGCGCCAGGTCGATCATCAGGATCGCGTTTTTCTTCACCACACCGATCAGCAAGAACAGGCCCAGCAGCGAGATCAGGCTGAACTCGCCGCCCAGCACGTAGATCGACAACAGCGCGCCGACCCCGGCCGACGGCAGGGTCGAGAGAATGGTCAGTGGGTGGATGTAGCTCTCATACAGAATCCCCAGCACCAGGTACACCGCCACCAACGCGCCGAGGATCATGAACGGCTGGCTTTTCTGGGTGGCGGCAAAGGCGTCGGCGGTGCCGGCCATCTTGGCGATCACGTCTTCCGGTAAGCCGACCTTGGCGATCGCCCGCTCGATGGCAGCCGTACCCTGCTCTACCGTGACCCCGGGGGCCATGTCGAAGGCGATGTCTTCGGAGGCAAATTGCCCCTCGTGGCTGACGCGGTCGTCGGCCAGGCTGTTTTCGTAGTGGGCGATGGTCGACAGTGGAATTCGCGCGCCATCAGCGGTAATCACCTGCACCTGGTTAAGGGTGATCGGGTCCTGGGCATATTTCGGATTGACCTCCATCACCACCCGATACTGGTTGAGGCTGTCATAGATGGTGGAAATCTGCCGCTGGCTGTAGGCGTTGTTCAGCACCGAGGTGACCATGTTCATGTCCACGCCCAGGCGCTTGGCCTGGTCGCGATCGACAATCAGCGTCACCTGCTGCGCCCCGCGCCCCTCACGAGCGTCGATGGCGGTCAGTTCCGGCAGCTCGCGCAGCGCGGCGACCACTTTCGGGTACCACAGGCGCAAGGCGGCCAGGTCGCCACTTTGCAGGATGTAGGAATATTGCGAGGACGTCTGGTCGCGGCCGCCGCCAAATTGCAGGTCCTGGTCGGCCATCAGCATCAAGCGGCCGCCGGGTACCAGCGGCACGGTTTTGCGCAGGCGCTCGATCACCGCCTGGGCCGACAACTTGCGTTCCTTGATCGGCTTGAGGCGCACCAGCATCACCGCGTTGTTGGTACCGTTGCTGCCACCGATGAAGCCGGCCACGCTTTCCACCGCCGGGTCTTGCAACACGGCTTTGCGGAAGATCTCCATCTTCGGCTGCATGACACTGAATGACAGGCCATCATCGCCGCGCACAAAACCGATCAGTTGCCCGGTGTCCTGTTGCGGCATGAAGGTTTTGGGCACCACCACATACAGCGCGATATTCACCCCGATGGTGACGAACAGGCTGAGCAGGGTCAGGCGCTTGTGCCGCAGCACCCAGTCGAGGCTTTTGGCATAACCCGAAACCATATGGTCGTTGACCTTCTGGCTCCAGCGCTGCAAGCCGGTCTGCTGGCCTTTGACATGGGGCTTGAGCCAGCGCGCGCAGAGCATCGGGGTCAGGGTCAGCGAGACCACCAGCGACACGATGATCGCCGCCGCCAGGGTGATGGAAAACTCACGGAACAGGCTGGTGACAATCCCGCCCATAAACAGGATCGACAGGAACACCGCCACCAGCGACACGTTCATCGACAACAGGGTGAAGCCGACCTCCTTGGCTCCCAGGTACGCCGCTTTCATCGGCGCGATGCCGTCGTCGATATGCCGCGAGATGTTCTCCAGCACCACGATGGCATCGTCCACCACCAGGCCGGTGGCGAGGATCAGGGCCATCAGCGACAGGTTGTTCAGGGAAAACCCATACAGGTACATGATCGCAAAGGTGCCCACCAGCGACACCGGCACCGCGAGGGTCGGGATCAGTGAGGCACGGAAGTTACCGAGGAACAGGTACACCACCAGGATCACCAGAGCCACGGCGATCAGCAGGGTCATTTCCGCTTCATGCAGGGTGGCGGTGATCACCGGCGAGCGGTCCATGGCCAGGTTGAGCTTGACGCTGGACGGCAATACCGCCTGCAACGCCGGCAACTGGGCCTTGATCTGCTTGACGGTCTCGATGATGTTGGCGCCGGACTGGCGGTTGATCACCAGCAATACCGCCGAGTCGTTGTTGAAGAAGCCACTGTTGTAGCGGTCTTCGACGCCGTCGCTGATCTTGGCCACGTCACTTAGGCGCAACGCCGCGCCGTCCTGGTAGCGGATCAACAGCGGCTCATAGTCCTTGGCTTTTTCCAACTGGTCATTGGCCTGGATCTGCCAGTTGCGCTCGCCATCTTCCACCGAGCCCTTGGGCCTGCGTACGTTGGCGTTGGCGATGGTGTCGCGCACCTCGTCCAGGGACACGCCGTACTGGTCGAGGGCCTTGGGCTCCAGTTCGATACGCACCGCCGGCAGGGAGCTGCCGCCGATCTGCACTTCGCCCACACCCGGCACCTGGGACAGGCTTTGCGAGAGGATGGTGGACGCCAAGTCGTAGAGCTGGCCCTTGGGCAATACGTCCGAGGTCAGCGACAGCACCATGATCGGTGCCTGGGACGGGTTGATCTTGCGGTAGGTGGGCATGCTGCGCATGCCGCTGGGCAACAGGTTGCGCGAGGCATTGATCGCGGCCTGCACTTCTCGCGCCGCGCCGTTGATATCGCGGTCGGAGTCGAATGCCAGGATCACCCGGGTCGAGCCCTGGCTGGACGAACTGCTCAGGGTGGTGACCCCGGCAATCGCACCGAATGAGCGCTCCAGCGGCGTGGCCACGGTAGACGCCATCACTTCCGGGCTGGCGCCAGGCAGGCTGGCAGAGACCACAATCACCGGGAAGTCGATCTGCGGCAACGGCGACACTGGCAGCAGGCTGAAACTGACACCGCCCAGCAACATGATCGCCAGGCTCAGCAGCATGGTGGCTACCGGCCGGCGAATAAAAGGTCCGGACAGGTTCATGGCTCAACCGGCTCCAGCGCGTCCGGGGTCTTGCGCCAGCGACGGCCAAGGCGGTCGAAGTACAGATAGATCACCGGCGTGGTAAACAGCGTGAGGATCTGGCTCAGCAGCAAGCCGCCGACCATCACCAGGCCCAGGGGCTGGCGCAACTCGGCGCCGGAGCCGGTGGCCAGCATCAACGGCACGGCACCGAACAATGCCGCCAGGGTGGTCATCAGGATCGGCCTGAAGCGCAGCAGCGCCGCCTGGTAGATCGCGGTCTGCGGGTCCAGGCCCTGGTTGCGTTCGGCGTCGAGGGCGAAGTCGATCATCATGATCGCGTTCTTTTTCACGATGCCGATCAGCAGGATGATGCCGATGATCGCAATCATCCCCAGGTCATTGCCCGTGAGCAGCAGCGCCAACAGGGCCCCCACCGCTGCCGACGGCAAGGTCGAGAGGATGGTGATCGGGTGGATGTAGCTCTCGTACAGCACGCCAAGCACGATGTACATGGTCACCACCGCCGCGAGGATCAGCAGCAAGGTGCTCGACAGCGACGCTTCGAACGCCTGGGCAGCCCCCTGGAACTGAGTCTGCACGCCGACCGGCATGCCGATGTCCTTCTGTACCTGGTTGATCAGCTCCACGCCCTTGCCCAGGGCCACGCCGGGTGCCAGGTTGAACGACATCATCACCGCCGGGAACTGGCCGATATGGGTAATCGCCAACTGCGCCTGGCGCTGCTCGATGCGGGCCAGGCTCGACAGGCGCACCTGGCCGCCATCGGTGGTCTTCACGTGGATCTGGTTCAGCGCGTCCGGCCCCAGGCTTTCGCCGGATTGGGCCTGCAACACCACGCGGTACTGGCTGGCCTGGGTGTAGATCGTGGAAATCTGCCGCTGGCCGAAGGCGTCATACAGCGCGTCGGTGATATTGGCCACCGACACCCCCAGGCGCGAGGCCGCATCGCGGTCGATCACCATGTACACCTGCAAGCCTTTGTCCTGCAGGTCGCTGGCCACATCGGTGAGTTCCGGGTACTGGCTCAGGGCCTGCACCAGCTTGCCGCTCCACAGGGCCAGTAGCTCGGCATCCGGGGAGGACATGCTGAACTGGTATTGGGTGCGGCTGACACGGTCTTCGATGGTCAGGTCCTGCACCGGCTGCATGAACAGGCGGATGCCCACCAGTTTATCCAGTGTCGGTTGCAGGCGTGCAATCACCTCGACAGCGCTCAAGTCCCGCTCTTTATGGGGCTTGAGGTTGATCAGCAGGCGGCCACTGTTGAGGGTGGCGTTATCGCCATCGACGCCAATGTAGGAAGACAGGCTTTCCACCGCAGGATCTTCGAGGATGATCTTCGCCAGTTCCTGCTGGCGCTGGCTCATGGCCGCGAAGGAAATCGACTGCGGCGCCTCGGAAATACCCTGGATCACCCCGGTGTCCTGCACCGGGAAGAAACCCTTGGGCACTACCAGGTACAGCACCACCGTCAGGCCCAGGGTGGCGATGGCCACCAGCAGGGTCAGCGGCTGGTGCTTGAGCACCCACTGCAGCTTGCGGCCGTAGGCGGCGACCAGCCAGTCGATCCAGGCGCCGCTGGCCTTGTAGAAGCGCCCCTGTTCTTCTTCCTTGGGTTCGCGCTTGAGCAGGCGCGCGCACATCATTGGCGTCAGGGTCAGGGACACCACCAGGGAGATCAGGATCGCCACGGCCAGGGTGATGGCAAATTCGCGGAACAAGCGCCCGACCACATCGGCCATGAACAGCAACGGGATCAATACCGCAATCAGCGACAGCGTCAGGGAAACCAGGGTGAAGCCGATCTGCTTGGCGCCCTTGAGCGCGGCGGCCAGCGGCGTCTCGCCTTCCTCGATATAGCGGGAGATGTTTTCCAGCATCACGATGGCATCGTCCACCACAAACCCGGTGGCGATGGTCAGGGCCATCAGGGTCAGGTTATTGATGGAGAAGCCGGCCAGGTACATCACGCCAAAGGTGCCGACCAGGGACAACGGCACGGCAATCGACGGGATGATGGTGGCGCTGAAACGGCGCAGGAACAGGAACGTGACCATCACCACCAGGGCAATGGCGATCAGCAATTCATGCTGCACATCGGTGACCGAGGCGCGGATGGTCTGGGTGCGGTCGGTGAGTACCGTCACGTCAAGGCCGGCCGGCAGGTTGTCGGTGATGCTTGGCAGCAGCGCCTTGATCCGGTCCACCACCTCAATCACGTTGGCCCCCGGCTGGCGCTGGATGTTCAGCAGCACCGCCTGGTTTTCATTGGCCCAGGCGGCGAGGCGTTCGTTTTCTGCGCCATCGACGATTTGCGCGACGTCTTTAAGGCGCAGCGGTGCGCCGTTGCTGTAGGCCAGGATCAGTTCGGCATACTGCTCGGGCGATACCAACTGGTCGTTGGCATCGAGCATCGACACCCGGGTCGGGCCGTCGAAGTTACCCTTGGGCTGGTTGACGTTGGAGGCGGCGATCAGGCTGCGCACGTCCGCCAGGTTCAAGCCATTGGCGGCCAGGGCCTCGGGGTTGACCTTGATCCGCACCGCCTGGCGCTGGCCGCCGGCGATGCTGACCATGCCCACGCCGCTGATCTGCGCGATTTTTTGCGCCATGCGCGTATCGACCAGGTCGTTGAGCTTGGGCAACAGCATGGTCTTGGAGGTGATGGCCAGGGTCAGGACCGGGGTATCGGCCGGGTTGACCTTGTTGTACACCGGTGGCGCCGGCAGGTCCGAGGGCAGCAGGTTACTGGCTGCGTTGATCGCCGCCTGCACCTGTTGCTCGGCCACGTCCATATTGACGTCGAGGTTAAAGCGCAGGGTCAGCACCGAGGCCCCGCCGGAACTGGTGGACGCCATCTGCGTGAGGCCGGGCATTTGCCCGAACTGGCGCTCCAGGGGCGCGGTGACCGCGCTGGTCATCACGTCCGGGCTGGCGCCGGGGTACAGGGTCATGACGCGGATGGTCGGATAATCCACCTGGGGCAAGGCCGACACCGGCATCAGGCGATAGGCAATCAGGCCGGCCAGGACAATGGCCAGCATGCTCAGGGTGGTGGCGACGGGCCTGAGGATGAACAGCCGTGACAGGTTCATGCGCCGGCCTTTTGCGCCTTGCCGGCGTCAGCCGCCGGGCTGCCTTCGCCTTTCGCCGCGGGTTTGCCCTGCAAATGCTCGGTTGGGGTGGTCGGGACCAGGTTGCTGTCGTTGACCACTTCGATGTCGGTGCCGTCCTTCAGGCGGTCGGTGCCTTCGAGCACCACGCGATCGCCTGCGGCCAGGCCTTCCTTGACCACGGTGTTCTGGCCATCGGTCTCCCCAATCACCAAGGTGCGGATCTTGACTTTCTTGTCACCGTCCAGGGCATAAACAAAGGTGCCATTGGTGCCGAACTGGATCGCCGCCGAGGGAACCAGCACCACGTTTTTCAGGGTGTCGGCCAACAGGCGCACATTGACGAATTGGTTGGGGAACAGCACCTGGTCCTGGTTATCGAAGCGGGCCTTGAATTTCAGGGTGCCGGTGGCGACATCGATCTGGTTGTCCAGGCTCTGCAATACGCCGGTGGCTTGCAGTTGCAGGTCGCCACGGTCCCAGGCCTGCACCGGTAGCTTGTTGCCGCTGCGGTAGCGGGCCAGGACGGTTTGCAGGCTGTTCTCCGGCAAGGTGAATGCCACGCTGATCGGCTGGGTCTGGGTGATGATCGCCAGGGCGGTGGTGTCATTGGCCGCCACCAGGTTGCCGACGTCCAGCTGGCGCAGGCCGACACGCCCGGAAATCGGTGCGCGGATCTTGGTGAATTCCAGGTTGAGCTTGGCGTCATCCACCGCGCCCTGGTTGGTCTTGACCGTGCCCTGGTATTGCAGGACCAGCGCAGCGGCGGTGTCCAAAGTCTGCTTGGCAATACTGTCCTGTTCATACAGGCCGCGATAACGCTCGAGGTCGACCTGGGCGTTCTTCAATTGGGCCTGGTTTTGCAGCAGCGTGCCCTGGGCCTGGAGCAAGGCGTTCTGGTAGCTACGCGGGTCGATTTCTGCCAGCAGGTCGCCGGCCTTGACCATCTGCCCCTCTTCAAAGGCGATCTTGACCAGTTCTCCCCCCACCCGGCTGCGCACATTGATGGTGTTCAGCGCCGTCACAGTGCCCAGCGCCTTGTAGTACACCGGGAAATCCCCAGTGATCGCGGGCGCGACACGCACGGGTACCGCAGCACCTGAGCCGCCGAAGCCGGGACGCATCATCCCCGTCTTGCTGGTCCGGGCTGCCGGGGCCTCTTTCTGGGCGGCGCCGGTCGGCCAGAACTTCCAGCACAGCACGGCAACAACCAACAGGACGAGCAAGCCAAACAGCCAGCGGCGGGAACTACGGGGGGACGATTGCATGGATTGATCAACCATTGGATGCGAGGGCTTCTACTGTGGGAGGCTGAAAGATAAGCACTGGGGCGCGTTTAGAAAAGCGCCTTTACCGGCTATTTACCTTCGCGCTTACAAACATTTACTTTTCGAAGTGAAATGTCAGCAATTTGGGCTAAACCGCTGAAGCACAAATAAAAACGGCCTGGACTAGGCCAGGCCGCAAGCATGCATCATACGTGTTACTGCAAAGCGACAGTAACGCGCAGCCGCAATTACTTCAGTACAGCCAGCGCCGCTTCGTAGTTTGGCTCGTGGGCGATTTCGCCAACCAGCTCGCTGTGCAGCACCTTGTCGTTTTCGTCCAGTACCACCACGGCGCGGGCGGTCAGGCCCTTGAGGGCGCCGTCGGCAATGGAAACACCGTAGTCAACGGCAAAATCGGCGCTGCGAAAGTCCGACAGGTTCTTCACGTTTTCCAGGCCTTCGGCACCGCAAAAACGGGCCTGGGCGAATGGCAGGTCGGTGGAGATGCACAGTACAACGGTGTTGTTCAGCTCGTTGGCCTGGGCGTTGAACTTGCGCACCGACGTGGCGCAGGTCGGGGTGTCAACGCTTGGGAAGATGTTCAGTACTTTGCGCTTGCCGGCGAAAGTCGCCAGGGTGACGTCCGACAGATCGCCTGCGGTCAGGGAAAAATCGAGGGCCTGGGTACCGATTTGCGGCAACTCGCCTTCAACCTGGACTGGGTTGCCTTTGAGGGTGACTTGAGCCATGAACGGAATCCTTATGCTGGGTTGGATGAAACGAATTCGAGAGGCAGAAGTTAACCACAAAGTTCGATTTACACCTATGGCCGTCACAAATTGTCATGACAGCGCCTGGGCCGACGGCTGTGGTTTAATTGCGCCGCTTTTGCCCTGCCCTTGAAGGAGTTCGTCGTTGAAGAATCAGCCTGCCACCCAAGTCCTGGTCATCGGTTACGTCTGGCCGGAGCCCCGCTCCTCGGCAGCTGGCGGACATATGATGCAGATTTTGCAGAGCTTTCTTTCGCAAGGCTGGGAAGTAACCTTCAGCAGCCCAGCCGCTATCGGTGAACACAAGGCCGACCTTGCGGCACTGGGTGTTCGCGAATGCGCTATCGAGCTCAATAACCGCAGTTTCGACGACTTTATCCGTGAACTGGCCCCGGATATCGTGCTGTTCGATCGTTTCATGATGGAGGAGCAGTTCGGCTGGCGCGTAGAGAAGCATTGCCCGCAGGCCTTGCGCGTGCTGGAGACTTCGGATTTGCAGAGCCTGCGCGATGCCCGCCAGCAGCGCCTCAAGGACTACCTCAAGCACCAGCCGGATGCTGACGATTTCAGCCCGTTATTCGCCCAGGTCCTGGACCAGGAGTTCCAGAGGATGGCCGACACCGACCTGGCCAAGCGCGAGATCGCCGCGATCTACCGCTGTGATATCAGCCTGATGATTTCCGACGTCGAGATCCAACTGCTCACCGAGCACTTCAAGGTGCCGGCCGCCCTGCTCCACTGGTGCCCGTTGATGATCGAGGCGCCCAGCCAGGCGTTTACTCCTTATGAAGACCGCGCGCACTTCCTGAGTATCGGCAACTTCCGCCACGCACCCAACTGGGATGCGGTGCTCTGGATGAAAAACAGCCTCTGGCCGTTGATTCGCCAGCAGCTCCCCGGCGCCCAACTGCATATCTATGGGGCCTACACGCCGCCCAAGGCCACTGCGCTGCATAACCCGGCGCAAGGCTTCCATGTGATGAACTGGGCCGAGGACGCGCTGCAAGTGATGTCGGCGGCGCGCATCTGCCTGGCCCCGCTGCGCTTCGGCGCCGGAATCAAGGGCAAACTGGCCGATGCCATGCTCTGCGGCACCCCCAGTATCACCACTCCCATCGGCGCCGAAGGCATGGGCGACGGGCAACCCTGGCCGGGGATGATCGCCCAGAGCGCCACGGCCTTGGCCGCTGCTGCCGTGGCCCTGTACGCAGATCGGCAAGCCTGGACCGAGGCCCAGGCACATGGCGAGCAATTGCTGGCCCGTCGCTATGCCCCGCACAACCACGGCCCGGCCTTGGTCGAGCGCCTGCAACACTGCCTGGGCGAGCTGGCGCAACATCGGCGCGACAACTTTACCGGCAGCATGCTGCGCCACCATCTGCACAAAAGTACCCAATACATGGCGCAGTGGATCGAGGCAAAAAACCGCCCCATTTAAACAGCGGCGCTGGCGAGGTGACGTGCAACGGGGCATTATCGGCTGCGCAACCACAATAAAAGCGACGCCAGCATGAGCCGAGCAACGCGCATCACCGACCCTTCCTACGAGTTGATGGACGACCACAACGGCCTGTCCATCATCTATCGCCAGCATGGTTTCCCCTGCCCCCTGGTGCGCTGGCACTTTCATAAGGAATATGAGCTGCACCTGATTGTCGCCAGTTCCGGCAAGGTGTTTATCGGCGACTATATCGGCAACTTCTACCCGCAAAGCCTGTTCCTCACCGGTCCCAACCTGCCCCACAACTGGATCAGCCAGGTGGAGGAAGGCGAAGTGATCACCAAGCGCGACATGCTGGTGAATTTCACCGATCAGTTGCTGGAGGACGGCAGCCAGGTCTTCACCGAGTTCAAGAGCCTGGCGCCCTTGCTGGAGCGCGCGCAGTACGGCATCGAATTTCGCTGCAAGAACACCATCGCCCAGGCCATGACCCTGATGCAACGCATCGAGGATGCCCAGGGCATGGCGCGGCTGGGGCACTTCTTTGTGTTGCTGGAGGCACTCTGTGCCTGTGAGGACTACCTGGTGCTGTCAGGAGGGACTACAGCGCAGTTGGCCGATGAACACAGCATCGACCGGACCAACCGCGCGGTGGACTACATCTTTGCCCACTACGCCCGCGAACTGTCCCTGGAAGAAGTCGCGCAGTACCTGGGGATGAAACCCACCTACTTTTCCCGGGTGTTCAAGCAGGCCACCGGGCGCACCTTCGTCGAGTTCGTCAACCGCCTGCGCATCAGCAAATCCTGCGAGTTGCTGGCCGTGGGCGACAAGGCCGTGACCGATGTGTGCTTTGAGTCGGGGTTCAACAACATCTCCAATTTCAACCGGCGATTCCAGCAGCTCAAAGGCATGACGCCCTCACACTACCGGCGCTTGGCAGTGCAGCGCCTGACGGAACAGAACCTGGCCTGACAGCGACCACTCGTCGCCACTGTCAATTTTGACAGTTATATGCAGCAGCACCTTGGGTGTGTGATGTCCGTGGCCAGTTACCTATGCACACGGAGCACCCATGATGAAGAACACCGAGTCATCCAACCCGAGCACTTTGCCCTGCCTCCCCCATCCAAGACCTGTGGACCCAAGCGTTATCGACGACCTGGACCCGCCTGACGTCAGCGATGCGGTGCGCACGCTGCCAGACGCGGTGCTCGGCCTGGGGATACGCCACACCGAGCCGTGGCTGACCGTGCATTTCCCGCGCTGGACCCAATTGACTGTCGGCGATAGGTTGAACTTCTTCATGGGCAGCAACCGCTTTGCCCTTGTGTCGACGGAAATCCGCGATGAGGATCTGGACAAGACGTCGGTGGCGTTGGTGATTCTCCCGCCATTGGTGCCACTGGGTTATACCTACCCGTGTTTTTACGAGGTCATCCGCAGGGGCAGCGGCACCACCAGCAGCTCGCCCTACGAAACCTGGTATGTCAAGCGCACTCGCCCCGGCGGGGTCAGTAAAGATCCCGGGCTGGCGTATCACACGGAACTGGTGATACACCTGCCACCCGACCTGGAAGGCGGCGTGATAGACCCCCATCGCGCCGCCGAAGGGGTGGAAATGACGATCGACCCTTACCCTAACCTGACCGAAGGCGACACCGTCGAGGTGTATTGGAACGGTTACCCCATTTCCTTGAGGCTTGATGCCGAGCATGTCGCCGGCATCAAGCCGATCACCGTATTGGTCCCGGAATCAATCATCCTGCTGGGCGGCAGTGGGGTAGTGACTATTCGCTTCCGGGCCTACGACAAGGTGTTCAACTTCTCCGGGGAAACCCAGCAATGGTCGAAGGCGGTCACGGTCGACAGCGACCTGGACCCTTACCTGCTCGACGCTCCGCATTTTGTGGTGGACGGGGACTCCGTTATCGACGTCAACCTCGACATCCACAACGACTTCGATATCGAAATGGTGGTACCGCGGCGCCTGCCCAATGGCACCTCCACCCCTGCAGGCGCGTTGATCGTAGTGACGTTGCGAGGCGCCGATGCCGATGGCCTGCCGTTCGAAAGGACCCTGCCCGCGTTTCCAGCACGCATCGGCCTGTCGTCGTCCGTCGCCGTGGACCCCCAATACCTGCAGGCGGTGCTCAACGGCCACCTGCAAATCGAGTACAAGCTGACCACGGCCACGGGCGTGTTCCTCGCCTCCTCCCGACGCCTGAATATCACGGTGTTCGGCACCAGGAGCTCGATGCCGCCGATGATCATCGAGCAAAACGAGGGCGGCAACATTGTCCCGGACCATCCTTTTATCAAGGCGATTTTCCCGCGTTACACCCCATACGACCGCAACTACAGCGTGACCCTGCGCATGGAAGCCGTGCGCCCAGGCGGCGGCCTGGTGGTCTACGAAGAAACCCTGTTGGCCGGCGCCGAGCCGCCTCCGGAGCGTTTTCGCATTGTGCTCAAGGAAAATTTCGATCGCTTCGTCGGGCTGGGCACCGTACGGGTGTACTACCTGGTCGACACCGGCACCCTGGGCATCCTGAACCCCAGCATTCAGACAGTGCGCATGTCAGAGGTGCTGGAAGTCACCTTTGGCCCCCGCTATGCCGATCTGCCATCGCCCCTGATGCAATATGTCGATGAGTTCAACAACCTGGACCCGGCGCGCATCAAAGGTGGTCAGTTGCAGGTAACCCTACCCTACACGCGCACCGCCAATGGCGACATTCTGCGCTGGACATTGTTGGGCGCGACCAGCAACGGCACTGCCGGCGATGAGATACGCCTCAACAATGCAACAGCGGGCAAGCCGGTGGTATTCACCCTGGAAGAGGCGTTGATCCGTGCCAGCGAAAATGGCGAGCTGCGCCTGAGCTATTCGCTGGTGCCTGCAAGCGGTGGCGCCACGCTCTACTCGGACGTGTTAGTGGTCACGGTGGGTGCGGCCCTGGACCTGTTGCGCCCAGAGGTATTGCAAGCCCAGCGCTACCCCGACCAACTGTTGCCGGAGGCGGCGCTGAACGGTGCCACCATCACTGTCACCTACCCGCAAATGCTGCCTAGCCACCGTATCCAGGCCTGCTGGAGCGGTATCCCGCAATTGGGCACCTATTGCGAAACCAAGGATGGCAACACCTCCAGGACCCTGCATTTCGAGGTGCCGGCAGAGGTCATCGGGGCCAACCTCAGCGAATACGGGCGTTACATTCAGGTGCAGTACTTTGTATTGCTGGGTGCCCACCAAAAACCTTCGCCGGTATTGAGCCTGAATCTGTTGGCGCCGGTACTGCCCCTGCCCTATATCGAAGGCCATACCAGCAGCGTGCTGAATCTCAGCAACCTGGTCGGCTCCGAGCGCGCCATGGTTGATCGCTGGAACTTTATCAACCGCAATCAACGCATGTGGTTTGAACTGCGCGGCACCTCTGCCAATGACACGCCCTTTGTTGCCGTGCTCTACGACGGTGACCTGGTGACCTACAACGGCGAACAGATCGGGATCCGCCCCCAGGCGCCGGTGGCGCAATTGCGCCAGCTCAAGGACGGCTCACAACTTGTGATGCGCTTTGGGGTGACGTTTGACCAATCGACCGAACAGGCCAATGCACTGTGGTTCCCGGAACGCCGTTACACCGTGCAGGCCATTCCCGCCGAATTTCCAGTGCCCCGAGTGCTCGAGGCCACGGGTTCGGGAGCCGCGGTAACCCTGACACCGCTCAATGCGCAAAACGGGGCGACGGTAGAGGTGGCCTACAGCCCGATGTACACCACCGACAGCCTCACCCTGGAGGTACTGGGTGCCAGCGGGCCAGGGTCGGTGCAACTGGGGCCGAAAAATGGCGAAGCCAATGGCACGGTGACTTTCAGCCTGCCGGCCGCGTTGATTGCCGCCAATCTGGACAATCGCGACAGCGTGTTCACCGTGCAGTATTCCGTCTTGCGCAACGGCGTGCGCCGTTCGTCAACGGTGTTGAGCGTGACCCTCAAAGCCATTCCGGTGACTGAGCTGAAAAAAACCGTGCTGCGGATCGACGAGGCCGTCAGCGGTGTACTGGATGTGGGCGAACTGGCCGGCAACGCCACGGCAACCGTAGGTACCTGGCCACTTATTGCCAGGGACCAGCCCGTCTGGCTGCGCTTGCTCGGCAACCGGCCCAACGGTGCGGCCCACAACCTGACCCTGTTGGACGGTTCCTACGGCGACCGGGTGACCTCTGGCTGGTTGAGCCTTGGGTATCACCAGCAAACCATCCTCAATAGCTACCTGTCGGACCTGGGCAACAACAGCCAACTGACCCTGCAATTTAAGGTGGCGTTCAACAACAGCACCGAAGAGTCGCGGGCAATTGAGTTCCCGCCGGTCATTTACACCATCCGCAGCAGGATGATCACCGACGAGACGACCTTTACCGGCTCCTTCCTCAATGGTTGGCTCAGCCAGTGGCCCAATACCGGGATCCGCCGCGAGGCAAACGGCAATTACTACCTGCAAGCCGCCCCCTACCCCGGCAGTGGTGTGAGGATTTACAAAACCTTCACCCCCGCCGCAGTGGGCTACTATCGGGTAAGTTTGCGCTTCAGGATCAGCAAGTTCGCGGATATCGGCGGGCCGACCAGTGTATTTATTCATATAGGCAACTTGACCAAGAACGTGGCGATACCTAGCATCAATACGTGGTTGTATGCCGATGTGTATATGGGATATTTGCCAGGCCAGCCATTTGAGGCGTCAATTGCCATAACTAATCCGTCAACCGAGGGTATCTACGATTTTGACGACATCATCATCCAGCAGCGGCCTTATCCAAGTCAAATAACCCTGGAGCAGGAAGACGGGGTCGACTGATCTACTACTCACCCCCTGAAAACACAAGGCCCCCAGTGAAAACACTGGGGGCCTTGTGGGTTTACACGGGCTCACTCACATTGTCTGGTCGCTTCGTTGAACTCTTTGCCTGCCGGGCAAGTGTAGCGATAAAGCGTATATTTCTTAGTGCTTGAATTATACACACAGCGGTAATACCCACCGGCGATTTCGACACTTTTGAAATAACCCTCACGCACGCATTCATCAAAATTACCGGAAGAAGGTGACTGCCCTGTGCATGCACTGACAAACAGTGCGACGACCATGCCAAGAGCAACTTTGTAGAGCCAGTTAATGTCGGGTCTTACGGTGGAATAGTTCATGAACATATCCTCGGTTGGTTGTGCACAACAATTAACCCTTGATTCCTTTAGATCGTCTACTGTCAAAAGTAACAGGTCGCCCATGGCACCCATCGACCAGTGCAAAAAAGTATCAGTGCAAGTGTGTCCAAGGATTTGTCACCGGGCCTGCACAAGGCTGTAATCAACGCACACTCTTCCTGCTGCCCTGGAAGACACAACAACAATAACTGTCCTTCTGCAGCCCTCTGGGCGCAGATACGGAGTGCGCGATGAAGTTCCCAGCAAAAGCCCTGCTTGCCTGTACCTGCATGACCCTCAGCGCCGTCAGCCTGGGTGCACAAACCCTGACCATTGCCACCGTCAACAACAGCGACATGATCCGCATGCAAAAGCTCTCGAAAACCTTCGAGGCCGAGCATCCGGACATCAAGTTGAACTGGGTGGTGCTCGAAGAAAACGTGCTGCGCCAACGCCTGACCACCGACATCGCCACCCAGGGCGGGCAGTTCGATGTGCTGACCATCGGCATGTACGAAGCTGCACTCTGGGGCGCCAAGGGCTGGCTGGAGCCGATGAAGGACCTGCCGGCGTCCTACGACCTGGACGATGTGTTCCCTTCAGTGCGTGACGGCCTGTCCGTCAAGGGCACGCTGTACGCCCTGCCGTTCTATGCCGAAAGCTCCATTACCTACTACCGCAGCGACCTGTTCAAGGCCGCCGGGCTGAGCATGCCGGAGCATCCGACCTGGGTGCAGATTGGCCAGTTTGCCGAAAAACTCACCGACAAGAGCAAGGAGCAATACGGCCTGTGCCTGCGCGGCAAGGCCGGTTGGGGGGAGAACATGGCGCTGATCAGCACCCTGGCCAATGGCTATGGCGCGCGCTGGTTCGATGAGAAATGGCAACCCGAATTCAATGGCCCTGAGTGGAAGGACGCGCTGAATTTCTACGTCGACAACATGAAGAAGTCCGGCCCACCGGGCGCTTCCAGCAATGGTTTCAATGAAAACCTGGCGCTGTTCAACAGCGGCAAGTGCGCGATCTGGGTGGACGCCAGCGTCGCCGGTTCGTTTGTCACCGACAAGACCCAGAGCAAGGTCGCCGAGCATGTCGGCTTCACCTTTGCCCCGCAACAGGTCACCGACAAGGGCACTTCGTGGCTGTATTCCTGGTCGCTGGCGATCCCCACCAGTTCCAAGGCCAAGGACGCGGCCAAGGTCTTCAGTGCCTGGGCGACGTCCAAGGAGTACGGCGCGCTGGTGGCCAAGACCGATGGCATCGCCAACGTACCGCCAGGCACCCGCGCCTCGACCTACAGCGAGCAATACATGCAGGCCGCGCCCTTTGCCAAGGTGACGCTGGAGTCGTTGAAAGTCGCAGACCCGACCAAACCGACCCTCAAGCCCGTGCCCTATGTCGGCATCCAGTTGGTGACCATTCCCGAGTTCCAGGCCATTGGCACCCAGGTGGGCAAGTTCTTCGCCGGCGCCCTGACCGGCCAGCAGACAGTCGACCAGGCCCTGGCTGCCGCGCAAACCACCACCGAGCGGGAAATGAAGCGTGCCGGCTACCCCAAATAGCCCAGGCTCACCCTCGTAAATGTAGGAGCTGGCTTGCCTGCGATAGCGGTCGATCAGTTAACTGATTTATCCACTGACAGGCCGCCATCGCAGGCAAGCCAGCTCCTACATTGACCGCACTCCAAGGCTGATTCTGTTTGCCTCCAATGGGTTCTGATTGTCATGAATACGTCTAAAAGCCGCCTGCTCAACCCCGGCTGGTTCCTCGTCAGCCCCTCGGTGGCCCTGTTGCTGCTGTGGATGATCGTGCCGCTGGGCATGACCCTGTATTTTTCGCTGATCCGTTACAACCTGCTCTACCCCGGCGAAAACCAATTCGTGGGCCTGGAGAACTTCACCTACTTCGTCACCGATTCCGGCTTTTTGCCCGGTGCCACCAACACCCTGTTGCTGGTCGGCAGCGTGCTGCTGATCAGTGTGGTGCTGGGGGTGTTGATCAGTGCCTTGCTGGAGGCCAGCGAGTTTTTCGGCCGGGGGCTGGTGCGGGTGTTGTTGATCTCGCCGTTCTTCATCATGCCCACGGTCGGTGCGCTGATCTGGAAGAACCTGATTTTCCACCCGGTGTCCGGCGTACTGGCGGCGGTGTGGAAGTTGTTTGGCGCGCAGCCGGTGGACTGGCTGGCGCACTACCCGCTGCTGTCGATCATCATCATTGTGTCCTGGCAATGGCTGCCCTTCGCGATCCTGATCCTGATGACCGCCATGCAGTCCCTGGACCAGGAACAGAAAGAAGCCGCGCGCCTGGACGGTGCCGGCCCGATTGCGATCTTCTGGCACCTGACCCTACCGCACCTGGCCCGGCCCATTGCCGTGGTGGTGATGATCGAGACCATCTTCCTGCTCTCGGTATTCGCTGAAATCTTCACCACCACCAACGGCGGCCCCGGCTACGCCTCGACCAACCTCGCCTACCTGATCTACAACCAGGCGCTGGTGCAGTTCGACGTGGGCATGGCCTCGGCCGGCGGCTTGATTGCCGTGGTCATTGCCAATATCGCGGCTATCATCCTGGTGCGGATGCTCGGCAAAAACCTGACTGACAAGCCTTGAGGGCCGCGCCATGACGCTTCAACAATCCCGCCGCCTGCAAAGCCTGTTGCTCGGCACCCTGGCCTGGGCCATCGCGATCGTGATTTTCTTCCCGATCTTCTGGATGGTGCTCACCAGTTTCAAGACCGAAATCGACGCGTTTGCCACGCCGCCGCAGTTCATTTTCACGCCCACCCTGGAGAACTACCTGCACATCAATGAGCGCAGCAATTACCTAAGCTTCGCCTGGAACTCCGTGGTGATTTCCTTCAGCGCCACCGCCTTGTGCCTGCTGATTGCAGTGCCGGCGGCCTACTCCATGGCGTTCTACGAAACCCAGCGCACCAAGGGCACGTTGCTGTGGATGCTGTCGACCAAGATGCTGCCACCGGTGGGCGTGCTGATGCCCATTTACCTGCTGGCCAAGAGCATGGGCCTTTTGGATACGCGCATCGCGCTGATCATCATCTACACCCTGATCAACCTGCCGATTGTGGTGTGGATGGTTTACACCTACTTCAAGGACATCCCCAAGGACATCCTCGAAGCCGCGCGCCTGGATGGCGCCACCTTGTTGCAGGAAATGCTGCGGGTGCTGCTGCCCATCGCCAAGGGCGGCCTGGCGTCCACCGTGTTGCTGTCGCTGATCCTGTGCTGGAACGAGGCGTTCTGGTCGCTGAACCTGACCTCCTCGAATGCCGCACCGTTGACCGCGCTGATCGCCTCCTACTCCAGCCCCGAAGGTTTGTTCTGGGCCAAATTATCTGCCGTCTCGACCCTGGCCTGCGCGCCGATCCTGATCTTCGGCTGGATCAGCCAGAAGCAACTGGTGCGCGGCTTGTCCTTTGGCGCAGTGAAATAACGACCCCTTATAAAAAGGAGGCCCATCATGGCCAACCTGAAAATCACCAATCTGCAAAAAGGCTTCGAAGGTTTCTCCATCATCAAGGGCATCGACCTGCAAGTGAACGACAAGGAGTTCGTGGTATTCGTCGGGCCGTCGGGCTGTGGCAAGTCGACCCTGCTGCGCCTGATTGCCGGCCTTGAGGAAGTGACTGAGGGCACCATCGAACTGGATGGCCGCGATATCACCGAAGTGACCCCGGCCAAGCGCGACCTGGCGATGGTGTTCCAGACCTACGCCCTGTACCCGCATATGAGCGTGCGCAAGAACATGTCGTTTGCCCTGGACCTGGCCGGCGTCGACAAAACAATCGTCGACAGTAAAGTCAGTGAGGCGGCACGCATCCTGGAGCTGGGCCCGCTGCTGGAGCGCAAGCCCAAGCAGCTGTCTGGCGGCCAGCGCCAGCGCGTGGCCATTGGCCGGGCGATTGTGCGTAACCCGAAAATCTTCCTGTTCGACGAGCCGCTGTCCAACCTCGACGCCGCCCTGCGCGTGCAAATGCGCCTGGAACTGGCGCGCCTGCATAAAGAACTGCAAGCCACCATGATTTACGTGACCCACGACCAGGTCGAAGCCATGACCCTGGCCGACAAGGTGGTGGTACTCAACAGCGGGCGCATCGAACAGGTCGGCTCGCCGCTGGAGCTGTATCACCAGCCGGCCAACCTGTTTGTCGCAGGCTTTTTGGGTACGCCGAAAATGGGCTTTCTCAAGGGCCAGGTCACCCGGATCGAGGGCCAGGGCTGCGACGTGCAACTGGACGCCGGCACCCTGATCAGCCTGCCCTTGAGCAGCGCCAGCTTGCGCGTGGGCAGTGCGGTGACCCTGGGCATCCGCCCCGAGCACCTGGAACTGGCCGCGCCGGGCGATACCACCCTGACCGTCACCGCCGACGTGGGCGAACGCCTGGGCAGCGACACGTTCTGCCATGTGCTCACCACCAGCGGCGAGCCGCTGACCATGCGGATCCGTGGCGACATGGCCAGCCAGTATGGCGAGACCCTGCAACTGCACCTGGACCCGGCGCACTGCCATCTGTTCGACACCGACGGTGTGGCCGTGGCCCGCCCACTGCGCGCTGCCGCCTGATTTCGCGAGATTTTCTGATGAAACTCAATAAGCAAAACCTCACGCAGCTGTCGCCCGAAGTGCGCCTGCCCGCCTACACCATCGCCGATACGCGCCAGGGCATCGCCCATATCGGCGTCGGCGGTTTCCACCGTGCGCACCAGGCGTACTACACCGACGCCCTGATGAACACCGGCGACGGCCTGGACTGGAGCATCTGCGGCATCGGCCTGCGGGCCGAAGACCGCAAGGCGCGCGATGACCTGGCGGGCCAGGATTATCTGTTTACCCTGTACGAACTGGGCGATACCGACGACACCGAAGTACGAGTGATCGGTGCCATCAGCGACATGCTGCTGGCACAGGACGGCGCCCAGGCCTTGATCGACAAGCTGGCCAGCCCTGCAATCCGCATCGTCTCGCTGACCATCACCGAGGGCGGCTACTGCATCGACGATAGCAACGGTGAGTTCATGGCCCACCTGCCGCAGATCCAGCATGACCTGGCCCACCCCGACGCCCCCCAAACCGTGTTCGGTTTTATCTGCGCAGCCCTGACCCAGCGCCGGGCGGCGGGCGTGCCTGCCTTTACCGTGATGTCCTGCGATAACCTGCCGCACAACGGCGCCGTGACTCGCAAGGCGCTGCTGGCGTTCGCCGCATTGCGCGATGCCGAACTGCATGACTGGATCAAGGACCATGTGAGTTTCCCCAACGCCATGGTCGACCGCATCACACCGATGACCAGCACCGCGCACCGTTTGCAACTGCATGATGAACACGGCATCGACGATGCCTGGCCGGTGGTGTGCGAACCCTTTGTGCAATGGGTGCTGGAAGACAAGTTCGTCAACGGCCGCCCGGCCTGGGAACAGGTGGGTGTGCAATTCACCGACGACGTCACGCCGTATGAAGAAATGAAGATCGGCCTGCTCAACGGCAGCCACCTGGCCCTGACTTACCTGGGGTTTCTCAAGGGCTACCGGTTTGTCCACGAGACCATGAACGACCCGCTGTTTGTCGCGTATATGCGCGCCTATATGGACCTGGACGTGACCCCCAACCTGGCGCCGGTGCCGGGCATTGACCTGGGCGAGTACAAGCAGACCCTGGTGGACCGCTTCTCCAACCAGGCGATTGCCGACCAGTTGGAGCGGGTGTGTTCCGATGGCTCCTCGAAGTTTCCCAAGTTCACCGTGCCAACCATCAACCGCCTGATTGCCGAGGGCCGCGACACCGAGCGGGCGGCACTGGTGGTGGCAGCCTGGGCCTTGTACCTGCAAGGCGTTGACGAGAACGGCGTGCGCTACCGCATCCCCGACCCCCGCGCCGACTTCTGCCGGGCGCTGGTGGCGGATGACGCCTCGATCAGCCAGCGCTTGTTGGGTGTGGAAGAAATTTTTGGCACGGCGATTCCCAATTCGCCTGAGTTTGTGGCAGCGTTCGAGCGGTGTTTTGTCAGTTTGCGCGATAACGGTGTCACAAAGACCTTGAAACGACTTACCGACTGAAGAACCCCACATTGCTCGGGTTTTCACCCTGTTTTCTGCTGAGTAACCACCATGCCCCGCCAATCTCTGTTTCTTGGTATCGACTGCGGCACCCAAGGCACCAAGGCCATCGTCCTCGACGCCGCCAGCGGCCGGGTGCTGGGCCTGGGCGCCGCGACCCACAGCCTGATCAGCGGCGCCAATGGCCGGCGCGAGCAAGACACCACGCAATGGCTGGACGCCTTTACCCAAGCCACCCACCGCGCCTTGCAGCAAGCCTGTGTGGACGGCCAGGACATTCTCGGCATTGGCGTGTCCGGCCAGCAACATGGCCTGGTGCTGCTCGATGAGCAGGGCCAGGTGCTGCGCCCGGCCAAGCTGTGGTGCGACACCGAGACCAGCGCGGAAAACGCCCGGCTGCTGCAACACCTGGGCGGTGAAAGCGGCTCCCTGGAACGCCTCGGGGTGGCGATTGCGCCGGGCTACACCGTGTCCAAGCTGTTATGGACCCTGGAGCAACACCCGGATGTGTTCGCACGCGTCGCCCATATCCTGTTGCCCCACGACTACCTCAATTATTGGCTCACCGGCCGCGCCTGCGCCGAGTATGGCGACGCCTCGGGCACCGGTTATTTCAATGTCCGCACCCGGCAATGGGACCTGCCATTGCTGCGGCATATCGACCCCAGCGGGCGCCTGGAAACCGCGTTGCCAACCCTGATAGAAGCCAATCAGGCGCTGGGCACTGTGCTGCCGGCCATCGCCAAGCGCCTGGGGATCAACCCCGGGGCCATTGTGTCCAGTGGCGGCGGCGACAATATGATGGGGGCGATCGGCACCGGCAATATCAAGCCTGGAGTGTTTACCATGAGCCTCGGTTCGTCGGGCACCCTGTATGCGTTTGCCGATCAGCCGACTGTCAGCACCCAGGGCGCGGTGGCGACATTCTGTTCCTCCAGCGGCGGCTGGCTGCCGCTGATCTGCACCATGAACCTGACCAATGCCACCGGGGTCATCCGTGAGCTGTTCGAGCTGGACCTGGTGGCGTTCAACGTCCTGGTGGCCCAGGCGCCGATTGGCGCCGAGGGCGTCTGCATGCTGCCGTTTCTCAATGGCGAGCGCGTACCCGCCCTGCCCCACGCCACCGGCAGCCTGCACGGCCTGACCATGACCAACCTGACCCGTGGCAACCTGTGTCGCGCGGTGGTCGAAGGCACCACCTTTGGCTTGCGCCAAGGCCTGGACCTGTTGCGCCAGACCGGCCTGCAAAGCCACAGTATCCGCCTGATCGGCGGCGGCTCGAAAAGCCCGGTGTGGCGGCAGATGGTCGCCGATATCATGGACACCGAAGTGATCTGTACCGAACAAAGCGAAGCGGCGGCCCTGGGCGCGGCGATCCAGGCCGCGTGGTGCCAGTCCGGCGAAAGCCTGGAGGGGCTATGCGCGCGTTGCGTGAGTGTCGACCCGGCCAGTCGCACCCAGCCCGTCGCCGCCAGCGTCAGGGCGTACCAGCAGGCCTATGAACGCTATCAACAGCATGTGGCAACCCTTTAAGAGCGAATAATTATGTATCTGGTGTGTGGCGAAGCGCTGTTTGATTTTTTCAGCCAGGAGGATCCCAGCGGGCAGGCCTCCAAAGTCAATTTCAAGGCGCTTGCCGGCGGTTCGCCGTTCAACGTGGCGGTGGGGCTGCGCCGTTTGGGGATCGAGGCCGGGCTGTTCGCCGGGTTGTCCAGCGACTACCTGGGCCAGCGCCTGCGCCAGGTGCTCGAGGATGAAGGGGTACACGACGAGTACCTGTTGGAGTTTGCCGCGCCGACCACCCTGGCGATGGTCGCCGTGGGTGCCAACGGCTCGCCGCAGTACAGCTTTCGCGGCGAAGGCTGTGCCGACCGGCAGTTGCAGATCGAGCATTTGCCCGCCCTCGATGCGCAGGTACGCGGCCTGCATTTTGGTTCGTTTTCGTTGGTGGTGCAGCCGGTCGCCGATAGCCTGCTGGCCCTGGCCCGCCGGGAAAGCGGCAAGCGCCTGATCAGTCTCGACCCGAATGTACGCCTGAATCCCGAGCCGGATATCGAGGTATGGCGCCAGCGCGTGGCCGAGTGGGTGCAGCATGCCGACCTGATCAAGGTCAGCGATGAAGACCTGCACCTGCTCTACCCAGGCCAGGCCCCCGAAAGCGTGCTGCAAGGCTGGTTGCAGCAGCGCTGCCAACTGGTGTTCCTGACCCGTGGCGGCGATGGCGCGAGCGTGTTCAGCCGCCAGCATGGCAGTTGGTCGGCACCGGCCGTCAAAGTGGTGATGGTCGATACCGTGGGCGCTGGCGATACCTTCCAGGCGGCCTTGATCGCCTGGCTTACCGAGCAGCAGTTGGATTCGGTTGAGGGGGTGCAGGGGCTGGCCCGGGAACAGATCGACAGCATGCTCAAGTTCGCCATTCGCGCCGCCGCGCTGACCTGTGGCAAGACCGGGCCAGACCTGCCCTATCGCCAGCAATTAAACGCTTAGATACAGGCATAACTGCACAGTGCCATCACTGCAGGCCACGGATTTCGTGGCTTTCAGCCTTGCCTTAAACATTGCGATTCATCCCAGGCTGTACTAGACCCTAGTTACGTATATTTTTCCTACATGGGCAGGGATGATCGATGAGCAATGAACGGACTTTTTTCAAGCCAGCCGTTTTTGTAGTCGGCATTCTTTCACTCCAGACTCCTGCCCAGGCCGCATGCGTCCTCACCCCAGGCAGTGGCGACGACAGCTATACCTGCGACAGCGGCACCTCGGCAGGCGGCCTGACCGACGTATCCGGCAACAACAGCCTGACGCTGCCCACGGGGGGCTCCGGCACCGTCAATGGCAATGTGCTGTTCGGGCCGGGCGTCGATGGGGTCCAGATGAACTCCGGCAGCATCGTCGGCTCGGTGACCCAGGGCGACGGCGCCGATCGCTTCCAGATCAACGCCGGGACCGTCACCGGGGCAGTCTCCCAGGGCAACGGCATCGATGACTTTGTGATGGGCGGCGGGCAGATCCAGTCCCTGGCCCAGGGCGATGGGCGCGACACCTTCACCATGACCGGCGGCACCATCGTCGGCGCCTTTGAAGACGGCGATGTGGCCAGCCAGAGCGCCGGGACCATCGGCCGGGTGGACATGAAGCTGGACAACAACATCTATGACCTGTCCGGTGGCGCAATCCTCGGCAACCTGGTGACTGGCTTTGGCACCGACCGGATCAGCGTGTCCGGCGGCACCATTGGCGGCAACATCAGTGTCAGTGGCGGCAACGACACCCTTCTCGTCAGCGGCGGCGTGATCAACGGCGAGATCCGCGCCAGCCTCGGCAACGACACCTTCGAGTGGCGTTCGGGCGGCGTGATCAAGTCTGCGGTGCTGATGGGCGACGGTGACGACACGGCATTGCTGGCCAACCTCAACGAAACCCTGCTTGGCAGCACCCCCTCGATTGACGGTGGCCTGGGCAATGATCGCTTGGCCTTCGACAACACCACCTCAGGCAATGCTGGCCGCTATATCGGCTGGGAAACCTTCGACCTCAACAATGGCTCGCGCCTGGACCTGACGCAGGATCTGTTCCTGGGGGACAACACCAGCGGCACCGGGGTGTTGTCCATCGATAACAGCAGTGTGCTGGCGGTGACCCAAGGCAGTATCCGGCCCTACACCGCAGGCCAGTTGGCCACCCTGAACAATGCCGGGACCATCGACATGGCCAGCGCCAGCAACAGCGCCACGGATTCGTTGACGGTGCACGGCAACTATGTCGGTAACAACGGCCAGTTGTGGCTGCAAACGGTGTTGGGCGACGAGACCTCGGCCACCGACAAGCTGGTGGTGTCCCAGGGCACGATCGGCGGTAACACCCAGTTGGCCGTGAGCAACCTGGGCGGCCTGGGTGGGTTGACCCGCAACAATGGGATTGAAGTGGTGCAGGCGCTCAATGGCGCGACCAGCAGCAGCGACGCGTTTGCCCTCAAAGGCGCGGTGTCGGCCGGGGCCTATGAGTACTTCCTGTTCAAGGGCGGCGTGACGGCCGGTTCGGAGAACAGTTGGTATCTACGCTCTTCCGTGGTGGCCGTGCAGCCACCCGCCGTGCCCACGCCGCCGGTGGTTCCACCGGTGATCGTGCCAGAACCCCCTATCCCGGCCGTGCCTCCGGTGGTCGGCCCCGACGAGCCTTTGGTCGAACCCCCTACCGCGCAGCCCGTGGCTCCCGTCGAGCCTGCGCCGCCACCACCAACCCAGGTCCCGGCCGAGGTCTCGCCAACCCCTGCCGACTCCACGCCGCCCTTGCCCACCGCCGTGGCCGGCGCCGAGCCGATCCCGCTGTATCGCGTCGAGGTGCCGGTGTACTCGGTGGTGGTTCCGGCGGCCCAGCGCATGACCTTGCAGGCGCTTGGCACGTTCCATGACCGCCAGGGCGAGCAAAGCCTGTTGGGCGAGACCGGCACCGCCCCGGCTGGCTGGGGCCGGGCCTATGGCAGTGACTTCAAGCAGAGTTGGTCCGGCACGGTGTCGCCGAGTTTCGACGGTTCCGTCAAGGGTTATCAGGTGGGCCATGATCTCTATGCCTGGGCCACCGATGGCGGGCAACTCCAGCGCCTGGGGCTGTTTATCGGGCAAAGCCGCCTGCAGGGTGACGTCAAAGGCTTTGCCCTGGGTTTTGAAGACCAGCGTTCCGGGCAAGTCAAACTCACCGGCGACAACGTCGGTGCTTACTGGACGTTGACCGATCCCAAGGGCTGGTACGTGGACCTGGTGGCCATGGGCACGCGCCTGGAGGGTGACAACAAATCCGAGCGCGGGATAAAGATGGATACCAAAGGCCATGCGCTGGCCCTGTCTGCGGAGGCGGGCTACCCGTTCGCCGTTTCCGCGAACTGGGTGGTGGAGCCACAGGCCCAGGTGATCCACCAACAGATTGACCTCGATCGCCAGAATGACGGGATATCCAGTGTGTCCTTCGACTCCCAGGATTACTGGACCGGGCGCGTGGGGGCCCGCTTGAAAGGTCGCTACCTGCTGCAAGACACCCCCGTTGAACCCTACCTGCGGGTCAACGCCTGGCGCACGTTCGGTGGCAGCGACACGGTGACTTACGATGACATTGATCGGATCAAGACTGACCACAAGTCAGCCTATGCCGATCTGGGCGTCGGCGTGGTCGCCAAACTGTCCGCCAGCGTCAGCGTGTACGTGGCCGCCGACTACAGCACCCAACTGGACACCAACACCCTGGAGGGCGTGAGCGGCAACGCCGGCATCCGCATGAGCTGGTAGCGGCTCACGGCCGCTCCCGTACGGCCCTGGCCACCATGGCCCCAAGGATGCCCCCGGCCAGGGGCACCAGCCAGAACAGCCAGAGTTGCTTCAGGTAATCGGCGCCGGCAAACAGTGCCGGGCCGGTGCTGCGGGCCGGTGCTGCGGGCCGGGTTGACCGAGGTGTTGGTCACGGGGATCGACACCAGGTGAATCAGGGTCAGCGTCAAGCCGATGGCTATCGGCGCAAACCCGGGCGCGGCCCCGGGCGCTGTCACCCGCATGACGATAAACACCAGGAAGAAGGTGCCCACGCTTTCCACCACCACCGCGGCCAGCAGGCTGTACTGCCCCGGGCTCAAGGCGCCATAGCCATTGGCGGCGAACTCGCCGATTTCAAACCCCGGCCGGCCACTGGCGACCAGCGCGAGGATCGCCGCCGCAACCGTCGCCCCGGCGACCTGGGCAATGATGTAGGGCAACACATCCATTGCCGGTAGACGCCCTGCGACCCACAAGCCAACGGTGATCGCCGGGTTGAAATGCGCACCACTGATACTGCCTACCGCGTAGGACATGGTCAGCACACTCAGGCCAAACGCCAGCGCTACCCCCGCAAACCCGATGCCCAGGCCGGGAAACGCGGCCGACAGGATGGCGCTGCCACAGCCGCCGAACGTCAACCAGAAGGTGCCGAGAAACTCTGCTGCGATTTTTTGTTGCACGCACTACCTCAGCCACTGCCGACAGATTTGGCGAAACACTAGCAGCGAGATGGGAACGTGCCGTATCGGATTTGTCTGAGGCTTGCCGCACAGCTTATTCTTGGGCCCTTCTGAAACGGCCGAAAGGACTCGCCATGCGCCTCAGCTTCCACTCACTCGCCACCTTCACTGCCGTGCTATGCCTGGCCCTGGCGATTGCCTGGGGTGTGCGGCCCGACCTGCTGCTGTGGCTCTGGGGGGTGCAATACACCGATGCCAGCGGCCTGGTGGCGCGCCGCAATGCCATGCTGTTCCTGGCAATCGGCATCATGTTTTATCGCCTGCGTCATACCGCCCCGTCACCCACCCGCAGCGCGCTGGTGTCCGGCTTTATTGTCGGTTGCCTGGGGTTGGCCGCATTGGGGATGGGCGAATGGCTCAATGGGCATGCTGGCCCGGGAATTCTGTTGGCCGTGGGCACGGAGCTGGTGCTGGGCCTGGGGTTTATCCAGGCCCGCAAGCCCAACGTGGGCTGATCAGTAGAGCCTGGCGCCGGCCCTGCGCGGGGCGGGTGCGTGGGCGTGATGGAGGTCTCCACGCAGCGTCGTGATCAAGTTACAGATGGCACGACTGCTGTCGAGTTTATCGGCCTGGATGCCGGTGACAGTCATGTTGGTGCCATCGTCGTCGTAGATTCTGATGGTCAACGACGCATCCTGGGCCTTGATGCATTCACAACGCCTGGGCAGGAAGCTTCCTTCAATAAGGCCGCGTAGTTCCAATTCCGAAAGCATGGCTGAACCTCTCCTTTTTTTGAGACCGCCAATGAATTTTTATAGCTATCAATAGTCTGACCGCTGCCTTGCCAACCCTGGCAGGCACGTTCCATTACAAAGCCTACTCCTTGTGTTTTTTGGCGTAGGATCCTTTCCTCATAAGCACCAGCAACCCTTATATAAGTTGCTGCTGGTTTGCACGGCCGGACGTTGGCGTGCAGCGTGGCAGTGACCGTTTCAGCGCCCCCCAAGATAAGGACGTCCCATGACTTCTTCTGCACTCAACATCCTTTGCGTACTGGCCATGAGCATGTTGGCCGCCCAGGCCCATGCCGCCAAGCTTGAAGATATCGCGCCCTACCCCAAGGCCGATGCCGGGCAGGTTCGCCAGGTCATCCACTTGCCCGCAAAGCCCCAGGAGCAGGACTTCAAGGTCGAAATCCTCGCCGGTAAAACCTTGCCTGTGGACTGCAACCAGCAGCGACTGGGTGGTGTACTGGAAGAGAAAAACCTCGAGGGTTGGGGTTATCCGTTCTACCGCCTGGAGAAGGTCAGCGGCCCCATGAGCACCATGATGGCCTGCCCCGGCGGCAAGACCCGCGAGGACTTTGTGCCGGTGGTCGGCGACGGTTTTGTGCTGCGCTACAACAGCAAGTTACCCATCGTTATATATGTTCCAAAAGATGTCGAAGTGCGTTACCGCATCTGGTCGGCATCGAGCACCGTCGAGAAGGCCAGGGTGCAGTAGCGCCTCACATCAAATGTGGGAGCGGGCTTGCTCGCGAAAGCGGTAGGTCAGTCAACATCAATGTTTGCCGGGCCGACGTCTTCGCGGCGATGCGGCGATCCGACAAGCCCGCTCCCACAATGGACGAGGTGTAGTTGCTGGCGCCATCGTAGCCTCGCTAACGCTCGACAACGCCTACATTCAGGCTGTGCTGTTGCGCCGCCACTCGCTCAGCCACGTGGCGCAGGCTATCGAAGTTGATGTTGGCCCCGGAGTTGATCGCCACCAGCGTCTGCCCCCGGGCCCCGGTGCGTGTCACATAGCGGCGGATCCCGGCAACCGCCAGGGCACCGGAGGGCTCGGTGATGGAGCGAGTGTCGTCGTAGATCAGCTTGATCGCGCTGCACAGTTCATCGTTGCTGACGGTGATCACTTCATCGACATGCTCGCGGCAGATTTCAAAGCCGTAGGCGCCGATCTGCGCCACTGCGGTGCCATCGGCAAAGCTGTCGACGCTGGGCAATATCACCCGCTCGCCTGCACGCAAGGCCGCCAGCAGGCAACTGGAACCTTCAGGCTCCACGCCTATGACCCGCACTTGCGGGCGCAAATACTTGATGTAGGCCGCGATGCCGGCGATCAAGCCACCACCGCCCACGGGCACGAAGATCGCGTCCAGTGCACCTTGTTGCTGGCGCAGGATTTCCATGGCAACGGTGCCCTGCCCCGCGATCACGTCGGGATCATCGAACGGCGACACAAAGGTCGCGCCCGACTGTTCGGCCAACTGCAACGCGTGGGCCAGGGCGAACGGGAAACTGGCGCCGTGCAACACCGCGTCGGCGCCCCGCGAACGCACGCCAAGTACTTTCAATTCGGGTGTGGTGCTGGGCATCACAATCGTCGCCTTGATCCCCAACTCGCGCGCCGCCAATGCCACGCCCTGGGCATGGTTGCCTGCCGAGGCGGTGATCACCCCGCAGGCTTTTTGCGCCTCGCCAAGCTGCACCAGCTTGTTGTAGGCGCCGCGAATCTTGAAGGAAAACGTCGGCTGCAGGTCTTCGCGCTTGAGCAGGATCTGATTGCCAAGCAACGCCGACAGCGCCGGGGCGGCCTGCAACGGCGTGCGTACCGCCAGGTCGTAGACCGGCGCGGCGAGGATTTTCTTCACGTAATGCTCAAGCAATCCATCGTCGGCGGTGGACTGCGGCAGCGGGCTACTCATGGGTGTCTCCTGGCGTTTGACAGAGCCCTGGAGACGGAAAAACAAAACCCGCCTCTAGGGCGGGTTTGGGTACAGCCGAACGCTATCCCGCCAAATGAGGAATGGCGGTAATAATGCTTGGCTGGGAACGATAGGTTTGTAATGTCATGCAACAAAACTAACCGCCGGTCCTGGGCAAGTCAACACCGGGGTTTACGAGCGATATACGAAACGTATACGCTTTGTATATAAACCCTACACAGTGAACCCCATGGGCATCGTCAAGATCACCGACCAACTGCATGAACAAATCCGACTGGCCAGCGCCACGATGGACCGCTCCATCAACGCCCAGGCGGAGTTCTGGATCAAGATCGGCCTGCTGGCCGAACTCAATCCGCACCTGGCCTACAACGACCTGATCAACAAACTGTTGCTCGACAAGCCCGACCTGATCCGGGGGCGCAGCTGATGATCAAGACCCCTGCACAGATTGCCGTGATGCGCGAAGCCGGGCGCCTGCTGGGCCAGGTGTTCACTATGCTCGACAGCCGCGTCGCGGCCGGCCAGACCACCCTGGAACTGGATGCAGCCGTCGAGGCATTTATCCGCCAGGACCTGCAAGCCCGCCCCGCCAGCCTGGGGCAGTACGACTACCCCTTCAGCATCAACACCTCCATCAACGAGGTGGTGTGCCATGGCATGCCAAGTGCCAAGGACGTGTTGAAGGATGGCGATATCGTCAATATCGACATCACCCTGGAAAAAGGCGGCTTTATCGCCGACTCCAGCAAGATGTACATGATCGGAGCCGTCGCGCCCAAGGCCCGGCGCCTGGTGGAGCAGACCTTCGAGGCGATGTGGGCCGGTATCCGCCAGGTCAAGCCCGGCGCCCGCCTGGGGGATATCGGCCATGCGATCCAGAGCCACGCCCAGGCCAATGGCTACAGTGTGGTGCGCGAGTATTGCGGGCATGGGATTGGCCGGGAAATGCATGAAGAGCCGCAAATCCTGCACTTCGGCCGCCCAGGCACCGGCCTGACCCTGCGCGAAGGCATGGTGTTCACCATCGAGCCGATGCTCAACCAGGGCAGCGCCAAGGTGCGCAGCCTCAAGGATGGCTGGACCGTGGTGACCCGTGACAACAGCCTGTCGGCCCAGTGGGAACATACGGTGGCCGTCACCGCAGAGGGTTTTGAAGTATTGACCCTGCAGGCCGGCGCCTAAGCCCGCCTGCACCGGCGCGAATGCGGGGCCCGGTCACCCCGCTTTGCCGCCGCCCCTGGCAATCCGCCGCAGCCCCAGCACCATCCCCGCCGCGCCCAACGCCATTGCCAGCAAAAACAGCGGGTACGCCACCCACCACGGCGTCCCCGCCGTCATCATGCTGAACTCGGACATGCCGCCAATGCTGGCAATCAGGTTCAGCGGCAGGAACACCACGTTGATCAGCGTCAGCTTGCGCAGCAGGTTGTTCATGCTGTTGTTCATCAGGTTGCCCCGGGCATCGATCAGCCCGGAGAACACGTTGGAGTAGATCTCCGCCTGCTTGTAGCACTGGTTGTTCTCGATGATCAGGTCGCCGATCAGGCCCAGGGTCTGCGCGCTGAAGTGTTCTTTTTCGCCGTGGTTGCGCAAGCGCGTCAAGACCGCGCCATTGCTGTGCAGCGCGTTGATGTAATAGATCAGGCTCTCGCTGAGGCTGAACATCTGCATCAGGTGGCGGTTGCTCATGGAGGCGTTGAACTGCTGCTGCAACTCGCGGGCGACCAGCTTGATCACCTTGAGGTGGCCCAGGTAGTGGTGGATGTTGTTCAGCAGCAGGTCCAGCAACACGTCCAGCGGTGTATGCAGCGGTCGGCGCGCGCCGAGGCCCGACAACTGGCTGTCGTCGGTAGCAATCACCAGCAGGCGGTCGGGGGAAAACAGCAAGCCACAGGACGACACTTCAAACACCAGGTTGCTGCCCCCGGAGTAGTTTTGCGGGCGCTTCCAGATCAGAAACAGGTTGTCTGGGTGGAATTCGATGCGCGACACCTCGTCCGGGTCCAGTGCCGACGCCAGCGCGTGCTCATCGACTTTATAGCGCTCGCGCAGCAATTCACGCTCATCGCTGTCGGGGTTGTTGAACAGCAGGATCTCGGCATTGTCGCGCTCGGTGCGGCGCAGCGCACCCTCGTTGAGCTCAAAGCAGATCACCAGACCTGGCCCTGGCGTTTGAGCTCCAGGCGGCGCACGAACTCTTCCAGCACCAGGGAGTACAGGTCGTCCTGCAAGTAGGCGTCTTCGATCCCGGCGTCCATGTTCGGGTTGTCGTTGACCTCGATCACCACCACTTTGTCGCCGGACTGCTTCAAGTCCACGCCGTACAAGCCATCGCCGATCAGGTTGGCGGTCTTGACTGCCAGTTCCACGACGGCCTTGGGGGCCTCGTGCACCGCCAGGGTCCGGCATTCGCCGTTGATATCCTGGCCGATGGCCTTGTGGTTGTAGATCTGCCAGTGGCCCTTGGACATGAAGTATTGGCAGGCAAAGATCGGCTTGCGGTTGAGTACGCCAATGCGCCAGTCGTACTCGGTATAGAAAAACTCCTGGGCCAGCAGCAGCACCGAGTGTTCGAACAGCTCGGCCGTGGCGGCCAGCAGCGCCTCCTGGCTTTCCACTTTGATCACCCCTCGGGAGAAACAACCGTCGGGGATTTTCAGCACCAGAGGAAAGCCCAGGCGCTCGCCGACCCGTTCGAAATCTTGCGGTCGCTCCTTGTACAGAATTTCGGTGGCGGGCATGCCCAACTGATGGCTCTTGAGCATATCCGTGAGGTAGACCTTATTGGTACAGCGCAGGATCGACGCCGGGTCATCCATTACCACCAGCCCTTCACTCTCGGCTTTCTTGGCGAAGCGGTAGGTATGGTTGTCGACACTGGTCGTCTCGCGAATCAACAAGGCGTCGTATTCGGCCAGCCGCGCGTAGTCCTTGCGTTCGATCAACTCCACATCGATCCCCAGGCCCTTGCCCACCCGCACGAAATTTTCCAGGGCCTTGGCATTGGACGGCGGTAATTGCTCCTGGGGATCATGCAGGATCGCCAGGTCATAACGGGCCAGCCGCCGCGAACGGGGTTGGCGCCAGATCCGGCGACTGAAGTTGTCCAGGGCATGGGCGAATTGATCTTCCTGATCATCGCGCAACTTATGTAAGACTCCAGACTTGATACCTTCGATATGCCAGCCGTTATGTTTACGAAACTCAACTAACAGGATCGGGCACGGGAAAGCCTCAAATAACTGCCGGGCCAAATCCTGCAACGGTTCAATATTGGTCCGGCCAAAATAAAGTGTCAGGGTAAAACCTTCGGTATTGCTGTAAAGGTGATGACTCAATGCTTTATCGAGGGTTTTATCCAGGTCATCCAGGGCCAGGCCATACAAGGATTTCTTTGTCAGCTCGCTGATGGTGCGCACCGACGGGATCACCTTGTGCCCCCGCGCCTCGGCCAGCAGCGAGCAGTAGTAGCCATGCCCCAGGTACTTGTAGCTGCGGCACAGGTTGATCACCTGGACCCGTTTGCCCGCCTCGTTTTCCCGGGAGTGTTCGAGGTATTCCTGGGCGGTGACTATATCTTCGCTAGGGAAGTACGAGGCCCAGTCTTCCTTGCGTTCAACAATAATCACGACTTGGCTTGGGCTCTTGGGCGGGGTAGAAAAATATCCGCTGGAAGTTATTGTCGCCGCGACGGTTTGCTCGGATACTTCTCGCCAATGACTTTGTACCGCTGACATATTGATTGATCCGCTAGAGAACTTGACCTTTTCTATTAAGCACGATCTTTCACAGAAGTCTCGTTTAGTTACGCAACTTTTACGGCGGTTATATGACTCTTTCCTTTCGCGTTGCAACCCTCGAAGACTTGCCAGCATTGGTAACGTTGGAGCAGCACTGTTTCACCACTGACCGGCTGTCTGCCCGCAGTTTCCAGTGGATGATCAGCCGTGCCCACGCGCAGTTGCTGGTGGCCGAAAATGCCGGGCAATTGGTCGGTTATGCCCTGGTGCTGTTCCATCGCGGCACCTCGTTGGCGCGCCTGTACTCCCTGGCCATTGCCGCGCCGGCCCGGGGCATGGGCCTGGGCCGGCAGTTGCTGGCGCGCATCGAAGCCTGCGCCGTGGCCCACGACTGTGCGTACCTGCGCCTTGAGGTGCGCACCGATAACCCAGGCGCCATCGCGTTGTATGAGCGCGCTGGCTACCGGCGTTTTGCCCTGATTAACGACTATTACGCCGACCATACCGACGCCCTGCGCCTGGAAAAACGCATCCTCCAGCCCGCGCACGCCCGCGCCTTGAGTGTCCCCTACTATCAGCAGACCACTGACTTTACCTGCGGCGCCGCCTGTTTGCTGATGGCCATGGGTGCCCTGTTACCTGGGCGTGAGTCACTGCGCCGCGAAGAACTGCAGATCTGGCGCGAAGCAACCACCGTGTTCATGACCGCCGGCCACGGCGGTTGCAGCCCCCAGGGCCTGGCCCTGGCCGCGTGGCGCCGGGGGTTTGCTGTACGCATGCAGGTCAACGTGCGTGGGCCGCTGTTTCTCGATGGCGTGCGCAACCTGCATAAAAAAGAGGTGATGCGCCTGGTGCATGAGGGATTCGCGGATGAGTTGGCCCGCAGTAATGTGCAGCAGGTATTTGGCGGTGCGCTGGACCTGCCGCAGGTCCTGGACGACGGCGGTCAGCCGCTGGTGCTGATCAGCAGTTACCGGCTGACGCGCTCCAAGTCACCGCATTGGGTGATCGTGACCGACTGCGATCAAGAGTTTGTCTACCTGCATGATCCCGACGTGGACCATAGCCAGCACCGCCAGCCCATGGACTGCCAGCACCTGCCGGTCAGCCATGGGGAGTTCGAGCGGATGTGCCGCTTTGGCAACAACCAACTGCGTGCGGCGGTGGTGCTATACCGGTAACGCCGTCGCCCTGGCGCTGCCGGCCGCCGCAGCCTTGGCTTCCAGCTCGCGCACCAGGGGCAGCACGCGCTGGCCAAAATACGCCACCTCCTCCTGAAAATGCAGGAAGCCCGCCAGCACCAGGTCCACCCCCACCGCCTTGAGCGCGACGATGCGCTCGGCGATCTGCCGGGGCGTGCCGATCAGGTTGGTCTTGAAACCGTCGTTGTACTGCACCAGGTCAGCGAAGCTGGACTTGGCCCAGTTGCCCTCACCTTCGGGAGACGCCTTGCCTGCTTGCCTGGCCGCATCACCAAAGGCGTTGACCGCGTCCGGGTCGGCCTTGTCGATGATTTCGGCCAACACCGCCTGGGCTTCTTCTTCGGTGTCACGGGCGATCACAAACGCGTTGACCCCGATCTTGACCGAATGGTTATTGGCGGCGGCCTTGGCCCGGATGTCATCGACCTGGGCCTTGATCCCCTGCGGCGTATTGCCGTTGGTGAAATACCAGTCCGACACCCGCGCCGCCATATCCCGTGCCGCACGGGAGCTGCCACCCTGGAAAATCTCCGGGTGCGGTTGCCCCAGGGGCTTGGGCTTGAGGGTGTAATTGTTGAAGCGGTAGAAATCACCCTTGAAGGTAAAGTCATCCTGGGTCCAGATACCCTTCAGGGCACGGATGAATTCTTCGGAGCGCCGATAGCGCTCGTCATGCTCCAGCCAGTGCTCGCCAATGGCCTGGAACTCGCCCTTGAACCAGCCGCTGACGATGTTCACCGCCACCCGGCCATCGGTCAGTTGATCGATGGTGGCCAGCTGCTTGGCCGCCAACGCCGGCTGCCAGGGGCCCGGCAGGATCGCCGCGATCACCTTCAGTTTGCGGGTGGCGGCCAGCAGCGCGTGGCTGAAGGCCACGGATTCATGCTGGTATTCGGCACCGTAGCCGGCGGTGAAGCGGATTTGCGTCAAGGCGTACTCAAACCCTGCCTCCTCGGCCAGTTGGGCCAGCTTGCGGTTGTAGTCGATGCCCCAGTCGGTACGTTGTTCGACCTTGCTGACCACCAGGCCACCACTGACATTGGGCACCCAATAGGCAAATTTCACGGCTTGCTGAGTCATGGCTCGGTACCTCGCACACAAAGATTGTGCAAGTGGTGGAGCAGCAAGCGTGCCAGTGTGGGCCAAGCCACGTGGCACGGGCGTTTGGCCCCTGCGAGCCTGGGCCGGGCAATGTTGCCTTGGTGGATGGTTTGTTGGATCACTGTTGCTGGCACAACACCTACCGCACCTGCGCGGGTGTGTCGCAACAGTCGCCCTGACAATCGGTTATAGGTAAGCTATCGGACTTTCGCGCAGCCCCTTTCTGCGCCTCGCCGAAAATAAGTCGCCTCCATGCCTTTTGAACTCAGCGTTGACCTCACCACCCTGGCCATCCTCGCCGTGGTTGCCTTTATTGCCGGTTTTATCGACGCCATTGCCGGCGGTGGCGGCTTGCTCACCACCCCGGCCCTGCTCACCGCCGGCATGCCGCCCCACCTGGTGCTGGGCACCAACAAACTGAGTTCGACCTTCGGCTCGGCCACCGCCAGCTTTACCTTCTACCGGCGCAAGCTGTTCCACCCGCGCCAATGGGTGCATGCCATCGTCGGCACGCTGGTCGGCGCGCTGGTTGGGGCCGTCGTTGCCCATTACTTGCCCGCCGAGTGGCTGAACAAGATGCTGCCGGTGATCGTCTTTGCCTGCGGCATCTACCTGTTGTTTGGCGGCACGCCCAAGGCGCCGCTGGACGCCGATGCGCCGATCAAGAAGAAATGGCAGTCGACCCAAGGCTTCGGCCTGGGTTTCTATGATGGTGTGGCGGGGCCCGGCACTGGGGCGTTCTGGACCGTCAGCACGCTGCTGATGTACCCGGTGGACCTGGTCAAGGCCAGCGGCGTGGCGCGCAGCATGAACTTCGTCAGCAACGCGGCGGCGTTGTCGGTGTTTATCTTCAACGGTTCGGTGGACTGGATTGTCGGCCTGAGCATGGGCCTGTCGGTGATGGTGGGCGCGTTCTTTGGCGCTCGCAGTGCCATCAGCGGCGGCGCCAAATTCATTCGCCCGGTGTTTATCACCGTGGTCCTCGGCCTGACCGTGCGCCTAGCCTGGCAGCACTGGTTCAGCGTGGCCTAGACGGCGCGCCACATACAGGTCGATGAGGTAGCGGGCAATCGAGCGCGAGGCCGGCAGCGGCGGCAACTGGTGGATGTTGAACCACTGCGCATCTTCAATCTCATCGGCCTGGGGCACGATCTCGCCCCCGGCGTACTCGGCGTGAAAGCCCAGCATCATGGAATGGGGGAACGGCCAGCACTGGCTGCCCACGTACTGGATGTTCTGCACTTCAACCTGCACTTCCTCGCGCACTTCGCGGATCAGGCAGTCTTCGGCAGACTCCCCGGGCTCGGCAAACCCGGCCAGGGTGCTGTAGACCCCAGTGACGAAACGCGGCGAACGGGCCAGCAGAATCTCATCGCCACGGGTGATCAGCACAATCATGCTCGGTGAAATACGCGGGTAACTGCGCAGGTCGCACGCCTTGCAGAACATCGCGCGCTCGCGGGGCACCTGCACCATCGCCTGCCCGCAACTGCCGCAAAAGCGGTGCTCGCGGGCCCAGGTGCCGATTTGTGCGGCATAGCCCAGGACTTTGTACAGGCGGTGATCGCCTTGCAGCATAAACGCCCGCAAGCCTTGCCAGCGGCAACCTGGCACGTCGCCGGGGCTGTTCAGCTCCAGCAGATACACAGGCTCGCCGTCCAGATGGCCAATGCCATGCTCGGCCAATACTGGCAGGTCCTGGCGCTTGAGCCACTCCCGGGGAAACAGCGGCCCGTTGTCATCCACCAAAAAGCCTTCGCGGCTGCGGGCCACAGCCCAGCCACCGGGGGCGTCGTTATCCAGCAGCGTTGTGGTAATCCAGCCTGGGGTCATGTTCAGTCAATCCACGAATTCGGGTTTCTGCTTACTCATATGGGCCGCAATGGCCACGCGCAGGTCGTTGGATTGCAACATAGCAGCGTTCCAGGTGGCAACGTATTCCAGGCCGTCGTTGATGCTGTGGTCACGCATGTAGCTGATCATGGCCTTGGTGCCGGTCACGGCAATCGGCGATTTGGCGGCGATTTGCGCGGCAAGGTCCATCACCCCGGCCAGCAGGCTTGCTTGGTCGGCAAAGGTCCGGTTGACCAGGCCGATGCTGCGCGCTTCTTCGGCGCCAAAGGTGCGCCCGGTGTAGGCCAGTTCGCGCAGCATGCCGTCGCCGATGATGCGTGGCAGGCGTTGCAGGGTGCCGACGTCGGCGGCCATGCCGATGTCGATTTCCTTGATCGAGAATTGCGCATCGTCAGCGGCGTAACGCATGTCGCAGGCGCTGATCAGGTCGATGGCGCCGCCGATGCAGTAGCCCTGGATCGCCGCCAGCACCGGCTTGCGGCAGTTATCCACGGCGTTGAACGAGGCTTGCAGTTGCAGGATCTTGCGCCGCAGCAGGCGCGCATTGCGCCCCACGTCCTTGCCAAACTCATTGGCCACCGAGGCCAGCATCATCAGGTCGATGCCCGAGGAAAAGTGCTTGCCCGCACCACTCAACACCACTGCGCGCACCGCGTCGGTGTCGTCGATCCATTGGAAAATCTCGATGATTTCGCTCCAGAACGCCGCGTTCATGGCGTTGATTTTTTCTGGGCGATTGATCTGCACATGGGCGACGTTGCCGTGGAGTTCGACGACAAAGGCTTGGTATTCGGACATGGCAGTGATCCTTGGCTGGCGGCTGATAAGGGCCGAACTATAGCAAGGGTGCGTCAGGGGCGGTAAGGCTGCGCATATGCCAAAAGCAGGACTGCAGAAAAACACCCATCCATGTGGCAGCGGGCTTGTGTGGGAGCGGGCTTGCTCGCGAAAGCAGTGGGTCAGTCAACATCAATGTTCGCTGGGCCGACGTCTTCGCGGCGATGCGGCGATCCGACAAGCCCGCTCCCACACAAGCCCACTCTAGACAGACAGTCAGGTAGGCAGCCACAGCCGTAGGCGCGCGCCACCCAGTGGCGAGGCCTGGGCGGTGAGTGTGCCGCCCTGTGCTTCGACGGCCCGGCGGCTGATCGCCAGGCCCAGGCCGAAGCCACCGGTGGCGCGGTCGCGGCTGCGGTCCAGGCGGTAGAACGGTTCGAAAATCCGCGCACGTTGCTCTTCGGGGATGCCGATGCCGTCGTCATCCACCCAGATTTCGCAGCCCTTGGCGCAGACCTTGACGCCAATCTGGATGCGCCGCTCGCAATAGCGCATGGCATTGCGCAGCAGGTTTTGCAGGGCGCGGGCGGTGAGGCGTGGGTCGAGGGTAAAACGCTCCACGGCGCAGTCCAGCACCACATCAATCACAATCTCGGGGTTCTCCAGTTCGTCGTCGATGCTGCCCAGGATGCTGTCGATAAACTCATCCAGCACCACTTCCACCCGCTCGGGCAGTTGTGCCGGGTTTTGCAGGCGGCTGTAGGACAGCAGTTCCAGCACCAACTCATCCAGCTCGCGGATGTGCGCCACCAGGCCTTGCAGGCGTTCGCGGCTGGCGGCCGGTTGGTCTTCGGACAGCGCCAGGGCCAGGCCGAAGTCCAGGCGGGTCAGCGGGGTACGCAGTTCGTGGGACACGGCGTTGAGCAAGTCACGCTGCTGGTTGAGCAGGTGTTCGATGTCATTGGCCATGGTGTCGAACACCGCCGCCAGGCTGCCGATGTTGGAGCTGGGCGGAATGTGTGTGCGTTCTTCCAGATGACCACGGCCCAGTTGCGCGGCTGTGGCCTTGAGGCGTTCCAGGTCGCGCCAGTGCGGGCGCAGCCACAGCAACAGGCCCCCCAGCAGCGCCGCGCCGATCAGTACGTTCATGGTCCAGTACAGCAGGTTCATGTCCAGCGGGTCGGGCGGGATGGTCAGCTTGACCGCCAATTGGTCATTGAGCGGCGAGCTGATTTCTTCCATCCAGCCCCACTCCCCCAGGCGGATGACCGGTTTGCCCTGCTCCAGCAACCGCTCCTCGGCCGGCGTATAGCGGGCATCCTGGCGATGCAGCAATTGCACCTTCAAGGGCGCAAAGTCCCGGGCCAACTGGTCGGTGACCTCGGACCAGCGCTCCACCGGCCGGCTGTGGTACTGACGCACGATCAGGCTCTGCAAGCCCCGGGATTGCTCGAGGTTGTAGTTCATGTAGCGATGATGGAAGACCTCGATGATGCCCATGGGAATCAGGTAGATCGCCGCGCTGTAGGTCACGATGGTCAGCAGGTAGAGACGGATCAGGAGCCGGAACATGCTGTCAGCATTCCCACTCGGAACGGCTGAACAGGTAACCCTTGCCCCACACCGTCTTGATCTTGCGCGCCTCGCCGGCATGGTCGTCGAACTTGCGCCGCAGCTTGGAAATGGCCACATCCACCGAGCGGTCGGTGCCGTTGAACTCGATGCCCCGCAGGCGCTGCAGGATCTGGTCGCGGCTGAGCACTTCACCGGCATGCCGGGCCAGCACCACCAACAGGTTGTATTCACCGCTGGACAGCTCCACCGCCTGGCCGCGCCAGGTCACGGCGCGCTCCGACAGGTCGATGCACAGGTTGCCCATAATGATCTGGTCATTGGCCGCCTGTGGCTCGCTGAGGCTGCTGCGGCGCAACAGAGTGCGCACCCGGGCCAGCAGCACCCGTGGCTCGCAGGGCTTGGTCACGTAGTCATCGGCGCCCATCTCCAGGCCCAGCACCTGGTCATGGCTGTCATCGCGGGCGGTGAGCATCAGGATCGGCAGGCCGGCCGAGTCGGCGCGCAGCAGGCGGCAGACTTGCAGGCCATCCAGGCCCGGCAGCATCAGGTCAAGGATCACCAGGTCCGGCGGGTTGAGCCTGGCCCGCTCGCGTACGTGGTCGCCACGGCTGAGCACATTGACGTGATAGCCATTGCGTTCAAGGTAACTGGCAATCAGCTCGGACAGCGCGGCGTCGTCTTCGACCAGGAGGATGTTGGGCATGGTGCTTCCAAATAATACAGTTTCACATTAGATCGTCATTGATCAGAAGAGCTTGTTAGGATCCACGGCCGTAAAGGATATACGCAGGCGCCTCGGCGTGCGCCGTACCTTACATTTCTTCACACACCACCTACACAGCTTCACAGCACCGAGCCGGGGGTGTCCGTAGGATGCGCCAGTCAATATTGGGATAAGAGCATGTCAAAGAATCTGTTTGCGCCGTTTTGCCTGCTGGCACTGACGTTGGCCCTGGGTGCCTGTGGCAACTCTGCGGACGACGCCCCGCAAATGCCCCTGGCCAAGGTACGGATCGAAACCCTCGAAGCCAAACCCCTGTCCATCAGCAGCGAGCTGAGCGGACGGATTGCCGCGCCACGCATTGCCGAAGTGCGCGCACGGGTCGCAGGCGTGGTATTGCAACGGGTGTTCAACGAAGGCCATGACGTCAAACAGGGCGACGTGCTGTTCCGTATTGACCCGGCGCCGTTCAAGGCCGACCTCGACAGTGCCCAGGCCAGCCTGCGCAAGGCTGAGGCCAATGCCTTCCAGGCGCGTCTGCAAGAGCAGCGCTATAGCCAGCTAGTCGAAGGCAATGCCATCAGCGCCCAGGACTACGACAACGCCCGCGCCGCCGCCCGGCAAACGGCCGCTGAGGTCGCGGCCAACCAGGCAGCAGTGCAGCGTGCCAAGCTCAACCTCGGCTATGCCACCGTCACCGCGCCGATCTCCGGGCGTATCGGCCGTGCGCTAGTGACCGAAGGCGCGCTGGTGGGCCAGAACGAAGCCACGCCCATGGCCGTGATCCAGCAGTTGGACCCGATCCACGCCGACCTCACCCAGTCCACCCGCGAACTCAATGACCTGCGCCGCGCCTTCCGCGCCGGGCATTTGAAGCAAGTGGGCCAAAACCAGGCCAAGGCCACGCTGATTCAGGATGACGGCAGCCTCTACCCGCTGCCGGGCAAGTTGCTGTTCGCGGAAATCTCCGTAGACCCCGGCACCGGGCAGATCATCCTGCGCAGCGAATTCCCCAACCCGGACCTCGACCTGTTGCCCGGCAGCTTTATCCGTGTGCGCCTGGAGCAGGCCGTCGACCAGCAAGGCCTGAGCGTGCCGCAGCGCGCAATCACCCGCGACAGCGCCGGTATCCCCATGGTGTTGCTGGTGGATGCCGAGCAGAACGTCAGCCAGCAACCGGTGGAATTGGGCGCAGCGGTCAATGATCGTTGGGTGGTCAACAGCGGCTTGAAGGCCGGGGACCGCATCATCGTCGAAGGCCTGCAACATGCACGCCCCGGTGAAAAAGTCGAAGTGGATGCCAGCACCGCGCCTGTCGCCCAGGCAACCGGCCAGTAATCATAGGGATCAGAGACAATGCCGCAGTTCTTTATTGACCGCCCGATCTTCGCCTGGGTGGTCGCCCTGTTTATCCTGCTGGCCGGCGCCCTCGCCATCCCGCAGTTGCCCGTGGCGCAGTACCCCAACGTCGCGCCACCGAAAGTGGAAATCTATGCGACGTACCCCGGTGCGTCGGCGCAGACCCTGGACGAAAGCGTGGTCAGCCTGATCGAGCAGGAGCTCAACGGGGCCGACCACCTGTTGTATTTCGAATCCCAGAGCAGCCTCGGCTCGGCCACCATCACCGCGACCTTCCAGCCGGGAACCAACCCGGAAATGGCCCAGGTCGATGTGCAGAACCGCCTCAAGGCCGTAGAGCCGCGCCTGCCGCAAGCGGTGACCCAGCAAGGCCTGCAGGTGGAAAAAGTGTCTGCCGGCTTCCTGCTGTTGGTAACCCTGACCTCCAGTGACGGCAAGCTCGACGACGTGGCGCTCAGCGACTACCTGGCGCGCAACGTGATGAACGAGCTCAAGCGCCTGGACGGTGTGGGCAAGGCGCAACTGTATGGCGCCGAGCGGGCGATGCGGATCTGGATCGATCCGCAGAAACTCATTGGTTTCAACCTGACCCCGGCCGACGTCAACGCCGCGATTACCGCGCAGAACGCCCAGGTTTCGGCCGGCAGCATCGGTGATTTGCCAGGCACCAATACCCAGGAAATCACCGCGTCGATTCTGGTCAAGGGCCAGCTCTCCACGCCCGCCGAATTTGCCGACATTGTGCTCAAGGCCAACCCGGACGGTTCCACCGTGCGCATTGGCGACGTCGCGCGGGTCGAGGTCGGCAGCCAGGAGTACCAGTTCTCCACGCGGTTGAACGGCAAGCCTTCCACCGCCGTCAGCGTGCAGCTGTCGCCCGGCGCCAATGCCTTGAGCACCGCGACCCTGGTGCGGGAGAAGATGGATGAGCTGTCGCGCTACTTCCCGGCCAACGTCGAGTACAAGATCCCGTACGACACCTCGCCGTTCGTCAAGGTCTCGATCACCAAGGTGGTCTACACCCTGCTGGAGGCGATGGCGCTGGTGTTTGCGGTGATGTTCCTGTTCCTGCAGAACATCCGCTACACCCTGATCCCGACGCTGGTGGTGCCGATTGCACTGATGGGCACCTTCGCCACGATGCTGTTACTGGGTTTCTCGATCAACGTGCTGACCATGTTCGGCATGGTGCTGGCCATCGGCATCCTGATGGACGATGCGATTGTGGTGGTGGAGAACGTCGAGCGGATCATGGTCACTGAGGGCCTTTCGCCCAAGGAAGCCACACGCAAGGCCATGGGCCAGATTACCGGGGCGATCATCGGCATTACCCTGGTGCTGGTGGCGGTGTTCCTGCCGATGGCGTTCATGCCAGGCTCGGTGGGGGTGATCTACCAGCAGTTCTCGCTGTCGATGGCCACCTCGATCCTGTTCTCGGCGTTTCTTGCCCTGTCCTTGACCCCGGCCCTGTGCGCCACGTTGCTCAAGCCAATTGCCAAGGGCGAGCACCATGCCAAGGGCGGGTTCTTTGGTTGGTTCAACCGGCGCTTTGAACAACTGACCGACCGCTACGAAGGCTGGGTTGCCTATGCCCTCAAGCGCAGCGGCCGCTACCTGCTGATCTACCTGGTCCTGCTGGTAGGCCTGGGCTTCCTGTTCAGCCGCCTGCCCGCCTCGTTCCTGCCGGTGGAGGACCAGGGGTATACGATCACGGATATCCAGTTGCCGCCAGGCGCGAGCAAGAACCGTACGGTGCTGGTGGCCGAGCAGATCGAGGCGCACAACGCCACCGAGCCGGGCGTTGGTGATACGACGATGATCATGGGCTTCAGCTTCTCCGGCTCCGGGCAGAACGCGGCGCTGGCGTTTACCACGCTCAAGGACTGGTCCGAGCGCAGCAGCGACGATTCGGCGGCCTCGATTGCCGATCGCGCCAACATGGCCTTTACCGAACTCAAGGATGCGATGGCCTATGCCGTGCTGCCGCCACCGGTGGACGGCCTGGGCACCTCCAGCGGCTTTGAGATCCGTTTGCAGGACCGTGGCGGCGTGGGCCATGCCGCGTTGATGGCGGCGCGTACCGAGCTGCTGGCGGCGGCGGAAAAAAGCCCGATCCTGGCCAATGTGCGCGAAAGCGCCCTGGCCGAGGCGCCGCAAGTGCAGTTGGAGGTGGACCGCAAGCGGGCCAACGCCCTGGGCGTGTCGTTTGCCGATGTGGGCAATATCCTGTCCTCGGCCGTTGGCTCGGCCTATATCAACGACTTCCCCAACCAGGGCCGCATGCAGCGCGTGGTGGTGCAGGCCGAAGGCGACCAGCGCAGCCAGGTCGAAGACCTGATGAAGATCCATGTGCGCAACAACGCCGGGAAAATGGTGCCGCTGTCGGCGTTTGTCCAAGCGCGCTGGGTCCAGGGCCCGGCGCAGTTGACCCGTTACAACGGCTATCCGGCCATCGCTATTTCGGGTGAAGCTTCACCGGGTCATAGCACTGGCGAGGCAATGGAAGAAATCCAGCGTCTGGTCAGCCAATTGCCCGCGGGCCTGGGCCAGGAATGGACCGGGTTGTCGTTGCAGGAGCGCTTGTCGGGTTCCCAGGCGCCGCTGCTGCTGATGCTGTCGCTGCTGGTGGTGTTCCTGTGCCTGGCAGCGCTGTATGAAAGCTGGTCGATCCCCACTTCGGTGCTGCTGGTGGTGCCACTGGGGGTATTGGGCGCGGTCATGGCGGTGTCACTGCGCGGCATGCCCAACGATGTGTTCTTCAAGGTCGGCCTGATCACGATCATCGGGCTGTCAGCGAAAAACGCGATCCTGATCATCGAGTTTGCCAAGGACTTGTATGACCAGGGCGAAGACTTGGTCGAGGCGACATTGAAGGCTGCTCGCTTGCGTCTGCGACCGATCATCATGACTTCGCTGGCGTTTATTCTGGGCGTGGTGCCGTTGGCCATTGCCACCGGCGCCAGTTCGGCGAGCCAGCAGGCGATTGGTACTGGGGTGATCGGCGGGATGATCACTGCGACGCTGGCGGTGGTGTTTGTGCCGGTGTTCTTTGTGGTCGTCATGAAACTGGTGCGCAAACGCAAAGATTGATACCCCCCCTGTAGGGGCCGGCAAGCCGGCTCCTACGGGAATAGGCTATGGTGCTCACATGTCCTGTGTCTGTGAGCCATCATGCCTTTTCTCGCCCGTACCCACCCTCGCCTGTCCGCTGCCGCCGTCCTGGGACTGGCAATCGGCATCCTGGCGCCCGTCGACTCAATCCTCAGCAAAATCCTGATCGGCTGGAACGTCGGGGTCTGGACCTACCTGGTGCTGATGCTGCGCCTGACCATCCGTGCCAAGGCCGAAGACGTCAAGCGCATCGCCGAGGTCGAGGACGAGAACGCCGGCCTGGTGTTATTTATGGTGTGCATTGCGGCGATTGCGAGCCTGGCCACCATTGCGGTTGGCCTGGCCGGCAGCAAGGGCCTGGATACGACCGAACGCCTGTTGCATTACGGTTTTACCGGGGTGACGGTGATTGGTTCGTGGTTGCTGATCGGGGTAATTTTCAGCGTGCATTACGCCCGCCTCTATTACACCTGGGAGGGCAAGGAACCGGCGCTGCGCTTTGCCGAAGGGCTACTGACCCCCAACTACTGGGACTTCCTGTACTTCTCCTTCACCATCGGCGTTGCCGTGCAGACCTCCGATGTGGGGGTGGCTACCCGGGCCATGCGCAAAGTGGTGTTGGGGCAATCGTTGATCGGTTTTTTGTTCAATACGGCGATCCTGGGTTTTTCGATCAACATCGCGGCGGGGTTGTTCGGTTAGTCTAAGTGCCAAAGAGTATTAACAGCGGCGTGCTTAGATTGTCATTAGATCATTCATAAGTCGTTGTCTTCGTATACTGTTAGTTCTGACAGTTTACAGCGCAGGTGCGGTGCTATTTCATGACTCAGACAGAGCCGTCAACATCTCTGTTACTCGCACAATCATCAGCGATGGAGAAGCGATCATGACCGAACAAGCGCAACAGTTGACCCCCGAGCAAAAAAAATTGCTTTACCCCAGGTTCCTTCTTGCAACTGGCACATTCGATGCACGTATCGATAATATACCGCTCCACTTTCAGACCTTGAAACTGCTGCATGACCCTATAGAAGCCATGTACCGCCTTAATGCGCGACATGCTGATAACTCAATCACAGTGAAAAAAATCACGATTGGGCTGCCCAACACCGTTCGTCAGGGGCAGGTACTGGATCTGAGTAAGTGGCAGACCAATGAGGTTAGTGTCTGGTATGCCATTGAGGGCACTCCGAATCCTAACTCCATGCGGTGTTCCACAGGAACTTTGATCGTTAATCGCTTGCAAGCAGGCACTGTCAAGTTCGGCGGTGAATTGAACGGTACCACCGATCCGGATGAAAACGGCAACAGGCATACAATACAAGTCGACTTTGATCTAACCAGTTGATCGCTTATGCAAGAGAAAAAAACGCCCGTATCCTTCGATACGGGCGTTAATAAGCGTCCTGTTTTTACCAGCTGTAACGCATACCTACGTTGGCGCCCCAAGGCTGCTCGACCCGGCCACCACTGCTGTGCTCAAGGTCAGCGTGCAGTTGCAGGTTCTGCGACAACTTCACCGCAACCCCTGCGCCGAACTCAGTGCGTGAGCCTGACAGGTCGTTGTTGAACACATTGTTGTTCACCTTGACCTTATTGTTGTTGGCAAACTCATGCACCATCGCTGCCCGCAGGTACGGCTGGACGACACTGCCACTGTCGAGTTGGATATCACGCCCAATCGTCGCGCCGGCCTTGGCCATGATCGAGCGGGTGCGCTCGCCATCGGCGTGCAGGCCATTGTCCAGGTTGTAATTGGCACCCTGGATGACCACGGTGGACAATTGTGCATACGGTTCGACGAAGTAGCCGTCATCGAGCTTGATGTTGCGCCCGAACTCTGCCGACAGACCGCCACCGGTGTTGGCGTACTTGCCCTTGGACTTGGTACCGTCGCTCATGCCGACCTTGGACTCGTTGTTGAAGCGGTTGAGCTTGGCCACGGCGTCAAAGTACAGGCCACTTTCCTCATCCAGCCAGGTGGCATAGGCACCCACGTAGTAGCTTTTCACGGTGCCGGACGTACCGCGCTTGAGGTTCAGGTCCGAGGTACTGTGGCCGGCCATCACACCTACCAGCCACTGGCTATCGGCCAACGGCATGTCGGCACCCAGGGTGAAGCCTTGCTGGTTCTGGTCATAGCCCACACCGGTGCTCTCGGCCACCTTGTACTTATTGCCGTAACCGCGCATCCACACACCCGCCTGACCAGGCTCGAAACGCAGCTCGCCCATGCGCGTACGCAATGAGGTCGCCTCGCCGTACCAGACGGTCGGTGCGGTGTTGAACAGCGCCATCACCGAGCGGGTGGACGGGCTGATCACACGGTTTTCCGGGTCGAGGAACCAGTCGGTGCCGTCCTTTTTCAGGCCGTAGGAGTAGGCGCCCACGTCGACGAAATCATTGGCCAGGGAGAACTGCGCGTCCCCGCCTTCGGTGTGCACGATACGAATCGCTTCAGGGTTGAGCGGCTCCACGCCAGTGGCCTCAAGCAGCAGGCTGTGGTTGCCGTTGGCTTGGCCATTGATATTCAGGAAGTCGGTGATACCCCGGGCAAAATCGGTGCCCATGACAAAGGTGCCGTTACCGTCGAGGCTGTCCAGGTCCAACTGATAGAACGCGTCGCTGTCGCCGAACTTCACCGTACCGCCGGCCAGGTTCAAGGCACCCACCTGGCTGTCGCCGGTCAATTCCCAGTAGGACTGGTCACCGATGTTCAGGCTGCTGACATTGTGCAACTGGCCCGTCAGCCCGGCGTTGTTGTCGAGGTTCAGGTGCGCGGTGCTGCCGTCCTCGACAATGATATTGCCGTTCAAGCGGCTGTTGTCGACGTTCATGCTCGCCTGGGCGCCGCCGTTGACTTCCAGCAACGTGCCATTGCCGCCGCTCAGGGTCGAACCATTGCGCACGTCGATTTCAACGTCCATCGGCTCGCCAGGCTCACCTTCGACAACAATGGCCGAGCCGCTGCGGCCTTCGACGCTGGAATTGTCCAGCACCAGCTTGCCGGCAGTGGTGCTGCCAAGGTTGTTGGTGAACAGCACGCCATTCTTGCCGCCAATGATGCTGCTCTGACTGGCAGTCGCCGTTGCACCATCAAGCAACACGCCATAGCTGTCGGCGCCAGTGCCTTCGACCACGGTGTTCTGGTTGAAATGCAACTCGGCGTTGCCGTTGGCTATTGCGCCACCCTTTACACCGCGGATGATGCTGTTGAACACCTGGGCAATGCCGCCCGTTTGCGAGTTGAAGCTCTGGAACGCTTGCAGGCCGACAACGGTGTTGCTGGTGATGGAGCTGTCACGAATGATGGCTGTGCTGTCATCCAGGCGCACCGCGCCCCATGTCGAGTTGTTGGAATTGACCGTGGCACCGTTAAGGCTGACAGAGGAGCCCTGTGTCGCGCGGATATCCTCGATCAGGCTGCCGGAATTGACATTCAGCGTCGAATCGTTGGCCAGGATATGGCCCGCACGGGCGCCGTTCATGGTCAGCTCGGACTTTTGATCGAGCTGCCAGTGATTTGTCGGTTCATCGGCGCCAATGACCTTGGACTCGCCAATCAGATGGCCGGCTTGCACATTGGTTTGCACTGCCGCAAACAGCAGGACAGTCATGGCTGGGACTTTCATCATCTTGCTCAAGGGTTTGAGCTCGAAGTTAATGGGTGCTGACATCGGGTTCACTCTCTGGGGGTAGAGCCACTAAAAACGGCTTGGCTCGTTCCCCGCGGAATGAGGCCTCACCTGTACAGCGCAGAGGTTACGTAGTGAACATACCGACGACTGTAGGACTAATCTGAACAAGCAGTGTTAATCGGCAGCGCAGACGCATGGAAAGTTGCGCCCCCGGCAGACACAACCGTCTAAACGCGCCAATCCAAGGCTTGCAGACGCACAAAAGGGAAGCCAGGCTTCCCTTTTGTGCTTGCAGCGGTTTATTGACTTATCAGAGTGGTTCCCAGGCTAGCCGGTACGCCATCACAGAATGAGTCAGGGTTGGAGAATACCGTGTATACCTCGGCCAGCTCGCCGCGACCGAGTCCCCCACCTGCCACGCCCGTGGTGTAGGTGACCTCGCACGGCCCAAACGCCACTTGAGCCAGGAACGGACGGTAGATGATATCTACATCAATACCGTTGGCCACCTCGGCAGCGGTCAAGGGCGGGGTTGTAATAGTCAGTGTAAATGGCCCTGACGGATGCCCTGGGCGTTCGCTGGTAATGGTGATCGTAACATCCACGGTATTGCCCACTACCAGTCTTGCATCGCCCGGGATCAACACAGTGGCAGCCAGTACCGGTGGCGAGCCAGGCTGGATTTGTACCAGCGACTGACAGTTCCATTCACCAAACACGAGGCGCTCATACCTTGCAGGTGCCAGTTCCACCGTCACGGCATCGATCACATTGACCATGGTCACGGGCGATGGGTTTTCATTGGTGGTGCCGGGGCCAATCACAGAGTAGCTGACCGGTTGCATATTGTTGCCGTGGCGCGCCACTACGTCCCAGGGAATGGTAAACGTCGCGTCGGCGCCGGGAACTGTAGTGCTTAAAGGGAACGGCCCGACACGCTCTCTGGAGGTGCCCCAATACAGGTAAAACTCATTAGCTGCATGAGGCAGCGCCGCAATGATCCAAAGGGGGATCACAATAGTGACAGGCAGGTTCGCATCCCCAATGCGCAGGGTGTTCAACTCGTTGGAGTTGGCACCAAACACTTGCGGCGGGTTCAGCCCGGGGTTCACATCGCCTGGCTCCAGTGTGCCCGGCAGGACCGGCCCTTCGACCGACAAATCGAGCTGCAGGGTTTTATCTGGCGAGATGAAGAACACACCGTTGCGCTCGATCCGGTAACGCACATTTACCGTCTGCGGGCCCAGAGTCGCGGTATAGGCGGCCTTGATTGCGTCATTCATATTATTGAACACCACCGGGAAACCAGTGAGTTCGGTAGTTTGCGGGCCAAAGGGCTCGGCTTCCCATTGCGTCTCGAACTTGTCCAGCCCGGTCACGAAATTAACATACTGCTCAATATGCAGATCGATCCCTTGTACATAGTCCGCAATGCTGAGCAGGTCATCAGTGCTGCCATTACGAGGGGCAGGCGCAAGTGGCAGGAACGGCGCCAATGGCACGGGATCGGCCAACAACGAAACCGTACGAAACTCATTGAACGACGGGCGACTGACGTTCCCTGCACGGTCCCTGATGGTGTAGAAAAAGTAATAGAGCCCACTCAAGGTGATCAGGCTGGCTGGCAGGAAAAAAGTGCTCGACGCAGGTGGCGGCAGCATAGGCACACCTGGGCCACTGACCAAATACTCGGGCCGAGGGTCCATGACCGGGCTGTAGTACACGTCAATTTCGTCCCCCGCTTCAAACCGTCCGGGCTGCGGCCCGAAACTGTTTGCCAGGATACGCACCTCCACGCCGCCCTGGTTGATCAGGAAAGCATTGTTGATAACCGTACCCGGCGGGGCATTGACTAACACTGGAGCGGTCGGCTGTTCACGGGACGCCGCTACGGCGTAGGGCGCAATGAGGTCAACCCGGAATGCGGCGGGGTTGGACTCATCCATCGCAGGACCCGGTACACCACCGGCATTACGGTATTGCGTGACTTTGAGTTCATAAAAGCCATGGGCGAACTCAAACTCGGGAGCCGGAGCAGGAACAAATCTATCGATTATTGCCGGCACGGGGTTCAAGTTGATCTGGAAGGGGGGCACGAAGGTGGTCCAACTGGGCACCGTATCTGTGGTTCTGCGAATTTCGACACTCAGCCAGTCGGTGCGCAATGAAATCAGCCCGGTTCGCAGTTGAAGGGTTATACCCGCCCGTGCAACGGCTACCGGGATGAGCCCGGATGCATCATCCAATGCTTCTGCAATCGTGGGGGCATCAATAACGAACGGCGCTGGTGTAATGGTGACGTCAGGGTTGCTGCTCATATCAGTCTCTCCTTAGTACTTAATGTAGGCGTCGCACAAACACTCATTAGGTGGCCAAGCCGCCATCGCCCGATACTTGAGTGATTGCCTGGTGACTGAAATCGCAGCAACACTCTCTCCAGCACGTAAAACACGCGGCCAAACAAACCACCTTTCGAATTACCCATCTGTTGTTAAAGCAAACGTGTAGGGTGTTCAGTCCTCGGGGCCATTGCCGTCAATCCAGCAATAAATAGGCGTGGGCGGTGGCGGTGAGGTGGGCACCACGCGGTCGAACTCCACATAGCGCGAAGAAGAACGGCCGATCACCACGCCGCCCCTGGACACCGTGTAACTGGCCTCGCCGCCGGCGTTTTTTTTCAGGGGCCGAATCACGCGCTCGACATCGAGAATCCAGAAGGTATAGCCCGCCGCATCGGCGACCCCATCCCAATAATGCGTGAGGGTTTCCACGATATTGGGGTCCGGATCGACATCCGGGTACTTGCCATACCCCTGGAACCGCAGCGTGATCAGGTCGCCAGCGTGTATGTCGGCGTGAGGCGCGACATACACCTCGACTCCCAACCAGATCGGCGGTTGGGTGCTGCAGGTCAGGAAACGGTTTGGATGCGACTCCGACTGCGGGAAACTGGGCCGAGGGTACCTGGATGGCGGCTGGCCGGTTTGCAGGCCCACTTGCGCCACCTGTGAAAACAGCGGATTAACGTTGCCTGCGCGGTCTTTCAGGCGATAGAAGCAGAAGATCCAGAGCGCCCCCGGGAAACTGCGGAACACGGCGCTGGGCACATCCACGAATATACGGCCGGTGGCGCTGGTCAGCGGCGCTGAAACCAGGGTAGGCGCGCCGGTTGGCAAGGTGTTCATATCTGAAAAATACATCAACACCTGATCACCCACCTCACGATCCAGATAGTCCTTGGGGATTTCCATGGGCACCTGGGGGTTGGCAATCAGGTAGGCCTCGGTGATCGGATCGATGGGAAAAATGGCCGGTGGCAGCAACGCCCCCCCACCGGGCGCATCGCGGTCGATCCTGATGGTCACAACCTCGGAGGCATCAACGCTGGGGCTGTTCGGCGTGCGGTTATGGATGCGAAACCGCAGATCAACAATTGCACTGTTGAGCAGGAATGCCTGAGGTATCTGCACGGCGTAGGGAAAGTCGGCAGGCGTCATCGGGTTAGGCAGCAAAATCGGCGGCGTATCCAAGGGCCGGGCACCGCGAACGCTCCACTCGAACACCAGATACTGATCTCTGCCCGGACCGGGTAAAAACGCCCAGGGCGTCGGAATCTCAAGCTGCAGATCAGCGAAATAAAACTGTGCCGGCAGCAACCCGTCAGGCAGCGCGTCGACGACGATAGGCGCCTCAATCACCAGGATGCCGCCTGGGCCATTGGATTGGCCAGCATTGTGGGTGCTCATCAAAACCTCCCATCACCTAGACACGCGCCAGGGCGTCGATGGATCACGGCGCTTGCGGCTCAGTTGGGATAATTGAACACCTCCAGCAGTGCTGCGGATACTGTCAGAACTAACAGGTCGGCTCGCCGCTCGTCGGTTTCACGCAGCCGGTTTTGGCAGTGTTCCAGCAAAGATTTTCTTGACGAAAGGGGCTGGCTGGTGTTTTCTGAAACCGGTTTCAATGCCCAGCGCACTGCCACCTCACACTAATAAGAAAGGCCCCGCCGTGACTTCATTCTCCGCCGCCCAACGCAGCCGCGTGACCATGCTTGATGTAGCCGAACGCGCCGGCGTCTCCAAGGCCAGCGTGTCGCGTTTTATCGGCGAAGACCGCGCCCTGCTCTCCGACGCCATCGCCCTGCGCATCGAGCAGGCCATCGATGAATTGGGCTACCGCCCCAACCAGATGGCCCGTGGCCTGAAACGTGGGCGCACGCGCCTGATCGGCATGCTGGTGGCCGATATCCGCAACCCCTATTCGATTGCCGTGATGCATGGCGTGGAAACCGCCTGCCGCCAGCACGGCTACAGCCTGGTGGTGTGCAACACCGACCGCGATGACGAGCAGGAGCGCAAGCACCTGGCAGCCCTGCGCGCCTATAACATCGAAGGCTTGATCGTGAACACCCTGGGCCATCACCTCGAACAACTGCTGGAACTGCAACGGGAAATGCCCCTGGTGCTGGTGGACCGCAAGGTCGACGCCCTGCACAGCGACCTGGTAGGCCTGGACAACCCACTGGCCGTGGGCATGGCGCTGGACCACCTGGAACACCAGGGCTACCGGGATATCTTGCTGGTCAGCGAGGCGGCCGATGGCACCAGTTCGCGGGTTGAGCGTATGGAGAGTTTCCAGGCCCAGATCCGTCGTCGCAAAAAAATGCGCGGCGCCGTATTGGAAATAGACCGCGACCTGCCCCACCGCTTGCAGACGTTTCTTGGCGCAGGCCAAGCCGGGCCCAAAGCGTTGTTCTGTGCCAACGGCATTGCCGCGCTGGCCTGTACCAAAGCCCTGCGCGAGCTGGGTTGCCGATTGTTCGAGGACGTGGGCTTGCTCGCCCTGGATGATCTGGACTGGTACCCGCTGGTGGGCAGCGGCATCACCGCCCTGGCCCAGCCGACCGAAGCCATTGGCGCCAGTGCTTTTGAGTGCTTGCTCAAGCGCTTGCGCGGCGATACCGCGCCGACCCGTTCGGTGGATTTTGCCCCGCAACTGATCGTCCGAGGCTCAACCCAACCCGTGTAGGCATAACCGCCTGCACGAGCATTTTTTTATCTTCAAATGAAACCGGTTTCAGAGATCAACAACAATGCACAGATACCCCGTTTCCATCAGCCTTTCCAGCTACGGCGCCGACCTGGTCCGCCAGCGCGGCCAACTGAGTTTTGTCGACCTGCTGGCCGCCGCTGGCGCCACGCGCATTGAATGGCGTGAAGAACTGCTGACCACCGAACAGCCCGCTGAACTGGCGCAAGCCGCCGCAGCGCAAGGCCTGGAGTGTGTATTTTCCTCGCCCCTGGAACTGTGGGTGGCCGGGCGGGCGCAAGCCAACGCCGAGCTTGCTGCCACCCTCGACCGCGCCCAGGCGTTCGGTGCGCGCTGGTTGAAGGTGTCCCTCGGTTACTTCACCGACACCAACGACCTGCACAGCCTCAGCGCCTTGCTCAATCGCCACCCGGTGCGCTTGCTGGTGGAAAACGACCAGACCCTGCACGGCGGGCGCATCGAGCCGCTGCAACGTTTCTTCGATGAAGCCGAACGCCTGGCGGTACCGGTGAAAATGACCTTCGATATCGGCAACTGGCACTGGCAGGACCAATCGGCGCGCACCGCTGCGCGCCTGCTGGGCCGCCATGTCGACTACCTGCACTGCAAGGCCGTAGAGCGTCGCGCCGACGGCAAGCTGGTGGCGTTGCCGCCGGGCACCGCCGACCTGCATCTGTGGGAACAATTGCTGCAACTGATGCCCCAAGGTATCAGCCGCGCGGTGGAATTCCCGCTGCAAGGCGCAGACCTGGTGGCGGTCACCACCGTGCAAGTCGCCGCCCTCACCCACCTTGGCCAACCGCGTGTGGAGAATGCCCATGTCTGAGATCGATATCCTCTCGTTCGGCGAGACCATGGCGATGTTCGTCGCCGAACAAACCGGTGACCTGGCCCAGGTCGGTCACTTTGAAAAACGCATTGCCGGCGCCGACAGCAATGTGGCGATCGGCTTGTCGCGCCTGGGCTTCAATGTGGCTTGGCTGAGCCGTGTGGGGGATGATTCATTGGGCCGCTTTGTGGTCGATACCCTAGAAAGCGAAGGCCTGGATTGCCGGCATGTGGCGGTCGATCCGGCGCACCCCACCGGTTTTCAGCTCAAGTCGCGGGAAGAGCGCGGCGACGATCCCAAGGTCGAGTATTTCCGTCGTGGCTCGGCGGCCAGTCACCTGTCCAGCGCCGTGATCACTCCACAGTTGCTAAAAGCACGGCACCTGCACGCCACCGGGATTCCGCCAGCATTGTCGGACGCCACCGCCGAGCTGTCGCGCGAGTTGATGAGCCAGATGCGCGCGGCAGGCCGCAGTGTGTCGTTCGACCCTAACCTGCGCCCGTCACTTTGGCCCAGCGAGCAGAAAATGATCCGCGAAATCAACGCCCTGGCCTGCCTAGCCCACTGGGTGTTGCCGGGGCTGAGCGAAGGTCGCCTGCTGACCGGCTTCGAAGACCCGGCGGATATTGCCGCCTTCTACCTCGACCAGGGTGTGGAAGCGGTGGCGATCAAGCTCGGGCCCCACGGCGCCTACTACCGTAGCCATCTGGACCAAGGGTTTGTCGCCGCGGTGCCGGTGGCCAAGGTGGTGGACACAGTGGGCGCCGGTGATGGTTTTGCCGTGGGCATGATCAGCGCCCTCCTCGAAAACCTCAGCTTTGCCCAGGCGGTGCAGCGCGCCAACTGGATCGGCAGCCGCGCAGTACAGAGTCGTGGCGATATGGAAGGCCTGCCCATGCGCGCCGACCTGCCAGCCCTGCAAAAGGCCGGCTGACCCCCGGCGCTAAACCCGTTACCTGTTGCCACAACTACAACAAGCTCAGGAGCAAACCCATGACGACCAAACTCGCCACCCGCCGCTGGTGGTACATCATGCCCATCGTGTTCATCACCTACAGCCTGGCGTACCTGGACCGCGCCAACTATGGCTTCGCCGCCGCCTCCGGGATGGCCGAAGACCTGATGATCACCCCGGGCATGTCCTCGCTGCTCGGCGCGCTGTTCTTCCTCGGCTACTTCTTCTTCCAGGTGCCGGGGGCGATCTATGCCCAACGGCGCAGCGTCAAGAAACTGATTTTTGTCAGTCTGATCCTCTGGGGCGGCCTGGCCACGCTGACCGGCATCGTGTCCAACGCCTACATGCTGATCGCCATCCGCTTCCTGCTCGGGGTGGTCGAGGCCGCCGTGATGCCGGCGATGCTGGTGTACCTGTGCCATTGGTTCACCCGTGCCGAACGCTCGCGGGCCAATACCTTCCTGATCCTCGGCAACCCGGTGACCATGCTGTGGATGTCGGTGGTGTCCGGCTACCTGGTGCAGCATTACAGCTGGCGCTGGATGTTTATCATCGAAGGCCTGCCGGCGGTGTTCTGGGCCTTTATCTGGTGGCGCCTGGCCGATGAGCGCCCAGCCGATGCCAAGTGGCTGAACGCCGGCGAGAAGCACGACCTGGAAACCGCCCTGGCCGCCGAGCAGGTTGGGCTCAAGGCGGTGAAAAACTACGCCGAAGCGTTCCGCTCGCCACAGGTGATCATCCTCGCGCTGCAATTCTTTTGCTGGAGCATCGGCGTGTACGGCTTTGTGCTGTGGCTGCCGTCGATCCTTAAGGCCGGCTTGCAGATGGACATGGTCGAAGCCGGCTGGCTTTCGGCGTTGCCGTACCTGGCGGCGGTGATTGGCATGCTCGTGGTGTCCTGGGGCTCGGACAAGCTGCAAAAGCGTAAACGTTTCGTGTGGCCACCGCTGCTGATCGCTTCCGTGGCGTTTTATGGCTCCTACCTGCTGGGGGCCGAGCATTTCTGGTGGTCCTACACCCTGCTGGTGATTGCTGGCGCCTGCATGTATGCGCCCTACGGGCCGTTTTTTGCGATCGTCCCGGAAATCCTCCCGGCCAACGTTGCCGGGGGCGCCATGGCGCTGATCAACAGCATGGGCGCGCTGGGTTCGTTTGGCGGTTCGTACCTGGTGGGCTATCTCAACAGCAGCACCGGCTCGCCCGGTGCGTCCTACCTGCTGATGAGCGGCGCGTTGCTGCTGTCGGTGGTACTGACGATTTTTCTCAAGACCGGTGCCCGTGAGCCGTCCCCGGCAGCACCGTTGCACTCCCTGGATTTGAAGGTAAGAACCTGATGAAAAAACATGTCGTGCTGTACAAAAAACTCTCCGCGCCGCTGATGGCCCGCCTGCACGAGGCGGCCACCGTGACCCTGATCGAAAGCCTCGACGCCACGGGCCTGGCGCAACTGCGTGAGGCATTGCCCACCGCCCACGGCCTACTGGGCGCCAGCTTGCGCCTGGATGCGCAACTGCTGGACCTGGCGCCGCGCCTGGAGGCAGTGGCCAGTGTTTCGGTGGGCGTCGATAACTACGACATCGACTACCTGACCCAACGCGGCATTTTGCTCAGCAACACCCCGGATGTACTCACCGAAACCACCGCCGACACCGGCTTTGCCCTGATCCTCGCCACCGCCCGGCGCGTGGTGGAGCTGGCCAACATGGTGCGCGCCGGCAACTGGAACCAGAACATCGGCCCGTTGCACTTTGGCAGCGATGTACACGGCAAGACCCTGGGCATCATTGGCATGGGGCGCATTGGTGAAGCTCTGGCACAGCGCGGGCATTTTGGCTTTGGCATGCCGGTGATCTATCACAGCCACTCCCCCAAGCCTGCGGTGGAACAGCGCTTCGGCGCGCAATACCGCAGCTTGCCCGACCTGTTGCAGCAAGCCGACTTTGTATGCCTGACCTTGCCGTTGACCGCCGAGACCCAGGGGCTGATTGGCGCCAGGGAATTCGCGCTCATGGGCCCGGAGACGATCTTTATCAACATCTCCCGGGGCAAGGTGGTGGACGAGGCGGCGCTGGTAGAAGCGCTGCAACAGCGTACGATCCGCGCGGCGGGGCTGGATGTGTTCGAGCGTGAACCGTTGAACCATGACTCGCCGCTACTGCGCTTGAACAATGTGGTGGCGACGCCGCACATCGGCTCTGCCACCCATGAAACGCGGGAAGCGATGGCGCGGTGTGCCGTGGATAATCTGCTGGCGGCACTGGCGGGAGAACGACCGAAAAACCTGGTCAATCCCGGCGTATGGAAAGCCTGACAGCTCGACCAAATGGCGTGTGCCAGCCACCGCCATCGCGGGCAAGCCCGCTCCTACAGGGGATCTTCATCGGGGCAAAAGTCTGGGCCACACCACCAATCAAGTGTAGGAGCTGGCTTGCCTGCGATAGCGGTATGCCAGCCACCGCAAACAGTGGCTGAGCCACCGCCATCGCGGGCAAGCCCGCTCCCACAGGGGATGTTCGTCAGGGCAGAAGTCTGGGCCACACCACCAATCACGTGTAGGAGCTGGCTTGCCTGCGATAGCGGTATGCCAGCCACCGCAAACAGTGGCTGAGCCACCGCCATCGCGGGCAAGCCCGCTCCTACAGGGGATCTTCATCGGGGCAGAAGTCTGGGCCACACCACCAATCACGTGTAGGAGCTGGCTTGCCTGCGATAGCGGTATGCCAGCCACCGCAAACAGTGGCTGAGCCACCGCCATCGCGGGCAAGCCCGCTCCCACAGGGGATCTTCATTGGGGCAGAAGTTTGGGTCACACCACAAATCAGAGGTAGGAGCTGGCTTGCCTGCGATAGCGGTATGCCAGGCACCCAAGCCTTCCCTGCTTAGATAACAAACCGCGCCACCATCGCATTCAAATCCACTGCCAGGCGCGACAGTTCGTGACTGGCGGCGCTGGTCTGGTGGGCGCCGGCCGCCGATTGGGTGGCCAGGTCGCGGATGTTCACCAGGTTGCGGTCCACTTCGCGCGATACCTGGGCCTGTTCTTCGGACGCGCTGGCGATCACCAGGTTGCGCTCGTTGATCAGGCTGATGGACTGGGTGATCTGCTCCAGTGCCACACCCGCCGCGCGGGCCATTTCCAGGGTGCTTTGGGTGCGCTGGTTGCTCTGTTGCATGGACTGCACCGCCTCACCCGTGCCGTTCTGGATGCCGGCGACCATTTTTTCGATCTCCTGGGTCGACTGCTGGGTGCGGTGGGCCAGGGCGCGCACTTCATCGGCCACCACGGCAAACCCGCGCCCGGCTTCACCGGCGCGTGCGGCTTCGATGGCGGCGTTGAGGGCCAGCAGGTTGGTTTGTTCGGCAATCGCCCGAATAACATCCAGCACCTTGCCGATATCGCGGCCCTGGGTCGCCAGGCCTTCGATCAACACCGAGGTGTTCTGCACGTCCTGGGTCATGGTCTGGATCGCGCCCACGGTTTCCACCACGCGGTCGCGCCCTTCCCGTGCGGCCTGGTTGGACTGGGTCGAGGCCTCGGAGGTGGACACCGCATTACGCGCCACTTCTTCCACGGCAGCGGTCATTTCATTGACGGCGGTGGCGGCCTGGTCGATTTCATTGTTCTGCTGCTGCAAGCCCTTGGAGGCTTCCTCAGTCACCGCGCTCAGCTCTTCGGCGGCGGACGCCAATTGCGTCGCCGAGCCGGCGATATGCTGGATGGTCTGGCGCAGGTTGCCCTGCATGGTCGCCAGGGCACTGATCAGCCGCGCAGGCTCATCCTGGCCATCATCCTCAATAACCTTGCTCAGGTCGCCGCTGGAGATGGTCTCGGCGGCTGCCACCGCCTTGCGCAAGGGCGTGACAATGCTGCGGGTCAGCAGCCAGGCGAGCAATACGGTCATCAGTGCCGCGACCACCGACACCACGATAATCCCGCTGATCGCATCGCTGTAGCTGCGCCCGGCGTCGTCCCCGGCCTGCTTGGCATCGGCGGCGTTGATCGCAATCAACTTGTTGAGCTGTTCACCCATCTGATCGGTGCCGTCCTTGATCCGACTGTTGATCAGGGCCCGCATCTCCTCGACCTTGTTCTGCTGGGACAACGTCAGCATTTCAGCCTGGGCTTTAAGGTAGTTGTCCAACGTCACCGCAAAAGTCTTGTAAAGCGCCGCTTCTTCGGCGCCGGCCGGCATCGCGGCGTAACCCGCCTGGGCTTGGCGGGCCTTGTCGACCAGGACATCAATGCGCGCCTGGGCATCTTGCAGGGCGCCAGGCTCGCGGTTGACCAGCACCCGGAACGACAGAATGCGCAGGCGTAATACGCTCTCGGTCATATTGGCCAGGTAGCCGACACTCGGCAGCTGGTTGGCGCCCATGTCCAGCGCGGCCTGGCGAATCAGGGTCATGCGGTTGACGGCAAACACCCCCAGAACAATCACAAGCAACGCAATAAACGCAAAACCGAGAAACGCCCGAGGTGCGATATTCAAATTACGGAGGGACATAGGAAAGCTCTCAAAGAGGGATGGCTGCGAGCGTCCTTGCCGCGACACGGTCACTTAGCGTCAACGCACCGAGATGACTGTTCGGCGCCACTGTTATAAGGGTTGTGTGGGCCTATAAGAGGTATCGGCCGGCTTGAGGCTTTTTGCACGAATCGGAGAAATATATTTTCACACTTTTGACAGTGGGCGCTTTCTGGCATCCTGCGCCTCCATTTTCTGACCCGAGCACGTATCTTGTCTGACGCTCAAGCCCCCCGCCCCCGTTATAAATCGGACCTGATCTATGGTCTGGAAGACCGCCCGCACTTCACGGCGGCGATTTTTGCCGCCCTGCAGCATGTGCTCGCCAGCTTCGTCGGGATCATTACCCCGACCCTGATCGTCGGCGGCGTACTGGGCCTGGAAAGCGAAGTGCCCTACCTGGTCAGCATGGCGCTGTTCGTCTCCGGCCTGGGCACCTTTGTCCAGGCGCGACGCTTCGGCCCGGTGGGTTCGGGCTTGCTGTGCCTGCAAGGCACCAGCTTTTCCTTTATCAGCGTGATCCTCAGTGCCGGCTTCATGGTCAAGGCCCGGGGCGGCGGCACCGAGGAGATTCTCTCGACGATCTTCGGCATCTGCTTCTTCGCCGCATTTATCGAAGTGGTGCTCAGCCAGTTCATCGGCAAACTGCGCAAGCTGATCACCCCGGTGGTGACCGGCACCATCATCACCTTGATGGGCCTGTCGCTGATCAAGGTCGCCGTGACCGACATGGCAGGCGGCTACGGTGCCGCGGACCTGGGCGCAGCGGGCAATATGGGGCTCGCAGCCCTGGTGCTGCTGACCATCGTGGTGCTCAACCGCTTCAATAACCCGTTCCTGCGCCTGGGCTCGATTGTCATCGGCCTGACATTGGGGTTTGTGGTGGCCTGGTGGCTGGGGCGCGTCGACTTGGCGGCATTGCCCCAAGTGCCGCTGATCAGCGTGCCGGTGCCGTTCAAGTACGGGTTCTCGTTCGACTGGATAGCGTTTATTCCGGTGGCGGTGATCTTCCTGATTTCGCCCCTGGAAGCGGCCGGTGACCTGACCGCCAACTCGATGATTTCCCAGCAACCGGTCAAGGGCCCGCTGTACATCAAACGCATCAAGTCCGGCCTGCTTGCGGACGGCCTGAACTCGGTGATGGCCGCTACCTTCAACAGCCTGCCGATGGTGACCTTCGCGCAGAACAACGGGGTGATCCAGTTGACCGGCGTGGCTAGCCGCTATGTGGCGTATTTCATTGCCGGCCTGCTGGTGTTGCTGGGCCTGTTCCCGATGATTGGCGCGGTGCTGCAACTGATGCCCAAGCCGGTGCTGGGCGGCGCGACCCTGATCATGTTCGGTACGGTGGCGGTGGCCGGGATCAAGATCCTCGCCGAGGCCGGGCTGCATCGGCGCAATGTGCTGATCGTGGCGATTTCCCTGGGTATGGGCCTGGGCGTGGCGGCGGTGCCGGAAGTGCTGCGCGAACTGCCCAAGGCCTTGCATAACATCTTCGAGTCGCCGATTACCGTGGGTGCGTTCTGTGCGATCCTGCTGAACATTTTCCTGCCTGAAGAGTTCATAGAGCTGGAAGAAGATGAATTTGACCCGGAAGCCTCTACCCTCAAAGTGATGCAGGACCCGGAACCGACCAAATAGGAACCCTTATGCGCAGATTGATCGGCCTGACCCTGTCTTTGATATTGCTCAGCCTGAGCGCCTGCGCCTTGTTCCCCAACCGTGACCCGCTGCATATCAATGTGGTGGGCATCGAGCCGCTGCAAAGCCAGGACCTGGAAGTGCGCTTTGCAATCAAGCTGCGGGTGCAGAACCCCAACGACACGGCCATCGACTACAACGGCGTGGCCCTGGACCTGGAGGTCAATGGCCGGCCGCTGGCGGCTGGGGTCGCTGATCAACAGGGATCCATCCCGCGCTTCTCCGAGACGGTTCTGACCGTCCCGGTCAGCGTTTCAGCGTTTTCGGTATTGCGCCAGACCCTGGGCCTGAGCCAGACCCAGAGTTTGAACAACCTGCCCTATGTACTGCGCGGCAAGCTGGCAGGCGGGTTGTTTGGCACGATGCGCTTTGTCGATCGCGGTACCCTGGACCTGCCCAACACCGTGACTTGGTAAATAGCATGAACACCTTGCCTACCCTGTACACCGAACGCCTGATCCTGCAGCCGCTGACCCTGGACGATGCCGAGGGCATACAGCAGCAGTTTCCCCACTGGGAAGTGGTGCGCTACCTCAATGCCCTGGTGCCCTGGCCCTACCCGGCCGACGGTGCGCGCAGCTACCTGGAACAGGTGGCTTTGCCTGCCATGGCCCAGGGGCGCGAGTGGCATTGGTCGATCCGCCTGCGCGAGGCGCCCGCACAGTTGATCGGCAACGTGAGCCTGATGGATGAGCAAGACAACAACCGTGGCTTCTGGCTCGGGCCGCAATGGCAGGGCCAGGGGTTGATGAGCGAAGCCAGCGCGGCAGTGACTGCGTATTGGTTCAAGGTGCTTGGGCGACCCGTGCTGCGGGTGCCCAAGGCGGCGCCGAACCTGGGCTCACGCAGGCTTAGCGAAAAAACCGGGATGCGCTTGATCCGCACGCAAGAAGGACAGTTCGTGGAGGGGGCGTTCCCCAAGGACATCTGGGAAATCACCCGCGAAGAGTGGCTCAAACAACAGCTGTAGGCACCGGCCAGCCAGGCCTACTTGGCGGCCATCAGGCGGTTGACTTCGCTGCGTACCATGTTGGCAAATTCCGGTGGCGACATACCGTCCAGTTCCGAGCGCACCCATTCGGCCCATTTGCCCTTGCGCTTGGCGCGCTCGCCAAACAGCCGCGCGCCCTCGCCCTTGGCCTTGCCCAGGTTGCTTTGCCACAAGTCATACAGACGGGACTTTTCGTCTTCAAGCGCCGCACGCTCGGCTAAGGGCTTGTTGGCCAGATTGAAGCTCATGTGGAATTACCTGCTGCACAAATAGGTGACATCTTACACTGTAGGTGGAAAGGTCCGAATTCGGATTTTGCATAGACTCAGTAACCCACGAAAAAAAACTGCAACTTTTGCCGTGCTGCAAGACTCCATTGTTCACTGCCCACTTACCCCGCAAGGAGCTACTCAATGGCCCGTAAAACCGCCGCCCAAGCTGTCGAAGAGCAAATCAAGGACCAGGCGTTCAGCGAACTCCAGGCCCTGATCGAAGAATCCGACAAACTGCTCAAGAGCAGCGCGTCGCTGGTGGGAGAAGAAGGTGAAACCCTGCGCGAACAGGTCGCGATAAAGCTCAAGCAAGCCCTGGACTCGGTATCCAGCGTGCGCGAGCGCAGCAAGCCGGTGGTGGATGCCACCGAAACCTATATCGGTGGCCACCCTTGGCAGACCGTGGCGATTTCCGCAGGCTTCGGCCTGGTAGTGGGCCTGCTGCTGGGCCGTCGCAACTGATCGACAACACGGCTGGCGCGGCTCAGCCCGCGCCCGCCATCAGCCTTGCGCCAACGCGCGCAACCGCGCCAGCTCATCCCCATCCAACATAATCCCTTCCAGCGCGGCCTTGTCCCGTGCGCGATGACGCCGATCGCCCGGCAGACGCCGCAACCCCGCCGCATGCATCTGCCGCACTAGTTCCTGGCTGCGTTGGGCGAAGTCTTGCCCGGCGGTTTTGCTCGGGTCGATCACGATCAGCAACTGGCCGGTCCAGGGCGTCTTGGCGCCGGGGTGGTTGGACCAGTCGAATTCAAACGAGAAATTCCCCCCGGTCAAGGCCCCCGCCAGCAGCTCGACCATCATCGACAACGCCGAGCCCTTGTGCCCGCCAAACGGCAACAACGCACCGCCTTCGAGGATCGCCCTGGGGTCCTGGGTCGGCTGGCCCAGGCTGTCGACACCGGTGCCCGGCGGCACCCGTTCGCCCTTGCCCGCGGCGATCTGCACATCGCCATGGGCGATGGCGCTGGTGGCCAGGTCAAACACAATCGGCGGCCCATCTGCGCGTGGGGCGGCAAACGCGATGGGATTGGTGCCGAACAAGGGCCGATCCGCACCGTGGGGCACCACGCAGGTCATGCTATTGACCACACTCAGGGCGACCAGGCCTTCTTCGGCAAACGGTTCGACATCCGGCCATAGGGCGGCAAAGTGATGAGAATTACGAATCGCGAGTACGGCGATCCCGGCGCTGCGGGCTTTTGCCACCAATAATGGGCGGGCGGCAGCCAAGGCCGGTTGGGCAAACCCATTGGCGGCGTCTACCCGCACGAAGCCCGAGGCAACATCCTCGACCAGCGGCACCGCCTGGCCATTGACCCAGCCGCTGTCCAGGGTCGAGACATAGCCCGGTATGCGAAACACCCCATGGCTATGAGCCCCATCCTGCTCGGCGCGGGCGCAGTTGTCGGCCAGTACGCTGGCAACCTCATGCGAGGCCCCATGACGGGTAAAAATAGCCTTGAGCAGAGTCACAAGTTCAGTGAAGCCAATTGAAGTATTCACTGCGGTAATGGGAGTGGCTGACATCTGAAGCTCCAGAATTGTTATTGGAAGGGGCAACAGCCTGCTGGATTCAGCTGCTTGATTAACAACGCGTGACAAGTGAGCTGTCAACCACCGTTGCGGTTTCAAGCCTATTTATTTAGGGCCCTGCGGATGCCCGCCACGCCTAGGCTCGATGCCTTCTATAACCTGCACCGAGCCTTTGCGATGGACGACCTGCAACTCCCCTACTTTTTCCCCGAGGCCATGCGCCTGGCCAAGCGCCTGAATGAGCGCGAACGCCAGCGCGATATCGGCGATCAAGATCGCCAGTTCCTGCGCAATCTGTTCTTTGCCAGCGCCACCGGGCGTAAAGCCCAATCCCCGCCGATGATCGCCGAGCGCTTGCTGCTCAACTGCCCAGGCAAGGAACCGATTGAACTGGCCGGGGCATTCGCGATGGGTTCCGAGGGCGACTACAGCGCGGTTTTTTTCTATGGCCCGCAGACCGGACTGGAGAAATTCAGTGATTACGGGCAATTGTCGCAAGCACTGAAAACCAGGCTGGGCGATGAGCACAAACGTGGCGAGCTATTGCATTTCCTGTCCATTGGCCAACGCGCAGATTTCAGCTTTGCGGCCGGTTCTACGCTCACTCGGCAACTGATCGAGGGCAACGTATTCGACGAACAAAAAGCCTGCATCGAGCGTTACCAACAACTGAATGTGCAGGCAATGCTCGATCAATTGGGCCAGTTGCCGTTATTGGAGACGTTGCTGGACCAACTGCTGAACAGCACGTTGCGCAAAGCCTTTCCCAACGCTGATCAACACAAGACCCATGTCTTTTTGTATGCCCTGGCGGCCTCCCCTACGGAGCAGGACCGCTGGGTCGACGCGCTGCGCCTGCGCGATGCCCTGCTGTTGTTTTATCGCCAGCAGTCCTGGCCCGTAGGCCTGCGCCGGGAGTTCGCGAACCCTGAGGTGGCAGCGACCCAGGGCACCAACACACTGTGGGAAGAGGGGCTGAAACAAGCCTCGCGCCAGCTACATCTGTTCCTCCTCAACTCAATAGAGACCTACTGGAACGCTGACATCCATCCCGGGCAGTCGAGGCGCGAGTACTTCGCCCAGGCGATGAGCGACAAATCCAGGGTCGATCTGCTGTTCAAGCGCCAGGAGGATGTGATTTCGGCGCAACAGTGGCAAGAATTGCAAGCGCTTTACCTGGAGGGCAACCGCCGGGGAACAATCCCTATCGAGAAAGTCCGGCTATGGGAGTACCCACCCCATTTTGTCGAGTTGGCCAGTACGCTGGTGATTACCGATAGCCTTAACTGTCTCTACACCCAATCCAAGGGCTTGCAAGTACTTGCAAGCTATGACGACTTGCAGGCAACGCTCAAGGCAATGGCCCAGGCGAGGGGGCATGAAGATGATTTTTTCGGCTTCCTGGGATTGGAGGAGCGGGCGCGGTTCATAGGTTTTAAACATCCACAGATCAGTTCGGCCTCTATCAATGGGCCGGTATTCAACACCTTGTTTGAAGGCATCATCAACAAGCAGCGGCAGAACCTCGAGTATTGCCTGGATATCTACCGGCGTAACCTGGGAACGGTCAATGCCTACGCCCTGCTTGATCACGGCCTGGATATCCGTGCCATGCTTGACCATCGTCTACTGGGACTGGATGCCAAGGGTCGCTGGAGCACTCACCCATCACCACCTTCGGTACCCGCTGAAAGGGCGCGACTGACAATCCGCAAACTGCACAGCCTGGTCAACGCACAGGGCGATCTGATAGCGCGGATTCCCAATCTTGAGACGCTGATTACCGACCAACTGCGCCGCACCTTCAACCTCTCTGCCGGGATCGCCCTGGATCCGGCAAACCTCTACATCAGCCGCTATGCCACCCATGCCGACGCTCAGGAACGCCGTACGCCCCAAGCCAGCCAGAGCATCCTCGCCCATTGCATCGCCCGGCTGAAGGGAGAGGCACAGGCCATCCCTGACTCTGCGCAGTACGGCGTGTACGGGCCACGGAACCACGGCGTGGCAGCAAAACGGCCGGAACTGAGCATTGCTCGACTCAATAGCATGCTCACCCAGTGGTTGCTCGTGCTAAACCTCCAGGCCGTCGCCCAGACTCCCCGCGCGGGCCTGCAGGCATTGATCCCCACGCTGGCACACAGCATGGCAGTGGGGATTCTTGAAGAGGCTAGTCTCAGACTGCTCGATAAAACCCTGGACGAACGTGATGTCGGCATCCTGCGGGCCGTCCTCAATCCGGACACCACCAGTACACGCCAGCCTCTGACCTTGAACGGCTTCACACCCGAGGCCTTCACCCTGTCGCTGCTGGCGAAAGGCCAAACCACCTTGCGTCAATTGGCCAACTGTTTTGTGCTGACCGAGCGCGGCGGGCTTGATCAGCATCACTCCGGACATGCGTTGTTGTGGACACCCGCCAGCGGCGTGGAAGCCTTTACTACGATCCGCTACCTGCGCGACGCATTGGCGCACCGGCTGAACGACTCGGCCCTACGCCTGAGCCTGCTGGAAAACCTGGACGCGCTTAAGCGGCTCCCCCATCAACGCTATGAGCTGGGACCGCTTCAATCAATCAGAGAACCGGTGCTACATAGGTGCCAGCGATCGTGGATCGATCAGCACATCGCCCAGCGCCAACACACTCTGGCGTTCAAGACCAATGCCCAGTCATTGGTCCAGGCGCTCGGCGAAGTGCAGCGCCAACAGCCGGCCAATAATCTGCAGCGCGCTATCGATATCGCCCGCTGGGCTGAACTCAGGCATTCGCTGCCCGACAGGCTTGGGGCCGCGCCGGCCAGGGAACAAAGACGCCACGCGGAGATTCTCGAGCAATATCGCGTCAGTACGTTGCATGGCCGGGACTATCTTTATGAGCTCCGGTCATTGCGCCAGCATGTGTCGGATCGCCTTAACGAAATGCTCGTCGATTACTCGCTGTTTGCCGATGGGGTGCAGATCGTTCCCAAGCTGGCCCTGGCAGGGCTACGCCAGAGCCTGCTGGATTTCGCCATGAACCCCGCCAGCCTGCAAAGTGCCAGGTTCGATGTGGTCTGCACGTCTGCCGACCTTACGGAAACCGTGGTGCGCCAGATGCTGACCCAGTTGAAAATCCACGATGACTACCACACCTACCTGGCGCAACACCTGGCTGGCGGTGCGCCCGGAATCGAGCAGCGGCGCAGGGACTTCAGCCAGCAACTGCCGTGGCAGCTGCTGCAGCATGCCCATGCCCTGAAATTACAGGAGCGCCTGTCAGAACGAGGCTTGGACCTGATCCAACAGGTTGTCGACATGCCAGACGCGATTGCCCGCGCGTCGGTCGCAGGCGCGAGCGCCATCATCAGGCCGCTTGAGCTGCTAGCCACGGCCGGTGCCACGCGCGCGCCCGTGCTCGGCCTCTACCTTATTAGCGCAGGACGCGAGGGGATCCAGGTGTTGTATGCACCCTATCACCCGACACTGAGCTTTACCGAGTTTGAAAGCGAAGCGCAGTTTCTTGAAGCCCTGAACCTGCCGGGTGCCTTGCAAGACTGCGTCCTCAATCGCTTGGCCGCGCCTCAGGACGCGACCTATCGCAATCTGCTGGCCAGCACGCTGGGGAGAGATTCGGAAATCACCCTGGACTTCAATCCAATCCAGGGCAACCTGTTCAGCCAGCTGTTCGACGACAATCGGCAACTGCTCCTCAAGTGGCTCGGCGTCCAATGGGTCGAGGGGGCGCAGGCCGAATGGGAAACCGTCAAGCAGGTGCTCAGCGGTTCTGCCGAGAGTGTGCTGAGTTTGCTGCCTGGCAAGCTGGCGCTGCCGTGGAATATCTGGCGCAGCATTTCGTTGTTCATGGACTCCGCCGAAGCATTGCAAGACCATCATTGGCGCCGGGCCTTACAGACGTTTATCGAAGGCATTGCGCAAATGGCGTCACTGGCTCAGCAATTGCACGACGCGCAGTCATTGCTCTTCGATCCCGAGCAGCAAACGCCCCAGGCTGCGCCGCAGACCTTTGTGAAGTGGCCGGGACTGGACATCACCGCCCCACAACGCACCCAGCTTGCACCCAGCGAAGTGAGTGATGTGGCCCTGGTGAACATGAACAAGAATGAGCTCAACGGTACTTACCAGCATCAAGGGGCCGCCTATATTCCGTTGGCTGGCAAGGTGTACAAGGCGCTGTCTCTGGGGAACGACTGGCGCATTCGCACACCCGATCAAAACGGCCCCTTCATCCATCGCAACAGCGCCGGGCAATGGGCGATCGACACCCGCGGCAATATCGCACGCTATGGCCAGGCTTTTGGTCGCCTGCTGGATCGCAGGGAAATCCGGGCATCAGCGCGCAGGACAATGAATATCGAGGCTGTCGGGATGAGGGCCATTCGCCAACTGTGCCCTGATCGGGCCAGGATGATTGTCGAGGCGATCGACCTGGCAACTTTTTATGTGCAGAACTGCAAGTTGAACCTGGCCTTGCTGGAGCCTGGGGTAGCGCCGGTCACGCGTATCCATCGCTTCGTCAATGAGTTCTTTGGCATTGATATCGACACCGATCAGGGCCCGCAAGTGGTTGATCCACTCCTGGTGCAAAAGCTGCATCGTATCGTCGATCTGATCCTGGCAGCGCTATTGGACCCCAAGCTCAGCGCGCTTGATTCCAAGCGTTTCGTGGCCGGTTCTCATCGAACGGACCCACACGGCAATTGGGGGTTCACCATCGATAAAGATCCTGATCGGCGGATTTACTTGTCCGAGCATTTTTTTGCACCGCCTTTGAGCATTTATGACAACTGCCTGCCCGACCATTTCGACTGGGCGGCCCATGCGCGGGCGACGCTGCTGATTCATGAGTTGAGCCATGTGGTTGCTGAGACAGCCGATGCAGCGTACCTGGACTCCGTGGCGCCGTTTTCCGACCTGATCGAGACGTTGACAGAGGCCGGGCGCACTCTGTCTGGCGCCCTGAAAAAACAGCAATCCCAAAGCTACTCGCGCAGGACACCCGTGGGCCAGCTATTCAAGTTTGCGGACGTGAGCGGCACGCTATGGAGCGACTTCGGACAAGCCTCAGACACCGAGTACATCAGGGATCAGATACTTCGCACCACCGGGGGCGCGAATTTGGGCAACGCAAGGGGGATTTTCATGAGCAACCTGGCAAGGCGAGTCGACACCATGCTGGATAATGCCGACTCGGTGGCGTTCATGATCAGTAACCTGGGACGTCAGTTAGACCCAGTGCCCTCCAGTCGAAGGGCATCGCTGGACTGATCCCGCGGGGATCAGTCCTTTTGATCGCGCAGTACATTGCCCGAGGCGCCGTCGATGCGTGCTTCATAAACGATACCGTCAGCCTTGCGACCTTTTACTTCCCAGTAACCGTCGTTATCAGCTTCGGCCTGGTAGACCTCGATGTAACCGGCCTTGGCCTTGGCGGTTTCAATGGCTTTCTCGATGGTGATCCAACCTGCCCCGGGTTTGTCGGCCAGGGCGGCGCCAGCGCCGAGCAAGGTGGCAGTGGCGAGCATGGCGGTGAGGGTTTTCTTCAGCATTTTCTTACTCCGTTAGAGAGAATGACTTACAGATCCAGATTTTTAGGGTGTTTGGACCCCGAATTAGTTCCACATTGATGCTCATTCGCCATGATGGCTGTTCTCGGCACCCTGCCGGGAAGGTTAGAATGTAGGAAATCAGGAAGCACCAATGACCGAGCAACCCCTTTCAGAAGCTGACTACGACGCAATCACCGATGCCGCCGCGCATTGGTGCATGCGCCTGCACGCTTTTGATTGCACAGAGGCCGAGCGCCAGGCGTTCGAGCAATGGCACGACGCACATCCCCTGCATGCGTTCGAATATGCGGCCATGCTGGAAATCTGGGATGTAGCCGACCATTTGCCCCGCAGCAAAGAACCCTCCCCGCCCCTGGCGCTGGTTCCGCCGCCCAGCCGCTGGCGCAAGTATGCCGTGGCTGCCGCCATCTCTCTGGTGGCGTTGCCCCTGGCCGCCTTCACTGGCTGGGAAGCCGGTTGGCTGCCCAGTTCCTATGAGCATTACGCCGCCGAAAACGGCCTGCGCCAAGTGACACTGGCCGACGGCAGCGTCGTGGAACTGAACCTGGGCACCGAGCTGGTCTACAGCAACTATAAAAACGAGCGCCGGGCGACCCTGAAAAAAGGCGAGGCGTTCTTCAGCGTCAGCCACGACCGCGAGCATCCGTTTGTGGTGCGCGCCGGCAGCGGGCAGATCCGTGTGACAGGCACCCAGTTCAACGTCTGGAAGTATGACGAGCAGGTGCGGGTCATGCTGCTGGAGGGCTCGGTGAAGATCACCAGCGATGCCAGCCACAGCGGGCTGAACCTCACGCCCGGGATGCAGGCCAGCTACAACCGTGGTGATGCGCAACCGCAGCTACAGGCATTCTCTCCCCACGACCCGGCACTGGCCTGGCGCACGGGCAAGTTGATCCTCGACAACCTGGCACTGGTAGATGCCTTGCCCCTGATCAACCGCTACCTGGGCAAACCGGTGATGCTGGCCGATACCGGCACCGGCAATATCCGTATTGGCGGGATCTACGATATCCATGAAGTTACCCATCTGGTGTCCTCCCTGCCCAAGGTGCTGCCGGTCTACCTGACCCAGAACCAGGATGGCAACACCGTGCTCAATTCGATCCCACGCAAAACTCCCAAACGCTGAACAGCAATCGCTCCCCAAGGGATTGCTCGCGCCATGATGTCCACTTTTGAAACACCCACCGCCGCGCAAGCGCCCTGCGGCTGCGGATTCATCGATTGGTCATCAATAGTGTTGCGCTGCTGAAACACCCCTTTCGCCCTGCCTGCCCATGCCAGGTGCCGGTCATCCACTGGCGTCCTGTTTCATAGCTGATACACCTTTGCACCTGCCCGCCCTGCCATACATCCCAAGCCTTTGAAAAAGCTGCAAATATAAAAAACGGCACAGCTCCTGCTCTATTCCCTACAGCGCTGTTTAGGGTCAGCGTCATAGAACAAGGAATGATGCCGTGGCAACTCTCAATCAAGGCTCCATAGGCCTACTGCTGATCAGCTGTGTACTCGGCGCCAGTGTGAGCCTGCCCGCCTCTGCGCAGGACGGCATCATCGTTACAGGTCGCAATGTGCAAGGCTTTATGGTCGGTCGGCCTGCGTTTGGCAAGGACCCGTACCCTTCCACCGCCAACGCCAACCCCAGCCAACAGATCCTGCGCGCTACTGGCAGCGAACTCAGCGATAACGATTTCGCCGGTGTCAGCAGCGGCTCGACCATCACCCGCGCCATCCTGCCTAACGGCGACCTCCCCGGCTTGAGCAATACCCTGGGCAACAGCTCGACTGGCCTGGGCGCCGGTGCCGCGGCCGGGCATGCCAGCGGCAACACCCTGGGCGGGCAGATCAGCGGCTCGATTGAGCGCGGCCTGGCACCGCTCAACAACATTGGCGCGATGATGGGGGTCCAGCCATGAATCGCGCGTGGCTGTTACTCAGCGTACTCGGCTGTTCGGCGGCCATGGCCGACAGCAGCAACCAGGCCTCGATCGACAATACCGGCAAGCAGTACACCGGCGTGCTGTCGGTCAACCAGGCCGCCGGCAATCAACAACAGCAGATCAACAGTCGGGCGATCAGCCTCGGTGGCCAGGCCAGCGAGGCGCTGATCCAGAAACTCGACGGCAAGGTTGATCCCGCCCTGAACGCCAGCGCGGCGATCCAGGGCAGCTCATTTAGCAATGGCAACGGCATCCTGGGCGTCAACCAGGCGGCCGGCGCCAATAACCAGATGATCAATGCGGTGCGGATCAGCACAGGTCCGCAAAGCATCGATGACAGCGTCCTGTCGCAACAGAACATGACGTTGTTACCAGACTCACGATCCCCCTCTACCACTGGCAGCCGCCAGGTCGTTACCAGCGACCAGGCCTTCACCGGCAGCCGTGGAGTGGTACAGGTGAATCAGAGTGCAGGGGTGGGGAACCGAATGGCTAACACCCTCGGTGTGACTATCAAGTAACCCCTTGATAGGTGTTTGTTAGACCGTACCAACACTTAACCAACTAATTAGAAGCAAGGAGATACACCATGAAACCTACAATGGCTCTCAAACCACTGGTTTTCGCTCTGGCTGCGCTCATGGCTGTTGCTGCACAGGCAGGTCCTGCCGAAAAATGGAAACCAACCCCAGCGCCAACCGGCACCGTGGCCGCTGCCGTGACCGACACCCAAGTGAGCAAGGACAACAAGTTCGACGACACCAAGACCCTCAACAACGCCGGGGCCAACGGTTCGCTGAGCAGCAGCAAAGGCAACCTGGGTGCCAACATCGCGGCGGGTTCGGGCAACCAGCAAGATAACGCTGCGGCAATCACCAGCAGCGCTGATGATGATATTAAAAGTACCTTCGCTTTGGCCGATATCTATCAAGAAAGCAAAGACAACAAGTTCACCAACAAAGGCACGCAAAACAATGCTTCGCTGGTCAACTCGGCCAACAACAGCTCCGGCAACGTCGGTGTCAACGTGGCGGCCGGTCAAGGCAACCAACAGAAAAACAACCTGGCAATCGTGACGGCTGACGGCAAAAACGTCGCGGCTGCCTCGAACACCGAACAAGTGTCCCTGGATAACCACTTCCTCAACGAAGCGGCCTCCAAACACAGCTACAAGCCTCAGTATGTGGTCAACAACGCTGGCCTGCTCAACTCCGCCAACAACGCCTCGGGCAACATCGGCGTGAACGTGGCAGCGGGTTCGGGCAACCAACAAAGCAACACCCTCACCCTGGGCAGCGGCTGCACCGTCTGCGCAGCGGGCACTGGCAGCAAACTGGCGTTCTGATGCAACGGGGCCTTGGCAACAAGGCCCTTTTTATTTCCAGTGTCCATCAGGTCATGATCATGCGCCTCGCGACGCTTTGCCTTCTGTTATTGCTCGCCGGCCCCTCGTGGGCAGGGCAAATGGCGATTTCCGCCATGCCCGGCGGTGCAGTGATTTTCAAGAAGGTCGAGAGCATCCGCGAACGCCGGTTCGCCAACCTGGTGGAACAGAAAACCGATTTCAGCTGTGGTGCTGCGGCACTCGCTACCATCCTGCGCCAGGCCTATTGGCTGGACGTGGATGAAGAACACATCATCAAGGGCATGCTGATCAACGCTGACCAGGACCTGGTACGCACCCAGGGCTTTTCCATGCTGGACATGAAGCGTTATCTGGAAAGCATCGGCATGCGCGCCCGGGGCTACAAGATCGGACCCGACACCCTGTTGACGGTGAAGATCCCGGTGGTGGTGCTGGTGGAGATCCGTGGCTACAAGCACTTTGTGGTGATGCAGCGGGCTGAAAAAGACTGGGTCTACATCGGCGATCCGGTACTGGGCAACAAGCGCCTTTCGCGGGATGACTTCCTCGCAGGCTGGAATGGCATCGTCTTCGCCGTACTCGGTGAAGGCTATGACAAGACCAACGCCCTGCTCGATCCCCCCACGCCGTTGACCGCCAAGACCAAAATGAACGAGTTCCGGCCCGTGGGCGACGCCGAGCTGATGGACTTCGGTTTCATCCAGAGCGACTTCTTCTAGAAGCGCCATAAGGGGCAGGATGCCCCAGGAGCAGATGATGAACACTTCCCGTTGGCTCACGGCCCTGTGCCTGGCAGCCTCGATGCCTGCTTATGCCTCTTCGGCGTTCAAGCCCATTGAAATGAACGACGCGGAACTGGCTGAACTGCGCGGCCGCTTCGTGATGCCGGGGCGGATTGTCAGTTTCGGCATTGTCATGAGCACCACCTGGACCAATGCGGCGGGCGACACCAGTACGGTGAGCGCCAACATGCATATCGACTCGTCCACGATCACCCCGCAATTCTATGTGCAATCCACCGGCTCGGTGGGTAACGGCACCACCCGCGACCCGGGCACCGGCACCGTGGTCGGTGGCGCCGGGCTGGGCAGCGGCCAGGGCGTGACCCAGACCGTACGCGCCGCAGGCGATGGCAACACGGCGTACAACAACGTCGGGATCAATGTCAGTGAAAACGGCCTGTCGCCGGCCAACGTCGCGCAATCAGGGCATGCGTTGCTGGCGGGCGGCTCGTTCACCACAGACAGCGCGGCGGGCCGGGTCAGTGTGTCCGCCAACAATGGCGGCGTGCAAATGGCCATCGCAGCCCATAACAACCAGGGTAATGCGTTGCAGCAGATCGGCGGCGGCAACGTGCTGCAAGGCACGGTTTTGCAAGGCAACAGCAACTTCGTCAATAACATGACCCAGCTCAATGTCGCGCTTGGCAGCAATGGCCTGAGCGCCGGGGCATTGAACTGCAATCTGGATCAACTCAAGGGCCTACGCACACTCGGTTATTGAACTACGCTGACCCTCGACACTTACGCATTAGAAAAGGACGGCTTATTTCATGCATCGATCGTTATCACTACGTGCCGTTGTCTGTTTAAGTACGCTCTTGCCGGCGAGTCTGTTGTACGCAGCGCCAGACGCGGATATCGAAACCCTCAAACAAGAACTGCTGGAGCTCAAGCAGCGCTACGAAGTACAACAAAAGGCCCTGGCGGTCCTCGAGCAACGGGTACGCCAGGTAGAAGACCAGCCCGCGACGCCAGCCCCCAAACGCCTGGCCAAGTCGCCGGCAGACTTCAAGCAGAGCGGCAGCACCGTGGCCGCCAGCGGCGCCAAGGACAGCAAGGGCGCTGCAGCCGGCGGCAGTTCCTATGGGCAATCGCTCAAGGATGATTCAGAGCCAGCACAAAGCGTGAGCAACTTGTATAACGAAGCCAGCGGTTTCTTCGGCAACGGCAAGTTCAGTTTTGAAACCGGCATCACCTACGCCCGCTACGACGCCCGACAGTTGACCCTCAACGGCTTCCTGGCGCTGGATTCGATCTTCCTCGGCAATATCAACCTGGACCGCATCAAGGCGGATAACTGGACCCTGGACTTGACCGGGCGCTACAACCTCGACAACCGCTGGCAGTTCGACGTCAACGTGCCAGTGGTGTACCGCGAGTCGACCTACCAGTCCGGTGGCGCCAGTGGCGGTGACCCGCAGGCCACTTCCGAAGAGAGCGTGAGCCGGGATCCGACCATCGGCGACGTCAACTTCGGGATTGCCTACAAGTTCCTCGACGAATCGCCGACGATGCCCGATGCCGTGGTGTCGGTCCGCGTCAAAGCCCCCACCGGCAAGGAGCCTTTCGGGATCAAGCTGGTGCGCTCGACGGCCAACGACAACCTGTACGTGCCGGAGAACCTGCCCACCGGCAACGGCGTATGGTCGATCACCCCGGGGCTCTCCCTGGTCAAGACCTTCGACCCGGCCGTGCTGTTCGGTTCGATTTCCTACACCCACAATTTCGAGGGCTCGTTTGACGACATTAGCAGTGACGTCAACCAGAACATCGGTGGCAAAGTGCGCCTGGGCGACAGCTTCCAGTTGGGCGTGGGGGTGGCGTTTGCCCTCAACGAGCGCATGAGTATGTCGTTCTCGGTGTCGGACCTGATCCAGCGCAAGAGCAAGCTCAAGCCTGATGGCGGTGATTGGCAGTCGATTGTGTCCAGTGACGCCAATGCCGGGTATTTCAACGTCGGCATGACCATTGCCGCCAGCGAAAACCTGACCATCGTGCCCAACCTGGCTATCGGCATGACCGATGACGCACCAGACTTCACCTTCAGCCTGAAATTCCCGTACTACTTCTAAACGCTCCTACAGGGAATGGTGAGTTTGAGAAAAGGAAAAGCCCCGCCGCGATAAGGGTCGCGACGGGGCTTTTTTTACCCGCCCTAGCGGATCTGGTGTTTGTGCAGCAACCGGTAGAAAGTCGGCCGGGAAACCCCCAGCACCCGTGCGGCAACGCTCAGGTTGTCGCTATGGCGGTTCAGCACATCGCACAACGCCTGGCGTTCGGCGCGGTGCTTGTAGTCTTCCAGTGTCGCCATGGGCAGCACGATTGCCTGCTGGCTTTGCAAACCCAGGTCGGCCGCTTCGATTTGCCGCCCTTCGGCCAGCACCAGGCCACGCCGCACCCGGTTCGCCAGCTCGCGTACATTGCCCGGCCAACCATGCTTGCCCATGGCGACCAACGCGTCCTCGCTGAAACTGCGCGGCCGGCGCCCGGTCTCCTGGCTGTAGAACCTGGAAAAATGATTGGCCAGCATCCCCACATCGCCATGCCGCTCGCGCAACGGTGCGGTGACCACTTGCAGGACATTGAGCCGGTAGTACAAATCTTCACGGAAGGTGCCCTTCTCGATGGCCGCTTCCAGGTCGACGTGAGTCGCCGCCAGCACCCTGACATCCACCGGGATCGGCTGGCTGCCACCCACCCGCTCGATATGCTTTTCCTGAAGAAAGCGCAACAGGTTGGCTTGCAACTCCATCGGCAGGTCACCGATCTCATCGAGGAACAGCGTGCCACCATTTGCCGCTTCGATGCGGCCGATCTTGCGTTGATGGGCGCCGGTGAATGCGCCCTTTTCATGGCCAAACAGCTCGGACTGGATCAAATGCTCGGGGATCGCCCCGCAATTGATCGCCACAAAGGGCTTGGCGTGGCGCTGGGATTGGCGGTGCAGGGTCTTGGCCACCAGTTCCTTGCCGGTGCCGCTGTCGCCACGGATCAAAATCGGCGACTCGGTGGGCGCCAGTTTCGCCAGCAGCTTGCGCAACTCGCGGATCGGCCGGCTATCACCCAACAGCTCATGCTCCGGCTCGTCCACATGGGTCACGCCTTTGCCCCTTAGCCTCGCCATGCCAAAGGCGCGGCCCAGGGTGACCTGGACGCGCGACACATCGAACGGCAAGGTATGGAAGTCAAAAAACCATTCGCACACAAAGTCGCCAACATTTTGCAGGCGCAGCATCTCGGGGCTGAGCACGGCAATCCATTCGGTGCCGCTGCGACTGATCAGTTCCTTGACCGCTTCGGGCCGCTGCAGGTGAAAAGGCTGCAGGCGCAACAGCCCTACATCACAGGTTCGCTCGCCCAGCGCCTCCAGGGCACAGCTGTCGACATCCCAGCCAGCCGCCCGCAAACCAGGCAATAACTGGTGGCAGTCGTCACAGGGATCGACCACAAGCAAGCGACGCAGGGCTGGTGTAACGACCATGACTATTCCTTGGCGTCAAAATCATTAAAGTTATTTAGAAACAACAGTTTGGGCGAGCTGCTCATAACCCTAGCAAGATCTTGACACTACCCTTGTATCGTTTCGCGATAAAACCCTCACCGATACAGCGTTTAGCGATCAAGCCCCGCGACGAACACTACTGCAATCTTTCATTCACCTTTCAAAATCACGCCTTACATGACGTTAATCACGAAAAGTTAAATTTTCTTGCTCTAACATGTGACCCGTACCCTGTCATCGTGCATCAGTACAGGTACTAGCCGAACGGTAAGCCCAACCGACGGCACATCTTTTGATTGGGCACTTAGAGAGAAGACCCCATGAACGCCCCGCTCCGTTTCAACGAAGCACTGCTGATCGCCGGCCATGCCTTTGAACCCTTTCAATGCGTAGCCTGGGCACTACAAGACGGTACTGGCGCACTTAGCCTGGCCGTAATCGACCGCACCGAAACCCGCATCGGACGCACACTGATTTCCAGCAGCACCTACTCCGATCCAGAGCAACTGGAAGCCCTGCTGCTACAAGCCCGCGCCGAATTGAATGGCGAAGGTTATCAACTTCAATCCTGGGCAATGCCCAAGTAAGTTAACGCAGCTACTGCGACATACCGTCGCTTCTTATATCGGCTGCAACTTGTTAAGACTATTAAACCCGTGGCGAGTGAGTTCAACCCTCGCCACGGGTTTTGCGTGCCTGAAACTTTCGTATCGCCCTTCTTTATATAGCAGCCATGCCATGATCACTTGATCTTCCAGTGAGCCTCGGGCACCTTGCGCACTTCTCGCCCCCAGGAGCACCCCATGTCCGGATCAATGGCCCAGGCCTTCGCCCATAACTTCCTTGGGCACTCGCCTCGTTGGTACAAGGCCTGCATTCTCGCGTTCCTGATCCTCAACCCCTTGGTGCTCTGGGTATTCGGCCCGGTGACGGCCGGCTGGCTGCTAGTGGCCCAGTTCATTTTCACCCTGGCCATGGCGCTGCACTGCTACCCGTTGATGCCCGGCGGGCTGTTGATGGTCGAGGCGCTGTTGCTGCGCATGACCACGCCCCAGGCGCTGTACGACGAGTTGCTGCATAACTTCCCGGTGATCCTGCTGCTGATGTTCATGGTGGCCGGTATCTACTTTATGAAGGACTTGCTGCTGTTCCTGTTTTCGCGCCTGCTGCTGGGCGTACGCTCCAAGGCGCTGCTGGGGCTGATGTTCTGCTTTTTGTCGGCCTTCCTGTCCGCCTTTCTCGATGCCTTGACGGTGACTGCGGTGATTATCAGTGCCGCGGTGGGCTTCTATTCGGTGTATCACCGCGTGGCATCGGGCAATGATCCGCGCCAGGACAGCCAGTACAGCGACGATCGCCATCTGCCCAGCTTGCACCACGCCGACCTTGAGCAATTTCGCGCTTTCCTGCGCAGCCTGTTGATGCACGGCGCCGTCGGTACCGCCCTCGGCGGTGTGTGTACCTTGGTAGGCGAGCCACAGAACCTGTTGATCGGCCATGAGATGGGCTGGAATTTCAGCCAGTTCTTCCAGCGCATTGCCCCGGTATCGCTGCCGGTGCTGGTAGCGGGCCTGGTCACCTGCGTGCTGCTGGAAAAGCTGCGCTGGTTTGGCTACGGCACGCTACTGCCGGACAACGTGCGCCAGGTGCTGGCCAACTACGCCCGTGAAGACAACGCCGAACGCACCCCACGCCAGCGGGCAGCGCTGATTGTCCAGGGCCTGGCTGCACTGATCCTGATCGCCGGCCTGGCCTTTCATGTCGCCGAGGTTGGCTTGATCGGCCTGCTGGTGATCGTGCTGATCACCGCCTTTACCGGGATTACCGAAGAACATCGCATCGGCAATGCCTTCAAGGACGCCCTGCCCTTTACTGCGTTGCTGGTGGTGTTTTTCGCGGTGGTCGCGGTGATTCATGATCAGCAGCTGTTTACCCCATTGATCCAATGGGTACTGGCGCTGCCCGCCGAACAACAGCCGGGCATGCTGTTTATTGCCAATGGCCTGTTATCCGCCATCAGCGACAACGTGTTCGTGGCGACGATCTATATCACCGAGGTCAAGCAGGCGTTTGTGTCCGGCCATATGAGCCGCGAGCATTTCGAGACCCTGGCCATTGCGATCAACACCGGGACCAACCTGCCCAGCGTGGCGACGCCCAATGGCCAGGCGGCATTCCTGTTTTTGCTGACGTCGGCGATTGCGCCGCTGATCCGCCTGTCCTACGGGCGCATGGTGTGGATGGCGCTGCCGTACACCGTGGTGATGGGCGTGCTGGGCTGGTATGCGGTCAGTTACTGGCTGTGAAGGATAAACCGCTCAATTGCCTGGGCGGCGCCGTCCTCGATATTGCTGTCGGTGACCACATCGGCCTGACGCTTGACCGCCTCTTCGGCCTGGCCCATGGCAATCGATAACCCGGCCACCTGGAACATCGCCGGGTCATTGCCGCCATCGCCGATAGCCGCTGTGTGCTCCAGCGCCACGCCAAGATGAGCGGCCAGGGTTTTCAGGGCATCGCCCTTGTTGGCCTGCATCGCGGTGATATCGAGATACACCGGCTGCGAACGCGAGACCTGGGCCAGGCCTGCGACCTTGGGCTGCAGCTGCGCCTCCAGTTCAATCAACAACTGGGTATTAGCGCTGGCGGCGACGATCTTGTCGATCCGCCCCAGGACCGGCCCGAAACTCTCCACCACCACCGGCGCATAGCCCAAGCCATGCTGTTCCCGAGGCACCATGGGGCCCGCAGGATCACGCAGCAGCCAGTCGCCATCGGCAAACACCCAGATTTCTACTTCGGGTTGATCGCCTAACAGCGCCAACGTGATCAACGCGGCTTCTTCTGGCAGATGGTGCGCGACCAGGATGCTGCCATCGGGGTTGACCAGGGTGCCGCCATTGAACCCGGCCGTGGGCACGTCGACGCCCAATGCTTCGATCTGCTGCAACATCGCCCTGGGCGGCCGCCCGGTGGCCAGGCTGAAAAACACCCCGGCCTCGCGCAGCGCGCGCACGGCGTCGATGGTGCGCTGGCTGAGGCTGTGATCGGGCAACAACAAGGTGCCGTCCATATCACTCAACAAAAAACGGATGGGTTGAATCGCGGCCTCACTCATCCGAGGCTATGCCAGGCGCGGCCATCGCGGGCCAGTAACTCATCTGCCGCCGCCGGGCCATCTTCGCCGGCCTTGTAGGCCTGGATCCCGTCGTCTTCCTTCCATGCATCGAGAAACGGCTGCACCGCACGCCAGCCGTTTTCGATGTTGTCCGCGCGCTGGAACAGCGTCTGGTCACCGGTCAGGCAGTCGTAGATCAGGGTTTCGTAGCCGGTGGACGGCTGCATCTCGAAGAAATCCTTGTAGGCAAAGCCCAGTTGGATGTTGGCCATGTCCAGGGTCGGCCCGGGCTTTTTCGCCAGCAGGTCGAACCACATGCCTTCATTGGGCTGGATCTGGATCTTCAGGTAGGTCGGCTTGAGTTCATCGACGTCGGTGTCGCGAAACTGCGCATAGGGCGCCGGCTTGAAGCAGATGACGATTTCGGTGTCGCGCACGCTCATGCGCTTGCCGGTGCGCAGGTAGAACGGCACGCCGACCCAACGCCAGTTATCGATCATCACCTTGAGGGCCACGAAGGTCTCGGTGCTGCTGTCCGGCGCCACATTGGCCTCTTGCCGATAGCCCGGCAGCGCCTTGCCGCCGATTTCGCCGGCGGTGTACTGACCGCGTACCGAGTTGGCCCGCGCATCCTCCAGGGACCAAGGGCGCACCGCGCCAATCACCTTGGCCTTCTCGCCGCGTACCGCGTCGGCGCCAAAGGCAGCGGGTGGCTCCATGGCAATCATTGCCAACAGCTGGAACAGGTGGTTGGGCACCATATCGCGCAGGGTGCCCGTGTTCTCGAAGAAACTGCCCCGGGTTTCCACGCCGACCGTTTCGGCAGCAGTGATCTGCACGTGGTCAATGTAGTGGTTGTTCCAGAACGCTTCGAACAGCACGTTGGAAAAACGGCTGATCAGGATGTTCTGTACCGTTTCCTTGCCCAGGTAATGGTCGATGCGATAGATCTGCTTTTCGCTCATGACCTTGAGCAGGCAGGCATTCAGCGCCTCGGCGGTGGCCAGGTCGGAGCCGAACGGCTTTTCGATCACCACGCGGCGGAAAGCCTCGGGGCTTTCCTCCAGCAGGTTGGCCCGGCCCAGGCGCTGCACCACTTCACTGAAGAAGCGCGGCGCGGTGGCCAGGTAGAACACCGCGTTGCCAGTGCCGCTGCCGGCAATTTTGCTGGCGATGTCAGCATAGGTGCCGTCGTCCAGGAAATCGCCCTGCACGTAGCTGATGCCCTTGGCCAACTGGGCCCACAATTGTGGGTCCAGTGCATGTTCGGCATTGCCCTTGACCTTGCTCGCGGCTTCGGTGCGGATGAAGTCTTCGAGTTTCTTGGCGAAGTCGGCATCGCTGATAGCGTTGTGATCCACCCCGACAATCCGCAGGCCCTCGCCCAGCAGGCCATCGCGACTGAGGTTGTACAGCGCCGGCATCAGCAGGCGCTTGACCAGGTCGCCATGGGCGCCGAACAGGAACAAGGTAGTGGGTGGAGCGGGTTCGGCCTTGGGTTTCTTGCCGTTGGCCGTCATTTTTTGGAAGTCTCCACATGGCCGCCGAAGCCAAAGCGCATGGCCGACAGCAGCTTGTCACCGTAGGTGCTTTGCTGGCGCGAACGGAACCGGGCGAACAACGAGTTGGACAGCACCGGTACCGGTACCGATTGCTCCATGGCCGCTTCGATGGTCCAGCGCCCTTCGCCGCTGTCGGCCACGGAACCGGAGTAACCGTCGAGCTTGGGGTCGGTCGCCAGGGCATCGGCCGTCAGGTCCAGCAACCAGGAGGATACGACGCTGCCACGGCGCCAGACTTCGGCGATATCGGCCACGTTCAGGTCAAAACGCTGTTCTGGCGGCAGGTTTTCCGAATTCTTGGTCTTGAGAATGTCAAAACCTTCGGCAAACGCCTGCATCATTCCGTACTCGATGCCGTTGTGGATCATCTTCACGAAGTGCCCGGAACCGGCTGGGCCTGCGTGGATATAGCCACGCTCGGCACGGTCGTCGGTGGCGGTACGGTCCTTGGTGCGCGGGATGTCGCCCAGGCCCGGGGCCAGGGTGGCGAAGATCGGGTCCAGGTGCTTGACGGTCTCGGCGTCGCCACCAATCATCATGCAGTAGCCACGCTCCAGGCCCCACACGCCACCGGAAGTGCCGACGTCGATGTAGTGCAGGCCCTTTTGCGCCAGGGCCTTGCCGCGACGCACGTCATCCTTGTAGAAGGTGTTGCCGCCGTCGATGATGACATCGCCGGGTTCCATCAATTGGCTCAGGTCGTTGATCGTGGTTTCAGTGGGTTCGCCCGCCGGCAACATGACCCAGACGGCCCGCGGCTTTTGCAGGCCGGCCACCAGGGCGGCCAGATCGGCAACGCCGGTCGCGCCCTCTTCACTCAAGCCTTTGACGAATGCTTCATTGCGGTCGTAGACCACGGTGGTATGCCCATTGAGCATCAAGCGGCGCGCAATATTCCCGCCCATGCGGCCTAGTCCAATAATCCCCAGTTGCATGTATTGATGCTCCCAACTACAAATAAAAAAATGTGTGACACAGTTTATAGCGCAATGACGAATTAGTCCGGCGCCAATCGCACTAGTTTCATCAGAAAAAGAGGCCATCGTTTCACCATCACCGCCTGAAAAGTCACAACGACCCTGAAAAATAAAAAAGTTCCATTGAGCTGAAAAAGAAATCAGAATCGCCCCCTGACTCCTGCCGAGGGCCTCGACTCAAGCGCTCTGGCACCGCGACACACCGGCTATTTGCGAGGTAAGCAATGCGCACTGCACAGATGACACGCCCGCCACAGACCCTCTACGTCACCGTCCGCCGCGACGAGTTGCGCCAGTTGAAAGACGAGCGTGAACAGTTGCAACAGGAAGTCATCCGTCTGCGCGCGCAGTTGCAGGCCCAGCTCGCGAATCAAGCCATCAGTTGCTGAGCCCTTGTAGGCGCTGGCCTGCCGGCGCCTTAAAGGATCGTTCCCTCAGATCCAACTCACGAAGTTTTCACCAGCCCTTCCCGATAATCCTCCGCCAGAACGCCGCCTCACGCATGGGCGGTGGTAATTATTGGGTTGGAGCGCTGCATGGCGATGTTCAAACGCAGCACGAAGTCTGCAAAAGGGTTTGATTGGGCAGGTTTTGGCTGGATGTTCCTGTTTTTCTGGTATTTCTCAGGCATTACCCAACTGCTGATCCAACTGACCGGCACCTCCGGTTTCAGTGGCTTCCGCCAGGCGTTCTTCATGAGCGCGCTGTGGTTGGCACCCATGCTGCTATTCCCACGTCGCGCCCGGCTGCTGGCCGGCTTGATCGGTGTTGTGTTGTGGGCCTGTTCCATGGCCAGCCTGGGCTATTTCTTTATTTACCAGCAGGAGTTTTCCCAGAGCGTCATCTTCATCATGTTCGAGTCGAACATCTCTGAAGCCGGCGAGTACGCCACCCAGTATTTTGCCTGGTGGATCGTACTGGCCTTCATTGCGCACACCGCCCTGGCCATCTTCCTCTGGACCCGCATACGCCCGGTCTACCTGCCCCGGGGCCGGGCGATGGTCGCAGCCACCGCCATAGTGCTGGCGATCGTCGGTTATCCGCTGGCCAAGCAGATCGCTACCAACGACACCCTGGAGCGGGCCATCGATGGTTTCGAAACCCGTGTCGAACCTGCAGTGCCATGGCAGATGATCGTCGCCTATCGTCGCTACACCCAGCAGTTGAACAACATGCAGGGCATGCTCGACAACGTCAGCAAGATCCCGCCACTGAGCAACTTCAAGGACAGCATGGCCGGCCAACCGTCGACGCTTGTGTTGGTGATCGGCGAGTCCACCAACCGCCAGCGCATGAGCCTCTACGGCTACCCCCGCAAGACCACGCCGGAGCTGGACAAGCTGCGTGACCAACTGGACGTGTTCGACAACGTCATCACCCCGCGCCCCTATACCATCGAGGCGCTGCAACAGGTGCTGACCTTTGCCGACGAAGAGCATCCAGACCTGTACCTCAAGACCCCATCCATCGTCAGCATGATGAAACAGGCCGGCTACAAGACTTTCTGGATCACCAACCAGCAGACCATGACCAAGCGCAATACCATGCTCACGACGTTCTCCGAGCAGGCCGACGAGCAGGTATACCTCAACAACAACCGCAACCAGAACGCCCGCCAGTACGATGGCGACGTGCTGGAGCCGTTCTCCAAGGCCCTCGCCGACAAGGCCGAGCGCAAGCTGATCGTGGTGCACCTGCTGGGCACCCACATGAGCTACCAGTACCGCTACCCGCCAAGCTTCGACACTTTTACCGACCGCCAGGGCGTGCCGGACGGCGTGCGTGACGACCAGTTGCCGACCTACAACAGCTATGACAATGCAGTGCGCTACAACGACTTCGTGGTGTCGAGCCTGATCAAGGATTACGCCAAGACCGACCCCAATGGGTTCCTGCTGTACCTGTCCGACCACGGCGAGGATGTGTTCGACTCGGCAGGCCACGACACCCTGGGTCGCAACGAGGGCAAACCGACGGCGCCGATGTACACCATCCCCTTCATGACCTGGGCCTCGCCGAAGTGGCGCGCCACCCACGACTGGAATATGCAGGGTGATGTGCAACGTCCGTACAGCAGTTCGCAGTTGATTCACACCTGGGCTGACCTGGCCGGCTTGAGCTTCGACGAACTGGACCGCAGCCGCAGCCTGGTCAGTGATAGCTTCAAGCCACGGCCGTTGCTGATTGGCGATCCCTACCAGCGTCCGCAGAAGGCCTTGATCGACTTCAGCCTGATCAAGCCCAAGGCCAGTACCGGCACCCAGAATGTGGTGCTGAAGTAAACGACCCCGCCCCTCACGTTAACTCTGGAGGGGCGTGACGTTAACCCGCACTTAATAAGCGTCCTACAAACTATTCCCATAAATCTGATCAGGGACGGTGCAGATACCGGTCACTTTTAATGGGAATACATGCGATGAAACTTTCCACCTTGATGCTCACCGGCCTGTTGGGCCTGACCTCCGCTGCGGCCTTCGCTGAAGGCGGCGGGGAACGCGTGAAGGAGCACTTCAACAACTTCAGCTTCGTCCAGAAGCAAATCCACGGCGATGCCGAACAGACCGCGGCTGCCGATGCCAAGGGCACTGAATCCGGATCTGCCGAACAGGCGCGGGACGCCGAGCAACCCAAGAGCTAACCCCACCCCCGATCATTCCCACGCAGAGCGTGGGAATGATCCGTTAGAGGACCTTGCTCCAGAACAGCATGCGGCCATGGGCCGGGTCGAAGATTGAGTCGTCGAACCCAAACTTGCGGTACGACGCCTGTGCCACGGCATTACCTTCCAACACTTCCAGGGTGATCTTGCAGCAACCACGCTGGCGGGCGATTTCCTCGACCTTTTGCAACATTTTCTGGCTCAGGCCCAGCCCCCGGAATGCTTCCTTGACGACCACGTCATGCACGTTGACCAGCGGCCGGCAGGCAAAGGTCGAGAACCCCTCGAAACAGTTGACCAACCCGGCCGGCTCCCCGCCGACAAAGGCCAGCACGCTGAACGCATGGGGGCGCTTGGCCAGTTCCGCCGGCAACTGTTGCAGCAGGTCGGCGGACAAGGCGTGGCCGCCGCCCATGGGGTCTTGTGCATAGTGGTTGAGCAACAGGCCAAGGGCCTCGGCGTGCACGGGGTTGCTGTAGCTGGCTTGCAGTACCAGTATTTCTGCGGCTTCCATTTCCTTCCTCGATAACTGCCCGGCAGGGATGAGCTCCCCGCAAAAGCTCGATTGTAAGCGCGGTGTAGGCGTTAGATGAAGGAGATTAACTACAAGTTGGCGCGGGAAAAAGCCAACAAGTAAACGCCAGTGAGTATGGGCAAATAGCCATCACTGACCAAAACGTTGCAACTGCATCTCTTGCAAACGACTGAGGGTGCGGCGGAATGCAAATTCCAGGTAACCCTCGGTGTATAGCTCAGCCAAGGGCACCTTGGCTTCGATGTACAGCGCCACCTTGCGGTCGTAGCACTCATCGACCAGGGCGATAAACCGCCGCACGCTGTCGTCGTGCACCGACAGCGCCGGCAACTCACGGTCGCCCGCCTCCACGCGCTGGGCGCCATCCTCGGTACCACGGGCAATCCGTCCAGGGCGTGTCGAGGCGCTCAAGCCGGGGACTTCGCCCAGTAAAATGGCACGATAGCGATCACACAACAGCATGAAATCCATGGCCGCCAACGGTTGCTCGCACAGGTCAGCGTAGCGGCACCACAGGATGTTTTCGCTGGACCGCACCGTGGCAATCACACGCGAGCCCACGTTCACTGGTGCACTGCTTAAGGCCTGGCCTTTGCTCAAATCCTCAAAGACCCTGGCCAACGCCTCGGGTTGATCCACCCAATAGCGCTGCACGGCCGTGCCCGGATGCAAGCGGTGATCTTCACTGCCATCAACCGCCACCACCTGCATATGCGCCTGGATCGCCTCGATAGCCGGCACGAAGCGCTCGCGGTTGAACCCATCGGCGTACAACTGCCCTGGCGGCTGGTTGGACGTGCAGACCATCACCACCCCTTCGTCGAACATTACCTGGAACAGGCGCCCGAGGATGATTGCGTCGCCAATGTCATTGACGAACAGTTCGTCGAAACACAGTACCCGCACCTCGCGACTCAACTCGCGGGCCAGCGCCTGCAACGGGTCCGGGGTGCCGGTCAATTGGAACAGGCGTTGATGGACCCAGCCCATGAAGTGATGAAAGTGCTGGCGTCGCGCGGGCACCCGCAGGCTCTGGTGGAACTGATCCATCAGCCAGGTCTTGCCCCGCCCCACCGGCCCCCACAGATAAACCCCGGTGACCGGTGCGTCGGCGGCTTGGTGCAATGCCGCATGGCAGGCCTGCAACGCCTCAACCGCTCGGCGTTGCGCGTCGTCAGCCACAAAACCATCGGCCAGGGCCTGTTGGTAGGCAGCCAGCGGTGAGTCAGGCGTCATGCGAGGCTTTTACTGACCACCTCGAACACATCGCTGGACAGCTCGCCCGAACCGCGGATGCGCTCCAGTTCCGCCTTCATCAGCGCCTGGCGGGCGCTGTCGTATTTGCGCCAGCGGGTCAACGGCGCCAACTGCCGCGAGGCAATCTGCGGGTTGAAGGCATTCAGCTCGATGACCAGGTCCGCCAGGAAGCGATAGCCCGAGCCATCGGCCGCGTGGAAGTTGATCAGGTTCTGCCCGGCGAAGGCGCCGACCAGCGCGCGCACCTTGTTCGGGTTCTTGATATTGAACGCCGGGTGCTGCATCAGCGCTTTGACCCGCGCGAGCCCGCCCGGCAACACGCTGCCGGCCTGGACGCTGAACCATTGGTCCATGACCAGCGGGTTGTCCTTGAAGTTCTCGGCAAACACTTGCAGGGCCTTGGCCTTCTCGGCGTCGAACGGCGAGTTGACCAGCACCGCCAGTGCCGTCAGGCGTTCGGTCATGTTGTCACACGCGTCGAACTGCTCCAGGGTTGCGGCCAGCACTTCTGGCTTGCCGCTGAGCATCAAGTACGACAGCGCGATGTTCTGCAGGGCGCGGCGCGCGAAGTGCTCTGCCGAGGCCACGTAAGGCGTGTTGCGCGACAGGTCGCGGTTGGCCTGGTAGCGCAGCCACAAGCCTTCGAACAGTTGGTCGGCCAACTGCTGGCGCGCAAACTCGCGGGCGGCGTGGATCGCGTCGACGTCAGCCACTTCGCTGATTTCGGTCAGGTAGGCCTCGCCCGGCAACGACAACATTTCCGCGACCATGGCCTGGTCCAGGCTTTCATCGCTCAGCACGCTACGCAGTGCGTTGACCAACCGTTGATCGAGCACCAGGGCCTGGCCCTGCTGGTGTTGGCCGATCAGGTCCTGCAACACCTGCACCGCCAGTTGCTGGCCCGCCTCCCAGCGATTGAAACCGTCACTGTCGTGCTGCATCAGGAACATCAACTGGTCACGGCTGTAGGGGAAGCTCAGCTTCACCGGCGCCGAGAAGCCGCGCAACAGCGACGGCAACGGCTGTTCGGCGATATCGACGAAGGTGAATGTCTGCTCGGCTTCAGTCACCGACAATACCCGCGAGGTGCCCTGCGCAGCGGCTTCACCGGCCAGACGCAACGGTAGGTCGACGCCCTTGGCATCCAGCAGGCCCAGGGCCACGGGAATCACGAACGGCAGTTTTTCCACGTTGTCCGGGGTTTGCGGGCAGCTCTGGCGCAAGGTCAGGCTGTAAGTTTTGGCGCCAGCGTCGTAGGACTCGCTCACCACCAGGCGCGGGGTGCCGGCCTGGCTGTACCAGCGCTTGAACTGGGTCAGGTCGGCGCCGTTGGCATCTTCCATGGCCTTGATGAAGTCGTCGCAGGTCACGGCCTGGCCGTCGTGGCGCTCAAAGTACAGGTCGCTGCCTTTGCGGAAACCCTCGGCACCGAGCAAGGTGTGGATCATGCCGACTACTTCCGAACCCTTTTCGTACACGGTCAGGGTGTAGAAGTTGGAAATCTCGATAAAGCTGTCCGGGCGCACGGCGTGGGCCATCGGCCCTGCATCTTCAGCGAATTGGTGAGTGCGCAGGTAGGCCACATCCTGGATACGCTTGACGGTGGCCGAGTTCATATCCGCAGAGAAGTGCGAATCGCGGAACACCGTGAAACCTTCCTTGAGCGACAGCTGGAACCAGTCGCGGCAGGTCACGCGGTTGCCCGACCAGTTGTGGAAGTATTCGTGGGCGACGATGGCTTCTACCCGCTGGTGCGCGGCGTCGGTCGCGGTTTCGGCGCGGGCCAGCACGGCGCTGGAGTTGAAGATGTTCAGGCCCTTGTTTTCCATGGCGCCCATGTTGAAATCGTTGACCGCGACGATCATGAAGATATCCAGGTCGTATTCGCGACCGTAGACCTCTTCATCCCAGCGCATGGACTTCTTCAGGCTGTTCATGGCGTGCTGGCACTTGTCGATGTTTTCCGGCTCGACATAGATGCGCAGTGCGACGGTGCGCTGGCTCATGGTGGTGAAGGTGTCTTCGACGCACCACAGGTCGCCGGCCACCAGGGCGAACAGGTAGGCCGGTTTCTTGAACGGGTCTTCCCAGGTCGCCCAGTGCCGGCCGTCTTCGCCGGGGCCGCTGGCAATCGGGTTGCCATTGGACAGCAACACCGGATAGCTGTGTTGCTCGGCGATCACGGTGGTGGTGAACGTGCTCATCACGTCCGGGCGGTCCAGGTAGTAGGTGATCTTGCGAAAACCTTCGGCCTCGCACTGGGTGCAGAACATGCCGCCGGACTTGTACAAGCCTTCCAGGGCGGTGTTGGTTTGCGGATGGATGCGCACGCTGGTGTCGACCGTGAAGCGCTCGCTGGTCGGTTGCAACGTCAGATGGCTGTCGCTCAACTGGTAGTCGGCGGCGCTCAGTTCCTGGTCACCCAGGGCCACGCTCAGCAGTTCCAACTGCTGGCCATCGAGTACCAGCGGCGGCAGGCCGGTGCCGCGCTCGGGATTGCGGCGCATCACCAGCTGCGCGTGGACCAGGCTATGGTCCTCGAACAACTCGAAGGTCAGGTGGGTCTCGTCGATCTGGTACTCGGGCGCCTGATAGTCCTTCAGGTAAATCATCTTCGGTTGTTCGGTGCGCATGCGTGAAATCCTTCTACTGATGCACGGCGAGCTGGTAAGCCGTGTATTTACGAATATTGATAACGCCGGTATCGAAGATCAGGTATTGGCCCTTGATCCCCAGCAGCGTGCCTTCGGCAATCGGGTTCTTATCCAGGTTGAAGCTGACGATCTTGGTTGGATATTGCTCCACCGGGTAGCGGATTTCGAGGGGCTCGATATCGGTTACCGGTTGGATGGCCTGCAGGCCGAAGCGTTCCTGCAATTGCAGCAGGCCGTCGGCGCAGGAGACGAACAGCTCGTCGCGAACCTGCGCAAGGTCTACCGCTGCCGCGTCACCCTTGAGCAAGGCGCGCCAGTTGGTCTTGTCGGCGACCTGGCTGCGCAGCACATCTTCGACAAAGCCCGATTGCTGGCGCGTGGCCACGCGCATGATCGGCAATGCCTGGCTCGCGCCCTGGTCCAGCCAGCGCGTGGGCAGTTGGGTGGCGCGGGTGATGCCGACCTTGATCCCCGACGAGTTCGCCAGGTACACCACATGGTCGGTCATGCAGAATTTTTCGCCCCAGGCCGGATCCCGGCAGGTGCCGGCATCGAAATGGCAGCGCTCGGGGCTCATGATGCACAGGTCGCACTGGGCCAGCTTGGTCATGCACGGGTAGCAATAGCCCTGGCTGAAGCTGGTCTTGGTCTTGCGCCCGCAGTGGGTGCAGTGGATCGCACCGAGGTATTCCAGGCGCACATGAGTGCCAATCAACGGGTTGACCGGCACCTCGGTGTCGCCCAGGCGAAAAGCGTATTGAACGGTCGGCGAACCCAGTTGCGCCGACATCTTGCTGACTGCACCACGGCCAATCTCAATCAATGGATGGCATCCGACTTGAACAGGATGTTTTCCACCGGGGTCGACTTCGATTGGCATTCCTGCGGCCCCATGTAGCCGGTGCGCTGGTCTTCCGGCAGGTTTTGCAGCTCCCAGGCGATCATCGCCTGCAACGACAGCTCACGCTGTTCGGCGGTGAGCTTGCGGCCATCGGACCATTTGCCGATTTCCACGGCGAGCTTGAGGCTCTGGTAGATATCCGGGGTGATGTTTTCGATCATTTCAGCAAAAGAGGACATAAGACTCTTCCTTTAAATAATGGGCAGAGATTCAAGCGTTACGTTTATGGCGGCTGTACAACCCGCCGAGCAAACCGGTGATGCAACCCGCCACCAGGCCGCCGACATGGGCCGCATTGGCGATTTCGCCGAAGCCGATCATCGAGACCAGGCCCGACAGGCACAGCACCAACCACACCAGCATCATCACCAGCACGCCACGCGGCAGGCGATACGCCGGGTTGGGCGCGAGCATCTGGTAGATCCAGCAATGGCCGAGCAAGCCGTACAACACGCCAGACAAGCCGCCGAACAGGCCCGGGCCGCCAAAGGTATATTGCGCGTAGTTGGAGGCCAGGCTGAACAGCAACGTCAGGCCCAGCAGGTTGATACTGCCTTGGCGCGCCTCGATCCGCCGCCCCAGTTCCCAGTACCACATGCCATTCATCGCCAGGTGGAGGATGCCGAAATGGATCAGCATCGGCGTCACCAACCGCCACCACTGCCCCGCCGCCAGGCTGTCGGCCAGGGGCGTGAAGTACAGGTATTCACCGGCCACGTGGAAATTCAGGAACGTCAGCCAGCTCATGGCTTGCAGGTTGTCGCCAAGCATCGTGACCGCACCGACGATCAGGCTCAGCAGCAACACACCCGCGGTCAGTGGGCTGTGGCGCAACTGCTGGAGAAAACCGGCGCGCTTGGCTACCGGTTCCTGGGGAATATCCAGCTGCTGGTGCGGATCGCCGGCAGGGAAACGCTGATACAGGCTGCGCACGTCTTCGCTGATCGCGTCCGGCACCCAGAGCACCTGCTCGCCGGCCTCTTCGCTGACGCGATGGGGCACCTGCATGCGCTGCAACAGTTTGACGAATCCAGCCAGGTCAACCGTCAGCGGCAAGCGTAAAACGGCCACGTTACTCATGAATCACCTCAGGGCGCTCGACATCGACCCATACGAACTTGTTGGGGTCCAGGCAGGTTTCCTGATCCAGGCGATACGCCACCAGCTTGCCGTAGAGCACTGCGCTGTAGTCCAGGCAGGCCAGGTTCGGGCGGATCGGCGCCGGTTTGCCGCTGCGCCAGTAGTGGCCGACAAACAGCAGCGGCTCATCCACGCCATAGCGCAGCAGGGAGTTTTTCTCGGTCGAGGACAACGGCGTACGGGCCACCGGGTCGGGCAAGGCATCGGGCTGGAACACAATATCGCCGTAGGTCTTCGGGTCGTCTTCCCAGAACTTGGTGCGAAAGAACGAACGGGTCAGGCCATCGCCACCGGTCAGCGTCAGGCCGTCCGGCAGGCGCATATCGGTACCGCGTAGCAGGCGATCGAAGGCATTGCAGGCAAAGCTGCCCGGCACCGCCGCCGCCTGTAGGAAATGCTCGTCGATACAGCCGTCGGGGAACTGCCCCCGCAGCGGTTCGATCAGCCCCGCATCCCAGCAGGCGTGCACCACGCGAAAACGCCCGGCATCGACAAACAACGGCATGTCGTAGAACCAGCCGAGGAAGTCATGCCAGTCGCCGGGGTGGTGTTCGAACTGGGTCAGGGTCTCGTGGATCAGCCGCGCGTGGCGTGGCGAATGTTCACGCACGTACTGCTTGCCACTGCCGGGCGGCGCCAGGGTGCTCCAGCCCAGGGCGTTGAACTCATGGTTGCCCATGATGCACAGCGCCTGGCCGGCTTCGGCCATGTCGTGGACGATATGCAGTGCCTCGCGGATGCGCGGGCCACGGTCGATGATATCGCCCAGGAACACCGCCATGCGGGAGGGATGGCGCCAGGTGCCGCCCTGCTTGTGGTAACCCATCTGGTCGAGCAGGTGCTCAAGGGTATGAGCGCAACCGTGCACGTCACCAATCAGGTCGTAGCTACGCGCGGGATCGAGCATCAGTCGCCTCCACCCCCCAAGCGGCTGCCCCAGCCCAGCTTGGTGCGGCACACTTCGTAGTAGTTGTGATCCAGCGGGTGGATCAACCGCAGCTTCTGCGCTTTTTTGCTCACGGTGATGGTGTCACCGGGGGCGCAGGTGAAGTGGTTCTGCCCGTCACAGGAGACTTGCGGGTAGATCTGCATGTCTTTGGAGACCACGATTTTCAGCTCACTGTTGCCATCGACCACAATCGGCCGGCTCGACAACATATGGGGGTACATCGGCACGATCACAATGGCATCGAGCTTGGGATGCATGATCGGCCCGCCGGCTGACAGCGCATAGGCCGTGGAACCTGTGGGCGTGGCGACGATCAGGCCGTCGGCCTTCTGGCTGCAAACGAACTGGCCGTCGATGTACAGCTCGAACTCGATCATCCGCGTCGACTTGCCGGGGTGCAGCACCACATCGTTGAGGGCATCGCCCTGGCCGATGGCTTCGCCATGGCGGCGCACTTCGGCTTGCAGCAGGAAGCGGTTTTCTACCAGGTAATGGCCGTCCAGCACCTTGGCCACTTCGACTTCCAGGTCGTCAGGGCGGATATCGGTGAGGAACCCCAGGCTGCCCCGGTTGATCCCCAGCACCGGCACGTTATGCCGCGCCAGGGCCCGGGCGGCGCCCAGCAGGCTGCCGTCGCCGCCGACCACGATCACCATGTCGCAGACTTCACCGAGCATTTTGCGCGATGAGGTCTGCAGGCCGTGGCCCGGCAGAATCTCGGCGATGGTGTCTTCGAGGATCACATGCAGGTGGCGCTCAAGCAGAAACTTTTTCAGCCGGCGGACCGTGTCCAGAACCTGGGTACTGCCCAGGCGACCGATGATGCCGATATTGCGAAATTGCTCCATGGGGCTCCTGCAGGGTTTGGGTCTGGCAAAAAGAACGATTATGGGCGAAAGGCCGCATTAGACAAAATCCTTTGTCGCCACGGGGCCCAGACGACAACGGTTCTCAACACCCGCCACGGTCCCGCAGCGAGTAGGAAACAGCTATGCTCGGACCATGAATCCGTTTCCCGACCTGCAGTACCTGCCCAGTCAATTGCGTCATCCCGAAGTGCGGGACCTGGCGTGGGTGATCCTCGCCCCGCCGATGCTGGAACAAACACCCTGGCCGCAACGCCATCCCCTGGCCGGCAGCGATTGGGTGCAGCAACCCGCGGCACTGGAACAATGGCTGCGGCAACTGGACCAGGACAGCAGCCCCCTGCTGCACTGGCTGAGCCTGGCACGTACCCGGCGCCTGGGCCTGTATTACGAACGCTTGTGGCAATTTGCCGTGCAACACGCGCCCGGCGTGGAATTGCTCGCGGCCAACCTGCCTATCCGCCAGGCCGGCCATACCCTGGGGGAGCTGGACATGCTGCTGCGCGACCGTGACGGCGTGCATCATCTGGAACTGGCGATCAAGCTCTACCTGGGCCCGCAAGAGGGCGACGGCCGTGATACCGCGCAATGGCTAGGCCCCGGTTGTCACGACCGCCTGGACCGCAAGCTGGCCCATCTGGCCGACCATCAACTGCCCATCTCGGCGAGCGCGCAAAGCCGGCAGATGCTGGCGGCCCTGGATATTAGGGATTTCACCGCCCATCTGTGGCTCGGCGGCTACCTGCTGTACCCCTGGCCCGGCGAGGCCGAACCGCCCCTCGGTGCCCATCCACAGCATCTGCGTGGGAGCTGGTTGCATCAGCGCGATTGGCTGGCATTTATCAATGCCAGCCCGCCGGGCCGCTGGCAACCCCTGCCCCGCCATGCCTGGCTCGCGCCGGCGCATTACCCGGCAGGGGAAATCTGGAGTGAGGAGCAGATGCAGCGCTGGCTGGCCGACCTTGATCCGATGGCACCGGCGCAATTGTTGGTGCGCATGATGCACAACGGTGGGGATTGGCAGGAAGCGGAGCGGCTGTTTCTGGTGGCGGATCTTTGGCCGAATGTACCGGGGACCACCTAAGCCCCACGGCACCATACTCAGCGGGCTCAAGTGTCATTTGAGCTGAGAAATATCTGTTGCGGCAACTTGAAGCCTCTCAACTTGAGCACCGCCAGTGGTCCCGCATCCAATTCCGTGCGCAGCTGCCAAGTAAGGCTCAAGCCATCCGGCGCCTTGAGCAGCAGGCGATAGCGGCTGTGATCGTCGTCCAACGGCGTGACCTAGGCGTTTCCCAGCCAGCGGATCAGGCCCAAGGTACCGGGGTAGTAGCCGAACAGACGCTCGCCGGCATGCACGCTGGTCCAGCTCAGGCTCACGCCCGGGTAGTCGCTGTGGCCCGGCCAGTGGAAGCGCTGCCAACTTTCCTTCTAGTTGAAATACTGGTGCCGGTCGCCGTTGAGGATGAAGGTGGTCTGCACCACATCGCGCACCGCTTTGCCGTGCAGCTCGAAACTCAGCCCCATGCCGCCGTCGGTGTAGAGCACATCGGCGAGGTCGCTGAGCTGGTTGATGGCGCTGAGAAACGCCGGGTTGAAACGTAACTCTTGGCGATGAAGTGGGTCCACAACCCACTGACTGCCCTCCTTGCGCAACACGCCGCTCAATTGCCGCTTTAGAAACTGCTCGATGCGCCAAGCGGGGTTGGCGGCCAGGTGCTAGCCATAGAACTATCCGCATCGCCTGCTATCCGGCTGTGACGCGACACAGTTTGACCTTTCCTGGACGGCTAGGCCGTGATCGCCTTGACCTCGCCGCGCAAGGAACTGAGCAGTGTCGTTACCGATGCATCCGGCTCGCTCAAAGCTGTGTGTAGACTTACACCCAGTACCTGCTGCACACGCCGACCGCACCAAATTTTTTGGATTAAATGCTCTTCACGTGCCTTATCCCACCCATCAGCGACCTGCTGTTGAACGAAATACAGCAACACAAGAGCGGCCACACCAAAGCCATACCCCAGAAATTCGCGGGGCGTACGCGTAACGGTTGAGTACCGAACAAAAACGTCCCGCACACACCGAGCAGCAAAAGCAGCAGTGGAGTAGGCCTAACCAAAGCCAACCCCTAGGCCGCGAAGGTCGTGGCGACGGCGCTGGGACTTGATCCAATCTGACCGGCATTACTAGCTCGCACTTGCTTGAGGCAAAGAAGAAATCAAGGTGCATCCACACGCGCAACGATGCCCATGAAACGCGACCGGAATGCCGCGGTCGTGAAACGTTGGGTGGCCCTCGGCAATCTCCGTTCGACCATGGCCGGGGATCAGACAGTCCACCGGGTCGCCCTTGCGGGCGGCACCAATGCCTTTGAAGATCATGACAGTGGATCCTAATCGAACAGTGCCGCCGCCGGTTGTTTTGACACCTATGCGGATGATGTTCTTCATGCTCTTTCCTCGTTTCCGAATCTGTTTAATTACTTGCCCATGCAAAAAAAATCGCACACTAACAGCCGTTAAACAATAGAGTTCTCATCATTGCTTACCCCATACAGACTCGACACCAGCCCACACCAACCACGAAATAAAGCCGATATAAAACTGGCAACTATCAACCTCACACCCCAAACCCAAAGCCAACGACCAAAACCAACGACCTTTATCGACTACCAACCAGCATTGACAAACTATAACTTACTACAGCTTGCTAGCTCACTGCACTTCAACCAACCTTCAATAGTAGTCTTCCCTGAGAACCTGAACTCAACCCAATCTTCGCCGCTAGAGCTATCAAACCCTAGAAGGGTAATTATATCCCCTCGCATTAAATATTTTTGCGTGGACTGAGCCGTAACCGGAGAAGAAAAAACCTTAGCTTGGAGAGATACCACTGTAGAGACTAATTCGGTACGTGTTTCAAATTTCATGTCATCAGACACTAACGATTTTACAGGAGAACCATCAGAACCATAAACTATCCGAACTACCTCACCACACCCAATACAACGATCCGATATTTTTATATCCACCTTCCCACCTGCAGCGACATAAATATCTTCAGCCCAAGCAGCGCCATCCTTATAAGAGCTTATAATATAGCCATCCCTGACCGCAAAATTACAAAGCCCACCCCCATCAAATAACAACTCTTTCAAAAGGCGATCATCTCTTTCGTAATGAAGTACTCTCGAACAAGAGTTCACACCATCTCCCGCCAAATCAAAAAGTACCTCCCCAACCCCGTCGCCAGTAAGATCCTGAATACGCACCTCATCGTACACACCCTCAACTTCACCCATGAAATCTGTCGGCACCGGCAAGCTATACATCTTTCCACCATCAAATACAGACAACTTGAGTGGATTACGACTCTCGACACTCAGAACCGGCGAAGCTCCTTCACCATAAATCACACCAGAAAAAATACAGAGTAAAAACAGCACCCTTGTCCGCACTACAAAACCAACTAAACTCATGATACAAGACCCCACTCCTTTCGTATCAACTCGAATATTTGCGCACGCTCATGCAAACCATTCTCGCCGCCATTAACTGCCAGAGTCACAAGCTTGACATTATCAGGCTCATTATCCATCAAAATATTAATATCACCCCGCGCATTATACCTCCTACTTGCAGCCCCTTTATTTCGCCAATACCAACATGACACATCTATAGCGTTAAACATATCCTCCGCAATTAAATTCGGCGCCCTCACAAAGTCAACCCTCCTATAATCGGCATAGACTGCATAATTATTTCTCCATGTGAGCTGAATTAATCCCTTCCCCTTATATTTCGGACCATCACCTATTTCCGTATTCCCGCTGCGCACAGCATCATTATGTTTTCCTAGATCGTATTGCGCGCCAGAGCCGAACTCTACGGTGGTCCCAAAAGCAGCAGACTCGTGAAAATACTGAGAAACAAAATGAGCTTGCTGGTACGGAGTTACTATGCCGTAGCGCTCAAGAGCATCATTTAACTGACTAACAAACTCGCATTTATCAAATTTATATATCCTTGGATATCTCTCTTCAAACTCCGTAAAAAACTTACCTCCTCCTCCTCTCCCCGTAAACCAGCTACCCGACTTACCCGTAACTTTTTCCAAAAACGCGACTGTAATTCTCCTAACATTAGATTTAAACCTCCCCACCACCCCCACAGGATGCAAGTGATACACCTGCCCATCCACCGGCAACCCTACTTCCGGTGCCACCTCATTCCACCAACTGATCTCCTTGATCCGCTCCTTCTCCGCCACCCAGTTCAAAAGTGGAGTCGAGCCGCTATGCCCCAGTACATCGTCCAGTGCATCCCACTTGTAAGGTTCGTGGCGCCACTCGCTTTCGTAGTGGATGATCAGTTGCGACAACGACTGCGCGTGCGCCGGTAAAGCAATCGCTGCCTGTAACTCTTCAGCCGTCACCACTCCATCACGGTCTCGATCGATGATGTCGTACAGGCGATTCTTCATTCGTCCTTCATCAGACTTATCGGCCAAGTTACCGTAGCGTTCGAGTTGCTCCTGACTGAAACGGCCTACGGCCCGAAAAAAGGACGCCAGGGTTTGCCGAGGGGAGTCATAGTTGAAGACGACGTCGTAGCCCTCCCACGACCATGGACTGAACCACGGTGTAACGCCCACTTCTTCACGCACCCAACCATCGAGTAACACACCGTTCTCGTCGTGGAATAGCCCATCAAGTCGATACCAGTTGCAGGCGCTTCGATCTGGCATTGCGGTGACTACGATTTTTTTGTCTGCCGGCAGGCCATCAATCAGGCTTTTGGGCACCCGCAGATCAGCATCACTGGGCGTGCTGGCAGCGCTGAGTGTGGGTGGTTGTGTGGCGTTGAAACGCTCCTGATGCGTCACCACTGCGGTGCCCTTGGAGAATTTCAGCCAGGTCTTGCTGGCGGCGGGCAGTCGATGGGCCCAGGCACGGCTTGCCTCGATAAATGGCTCCACGTGGTCGGCACTGAACACTTCCAGGTGCAGCTTCTTTTCCGGGTGCTCGGCATTGCCGCCTTGATACTCACCAATGTGTCCGATCAAATCGCCCGCCTTGATCGGGATGGGCTGATCGAGCACCACGATGCGGTCGGCTAGCGGTTCCGGGGCGCCTTCCAGCGAGTTGAAATGAACGTATTGATTAACACGCTCCAACTTGCGGAACGGACCTTCACCGCTCACGGTAACTTCCGTGCCGTCGGGTAACTCCATAAGGACGGCGCTTCTGGTGTTGGCTTCTGCGCGGACGCGCAGTGAAGGCGTCGCTTTGACCCGATACTCATCTCCGACGACGGGGACCAGATAATCAACCGAAAGGAAACCGAGCAGTGAGCCGTCGGCTTTTTTCAGCACATCTGGCCCGTTAGTGCTTTCCAGCTTGCGGTATTCACCCTCCCCACTGACGGTCACTTCGGAATCCTTTCAAAAACTCCAGACTCATCAAACCGCGTCTACAATACGCACCACTAAAAAGCGCCAGCACCAACCGCTCCTGCAACACGAGGCAAAAACTTAGCCATTTCACACCATCAATTAGAATTAATACGCTCAATCACTCTTAACGGAATTAACCTTTCCTTTCCAGCCTCCCCCATCAAACTAACATATTGCTTATAATATACCCTCGACTGTTCTTTGTCGGACGACCATAATACATCAGCAATATTTAACTTGAGAACAACTCTACCAGGAGCAACTGCCTCTACCCTTTTCAATATTTCATACGCCATCACTTCCTCACCAGCGAACGCCAACGCGTAGCCAATATCATTGTACGCAACTACAGTAGATCTGCCGACAGGAGAATCCACAAGCAACTGCTGGATTCGCTCACCCCCAAGATAGGCCTTTATTGCATCTACATCTGCATCACTCAGGCGATCTCGAACAACACTACTTGCCAGAGATATAGAGTCCATCGACTTTCCAGCCTCAAGCTCAAGCATTTTCACACTGGCAATTTTACGCTTTGAGTACCAAAAGTGGCTTCTAACTCCACCCTCTAAACGCCCTTCATAACCGGACAAATTTCTGGAGAATTCCGCCTGCCTTACTATTAAGCCTGGATTTCCCTGAGTATAAACGAAAGTCTCATATTGGGTCCCCTCAATACCAATACCAGAATGCTGAACGTTCCAAGCACAAGTAAATAGAAAATAACTTTCCTTTCCTTTTACAGCATAAGCATCAACTAGCGCAGCTTCCCCACCCTCAGGCTCGCACACATCGGGAATATGGTACTGCACTCCATTTTTACCTGACAGGCGGCCTTTTATAGTTCGGCCACGCTCGCCATCCATCGACACGAACTCAACTGTCTGGGCATCATGGAAGCTTGGATTTAAAGAATAGCTCCCACCTTCAGCACAAATTGACGCCGAACATCCAAACAGCACGAATAAAAAAAGCTTACCCATTAAGAATTCAGCTCCAACTCAACCATGCTCCGCAACTCATTAAAAAGAGAAACACGTTCCTCCAACCCAATCACACCCCCATTCACTCGTCTCGAAACATCTGCAACATGCTCAGCAATTCTTTCTTCAGTTCTCAATACGTACGAACGCTCAATCACATCATTCATTCCACTCATGCTCCACCAGACAAAAGCTGACTCAACCCCATACTTCAAATCGGTGACTATTAAATCTGGGTTATCCAGAAAATCTCTAGGATCGGAAGGGTCTTTTTGATTATGTATACGAGAATACTCACGATAATTGTTTTTTCCAGTCAACTGAATAATTCCTCGTCCGCGATATTTATATCCTTCTTGGCTTGCCTCATCTCCATTACCATTCCTATTGGCATAAACATAACTTCCTAAATTAGTTGGATTATTGGCATACATGCCTGAATCACTCCAAAGTTTAGGGCGAAGTCTCGGCAAAGAAACACACTCATCCTTTGAATCATCGTAGCCGGCTTGATTATTTCGACAGCCAAAAATTTTCCTCATGCGAACTGGTGTATAGCTCAAGTTTTCTTCCCGCACCTTAAACCCACTTTCGTGACCAACCTGCGCCAACAGATGCGAAACTCTAAGAGGAGTATTAACACTATATAATTTTGCATATTTATTTAAGATAGGCAATATTGCATCACAATAAGAGTCTTCTATAGTAGATCTCGCTTTTTTTAGCATGGCACGGGTTATTAGTTGACGTTCAGAGGCTGCAGCAAAGTAACTAAGCATGCCTATCGGATGCAGATGATAAACCTGGCCGTGTTTCGGCAATCCAACTCCCTCCGCCACCTCATTCCACCAACTGATCTCCTTGATCCGCTCCTTCTCCGCCACCCAGTTCAAAAGTGGAGTCGAGCCGCTATGCCCCAGTACATCGTCCAGTGCATCCCACTTGTAAGGTTCGTGGCGCCACTCGCTTTCGTAGTGGATGATCAGTTGCGACAACGACTGCGCGTGCGCCGGTAAAGCAATCGCTGCCTGTAACTCTTCAGCCGTCACCACTCCATCACGGTCTCGATCAATGATGTCGTACAGGCGATTCTTCATTCGTCCTTCATCAGACTTATCGGCCAAGTTACCGTAGCGTTCGAGTTGCTCCTGACTGAAACGGCCTACGGCCCGAAAAAAGGACGCCAGGGTTTGCCGAGGGGAGTCATAGTTGAAGACGACGTCGTAGCCCTCCCACGACCATGGACTGAACCACGGTGTAACGCCCACTTCTTCACGCACCCAACCATCGAGTAACACACCGTTCTCGTCGTGGAATAGCCCATCAAGTCGATACCAGTTGCAGGCGCTTCGATCTGGCATTGCGGTGACTACGATTTTTTTGTCTGCCGGCAGGCCATCAATCAGGCTTTTGGGCACCCGCAGATCAGCATCACTGGGCGTGCTGGCAGCGCTGAGTGTGGGTGGTTGTGTGGCGTTGAAACGCTCCTGATGCGTCACCACTGCGGTGCCCTTGGAGAATTTCAGCCAGGTCTTGCTGGCGGCGGGCAGTCGATGGGCCCAGGCACGGCTTGCCTCGATAAATGGCTCCACGTGGTCGGCACTGAACACTTCCAGGTGCAGCTTCTTTTCCGGGTGCTCGGCATTGCCGCCTTGATACTCACCAATGTGTCCGATCAAATCGCCCGCCTTGATCGGGATGGGCTGATCGAGCACCACGATGCGGTCGGCTAGCGGTTCCGGGGCGCCTTCCAGCGAGTTGAAATGAACGTATTGATTAACACGCTCCAACTTGCGGAACGGACCTTCACCGCTCACGGTAACTTCCGTGCCGTCGGGTAACTCCATAAGGACGGCGCTTCTGGTGTTGGCTTCTGCGCGGACGCGCAGTGAAGGCGTCGCTTTGACCCGATACTCATCTCCGACGACGGGGACCAGATAATCAACCGAAAGGAAACCGAGCAGTGAGCCGTCGGCTTTTTTCAGCACATCTGGCCCATTAGTGCTTTCCAGCTTGTGGTATTCACCCTCCCCACTGACGGTCACTTCTGCGCCCTGTGGCAGCAGCGCCAATACCTTGCCGACCCGCGCCTGGTTACGCACATTCAGGCCACGTTGCTCAGGAGGACCTGTGCGTACATCACTAACCGTCATCTTGACCCGCCGAGTCTGCCCCTCGGGCCAAAATGCCGGACGGAGGATGGAAGGGTCATTCCGATAAACCGCCCAGTCCTGCAAGTGCATATACAGGCTATAAAAGATTAGGCTCGGCGGTACGTCGGGGCTCCCTTCAATCTGGGGTGCTTGGAGGCGATGGCGGACCAGCACAAAGTTACGTGAAAATGGCTTGGGTACACACAGTTCTTCAGTGAAGTAAGTGGTGGTCGGCGAGCGTTCATCGATGCGGTAGGCCACCACGTCGCCGTCGGCCAGGCAATGCACGCTGGATTGATCCAAGGTACCGGCCGTGCCGCCGTCGAAATGCACCCCGCCGTGCCACAGGCCATTGCGGCCCAATGGGTAGTAGCCCGTAGCGGCCTTGGCCATTTGGGTTAATTGAAGCAGTGAGTTGCTTTTGCCCTTAAAGGGATGGCACCAATTTTTCAACGGTTGCAGTGTATTGGCATTTGTTTGCGTTAACGCGGGAGCCTCTTCCAACGGTATCTGCGGCGCTGTTGAAGTCAATGCAACCGGCACATAAACCTGCGCCTTGCGGCCAGGGTTTAGAAGCTTAAAAAACACAGAGAACAAGTTAGCCATGATGTGATTCGCTCCTGGTTCGCAAAGGGATCAGCCAGAGAAATCCACAGGCCCGTTGGCCTTGGATTTATGCTCGGTCAATTGAGGGAGCTGCGGCATATCCAGAGCTTGTTGGGCTGGGGCCAGTAAGTCGAAGTACGCCGACTTGACGAGGTAGTCCCCCTGAGTCCCGTACTCGATGCTGCTCGAATTGAGGGTGATGTAGCTGCCCCCTGCGTTGAGGGTGATCTTCTTTTTCGCCGTGATATGAATCTCGTCCTCGGTACTGGTGATCTCCAAGCCATGACGCGCGAGTAACTCCAGCTTGTCGTTTTGCGCCTGGATCTTTACCGCCCCCTGATTAGCGATCAGCTTGATCCCCAGCTTGCGCACAAACAGGCTCATCCCTTGACCCACGCCGATAAACAGCCGCTTGACCACGCTGATATCTGCCTCGGCCCCGGCGTTGATCATGAGGTTGTGTTGCGCGGCCAGTTGCAGGTGCTGGCCGCTGGTCATGGCAACACCATCAGGCGCGCTGATCATCAGCACGGACGACTTGAGTTGCTCCAGGTTTTGCTTGAGAAACTTCAACTGCGCCTGTACATCGGCGGGATCTGCGCGGGCTTCCTGGGCGTCTACCGACAACCCATACAACTGTTCGCCCGCCTGCTGGAGTCGACCAACCGCTGCGCTCATTTCAAGCATTTGGCCCTGCGCTTTGGGCTGTGCGTCAGCGCTGATGAAGATGCCGCTGCCCGCACGGATGGCGGCATGACCATCGGTACGCAATTCGGCTCCCTGGCCTCGCGGTTGGCGCTCACCATCCACCAAATGCCCAAGGTTGAGCTGGCTCTTGCCACTGTGCTCGGTGCTCAGCTTGACGTGCTCCTGCCCCCGCGTGTCGTCCATGCGCAGTTTGTTGTTCGCCGGGGTGCGCAGGACGTTGCGTTTGTAGTTGCGCAAAGTCACGTGGTCGACGTGCTGGCTGTCGTGCAGGGCGTGGGCGATGTAGGGGCGGTCGGGGTCGCCTTGTTCGAAGGCCACCGCCACTTCGGTGCCGGCAATCAGCGGTAGGTGCAAGCCGTGGGTGTCGCCGGCATAGGACCGGGCCAGGCGTAGCCAGAGGCTTTCCTGACCCGGCGTCCAGCTGTCGCGGTCGAACAGGAACTGCACCCGGTAGCGCCCTTCCAAGTCGATATGAGCATAGGGGTCGTTGGCCTGGTTGCTGGTGACGCGGGCGGGGATACTGCCAGCGATCAGAGGTTTGTCCTTGAGTGCCGGGCGAAAGCACACGTTTTCTGAGTAGGGGATGGCCTCAAAGGTGGCGATGAAGCTGCTGTCACGGGCGGCGGTGGTTGTCAGGCCGGTGATCACCGCTCCAGGTGTAAAAGCCTGGGGCGCGCCGCCGGTGACTTTGAGCACCTGGCCCGGCGCCAGGGTGGCGCTGCTGGTGACGCCGCTGAGTTGGGTCTGATCGTTGAGGTAGCGTTCGTGGCGCAGGCGCGCGTAGAAATAGCCGCTTTCGCTGAGCAGGTCTTCGTCCTGATCCAGCCGGTCGCCGAGGGCTTTGTAGGGTTCGGCGTAGTGGTAGGCCTCGCCGTAGGTGGTTTTGGCGCCGCGGGTCTGGTCAATGTCGCCGTTCAGGTGCGCGCGGGCGTCGCGGTGGTGGTAGGCGCGAAAATGCACCTGTTGCTCGACTACCTGATGGTTGGATTGCAGGTTCCACACGCTGTCCTGGTCGCTGCTGCTGAGGCCGGATTGTGGGTGGTAAGGCAGTTCGACGTTGAACTGGTAGAGGCGTTGATCGTCGCAGAACTCGACCACATCAATGCGCAGGCGCTCGTCACTGGTGAAGCGGTAACAGATACCCACTTCCGCCAGCAGGCGGGTGATGAAGGCCAGGTCGCTTTCGCCGTATTGCATGACCTGTTCGCGCTTGGGGTAGTCGCGTTTGAGGCTGAAGAGAAAGTCTTGGCCTTCAAAGTCGTGGCGGCTGCGCAGGATGCTTTCGACGATTTGCGGCACCGATTGGTGCTGGTAGATGCGGAACTGACGGCTGCGCGCGAGCAGGGCCAGGCGTGGTTGCAAGGTGATTGCATAACTGGCCTGGTCGTTGGAGCCGGACTGGCGCTTGAAGCTGGTGATCACGCCGTGCAGGGTGCGCAGGGGTTTGATCGGGGGTGGCGTCAAAACTAACAAGGGCAGCTTTTTCGGCGGCGCGTGCAGGCTGAAACAGACGTCTTGGCCGAGCAGGGTTTCGGCGGGGAGGTCGCGTTCGGTGCTGGTGAATTCGATGTGATAGGAGAATGGTTCGCTTAGCCGCTCCTGACCTTCGAAGGCGAGGACGTCCAGCGAGGCAGGAACGTTGCGCACCCATAGCGTGTGTCGGCAGTGATCGAAAAAAACGCTCGGTAATACGCTGGAAGTCATCCCTTTACTCCTGAACGCGAGAGAGCTCAGAGAGTAAAGATTTGTTATCGGCGAATAATGTCGGAAGATTCGACTTTACAAGAAGGGTGCTTCCGGAATCTGATTGAGCGTCGACAGGCTATCGATATGTCGATACTCCACCTGCAACCCGGCCGCCAGCTCCTGAGCCTTGCCCAACCGAATCGGCCCACGTTCGATATCAATCAGCAGCCCTGGGCAATCCAATTGCGGCCATCCGGCAATCGCTTTCAGCCGCCCATCCGTAATCACTAACACACGCTGCTGCTCAGCCGGATACCGCTTGCGCCGCGCCGCCAGCCAATGCCCAGCCTCGGTCAACGCCGCCAGCAGCGGCGTACCACCGCCCGCGCCCAGCCCATCCAACCAACGCCCCAGGCCTTTCGCCGCTTTCAAGCCTTGGACTTGCCAGCTCGGCACCTGCCCGCTGGCCGTCAGCAGCGCCATGCGCGCCCGCTGCCGATAGGCGTCGTCGAACACCTGCGCGAGCAAGCCCTTGGCATCGCTCAAGGCCTGGTGCCGCCGAGTGGACGCTGACGCATCGACAATTACCAGCCACAGTTCATGGGCCGAGCGGCTGCGCAGGTGGTAGCGCAAGTCTTCACGGGATTGCGGCCGCCCTCCCAGCAAGGTACCCGGCCAGTTGACCGAGCCCTGCTGCGCGCTGCGCGCCTTGCCCTGGCGGCCCCTGTCCAGTCGCCCTGCTTTGGGACGGGCATCCGCCCCCGTATCAGGTCGGGGGCGGATGCCTAGGGCTTTTTTGGCCAGCTAGGCACTTCTCGGCGAGCGCCCGTGGGCAATGCAGGTGCGGGCATGTCGCCCCACTGGCCCTGGCCCGACGAGTTATCTGAAGGCTGGGGCGCCTGGCCCTGATCGGACCTGCCTGCAGGCGGTGCTTGCTCCTGGCGACGATGGCGCAAGGCAAATTCGGCAACGGCCTCTATATCTTCTTCAGCGATGGCCGCAACCCCACGCCACGCCGCATGGGCCCGCGCGCCGCGCAACCACACCAGATCGGCACGCAGGCCGTCGACACCGGCGGCAAAGCAGCGCTCGGTAATCTGCGCCAGGGCCTGGTCATCCAGGGCGATGCTTTCCAGGCGTGCACGGGCCTCGGTGCAACGCGCACGCAGCGCCGCTTGCTGGTCAGCCCACTGCGCGCAGAACGCCCCAGGGTCGCTATCGAAATCCAGGCGCCGGCGAATGATCTGCCCGCGCTCGGTCGGCAAAGTCTGCCCGCTCAATGCCACGTTGAAACCAAACCGATCCAGCAACTGCGGGCGCAACTCGCCCTCTTCCGGGTTCATCGTGCCGATCAGCACAAAACGCGCCGAGTGCCGGTGGGAGATGCCATCGCGCTCGATCAGGTTGGTGCCGCTGGCGGCGACGTCGAGCAACAAGTCCACCAGGTGATCGGGCAGCAGGTTGACTTCATCCACGTACAACACGCCACCGTCAGCCTTGGCCAGCACGCCCGGGGAAAACTGCGCACGGCCTTCGCTCAGCGCCGCATCCAGGTCCAGGGTGCCGACCAAACGCTCTTCGGTGGCGCCCAACGGCAAGGTAACGAACTGCCCGCTGGCCAACAGGTCCGCCAGGCCACGGGCCAGGGTGGACTTGGCCATGCCGCGCGGGCCTTCGATCAGCACGCCACCGATCTTCGGGTCGATGGCGGTCAGGCACAGGGCAAGCTTCAGGTCGTCGGCGCCGACCACTGCCGACAGTGGGAAATGGGGGATGTCAGTCATCAACTGTCTTCTTCTATGTCCAGCAACAGGTTTTCCAATGCCGCGCGGTAGGCCCCCGGCTCCTGCCACATACCACGCTGCTGGGCTTCCAGCATGCGCTCGGTCATGTCGCGCAGGGCGTCGGGGTTGTGCTGTTGCACAAACGCCCGGGTGTCGGGGTCGAGCAGGTAGGCATCGGCCAGCATTGCATATTGGTGATCGTCGATCAGCGCAGTAGTGGCGTCAAAGGCAAACAGATTGTCCACCGTTGCCGCCATCTCGAACGCGCCTTTGTAGCCGTGGCGCTTGACCCCTTCGATCCACTTGGGATTGGCCGCGCGGGAGCGGATCACCCGGTTCAGCTCTTCCTTCAGCGTGCGGATCTTCGGCAGGTCCGGCTGGCTGTGATCGCCATGATAGCTGGCAGCCTTGCTGCCACTGAGGGTTTCCACGGCCGCGAGCATGCCGCCCTGGAATTGGTAGTAGTCATTGGAGTCGAGCAAGTCGTGCTCGCGGTTGTCCTGGTTCTGCAACACGGCCTGCACCTGGCTCAGGCGCTGGGCGAACTGTTCACGGGCCGCAGTGCCTTCATCAGAGCCACCATAGGCGTAGCCACCCCAATTGAGGTAGACCTCGGCCAGGTCTGCGCGGCTTTGCCACAGGCGAGCGTCAATGGCGCCCTGCACGCCCGCGCCATAGGCACCGGGCTTAGCCCCGAAAATGCGCCAGCCGGCCTGCCTGGCCGCAGCCTCTTCATCCAGGCCAGACTTGCACAGCGCCTCACGCTCGCTGCGCACCTTAGCCGCCAGGGGGTTTAGGTCGTCCGGTTCATCCAGCGCCGCGACCGCCTGCACCGCAGCATCGAACAAGCGGATCAGGTTGGCGAAGGCATCGCGGAAGAACCCGGACACCCGCAACGTGACGTCAACCCTGGGGCGGTCGAGCAAGCTGATGGGCAGGATTTCAAAGTCATCGACACGCTGGCTGCCCGTGGCCCATACCGGTCGCACGCCCATCAACGCCATGGCCTGGGCGATGTCGTCACCGCCGGTGCGCATGGTCGCGGTGCCCCACACCGAAAGCCCGAGCTGGCGCAGATGGTCACCATGGTCCTGCAGGTGCCGCTCAAGCATCAGGTTGGCGGACTGGAAGCCGATACGCCAGGCAGTGGTGGTGGGCAGGTTACGCACATCGACGGTGAAAAAGTTACGCCCGGTCGGCAGCACATCCAGGCGCCCACGGCTCGGTGCGCCGCTAGGCCCCGCCGGTACGAAACGACCGTCCAAGGCATCCAGCAAGCCGCGCATTTCCGCCGGGCCACAGGCATCAAGGCGCGGTGCGACGACGATGCGCAGGCTTTCGACCACGGATTTCACATCTTCCCAGCCGGGCTCCTCAAGCTGTTCGAGGGGCCCTTCCAGTGCCTGTTCGATCAACCGCGCCGCGTACAGCTCCAGACGCTCGCGAGTATCGCCGGCGGTGCGCCACAACTGCCCGTCGATCTTCTGCAACACGTCGGGGCGGCGCCCGGTCCAGGGTTCGGCCAGGGCGCAATCGAGCGGGTCAAAGCCCAGCTCGAAGGCCTTGGCCAACACGCGCAGCAGGCTTGATTGCGGGCCGCGCCCGTCGCCACGCGGGATGCGCAGCAGGGCCAACAAGGTATCGATACGCAGGCGCCCCTCGGGCGATTCGCCAAAGATATGCAGGCCGTCGCGGATCTGCGATTCCTTCAGGTCACACAGGTAGGTGTCCAGGCGCGGCAGCCACACGGCTGCGTCGGCCTCGTTATCCAGCGCAAGCTCCTGATCGATGCGGGTTTCGCGCACCAGCTTGAGGATGTCCTTTTGCAGTTCCAGGGCGCGGCGCGGGTCGAGCAACTGCGCTTCGTAATACTCATCCGCCAACAGTTCCAGGTTACGCAGCGGGCCGTAAGTCTCGGCGCGGGTCAGCGGCGGCATCAAGTGATCGATGATCACCGCCTGGGTGCGGCGCTTGGCCTGGGCGCCCTCGCCCGGGTCGTTGACGATAAACGGGTAGATATTGGGCAGCGGCCCCAGCAACGCATCCGGCCAGCAGTTCTCCGACAGCCCGACGCCTTTGCCCGGCAGCCATTCCAGGTTGCCATGCTTGCCCACGTGGATCACGCCGTGGGCGCCGTAGGTGTGGCGCAGCCAGAAATAAAACGCCAGGTAAGCGTGGGGCGGCACCAGGTCCGGGTCGTGGTACACCGCGCTGGCATCCACCTGGTAACCCCGCGCCGGCTGGATGCCGACAAAGGTCAGGCCCAGGCGCAGGCCGGCGATCATCATACGCCCGTCGCGGCACATCGGATCGTTATGGGGCGTGCCCCAGCGTTCCAGCACAGCCTGGCGGTTGGCCTCGGGCAAGCGATTGAACATCGCCTGGTAATCGTCCAGCCCCAGGCTTTGATGGCAGGGGCGCAGGTCGAGGCTGTCGAGGTCGTTGGTCACACCGCCGAGCAGCTCGTGGATCAAGGCGGTGCCGCTGTCCGGCAACGTGAGCGGCAGCGGATAACCCTTGGTTTGCAGGGCAAGCAGGATATTCAAAGCCGCAGCCGGCGTATCCAGGCCCACGCCGTTACCGATGCGCCCGTCGCGCGTCGGGTAGTTGGCAAGGATCAGGGCGATGCGTTTCTCTGCATTCGGCACCCGGGCCAGTTCGACCCAGCGCCGCGCCAGTTCGGCCACAAAGTCCATGCGTTCGGGGGCTGCGCGGTAGCACACCACGTCCGACTGGCTGCGCTCGCTGCGCCAGGCCAGGTCCTTGAAGCTGATCGGGCGGCTGATGATGCGCCCGTCCAGTTCCGGCAAGGCAATGTGCATCGCCAGGTCGCGCGGGCCAAGGCCTTGTTCGCTGGCTTCCCAACCGGGTTGGTTGTCCTGGGCGCAGATGGCCTGGATCACCGGGATATTGCGGCGAAACGGCCGCAAATGGGGCGTTTCCGGGCTGGATTGGGCAAAGCCGGTGGTGTTCAGAATCACCGCCGCCTGCACCTCATCCAGCAGATCCTCGACCACCGTCAGGCAGCCGGGCTCCTTCAAACTGGCCACCGCCATTGGCAGCGGATTCAGGCCCGCCGCCTGCAAGCGCTGGCAAAACACATCAATAAAAGCGGTATTGGCCGCCTGCAAGTGCGAGCGGTAGAACAGCACCGCCGCCACCGGCCACCCGGCGTTCCAGTCTGCCTGCCAGTCATTGAGGCGCGCATTGGCGGTGCGGGGGTGATAAATCGCCGTGCGCGGCAGGGTTTGCGGTTCGGCCCAGGGGTAATCGCGGCCCAGGTAGCTACTGGCCAGGCAGCGATAGAAATCCAGCGCATTCCCCAGCCCGCCCTGGCGCAGAAAATGCCACAGGCGCTCACGCGCCTGCACATCCACGGTGCTCAGGCCGCTGAGTTCGGGGTCGGGACGGTCATCCCCCGGCACCAGGATCAACTGCACGCCCTGCCCGGCCAACTCCACCAGGCGCTGGATACCGTAGCGCCAGTAGCCGATGCCGCCATGCAGGGATATCAGGATGACCTTGGCGTGACGCAACACCTCGTCCACATACAGGTCCACCGACGCGTGATTCTGCACCTGCATCGGGTTGGCCAGGCGCAGGCTCGGGTAGTCGTCGGGCAGTTGCTGGGCGGCTTCGGCCAACAGCGCCAGGCTGGAATCACCGCTGCACAGGATCACCAGCTCGGCGGGGGTTTGCCCAAGGTCGGCGATGTTGTCATCGGAGACGAAGCCACCGGGCTGGGTCCTGAGCAGATGCATGGGTTAAACGCTGAGGGCAGCGCGCAATTGCGCTTCCAGGCCTGCTGCGTCCAGATCCTGGCCGATCAGCACCAGACGCGTGATGCGTGCTTCGTCAGCCCCCCAGGCGCGGTCGAAGTGCTTGTCAAAGCGCGTACCCACGCCCTGGATCAACAGGCGCATCGGCTTGTTGGGGATCGCGGCGAAGCCTTTGACCCGCAGAATGCCGTGCTGCACCACCAATTGGCTCAGGGCGTCGAGCAGCAGCGCTTCATCAGCCTGTGGCAGGTCGATGGAGATGGAATCGAACGCATCGTGATCGTGGTCGTCTTCACCTTCGTGGTGATGATCGTGATGGCTATGGCGCCCGTCGATATGTTCCTCAGAACCAGCGCCCAGGCCAATCAACACGTCCAGGGGCAGGCGGCCGCTGCTGGCCTCGACGATTTTCACCGCTGGCGGCAGTTCTTCGGCGACTTCCTGGCGTACACGGGCCAGGTCTTCGGGGCTGATCAGGTCGGTTTTGTTGAGGATCACCAGGTCGGCGCTGGCCAGTTGGTCGGCGAACAGCTCGTGCAGTGGCGATTCGTGGTCCAGGTTCGGGTCGAGTTTGCGCATGGCGTCGACCTGGTCGGGGAATGCGGCGAAGGTGCCGGCGGCCACGGCCGGGCTGTCGACCACGGTGATCACCGCGTCAACCGTGCAGGCACTGCGGATTTCCGGCCACTGGAAGGCCTGGACCAACGGCTTGGGCAGGGCCAGGCCGGAGGTTTCGATGAGGATATGGTCGAGGTCACCACGGCGCGCCACCAGCTCACGCATCACCGGGAAGAACTCTTCCTGCACGGTGCAGCACAGGCAGCCGTTGGCCAGTTCGTAGACACGGCCGTTGGCCTCTTCTTCGGTGCAACCGATGGAACACTGCTTGAGGATCTCGCCGTCGATGCCCAGCTCGCCGAATTCGTTGACGATCACGGCAATGCGCCGGCCCTGGGCGTTGTCCAGCATGTGGCGCAGCAAGGTGGTTTTGCCCGAGCCGAGAAAGCCGGTGACGATAGTGACGGGGAGTTTGGCCAGTGTTTTCATCGGATGCCCTTTGGGGCGGGCATACGGGACGACTGGCCCTGCGGCGGCGCAGGTGCTGGATTCGTCACCGGATCACCCCGCCCGGTTGAAATGGAAAATCGGTTGCGAGGCAGGTCTCCTGGCTTGGGGCTTGCTGGCCTGGTGGCTGGCGCTGGCTGCGCCTTCCCGCCTGGTACAGGCAGTGGCGTGGCAGTCAGATAAACCCTTTACAGTTGCGGGGGCAGCCGCGGCTTGGACCGCGTTCCCTTCTTAGCTTCGGCCGCAGCCGAAGAACCTCGAAGGTGCAAGGCTACGCAGTGCCCGGCAGCTGGTCAACGTCGCGCAGCTAAACGCATCTAGTGACTCAAGGGTGCACCTCACCTCTGGGGACCCAAAGTGAAACCGTCACGCCGCGAACACTACATAACTATCGCACCTCTCACCAACCCACTGAATACACTGAATACACTGAATATGCATCCACGTTAGCTGGAACGATGACAATCAATCCAACAGAAAACGCAATTCAACCAATATCACTCGCTATAACGCCTAAAACCAATAACCTCCCATCTTTGCAGACACTGAACAATGATGTTTCCCACCGTACTTTGTCGTAGACATCAGCCGATAGTATTTCTGATAGACCCTGACCTGGCAGGAGACCAGCTCAACGTTATGACATGGACAATTTTGACTATACGTTTGCTCATACCTGCCCCCTAATCGCCTTTTCAGGAGCGTTACTAGCCAGCACTACAAAGACCTGTACGTAGTGCAGACCGTAATAAGCACCTTATGTAAAAGCCCGCCTTGAATCCAGCCTGGCTATCCAGTCCATACGAGTTAAAGAGGTGCTGTAATTTAATAAAATCCATTTCGCAGTCAGCAGGTGGAACAGCAGCCTTGAAAAACATCACTCACTCTCAAGGCAGCTTTCCAAACAATCCAACCCCAAGCCCACCTATTCAATGGGGATACAAACACGATGAAATCTTCAGCAAGCATTCAACCCAGTGCGCCTATGCTTAACGCACCTCGCACTACACTCCCCAAAGACGCTTCTCCCACCTTAGCACCGACACAAAACATCTCATCGGACATTCCGTATTTTGAGAGCTACACCCACTCGATGCTGGCCGAAAAACTACTGGCCCATTTCATAGATTTGGAAGTCCCAGGCGCTAAAACATCCAACAGCTTTCGCTTGGATGAGCTTAAAAGTATGGCGAGAGGCAAACTACACGACGGACGAGATGCCACACAAGAGCAAGTAGAGCTTGCAAAGCAGGTCATCAACCGTTCAGAACTAGTCAAGTCACTCTTTGGTTCGCACTCCGGCAATGTGACCTGGGACCAAGTCGCTCTTATCGCTGGAGACTTCAATAGTCTCAGCGATGCAGCCCTGCTGGACCAAGCGAGAATTTACTTTCGCGAATTTGCCAAAGGTCCCAAAGATCATTATGTAAACTTTAACGAACTGCGAGAGGCCGCACGCCAAACAAGAAGCACCCGCCATTTTTCGTACAATGCAACCAAAGTTGCCCAAGAACTTCTTAAGCGGCCTGACCTGCTTTGGGATTTGGATACAAAGCCTGTTGCGCTCTCACGTCCAAGCAAACCAGACAACAGATTTGGGTTGGGCAGTATTTTTTACTCAGAAGATTGGGTTTCCACGTCGCCGCGTCGACCTGACTGATCAGGCAGGCGTCAATTCGTCTATTTGACGCCCGCCCTCTGGCCATGCTCTCCTACACATCTTGTTTCGGGTGCCCTTTACAGGGTGAAACGGGAAACCGGTCAATCATGCATGCATGACCAGTCCGGTGCTGCCCCCGCAACGGTAAGCGAGCGAAGCGTCACAGCCACTGTGCTTTTGGCATGGGAAGGCGATGCTTTCAGGACTCAGGAGAGCCCCCTCGCAAGCCCGGAGACCGGCCCGAAAAATCAAATAACAAACCCGCGGTGGGCGGGCGCTGTTCAGAACCCTGCGTGCCCGGCTCGCGGGGTTTTCATGCGCTCGTGTCACCCTGCCACTCGAAAGGGACGTGCCATGTCGATCATCAGCAGCACCTCACACACCGCCAGCAGCTCCGCCACCTTGAGCCAACGCCTGACCGCCGCCATCGGTGCGTCGATCCTCGGTGCGTGCCTGGTGTATTTCGCCGGGTTCTCGCACATCGAGGCCGTGCACAACGCCGCCCACGATACGCGCCACAGCGCCGCCTTCCCGTGCCATTGAGACCTGCCGCCATGATCAAGCGAATTGCGCAAACCGCAGGTTTCACTGGCCTGCTGGCCGCCCTGTTGCTGACCCTGCTGCAGAGCTTCTGGGTGGCCCCGTTGATCCTGCAGGCGGAAACCTTCGAAAACGCCCCTGCCGCGACCGAGGTACATGAGCATGCCCCTGGCGCTGCAGCCCACAGCCACGACGCCGAGGCCTGGGAGCCGGAAAATGGCTGGCAGCGCGTGCTCTCCACCACTGGCGGCAACCTGGTGGTCGCCGTAGGTTTTGCACTGATGCTCGCCGGCCTCTACACCCTGCGTGCCCCGACTCGCACCGCCCAGGGCCTGCTCTGGGGCCTGGCCGGCTACGCCACCTTTGTGTTGGCGCCGACCCTCGGCCTGCCACCGGAGCTGCCCGGCACCGCTGCGGCGGACCTGGCGCAACGGCAGATCTGGTGGATCGGCACCGCAGCCTCCACTGCCGCCGGCATTGCGCTGATTGTGTTTGGTCGCAACTGGCTGCTGAAGATCCTCGGCGTGGCCATCCTGGCGGTGCCCCATGTGGTTGGCGCGCCACAGCCCGAAGTGCACTCGATGCTCGCCCCAGAAGCCCTGGAAGCACAGTTCAAGATCGCTTCGCAGCTGACCAACGTTGCGTTCTGGCTGGCCCTGGGCCTGATCAGTGCCTGGTTGTTCCGGCGTAACCGCGACGATCAGTACTCGGCATGACAACGGCCAACACCCGGCCGGCCCTGGTGGTCGGCCTGGGTTGCCAGGGTGGTTGCAGCGTCGAGGCGTTATTGGCGCTGTTCAATGAAGCCTTGGCTGGCGCAGGGATCGACCCTCGGCACATCAGCGCACTGGCGAGTATCGACCGCAAGCAGGATGAGCCGGGTTTACTGGCCCTGGCCGCCAGCCTGGGGTTGCCGCTGAAGTTTTTCAGTGCCCAGCAACTGGCGAGCCATGAAGCGCAACTGAGCCACCGCTCTGCCGTCGCCTTTGCCCATACCGGCTGCCATGGTATCGCTGAAAGCGCCGCCCTGGCCCTGGCCACGCAGCTGGCCCAGCGCCCTGCCCGCCTGTTGATCAACCGCCAGAAAAGCCCGCAAGCCACCTTTGCATTGGCGTGCGCCGGCTGAATTCCCGATAATCCCCGTCCTTGATCATGAGCGGTCTTCATCTACAGCCCGCCTTGCCCGCTTTTTCACAGGAATGTCCCCATGACCGTCTACTTCATCGGCGCAGGCCCCGGCGACCCGGAACTGATTACCGTCAAAGGCCAGCGGCTGATCCGCAGTTGCCCGGTGATTATCTATGCCGGCTCCCTGGTGCCTGCCGCGGTGCTTGAAGGCCATCAGGCCCAGTTGGTGGTCAATAGTGCCGAACTGCACCTGGAGCAGATCATTGACTTGATCAAGGACGCCCATGAAAAAGGCCAGGACGTAGCGCGCGTGCACTCCGGCGATCCAAGCCTGTATGGCGCGATTGGCGAGCAAATCCGTCATTTGCGCCAGTTGGGGATTGCCTTCCAGATCATTCCAGGGGTGACTGCGGTGGCCGCGTGTGCCGCGCTGCTGGAGGCGGAGCTGACTTTGCCGGATATCGCCCAAAGCGTGATCCTGACCCGCTATGCCGACAAAACCACGATGCCTGCGGGGGAATCCTTCGACAGCCTGGCCAGCCATGGCACCACCATGGCGGTGCACTTGGGGGTCAATCACCTGGAGAAAATCGTCGCCGAACTGCTGCCACATTATGGTGCGGATTGCCCGATTGCCGTGGTGCACCGGGCAACGTGGCCGGATCAGGACTGGGCCATTGGCACCTTGGCGGACATTGTCGAAAAGGTCGCGGCGAAGGGGTTCCGGCGCACCGCGCTGATTGTGGTGGGCCGGGTGCTGGCCAGCGACGGCTTTAGCGAATCCTCGCTGTATCGCGCAGGCCATGCCCACCTCTACCGGCCCTGACACCACGCAAGACAACCTGTGGGAGCTGGCTTGCCTGCGGTAGCGGTGAAACAGTCGATAGATAAGTCGCCTGGCACACCGTCATCGCGGGCAAGCCCGCTCCTACAGTTGATTCTCTTTGTTAGATAGCTCGTGTAACTCATTAATTTAAATCAATAAAAAACGGCGCTCACGGGCGCCGTTTTTTGTTTGCAGCGAACGCCTTAGTAGTAGGCGTTTTCTTTCTGCGTATGGTCAGTCACGTCACGTACGCCCTTGAGCTCGGGAATCCGCTCCAGCAACGTACGCTCGATGCCTTCACGCAAGGTCACGTCGGCCTGGCCGCAGCCCTGGCAGCCGCCACCGAACTTGAGCACGGCGATGCCGTCATCCACCACGTCGATCAGGCTGACCTGGCCGCCATGGCTCGCCAGGCCCGGGTTGATCTCGGTTTGCAGGTAGTAGTTGATGCGCTCGTTGACCGGGCTGTCAGCGTTGACGTTCGGCACCTTGGCGTTGGGCGCTTTGATGGTCAGTTGGCCGCCCATGCGATCGGTGGCGTAGTCGACCACCGCATCATCCAGGAACGCTTCGCTGAAGGCGTCGATGTACGCAGTGAAGCTCTTGAGCCCCAGGGCGGTGTCTTCAGGCTTTTCTTCGCCCGGCTTGCAGTAGGCAATGCACGTCTCTGCGTACTGGGTGCCAGGCTGGGTAATGAAGACGCGGATGCCGATACCCGGGGTGTTCTGCTTGGACAGCAGGTCAGCCAGGTAATCGTGGGCGGCGTCGGTAATGGTTATGGCAGTCATGGGAACTCCTCACAGGCTTGCTGGCAGTTTACGCCAATCGCCTCGACGGTACAAAGTCCTAGTATTTTTGTCAGGCAAATCCACATTTACAGGTTCTCGTAGCGATTCATATCCAGCACACCCTCTTCCACCGGCGTGGTTTCACGGACGTACTGCGATAAATCGTGGAAATACTCCCAGAACTGCGGGTGGCTGCGGCGAATGCCCCAGCGCTCGACAATCCGTTCAAAACGCTTGGTGTCCCTGGCCCGCTCCATGTCCTCGACGAACTCAGGCACATCCTCGGCCGGCACATTGAAGATGAAGTTGGGGTAGCTGCTGAGCACGCCCGGGTAGATCGTCAGGGTATCCAGGCCCGGCTGATAGCGATAAGCCTCGCCCAGCATAAACGCCACGTTACTGTGGGCACGGTTGCGCAGCAGGCTGTAGACCTCGCGTTTGCCGCTGCGGGTCTGGATGCGCAGCATAGTGGCTTCCGGCAATTGTTCGATCACCTTGAGCCCGGCCGCCGGCCTGGAGGTCAGGCGGCTGAGGGTTTGTTCGGCATCGCGCAGTTGCGGGTCGATACCAGGACGCGAGCAATAGGCGCTGATGCAACGGTTGATCGGATCCGGGCTGGCATTCAAATCGCCATAACGGGCAAGCAACTGGTTGGCAAAGTCGCGCTTGGGGTCCTGCGGGTCCAGTTTCAGGCCGGTGGGCTTGTCGTTGTCGATGGCTTCATAGTCCAGCCACAGCTTGACCTTGCCGCTGTTCTGGTACCAGTCATCGAGGTACCCATCGCGCGAGTCCGCCGGCATCAGGCGCAGGAAGTTCTGTTCGGCGCCATTACGGATCAGGTCGAAATACAGGCGGGTCTGGGCCTGGTGCGAGACGTTGCCAAACACGTCGAAATTGACCGCCAACTGGTAATAGGTGCGTTCCAGCAACGGATAATCGAACAACCACAGCGTCTGCGGCACTTCGCCAATCAACCCCTTGGTCACCGAGGCGCTGTCGAAATGGCGAAAGATGCTCAGCAACGCGTTGTCATTGCCCTCCCACAGGCTCGACCAGCCTGGCGCCGGCAGGTCGGCGTAGTTGTCGCGACGCAGGGCCTCGTATTCATTGCGTTTGTCGCGATAGGCCAGCCATAGGCCCAACACACTGCCCACGTCATCGTTCTGCCCCGGCATCGCCAGCAACGGCGTGGCCTGGCCACGATAACGCGCATCGGTGATGTACAGGTCGTGTTCCGGGTCCTGGAACAGGGTCCAGAAGTTGTCGCGGATCACGTCCGTGGCAATCTGCCCACGGCACACCGGCCCGCGAATGAAGGTGCGCACGAAGTATTCGGCGTTATCCAGCATGAACTGGTAGCGCGCCTTGGCCGGGATCGCCTCGAACGTTTCAAACGGGTTGGCCCGACGGCCAGGGCCGTAGCCGGGCAGCGCCACGACCTGCCAGTCGCCGCTGTAGAACAGCGCCTTGATCCGCGCCATCTTCGCCGCACTGAACGGGTACGTGATGTGGGTCTTGTGCACGATCACCCCTTGCACCGGCCACAGGCGGTAGTACACCTGGGTGCCGGGGTCGTCATTCGGGCGACGGGTGTTGATCAGGTCGATGGGCTGGCCGCTGGGCGTACGCGAGCGTACCCACTGGAAAAAATGCCCCGGCTCACCGCCCTCGAAATAGATATGGGCGAGGAACAGGTGTTCGAATAACCAACGCGCCACCAGGCTTTCCCGGGCGCCGGGCTGGTTCAGCAGGTTTTCCCATTGCTGTACCTGCAAGGCTTCCTGGGCACTGGGCGCCAGGCCCTGCTCATCAATAGGCGCACCGGACGCCAGCCAGCGTTGCAGGGTCTGGTATTGCTGGTCGGTCAGGCCGGTGACGGCCAGGGGCATGCCTTCCTTGGGGTGCGCGCCGGCGTAGGCGTCGTACTCCCCCGGCAGCGGGCACATGTTTTGGCGGTTGAGGCCCAGCACAATCTCATCGGGCAGCTTGGCATTGGGCGCCAATGGGGTTTTATGGCCCAGTTCCAGCATGCGCGCCATCAGCGCCGCCTGGCTGCCCTGGGCATCCAGTACCGAGGCAAACCCCTGGCGCTGCCAGGCGGCCTTGCCAAAGGCGTCATAAAACAGCCGGGTCGGCTGCGCAGCCTGACTGCGCTCGCCGTCGTACACCGGCACTTTGCTCGCGCCGCGTGCCGCCCCTTCGCCACTGCCCAGGTTGAGCTGGCAGGCGGAGTCGTAGCAGGCGTGGCAGGCCACGCACTTCTCGGTGAAGATCGGTTGGATGTCGCGGGTATAGGAAAGCGCCGGGGCGGGTCCGTTGGCCTGTGCTAGGCAGGCGACCAGTGCCAAGACGGCGCTGGTGATGAGGCGAAATGACATGTATCCGGTCCCGATTCAATGCGTGCGCTGAAAAATTGCCGCGATTCTACCGATGTCGGCCCGCTATCAACATGAGCGATATTCATGCAAAACCCAGGCAGGCTCTAAAAGCGCACAGGTTTGCTATGATCCACGCCCTCCGTAATGCCTGATTAGAGTAGTCCCATGTCCGATCGTAGCACTCGCCTGCAAGCCCTCCACCAAGCCCTCAAGGAACGCATCCTGATCCTCGATGGCGGTATGGGCACGATGATCCAGAGCTACAAGCTGGAGGAAGAGGATTACCGTGGCAAACGCTTTGCCGACTGGCCCAGCGACGTCAAGGGCAACAATGACCTGTTGATCCTGAGCCGCCCGGACGTGATCGGCGGGATCGAGAAAGCGTACCTGGATGCCGGTGCCGATATCCTCGAGACCAACACCTTCAACGCCACCCAGGTGTCCCAGGCCGACTACGGCATGGAGGCCCTGGCCTACGAGTTGAACCTGGAAGGCGCACGCCTGGCCCGCCGGGTCGCCGACGCCAAGACCCTCGAGACCCCCGACAAGCCGCGCTTCGTCGCCGGCGTACTCGGCCCGACCAGCCGCACCTGCTCGCTGTCGCCCGACGTGAACAACCCCGGCTACCGCAACGTCACCTTCGATGAACTGGTGGAGAACTACACCGAAGCCACCAAAGGCCTGATCGAAGGCGGTGCGGACATGATCCTCATCGAAACCATCTTCGACACCCTCAACGCCAAGGCCGCGATCTTCGCCGTGCAGGGCGTGTACGAAGAACTCGGCGTCGAGTTGCCGATCATGATTTCCGGGACCATCACCGATGCCTCCGGGCGCACCCTGTCAGGCCAGACCACCGAAGCGTTCTGGAACTCCATCAGCCACGCCAAGCCGATTTCCGTGGGTTTGAACTGTGCCCTGGGTGCCAGTGAGTTGCGGCCATACCTGGAAGAACTGTCGAACAAGGCCAACACCTACGTTTCCGCGCACCCCAACGCCGGCCTGCCCAACGAGTTCGGCGAGTACGACGAGTTGCCAGCGCAAACCGCCAAGGTCATCGAAGAGTTCGCCCAAAGCGGCTTCCTCAATATCGTCGGCGGCTGCTGCGGCACCACGCCGGGGCATATCGAGGCCATCGCCAAGGCCGTGGCCGGCTACGCGCCGCGCCAGATCCCGGACATTCCCAAGGCCTGCCGCCTGTCGGGCCTGGAGCCGTTCACCATCGATCGCCAGTCGTTGTTCGTCAACGTCGGCGAACGCACGAACATCACCGGTTCCGCCAAGTTCGCCCGGCTGATCCGCGAGGACAACTACACCGAAGCCCTGGAAGTCGCCCTGCAGCAAGTGGAAGCCGGCGCCCAGGTGATCGACATCAACATGGACGAGGGCATGCTCGATTCGAAGAAGGCCATGGTGACCTTCCTCAATCTGATTGCCGGCGAGCCGGATATCTCCCGCGTGCCGATCATGATCGACTCCTCCAAGTGGGAAGTGATCGAAGCCGGCCTCAAGTGCATCCAGGGCAAGGGCATCGTCAACTCCATCAGCATGAAGGAAGGCGTCGAGCAGTTCATCCACCACGCCAAGCTGTGCAAGCGCTACGGCGCGGCGGTGGTGGTAATGGCGTTCGACGAAGCCGGCCAGGCCGACACCGAGGCGCGCAAGAAAGAGATCTGCAAGCGCTCCTACGACATTCTGGTCAATGAAGTGGGCTTCCCCCCCGAAGACATCATCTTCGACCCGAACATCTTCGCCGTGGCCACCGGCATCGAAGAGCACAACAACTACGCCGTCGACTTTATCAACGCCTGTGCCTACATCCGCGACGAGCTGCCGTATGCGCTGACCTCCGGTGGTGTGTCCAACGTGTCGTTCTCGTTCCGGGGCAACAACCCGGTGCGCGAGGCGATCCACTCGGTGTTCCTGCTGTATGCGATCCGCAACGGCCTGACCATGGGCATCGTCAACGCCGGCCAACTGGAGATCTACGACCAGATCCCGGCCGAGCTGCGTGACGCCGTGGAAGACGTGGTGCTCAACCGCACGCCGGACGGCACCGACGCCCTCCTCGCCATCGCCGACAAGTACAAGGGCGACGGCAGCGTCAAGGAAGCCGAGACCGAGGAGTGGCGTGGCTGGGAAGTCAACAAGCGCCTGGAACATGCGCTGGTCAAGGGCATTACCACCCATATCGTCGAAGACACCGAAGAATCCCGGCAATCGTTCGCGCGCCCGATCGAGGTGATCGAAGGCCCGCTGATGTCCGGCATGAACATCGTCGGCGACCTGTTTGGCGCCGGTAAAATGTTCCTGCCCCAGGTGGTGAAGTCAGCACGGGTGATGAAGCAGGCCGTGGCGCACTTGATCCCGTTTATCGAACTGGAAAAAGGCGACAAGCCGGAAGCCAAGGGCAAGATCCTCATGGCGACGGTCAAGGGCGACGTACACGATATCGGCAAGAACATTGTCGGCGTGGTGCTCGGATGCAACGGCTACGACATCGTCGACCTGGGCGTGATGGTGCCCGCCGAGAAGATCCTGCAGGTGGCCAAGGAGCAGAAGTGCGACATTATCGGCCTGTCCGGGCTGATCACCCCGTCCCTGGATGAAATGGTGCACGTGGCCCGCGAGATGCAGCGCCAGGACTTCCACCTGCCGCTGATGATCGGTGGCGCTACCACCTCCAAGGCCCACACGGCGGTGAAAATCGAGCCCAAGTACAGCAATGACGCGGTGATCTACGTGACCGACGCCTCACGTGCGGTGGGCGTGGCCACGCAGTTGCTGTCCAAGGAGCTGAAGGCCGGGTTTGTCGAGAAGACCCGCCTGGAATACATCGACGTGCGCGAGCGCACCTCCAACCGCAGCGCCCGCACCGAACGCCTGAGCTACGCGGCGGCCATCGCCAAGAAGCCACAGTTCGACTGGAGCACCTACACCCCGGTCAAGCCTAAGTTTACCGGGGCCAAGGTGCTGGACAATATCGACCTCAAGGTGCTGGCCGAATACATCGACTGGACGCCGTTCTTTATTTCCTGGGACCTGGCCGGCAAGTTCCCGCGCATCCTCACCGATGAGGTGGTGGGTGAAGCCGCCACCGCGCTGTACGCCGACGCCCAGGAAATGCTCAAGAAGCTGATCGACGAACAACTCATCAGCGCCCGCGCGGTGTTCGGCTTCTGGCCGACCAACCAGGTGCAGGAGGATGACCTGGAGCTGTACGGCGACGATGGCCAGCCGATTGCCAAGCTGCATCACCTGCGCCAGCAGATCATCAAGACTGACGGCAAGCCGAACTTCTCCCTGGCCGACTTTGTGGCGCCCAAGGACAGCGGCGTGACCGACTACATCGGTGGCTTTATCACCACCGCCGGCATCGGCGCCGAGGAAGTGGCCAAGGCCTACCAGGATGCGGGCGACGACTACAACTCGATCATGGTCAAGGCCCTGGCCGACCGCCTGGCCGAGGCCTGCGCCGAATGGCTGCACCAGCAAGTGCGTAAAGACTACTGGGGCTATGCCAAGGATGAAGAGCTGGACAACGAGGCGCTGATCAAGGAGCAGTACAGCGGTATCCGCCCTGCCCCCGGCTACCCGGCGTGCCCGGATCACACCGAGAAGGCCCAGTTGTTCCAACTGCTCGACCCCCAGGCTCGCGAGATGCACGCGGGCCGCAGCGGCGTGTTCCTCACCGAGCACTACGCGATGTTCCCGGCGGCGGCGGTCAGCGGCTGGTACTTCGCCCACCCGCAGGCGCAGTACTTTGCCGTGGGCAAGATCGACAAGGACCAGGTGACGAGCTACACCGCCCGTAAAGACCAGGACCTGGCCGTGACCGAGCGCTGGCTCGCACCGAACCTGGGTTACGACAACTGACCGGCTTTTTATAGAAGCGAACTGACAAGGGCGACGCGGCGCCCTTGGGTTTTTCACGAGCAAGTTCGCGCCTACAGTAGAGCGGCATGCGGCTGTGCTTATAGGTTGAGTGCTGCGCGCTCCTGCTGGGTAAGGCGGATCGCCAGCGCCGCGCGCTGCTCCTTGATCCAGGTGCCCAGCACGGCATAGTCGCGCAGGTAATCCGCACCATTGTCAGGGTAGCGCGCATCCAGCGCGTCGGTCTTGTGCTCCAGCTCCCGGGCCAGGGCTGCGAAGTTCGTGGCGTATTTTTTCTTCAGATAGTTGCGCCAATACTCAAGGCCCACCAGCCTTTCTTCATAGCCCACTGCGCTTTCGCCTTGCACAATCGTCCCATAGGCTCGATCCAGGTCGGCCGGCGTCACCTGCGACAATTCGCTGTACAGCATGCCGGCGGGTTGCCGGGGCAGTTCCAGGCGCGCCGCCAGCCCAATGCGCAACGCCAGGCGGACCTCTGCCGGGTCGATATCCGGACGGCTCTCGACAGTAGCCTTGGCGATGCCTTCCACGGCCTCCAGGCGGAGCATGCTACGGGCGAATTTCAGCAGCGTGGCACCGTCCTGCCCACGCTCGGCGATTTTTAGCGCATCAAACTCCAGGACCCGGGTTTCCAGGGCATTGAACATCAGGATCCGCCCATCGCCGCAGGTGACGTCCGGCATCATCGCCGTCGCCCGGGCAAACAGGTCGCGGCGCATGGCCGGGTTTTGGCTGATGGCTTCCAGTACCTTCCACACGCGCTGTGTCAGTTCGGCACGCGCCTCCAGGAAGTCCTCGGTATTGCGCAGTTGCGAGAGGGTGAAGAAAAAATCGACGCTGCCTTCCTGGGCCCTGAGTTCGTCCCAGATCCGGTGTTTTGACGAGTGTGCTGGCACGTCAGTAAACCATTGGGCCTTTTGCACCGGGGCCGTTTCGATATCCGGGTGGTTCAGCGAGTAGTCAGGTGAGTCAAAAGCCCCTTGTTCGTCGCGCTCCCAATACTCCAGAAGCATGACTTCAAGCTGCTCGGTGGAAAACCCCAGGCCGTTGCCGGTCTGGGCCAGATACTCCTGCAAGCGTTCACAGCTTGGCTGGTCCAGGCGGTTGCCCAAGAGGTTGGTCCCCGCCATCAACAGATTACGTTGCGGCTCGAACGCCTCATCCGGCAGGGTCTCGATCCAGTTGTCACTCAGGTCCAGGGTGCGCAGGCGTGGCAACTCGAGCACTGTCATCGGCCAGTCGTCCAGCAAGTTGCGTTGCAGGTACAGGCTGTCGAGCCGCAGCAGGCCGCTTACGTCCAGCTCACTGAAAATATTGTCACCCAGGTCCAGCCATTCGAGCTCGGGCATCTGCGCCAGATTGGCCTGCAACTGCGCCGCGTTCTGCAGTTCATTGCGGCCCAGGTCCAGCCGACGCAGAGCGCGGAACTCACTGAGTGCCTCGGGCAACGCGCGCAAGCCATTGTTGCTGAGCGTCAAGCTGCGCACATGGCTGAAGGCGCGCAGGAAGCCGTTGGAGCCCTCGGCCGTGAGTCGCACGCGGTTCATGCTCAGCTCGCTGACGTGGGCGAAATATTGAGGCAACGTCGGCAAATCGCCGATAGCCAGCCCGGAAAGATCCAGGCGCCCCACCCCATTCACTCCCGGCCCCACAGACCCGGCGCGCAGGCTGTAGCGCCAGCTCTCCAGCAGCCGATCCGCTGCACGCCGCCGGTCCAACGCGCTGATCCAGCCGCCGTCCAGGTACCCATGCACATCAATCCATTCATTGAGCAGCGGCACCCATTGCGCATACTGCGCTTCCCATTGCGCCAGGCGCTCGTGGATCTGCATCGTTTCCAGGCCGTCGGCGCGTAACTCTTCGATATATGCCGCTGCTTGCGTGGCGTCCAGTGCCGGGTCCAGGCGTTGCAGGCGCGCCGCGGGCAGCAGCTCGGCGGTTGTGGGCGGCAGCGCAGCCAGCAAATCGGGGCGGCGCAACGCATCCTCGGAAAAATACTCCGGCTCGCCCCCGGTCATACCCTGGGCCAGAAGTTCGCGGGGGATGCCCAGGGGGCTTTCCTGCGGGGCGGCCGGATTCTCGCGGGCGTAGCGTCGCGCAAACACCCGGGCTTCTGCGCGGGCCGTCGCACTCAAGCGACAGCCGCGCAAGTCGGTATTGGACAGCAGGAAGTCATGCCCTTGCAGCGCCGCCTCGGGGATCGAGGTCACGGCGCTGTGGCTCAAGTCCAGGCTGCGCAACGGCAGTGCAAGCACACCCTCGGGCCACTCGCTGAGCGCGCTATGGCTAAGGTCGAGGCTGCGCAGTTCGCGCAGCGCACTCACGTCCAGGCGGCTGATGGGGTTGTAGGGCAGTCGCAGCGATACCAGGCCGGTCAACCGGTTCAACCCCGCCTGGATCGGGGCCGTAATGACCAGCCAGTTATGGGACAGGTCCAGATCGCGCAATGAAGGGCATTGGCCCAGCGCCGAGGGCAGATCGGTCAGATTGTTGCGGGCCAAGCCCAGGCTGTCGAGTTGGGGGAAGTGGCCAAGCCAGGTATTGATGCCTTCCAGCGACACGCCTATGTCACTCAGGTTCAGGCTGCGCACATGGGTAAACCCCACGGCGGGCAACTTAGGCAAATCAATCAGGTTGGCGCCTGACAGGTCCAGCATCGCGGCACCAGCAGGTGGCTGGCCCTCGCCAACAATGCGCGGCTCCAGGCCTTCGAGCCAGCAATCAAGGAGTTTTTGCGACGCCACCTGCCGCTCGACCTCAACCCTGCCAATGTTTGAATCGCGATCAGACCATTGCTCAAGGTCATCGACCAACTGGCGGTGTTCTTCGCGCACACTGTTGACGCTCTCCAGACGCTGGCGAGAAGTCAGCCCGCGCGTTTTGAAACTGGCCAAGACACGCTCGGCAAAACCCGGGCCACCGGACTGCAGGCTGCCCAGGGCGCCTTCGCAGTAGGCCTGGACCAGCCGCAGCTCTTCGACCAGATGGGCCGGGTTGTCATGCAGGTACGCATATACCCGCATGAACTCCTCAGGCTCAAAGGCCGACCAGTTCATATGCAGGCCGCGCCACAAGCGTTGATGCCCGGTAAACAGTGGCGCAGGCAAGGAGCGCAACGGAGTCTGGGCCACATCCAGAAACTCCAGGTGCTCAAGTTCCAGACAGCCTTGCGGCCAGGTTTCCAAGAGCCCGGACACGGTTAAACGGCGCAACGCGCTCAACCCGCGGACATCCAGGGTTTGCAGGTTGCCGGCCAGGGATAACTGGCGCAGTTCAGGCATGCGTTCAAGCGGGCGCAGCACTTGTGCTGAATAAGTGAGCGACGGGCCGCTAAGCGACAGTTGGGTGATGCCGGGAGCACTCGCCAAATGCTCTGTCAGCGCGTCGAGGTGCTCGGGACGCACATCCAGTTGCAAATGCCGCACGTTGGGAAACGGCCGCAGTAAGCGGCTGGATTCCTGGGCAAGAAATCTGCTCCCGGTGAGGTTCAGGGTGCGGACATGGGAAAAGTCGGCGTGCCACTCGGGCAGCGCCTGCTCCCCTCGTAGACTCAGGGTGCTATCGGCCGGACTGTCCCGATCAAAGCCCTGGCGCCAGCAATCGATGAGGTCGTCAACCGTGCGCTGGCGACTCTCATATGCCCCCGCCCACTGCTCAAGGGTCGCGCGCAAGGCCGTCAATTCGCGCTGGCGGTTGGCAAACAACCGCCAGATTTGCGCATTGCTCTCGCCGTCGCGTCGGCGCGCAGCTATCAGCGCCTGAGCCTGGGACTCGCTGATATTCGGATACACGCTACGGGCATGGGCGATCAACGCGTCATCCATGGCGAACAGCCCGCCCCTTCCCGACAGTTCATACCCCAGGCGCCCGCTCGACAGGCGCCAGGCAGGCCTAGAGCGCGGCGTGCGCAGCTTGAGGATGTCCCGGGCGATGAGCTCGCGCTGCCCACTGGCATAGGTCGCCAGCACCTGCTGCAAATCTGCGGCCTGGCCGGTCAACCCCAACGACCTGCACGCCTCATCGGGCAACGCGTCGATGATCGACTGGAAAAGATTGCGTCCATGGGCAGGCGCGCTATTGAGTGCGCGGCCGCCTGCATCAAAGGCCTGGAAGCCCTCGCCGCTGCTGACCAGGTATCGGCGCACAACAGCGTGCTCCGGGCCAATGCTGTCCAGCAAAGGGCCGTGAATGCCCTCCAAACGCATCTCAAGGCGCACACCTGGGGGCCATCCGGGCAGGCGCGCGAGGCCCTGCAAGGCGAGTCGGTCGCTGTCGGCATTGGCCAGCCGGTCACGGTGCAGGCCGCTGAGCGCCCGGCTCAAGCGCGCCTGCTGCAAACTGATACGGGCCTGGTGGTCGAGCCGCGCGCTGACATGCCCACTGTCTTGCAGGCGCCTGAATTCCTGTGGACTGGCGCGGTTGAGCAACTCGTCGAGAGCACGCCTGGACAGCGCGGGAAACCGTCGCTGCAGTGGCCTGCCGTCGCTCATGGGCGCGCCATTGCCCTGTAGCCGGGCGTCGAACAGCGCCGTCTGCCGTTGCAGGGCATAGTCCGCCAGGCGCTCATTGAAGGCTTGTTCCCTGGGCTTGCCGCTGCCCAGCAAAGCGGTGATTTCCTGCTCGTCAAGGCCGCTCATAACCACCTGGGCGAGCCTGCCTTGCTGCACATCGGCGCGGCTGATTTTCAGGGTCGGACGACTATCATCCAACGACAACGGGCTGCCATAGCAAACCGAGCGCCCTGTCGGCTCCAGGCGCGCGCCGTCCCACTCATCAGTCACGGGCACCCCAAGTGGGTCACCACGCTGTGGCGTGCCCAACAGGCGCCAGGCCTGCTCCTCGCCCAGCCTGGTCGATACCGGCTGGCTGCGCTCAACGATGGCGACGGCCTCAAATACCTCCAGCACCCGCCCGGGAGGCCAGCCGGGCATTTCCACGGTGAGGGGCAACGCATACTCATGGCGGTCCTGCAGGCCGGTACCGCGGCGCAGGCGCTCGATCAACTCGCCAACGTCCTGGTCGGCCCTGAACCGCTCCAGGGTATCGGCCAGCACGGCGGGCACCGGCAAACCGTCCAGATGAACTTTGCGCAGCAGATCGTCGTGCACACCGCTGACGTTGCCAACCACCCTCAAGGTTTCATCCGTGAAACCCTCGGTAATCGGCCCCAATCGCCGCAGCAGGGTCAGGCGGTCCCAGGTCAGGGGGCGCTCATGGCTATGCCGCCACGCCCCGGCCCTGTTGTGTTCGAGGAGCGGCTGGTACGCCAGCGGATCGCGCGGGTGTTTTATCCGCCATTGCTTGAGCTGCGGGTCAAAGGTCTTTTCGTAGAGCACGTTATCGATCTGCACATGGAGTTTGCCATCGACCTCGTACTGCCCCAGGGCATTGGCCTGACTGCCGGGCGCCAGGGCGGCTTCACTTGGGTACGCGCCCAGGTCGGGCTTCCATAAGCGGACCCGGCCATCCGGTAGCTTCACCGGGACCAGGCCTTCGATAACCGGCTCATGCCTCAACGCGCTCAGGGCCTTGCCGCCCACCGCAGTCACGCCAAGCAACGCAAGGTTTTGCGCCAGGTCGATCAAGTGCGCCCTGGCCGCCCTGCGATCGCCCTCGGCCCACTGCTGCGAAGCCTCGAACACCTCTTTCAACAACTGCTCAGCCATCACGGCCATCATCAGCTCCCCTAGCACTGGCACAAACCCCACCAGCGCACTCAAGCCGAACATCCCGATGTTGAGCAGCATGGCCAGTTTGCGCGTTCGCCCCCCGGCGTCGACATCTGCGGTGGGCACGGCATGGCCGGCGGCATCGGCGAGGCACTTGTCCTGGTGCCGCTCATACAGGTAGGTCCACAGGTCGACTTTGTCGCTACCAAATACCTGGTTTTTGAAAGCCAGCGCCACGGGCGCCAAATAGGGGTCCGGGTTGGGCACCTGCGGGGCCAGGGGCAAGGGCGGAAAATTCTTCAGTTTGAACGGGGTTACCTGGCTGAGCAGTTCATAGAACTGGCCGATGCCGGGGAAGTTCGTGCCGATTTTCTCGCGCAGGGTGGCGTCTGGCGCATCCTCGGTGAACTGACTGAAGTAATGCGGGCGCTCGGCATAATCGACGAACTGACTGAAAAAAGCCTGATAGGCCGTGGGGCGCTCCACACGGGTCGAGGCTGAGCCCGGCGTACTGAAGCGTTGCTTCAAGGTCGCCAGCAGTTGCGCATGATCGCTATAGCGCTTAAGAGGCTGGTATGGGTCCTGAGGGATATACAGGATTGGCGAATCGACATGCTCATCATCGAAGGCCAGAAACAGCACGCAACCGGTCATGCGCAACTTCATCAAGCCCAGGTCGCAGAGCCATACCGGTTGCCCCCCCATCTGCGGCGCGCGTTCGCCGGCGATCACCGATAGCACCATGCGGTAATCGTCTTGGGTAATGTCCTCGTGCAACAGGGCCAACTCGGCCGCCGCCCGCATCGCGGCCTTTTGGCTGGCAATGAATTGTTGGCGCAGGGTGGTTTCGTGGGTGGAAAAAAAGTCCGCGAGATAGGCCTGGTACTGCCCGCCCAGATCCAGGCGGCGGCACAGCCCTATGAACTGATAGACCGTGAGGCTCCCCAATCGGACCGGCAGCAACGGGGCGACGGCGGCGCCAGGCGATGACACCTGCCAGCGAAAACCCGACGATGAATGAAAGGCCCCCTCTGCGGACTCGGACTCTTCGAAGTTGTGCAGCGCTGCCTGCAGCAGCTCCAGCTGCAAAAAGTCGTAGGTTCGCGCTTCAAGGTTCAGATCGGTGATGTGCAGGGCCTTTCGCAGGCTCAGCCAAGTGGCGACGTGGGGGGCCAAGGTAACGTCGTACTGCTCCTTGAGCGCCTGGAGCAGCAGCGGCCTGGCAAACGTGTCGATGTCCTGCAAGGCAGACAGGCTTTGGTCCAGAGCCGTCTGGGCGGTAAAACTTGCGATAAAACAGTCGTGCAATAGCTCGCGCTGCTCGGGTGTCGCATGCCAATAGGCTGGCGGCAGCGGGCTGTGGTTGTGCTTGAGGGCCATGCGGCGTGAGGTTGTGCTATCGATCAACCATTGCGGCGTGGCGCTGATCAATAACGGGCGATGGATGCTGGGCGTTGCCGGCAATGGGGGCAAGTCGGTCATGATGCGGCTCCGGGAAAAGGAGGCCCAGCACACCATGGGGGTCACGGCCAATCGCGGTAACTACGTCTATCCTGTTGGGAGCAGCAACTCCCCCCAGACCTCGCAGGAGGACTCATGGACGACCCGAACAACAAACCGCCGACCTTCTGGCAGATGCTTCATAGCGTGATGGCTGCTGCATTTGGCGTGCAGAGCGGGAAGAACCGCGCGCGGGATTTTACCCATGGCAAGCCCAGCCATTTTGTCGTGCTGGGCATTTTGTTTACCGCCGTATTTGCCCTGGCGCTCTTTGCCATCGTCAAGCTGGTGCTGCATCTGGCCGGGGTCTAGGCCCGGTCACTTCAACAGCAACTGCATGCTGAAGGGGTATTGGTAGGCCGTAGGCTTGCCCTGGGCCGACAGTGCGCGAAAATCCACACCGTCGCCCTCGTGGTTACGCAGGTCCAGCAAGCGCTGGGCCTGTGGCCCGTCAATCAGTTGGAACAGTTTCACCTGGCGCTCGCGCCCGCCATGGCTTTGGATGTCCACGCCCATGGCATCGTCGTGCAGCAGCACCATGGCCCAGCCACCGACCGTAAAGTGCCCGGCCACCAGCGCACTGATCCGCCCTTGCAGGCGCGCCTGGAGGACATCGGGAGAGCTGTTGATCGCGCTGAACAACACGTCCTTGCCGGGTGCGCGGCCACTGCCATTCAAGGCCTGCATGGCGCCGAGGGCCATTTCATCATTGGCCGACCAGACCAGGGTAGCCCGGGGGTAGCGCTTGAACATCTGGGTCGCCTGCTCGAATGCGCGCTGGCGGCTCCATTCGCCATACACCAACTGGCGCAGATGCACTTCGGGGTGTTCGCGCAAGGCCCGCTGCAAGCCCTGCTCGCGCGCCTGAGAGGTCGGTGTGTACTTGGCGCCGGAAAACGCCAGCAACTCAAGGGTGCCACCGGACGGCACAGGGCCATGTTGACGCAGCAGCTCCTTGAGCATCAGGTACCCGCCCTCCTCGTCGTTGGTCGTGAGGCTGCCCATCCAGTCCGGGTACTTCCCGGCGTCCAGCAGTTGCATCTGGCTCGGGGTCAGGGCGTTATTGACCAACAGTAGCTTGACCTGGCTACCCTGGGCCATGCGCAGGATCTGCGGGGCGATGTACTGCTCGTTGACCAGCACCAGGTAATCCGGGCGCTGCGGGCCTTGCAACGCTTCGCGAGCCTGCAACAGGGTGTTTTGCGGATCACGCTCGGAATAACGCACGCGTAAATCCAGGCCGAGGTCCTTGGCCGCGGCCTGCATGAATTGCGCATAGCTGATCCAGAAGGTTTCAGTGGACAGACCTGGGTTGAGAAACACCACCGACGTTGCATGGGCCATCGTCCCGAACGCCATCCCCACCCACCACAAGCACCCGCAGAGAACCTTCAACATTACTGCCCGAACCCCGGAAATTGACAGATCATAATAGTGGCAATAAGCCTTTTGATCTTGGCTATTTAACGGCAGATCGGACAGTTTAGTGGCGATCAGTTCCCTTTACTGATGGCTGACCCAGAACACGGCGGTGGAAACCACCAGGATAATCAGGAACAGAATCGCCCAGGCGTCCACGGTACTGTCGGGTTTACGGGCTTTGGTTGGATTGCTCATCGCATCGCCTCTTGTCGGTTTTATGGCTGATTGCACTAAGACTCGTCCACAGTAAAGTCGATGATTGCCCGCATGACAAATGTGGGTATCGCGATAACCGTTCTCATTAGTCGATTTGGTTCTTTGCATATACTAAAACATCACTTTTGCGCATAAACGCAAGCTGGTATCGTGCGCCGGCTCCGTTGGGAGTGCGCGGCCGTGCGCGCAGATTTGCCGAGAACAGGACCTATATGTACGTATACGACGAATACGATCAGCGCATCATCGAGGACCGCGTCAAGCAGTTCCGTGATCAGACCCGACGCTATCTGGCAGGTGAACTGAGCGAAGAAGAGTTCCGCCCTCTGCGCCTGCAAAATGGCCTTTACGTTCAGCGCTTTGCGCCGATGCTGCGGGTGGCCGTGCCTTACGGCCAACTGACTTCGCGCCAGACGCGCATGATGGCCAAGATCGCCCGTGACTTCGACAAGGGCTACGCCCATATCAGCACCCGCCAGAACGTGCAGTTCAACTGGCCGGCCCTGGAAGACGTGCCGGACATCCTGGCTGAACTGGCCACCGTGCAGATGCACGCCATTCAGACCAGCGGTAACTGCCTGCGCAACGTGACCACCGACCAGTTCGCTGGCGTGGCCGCCGATGAAGTGATCGACCCGCGCCCCTGGTGCGAGATTGTTCGTCAGTGGACCACGTTCCACCCGGAATTTGCCTACCTGCCGCGTAAATTCAAGATCGCCATCAATGGCTCGACGTCTGACCGCGCCGCGATCGAAGTCCACGACATCGGCCTGGAGCCGGTGTACAACGCCGCAGGCGAACTGGGCTTCCGCGTCCTGGTGGGCGGCGGCCTGGGGCGTACCCCGGTGGTCGGCGCGTTCATCAATGAATTTTTGCCTTGGCAAGACCTGTTGAGCTACCTCGACGCCATCCTGCGTGTGTACAACCGCTATGGCCGCCGTGACAACAAGTACAAGGCGCGCATCAAGATCCTGGTCAAGGCCCTCACCCCCGAGGTATTTGCCCAGAAGGTCGACGCCGAGATGGAACACCTGCGCGGCGGCCAGACCACTCTGACCGACGCCGAAGTGCATCGGGTGGCCAAGCACTTCGTCGATCCGCACTACAAGGCCCTGGGCAACCAGGCTGCCGAACTGGCGGCGCTCGACCAGCAGCACCCAGGCTTTGCCCGCTGGCGCACGCGCAACACCCTGGCGCACAAGCAGCCGGGGTATGTCGCAGTGACCCTGTCGCTCAAACCGACCGGGGTAGCGCCTGGCGATATCACCGACAAGCAACTGGACGCCGTTGCTGACCTGGCCGACCGCTACAGCTTTGGCCAACTGCGCACCTCCCACGAGCAGAACATCATCCTTGCGGACGTTGAACAGAGCCAATTGTTCACCCTGTGGGGCGAGCTGCGCGAAGGTGGTTTCGCCACGCCGAACATCGGCCTGCTGACCGATATCATCTGCTGCCCGGGTGGCGACTTCTGCTCCCTGGCCAACGCCAAGTCAATTCCCATTGCCGAATCGATCCAGCGCCGTTTCGACGACCTAGACTACCTGTTCGACATTGGCGAGCTGGACTTGAACATCTCCGGCTGCATGAACGCCTGTGGCCACCACCACGTCGGCCACATCGGCATCCTCGGGGTGGACAAGAAAGGCGAAGAATTCTACCAAGTGTCCCTGGGTGGCAGCGCCAGCCGCGATGCGAGCCTGGGCAAGATCCTCGGCCCATCCTTCGCCCAGGAAGCCATGCCCGAGGTGATCGGCAAGCTGATCGACGTCTACGTCGAGCAGCGCACCGAAGATGAGCGCTTCATCGACACCTACCAGCGCATCGGCATTGACCTGTTCAAGGAGCGCGTCTATGCAGCGAATCATTAAGAACAACCAAGTCGTCGACGAAACCTGGCACCTGCTGCCCAAGGATGCGTCATTCGATGGCATTTCCAACTGTGACGACCTGATCGTGCCGCTGGCCTTATGGCGTGAGCACGGACACGCCCTCAAGGCCCGTGATGGTGGCCTGGGCGTGTGGCTGGACGCCGATGAAGAAGCCGAAGAGATTGGCGCCGACGTGGAACACTTCCAGGTCATCGCCCTGAACTTCCCGGCCTTCACCGACGGGCGCAACTACTCCAACGCGCGCCTGCTGCGTGACCGTTATGGCTACAAGGGCGAACTGCGGGCGATTGGCGATGTGCTGCGCGACCAGCTGTTCTACCTGCACCGCTGCGGGTTTGACGCCTACGCCTTGCGCGCCGACAAAGACCCGTATGAGGCGCTGGAAAGCCTCAAGGACTTCTCGGTGACGTACCAGGCGGCTACGGATGAACCGTTGCCGCTATTCCGTCGTCGCTAGACCCTGATGCGAAACAAAAAGCCCCGAAACCTGACTCGCAGGTTTCAGGGCTTTTTTATGCGCGGCGCAAGGGCCATGGGCGCGAGGGCGAAACCGGCCTAGCAGGCAACGGGCAGATCTGCTCAGCCCTTCTGCTTGGCGACCCAGCGACCGTAGGCATCGATGAACGCCTGCAGGAACGGCTGGGTTTTCTCCGACAGCTTTCCCGACTCATCAAACGCACTGCCCGCGCCACCCAGGTAGGCTTCCGGCTGCTGCATGCACGGCACATCCAGAAACACCAGGGACTGGCGCAAATGATGGTTGGCACCAAAGCCACCAATCGCCCCCGGCGAAACGCTGATCACCGCACCTGGCTTGCCGCTCCAGACGCTCTTGCCGTATGGGCGCGAGCCTACATCAATGGCATTTTTCAAGGCCGCCGGCACCGAACGGTTGTATTCAGGAGTGACGAACAGCACCCCATCGGCCGCCGCCACCTGCTGGCGGAACGTGGTGTAGGCCGCAGGCGGCGTTGCGCTATCAAGGTCTTCGTTGTAGAGCGGCAATTCGCCAAGTTCGACGATGCTGAGCTTGAGGTTGGCCGGCGCCAACTGCGCCAATGCCTGGGCGACCTTGCGGTTGATCGACTCTTTTCTCAAGCTGCCGACCAGTACGGCAATCGTGTAGACCTTGCTCATGGGGCTTTCCTGACATCTGACTAAGGGAATTTGTAGTTATAGAGCCTTCGCCGGGCGATCACCAGCAGGTAGTAGCCAATCGGCGGATGTTTTTGTTTGTAGGAAAAATAAGCGGAATATCAACGAATAGTATTTTTTCTATGTAGGTAAACTACCCGCGTTAAAGACGGTCTACAGAACCGCAAATCGGTGTTTTCTCCAGAGGTTCTAAACAGATGGCAGCAGTACTTGTCGGACAATTCCATGCTCGTGACGCGGAAGGCCGCGTTTATTCCGTGCATGAATTCCAGGACTCCACTCCGTCGGACGGTGGTTCAGAACCTGTAATCTCCTACAAACTGGCGATTGGTGACCGGGTCAACAAAGTTGATGACAACACCTTCGTCCTGGTTCAGTCGCAGATCTCCCTGACCCGCGAACCCGAAAACACGCCTGTTTGATAAGGCTGTGCCTCCAGGCAGAAGTCATATGAACGGAGTTGGGTTAGGATTCACCCGGTGAATCCCTTACCTGCTGAACATGGACTTCATGCATGCGTTTACGTCATATCGAAGTGATTCAAGCCATTTTGCAGACCGGACACCTCGGCACCGCCGCCGAATGGTTGCAATTGGCTGTGTCCGATGTGGACGCCACCCTCAAGGACGCTGAACAGCAACTGGGCTTCATGCTGTTCGCCAGCGTCCGCGGACGGTTGCAGGCCACCCGTGAAACCCTGGCCATGCAGGCACAGATCGCCCACCTCTACGAGGCCCTGGAACCGATCCAGCGCCTGGCCAGCAGCCTCAAGCACCATCACGCCCCGCCGTTGCGCACGCTGTGTACGCCGCCCTTGGCCAACCAACTGCTGCCGCAAAGCATCGCGTTGTTGCGCCGCCGTTTCCAGGACACGCCCTGCAACCTTTCCAGCCAACCGACCCGTGACATCGTCAAGAGCCTGTTGCTGCATGAGGCCGACCTGGGCCTGAGCCTGCATGACCCCGAACACCCGCAAATCACCAGCACCGTGCTGGCCCAAGGCAAGCTGCAACTGCTGGCGCCCCATGGCTGGCTCAAGCCACGGCAGAAATACATCGCCCTGCAAGAACTGGCCGGCCAGTCGATGATCGGCCTGGAGGGCCAGGACCCGCTGAGCCAGTTGCTGGACAGTAAGTTGCAAGCGCTGCGGCCGTTGCCAGTGATCCAGACACGGGTGCAGACCTACCAGATGATGCGCAGCATGGTCGAGGCCGGCGAAGGGCTGGCGGTGGTCGATCCGTTCACTGCCAGCGGCGCGCGGGAGGCGGGGCTGGATACCTGCCCGCTGTCACCGCCGATCCTGGTGAGCCTGTATGGGTTGACGGTCAGGGACAGCAGCCCGAGCCCGGCGCTGAATGCATTGCTGGAGATTGTCACGCAGAAGGCCCAAGACCTGCTGTCTTGAGTGTCAGCTGAACAAGCGATACCAGAAAATCGCCACTTCCCGCGTCTGTGGATCAATCCCGCGATAACGCAGGTGGTCGATACCGCCCATGACGTAGCCGCTGCGTTCATACAATCGGCACGCTCCCAGGTTATTGTTCTGGGTCTCCAGCATCATCCCTGGCAGGTTTTTCTTGCGGCTCCAGAACTGCGCCACATCAAGCAGGGCCTTGGCCACGCCATGCCGGCGGGCTGGGAGCACCACCGCCAATTCATCGACATGGGCATAACCGTTCCAATTGGTACTGACGACGATATGGCCCACCGGTCGATCATCCAGGTACGCCATGAATACCGCGCTGTCGCTGGCATTGCGGTAGCTGGCGAACTCCTCGGGGTCGATGCCGTAGCATTTGCGGTACGGCAAAATCTGCTCCACCTCCCACTGATCGACAGGCTTGCCCAGTTCGGGCGTGCCATACACGCATACCTCGAAGCTGAAATCATTGCCCCATACGTAGGCGTCAAATCCCTCGTCGGCGACTCGTACACTGAGCCCCGGGTACTTCGGATTCATTACAGCTTGCATAACCATCCTTAACACTTGATGCAATCGACGGTGTAACAACGACCGTTGCCGTCGTCTTCGTGTTGTAAGCCATGCACATCGGCGACAAACCCTGGGAAACTGCTATCGAACTCCCGGGCAAAGGCCAGGTAGTCGATGATCGATCGCGTCGACTCGGTAAAGCGCTCCCCCGGCATGATCAGCGGAATGCCTGGCGGATAAGGCACCAGCATCACGGCTGCGATACGCCCTGGCAAGGCATCGATGGACACGGCCTCGACTTCACCGCGCACCAACTGGTCATAGGCATCGGCCGGCTTCATGGCGATTTCCGGTAACACCGTGTACATGCGCTTGAGGTGCTTGGCCGTGGCGTTGCTGCGATAGCAGCCGTGCAATTGGTCGCACAAATCCTGCAAGCCCATGCCCTGATAGCGTGCCGGGCCTTGCTGGAACACCGATGGCAGGCAACTGGCCAGGCTGATATTGGCGTCGTAGCTGCGCTTGAACTCCAGCAGTTCGGTGAGCAGGGTACTCCACTTGCCTTTGGTAATGCCCATGGAGAACAACACCAGGAACGAATACAACCCGGTTTTTTCCACCACCAGGCCACGCTCCCAGAGGAATTTACTGACTACCGCTGCCGGAATGCCGCAGTCACTCAAGGCGCCACCCGCCGTCAAGCCGGGCATGACCAGGGTGACCTTGATCGGGTCGAGCAACACATAGTCTTCGGCGATATCCCCAAAGCCATGCCAGTCGGCCTCCGGCTGCAACAACCAGTCAGCGGTCGCAACCCGGTCGATACCGGCCACCGAGGGCGGTTGCCAGATGGAAAACCACCAATCATCGGCGGCGATGTGCTGGCGCAAATTGGCCAGGGCCCGGCGAAAGCTCAGGGCCTCATCGAACATTTCCTGAAGCAGCGAACGCCCGGCCGGCCCTTCCATCATGGCCGACGCCACATCCAGCGAAGCGATGATGCTGTACTGCGGCGAGGTAGAGATGTGCATCATGAACGCCTCATTGAAACGATCACGATCCAATTGCCGCGCCCCGCCGTCCTGCACATGGATCATCGACGCCTGGCTGAACGCCGCCAGCAACTTGTGGGTCGAGTGCGTGGTGAACACCAGCGGGCTATCGGGCGTGCGCGAGGTACCCATGCCATAGCGCCCGGCGAAAAACTCGTGAAAGGCCGCGTAGGCGTACCAGGCCTCGTCAAAGTGCAGGACTTCGACGCTGTTGCCCAATTGCTGCTTGATCAGCTCGGCGTTGTAACACAGGCCGTCGTAGGTCGAGTTGGTCACCACCGCCAGCTTGACCTTGGGCTCACGACCGCGGGTCAAGGGGCTGGCCTCGATCTTTGCGCGAATCGATTCGCGGCTGAACTCGGTCAGCGGGATCGGACCGATAATCCCCAGTTCATTGCGCTCCGGGCACAAGTACAGGGGGATCGCGCCGGTCATGATGATCGAATGCAGCACCGACTTATGGCAATTGCGGTCCACCAGCACCAGGTCATCGCGCCCGACCATGGAGTGCCAGACGATCTTGTTCGCAGTGGAGGTGCCGTTGATCACGAAGAATGTGTGGTCGGCGCCAAAGTTGCGCGCCGCGCGGGCTTCGGCTTCGGCCAGGGGCCCGGTGTGATCCAGCAGCGAGCCCAGTTCCGGCACTGACACCGACAGGTCCGAACGCAGGGTATTTTCCCCAAAAAACTGATGAAACGCCTGCCCCACCGGGCTTTTGCGATAGGCCACGCCGCCGCCGTGGCCGGGGGTATGCCAGGAGTAATTGGAGTCGGCTGTGTGTTGCACCAGGGCCTTGAAGAATGGCGGCAACAGGCCATCGAGGTAAGTGCGCGCCGCCCGGGCCACCTGCCGGGCAAGGAACGGCACCGTGTCCTCGAACAGGTAGAGAATGCCGCGCAGTTGGTTGAGCTCGCTCATGGCATCGGCCGGGGCATTTTCCAGGGTGACTTGCTCGCCCAGGGCAAAGATCGGCAGGTTGGGGGCGCGCAGGCGTGCCAGCCGGATCAGCTCCACCATATTTTGCAGCAGATGGGTATTTTCTCCGGCGCCTTCAGCGGCGATCAGCATGCACGCCAGGCCATGATGGGTCGACGCCACCAGCCGGCCTTCGGCATAGTCCACAGCGGAAAAGATGCTGAAACCCTCTTGCTCCAACTCCCGGGCGATACCCCGGACCCGATCACCGGCGACGGTGTCGGCCTTGATGTCGCGGTGCACGATCAGGATCGGGAACTTCAGGTCTTTGTACATGAGGGCTTGGCGTCCTGAGGGCGATGTACTCAGGGTAGAAGCTGGGAGCGAATGTGGCGAATGGAGATAAGGTTTTTGTAGGAGCGGGCTTGCCCGCGATGGCGGTGTGACAGTCAGCCCATTCGTTACTGATCCACCGCCATCGCGGGCAAGCCCGCTCCCACACTTTCAGGCCGTGATGAGCCCGACTCAGTGTTGGGTCAACTGGGTCCACAAGGCTGGCGCACCCGCCGATTTGGCGATGGCTTCCAGGCGTGCCGCGTGCTCGGCCATGTCCTGCTCGCTGGCACGGATGATGGTGGTGGGCTTTCGATCTGCCGGCAGACGGCGGATTTCCGAAGGCCGGTTGCCCGAACCCTCGGCCGAACCGTTACCGTCGGAGGCGTTGCCGGCCAGGGACAGGCTGGTCTGCCCGCCGGTCATGGTCAGGTAGACGTCCGCAAGGATCTCGGAGTCGAGCAAGGCGCCGTGCAGTTCACGGCCAGAGTTGTCGACGCCATAGCGTTTGCACAAGGCATCGAGGCTGTTGCGCTGGCCCGGGTGGCGCTCACGGGCCATCATCAAGGTGTCGAGGATCGAGCAATGACGGGTGATGTCGGCCCGATCCGTCTGGCCCATCAGGGCGAATTCGTTGTTGATGAAGCCAACGTCGAACGCCGCGTTATGGATGATCAACTGCGCGCCATTGATGAACTCGAAAAACTCATCGGCGACTTCCGCAAAGCGCGGCTTGCCCACCAGGAATTCGTTGGTGATGCCGTGGACGCCAATGGCGCCTTCGTCACTTTCCCGGTCCGGCTGCAGGTATACGTGGAAATGCCGACCGGTGAGGCGACGGCCCATCAGTTCGACACAGCCGATTTCAATGATCCGGTGACCATCGGTCACCGGCATGCCGGTGGTTTCGGTATCGAGTACAACGGATCGGATGGCCATCAGGGTTCAGCTCTCAACGGTGTGTGTATTTCAAGGGCCGGGATATTAGCACGCTCTATAACCCAAGCGCCCCATGGACAGCCACCGTGCACCCTGGTCCAACAGTTTTTTACAAGGTTTAGCAAAGCTTGCGCAGTTTGCCTGCACCGCCCTTGTTAGCCTGCGCCGCTCCTTTCTATGCGTAAAAACCAGCCCATGCTCAAGCCAAAACACCTGCTCGCCCTGTGCCTGATCGGCGCCGCCACTGCCCAGGCCACCAGCTTTGTGATGACCACCGACGCCTTGGTCAGCCTCTCGATGAGTGCCACCAAAGGCACCAGCAGCAGCTTCAAGGATGACAAGGTCGTACTGGCGGCAAAGGACGATGCGGCAGCGTTTGTCGCCAGCCAGGGCAAGGTACGCGGCGTTCAGTTGGAATCGGCATTGCAGCATATTCGCCGCACCCTGCCGGATTTACGCGATACTGACGAGCAACTCGCCGGTGCGATCCTGATTCTGTGATAGATGAACGCAAACACCCATGATTGATACCCGATATCCCATTGCATTGCTGGTCACCAGCCTTCTTTTGGCAGGTTGCGCATCCCCGCCCGCCGCCACTGGCCAGCTGCCGCAGATCGTCGCCCATCGCGGGGGCACGGCGGACTTCCCGGAAAATACCTTGCTGGCTATCGACCAGGCCTTGGCCAATAACGTGGATGTGCTATGGCTCACGGTGCAGTTGAGCCTGGACCAGGTACCGGTGCTGTATCGACCGACAGACCTGAGCGCCAATACCGACGGCACCGGCGCCGTGGCCGGAAAAACCCTGGCCCAGTTGCAACAGCTCAATGCCGGCTGGCAATTCAAGCAGGACGGGGCCAATGGCCAGGTGACCTACCCCTACCGTACTCGTCCCGTGCCGCTGCCTTCATTGCAGCAAGCGTTGACCGTAATCCCGGCTACCACGCCGATCATCCTCGATATGAAAGCCCTGCCCGCCGACACCCAGGCCAGGGCCGTGGCCCAGGTACTGGAGCAAAACCATGCGTGGGGCCGGGTGTTGATCTACTCCACGGACGCCAGCTACCAACACGCGTTTGCCCAGTACCCCCAGGCCCGCCTGTTCGAATCCAGGGACCGAACACGCGACCGCTTGGCCAACGTCGCCCTGGCCCACAACTGCCAGCCCGCCCCCGAAGCGGGAAGTTGGGTGGCGTTTGAGTATCAGCGCAAGGTCGAGCTGGTGGAAACCTTCACCCTTGGGGAAGCACGCTCACCGGTGAATGCCAAGCTATGGACAAGGCCTGCCATCGACTGTTTCCAGTCCAGGGGCAAGGTGCATATCCTGGCGATTGGCATTAACACCCAAGATGATTATCGAGCAGCGGCGTGCCGTAAAATCGATGCGGTGCTGGTGGATTCGCCCCGCGCGATGCGAGGCGTGAAGCAGCAGCTCGAATGGCCGCTGCGGTGTGACTGACGGTCAGCTCTGTTTGTAACCGCGCACTTCATCCACGCCGCGATTGGCCAACTGGTCGGCCCGCTCGTTGCCTGGGTGACCGATATGCCCGCGTACCCACTTCCAGGTGATGTTGTGGCGGTTGCACTGCTCATCCAGCAACTGCCACAGGTCGGCGTTTTTTACCGGTTCTTTGGCGGCAGTTTTCCAGCCGCGCTTTTTCCAGTTGACCATCCACTCGTTGATGCCTTTCATCACGTATTGCGAGTCCGTCACCAGCAATACATCGCAACGGCGCTTGAGCTCTTCCAGGCCGCGAATGGCGCCCATCAGTTCCATGCGGTTATTGGTGGTGTTGGCTTCGCCGCCCCACAACTCCTTCTCCACGCCCTTGCACACCAGCAAGGCGCCCCAGCCGCCAGGACCAGGATTGCCCTTGCAGGCGCCGTCGGTAAAGAGTTCTACGCTATCGGTCATTACGCTATCCATCAAAGCGGGTTGCCGGTAATCGACCGGCAGCTCCCGAGGTCGAACACTGCGACCTGAATTCCAGAAAAGTGATTTATGGCTCGCTGGAGCGACGGTTGACCTTGGCCAGGGGCATCGGCACCAGCTTGCCCATGGGCTCGCGCCGTACCTGGCTCACCGGCCGCAGCCCGACCACGATCTTGCGGGCCACCAGCAGGTAGAAACCGCCGCCGGACAACTGCCAGGCCCCAGCCCTGCGCTCCCAGCCAGCCAAACGGCCTTGCCACTTGGGCGAGGCAAGCGGCGGACGATAGCACCCGAAGCGGCGTTTCTCCAGCGCGAAGCCCAGCAGGTTCAACCAGTCGCTGACCCGCGAGGGCGAGATGCAGCGGGCCTGGCGCAGCGCATCATGGGCGAAGACGTGCCGCAGGCCCCATGAACTCCAGGGGTTGATACCAACGATCAACAAATGGCCGCCCGGGCGCACGGCGCTCGCCGCTTCACGCAGCAAGCCATGGGGCGACAGGCAAAAATCCAGGCCATGCTGCATCACCACTACATCGGCAGCATGCTCGCTCAAGGGCCAGGCCTGTTCCTCGCAGACAATCTCCACCCCCGGCAACGGCGCGCCCAGGCGTACATTGCGCTGCACTTGGGGCGCAGGCGGCGGATTCTGGGCCGAAGGGCCGTAGTGCACCAGGTAGCCGCCAAAGAAGCGCTCCAGCTCTTCTTCGAGCATAAGCCGCTCTTGTTCCAGCAGAAATTGCCCGATCGGCCCGGACAGCCATTCACGGGCTGCGCTGATCAAGGCCAGCCACTCGGGATCGGCCTGGGCGAACGCTTTATCAGTCATTGCATTCTCCAACTCGCCAAGACGTTCTAAGATGCACCAATGTGTTCAGCTTGGCGAATAGAAGAATGATACAGATCAGTGCCCTGCCCGCCTTCACCGATAACTACATCTGGTTGTTACAAGACCATCGCAGCCATCGCTGCGCGGTGGTCGATCCCGGTGACGCCGCGCCTGTGCTGGCGTGGCTTAAACAGTATCCAGGCTGGACCCTCAGCGACATCCTGGTGACCCACCATCACCACGACCATGTCGGCGGTGTGGAGCAGCTCAAGCAAGTCTCGGGCGCCACGGTGTATGGCCCGGCCAACGAAAAGATCCCGGCCCGTGACGTAGCGCTCAACGATAACGACCGTATCCAGGTGCTGGGCTGGGACCTCGATGTGTTCGCCGTGCCCGGACACACCTTGGGACATATAGCCTTTTATCATCACGGCTTGCTGTTCTGCGGCGACACCCTTTTCGCCGCCGGCTGCGGGCGTTTGTTCGAGGGCACGCCAGAACAGATGTACAACTCCCTGGAACGCCTGGCCGCCCTGCCGGCCGACACGCTGGTGTACTGCACCCACGAATACACACAAAGTAACCTGCGCTTTGCCCAGGCCGTGGAACCGGATAACGCAGATATCGCCGAACGTGTGGCAAAAGTCGGCGAACTGCGGGCAGCCGGCAAGATGACCTTACCGTCGACCCTGGCCCTGGAAAAATTGACTAACCCTTTCTTACGTACCGCGGAAACATCCGTTAAACAAAAAGCGGACGAGCGGAATGGCCGCGACAACCGCCCTGGGAGCGAGGTGTTTGCTAGCTTGCGGGCTTGGAAAGATACGTTCTAAGCAGACAGGTTCTGATACGAAATTTCTGAATGGTTGACCGGAACCAAAGCGCTTTCTAGAATCGCCCGACATTTTTGCCCGGAACTAACTTCCAGCCAATGTCGTCATCTATTCGTAAATCCAACCATTCAGACGCATTGACCCGCCTGGCTCAAGCCATTGCGGTGGCCGTTTCCGCAACTCTGGCGGGCTGCCAAACCACTCATTTCGCTGCACAATCCACCGTGCAACCCAAACCCGTTTTTACTGCCAAGATCAAGCAAAAACCCCTGTGGCTCTCAGAGAAGCCAAGCCCGCAGGTGCCCCAGGATGTCTGGGAGCGCATGCGCCAGGGGTTTCAATTGCAGGACGGTGTCGGCGTCAACCCGCGTATCGAGCAACAGCGCCTGTGGTTCGCCAGCAACCCATCGTTCCTGGAGAACGCCGGCGAACGCGGCAGCCTCTATATTCACTACATCGTCGAACGCCTTGAAGAACGCAACATGCCCCTGGAGCTGGCGCTGCTGCCAGTGATTGAAAGTGCCTACAACCCAATGGCCTATTCGCGCAGCGATGCGGTCGGCCTGTGGCAGTTCATCCCCTCCACCGGACGCTACTTCAACCTGCGCCAGACCCGCGCCTATGATGGCCGCCGCGATATCACCGCCTCCACCACCGCCGCCCTGGACTATCTGACGCGTCTGCATGACATGTTCAACGGCGACTGGCTGCTGGCCCTGGCGGCCTATAACGCCGGTGAAGGCACGGTCAGCCGGGCCATCGAGCGCAACGAGAAACTCGGCCTGCCCACCGACTACTGGAACCTGCCGCTGCCCCAGGAAACCAAGGACTACGTGCCCAAGTTCCTGGCGCTGTCCCAAGTGGTGCTGGCCCCCGAGGCCTACGGCGTCAACCTGAACCCGATTGCCAACACACCGTACTTCGAGATGGTTGAAGTCAAGCAAAGCATGGACCTGTCCCGCGTCGCCGCGCTGGCCGAGATCGACGAAGACGAACTGTTCCAGCTCAACCCGGCCTTCAAGCAACGCACCACCCTGGATGGCCCCCAGCATTTGCTGGTGCCCACTTCCAAGGCGCAATTGCTGGCCAGTAGCCTGTCCTCGATGAACCCCGAGGAATTGTTGAGCCTGCGCCCGAAAAAGCCAGTGTTTGACGAAGTCGAGCACAAGGCCGTGGCCGGCCGTTCGCGCAGCTACAAGGTCAAGAGCGGCGACAACCTGACGCTGATTGCCAAGGCCAACAAGGTCGACGTGCATGACCTGCAGCGTTGGAACAAGCTCAATGGCCAGGCCTTGAAAGTCGGCCAGACCCTGGTGATGCAGGACACCCGCAAGCTGGTGGCCAAGGCTGGCGGCAAGAAGCCGGTGCAGTACAAGGTCAAGAAAGGTGACTCGCTGTACATGGTTGCCAAGCGCTTCAACGTCGAGATGCAACATCTCAAGCGTTGGAACCCTCGCACTGGCCAGGCGTTGAAGCCGGGGCAGATGCTGGTGGTCTCCGGACCAAGATAAACCAAGCGCAAGCAGGCTTGTGTGGGAGCTGGCTGGCCTGCGATTGCATCGACGCGGTGTAAATGATTCACCGCGGTGCGTGCATCGCAGGCAAGCCAGCTCCCACATTTGATCTGTGCATCGCTCAAGATCCCGCCGCGCCTGAAAATGGCCTTTTCAACAGTCTTTTTCCAAGTGGAACAAGCTGTTACTGTACCGATCATAAAGCCCAAGCCGCCCGGATCGGATCTCTGACTTGAAGCGTCCCCTCCTTCTACTAATAAGTCTGGCCTTGAGCTTTTGCGCGAATGCGACCATTACCGAAAACCACGGTTATGCGCAGTTCGGTACGCTCAAGTACCCGGCCAAATTCACCCACTTCGATTGGGTAAACCCCGCAGCGCCCAAGGGCGGCACCTTGCGGGTCATGGCCTTTGGCACGTTTGACACCCTCAATCCCTATACTTTCAAAGGCTCAAGCCCGGTCTCCACCGCCAATTTCCTGCAATACGGGGTCAATGAGCTCAACGAGCCGCTGATGGTTGGCACCGGCCAGTACGCGCCGTCCGGCGACGAGCCCACGTCCAGCTACGGCCTGATTGCCCGATCGGTGGAGTACAGCGAAGACCGCAGTTGGGTGGTGTTCAACCTGCGCCCGCAAGCGCGTTTCCATGACGGCAAGCCCATTACCGCCGACGACGTGGCGTTTTCCTACCGCACGTTGCTGACCGAAGGCCATCCGCAATACCGCACCAACCTGCAGGAAGTGGCCCGGGTGGATGTACTCAACCCCCACCGCATTCGCTTCGTGTTCAAGCGCGCCGGCAACCCGTTGCTGATCCTGCGCCTGGGCGAGTTGCCGGTGCTGCCCCAGCATTACTGGAAAAACCGCGACTTCAAGGCCACCACCTTCGAGCCGCCGCTAGGCAGCGGGCCCTACCGGATCAGCCAGGTCCAACCGGGCCGGCAATTGGTGTTCGAGCGGGTCAAGGACTATTGGGGCAAGGACCTGCCGGTCAATCGCGGGTTCTACAACTACGACAAGGTCGAGGTGGAGTTCTACCGCGACAGCGACGTGGCCTTCGAGGCATTCAAGGCCGGCGAGTTCGACATTTACATCGAACACCAGGCCAAGAACTGGGCCAATGGCTACAACTTCCCGGCAGTCAATCGCGGCGAAGTGATCAAGGCGCAAATTGCCCACCAGATCCCGACCCAGAGCCAGGGCCTGTTCATGAACAGCCGGCGCGCCACCTTCAGCCAGGCCAAAGTGCGCGAAGCGCTGGGGCTGATGTTCGATTTCGAGTGGACCAACCGCACCCTATTCAGCGGCGCCTATAAACGCACCCTGAGCTACTACCCCAACAGCGAATTCTCCGCCAGCGGCCTGCCGGTGGGCCATGAATGGCTGATGCTCTCGCCCTACCGCGAGCAACTGCCGGCCAATCTGTTTACCCAGGCCTTCAGCCTGCCGCAGACCGAGGGGCGCGGCATCCCCCGGGAAACCTTGCGCCGGGCCCTCGGCCTACTGGCCGAAGGTGGCTGGAAACTTTCCGGGCAACGCCTGCTCAACAGCGATGGGCAGCCGCTGCGGTTTGAAATCCTGCTGGTCAACCCGAACCTGGAGCGCATCCTGCAACCGTATGTGGAAAACCTGCGCAGTATTGGCGTCGATGCGCGCTTGCGCACCGTGGACCGTGCGCAGTACAAGCAGCGCCTCGACCAGTTCGACTTCGACATGATCCTGATGACCCTCAACCAGACCCTCAGCCCCGGCCTTGAGCAGTGGCAGTACTTCCACTCCAGCCAGGCCGGGATCAAGGGCAGCAAGAACTACGCGGGCATCGCCAACCCAGTGGTCGATCACCTGCTCGAGCAGTTGCTCGCCGCCCAAACCCGCGACCAGCAAGTCGCCGCCGGCCGGGCCCTGGATCGGGTCCTATTGTGGCAGCACTACAGTATTCCCAATTGGTATCTCAACTATCATCGCCTGGCGTACCGTAACCGGTTCGCCTTCGTGACCACGCCGCCCTACAGCCTGGGCCTGAGCGCGTGGTGGCTGAAAGCATCGGAGAAACCCCAATGATGGCTTTGCGTACTGCGATTATCAGTGGCCTGTTGTTGTGCACCCAGGCTGTTGCTGCCCCTCAACATGCCTTGACCCTGTACGACGAGCCGCCCAAGTACCCGGCCAACTTCAAGCACGTCGACTACGTCAACCCGGACGCGCCCAAGGGCGGCACCTTCCGTGAGTCGGCCATGGGCAGCTTCGACAGCCTCAACCCGTTTATCAGCAAGGGCGTGCCGGCCGATAACATCACCCTGGTCTACGACACCCTGGCGCAGCAGGGCCTGGACGAGCCCATCACCGAATACGGCCTGATCGCCGGCAAGATCGAAAAAGCCCAGGATAACAGCTGGGTGCGTTTTTACCTGCGGCCCGAAGCGCGCTTCCACGATGGCCATCCAGTACGTGCCGAAGATGTGGTGTTCACCTTTGAAACCCTGATCAAGCAAGGCACGCCGATCTACCGCACCTACTACGCCGACGTCGCCGAAGTGGTGGCCGAAGACCCGCTGCGGGTGTTGTTCAAGTTCAAGCACACCAGCAACCGTGAGCTGCCGTTGATCCTTGGCCAGTTGCCGGTGCTGCCCAAGCACTGGTGGGCCGGCCGTGATTTTGCCAAGAGCAGCCTGGAGGTCCCGCTGGGCAGCGGGCCGTACAAAGTGGCCGAGGTCAAGCCGGGGCGCTCGATCCGCTACGAGCGGGTCAAGGACTACTGGGGCAAGGACCTGCCGATCAACAAGGGCCTGTACAACTTCGATTACCGCATCAGCGATTACTACCGCGATAACACCGTGGCCCTGGAGGCGCTCAAGGCTGGGCAGTTCGATTACTGGCAGGAAATGACGGCCAAAAACTGGGCCAATGCCTACAACGTCCCGGCCGTGGCCGAAGGCCGGCTGATCAAGGAAGAACTGCCCAACGGCAATCCCACCGGGATGCAGGGTTTTGTGTTCAATATCCGCAAGCCAATGTTCCAGGACGTGCGGGTGCGCAAGGCCATCAGCCTGTTGATGGACTTTGAATGGACCAACAAGCAACTGTTCAACGGCGCCTACACCCGCACCCGCAGCTATTTTGAAAACTCGGACATGGCCGCCACCGGCCTGCCGGGCCCGGCCGAGCTGGCGATTCTCGAACCGCTGCGCGGCAGGATCCCGCCGCAAGCCTTCACCCAGGCCTTCGCTCCACCGAAAACCGATGCCAGCGGCATGATCCGCACCCAGCAGCGCGAAGCCTACCAACTGTTGCAGGAAGCCGGCTGGCGCATCGTTGACGACAAGATGGTCGACACCACCGGCAAGCCGGTGAGCATCGAGTTCATGCTGTTCCAGACCGACTTCGAGCGCGTCCTGCTGCCCTTCAAGCGTAACCTGGCAGACCTGGGCATCGAGCTGGTGATCCGCCGGGTCGATGTCTCGCAGTACGTCAACCGCGTGCGCTCGCGGGATTTCGACATGATGGTCGGCAGCTTCCCACAGTCCTCGTCACCGGGTAACGAGCAGCGTGAATTCTGGCAATCGGGCAGTGCCGACAACCCCGGCAGCCGCAACTACATCGGCCTCAAGGACCCGGCCATCGACGAATTGGTGGAACAGTTGATCAACGCCGACTCACGCAACAGCCTGGTGGCCCACGCCAAGGCTCTGGATCGGGTACTGCAGTTTGGCTACTACGTGATCCCCAACTGGCATATCAAGACCTACCGCGTGGCCTATTGGAATCACCTCGGCCACCCCAAGGTCCCGCCGCGCTACGACGTAGGCATCAACACCTGGTGGATCAAACCCGACACACCGCCGGCCACAACGCCACCCACCGACACCAGCGCCGACCCGGCGAGCGGAGGCGACTGACATGCTGGCTTATATTTTTCGCAGGTTGCTGCTGATCATCCCGACGCTGTTTGGCATTTTGCTGATCAACTTTGTCATCATCCAGGCCGCGCCCGGCGGCCCGGTGGAGCAAATGATCGCCAAGCTCGAAGGCTTTGAAGGCGCCACCAGCCGCATCGCCGGTGGCGGTGCCGAAGTGTCGGTGGCCGGCTCCAGCTACCGGGGGGCCCAGGGCCTGGACCCGACGCTGATCAAGGAAATCGAAAAGATGTACGGCTTCGACAAGTCGGCGCCGGAACGCTTGTGGATCATGGTCAAGAACTACGCCCAGCTGGATTTTGGCGACAGCTTCTTTCGCGATGCCAAGGTCATCGACCTGATCAAGGAGAAGATGCCGGTGTCCATCTCCCTCGGGCTGTGGAGCACCCTGATCATGTACCTGGTATCGATCCCCCTGGGGATCGCCAAGGCCACCCGCCATGGCAGCCATTTTGACGTATGGACCAGTTCGGCCATCATCGTCGGCTATGCGATCCCGGCGTTCCTGTTTGCCATCCTGTTGATCGTGGTGTTTGCCGGTGGCAGCTATTTCGACTGGTTTCCGCTACGCGGGCTGACGTCCAACAACTTCGAGGAGCTGAGCTGGGGCGCCAAGATCCTCGACTACTTCTGGCACCTGGCGCTACCGGTCACGGCTCTGGTGATCGGTAACTTCGCCACCATGACCCTGCTGACCAAGAACAGCTTTCTCGACGAAATCAACAAACAGTACGTAATCACCGCCAAGGCCAAGGGCCTGACCAATCACCGCGTGCTCTACGGCCACGTGTTCCGCAACGCCATGCTGCTGGTGATCGCCGGGTTCCCTTCGGCCTTTATCGGCATCTTCTTTACCGGCTCGCTGCTGGTGGAGGTGATTTTCTCCCTCGACGGCCTGGGCCTGATGAGTTTTGAAGCGGCGATCAATCGCGATTACCCGGTGGTGTTCGGCACCCTGTTTATCTTCACCCTGCTAGGCCTGGTGGTGAAACTGATTGGCGATTTGACCTACACCCTGGTCGACCCACGCATCGACTTCGAAAGCCGGGAGCATTGAGATGAATCTATCCCCCCTCAATCGCCGCCGCTTCGAACGCTTCAAGGCCAACAAACGCGGCTGGTGGTCGCTGTGGCTGTTCCTGATCCTGTTTGGCCTGAGCCTGGGTGCCGAGTTGATCGCCAACGACAAGCCGCTGGCCGTGCATTACGACGGCGACTGGTACTTCCCGGCGCTCAAGCGCTACCCAGAAACCACCTTCGGCGGCGAATTCCCCCTGGAAGCCAACTACAAAAGCCCGTACATCCGCGAACTGCTCAAGGCCAAGGATGCCTGGACGCTCTGGGCGCCGATCCCCTACAGCTACCAGAGCATCAATTACGACCTGAAAGTCCCGGCCCCGGCCCCGCCGTCGGCCGACAACCTGCTGGGCACCGACGACCAGGGCCGCGACGTGCTCGCACGGGTGATCTATGGCTTTCGGGTCTCGGTGCTGTTTGCCCTGACCCTCACGGTATTGAGTTCGATCATCGGCGTGGCGGCCGGGGCCTTGCAGGGGTTCTATGGCGGCTGGGTCGACCTGGCCGGCCAGCGGTTCCTGGAAATCTGGTCGGGGCTGCCGGTGCTGTACCTGCTGATCATCCTTGCGAGCTTCGTGCAACCGAACTTCTGGTGGTTGCTGGGGATCATGCTGCTGTTTTCCTGGATGAGCCTGGTGGACGTGGTGCGCGCCGAGTTCCTGCGCGGGCGCAACCTGGAATACGTGCGCGCGGCCCGGGCCTTGGGCATGCAGAACGGCGCGATCATGTTCCGCCATATCCTGCCCAACGCCATGGTCTCGACCATGACCTTCATGCCTTTCATCCTCACCGGCGCGATTGGCACCCTGACTGCCCTGGACTTCCTGGGCTTCGGCCTGCCCGCCGGCTCGCCGTCCCTGGGCGAGTTGGTGGCCCAGGGAAAATCCAACCTGCAGGCGCCGTGGCTGGGCATCAGCGCCTTTGCGGTGCTGGCGATCATGCTGAGTTTGCTGGTGTTTATCGGCGAGTCCGCTCGCGATGCCTTCGACCCGAGGAAATGAGATGAATCAGGACAATCTGATCGAAGTCCGCGACCTCAGCGTCGAGTTCGTCACCGGCGAGCAGCATCAGCGCGTGGTGGAAAACATCAGCTTCGATATTCGCCGTGGTGAAACCCTGGCCCTGGTCGGCGAAAGCGGTTCCGGCAAATCGGTGACCGCCCACTCGATCCTGCGCCTGTTGCCCTACCCCCTGGCGCGGCATCCATCCGGCACCATCGAGTATGCCGGGCAGGATCTGCTGACCCTGAAAGAAAAGCCCTTGCGCCAGATTCGCGGCAACCGCATTGCGATGATCTTCCAGGAGCCGATGACCTCGCTGAACCCACTGCACTCCATCGAAAAGCAGATCAACGAAGTACTGGGCCTGCACAAGGGCCTGACCGGCAAGGCCGCAACCCTGCGCACCTTGGAGCTGCTCGACCTGGTGGGCATCCCCGAACCGCACAAGCGCCTCAAGGCCCTGCCCCACGAATTGTCCGGCGGTCAGCGCCAGCGGGTGATGATCGCCATGGCCCTGGCCAACGAGCCGGAACTGCTGATCGCCGACGAGCCGACCACCGCCCTGGACGTGACCGTGCAGTTGAAGATCCTCGAACTGCTCAAGGAGTTGCAGGCGCGCCTGGGCATGGCGCTGCTGCTGATCAGCCATGACTTGAACCTGGTGCGGCGCATTGCCCACCGCGTGTGTGTGATGCAGCGCGGTTGCATTGTCGAGCAGGCGTCCTGTGAGGCGCTGTTCCGCTCCCCGCAGCACCCTTACACCCAGGAACTGCTGGCCGCCGAGCCCAGTGGCGGGCCGGCGACCAATGCGATTGGCCCGCCGCTGCTGGAAGTCGACGACCTCAAGGTCTGGTTCCCGATCAAGAAAGGCTTTTTGCGCAACACCGTCGACTACGTCAAGGCCGTGGACGGTATCCACTTCAGCCTGCCCCAGGGCCAGACCCTGGGCATTGTCGGTGAAAGCGGCTCGGGCAAATCCACCCTCGGCCTGGCGATCCTGCGGCTGATCGGCAGCAAGGGCGGGATCCGTTTTGAAGGCCAGCAACTAGACCAACTGACCCAACAACAGGTACGGCCATTGCGCCGGGAAATGCAGGTGGTGTTCCAGGACCCGTTTGGCAGCCTGAGCCCACGCATGTGCGTCAGCGAGATCGTCGGCGAAGGCTTGCGCATCCATAAGATCGGCACCGCTGGCGAACAGGAAGCGGCGATTATCGCGGCGCTCGAGGAAGTGGGGCTGGACCCGCAGACCCGCCACCGTTACCCCCACGAATTCTCCGGCGGCCAACGCCAACGCATCGCCATCGCCCGCACCCTGGTGCTCAAGCCACGCCTGATCCTGCTGGACGAACCGACCTCGGCCCTGGACCGCACGGTACAGCGCCAGGTGGTGGAACTGCTGCGCAACCTGCAAGCCAAGTACAACCTGACCTACCTGTTCATCAGCCACGACCTGGCGGTGGTCAAGGCCCTGAGCCATCAGTTGATGGTGGTCAAGCAGGGCCAGGTGGTGGAACAGGGGGATGCCAAGACGATCTTCGCCGATCCGCAGCATGCCTATACCCGGCAGCTGCTGGAGGCCGCGTTCCTGGTGCCGACTTCGCGTATCTGATCTGGCTTGATGCTGGGAGGGCGGGATCCACCGCTGCCTCCCACACTTGATGTTTAGGACTGAGATAAATACCAGGGGCGGTGCGAGATAAACCTGGGACACTCCGGGATAAAACGGTCCATGGTGAGCGGAGTTCTGAAATAGAGTTGCAGCCAGTGCAATGAAAATGACCACGCTACGTAACGAGGTCGCCGCCAAACCGTCGATACCGGCACCGACAAACGCACGGGCGAAATCAGAACCGCCCAGGTGACGCTGGTGCGCACCACCGACGCGGCAGGAAAACCGATCACGTTCCGCACGGACCCAGGTTTTAACCATGCCCCTGGTACCGGGTTGGCGGACATGTTCAAACGCAAACAAGAGGCCGCCTAGGAGACTGCAATGATCACTGTCGAACTCAATAGCCCCCGCCTGCCGGAGCTGCTGATGCGCAGCATTGCCGCCGAGCTGGCCAGCCAGACCAACGCTGAAAGAGACGAATGGTAGGGAATTTGCTCAAAATAACAGCCTGGCCTGTCAATTTTGACAGTAGCCGGCTTTCCATTAGTGTTGTGTCATCTCTCCTGCAGTGCCTCATTTTTGCAGGCAATACTCACGAATCCAGTTTTGGCAAGGAGAGCGAGCATGGCAAAGCCTACTACAACGACTAATTACACTGGCGTCATTACATCAATTGGTGACTACCCTCAGATAGCTATAGTTTGGGGAGAGCCAGAAAAACCTCCTACGAAGTCTGCGGTCGTAAAACCCGATGGAGGAAGTAAAGATGTGATTTTCGATATAGGTTCCAACTATGGACCGGAGGATTTTGATGGTGACGCTATAGATCCATTTCCTTTACCAGACGAACCGAGTGTTATTACAAAGTCCGATTTAGGACGGCCCACTGTGGAAGGCTCTATATCACCCTGGCCTAGCTTGCGCAGTAGTTACTTTAAGGTAGGAGATCGAGTGAGCTTTATCATCACAGATGGGCCTTTAGGCGCTATACCTAATTCATTACGGAAAATTTAGTCACCTTTAACCGGCAGTTTTCTAAGAAATATCAACACTCTTTAAACTCGTTTAAACGCCCTGGGCCACTCATTGGCCCAGGCTGTGCGCATCACTTCCAGCCAGCGCACTGTTCTTCCTACGGCCGGTACCGGCAGACGTCGAAGTGCTAAATGACGTTAACGGCGATCTAATCAACCTTTACCGAGTTGTACAGAACCAACTGGAAGAGTTTGTCAGGCAGTTCAAGTAGGCTTTGTCGAGCCGCCAGGTGTTTAAGTGGTTGCAAATAACCAGACCGGGAACGCTGACTGATATCCAGCGGGCCGCCAGATTCTATTACCTACAGCAGTCTGCCCTCGGGGGCCGCGTTGATGGTCAGACCTACGGTACGGCGACTACCACACCACCAGGACTGAACTTGCTACGGAGCGAGGAGACTCTATCAGCAGCGCATCTTGGCTGGCAGGAGGTAATGAAGAAGTATGACCGTGAACATACGCTGTTCTACTGCGACCCTCCGTACTGGCAGACGCGGGGCTAGGGTGTTCCTTTCGGTCTGGAACAGTATGAGGCCATTATTAGCCTCAATGATCATCCTGACATTCGCAGGGTATTTGCCGGCTTTCACATGGAGAGTACCGATATCAAGTACACGGTCGGGGGGTGGTGCGGGGAGTGATGCAAAGGAGGTTCTGATCTTTAGCTGGGATATTCAGGCCGAGCCTGCCGGCCTGTTTTGATATTCTGTTGCAATGGGTGCAAAAAAATCTGAAGTCATTTATCTCAGATTAAAGCGCGAGTTTTTCGCGCTCGGCATCAATTTGATCTGTGCAGATCTGCAGGCAACCTCTTTCGCAAAAGCAAACCAATATCATTTGCGCTGGGCGCAGGCCTTTGCTTTAATCGCGACCAATTCCTATTCACGTCATGGCATCAGCGCCGGTTGGATATTGTGTCGACTTCCCCCACGCCATTCAGTCAGCTCTACGGCAGCCACCACTCCTGGCTGCTCGGCCTGTTGCGCCGGCGCCTGAGCAATCGCTGGGATGCCGCCGACCTGGCGCAAGACACCTTTATCCGCGTCCTCAAGCGCCCGCCCGACCAGGCCGACGCCGTGCGTGAGCGCTCCTACCTGGCAACCATCGCCCGAGGCCTGTGCATCGACCATTGGCGCCGCCGTCAACTGGAACAGGCCTGGCTGCAAAGCCTCGCCGAGCGCCCGCAAGCGGTGCAGCCATCGCCGGAACAGCGGGCGATCATCGTCGAAACCCTGTACGAAGTAGACGCCATGCTCGCGCGCCTGCCGCGCAAGGTCAGCGACGCCTTCCTGCTGGCGCAACTGCATGGCCTGACCTACAAGCAAATCGCCGTGCAACTGGGGGTCTGTGAGCGCATGGTGAAAAAATACATGGCCCAGGCGCTGTTGCACTGCGCGGTGCTGGAAGCCGAACTCGACGGGTTGCTGGTGGAATGAACTCCAGCGCAAAACTCAGCCACGCCAGCCTGCAGCAGGCAGCCCAATGGTATGTGCGCCTGCAAGACCCGCAAGGCGACAGTCAGGCGCAGCAGCATTGGCAAACATGGCTGGGGCAGAACCCCGAGCACCAGGTCGCCTGGCGTTACGTCGAGCGCGTCAGCCAACGCTTCGCGCCCCTGACCGACGAACCCATCGGCGCTGGCCGCGCCCTGCGCAGCAGCCGGCGGCAAACCCTCAAGACGCTACTGGTGCTGGGCGCAGGTTCAGCATTGACCTGGGGCACCTGGCGCAGCACCGCCCTGCCCCGGGTGGTCGGCGGCTGGAGCGCCGACTACGCCACGGCCAGCGGCGAGATCCGCGATGCCGTGCTCACCGACGGCACCCATATCTGGCTCAACGCCCTGAGCGCCATGGACGTGCGGTTCGACGCCCGGCAGCGCCTGCTGCAACTGCGTTTTGGCGAAGTGCTGATCGACACCGCCAAGGACCTCCAGCGCCCGTTCCTTGTCGACACCGAGCACGGCCGCCTGCGCGCCCTGGGCACCCGCTTCAGTGTGTTGCAAGGCGAGGACGGCACCCACCTGAATGTCTTCGACGGCCGGGTAGAAGTGCGCACCGCCGATAGCCAGCAGGTGCGCATTATCGAGACCGGGCAACAGGCGGTGTTCGATCGGCGCACGATCCGCAGTACGGTCGCGGCATCCGCCACCCGCGAGGCATGGAGCCGGGGTGTGCTGCTGGCCGACAACCTGCCCCTGGGCCAATTGATTGGCGAACTGAACCGCTACCGGCCCGGCCACCTGGGTTGTGATCCGGCCGTGGCCCACCTGCCAGTGATGGGCTCCTTCCCGCTCAAGGACAGCGAGCATGCGTTGCGGCTGCTAGAGGCGGCGCTGCCGATCCAGGTAGACAGAGTGCTGCCTTGGTGGGTCAACGTAGGCCCCAGACACACCGCCCTGTAGGAGCTGGCTTGCCGCTTCCTACAAAAGATTGATCGGGGCAACATTTTTTCACTCCCGCAGTTCCCCTTTTCGACGTTCGTTCGGTTAACCCAGCAGACGCTTTCACATTCGCCGAATCCGTAGGGAACCTTCCATGCCGCAACCCGCTGCTTTCACGCTGCGCCCCCTGGCGCTGGCCATCACCGCGACCCTGCTCTGCCTGGGCCCGCTCAATGTGCAGGCGGTGGAAACGCCGTCTACCCAGCAAACCACGCGCAGCTACAACATCGGCGCTGGGTCGCTGGTCAGCGTGCTGAATCGCTTTGCCGAGCAGTCCGGGGTGTTTATCGCCGGCCACAACAGCCTGGCAGCCGGGAAGACCAGCCCTGGACTCAGTGGCAGCTACACCCCGGCCGCCGGGTTGCAGCGGTTATTGCAAGGCAGTGGTTTGCAGGCTCAGCCCCAGGGCGACAATGGCTATGTGCTGGAACTGGCGCCGCTCAATACCGGCGAACTGGAGCTGGGCGCCACCACCATCTCCGGCGTGGCCCTGGGTGCCACCACCGAAGACAGCCACTCCTACACCACCGGCTCGATGGCCTCGGCCACCGGCCTGCCGCTGTCGATCCGCGAGACACCGCAGTCGGTCACCGTGATCACCCGTCAGCAGATGGATGACCAGGGTTCCAACAACATCGCCGACACCCTGCGCCGCGCCCCTGGCGTCAGCGTGCAGAACTACGACAGCGAGCGCTGGGAGTTCTCCAGCCGCGGCCTGCCGATCACCAACTTCCAGTACGACGGCGTCAACTCCACCTATGACGGTGTGTACGACTACGGCACCACCAGTACCGACATGGCGGTGTACGACCACCTGGAAATCATCAAGGGCTCATCGGGCCTGATGAGCGGCTCGGGCGATCCTTCGGCCACGGTCAACCTGATCCGCAAAAAGCCCACCAAGGACTTCAAGGCCTCGGTCACCGGCACCGTGGGTTCCTGGGACAACTACCGCACCGAAGGCGATATCTCCGGGCCGCTGACCGAGTCGGGCAATGTGCGCGGGCGCTTTGTCGGGGTTTACCAGGATCGCTCGTCGTACCTGGACCACTACCAGCACACCAAGGACATTGCCTACGGCATCCTCGAAGCCGATCTGACCCCCGACACCCTGCTGACCTTCGGCATCGACCAGCAGGACACCCGCTCCCGTGGCGCCAGCTGGACCGGGTTCCCGATGTATTTCAGCAATGGCAATCGCACGAATTTCTCGCGCTCGTTCAACCCGGCTGCCGACTGGAGCCGCCGCGACTTCCAGAACCAGACGATCTTCGCCTCGGTCCAGCAAAAGCTGGCCAACGACTGGTCGCTCAAAGTCAGCCTGGACCGCAAGCGCAGCCAGCACGACACCCTGCTCGCCTCCGCCAGCGGCGGCAACCCGGACCAGGTTACCGGCGAAGGCATGTACATGTTCATGGGCAAGTACAAGGGCGACCAGGTGCAGAACACCCTCGACGTCAACCTCAACGGCCCGTTCAGCCTGTTTGGCCGCGAGCATGAGTTGATCATGGGCTTTATGGCGACCCGCTCAAAACAGGATGTGCCGGTCTACGGCTCGATCTACCCGCCAGTGGGCGGCAGCATCTATGACTGGCGTGGCGAATACGCCAAGCCGGACATCCCGCGCAGCGGCCAGAACGATATTGTGCAACGCCAGACCGGCGCCTACCTGGCGACCCGCCTCAAACCTACCGATGACCTGTCGGTGATCCTGGGTACCCGCGTCAGCAATTTCAGCAACACCGACACCACCGACTTCTACGCTGCAACGACCGCCGACGCCCGCAGCAGCTACAAGCAAACCGGGGTGGTGACGCCCTACGCCGGGGTGGTCTACGACCTCAACGATATCTGGTCGGTGTACAGCAGCTACACCAAGATCTACCGGCCACAGAACAGCAAGGACGCCGATCGCAAGTTGCTCGACGCAATCGAAGGCGACACCTACGAAGCCGGGCTCAAGGCGGCCTTTTTCGATGGCCGCCTGAATGCCAGCTTCGCCGCGTTCCGCATCGAACAGGACAATGTCGCGCAATACGTCTCGGGATTTGAAAGCGACTCGATCTATCGCCCGATTGCCGGTGCCACCACCAAGGGCTTTGAAGTGGAACTGGCCGGCGAAGTGCTGGACGGCTGGAATGTCTCGGCCGGCTACACCTACCAGCACACCCGCGATGCCAACGACGATTACGTCTACAGCTCGGTGCTGCAAACCACCACGCCGCAACAAGTGGTGCGCCTGTTCAACACCTACCGCCTGCCTGGCGCGCTGGACAAGGTAACCCTCGGTGCCGGGGTCAACTGGCAGAGCGAGTTCTTCGGCAATGTGTTCCAGCCCAACCCGAATGACACGGTCAACTTCGGCCAATACACACGCATCACCCAGGACAGCTACTACCTGGTAGACCTGATGGCGCGCTATCGCTTCAACGAGCACCTGAGTGCCACCTTGAACGTGAAAAATGCCCTGGATAAAAAGTACTACACCGGCCTGGGCAACTTCGGTACCGGCTTCTACGGCGAGCCGCGCAGCCTGCAACTGGCGACGCGCTGGGACTTCTAAGCCCTGGATACGCCCCCTAAAAATGTAGGAGCTGGCTTGCCTGCGATGGCGGTAGAGCAGTCGCCAAATCCCCCGACTGAACCACCGCCATCGCAGGCAAACCGGATCCTACATAAGGTCGGCGCCGTATTTATGTGCAATCATCGGGCTCCTACAAGATCTTCGGAGATTGCATCATGTCGCTGCCCGACCTGGCCGCCCCGCGCTTCTGGCGTGATGCCAGCCTGCCGTTTATCGAGGCGCGCACCATCGATGACGGGCGCAAGGTCTGCTACACCCGGCATGCCCACGATCATTTCTCGATTGGTGCGATCACCGCCGGGCAGAGCCTGTATATCCATGGCCCGGACACGTTCCAAATCCACACCGGCACCGTGGTGCTGATGAACCCCGGCGACGTGCACGCCTGCAATCCCATCGACGACCAGCCCTGGTCGTATCACATGCTCTATATCGACACCCCCTGGCTGACCGACCTGCAACACCAGTTGGGGTTTGCCTACGACTTGGACTTTCGCCGCTTCAGCACCACCCATACCGATGACCCGCTGCTGTTTGCAGGCCTGCTTGAGCTGTACGCCGTGCTGACCGACGAGCACGCCGAACAGCTGCACAAACACAGTGCCGTGGTGAGTTTTTTCACTGAGGTACAGCTGCGCCTGAACCCCGCTGCGACGCGGCTACGGGAGGTCAATCACAAGCTCGAACGCGCCGCCGAGTACATCCGCGAACATTGCACCGAGGCGCTGAAACTCGACGAGATCTGCCAGGCCGCGCAGCTGTCGCCGTCGTACCTGATCCGTGCGTTCAAGCAGTCTTACGGGATGACACCCCATGCATTCCTGGTCAACCAGCGGATCCAGTTTGCCCGCAACCAACTGCGCAACGGCCGGTTGATTGCCGATGTGGCACTGGCCGCAGGCTTTGCCGACCAGGCGCACTTCCAGCGCACGTTCAAGCAACACCTGGCCGCCACACCTGGGCAATATCGCGGCTGACTCAGCCCAGCAACAGGTACGCCACACTGAGCACCAGCAACAGTGCCATGGCCCGGTTGAACAGGCGCATGCCCTGGGCATTGCTCAGGTAACGACGCAAGAACGTGCCCACATACGACCAGCACGCCACCGACAGGTAGCAAATCACCAGGTACACCGCCGCCAGTTGCCAGACCCGCGTGGCCTCGCCATCGGCCGCAAACAGCCCCATGCCCGCCACGCACGCCAGCCAGGCCTTGGGGTTGAGCCATTGCATGACCGCGCCATACAACATCGACGGCGCAACGCCGGCCTCTTGGGCATCCAGCCGGCCGTCATCGATCGCCAGCTTGTAGGCCATGTACAGCAGGAATACCACCCCACCCCACTGGATGCCCTGGGTCAAGATCGGCCAACGCACCAGCAGTTCGTGCAGGCCCAGGCCGATCAATACCAACAACACCGTGAACCCCAGCGCCGCGCCGGCCACGTGCTTCTGGCTGGCGACAAAACCAAAGCGCGCACCCGAGCCAAGGGCGACGATATTGACGGGGCCGGGGGTGATAGAGGTCGCCAGGGCGAAGGCGGCCATGGACATGAGCACACTCATTGCACTTCCTTTTTGTAATGACAGGGGGACGAGGCCTGTACGCTACGTTCCTGTAGCCAGTGCGTATTGAAGAAAATGCCCCTGCAGGCGCCGGCAAGCCGGCGTCTACGCAAGCGTCAGGGTCGCCTTGAGCAGCCGCAGCTCCAGGTATTGCAGGAGCATGATGGTCTTGCCATCGACAATCTCACCGCGCGTTACCATGGCGATGGCCTCGTCAAACCCCAGCTCCAGCACGTCGATATCCTCGCCCTCCTCTTCAAGCCCGCCGCCCTCGCCCACACGGTCGCCGGGTTGGTACTCACCGATAAAGAAATGAATGCGCTCGGTCACCGAACCGGGGCTCATGAATGCCGAGTAGATTTTCTCGACATGGCCGATGCGGTAGCCGGTCTCTTCCTCGGCTTCCAGGCGGATACGCTCTTCAGGGCTGGCGTTGTCCAGCAGGCCCGCGGCGGTTTCGATCAGGTAGCCGTCGTGGCCATTGACGAAGGTCGGCATGCGGAACTGGCGAATCAGCAACACCGTGCGCTGCAAGGTGTTGTACAGGAGGATGGTCGCGCCATTGCCGCGGTCGTACACCTCGCGGGTCTGGGCTTGCCAACTGCCGTCGCGGCGGCGCAGGTCGAAGCTGTACTTTTTCAGCAGGTACCAGTTGTCCGAGAGCAGCTCTTCGCCGGTGATGCGTACGGGGCTGTTGTCCATGGGAAGTCCTTTTGGTCGCAGGGGGGGCGCAGCATGTCGGGGACGTGCGCTCAACGTCAAGCTGTCCTTAGGCCAGCATTGATCCGCGTTATCCGGCTACAATTGCGCCCTTTCTGCACCGGATGACCGCTTTGGCGTGTGTCTGCCGGGGGTTATCTCGACAGTGCATCTTGCGGGGTCAAGGACATGATGCTGCACATACCGACGCTCTTGATGGTCGCGGTCTTCGTTTTTTGCCTGATGGGCCTGCTCACTGTCCACGCCTGGCACCGTGTGCGCGAGCCCACCCTGGGCTATTTGGGGGTGATGCTGATGCTGGCGTCCCTCGGCACCGCCTTGATCGTGGTGCGCGGCGTGGGCGTGGATTTTGTCGCGCTGGTCCTGGGCAATGTGGTGCTGTTGCTCAGCGCCGCCATGAACTGGACCGCCATGCGCCTGTTCGTCCATGGCAAGCCCTATCTGCCGGGCATCCTCGCAGGCCCGGCGCTGTGGCTGGTGATGTGCCTGGTGCCGCCGTTTTATGGCTCGATGTCCAGCCGGGTGACCCTGTACTCCCTGGTAGCCGCCAGCTATGGCGTGCTGTCGGCGCTGGAGTTGTGGCGCCATCGCCGACACCTGGAAGTAGCCTATCTGCCGGCTGTGGGGCTGATGCTGTTTCACACGACGTTTTACTGCGTGCGCGCAGTGATCGACCCCGGCATGCCGATCAAGAATGAAAACACGCTGGTGGGCGAAGGCGTGCCGTTCTTCTCGTTCATGTTGTTCGAATCGATGCTGTATGCGATCGGCATCGCCTACGTCACCCTGGCGATGGTCAAGGAGCGCGCCGAGCTCAACTTCAAGGCCGCCGCCCTCACCGACGTACTGACCGGTATCGGCAATCGCCGGGCCTTCATGCTGCATGGCGAAAAACTTCTGGCCGACAGCCAGCAACACGGCAAGCCGGTGACTTTGCTGTTATGCGACCTCGACTATTTCAAGCGCCTCAACGACAGTTTCGGGCACCCCATGGGCGACCAGGCGTTGATTGCCTTCAGCCAACTGACCTCGTCGATCCTGCGCAAGCACGATCTGTTCGCGCGCATCGGCGGCGAAGAGTTTGCCTGCCTGCTGGCCGATACCGATGAGCAAGGCGCCGTGCAGGTCGCCGAACGCATTCGCCAGCGGTTTGCCGAACTGGACCTGCTGGCGCCGGGGTTCCTCAGTGTGAGTATCGGGGTGGTGACCACCACTGCGGGCTGCCACGCTCTGTCGCGGCTGTTGTCCCAGGCAGACCAGGCGCTGTACCGCGCCAAGGACCAGGGACGCAACCGCGTGCAGACCGCCTGCAACACTTTGCAAGCAATCGCTCCCTGACGGCTGTCTGAATAATCCCTTCACTGACAAGGCATCTGGTAAAAATCCTGCTTTGCGCCTGTCCTGGAACCGCCATGTCCTCACGTTTTCTCTCACGCCTGCGTCTGCCCCTGCTGTGCATGGCACTGCTGATCCTGGGCCTGCCGGTGGGGTGCAATGTGCTGCAACACAAGGAGCGGGAACTGGTGTTTCGTATCGAGCCCGGTACTGCCAGTTGGTATCGCGGCCTGCCCAGCGATGTGCAGGAGTTCGAACTCAAGCCGGCCAGCTTCAAGTCCGGGCAGAGCCTGCATGGCTGGTGGTGGCCGGCGGCGAAAAAAGACGCACCGGCGATCCTCTACCTGCACGGGGTGCGCTGGAACCTCACCGGCCAGTTGTTTCGCATCGAGCAACTGCACGCCCAGGGCTACTCCGTGCTGGCCATCGACTACCGGGGCTTTGGCCAGAGCCGGGGCGACCTGCCATCAGAAACCAGCGTTTACCAGGATGCACGGATTGCCTGGGAGCGCTTCCAGGTGCTGCAACCGGACCCGGGCAAGCGCCTGATCTACGGCCACTCCCTGGGCGGCGCCGTAGCCATCGACCTCGCGGCCGAACTGGGTCAGCAGGCAGCCGCGCAACAGCTGCCGCCACCGGTACGTGGGCTGGTGATCGAATCCACCTTTACCTCCCTGGCCGATGTTGCGGCGGCGGTGGCCAACACCTCGCTGCCGGTGCGCTGGTTGCTGTCGCAGAAGTTTGATTCCATCGACAAAATCGCCGATATCCACATGCCCTTGCTGGTGGTACACGGCCTCGATGACCGCTACGTACCGCCGCGTTTCAGCCAGCAATTATTTGATGCCGCCCAAGAGCCCAAGCATTTGCTGCTGGTGCCGGGAGCCAGCCACAACAACAGCCTGAGCCTGGGGGGGCGCAGCTATCGCCAGGCACTGCAGGGTTTGCTGTAAAAGTGCGAATCCGGCACCGATTTCAACGATGCGTGTCAAGCGCAAGCCGCGCGCCAAAAGGCTTGCAAACGATCCTGATCAAATATTGACCGCAGCTAGAATCGCCAGTGCTGCCGGGGCCACGCAAGGTTATCCACAGAGATACCCACGGTTTTCGTGGACAACTCTTTTTGCATTTAACCGTTTTTTATCCGCCACCACCTGCATACCCGGCAACGGCGCCGCACATTGCCCCCTTCGCGGTCAGTTGCCCTGCGGCACCTTATCCGTGGCAATCGGCAACTCAATGCCCCAGTCGCCATGCAGGTACCAGTCCTCGCCGATCATCTCGGCCGGATGCATGGTGCGGTCGGCGCCGTTGCCGCAGGCCAGCGCAGTGGTCGCGCAATAACGGTCGCAGCCCCAGCAGATACGCTCGGGGTGTTTGGGGTTGAGCGGGAACGGCTTGGCCATGAGTAGGCTCCACAGCGGTGGGCGGTGATTTGATCCTACGGCCAGCGCCTGCCCACAGCCTTGACCAACGTCAAGAATGGTTGTGGCCACAGACCTGGAAACTTGACGGGAATCATTATTATTTACAGCAAAGCTTTCTAGACTCGGCTTCTCATTTGCCCTGTCAGGAAACACCCATGCGCATCCCCTTCACGCTGTCACTGGCCCTGCTGCTGTCGACTGGCGCGGCCGTCGCCAAGGAATACCCGATCGGCGAACCACAAATGTGTCCCGGCCTGGAAGTCGGCGCGGTCTATCTGCAACCAATCGAAATGGCGCCACCGGGCATGATGCGCGCCACTGCCGATTCGGATGTGCACCTGGAGGCCGACATCCGCGCCACCGCCGACAACCAGCAGGGCTTCCAGGAAGGCAGTTTCGTACCCTACCTGAACGTAACGTTCCGCCTGCAGAAACAAGGCGGTGCCAGCCCGATCATCGGTGAATTCCACGCCATGGTGGCCAACGACGGGCCGCACTACGGCGACAACGTCAAACTGCTCGGCCCTGGCAAATACCAACTGACCTTCACGGTGATGCCGCCCAGCGGTCATGGCTCACTGGGGCGGCATACCGACAAGGAAACCGGCGTAGCCCCTTGGTTCGAGCGCTGCGAAGTGCATTACGAATTCGTCTATGCGGGGATCGGCAAGAAAGGCGGTTACTGAATGCGCAATCCCCTCGCCCTGTGCGCGCTGCTGGCCTGTGGCACGGCTCTGGCAGCGCCCTTGCCCACCTATGAATTAACCCTGCAAGACGGCCACTTCAACCCGGCGCAACTCAAGGTGGCGGCCGGCCAGCGCTTCAAGATCGTGCTGAAGAATATCGGCCAGGGCCCGGCCGAGTTCGAGAGCACGCCGCTGCGCGTGGAAAAAGTGCTGTCGCCGGGGGTGACCACCTTTGTCGTGATCCACCCGCTCAAGCCCGGCGCCTATCCGTTTTTCGACGAATTCAACTCACAGCTGCCCGAGGGCAGCATCCTCGCCGAATAACGGCCCGGGAGCATTAGATGAATCAATCGATGTTTATCGTCTGGCGAGAAAGCGTCGAGGCGTTGCTGGTGATCGGCATTCTCCAGGCCTGGATCAGCCAACAGCCCGAGGGCTCGCGCCTGGGGCGCTTCCTGTGGGCCGGCGTGGCGCTGGGCCTGCTGTGTTCCGCCGGGTTGGCCGGCTTGATGCTGTGGGCCGGCGAAGCCATGAGCGGCCCCAGCGGCGAATGGTTCCAGGCCGGCATGACCTTGCTGGCAAGCCTGTTGATGGTACAGATGGTGTTCTGGATGCACCGCCACGGGCCAAACCTGCGCCATACCCTGCTGCGCGACGCCGACCAGCGCGCGGCGCGCCAGGGCGGCCTGGGGTTGTTGTTGCTGGCGTTGTTGGCGGTCAGCCGCGAAGGCAGCGAAAGCGTGGTGTTCCTGTACGGTGCCGGTGCCCAGCTACACGGCCCGGCACTGGGCCTGTTCGCCGTTGGCGGCGTGCTCGGCCTGGTGTTGGCCGGACTGACGGTGATGCTGCTGCGCAGCACGCGGCGGCTGATCTCCTGGTCGCGGTTTTTTGCTCTCAGCGAGGTGCTGTTGCTGCTGTTGGCGGCTGCCCTGCTGGTGGCCGCCGTGGAACGTATTGGCGGGCAGCTGTTGGCCATGGACATGCCCGATTGGGTCTACACCCTGGTGGGCGAAGCCTGGTGGGACAGCACTGCCCTGCTCAGTGACAGCCACGGCCTGGGCGCAGTGCTCGCCGGCTTTGCCGGGTACCGCGCGACGCCCAGCGCAGTCACCCTGCTGGTGCTGGCAGGCTATTGGCTGCTGGTCGGCCAAGGGCTGTATCGCGCCCGACGAGCGCCGTTGTGAACAGCCCCTGGCTGCAACGCCTGGGGGATGGCATGTGCCGCCATGGGCGGTTGATTCGCGGCGTGCAATGGGCGGTAGTGCTGTTCTACGCAGGACTGCTGGTCGTGCCCGCGTTGCTCGCGCTGCCCAGCAGCCAGGCGCGCCTGCTGGACAACCTGACCCTACTGGCACAGTTCCTGTTCTGGGGTGTGTGGTGGCCGTTCGTGGTGCTGTCCATCGTGCTGTTTGGCCGTGTGTGGTGCGGCGTGCTCTGCCCCGAAGGCTCCTTGAGCGAATGGGCCAGCCGCCATGGGCGCGGCCTGGGTATCCCCAACTGGATCCGCTGGGGCGGCTGGCCTACCGTGGGTTTCTGCCTGACCACCCTCTACGGCCAACTGATCAGTGTGTACGACTACGCCCAGGCCGCCTTGCTGATCCTCGGCGGCTCAACGGTGGCCGCAGTGCTGGTGGGCCTGCTGTTTGTGCGCGGCAAACGGGTGTGGTGCCGCTACCTGTGCCCGGTCAGCGGTGTTTTCGCCCTGCTCGCGCGCCTGGCGCCGGTGCACTTCCAGGTCGACGAGCAACGCTGGAAAGCCAACGACGGTCCGCGCCTGCCCTTGCCCAACTGCGCGCCGCTGCTGGACATCCGCCGCCTGCAAGGCGCCAGCGATTGCCACGCGTGCGGGCGCTGTAGCGGGCAACGCGGCGCGGTGCAGTTGATTGCCCGCTCGTGCAACAACGAAATCCTCCAGGCCCCGCGCAAACCCGCGCAGCCCTGGGATACGCGCTTGTTGCTATTTGGAGTGATCGGCCTGGCGATGGGCGCCTTCCAGTGGACCGTCAGCCCTTGGTTCATCACGTTCAAACAGTTCGTCGCACAGTGGCTGGTGGAACACGATTGGCTATGGCCGTTGCAGGACAGCGCGCCCTGGTGGTTGTTGACTCATTATCCCCAGGCCAACGACAGCTTCAGTTGGCTGGATGGCTTTTGCATCGTCGTGTACCTGGGCGCCAGCAGCCTGTTGATCGGCGGCGCATTGATGGGGCTGGTGCGCCTGGCCGCAGGCTTGAGTGGGGACCGTGCACGGTATTGGGCCCTGGCGCTGACCTTGACGCCCCTTGGCGGTGCGGGGCTGTTCCTCGGGCTGTCGGCAACCACGGTGAAGTTGTTGCGTTATGAAGGGTTGTTACTGGAATGGGTGCAACCGGCGCGCGGCGCATTGCTGGCCGGGGCTGTCGCTTGGTGTGTGTGGCTGGCGTGGCAACAGTTGGCCGACACACCCTTGGCGCGACGCTGCGCGGCCTCGGCTTGCCTGCTACTGGCTAATGGGCTGGTGGCGTATGGCTGGTGGCTACAGTTCTGGGGCTGGAGCCTGTAGAACACCGTTCAATTAAGCGAACGCGATGCTCAAAGCAGCGAAGATCAAATGTGGGAGCGGGCTTGTCGGATCGCCGCATCGCCGCGAAGGCGTCGGCCCAGCAACCATTGATGTTGACTGACCCACTGCTTTCGCGAGCAAGCCCGCTCCCACAGGGGATCTGCGCTTAACTGAACGACATTAGGGAGGCCCAGCGCTAAACGCGGAACCTGGCGACCGTCAGGTGCAACTCGCTGGCCATCTGTGCCAATTCATGCCCCGCCGTATCGGTATGCCGGGCCCCCAGCAACACCTGCTCGGACAGGTTGCGAATGCCCACCAGGTTGCGATCCACCTCCCGCGCCACCAGTGCCTGCTCTTCAGTGGCGCTGGCGATCATCAGGTTGCGTTCGTTGATCTGCGAGATCGACTGGGTAATCGCTTCCAGGGCTTCGCCCGAACGCTGTGCCACGCCCAAGGTGGCCCGTACCAGGTCACTGCTGCCCTGCATCGCGGTCACGGCCTGTTCGGTGTCTTGGCGGATATTGCCGATCATCTGCTCGATCTCCTGGGTCGAGGCCTGGGTGCGATGGGCCAGGGCCCGCACCTCATCGGCCACCACCGCAAACCCGCGCCCGGCGTCCCCGGCCCGTGCCGCTTCGATGGCCGCGTTGAGCGCCAGCAGGTTGGTCTGGTCGGCAATGCTGCGGATTACTTCCAGCACGCCACTGATGTCCTGCACCCGCCCGGCCAGTTGCTGGATCCGCACCGAGGTGCCACTGACGCCGTCGGCCAGGGTGTTGATCGAGGCGACCGTTTCCTGCACTTGATCGCGCCCCAACTGGGCGGTCTGCGCCGACAAGCGCGAGGCTTCACTGGTGCTCACCGCATTGCGCGCCACTTCATCGACCGCCGCCGTCATCTCGTTGACCGCCGTGGCGGCCTGTTCGATCTCCATGCCTTGCAACTGCAAGCTGCTGCTGGTCTGGCTGCTGACCGCGCTCAACTCCTCGGAAGAGCTGGCCACACGATCCACTGACGCGGCGATCTGGCGCACCATTTCGTTGAGGTTGTGCTGCATCTGCTGCATGTTTTTCATCACGCTGCCGTCAGCGCTGCCCGCCGTTGGTACCGGGGTGGTCAGGTCGCCCTGGGCAATCTGGCTCAACACACGGGCGGCCTCGTCGGGCTCACCGCCCAGGGGCCGGGTCACGCTGCGGGTGACAATCACCGCTGCCGCCACCACCAGGGCCACGCACAGCAGGAACAGCCCGAGCATGTTGCGCCGTGCCTCGCTGTACAGGGTCTGCGCCGCGTGTTCGCGCTCGGTAAAGATCTGCCCCTGCAGGGCCATCATCGCCTCCAGGCTCTTGAAGACGGCCTGCTCGGCAGGTTGTACGTTCTGCTTGAGCTGCGCCACACCCTCGGCATGGGCGCCCTGGCGGATCAGCGCCTGCACCTGGGTAAAGGCGCCGACATAAGCTTCGCGACGCTGTTTCAGATCGGCATAGGCCGCCTGGCCCGTCGGCGTGTTGAACAATGGCTCCAACTGGGTGAAGGCATCGGTGATGCGTTGCCGGGTGGTGGCAATGGCCTGTTGCGCGGCCTGGTTGTCCTGGTCGATCAGCAAGTCACGGGTGTTGCGGCCGTTGTCGCGCACACCAGTGGCAATCACCATGATCGGGGCGATTTTCGGCCAGTCCTGCTGCACGATCAGTTCCGATTGTTCCTTAAGGGTGCCCAGGTCGTGCAGGGCATAGAACGCCATGCCAGCCAGGGCCAAGGGTGCGATGGCAAAGCCGATCGCGATGCGGCGGGCGGTGGTTAATCGAGTCATGTCATAAGCTCCCTGATGAATACCTGCCCACGAGGGGCAGCATCTTTGATAATCCGGTGGGAGTTCAATCGCCACGCTTGAAAGGGCTCCGCGAAGGGATCAGCCCCGTAAAACAAATGCCGGGAACAATGCCCGCATTTTCTCCCATAGTTCAGGCAGCAAGGCCTGTGCCGAAACGCTCGGCAGTTGCTCATCGAGCATGCGCGCGGTGCGCACCAACTGTACGGCGAAGCGCTTGACTCCCCGTTCTTGCAAACGCTGGGCCAGCTGCAACAGGCGCTGCGGGTCGATCAGGTGCCAATGCACGGTGGTGCGGCATTCATAGTCCACGCCGCTGTGCAGCAGCAGGTCGAGGCTGCGCCAATTGGCGGCGCCGCTGCCCTTGACCTGGGTGATCAACTGGCAGTCCTCGGCCAGGGCCTTGACGTCGAAGCCAACCCAGTCGGCATGGGCCAGGGCATGGCCGAACGCACCGGGCTTGATCCCGGCACTGTGCAGACCGATACGAAAACCCATCTCGCGCACTTCGTCCATGGCGGCCGGCAGGCCTTCCTGCAAGGTCGGTTCACCACCGCTGAACACCACGGCGTCCAGCAGGTCCTGGCGGCGTTGCAGAAACAGCAAAACCCGGCGCCAATCCACCTCATCGCTGCCGCGAGGGGGGATCAGGTCCGGGTTATGGCAATACCGACAGCGCCAGGCACAACCCTGGCAAAACAGCACGCAGGCGAGCATGCCGGGGTAGTCGAGGGTGGTCAGGGGCACCATGCCCCCGACCCGTAGCGCTCGACTCATTGGCGCCCGGCCGCAGCGGCACTTTCGGTAAAGTGCGCGCGCTCACGGTGCTCCGATTGTTTGCCGGGGTTAAAGGCCGAAACCGGTCGGTGGTAACCCATGACACGGGTCCAGACTTCACAGCGTTGGCGTTGTGGCTGGGTGGTTTGCATGGTGAATCTCCTTGGGGTTGGAATACGTTGGGCCCTTGGCCCGCTCCTACAGGGTTTTGTCGAGGGCTATAACCTCGTCGCACTTGGGGCAGAATTCATGTTCGCCTGCCAGGTAGCCGTGTACCGGGCAGATGGAGAACGTCGGCGTCACCGTCAGGTACGGCAGGCGGAAGCGCCCCAGGGCCTTGCGTACCAGTTGCTTGCAGGCCTGGGCCGAGGAAATCTGTTCGGCCATGTACAGGTGCAGCACGGTGCCGCCGGTGTATTTGCATTGCAGCTCGTCTTGCAGCTCCAGGGCTTCGAAGGGGTCTTCGGTGTAGCCCACCGGCAGTTGCGAAGAGTTGGTGTAGTAAGGCGCGTCAAGGCTGCCGGCCTGGAGGATCGCGGGGAAGCGCTTGAGGTCTTCCTTGGCAAACCGATAGGTGGTGCCTTCGGCCGGCGTGGCTTCCAGGTTGTACAGGTGGCCGGTGTCTTCCTGGAAGCGCAGCAACGTGGCGCGCACATGGTCCAGCACCTGCAACGCAAACTCGCGGCCACGGGCGGTATGCGTGCCCTCCTCGTCTCCGGTGAAGTTGCGCAGCATCTCGTGCATGCCATTGAGGCCGATGGTGGAGAAGTGATTGCGCAAAGTGCCCAGGTAGCGCTTGGTGTAGGGATACAGACCGGCGTCCATGTGGTGCTGGATCACCTTGCGCTTGACCTCCAGGCTCTCCATCGCCAGTTCCATCAAGTGGTCCAGGCGCTGCAACAGGCCACTGGTGTCGCCCTTGAACAGGTAACCCAGGCGCGCGCAGTTGATCGTCACCACGCCCAATGAACCGGTCTGCTCCGCCGAGCCGAACAACCCGCCGCCACGCTTGAGCAACTCGCGCACGTCCAACTGCAAGCGGCAGCACATCGAGCGCACCTGGTTGGGCTGCATATCCGAGTTGAGGAAGTTCTGGAAGTACGGCAGGCCGTAGCGCGCGGTCATCTCGAACAGGCGGTCGGCGTTTTCACTGTCCCACGGGAAGTCATGGGTGATGTTGTAGGTGGGGATCGGGAAAGTGAACACCCGACCCTTGGCGTCACCCGCCTGCATCACTTCGATATAGGCGCGGTTGATCAGCTCCATTTCCGCTTGCAGGTCACCGTAGGCAAACGGCATTTCTTCGCCACCGATGATCGGGATCTGCTCGCGCAAATCCTCGGGGCAAACCCAGTCGAACGTCAGGTTGGTAAACGGCGTTTGCGTGCCCCAGCGCGACGGCACGTTGAGGTTGTAGATGAACTCCTGCACCGCCTGGCGGATCTCGGGGAACGTCAGTTGATCCTTGCGCACAAAGGGCGCCAGGTAGGTGTCGAACGAGCTGAACGCCTGGGCGCCGGCCCACTCGTTCTGCAGGGTGCCGAGGAAGTTGACCATCTGCCCCAGGGCACTGCCCAGGTGCTTGGGCGGCCCGGCTTCGACGCGGCCGGGCACGCCATTGAGGCCTTCGTGCAGCAGGGTGCGCAGGGACCAGCCGGCGCAGTAGCCAGCGAGCATGTCCAGGTCATGGATATGCAAGTCCGCCTCGCGATGGGCCTGGCCGATCTCCTGGCTGTAGACCTCGTCCAGCCAGTAATTGGCGGTGACCTTGCCCGACACATTAAGCACCAGCCCGCCCAGGGAATAGCCCTGGTTGGCATTGGCCTGCACCCGCCAGTCTTCACGGTCGAGGTACTCGTTCATCGACGTAGCGACCTCCACCAGGGTCTTGCGATCCCGGCGCAGGCGCCCATGCTGCTCGCGGTAGACGATATAGGCGCGCATCGCCATAAAGTACCCGGCATCCATCAAGACCCGCTCGACACTGTCCTGGATCTGCTCCACATCCAGCCGGGTGATCCCACGCAACCGGGCGAGCACTGCGCCCAACAACAGGTCGACCTCGGCGTCCTGATACTCGCCGGTGGCGTTACCGGCGGCGATCATCGCCTGGCGGATTTTCTCGGCGTCAAAGGCGACCTGAGTGCCATCGCGCTTGTGTAGGCGGGTACTGACCAGCGGGCTTGAGGTGATCTGCATTGGGGGCTCCAAACACTACATATAGATTTAATAGTTAGTATAAACACAATATGCAGTGATGGTACGCAGTGAACGGGGACTTGCAATTGATCAGGGTCAAGTTTGCGAAGACGTATCGTCACAGGCCAGTTCACGTTCAATCTGTTCAATGCTGGGCAAGCTGATTTGGAGTTCTGCCGGGAGGGAGTCGACCAACTGGTACTCCGCCACCCCGATGGGTCGAGCGCTGTCACGCAAGGCATATTCAGCCACTATCTTGTTTTTGCTTTTGCACAGCAGCAGGCCAATGGTGGGGCTGTCTTGTGGGTGCTTGAGTTGGGCATCCACGGCCGCGAGGTAAAAACCCAACTGCCCCAGATGCTCTGGTTTGAACTTGCCGGCCTTGAGTTCGATAGCGACGTAACAGCGCAGTTTCAGGTGATAAAACAGCAGGTCAATAAAGAACTCCTCGCCGCCCACATCCAGCAGTACCTGCTTGCCGACAAAGGCAAAGCCTGCCCCCAACTCCAGTAGAAAGTCGGTGACATGCCTGATCAGTGCGCTTTCGATCTCGCGCTCCTGCGCGTCCAGGGTCAGTCCCAGAAAGTCGAAACGATAGGGATCTTTCAGCGACTCGCGGGCCAGGTCCGACTGGGGCTTGGGCAGCAGGGTTTCGAAGTTGCTGACAGCATTGCCACTGCGCTCGAGCAAACGAGTCTCGATCTGCATGACCAGAATGTTGCGTGACCAGTTGTGTTCAATGGCTTGGGCGGCGTACCAGCGGCGGGTTTCGGGGCCGGGTAGCTTATCGAGCAGCGCTAATTGGTGATACCAAGGCAATTGTGCAAGCACCCCTTGCACAAACTCAGCGTCCGGCCAGGCTTCAGCAAATGCGCGCATGTACTTGAGGTTACGCGGCGAAAAACCTTTCATATCAGGAAAAGCCGAACGCAAATCCCGCGCCAGACGCTCAATGACTTTGGCTCCCCACCCCTGCTGCGCCTGTCGGGTCAATATGTCCTGGCCAATCTGCCAGTACAGCAGCACAAGCTCGCGGTTTACCGCCAGAGATGCACGCAGTTGGGCAGAGTGGATGCGGTTTTTCAGTTCTTTCAACCAGTCGCCATATCCCTCAGGTGGTGTGGTGAGGCCATCATCTGATCGATTCATTCCGGGTTCCTTGTCGATATTGCACGTTGTAGAAACCGGCAATGGTAACGACCAAAAAAAGCCACGCGGGCCAGCACAATGCCCTTGATACAAAACAATGGGAACTACTGTTGGCCAGCCTCACCCCCCACTCATATTCATAAACCGCACCACCTGCACCTCGCCCTGCCCGGTGAAATCATGGCGCGATGGCTTGCCCCGCAACGCCTTGTGCAGTGCCTCCACAAGCGGCCGGTCGTCCAGCGGGTAGCGGCGCAACAACGCACGAAAATCCACCGCATTGTCCTGCCCCAGGCACAGCAGCAACTGCCCCTCCACTGTCATCCGCACCCGGTTGCAGCTGGCACAGAAGTTATGGGAGTTGGGCGAGATAAAGCCTATGCGCGTGCGCGGATGCCGGGCCAGGCGCACGTAGCGTGCCGGGCCGCCGCTGTTTTCGGTGCTGTCGAGTAAGCCATGATGCTCGGCGATCACCGCCCGCACCTGCTCGCTGGAGCAAAAGGATTCGCCCCGCGAGCGCCCCACATCCCCCAGCGGCATCTCTTCGATAAAGCTGATATCGATGCCCTGGTCGATGGCGTACTGCACCAGCGCCGGGACTTCATCGAAGTTGCGTCCCTTCATTACCACGCAGTTGAGCTTGACCCGCTCGAACCCGGCATCCTGCGCCGCCTCGATGCCGTCCAGTACCTGGCGCAGGTCACCGTTGCGGGTGATCGCGCGAAAGCGTTCGGGATCGAGGCTGTCGAGGCTGATGTTCATGCGCTTGACTCCGGCCTCCACCAGCGGCCGCGCCAGGCGGCCCAGTTGCGAGCCGTTGCTGGTCATCACCAGTTCGCGCAGGCCGGGCAACGCAGCGATATGGCGGCACAGCTCGACAATGCCCGGACGGATCAGCGGCTCGCCCCCGGTCAGGCGGATCTTGCGCACACCCTGGCTGACGAACACCGTCGCCAGCCGTTGCAGTTCCTCCAGGGTCAGCACCTGCTGGCGCGGCAGGAAGGTCATATTTTTCGCCATGCAATACACACAGCGAAAATCACAACGATCGGTCACCGACAGCCGCAGGTAGTCAATGGAACGGCCCACACCATCCACCAGGCTCATGTCACTGCACCAACGGCGAGTCGGCGCCCTGCAACGCGATGCCACGCACATCGGCCGCGCCAATCAGGGTTTGCAGGTATTGCACCAGGGCCTTCTGCCACACCCCTTGCTGCAACTGGGTGCGGATCGCCGTGGCCACCGCCTCGTACGGCAGCGGCTGGCCTTCGATGCGCTGATCGACGCAGATCACATGCCAGCCGTAGCGACTTTCCAGAGGCTTACTGGCCAGGCCCGGTGCCAGGGTGAACAACTGGCGCTCCAACTCCGGCACGGTCTGGCCCTTGCTGACTTGCCCGAGCGAGCCGCCCTGGGCCTTGGACGGGCACGCCGAATACTTCAGCGCCAGTTCGCCAAAGGCACCGGGCGACTCTTCCAGGCTCAGCAACAGCACCTCGGCCTGGGCATGGGCCTGATGGCGCGCCTCGGCATCGTCCGGCGCACACTCCAGCAAAATATGCCGCACGGCCAGCAACGGCGCGCTGTGAAAGCGCCCGCGATTGCTCTCGAAGTAGCGCACACAGGTGGCCTCATCGCAGTCCGGCACCGTCACTTCGCGCTCCAGCAACAGGCGGGTCGCCGCCTCTTCCTCGTTCTCGCCGGCGCCGACTTGCAGTTGCACACCCAGCTCGCGGATCCGCTGCTGCAACAGCTCACGAATCACCAGCGCGCGGGCGGCGAGAAACACCGCCTCCTCGCGGCTTTCGGCCGGGTGATATTGCAACTCCTGGGCCATATTTTCCGGGGTGATCAGCACCCCGTTGACGCTGACAATCGGCCATTCCTGCTCGCTGCTGGCGATCAGTTGCGGCTCAACCGCCACCTCGACCTCGGGCACCACCACGTCCACAGCCTTGGCCGAAGAACTGCAACCGCCACCGCCAGCACCGCCGCCACCACATCCGCATCCTGTAGTCATGACGTTCTCCTCACTTCTGCCGCACGATTTGATAACGACGACCCAAGTACCAGATCGGCGCGCTGACCATATGCACCAGCCGGGTAAACGGGAACAACACAAACAGGGTCAGGCCCAGCGCCACGTGCAACTTGTAGATCAGGCTGACCGGGGCAATCGAAGCTGCCGCTTCCACCGGCCGCAGCAACACCACGTTCTGCGCCCAGTCCGCGAGCATCACCATCACCGAGCCGTCCATATGCCCGGTCGAGGCGACGATGGTCAGCAAGCCCAGCACCAGCTGCGCCAGCAACACCAGCAGGATCAAGATGTCCGACGGGCTCGACGTAGCTCGAACCCTTGGGTCGGTGAGGCGGCGCTTGACCAGCATCAGCAGGCCCACCAGGCACAGCAGGCCGAAGAAGCCCCCGGAGACCATCGCCAGCAGTTGCTTGTGCTCGGTGCTGATCACATGGTGATAGATCGACGCCGGGGTCAGCAGGCCGACAAAATGCCCGGCCAGCACGAACAGCACGCCGATATGGAAGAAGTTGCTCGCCACGCGCATCCCACGGTTATTGAGCATCTGGCTGGAGCCGGCCTTCCAGGTGTACTGGGACAGGTCAAACCGCGCCCAACTGCCCAACAGGCAAATGGCCAGGGCGACATACGGATACACGCCAAATACCAGCAAATTCCACTTAGACATTACCCACCTCCTTGGCTGGCACGGCGGCCAGCCCCTCGTGCTGAAAATCCACCCAGTGCAAGGGCACCGCACTTTCTTCGCGGGCCTTGCCCGGTGCGCTGGGCATTGCGCTGCAACGGTCCTGCTGCTCGGCCTGCATAAAGTCCACGGCCTCCTCTTCCCAGACCTTGTCCAGGGCTTCGAGGGAGTCGTCGCGTACTTCGGCGGCAACCTGGGCACGCAACTCGGCAATCGCCTGGTGCGGCTCGGCGCCGCTGATCTGCAACAGCGCACGGAAACAACTGGCGTAAGCGCTTTCACGCTCATCCAGGCGCGCCGCCAGCAGGGCCAGCAGGTGCGCCACATCCGCCAGTCCCTCGCGGGCCTCGATGTCTTCGCGGGTGGACAAAAACTCCAGGTACAACGGGATGTAGTCCGGCAGCTCCTTGACGCCAATGGCAAACCCGGCTTCCTGGTACTGGGCCATCATGTCGACCATGGCCTGGCCACGGTCCCGCGACTCGCCATGCACGTGTTCGAACAACAGCAGCGACAGCGAGCGGCCCCGGCCGAACAGCGCGCCGTAATGCTCCTGGCCATCCATCAGGTCATTGCTGCAGATCAGCTCCAACAGCTCGAACAGCGCGCCACGTTGCTTGGGGCTGATTTCCCGCGATTCGATAATCGCCTGCTCCAGTTCATCGCGGCCGTTCACCAGGGTTTCGGTGGGATAGTCGAGCAGCAACGAGATCACTTTAAGAATGCGCATGGCTCAGTCCTCCCAGATCTGGACGGTTTTCAGCACGTCGCGGCGGTTGGCCTTCTTGGCGCCGAACATGTTGGTATCGGAGCTGCCACTGCAGCCGCTGCCGAAGCTGAAACCACAGCCGGAACGCTCGGCAAACGCATCGCTCATCGCGTCTTCACGGTGCGCGCTGGGCACCACAAACCGGTCCTCGTAGTTGGCAATCGCCAGGTAGCGGTACATCTCTTCCACCTGGGCCACGCTCAGGTCCACGTCGGCCAGCACTTGCAGGTCCTCGACGCCGTCCACTTGCTGCGAGCGCTTGAAGGCGCGCATGGCCAGCAGGCGTTTCAGCGCACGCTTGACCGGCTTTTCGTCACCGGCAGTCAGCATATTGGCCAGGTAACGCAGGGGGATGCGCAGGCTGTCGACATCCGGGATCACCCCGTTCATGCCCACGGTGCCGGCGGCAGCTGCGTTCTGGATCGGCGAGAGTGGCGGCACGTACCAGACCATCGGCAAGGTGCGGTATTCCGGGTGCAGCGGCAGCGCGAGCTTCCAGTCCACGGCCATTTTGTACACCGGCGAACGCTGGGCCGAGTCGATCACCGACTGCGGTACACCATCGGCCAGGGCCTGGCGGATCACCGCCGGGTCATTCGGGTCGAGAAAGATTTCCAGCTGCTTGTCGTACAGGTCGTGCTCGTTGGCGGTGCTGGCGACTTCGCTGATGCGGTCGGCGTCATACAGCAGCACACCGAGGTAGCGGATGCGCCCGACGCAGGTTTCAGCGCAGACGGTAGGCATACCGGCTTCGATCCGGGGGTAGCAGAAGATGCACTTCTCGGATTTGCCGCTCTTCCAGTTGAAGTAGATTTTCTTGTACGGGCAGCCGCTGATGCACATGCGCCAGCCGCGGCATTTTTCCTGGTCGATCAGCACGATGCCGTCTTCTTCACGCTTGTAGATCGCACCGCTGGGGCACGACGCCGCGCACGCAGGGTTCAGGCAGTGCTCGCACAGGCGCGGCAGGTACATCATGAAGGTGTTTTCGTACTCGCCATAAATGTCGGCCTGGATCTGGTCGAAGTTCTTGTCCTTGCGGCGCTTGGCGAACTCGGTGCCGAGGATTTCTTCCCAGTTGGGGCCCCACTCGATTTTTTCCATGCGCTTGCCGGACACCACCGAACGCGGGCGTGCGGTCGGTTGGTGCTCGCCCAAAGGCGCGGTGTGCAGGTGCTGGTAGTCGAAGTCGAACGGCTCGTAGTAGTCGTCCAGGCTCGGCAGGTCCGGGTTGGCAAAGATGTTCGCCAGCACGCGGAACTTGCCACCGATGCGCGGGTTGATCGAGCCGTTGGCGTTGCGGATCCAGCCGCCCTTCCACTTGTCCTGGTTTTCCCACTCCTTGGGGTAGCCGATGCCCGGCTTGGATTCAACGTTGTTGAACCACGCGTATTCCATGCCTTCGCGGCTGGTCCATACGTTTTTGCAGGTGATCGAGCAGGTGTGGCAGCCGATGCACTTGTCCAGGTTCAGGACCATGCCGATTTGTGAGCGGATCTTCATCTCAGTTCTCCTCGATATCGGTCGGCAATGGACGCGGCAGATCATCACCGCTGGAACCATCGAGCCAATCGACCTTGACCATCTTGCGCACCACCACGAATTCATCGCGGTTGCAGCCGACTGTGCCGTAATAGTTGAAACCGTAGGCCTGCTGGGCATAGCCACCGATCATATGGGTCGGCTTGAGCACCACGCGGGTCACCGAGTTGTGGTGGCCGCCACGGGTCTTGGTGGTTTCCGAACCCGGTACGTTCACGATGCGTTCCTGGGCGTGGTACATCATCACCATGCCTTCCTTGACCCGCTGGCTGACCACCGCACGGGCGGTCAGCGCGCCGTTGACGTTGAAGCACTCGATCCAGTCGTTGTCCTCGATCCCGGCGCGCTTGGCGTCGATTTCCGAGAGCCACACAATCGGGCCGCCACGGCTCAAGGTGAGCATCAGCAGGTTGTCGCTGTAGGTGCTGTGGATCCCCCATTTCTGGTGCGGCGTGATCCAGTTCAGGACGATTTCGGTCTCGCCATTGCTGCGCTTGTCCTTCACCCCTTCGATGGTGCGGGTGTTGACCGGTGGCCGGTAGCTCATCAGTTGCTCGCCGAACGCCTGCATCCACGGGTGATCCTGGTAGAACTGCTGGCGGCCGGTGATGGTGCGCCATGGGATGTTTTCATGGACGTTGGTGTAGCCGGCGTTGTAGCTCACGTGCTCGTCTTCCAGGCCCGACCAGGTGGGGCTGGAGATGATCTTGCGCGGCTGCGCCTGGATATCGCGGAAGCGGATCGCTTCGTGGGCCTTGGAAATCGCCAGGTGGCTGTGGTCGATGCCGGTGAATTCCGACAGCGCCGCCCAGGCCTTCAAGGCGACCTTGCCGTTGGTTTCCGGAGCCAGGGACAGAATCACCTCGGCCGCATCAATTGCCGTGTCGATTTTTGGCCGGCCGTGGCTGATGCCCGCGTCACCTTCGTGGTGGTTGAGTTCGCCAAGGAACTCGACTTCCTCGTCGGTATTCCAGTTGATGCCCTTGCCACCGTTGCCGAGTTTTTCCAACATCGGGCCCAGCGATGAGAACTGCTTGTAGATGTTCGGGTAATCCCGTTCCACCACCGCCATGTTCGGCGCATTCTTGCCCGGTACCGGCGCCACGCCGGCGCTTTTCCAGTCAGTGCCGCCAAACGGCTGGGCCAGTTCACCAACGCTGTCATGCATCAACGGCACGGTCACCAGGTCTTGCTCCACGCCCAGGTGGCCGACCGACATGACCGAGAACGCCTTGGCGATGCCTTTGTAGATCTCCCAGTCCGAACGCGATTCCCACGCCGGATCAATCGCCGCCGACAGCGGGTGAATGAACGGGTGCATGTCCGAGGTGTTCATGTCGTCTTTTTCGTACCATGTTGCAGTCGGCAACACGATGTCGGAATACACGCAGGTCGAGGACATGCGGAAGTCCAGGGTGGTCACCAGGTCCAGCTTGCCGATGGCGCCGTCTTCGACCCACTCGGCCTCGGTTGGCTTGCATTCGGTGCTGTGGCCGATGTCTTCGTTCATCACCCCGTTCTTGGTGCCGAGCAGGTACTTGAGCATGTACTCGTGGCCCTTGCCCGACGAGCCGAGCAAGTTGGAGCGCCAGATAAACATGTTGCGCGGGAAGTTCACCGGGCTGTCCGGCTGCTCGCAGGCAAAGCGCAGGCTGCCGTCCTGCCAGGATTTGACCACGTAGTCTTTGGGGTCCATACCGGCTGCCGCCGCGTCGCGGCAGATGTGCAACGGGTTGGTATTGAGTTGGGGTGCGCTGGGCAACCAGCCGGCGCGTTCGGCGCGGATGTTGTAGTCCAGGGCGTGCTCGGGGAACTGCGACTTGTCGGCCAGCGGCGAGAGGATGTCGTGCATGCTCATCTTCTCGTGGCGCCATTGCGAGCTGTGGCCGTAGAAGAAGCTGGTGCCGTTCATCTGGCGCGGCGGACGGTTCCAGTCCAGGCCGAATGCCAGGGGCAACCAGCCGCATTGCGGCCGCAGTTTTTCCTGGCCCACGTAGTGCGCCCAACCGCCGCCGGTCTGGCCGACACAACCGCAGAGCATGAGCATATTGATCAGCCCGCGGTAGTTCATGTCCATGTGGTACCAGTGGTTCATTGCCGCGCCGACGATGATCATCGAGCGCCCACGGGTCTTGTCGGCGTTGTCGGCAAACTCACGGGCGATCTGGATCGCCTTCTCGCGGCTGACCCCGGTGATTGCTTCCTGCCAGGCTGGCGTGCCCGGTACGCTGGCGTCGTTGTAGTCCTTGGCCACGTTGCTGCCGCCCAGGCCACGGTCGATGGCCAGGTTGGCCGCCGACAGGTCGAACACCGTCGCCACTTTGGCCACCGTGCCATCGGCCAGGGTCACGCTGTGCACCGGCACCCGACGGAACTGCACGGCGTCACCGGCCACGTGCTGGAAGTAGTCGTGGGCTTCACCGGCAAAATACGGGAACGCCACTTCGGCGACGTCCTCGCCGATCAGGCTCAGCTTGAGGTCGATCTCGCGGCCTTCACCGCCTTCTTTGGCCAGGATGTTCCACTTGCCCTTCTCGCCCCAGCGATAGCCGATGGCGCCTTGTGGTGAGACCAGTTCGCCGCTTTCGTCGAGGGCGATGGTTTTCCATTCCGGATTGTTGTCCTGGCCGAGGTTGTCCACCAGGTCCGAGGCGCGCAGGAAGCGGTCCGGCTGGAAGCCTGCGCCCGGGGCGAAGCCGGTCATGGGCTTGAGCATTACCAACACCGGCAAGTCGGTGTAGCGCTTGGCGTATTCGGTGAAGTACGCGCTCGGTTTATCCAGGTGAAATTCCTTGAAGATCACATGGTTGAAGGCCTGGGCCAGTGCCGCGTCGGTGCCCTGCTTGGGGTTGAGCCACAGGTCGGTGAGCTTGGCTACTTCCGAATAGTCAGGCGTGATGGCCACGGTCTTGGTGCCCTTGTAGCGCACCTCGGTGAAGAAGTGCGCGTCCGGGGTCCGGGTCTGCGGGACGTTCGAGCCCCAGGCAATGATGTAGTTGGAGTTGTACCAGTCGGCCGATTCCGGCACGTCGGTCTGCTCGCCCCAGACCATCGGCGAGGCTGGCGGCAAGTCGCAGTACCAGTCATAGAAACTCAGGCACACGCCGCCGATCAGCGACAGGTAACGCGAACCTGCGGCGTAGCTGACCATGGACATGGCCGGGATCGGCGAGAAGCCGACGATGCGGTCCGGGCCGTATTGCTTGATGGTGTAGACGTTGGACGCGGCGATGATTTCGTTGACTTCATCCCAGTTGGAGCGGATGAAGCCGCCCATGCCACGCTTGCTTTTATAGGAGTCGGCCTTGGCCTTGTCCTCGACAATGCTCGCCCAGGCCTCGACCGGCGACAGCGTCAGGCGCGCCTCGCGCCACAGCTTGAGCAATGGCTTGCGGATCTTCGGGTACTTCAGGCGGTTGGCGCTGTAGATGTACCAGCTGTAGCTCGCGCCACGGGGGCAGCCGCGCGGCTCGTGGTTAGGCAGGTCGTTGCGGGTACGCGGGTAGTCGGTCTGCTGGGTTTCCCACGTGATCAGGCCGTTCTTCACGTAGATCTTCCACGAGCACGAGCCGGTGCAGTTCACCCCGTGGGTGGAGCGCACGATCTTGTCGTACTGCCAGCGCGAACGGTAGACGTTCTCCCAGTCGCGGGACTCCTTGCGGGTCTCGCCGTGACCTTCGGAGAATTCGTCTTGCTTGCGATTGAAGAACCGCAGTTGATCGAGTAAATGACTCATGGTGCTTTCCTCTCAGGCTTGCCGCGGGGTTCTGTGCCCCGCCCACGCAAGGTTTGAATTCGGGGTCGACTCAGCAGGGGGTCTCGGCGCCTTTGCGCGCATACCACCACCAGGTCACGACGATGCAGGTCAGGTAGAAGCCGACAAACATGTAGAACGCCATGGCCGGGCTGCCGGTGTAGGCCATGGACGAGCCAAAGGTCTTGGGGATGAAGAACGCACCGAAGGCACCCATGGCCGAGCTGAAGCCCAGCACGGCGGCCGATTCCTTGCTGGCATCCTTGAGGGCTTGCTCACGCACGGCGGCGGGTTTGCCGGCGCTGGCTTTTTCATGCTGGGTGCGGAAGATCACCGGGATCATGCGGAAGGTGGAGCCGTTGCCGATGCCGGTGGTGATGAACAGCAGCATGAACATGCCGAGGAAGCCGTAGAAGCTGCCGCCCTCGCCGTTCAGGGGCAAAAAGTGCAGGACGCCGAACACCATCACGATCATCAGCACGAAGTTCCACAAGGTCACCCGCGCACCGCCCAGCTTGTCGGCCAGCCAGCCGCCCAATGGGCGCACCAGGGCACCTACCAGCGGGCCGAGGAAGGCGAATTTCAGGGCGTTGACGTCTGGGAACGAGGTCTTGATCAGCATCGGGAAGGCGGCCGAAAAGCCAATGAAGGAACCGAAGGTGGCCAGGTACAACCAGCACATCAGCCAGTTGTGCTTGCGCTTGAAGATCACCGCCTGCTCGCTGAACGAAGCGCGGGCGCTGGACAGGTCATTCATGCCGAACCAGGCAAACAGGGTCACGGTGATGATGAACGGCACCCAGATAAACCCGGCGTTCTGCAACCACAACTGGCTGCCATCTTCCAGGGTCTGTGGCTGGCCGCCGAGCAGGCCGAACACGCCGAAGGTAATCACCAGCGGCACACAGAACTGCATCACCGACACCCCCAGGTTACCCAGGCCGGCGTTCAGGCCCAGGGCCGTGCCTTGCTGGGACTTGGGGTAGAAGAAGCTGATGTTGGACATGCTCGAGGCGAAGTTGCCGCCACCGAAGCCGCACAACAGCGCGATCAATACAAACACGCTGTAGGAGGTGCTCGGGTCTTGTACCGCGAAGCCCATCCACAGTGATGGAATCAGCAGCGACGCGGTGCTCAGGGCCGTCCAGCGGCGGCCACCGAAGATCGGCACCATGAACGAATAGAACACGCGCAACGTGGCGCCAGACAGGCCCGGCAACGCCGCCAGCCAGAACAATTGGTCAGTGGTGAAGCTGAAACCGATGGCGTTCAGGCGCACGATCACCGTGCTCCACACCATCCACACAGCGAAGGCCAACAGCAGCGCCGGGATCGAGATCCACAGGTTACGGGTCGCGGTCTGCTTGCCGCTGGCGCCCCAGAACGCCGGGTCTTCAGGGCGCCAGTCGTGGATCACCGGGCCCGAGTCGGGCTTTTGCGCGATAGTCATGCGGATTCTCCTTGGAGAGGCTGGGCCGCCGCTTTACCAAGCAGCGGTTGCTTGCGGATTTCGCTGAAGTACATCCAGGTCAGGGATACCCAGACCACGCCGTACATCAACATGAAGCAGGAGGAGCGCACGCCGGTGAGGTCCACCAGGGCGCCGAACATGATCGGCAGGACAAAGCCGCCAAGGCCGCCCGCCAGGCCGACGATGCCGGACACCGCGCCCATGTTTTGCGGGTAGTCATTGGCGATGTACTTGAACACCGAGGCCTTGCCGAAGGCGAAGGCGATGCCCATCACAAACAGCAGCACGGTGAACAGGGTGGCATTGAGGCCGATATGAAAATCCAGCGGGCCGTTGACGGTCTGCACCTGCAATTGGGTCTGCGGGTAGCTGAGCAGGAACAGGCAGATCCAACTGACCCACAACACCCACCAGGTCACGCTCTGTGCGCCCCAGCGGTCGGACATCCAGCCGCCCACAGCGCGCAGCACGCCACCGGGCAGGGAAAAACACGCGGCCAACAGCGCAGCGCTTTGCAGGCTGAAGCCGTATTCCTGCACGTAGTACTTGGTCGCCCACAGCGCCAGGGCCACGTAGCCACCGAACACAATCGAGTAGTACTGGCAGTAGCGCCACACGGCCGGGTCCTTGAGGCACAGCAGTTGTTCGCGCAAGGTGGCGCCACCGGCACTGCGGTGGGCCTTGTTCTCGCTGGTGAGGAACCAGAACAGCAGCGCGGTGATAAACAAGATTGCGCTGAACACCTTTGGCACCAGGTGCCAGGTACCCAGGGCGATCAGCGCCGGCGCCAGAAACTTGGTCACCGCCGCCCCCGCGTTACCAGCGCCGAACACGCCCATGGCAAAGCCCTGGTTGTCCTTGTCGAACCACTTGGCGACGTAGGCGATGCCCACCGAAAACGAGCCGCCGGCCAGGCCGACAAACAGCCCCAGCACGAGGAATTGCCAGAAGGCGGTGGCGTAGGTGATCAGGTACAGCGGCAGCACGCAGGCGAGCATCAAGACAAAGAACACGATGCGCCCGCCGAAGCGGTCAGTCAGCAGGCCCAGGGGCAGGCGCACCAGGGAGCCGGTCAGTACCGGGGTGGCGGCCAGCAGGCCGAACTGGGTTTCGTTGAGTTGCAGCAGCTCTTTGATCGGCACGCCGAGCACGGCGAACATCATCCAGACCATAAAGCACACGGTGAAGGCCAGTGTACTCATGCCCAGCACCAGGCCCTGTCTTACACGGGGTTGAGTCACGGTTTGCGCTCCCAGAAGTGATTCCATGAGCGCAGGTTAGGGGCGACGTCCTCCAGGAACTTGACCCAGATCAACGTCCACCTGGGGGGTATTGGCCTATGCTTGGCCCATCTACCTCTTAAGAGGTAGACCAAAAAACAAGAGAAAGTCTTTATTTATCAATGGATTGGTCTCTTGTGCCGGCTTTTTCCCGTGGGAGGGTTCGCCGGCAACTCTTTAGAGGTAGTGCGCCAGGGAATGCAGAATCCAATACTGTTTCCTATGCCAGGTGCCGCCATGCTGTTGTCCTTACCCCTTCGATTACGCCGTGATGTTTAACTGGCTGCGCAGCTCCCTGCCCGCACGCGCCGGTGTCGCGGTGATCCTGATTGCGATCCTGGCCCTGGCCAGTTCCCTGAGCGCCGGGCTGATCGCCTGGTTCAGCCAGGGCGACGGCGCGGCCATCAACACCGCAGGCTCGGTGCGCATGGAGACCTACCACCTGAGCTGGAAACTCGCCGACCACGCCCCCGCCGACGAGATCCTGGCCATCACCCAGAGCCTGCAACGGCGCCTGGACAGCCAATCCTTGAAAGCGGTGCTCGAAGACGGCCCCCACAGCGCCCTGCAACAGAGCTACCGGCAGATCCAGCAACACTGGAACCAGGAACTGCGCCCGGCCATCGAGCGCGGCGACGGCGCGCTCTTTCGCGAGCGCGCACCGGCCTTTGTCGAGCAACTGAACCAGTTCGTCAGCCTGTTGCAGCAACAGAGTGAGCACAAACAAGGCTGGCAACAGCTGATCCAGGGCCTGGCGCTGTTCAGCACCCTGATCATCCTGCTGCTGGGGCTGTATGAGTTGCAGTACGGCGTGGTCACGCCCTTGAAGGAACTGGTGGACGCCACCCGGCGCTTTCGTGAGGGTGATTACCAGACCCGGGTCAATCACCGCTCCCAGGACGAACTGGGGCAACTGGCCCTGAGCTTCAACACCCTGGCCGAAACCATCGAGCAATCCCATCGCACCCTGGAAAGCCAGGTGCAGCACAAAACCCTCAACCTGCAACAGGCCAACGCCGCCCTGGAACTGCTCTACGAGAGCAGCCGCAGCCTGGCCACGCGCCTGGCCAACGCCGAAGGCCTCGACGAATTGATTCGGCGTTTCCAGAAACGCCTGCCGGGCCTGCGCCTGTCGCTGTGCCTGCAAGGGCACTTCCTCGCCCCGGCGCAGCAGATGCTCGCGCTGCATGGCGGCAACAGCCGCAACGTCTGCGCCATCGGTGACTGCGCCACCTGCGAGCGCCACCACGTGGCCCCGCCCCAGGTGTTCAGCATCAGCAACCAGGGCGCGGAACTGGGCGAACTCAAGGCGCATTTTGTCGACGGCCATGCCCCCCAAGCCTGGGAGCAACAACTGATCCAGGCCCTGGCCAACCTGATTGGCACCTCGCTGTCCCTCAAGCGCCAGCGCGAGCAGGACCACCGTTTATTGCTGCTGGACGAACGCACCATCATCGCCCGCGAGCTGCATGATTCCCTGGCCCAGGCCCTGTCCTATATGAAGCTGCAAGTCAGCCGCATGCAGACCCTGCTGCGCCGCGACGAACCCAAGGCCACCCTGGAAACCGTCACCGGTGAACTGCGCGAAGGCCTGAACAACGCCTACCGGCAATTGCGTGAGTTGCTCACCACCTTTCGCCTGCAAATCCACGATGCCGGGCTGGTCCAGGAGCTCAAAGACACCGCCGAGGAGTTCTCGCGGCGTGGCGAGTTCCAGGTGCACCTGCATGTGGATGCCCTGGCCTTCCAACTGTCGGCCAGTGAACAGATCCACCTGTTACAGGTAACCCGCGAAGCGCTGTCCAACTGCCTGCGCCATGCCCACGCCGAAAACGCCTGGCTGCAACTGCGCCAGAACGGCGAAACCGTGAGCCTGAGCATTGAAGACGATGGCCGCGGCTTCAGCGAGCCGGTGGACCAGCGCGAACACCACGGCCTGACCATCATGGACGAACGCGCCCGCAGCCTGCACGGTCAACTGGACATTTCCTCCCGCGAGCCCCAGGGCACCCGGGTGCACTTGCTGTTTCGCCCGGAATTCCTCGGGCACTCTTTACCAGAAGGTAGCTTGTCATGAACACGGCGCTCATCAACCCATCTGTACGCCACCGCATCCTGCTCGTCGACGACCACCCGATGATGCGCCACGGCATGCGCCAGATGCTCGAACTGGAAGACGACCTGCACGTGGTGGGCGAAGCCGGCAATGGCGAGGAAGCCCTGGGCCTGATCGAGTCGCTGCAACCGGACCTGGTGCTGCTGGACAACAACATGCCGCAGATGAACGGCCTGGAAACCCTGCGCCAGCTGCGGGCCATGGCCTATGGCGGCAAGGTCTTGCTGTTTACCGTGTCCGATGCCGAAGACGACATCCGCGACGCCCTGCGCCTGGATGCCAACGGCTACCTGCTCAAGGACATGGAGCCGGAACTGCTGATCCAGTACATCCGCGATGCGCTGCACGGCGCCCTGGTGATCAGCCCCGGCCTGACCCGGGTGCTGGCCCAGGCCTTGCGCTCGCCCCAGCCCCACGCGGCAGTGGAACTGACCGAACGCGAGCGGCAGGTGTTGAAGACCATTGCCGGGGGCTATAGCAACAAGGTGATCGGGCACAAGCTGGGGATTACCGAGGGCACGGTGAAAGTGCATGTGAAGAATCTGCTGCACAAACTGGGGCTGCGCTCGCGGGTGGAAGCGGCGGTTTGGGCGATGGAGCATTTGCGTCAGGCTGGGTAGGGACTGATGCACCGCCATCGCAGCATAGGTATCTACACATCTCTTTAGTGATTCTCAGGTTTGTGTACATATCCGTTGCTGCGGTCACGGCTACTATTGGTTCCGCCCTTACGGCGGCTCACTTTGGAAGAGCGCCAAAGGAAGCAAAGCGCTCTTGCCCCACCACTCGGAGCCTGGCCCAGGCCCGGCGGGCAAGCCATTCCCCTGTGGGAGTGGGCTTGCCCGCGATGGCGCCCGCAAGAAAACATCAGAGTGTCAGGCATTCATTTTTCATCGTTAACGACCATCGCGAGCAAGCCCGCTCCCACAGGAGCGCGCGTGCAATTTGAAGATCAGGTCGGCTCTAAGGCCGCCTCGCTTTCACCGTCAACGCCCCCACTCACCGTCCCCACCATCACCATCACCGGAGGCCGCTGCGCCAATATCACCCACGCCATCAGCATCGCCAGCTACGGCACGATTATCGGCTGTGTCAGTGCCGGCAGCGGCGCCGCGCTGGTGCCCCGGGGGATCTACGAGCAATACCGCCAGCGTGCCAACTGGCAAGGCCATGAGTTCGCGGAACTGACGCGCATCGATAACCGGTTTTACTAGCATGCCAACGCAGGTTGCCATCCGGCGCGCGATGCATTTTCGGCGCTGCTGCAGGGCCACTGCCTCCACGGGGCTACCTCCAACGAGGCATAGGCCCCACAGGCCTCACGCTCTACCATGGACGGGAGCGGAGGTACGCCATGCTGACCCACCCATCCATCGTTTTAACCCTACGCCGGCATCATCTGTTCAGCCCGTTGCCGGAGAAGATTTTCCAGGACATCTGCACCCTGGCCAATCTCAAGCGCTTGCCCGCCCACATCACCTTGATGCACCAGGGCGACCCCGCCGAGCGGTTTTTCCTGCTGGTCAGCGGCCAGATCAAGTTGCACCGGGTCACCGGCGAAGGCCAGGAACATCTGGTGGAGGTCATTCGCCCCGGCCAGACCTTTGCCGAAGCCCTGCTGTTCAGCCAGGCCAAGGCCTACCCGGTAAGTGCTACGGCGCTCAAGGACAGCGTGCTGGTGAGTATCGAGGGCCATCACTACCGCAAGGCCCTGGAGGACCAGCCGCAGATCTGCCTGGCGATCCTCGGCACCATGAGCATCCACCTGCATCAGCGCCTCAAGGACATCGACACCCTGAGCCTGGCCAATGCCAGTCGCCGGGTCATCAACTTCCTGGTCCAGGAGCGCGATCTGGCCAGCGGTGATGTGGTGCTGCAAGTGCCCAAGCGCCTGGTAGCCTCCAAACTGGGGATTCAGCCAGAGACGTTTTCACGGATTCTGCATCGTTTGGTAGACGCCGGCCTGATCGAGGTGCAACGGCGCACCATCCGCATCCTGTGCGAGGAGCAGTTGATGACCTATCAGGCCGGCTGACTTAGAATCGACGTGATTCTTCGCCCGCCTTCCTGACACGAGCGCCCCCATGAGCTTTGATTTCGACACGATCCACCCTCGCCTCGGCACCGGCAGCACCAAGTGGAGCCGCTACCCCGAAGACGTCTTGCCGATGTGGATTGCCGACATGGACATCGCCGCCCCACCGGCGATCCTCACGGCCCTGCACGCGCGCCTGGACCAGCAAATGCTCGGCTACAGCGTTGCCCGGCCAGAAGTGCGCGAAGCGATCATCAGCGACCTGTGGGACAAGTACGCCTGGCGCGTGCAGCCCGATGAACTGTTATTCCTGCCGGGCGTCGAGCCGGGTTTCAACATGGCCCTGCACGCCTTCGTCCAACCGGGCCAGTCGGTGGTCTTGCAGACTCCCAACTACGCGCCGCTGCGCCATGCGGCCGGCAACTGGAACCTGCCGAAGATCGAAGTGCCGTTTGAACTGAGCGCCCAGGGCGAATACCTCACCCCCCTGCCCGCCTTGCGCCAGGCCTTGAAAGGTGCCGGTGCCTTGCTGTTGAGCAACCCCCACAACCCCCTGGGCAAGGTGTTCGCCCGCGAGGAATTGCTGGCGGTGGCCACTGCCTGCCTGGAACAGGGCACGCTGATTATCTCTGACGAAATCCATGCCGAGCTGTGCTTTGACGGGCGCCGGCATATCCCCACCGCATCGCTGAGCGCAGAGATCGCCCGGCGCACCATTACCCTGATGTCGGCCAGCAAGGCCTACAACGTCGCCGGCCTGAAGACCTGCTTTGCGATTGTCCAGGATCCAGTCATCCGCGAGCGCTTCAACAAGGCACGCTGCGGCATGGTCGACAGTGTCAGCCCCCTGGGCCTGGAAGCCACCTGGGCGGCGTACAGCCAATGCGGTGAATGGTTGAAGGCGTTGCTGACGTACTTGCAAGGCAACCGCGACTACCTGCTGGATGCAGTGCAAAAACGCCTGCCGGGGGTGACCATGCATGCCCCGCAAGGCACTTACCTGGCCTGGCTCGATTGCAGCGCCCTGGGCCTGGAAGACCCGCAGCGGTTTTTCCTGGAGCAGGCCAAGGTAGGCTTGAGTGCAGGCGTGGAATTTGGCGATGACAGCCAGCAGTTCGTGCGCTTGAACTTCGGCTGCCCGCGGGCGTTGCTCGAAGAAGGTATTTCACGCCTGGAACGCAGCCTGAAAAACCGCTGAAGACCCGTGTAGGCGCAGGCTTGCCGGCGCCTATAAAGGTATGCGCAGGTTTGGGTTCAGAGCTTGGCGATGGACACTTCGGTGGATTTGACGAAGGCAATCACTTCGCTGCCCACCTTCAATTCTAGGTCGCGTACCGAACGGGTGGTGATCACCGAAGTGACAATCCCGGACGCGGTCTGCACGTCGATTTCGGACACCACCTCGCCCAGCAGAATTTCCTTGATCACGCCCTTGAACTGGTTGCGCACGTTGATCGCTTTGATGGTCATGTCGGTTTTCCTTTTACGGTTGGGTCAATCCGCACGAATGCGCAGGCCCTCAAAATGCGCCATTCCCACCAACAACAAAAGGAATAAATAACTATTTATTTATTCCATATAAACATATGAGAAACCCTGTAGGAGCCGGCTTGCCGGCGATGGGGCCCGTGAATCATGTGCTGAGTTCAAGGACGCCATCGCCGGCAAGCCGGCTCCTACATGGGTTTGGTCAAAAACCTACTGTTGCCGACACCAGCCATGTGCGCGGCGTAGACAGGGTCAGGCCAGGCGCGCTGTCGCTGGAGGTTGCAGCCGAGGCCCAATAGGTGGTGTCCAGCACGTTCTCCACGGTAGCGCGCAGGGTCACCGGGTTTTCCTTGACCTTGAAGGTATAGCGCGCCCCCAGGTCATAGCGTTCCCAGCCATCGATCTTCTGCTGGTTGGCTGCATCCAGGTACTGCGCGCCGGTGTGGATCGCCCGGGCGGTCAGGGTCAGGCCTTGCAGGCGCGGGATGTCCCATTCGGCCCCCAGGTTGACGTTGGCAATCGGCGAGCCGGTGCCGCGCTTGCCGTCAGTCAGGCCCTGGGCGGTCTTGGTCTGCTCGCTGTCGAGCAGCATCACCCCGCCGAGCAGGCGCACGCCTGCCAGGGGCTCGCCAAACACGTTCAATTCCACACCCTGGTTGCGCAACTCGCCGTTGGGTTTGAAGAAGCCCTGGCTGTCGATGCCATAGGCCGGCTGCTTGATCTGGAACACACTGGCGGTCAGGCCAAAGCTGCCCATGTCGTACTTGGCGCCGACTTCCACCTGCTTGCTCTTGGTCGGCGGGAAGATCGCGTTTTCATTGCGCACCCCACTCGAAGGCGCGGTCTCGCCCTGGCTCAAGCCCTCCATGTAGTTGGTGTACAGGGACAACTGGTCGGTGACTTTCACCACCAGGCCCAGGGCCGGCGAGGTCGCCTGTTCGTCGTACTCCGGCTGATCCTTGATGCCGTTGCTCCAGGAGGTGACCTGGACCTTTTGCAGGCGCGCGCCGAGGGTCAGCAGCACGCGCTCATCGAACAACGCCAGGGTGTCGGCCAGGGCCAGGCTGGTGAAGCGGTTTTCGGTGTGGGTGCTGGTGTCCCAGCGCACAGCCTGGCCTGGGTGGGGCAAGACCACCGGGTGGTAGAGATTGCTCTTGCCGGGGGTGTAGCGCTCGCCGGCATTGTCGAAATCCATGTTGAACTGATTGAGGCTGACATTGAGGGTGTGCCCCACCGGGCCGGTGTCGAACCAACTGCGCGCACCGACAGTGACGGTCTTGACGTCTTCGTCGCGGCGGAAACTGCGCGGCACTACGGTGAAGTCGCCATTGCTCTGGGTCGCCTGCACGCCATGGCGCAGGAAGTCGTAGTTGCCTTTGCGTGCGCCGGCAGCGGCGTAGACCATCAGTGAATCACTGACATCGAACTCGCCACGCACCGCGCCAAAAGTGTCCTTGGTATGGGAATAGGTCCAGGACTGGGCGAAGTTGTCGCGGATATCGCGGGCCTTGGGCATCACGCTACCCTTGGCGATCTCCACGCGTTCCTGGGGTGCATCGGCGGTGCGTTCCTGGCGCCCGAGGTCGAGGGACAGGCGCACCCGCTCCTTGCGATAGTCGAGGCCGATCACCGTCATTTCGCGGTCAACCTCCTGATGGTCCCACTCGGTATCGCCGGCTTGCTTCACGCCATTGAAGCGCACGCCAAACTGCTGCTCATCGCCAAACCGCCGGCCGATATCCACCGCGCCACCGAACTGCCCGGCCGAGGCATAACTGCCGGTGAACTCGGTGAGCGGTGTGTCGGCGGCGCGCTTGGGCTCGATATTGATCCCGCCGCCGATACTGCCCCGGGGCGCAATGCCACCGAGCAAGGCACCGGGGCCCTTGAGGATATCGACGCGTTCGACCATTTCCATGTCGATGGCGTAGGTCGGCAGCACGCCGTACAGGCCGCCGTAGGACACATCACTGTTGAACAAGCTGAAACCGCGCACCGAGAACTGCTCGAAACGCCCACCCGCCGGGTTGGTGATGCGCACCGAAGGGTCACTGGCAACCATCTCGCCGAGGGTGCGCGCCTGCAGGTTTTTCACGGCCTTGGCGGTATAGGAGGTGAGGTTGAACGGCGTATCCATAAAATCGCCGTCGCCGAGCATGCCCTGCGCACCTTTGCGCGTGACCTGGTCACCGGCGTAGGTTTGGGCGACGGGTGTGTTCGCCAGCCCAAGAATCGAGGTGGCTGGCAACTGATAGGCATCGCCCTGGGGGGCGGGGATCAGGGTGTAGGCACGCTCCCCCACTGCCTGCAATTGCAGGCCTGAGCCTTGCAGCAGCCGGGCAAAACCTTCCTCGACGGCAAACTCACCAGAGATCCCGGCGCTTTGGCGGCCACTGACCAGGGCCGGGTCCACCGACAGATTGACCCCGGCCAACCCGGCAAAGCGGGTCAAGGCACTGCCCAGGCTGCCGCCGGGCACTTGGTAACTGCGCCGGGCCGCGTCCTCGGCCCAGCTCACAGGAATGAACAACGGGCTGGCACTCAGGCTCAGCACCAGACTCAGGCGCAACAACGATGGCGGGACGACGGGCATTAAAAGGCTCTCTGTTTTCGTTCACTTGCCTTGGATGACAGGCGAGACGAAAAAAAGGGACACGGTCTTACCCTGTGGGAGCGAGCTTGCCCGCGATGGCTGAGTGTCAGTCGATACATGGGGTGACTGATGCACCGCGATCGCGGGCAAGCCCGCTCCCACATTGGGGGCTGGTCAAACCGGAGTTTTGCGCGATGCCAGCGTGACCCAATAGCGGGTGCGGAACTGCACGTGTAGCCCGTGGGTGGTGGCCAGCAGGCTGAGGATGCGGTCGGTGTCGTCCAGGCGGAAGCTGCCGGTCACGCGCAGGGTTTCCAGGCGCGGGTCCCAACGCAGCACGCCCGGGCGATAGCGATCCAGCTCGCGCAGGAAATCGCCCAGCCCTTGGTTCTGCGCGGTCAGCACCCCATCGCGCCAGCCCAGTTGCAGCACGTCGAACGGCAGCGGCGCGCCCAACCCCGACGGTTGTAAGCGTATTTGTTGCGCGCTGTGCAGCCAGGTACTACGCCCCGATCCATCTTGCACTTGCACCTGGCCCTTGAGCACCGACACCAGGCACGCGTCCGCCAGTTGGCGCACGCAAACCTCGGCCTGGCTGGCGATGACCTGGCCATAGCGGGTGTGTACGGTCAGCGCCGACGGGCCAGGCACATTCAGCGCCATCTCGCCATCGACCAGGGTCAGGCGTCGCCGAGGAAGGTCCACATCCACCGCGCTGGCGGTGTTCAGTTGCAGGGCGCTGCCATCGGCCAACGGCACGCGTTTGCGCTCGCCGGTGGCGGTATGCAGGTCGGCACGCCACACGTCGATGGGCAACTGGCGACTGAGCAACCAGGCCGCCGGCACCAGTGCCGCCACGCCCAGGGCGCGCTTGAGCACCGCGCGCCGGCCAGGTTGCGGGCGGTCGAGGCTGGCCATGGCCAGGGAGGATGGCAACTCGGCAAACCGCTGGCGCAGCAACTGCGCCTTTTGCCAGGCTTGTTCGTGCTGGGGGTGACTGTCGCGCCATTGCTGCAAACCGTCATGGTCACGCTCGCCGGCCGTGCCGGATTCCAGCAACGCCAACCACTGCGCGGCTGCCCGCGCTACATCCGGTGCGGTGCGGCTCACAGTTCCACCAGTAGGCAATGTTCGTAGGCCTGGGCCATATAACGCTTGACCGTACGTTCCGAAACCTTGAGACGCTCGGCAATCTCCCGATAGCCCAGGCCTTCGAGCTGGCTCCAGAGGAACGCCCGGCGCACCGGGGCCGCCAGGCCGTCGAGCAGTTCGTCCAGGGCGTGCAGGGTTTCCAGCAGCAACCAACGCTGCTCCGGCGAGGGAGCGCAGTCTTCGGGCAAGCGTGCCAGGGCATTCAAGTACGCCTGCTCCAGGCTGCGGCGCTGATGAAAATTGACCAGGAGGCGCTTGCCCACTGTCACCAGATAGGCCCGTGGTTCCTGCAATTGCGCCACCGGCTGGGCGCTGGCCAGTACCCTCAGGAACGTATCCTGACTCAGGTCGGCAGCATCCCAGGCATTGCCCAGGCGCCGGCGCAGCCAGCTTTCCAGCCAGCTGCGGTGGTCGCGGTACAAGGTGCTCAGGCTGGGTTCGGCGGTGATCGTTGGCGATACAGCATCATTCATGGCAAGCGAACCCTGGGCGGCGCGAGTGAGTCTCAAATGAGATTCATTCTATTTAATATCCCTGGCGCATACCATGTTCTTTTTCCCGGATAGACGGGCGGAGGCGGTTAATCAAGCGCCCTGGCCTTGTAACGCAGCAAATCTATAAACAACCCCAACTCACGGCTCACCGGTTCACCCTTGCGCAGCAAGATGCCAAATGGCGCAAGCGTCACCTCCAGCTCCACCGGTAACTGCACCACCAGGCCCATCTTCAGGTAATCGCGCAGTGCGCTTTCGGAAAGCACCATGATCGCGTCGGTCAGTTGGATCAGTTGCTGCATGGAATACACCGAGCTGCATTCAATGATGTCCGCCGGCAGCGGCAGGGCCAGGTGCTGCAACGCTTCGTCAAAACCGATGCGTGCCGGGCTGCTTTCCGGTTGCAGGATCCACGGCCAGTCGCTGACCAACTCGGCCAACGGCAGGCTCGCGCGCTGCGCCAGCGGGTGCCCGGCATGCACCACCACCAGCAAGCGCTCGTTGCCCAGCGGCTCGAAGCTGTAGTGCTCGCTGTCGGTGGCGGCGTTGCGCCGGGCGATGGCCAGGTCGATGCGCCCCTGTTCCAGTAACTGGATCACCTGGTCGCTGGTGTCGCCCATGATGCGGATGCGCAGTTGCGGGTTGAGGGATTTGATCTGCGCAATCGAGTCCATCACCAGGTCCGGCGCGGCGCCCATGATGGTGCCGATTGCCAGGTAGCCATAACCGCCCTGCTGGCGCGCCATCAGGTCTTCGGCGCAGCGGTCGAGGCCGCTGAGGGCCGATTCGGCAAAACGGATCAACTCCTTGCCCAGCGCCGTCGGGCGCATGCCACGGGGCAGGCGCTCGAACAGGTCACAGGCAAACATGTCCTCGATCTCGCGCAGCATGCGGGTGGCAGCCGGCTGCGACATGTTCAGGGCCTGGGAGGCACGGTGCAGGTTCTGGCTGGAGCTCAAGGCCACCAGCATATGCAGATGCTTATAGCGCAGGCGGTTGAACAGGCTGCGGGAAATCAGCGGACTACTCATTTTTTTCCTTGTTATCGATACCCTGAGGTTATCGCTTGTAAGCGAGATTCGATTTGTAGCGCATTGCTCGGCCGCCGTACAGTCCGGCCCATAAGAACAAAGCCTTACAAAAGGATTTCCAGATGACCACCCTGCCCGCGTCCCTGCTCGCCAAGATTTCCTGGCGGCTCCTGCCCTTCTTGCTGCTGATGTACATCATGGCCTTCCTCGACCGCGCCAACGTCGGGTTCGCCAAACAAGCCTTCCAGGCCGACACCGGTCTGAGCGACGCCGCCTTCGCCTTTGGCGCCGGGGTGTTTTTTGTTGGCTACGCGTTGCTCGAAGTACCGAGCAACCTGATCCTGCATCGCGTCGGCGCCCGCCTGTGGATGTGCCGGATCATGGTCAGTTGGGGCCTGGTCTCGGCGGCCATGGTGTTTGCCCATAACGAAACCAGCTTCTACATCCTGCGCTTCCTGCTGGGCGTGGCCGAAGCCGGGTTTTTCCCCGGCGTGATCCTCTACCTCACCTATTGGTTTCCCCAGGCCGCGCGTGGCAAGGCCATGGGCTTCTTCTATTTTGGCGCGCCCCTGGCCTTTATTTTTGGCAGCCCGCTGTCTGGCCTGCTCCTGGAAATGGACGGCTTCGGCGGCCTGCACGGCTGGCAGTGGCTGTTCGCCGTGGAAGGCCTGATGGCTTCGGCGGTGGGCATCTGGGCCTATTGGTACCTGGACAATCGCCCCGCCGACGCCAAGTGGCTGAGCCTTGAAGAGCGCCGCCAGATCCAGGACCTGCTGGATGCAGAAGACCAGCACAAAGGCTCCCATGGCCGCAGCCTGCTCGGCGTGCTGTGCCAGCCGTCGGTGCTGTACCTGTGCCTGATCTACCTGCTGATCCAGGCCAGTGTCTACGGCGTGGTGTTTTACCTGCCAACCCAGGTCAGTGGCCTGCTCGGCACCAAGGTCGGCCTGATGGTCGGGTTGGTCTCGGCGATTCCCTGGGTCTGCGCGCTGTTCGCCGCGTGGTGGATCCCCGGTTATTCGGACCGCAGCGGCGAGCGCCGGCGTACCGCGTCCCTGACCCTGGTGATGGCCGCCGCCGGCATCGCCTGCTCGGTCACCTTCGCCAACCCGTTGCTGGGCATGCTCGCCCTGTGCTTTGCCGCCAGCGGATTCATCGCGGTGCAGCCGGTGTTCTGGACGTTCCCCTCCAGCTACCTGGCCGGTAGCGCGGCGGCGGCGGGCATTGCCCTGATCAACTCCTTTGGCGCACTGGGCGGGTTTATCGCGCCGGTCCTGAAAAACTGGGCGGAAACCGCCTTCCACTCCCCGGCAGCCGGCCTGTACCTACTGTCTGCCACCACGGTACTGGCTGCATTGCTGGTGCTGGGTATCCACTCCCCCGGCCACACAGCGTCGAACACGCCGGCCACTGTTTAACTCCAGGAGTCACACCATGGGCAACATCACCATCAAACACGTGCGCGCCTTTGTCTTGCGTGGCGGCGGCGCGGATTACCACGACCAGGCCGACGGCCACTGGATCGACGACCACATCGCCACACCCATGAGCAAATACCCCGAGTACCGCCAGAGCCGCCGCAGTTTCGGCATCAACGTGCTCGGCACGTTGGTCGTGGAAGTAGAAGCCAGCGACGGCACTGTCGGGTTTGCCGTGACCACCGGCGGCGAGCCTGCGGCCTATATCGTCGAGAAACACCTGGCGCGCTTCCTTGAGGGCGCGCGGGTGACCGATATCGAGAAAATCTGGGACCAGATGTACCAGTCCACCCTGTACTACGGGCGCAAGGGCCTGGTGATCAACACCATCTCCGGGGTCGACCTGGCGCTGTGGGACCTGCTCGGCAAGATCCGCCAGGAACCGGTGCATCAATTGCTCGGCGGCGCGGTGCGCGATGAATTGCAGTTCTACGCCACCGGCGCGCGCCCGGACCTGGCGCAGAAGATGGGCTTTATCGGCGGCAAGATGCCCCTGCACCACGGCCCGGCCGAAGGTGAGGAAGGCCTGCGCAAGAACCTCGAAGAGCTGGCGAGCATGCGTGAACGGGTCGGCCCGGACTTCTGGCTGATGCTCGACTGCTGGATGAGCCTGGACCTGAACTACGCCACCAAACTGGCGATTGGCGCCCACGAATACGGCCTGAAATGGATTGAAGAGGCCCTGTCCCCCGACGATTACTGGGGCTATGCGGCCCTGCGCAATAACGTGCCCAAGGGCATGCTGGTCACCACCGGCGAACACGAAGCGACCCGCTGGGGCTTTCGCATGCTCCTGGAAATGGGCTGCTGCGACATTATCCAGCCGGATGTGGGCTGGTGCGGCGGCCTGACCGAATTGGTGAAAATCTCCGCCCTGGCCGATGCGCACAACGCCATGGTGGTGCCGCACGGTTCCTCGGTCTACAGCTACCACTTCGTCGCCACCCGCCAGAACAGCCCGTTTGCCGAATTTTTGATGATGGCGCCCAAGGCCGATGAAGTGGTGCCGATGTTCCACCCGCAACTGCTCGGCGAACCGGTCCCGGTCAATGGCCGCATGCGTTTGTCGGTGCTCGACAAGCCAGGCTTCGGCGTAGACCTGAACCCTGATTGCCAACTGCATCGTCCATATAACCGCTAAGGAGCCTCGCCATGCACATGCCTCATAACGCGTTCAAGGCCGGCCTGCGCCAGGACGCCAGCCAATACGGGATCTGGGCCGGTTTCGCCAGCGGCTACGGCGCGGAAATCCTCGCCAGTACCGGGTACGACTGGATGCTGATCGACGGCGAGCACGCGCCCAATACCGTACCCAGTGTGCTCAGCCAATTGCAGGCGGTGGCGCCCTACAACACCGCGCCCGTGGTGCGTGCGGTCAGCGGCGATGCCAACCTGATCAAGCAACTGCTGGATATCGGCGCGCAGACCCTGATGATCCCCATGGTCGAAACCGCCGAGCAGGCCCAGGCCCTGGTGCGCGCCATGCGTTATCCGCCCCACGGTATACGTGGCGTGGGCGGCGGCCTGACCCGCGCCACGCGCTGGGATGGCGTCGAGAACTACCTCACCACCGCCCACCAGGAGCTGTGCCTGATCGTGCAGGTGGAGTCGCGCCTGGGCGTGGAAAACGTCGAGGCGATTGCCGCAGTCGAAGGGGTGGATGCGGTCTTTATCGGCCCCGCCGACCTGTCCATCGGCCTCGGCCATGCGGGCAACCCTGGCCACCCCGAAGTGCAGGAACGCATCCAGCACGCGGTCAACGCCACCCTGGCGGCGGGCAAGGCCTGCGGCATCCTCGCGCCCAATGAAGAAGACGCGCGCCGCTACCAGGCGTGGGGCTGTCGCTTCATTGCGGTGGCGATCGATATCAGCCTGCTGCGCCAGAGCGCCCTGAGCACCCTTGCCCGCTACCGCCCTGCCGCCGACGCGAAAGCGCCGTCGCGCACATACTGAGGAGCCTGCCATGTCATCCGTTCCGGTCTACCAGAACTTCATCAACGGCCGCTTTACTCCAAGCAGCGCCCACATCGACGTGCTCAACCCCGCCACCGGCGCGCTGCTGTCCAAAGTGCCGGCCGCCACTGCCGAGGATGTCGACCAGGCCCTGGCCGCCGCCCGCGCCGCGCAACAGGACTGGGCGCGCAAACCGGCCATCGAACGCGCCGGGCACTTGCGGCGCATCGCCGCCAAGCTGCGGGAAAACGTCGCCCACCTGGCCCGCACCATCACTCTGGAACAGGGCAAGATCAGCAGCCTGGCTGAGGTTGAAGTCAACTTCACCGCCGACTACCTCGACTACATGGCCGAATGGGCGCGCCGCATCGAAGGCGAGATCATCACCAGCGACCGGCCCAACGAAAACATCTTCCTGTTCCGCAAGCCCCTGGGCGTGGTAGCGGGGATCCTGCCGTGGAACTTCCCGTTCTTCCTCATCGCCCGCAAGATGGCCCCGGCGCTGTTGACCGGCAATACCATCGTGATCAAGCCCAGCGAAGAAACGCCGAACAACTGCTTTGAATTCGCCCGGCTGGTGGCCGAGACCGACCTGCCGGCGGGGGTGTTCAACGTGGTGTGTGGCGACGGCCAGGTCGGCGGCGCCCTCACCGCTCACAAGGGCGTGGACATGATTAGCTTTACCGGCAGCGTCGCCACCGGCTCGCGGATCATGACCGCCGCAGCACCCAACATCACCAAGCTCAACCTGGAGCTGGGTGGCAAGGCGCCGGCGATTGTCCTGGCCGATGCCGACCTGGAACTGGCGGTCAAGGCCATCCGTGATTCGCGGATCATCAACAGCGGCCAGGTATGCAACTGCGCCGAACGGGTGTACGTGCAGCGCAGCGTCGCCGACCAGTTTATCGAGCGCATCAGCGCGGCGATGGCCGCCACCCGCTACGGCGACCCACTGGCCCAGGCCGATGTGGAGATGGGCCCGCTGATCAACCGCCAGGGCCTGGACAACGTCAACCGCAAGGTGCGCACCGCCCTCGCCCAGGGCGCAAGCCTGGTCACGGGCGGACAGATTGCCGACCTCGGCGCAGGCTTTCACTTCCAGCCCACGGTATTGGCCGGTGGCCGCGCCGACATGGATATCATGCGCGAAGAAATCTTCGGTCCGGTGCTGCCCGTCCAAATCATCGACGACCTCGACGAAGCCATCGCCCTGGCCAACGACTGCGACTATGGCCTGACCTCCTCGATCTACACCCGTGACCTGGGCAAGGCCATGCATGCGGTGCGCGAGTTGGCCTTTGGCGAAACCTACGTCAACCGCGAGAACTTCGAGGCGATGCAGGGCTTCCATGCCGGCGTGCGCAAATCCGGGATCGGCGGCGCCGATGGCAAGCACGGCCTGTACGAATACACCCATACCCATGTGGTGTACCTGCAGAGCTGAGGTGGGGCAACGGGCGCCGACACGCGAGTGCCGGCCCCAACAACCACCCCTTCCAACAAGGATTACGCAATGAGCATTGCCAACCTCTACAACGGCCCGATCATCGACAGCCACCTGCACCTGTTCGACCCACGCCGCCCCCAGGGCATCCCGTGGCCCGAGCCGGGCAACCGTTTGTACGCCGCGCATCTGCCCGAGGATTACTGGGCATTGGCCGCCGAACACCAGGTGATCGGCGCAATCGCCGTGGAAGCCAGCCCGTGGCGCGACGACAACCATTGGTTGCTGCAAACCCTGCGCAGTGACCCTCGGATGCTTGGCTTTGTCGGCAATCTCGACCCGCTGCACCCACAATTTGCCGGCGACCTTGCCGCGCTCGCCTACGAGCCGCTGTTCCTGGGCCTGCGCTACGGCAACCTGTGGCAGCGTGATTTGCTGGTGGACCAAACCCGTCCAGGGTTCATCGACGGCCTGCGCCAGCTCGCCGATTGCGGGCGGTGCCTGGACAGCGCCAACCCTGAGCCACGATTGATCAAGGGCCTGCTGCACCTGAGCGACGCCCTGCCGCAGCTGCGCATCATTGTCGATCACCTGCCCAATGCCCAGGTCCCTGCGGGCCAGGAAGCGGCCTACCACGCCGACCTGCTGCGCTTGGCCGAACGGCCCAATGTGTTCGCCAAACTGGCAGAAATCCCCCAGCACGGGCCCGACGGCTTGATCGTCGACACCGCGTTCTACAACGACCGCCTGGCCGTGCTGTGGGACGCGTTTGGCGAAGACCGCTGCTTCTTCGGCAGCGACTGGCCCAACAGCGACCACCTGGCCGATTTCGCCACCACCCTGGGCCTGGTCAAACGCTGCATGGCTGATCAGCCCCAGGCCGTGCAGGAAAAATTCTTCCTGCACAACGCCGTGCGTATCTACAGCCCGACACTGCCACCTGGAGGCCTCTGATGCCGACCCGTGCCTTTCGCATGAACCTCAACCCCGGCATGGCTGCCGAGTACCGCCGGCGCCATGAGCAGATCTGGCCGGAACTGGCCCAGGCCCTGCGCGATGCCGGCGTGCTGGACTACCGGATCTTCCTCGACGCGTCCACCAACGCGCTGTTCGCCGTATTGACCCATACCGATGAGCACGGCCTGGACGCCCTGCCCGGTACCGCGCTGATGCAACGCTGGTGGCAATACATGCAAGACATCATGCCCAGCCACGCGGATAACGCACCGGTCAGCGTGGATCTTGAACCGATGTTCAGCCTTACGCCCGACTGAGCCATTGGCTCCTCATCACAACAATAAAAAGGATTCGAACACGTGGAAATCATTCTCCTCGGTGTGATTCTGCATTTGATCGGTGGCTTTGCCTCCGGCAGTTTCTACATCCCCTACAAAAAAGTTGGTGGCTGGGCCTGGGAAAGCTACTGGATCACCGGCGGCCTGGTGTCGTGGCTGATCGTGCCGCTGATTGCCGCGCAATTGACCGTACCCAGCTGGGTCGAAATCCTGCGCAACGCCGACACCAGCACCCTGCTCTGGACCTATATGTTCGGCGTGCTGTGGGGCATCGGCGGGCTGACGTTCGGCCTGACCATGCGCTACCTGGGGCTGTCTTTGGGCATGTCGCTGATCATGGGCCTGACCTCGGCCCTCGGCGCCCTGATGCCCGCCTTGTACCGCGACCTGTTCACCCACGAGACAGAGGGCACCCTGACCTCGATGCTTGCCTCACAAGGCGGGCATTGGGTGCTGTGGGGCGTGGCCGTGTCGCTGATCGGCATCGCGGTGTGCGGCAAGGCCGGGCTGATCAAGGAACGGGAAGTGTCCCAGGCGGTAAAGTTCGCCAGCGTCAGCGAGTTCGCCCTGGGCAAGGGCATGCTGGTGGCGGTGATTTCCGGGGTGTTGAGCGCCTGCTTCAGCTACGGTATTTCCGCCGGGCGCCCACTGGCCGCCGCCGCCGTGGAACATGGCGCCAACAGCCTGTTCCAGAACAACGTGACGTTCATGGTGATCATGTGGGGTGGCCTGACCACCAACGGCATCTGGTGCCTGTGGCTGAACTGGCGCAACCGCACGTTCCACAACTACACCGACCGCAACGCCCCGCTATTGCGCAACTACCTGCTGGTGGCGTGCGCCGGGACCTTGTGGTTCTTGCAATTCTTTTTCTACGGCATGGGCGAAAGCCGCCTGCAGAACGACGCCAGCTCGTGGGTGTTGCACATGTCTTTCATCATCATTGTGTCCAATTGCTGGGGCCTCTACTTTCGCGAATGGCACGGCACCAGCACGGCCAACAAGGGCGTGCTGGTGGCCGGGATCGCGGTGATCCTCGGCGCCATTGCCATGGTTGGCTACGGTAATTACCTCGGCTGAGGCCGCAATGCCTTTTTGTCGGGGCGAGCTTGCTCCTACAACAGCGTTATATTTTTTCCAGGAGATTTCCCATGTTGCTAGCAGACAAAACCGTGATCATCACCGGCGCCTCCCGTGGCATCGGCCGCGCTGCCGCCCGCGAATGTGCACGCCAGGGCGCCCGTGTGGTGATCGGCCATAGCGCCAGCACGCAAGGCACCCAGGCCGCGCTGTCGTTGATCGAGGAGATCCGCGCGTTCGGTGGCCAGGCCATTGAAGTAGGCGGTGATGCCGCCGACCCGGACACCGGCGACAAGCTGGTGGCGGGGGCAGTCGAGGCCTTCGGCAGTGTCGATGTGTTCGTCAACAACGCCGGGATCTGCCCGTTCCATTCGTTCCTCGACATGCCGCGCGAGGTCTACCTCAAGACGGTCAATACCAACCTCAACGGCGCCTACTTCGCCGTGCAGGCGGCGGCCAACCAGATGAAGAACCAGGGCCGTGGCGGCGCGATCATTGCCGTCAGTTCCATCAGCGCCCTGGTAGGTGGCGGCATGCAGACCCACTACACCCCGACCAAGGCCGGCCTGCATTCGTTGATGCAATCCTGCGCCATCGCCCTGGGGCCTTATGGCATTCGCTGCAACTCGGTACTGCCGGGCACCATCGCCACCGACATCAACAAGCAAGACCTGGCTGACGCAGAAAAACTCGCCTACATGGCCTCCCGCACACCCCTGGGCCGCCTGGGCGAACCGGACGACGTCGCCGGGCCGATCGTGTTCCTGGCCTCGGACATGGCGCGCTACGTAACCGGCGCCTCGTTGCTGGTGGATGGCGGGTTGTTCGTCAACTTGCAGTAACCCCCGACACCGCCCCCACACACCAAAGATCCAATGTGGGAGCGGGCTTGCTCGCAATAGCAGTGTGTCAGTCAGCCGATTCATCACTGAACCACCGCCATCGCGAGCCAGCCCTCTCCCACACTGGAGGTCTGTGTGTACCTGGAATTTGTGTTTTACCCCGGATAACAACAATAAAACCAAGGAGCACTCATGCGCATCAACCTCCCCCTGGCCCTGCTATGCAGCACGGTTTCCACCTGCGCCCTGAGCGCCGGCCTGCTGGACCCTGGCTCCCCGGCCATGCTCGGCGACTGGAACGGCCTGCGCCCGCAGCTCGCCGAACAGGGCTATGACTTCACCCTCAAATACGTCGGCGAAGTGGGCTCCAACCTCGGCGGCGGCTATGACTCCCATATGACTGCGCGCTGGAGCGATCAACTGATCCTCGGCGTAACCATGGACCTGCAAAAACTCTGGGGCTGGCAGGACGCAACCTTGCGCATCGGCATCGGCGAGCGCCATGGCAAGGACATTACCAATGACCGCGTACATCACCCCGACGCCACCGGCCTGACCTCGACCATGGAAGTGTTCGGCGGCGGCAATGCCTGGCGCCTGTCACAGTTCTGGTACGAGCAGAAGTTCTTCGAGCGCAAGCTGGCCGTGAAACTGGGGCGCTTCGGCCATGGCGAGGACTTTGACCAGTTCCCCTGCGAGTTCCAGAACGTGACCCTGTGCGGTTCCCAGGAAGGCAACTGGAATGGCGTGTGGAACAGTTTCCCCATCAGCCAATGGGCGGTGCGTGCCAAATACCAGTTCACCGACGTGTTCGCGGTGCAGGTTGGCGCCTACGACAAAAACCCTGGCAACGCCGAGGCGAGCAATGGCTTCAAGCCGTTCATCAGCGGCTCCCAAGGCACCAGCTTCCCTGTCGAAGCCATCTGGAAGGGGCGCATCGGCGGCCTCAGTTCGGAATACCACGCCGGCTACTACTACGCCAATGCCGACACCCAGGACATGCTCAAGGACGCTGACGGCAACTATGCAGCCAGCAGCCAGAAACCCTACCGGATGTATTCGAGCAATGCCGGCTGGTGGTTGTCGGGCCAACAGCAACTGACCACTGTCGATGGCAACGACAAACGCGGGCTCAACGTGTTTGCCAACCTTGCCATGAACGACCCGGACAAAAGCATGATCAAGAGCCTGGTGCAGGTCGGCCTGATCTACCGAGGCCCCTTCGACGCGCGGCCGCATGACACTTTTGGCGTCGGTGCGTCGAAACTTAAGGTCAGTGACCGCTATACCGACAACACCCAGGCACTCAACGCACGCACGGGTGTGACGGGCATAGGGGATCTGCCTGAACAGCGGCGCGAATACAGCTACGAGGTCAACTACGGCGTGCAGGCCACCCAATGGCTGATGGTGCGGCCTAACCTGCAATATGTGAAATATCCGGGTGGGGTGACGCAAACCCGTGGAGCGGTGGTGGGTGGGGTGCAGTTTATTGCCGATTTCTGAGGGCTGGGGGAATGCAAAATTGCATCCCTCTTGCAGGAGCGGGTTTACCAGCGATAGCGGTCAGTCAACCAATACCGCCATCGCGGGCAAGCCCGCTCCCACAGGTTCGGCTGCCAGGCGGCCCAACCTCATCACTGCCCCTCAAGCAACGCCGGCTTGCCCAACTCCCCTATCTTCTCCAGCCGCGCCCGCACGATATTGCGGCTGATATTGAGCAAGCGCCCGGTCTGCAATTGGTTGCCATGGCAGTAGCGATACGCTGCACGAAACACGGTTTCTTCAATGTGCTCGTAAAGGTCCGGGATGTTCTGCTCGAACAGTGCATTGAGCGCCGCTTCCAGGTCCACCGGGCCGCTGGGGGCCGGCAGGGCGTGGTTGGCTTCGTCCTGGCGGATGCCGGACGAGCGCATGTCCACCAGGTGCAGGTCCGCAGGCTGCACCCGTTGGTTGCGGCACACCAGCAAGGCGTGGTGGATGGCGTTCTCCAGTTCGCGAATGTTGCCCGGCCAGCTGTGCTCGAGCATTTTGCGCTCGGCTTCCGGGCTCAGGCTTGCGCGGTTGTAGCCCAGGCGCTGGCAATGTTCTTCGAGGAAAAACTCCGCCAGGGGCAGGATGTCGCCGGGGCGTTCGCGCAGTGGCGGCAGGCGGATGGTCGCGACGTGCAGGCGGTAGAACAGATCCTCGCGAAAATGCCCGGCGACCACCGCGTCGGCCAGGTTGACGTTGGTGGCGGCCACCAGGCGCACATTGATCGGGATCGGCGTGCGCGAGCCCAGGCGCACCACTTCGCGCTCCTGCAACACCCGCAGTAACTTGACCTGCATGTTCAACGGCAAATCGCCAATTTCATCGAGGAACAACGTGCCGCCGTTGGCCGCTTCGAACCAACCGGCCTTATGGGTGGTGGCGCCGGTGAACGCACCTTTTTCATGGCCGAACAACTCGCTCTCCACCAGGGTTTCGGCAAAGGCCCCGCAGTTCACCGCCACAAACGGTTCGCGGCCGCGCCGGCTCAGGTTATGGATGTGCCGCGCCACCAGTTCCTTGCCGGTGCCCGTTTCGCCAATGATCAAGGTATTGGCCTCGCTGGGCGCCAGGCGCTCGATCCGCGCCAGCAATTCCTGGGAGCGCGGGTCCTTGAACACCAGCACGGTGGCACGCACCGACTTGGTCAATTCGCGGGCATTGGGATGAGTGATCAACGACATGGTGCATTCCTGGCAATAAAAGCGCGTGCTCAATAGTGCATGAAGTTTTCTAGACCATTTAATTATTAATTCGTATTTATATATTCCCATTTCGCATATACCAACACTGCACGCCACGGCTGCTGCTGGAGCAGCAACCGGCCAGCAGTTGCCTGTCTATCCATCAACAACCGGGCGTGCGCCAGCGCCCCGCGCCAAACGCTACAGGCCACGGTTGTTGGGGCTCTGAGGGAATTCGAGCGACGCTGGCATGCAATCTGCTCTCTCCCTGCCAACACCCTCCCCTGGAGGAGCCGGCTTGCCGGCGATGGCGTGCGGTTAAACGCTGCAAGGCTCAACGGCCTCATCGCCGGCAAGCCGGGCTTCTACCAGGGCAGGTCTTCAAATTGGCAGGGGAATTTCGATGAATAAATGGATCGCCGCATTGTTCGCTGTGCTGGTCAGCACGCTCGCGCTGGCGCAGCCGCCAGCCTCGGTAAAAATCGCCATCGTCGCCTACACCCAGGGCGGCAAGCCGGTATTCGGTGGGATCGCCGGGCGGGTGATCGAGGATGGCTGGCTGGAAACGCAACTGCGCGAGCGCGGGATCAAGCTGCAATGGATCGCCCTGCCCCACGCCGGCGCCGGCCCGCAGATCAACGAAGGCTTCAGCAACAACACCCTGGACTTCGCCGTGCGCGGTGACCTGCCCTCGGTGATCGCCGGAGCCGGTGGCGTGCCGGGCAAGTTGATCGTGCCCGGCGGCAGCGGCAATAACATCTACCTGGTGGTGCCCGCCGGCTCCAGCGCCAACAGCATCGAGGACCTCAAGGGCAAGCGCCTGGCCCTGCACCGTGGCCGCCCCTGGGAGTTTGCCTTCAGTAACTTCCTGGCGAGCAAGGGCCTCAAGCTCGACGACTTCAAGATTGCCAACCTCAACCCGCAAGTCGGCGCGGCGGCGGTGTCGGCCGGCAAGGTCGATGCAGCGGTGCTGTTGAGCGAGGCCTATGCCCTGGAAGACAAAGGCGTGGGCAAGATCATCTGGTCGACCAAGCAAGGCAGCAACGACTGGCGGCTGATCTCCGACCTGTGGGGCACCGACGCCTTTGTGCAGCAGCACCCGGATATCACCCAATTGCTCGCCACGGCCTGGGTCAAGGCTGCCTGGTGGATTTCCCAGACGCAGAACCAGGACGCCTATTACCAATTGTCTTCGCGCGCCGGCACCGCTGAAAGCGTGCTGCGCCGTGACGACCAGGACGACCCGGTGGCCTGGCAAGAACGCTGGGCGCCGAAAAGCGACGCGCAGCTCAAGGCCCACTACCAGGCGCTGACGGCCTACGCCCTGGCCAACCACCTGATCCGCGACCACTACGACATCAGCCCGTCCCTGGCCACCGGCTTTACCCGCCAGGCCCTGATCGACCTGCAACTCACCGACTACTGGCCTGCCCTGCGTGGCCAGGTCAGCACCCAACCTTGATAGGGAAATTACCGATGAATCTGCCCCGCTCCTTCGCCTTCGGCCTCAGCATCCTGGCACTGTCCATGAGCGCCCTGGCGGCCGACGTGCACGCGCCCAAGCCCGACCCACTGCAAGGCGATGGCCGTGTCTCGGCGTTCTACACCTGGGAAAAAGTCATCCCGGCCACCCCCGGCAAACTGCTGCGCAGCGAACCCCTGGAAAAAACCCTGAGCCTGCCCAATGCCGCCAGTGCCCAGCGCATTCTCTATACCTCCACCGATGGCATCGACAACAAAACCCCGGTGGTGGTCTCCGGCACCCTGTTCCTGCCCAAGGGCAAGGCTCCGGCCGGCGGTTGGCCGGTGGCCAGTTGGGGGCATGGCACGGTCGGGGTCGCTGATGTGTGCGCGCCGTCGTGGCAGGGCCGTTCGTACCGTGACGTGCAGTACCTCAGCCGCTGGCTGGATGAAGGGTTTGCCGTGGTCGCCACCGATTATCAGGGCCTGGGCGTCCCCGGCGGGCATCCGTTGCTGAACAATCGCATGGCCGCCTACGGCATTCTCGATGCGGCCAAGGCCGTGGTGGCGGGCGTGCCTGGGCTGGCGAACAAGGTGCTGATTGTCGGCCAGTCCCAGGGCGGCGCCGGCGCGTTTGCCTCGGCCGCATATGCCGCCACCTATGCGCCCGACCTTGGGGTCAAGGGCAGCATCGGCACCGGGGTGATCTACACCGTCGGCGCGAAAAACGTGGGTGAACAGGACCCCAACAAGGTCGACGCGTCCCTGGCCTACGGCTTCTATACCTTGCTCGCGGCCCAGCAATATGACCCGAGCATCGACCCCCGGGACTTCTATACCGACAAGGCCCTGCCGCTGTTCGAGCAGGCGCGCACCAGTTGCCTGGCGGCGCTGGTCAGCGACGTCGAAGGCATCGGCCTGACCCCGGCCAACGCGAAGAAGGACTACCAGGGCAAGCAGCTCGCTCCGTGGCTGGCGCAAGTGTCGTACCCCACCCTGAAAACCGCACAGCCGGTATTTATCGGCACCGGCGCCGAGGACAAGACCCCGGCGGCGTCCACCCAAGTGGCACTGATGCAGGACGCGTGCAAAGCCGGCTCCATCGTCGAGGGCCACCTGTACAAGGGTCTGGGCCATAGCCCGACGGTCAATGCCTCGCTGAAGGACTCCGTGCCTTTCGCCCACAAGGTCATCAACGACCAACCGATCACGCCGATCTGCAATCCCAGCGTGCAATAAGCCGGAGGTTTTCATGAGCATCGAATTCTTCACCCGCCTGCCACTGCACGGCGAGACCCAGTTTTTGCCCGGCGACCCGCGCAACCGTGGCGACTGGCATCGGGGCGGCGCCAGTACCGGCGCGGTGTCCGGCTTCAGCGTCGGCGATCACTTCACTTATATCGACTACCTCGGGCAAATCGCCAAGGCCGCCGAAATCAATGGCTTTGGCGGCGCGCTGATGGTCAACGCGCCCACCGGCGAAGAACCGTGGACGGTGTGCTCGCTGCTGGCCCGGGAAACCCGCACCCTGCAGTTTGTCACGGCGTTCCAGCCCTACCACTACACCCCGTGGGTCGCGGTGCAACAGGCTGCCACCTACCAGCGCGCCACCGGCAACCGCCTGGTGTGGAACATCATCAACGGCGGTTCGGACGCCATCCAGCGCCAGGTCGGCGATTTCAGCGACCACGACGAACGCTATGAGCGCGCCACCGAGTTCATGGATGTGGTCAAGGGCTACTGGCACAACGAGACCTTCCACTACGACGGCAAGTTCTACAAGGCCGATGGTGGCGGGCTGCGCGGGCCGTTGAAGAAGGCCGAGCTGCCGCTGATCTGCACCGCCGGCTCGTCCATCGCCGCCCGCGAGTTTGCCGCCAAGCATGCCGATTTCTACCTGATGCGCGCCGAGCATCCCGACGAAATCGCGGCATTGATCGCAGACTTGCGCGAGCGCGCCTTGAGGTGGGGGCGCACGGATATCCGCTTTGGCCTATCGATTGACGTCATCACCCGCGAAACCGAGGAACTGGCGCGCACCGAAGCCAAGCGTTTCTTCGACGAGGGCATCGCCCGTGGCGCGGTCAAGGCCGTGGCCGCCCACGCGGGCCTGCGCACCGCGCGCAAGTTGAGCTACGAGCAAGGCTTTGCCGAGAAAAACGAAACCCAGGGCTTCGAGGACTTTTTTATCCATCCCAATGTGTGGACTGGCTTCGGCTACATCGGCATCCCGCCTGGCTGTGCGCTGGTGGGCAGCTACGAGAACGTGGTGGCGCGGATCCGTGAGTACAACGCCATTGGCATCGACCTGTTCTTCCTTGCCGGCTACCCGAACCTGGAAGAGGCCTATCGCCTGGGCGAGCACATCCTGCCGCACTTTCGCAATGAACGTGCCGAACTAAGCCGCGCCCCGGAACCCGTGCGCGCGCTGCACTCGGCCAATGGCGGAGCCTGACACCATGACCTTACTGCTCAGCCGCCGGGACTTTCTCGGCTACAGCGCCACCGTCGGCGGCGGCCTGCTGCTGGCCGGTTGCGGTCCCGCCGACACACCGGCAGCCGGCATTGCCAATGACCAGCCGCGTTACGGTGGGCGCCTGCGCCTGGGGATCCTCGACGGCAACCAGAGCGGCAACCTCGATGCCCACAAGCCCATTGGCAGCGGCATCGTGCGCGGCTTTGCGCTGTACAGCAAACTGTGGGAATGGGACGAGCAGATGCAACCGCGCCTGGCCCTGGCCGAGCTGGCAGAGCCGAATGCCGACGCCAGCGCGTGGACCCTGCGCCTGCGCCCGGGCCTGGAGTTTCACAATGGCAAGACCATCGACGCCGATGACCTGATCTTCTCGATCCGCCGCCTCACCGACCCGCAGCTGGCTTCGCCCTATGCCGCGCTGTTGCACTGGGTGGACCGCGACAACCTGGTCAAGCTCGACAACCGTACCGTGCGCCTGAGCTTTCGCGACGGGCGCAGCTACCTGCCGCTGGCGGAAACCTGGGTCAACTTCGGCGGGATCGTGCCGGTGGATTACCACCCCGTCACCAACCCGGTGGGTGCCGGGCCCTACAAACTCAAGAGTTTCACCCCCGGCCAGCGCTCGCTGTTTACCCGTTTCGAGAACTACTACAAGGACGGCAAGCCCTACGCCGACGAGCTGGAAATCATCGACTTCAAGGATCAGGTGTCACGCCTGGCCGCCCTGCGCGCCGGGCAGATCGACATGGCCAACGTGCTGCCCACCGAGCAGTTGCCGATCCTGGCCAAGGACCCGCGCCTGCAGGTGATCAAATCGGTGAGCGGCAATTGGCTGTCGTTCGATATGAACCTGGACAAGCCGCCGTTCAACGACCCCAGGGTGCGCGAAGCCTTGCGCCTGATGGCCGACCGCGAAGAACTGGTGCGCCGCGCCCTCAACGGCCAGGGCCGGGTGGCCAACGACCTGTATGCGCCCAGCGACCCGACCTTCAACCACAGCCTCGGCCCGCGCCCCTACGACCCGCAACGGGCAGCGCAACTGCTCAAGGCAGCGGGCCAGGAGAACCTTGAAGTGGAGCTGATCACCACGCCCGGCACCGGTTTGAGTTCGGCCCTGGTGCTGGCCGAACAAGCCAAGCGCATTGGCGTGACCCTCAAGGTCAAGCAGGTGGACCTGGCGACCTTCCAGGGCCCGCAGAAAAACGACTGGGCGCTGAGCACCGGCGGCAGCATCGGCGCGCCGTTCCTCGCCAGTGCGATTCACACCGATGCACCGTTTGCAGTGTCCAATAAAACCCACTTCCACGACCCGCAGTTCAGCGAACTGTTCCTGGCCGCCATGGCCCAGCCCGACCTGGAAAAACGCAAGGCACTGGTGCATCAGGTGCAGCAGATCCAGTACGAGCGCGGTGGCATGTTGATCTGGGGCTATGCCGACCTGCTCGACGGCGTGTCCACCCGCGTTGGCGGCGCACAGGCCGAAGAGTCGCTGTTCAGCACCTGGCGCTTTGAAAAACTCTGGCTCAAAGACAGCGCCTGACGCCCCTGTAGGAGCCGGCTTGCCGGCGATGGCGTCCTTGAAAACACAGCAAACCTCAAGGGCCTCATCGCCGGCAAGCCGGCTCCTACAGGGGGCCATCCTTTTATTTTTTGATGAGGCATTTTTGCCATGCACGCTATCGCCTTGCGTTTACCCCTGCTGCTGGCGGCAGGCCTGCCAATCCAGGCCTTTGCCGCCGATACCCAACTGCAAACCGTAACCGTGCAGGCCAGTGCCAGCGCGTCCGAGGACGACGCCCTGCCCACCCGCCCACCGACCTCGGTCTATGGCGGCACCGAAACCAAGGTGCTCGACACGCCACGCTCAGTTGTGCAGATCAATGCCGAGCAGTTGGCCAACGACTCGATCCGCAGCGCCGACGACCTGGTCAAATATGCCCCCGGCATCACCCGCGGCGGTGGGCAGAACGCCGGGATTGCCCCGCAGTTCCGCGCCCAGGGCTCGGAAGTGTTCCAGGATGGCCAACGCGCTTATGGCGTGCGCCATCCGGCCAATTTCAACGCCTATGAAGGCGCCGATATCGTCGCCGGGCCTTCGTCGGTGACCTATGGCTCGGTGTCCGGCAGTGGCGGCTACGTCAACTACCTGAGCAAGAAACCCGACTTCAACCAGTTCAAGACCAGGCTCAGCGGCGAAGTGGGCTCGTGGATACCCGATGGCACCTCACGCAGCAGCGGCAAGTTCAGTGTCGATAACACCGGCCCGCTCAGCGACAACCTGGCCTATCGCCTGAGTATCACCAAGCAGCGCCAGGAGGACTTCTACGACAACGTCGACAACAATTTCGACGCGTTCTACGGTGCCCTGGCCTGGCGCAATGACAATGTGCGGGTGGACTGGAACGCCAGCTACGACGATTACTACGACTACAACATCACCCACGGCTGGAACCGCGCAACCCAGGACCTGGTGGACCACGGCAAGTATTACGCCGGCCGCGCCACGCCGATTATCCAGAACGGCAACACCCTGTGGTCGCCGGTCCTGGCCTCGGGGGCCGCCGATGCCCCGACCCTGGGCTGGGTGCAGCGCCAGCGCAATGCCCAGGGCCAATACGCCGTGGTCGACGGCAGCTTCCAGAATGCCTCGCCCAACACCCAGGCCAACCCCGGCAGCCTGCGCGGCTGGGTATATGACCCCACGTTGGCAGGCAATGGCGAACGCTCGTTATCGTCGCAAACCGGGCAACGCAAGGAGGACGAAAGCAGCTCCCGGCGCTTTACCACCCAACTGCGCATCGAGGCCGACCTGTCGCCGACCATCACCGTCGCCAACAGCACGTTCTACCAGCGCTCCCGGGACACCACCGACGCGGTGGGCGCGTTCCAGGTGCAGTCCAAGGACAATATCTTCGACAACCGCTTTGAGTTTCGCTCACGCAATGAAACCCGCCTCGGCCCCTGGACCCTGCGCGATGACAGCAACAGCGGGCTGATTTACCGCCGTGAGTCCAACCAGTCGATTGCCGCCAACAACAGCTTCGGCTCGACCATCAACGCCTATGACCTGACCCAAAACCCGTCCGGCAAGAACCCCGGCGACCTGCTGGGCCTGACCGGTGCCAACCCGGCCGGCGGCAATGGGGCGTGGATCGGCCAACCGGGCGTCGCGCAATACTCCAACTACTACGGCTGGTTGAGCCTGCCGGCGATGTTCCCGGCCGGGCATGGGTTGTACGCCGAGTCGGTAGCGCCCTACACCGCCGAAAGCACCTGGGTCACCAAAACCCTGTTCAGCCAGCACAACCTCAAATATGGCGATTACCTGGGCTTGAATATCGGCGCCAGCCGCAGCTGGATCGAAGCCGAGATCGAGAACCCGTTCGTGCTGGCCGGTGGCAATCGGCGCCAGGACAGCGACAACTACCGCCTGTTTGCCTTCCAGCTCAGCCCCTACGTCAAGCCCACGGACAACACCACGCTCTACTACACCTTCGACCGTTCGCTGGCCGTCAACACCGGGTTCTTTTCCAACGGCCTGGGCTGGGGCAGCGGCACTGGCGCCAACCAGCTCAACCCGCTGGCGTTCCAGAGCCTGAGCGTGTTGCACGAAGTGGGGGTCAAGGTCGAGGCCGTGCCCAACGAGCTGTTCATGACCCTGGCCGCCTTCAAGCAGGCCCGGGACCAGGCGCCCGACAGCAATAACAACATTGCCAGGCTGATCATCAAAGGCGTCGAGGCCACCGTGCGCTACCAGCCCGACGAGCATCTGCGCAGCGGCCTGAACCTGTCCAAGCTCAATGCCTACAACGAATTCACCTCCCAGGCCGGCTTTGCCTCCGCCGGGTTCATCCCCGACAACGGCACCGTGTTTGGCGATAACAACAGCCTCAACCAGCGCGCGTCCGGGCGCTTTGATGCGGTGCAGATCCCCGAATACACCGCCAGTGGCTATGTGGATTATCGCTTCGACTCAGGCTTGGGTGCCGAACTGTCCGGCTGGTGGACCAGCAGTTGGTACTTGAACCTGAGCAAGACCGTGAAGATCCCCAACGAATACAACCTCGACCTTGCCGTGTACTACCGCCAGCCGCAGTGGAGCACCACCTTGCGCGTGCTGAACCTGACCAACGAGCTGAACTTCGTCAGCGGCCTGGCCGGTTCCACCAATACTTTTTTGCAACCCATGCCTGGCCGCACGCTGCTGGCCCAGGTCGACTATCAGTTCTGACCGGAGCACCCCATGTCCATTGAATTTGTCGGCATGATTTTCCCTCGCCAGTGGTCCGAGACCCGTGGCGTTCGCAGCCCCGACTTTGACCTCGATTTTATCCGCCACCATGCGCGCGCCCATGAGCATGCGGGCTTTGACCGCGTGCTGATCGCCAGCGGCCCCGGCAGCGCCGACAGCTTGCAGATCGCCGCGTATGCGGCGGCCCACACCGAGCGCCTGGGTTTCATGATCGCCCACCGGCCGGGCCTGACCCCGCCGACGGTCGCCGCCCGCTCATTCGCCACCCTGGATCACACCACCGGTGGCGGGCGAATCCGCCTGCACGCGATTACCGGGATCACCGCCGAACCCCAGGAAGGTGACTTCCTGCTGGACAAGACCGCGCGCTACAAACGCACCGATGAGTACTTGGAGATTGTGCGGCGCACCTGGACCGCCGAAGAGCCGTTCGACTTCGAGGGCGAGTACTTCAACATCAAGGGCGCGTTCTCGCCGGTCAAGCCCTTGCAGCAGCCCCATATCCCAATCTCGTTTGGCGGCTCGTCGGACATTGCCTATCAGATTGCGGTCAAGCATGCGGACCTCTACGCGCTGTGGGGCGAACCGTTGAGCGGCGTCGCCGAACAGATCGGCAAGCTCAAGGCCGCCGCCAGCGCGGCGGGGGTGCAGGCGCCACGGGTGAGTTTGTCGGTGCGCCTGATCCTGGGCGCGACCGAGGAACTGGCATGGCAACGGGCCGAGCAGATCCTCGCGCAGATCAAGGCCAACCCGCAGTTTGCCGCAGGCAGCCCGTGGCAGAAACGGATCAAGGGCACCGGCTCCGAACGCCTGCTGGCCGCCGCCGCCCAGGGCGACCGCCACGACCGCGCCCTATGGATGCCCACCGCCACCGCTGTCGGTGCCTACGGCGACACCACCGCCCTGGTCGGCACCCCGGAAACCGTGGCCCAGGCGTTGCTCGACTATGTGGACCTGGGAGTGACGACCTTTCTCAACCGGGGATACGACCCGTTGTACGACACAGTGGATTACGGACGCTGGATCATTCCGGCGGTGCGTGAAGAAGTACGGCGGCGGCAAGCCGCATATGCATTGTAGGAGCCGGCTTGCCGGCGATTGCGTCGGTAGATTCAAACCCATATCGCGTCCCACAACGGATAATCATGCACCCGCGTTACCAACCCGGCCCTCAACGGGTTGGCGACGATGTAGCGGGCGACTGTCGCAAGGTCCTCCTCACGGCGAATCGCTCGATCATGGAAACCCTTCTGCCAGAACCGACCTGACCGGCCCATACGCGTGTTCACCGCGCGAGCGCTGCGGGATTTGGTGGCAAGCATCAGCGCAGGGAGAGTGCTTTGCTTGAGTTCGATCAGCCAATGAAAATGATCAGGCATCACCACCCAGGCCAGGGAGTCGGCGAGGCCTTCGATCTGTGCGTGGCGAAATTCATGCACAACCAATCGGCCAACACACCAGTCGGCAAAGACCGGTGCGCGATGTTGAGTGACGGCGGTAAGTAGGTAGATCTGACCAGATTGAGAATAGCGGCCATTGCGCAGATTTTTAGCGTGAGGAAGTGTGGACAATCCTTTGTCCTCCTGTTGGAAATACAGAAGGGAAAGGCTAGTGCGGGGAATGCAAGAGTGAGGTGCGGCATTGACGCAGGATGTGTCCGTGAGGGCGCGATCGCCGGCAAGCCGGCTCCTACAGGAGTATGCATTTGCATTGTAGGAGCCGGCTTGCCGGCGATCACCGCGCAGCGGTGCCCATCAGCCCAATGTCGGCGAATGCTCAAGCAACGTGCGGGTATACGCCGCCTGGGGCTGGTCCAGCACCTGGTCCACCGCGCCCTGCTCCACCACCCGCCCTGTTTTCAGCACCAGCACCCGGTCGGCAATCGCCCGTACCACGCCCAGGTCGTGGGTCACGAACAGCAACGTCAAGCCGTCACGCTGTAGTTGGCGCAGCAGGTCGAGGATCGAGGCTTGTACCGAGACATCCAGCGCCGAGGTGATTTCATCGCAGATCAGCAGGGTCGGCTCACACAGCAGGGCCCGGGCAATGGCCACGCGCTGGCGTTCGCCGCCCGACAGGCTGTGGGGATACAGGTCGGCCACCGAGGCTGCCAGTGAGACACGCTTGAGCACGCCGTGCACTCGTTCGCGGGCAGCTTGGCCGTTGATCGCGAAAAAGTGCTGCAGCGGTGCGCTGAGGGTCTGGTACACGGTTTGCCGGGGGTTCAAGGCGCGGTACGGGTTCTGGAAGATGTATTGGATCTGGTGGCGCAGCCCCGCGTCCCGTTGCCTCGCCTGGAGGGGCAAGGGGCGCCCGGCATAATGCAGCTCGCCCTCGGCGTTCTCGCCAAGACCGGCGACGGCCCGGGCCAGGCTGGTCTTGCCGGAGCCCGACTCACCCACCAGCGCCAGGCATTCGCCCGGGCGCAGTTGCAACGACACCTCGAACAACACCTGGCGGTCATAGGCGACGTTCAGGCCGGATATCTCCAGCAACGGCGCAGCGGTTTGCCCATGACTGTCGGCAATCGGTGTCAGGGCAATGACCTGCGGCGGTTGGTCATGGGGGTCGAAACAGGCCACCGTGTGACCCTGCGCAAACGCCTGCAACGCAGGCTCGGCCAGCGCGCAACGTGGGCCAAAACGCGCGCAGCGCGGGCCGAAACCACAGCCCTGGGGGCGTTGCCCAGGCGCTGGGGCGTGGCCGGCGATGGCCTGTAATTCGCGGCGCCCGGCCACATCGGGGATCGCCGCCAACAAGCCTCGGGTATACGGATGGGACGGCAGGCTGAACAGTGCGGCGCGGCTGGCGGATTCGACGATACGCCCGGCATACATGACCATCACCCGGTCCACCAGATCCTTGATCACCGCCAGGTCGTGGGACACATACACCGCCGCCACGCCCTGGCTTTTGCACAGCCGGCGCAACGTGGCGAGGATGTGCGCCTGGGTGCTGACGTCCAGGGCCGTGGTCGGCTCATCCAGCACAATCAGGCGCGGGCGCAGGACGAAGGCCAGCGCCAGCATCACCCGCTGTTGCTGACCACCGGACAATTGATGGGGAAAGCGCCGCAGGAACTCATGGTCGCCGGGCAAGCCCACGTCGACCAGGGTCTGGGCAATGCGCTGCTGTTGTGTGGCGCGATCGAGAGGGCGTTGATGGGCGGCCAGGGTTTCGGCCAACAATGTGCCAATGCGCAACGCCGGGTTCAGCGCGGTGGCAGGGTCCTGGGCAACGTAGCCGATCAGGCTGCCACGGGCCTGGCGCAAGGCTTCGCCGTGCAGCTCCAACAAGGCCTGGCCGGCCACCTGCACCTGCCCGCCAACGATGCGTGCGCCGCGCCGGGCATGGGCCAGCAAGGCCGTGGCCAGGGTGGTCTTGCCCGAGCCGGACTCCCCCACCAGGCCCAGAATTTCACCGGCCTGCAGGGTGAAGGACACCCCGGACACCACATCCACCTGGCCCGGCAGCTCCACCCGCAAGTCCTGGACCTGCAACACCCGGGTGTCGATTTCGGTAATGGCGTTCATGGCTGTTTTTCTCCCATCCGCGCACTGCTGCGGCCGATACCTTCGGCGAGGATATTGGTGCCGTAGGCGAATACGCCGATCAGCAGCGCCGGCGCGAGCACGGCCCAGGGCTGGACCAGCAGCCCGGCCTGGTTTTCGTTGATCATCAGGCCCCAGTCCGCCGTCGGCGGGGCCACGCCATAGCCGAGGAAGCTCAGGCCCGAGAGCATGCCTACACCCCAGGTCAGCATGTTGCCCAAGTGCACCAACAACGGCGTGAGGATGTTCGGCAGGATCTCCTGGAACAGAATGCGCCGTCGGGAATAGCCCATCATCTGCGCCGCCTCGACAAACTCCTGCCCCGCCACGGCCACCGCGCTGGCCCGCGCCAGGCGGATCACCCCAGGGATGAACGCGATCGACACCGTGAGCACAATCAGCCAGGGCGCACGCCCGAGCATCGACACGATCAACAGCACCAGGATCAGGTCGGGAAACGCCAGGCAGACGTCTGCCGACCAGGTAATCAACTGATCCAGGCGCCGCCGCGACAGGCCCGCGAGCAAGCCCAGGGTGGTACCGATGGCCAGGGCGATGACCGCCGCGGCCACTGACATCCACAACACCGACAGGCCGCCACTGAGCAAGCGCGACAGCACATCGTGACCAAGAAAGTCGTAGCCCAGCCAGGCCCCACCGGCCGGCGCACCGTACACCGGGCCGACCATGTCCGTCGGGCCGTGCGGTGCCAACAGGGGGCCGACCAGGGCCACGGCCACCACCAGCAGGGTAATCACCAAACCTTTGCGGGCCTGGGGTTCAGCCAGCCAGCGCCAAGTGCCAGGGGTCGTCATGCATCACCTCGGGAGCGCCGCCACCACGGGGTAATGCCCCGGCGGTTGCGCTGGATCATGGTCACACGGCGGGCCGTGCGCAGTTTGGGGGTCAGCAGCACCGTCAACAGGTCGGCCAGCAGATTGATCAGCACCACCGCCAGGGTGATCACCAGCACAATGGCCTGGATCATCGGCAGGTCGCGCATCTGGATCGCCGCATTGAGGGCAGTGCCGATGCCGGGGTAGCTGAAGATCACCTCGGCCAGCACCGCGCCGCCGATCAGCGTGCGCAGGGTCAGGGCCACACCCTGGATCGCCGGCACCAGGGCATTGGGCAAGGTGTGGCACCAGACAATGCGCCACCTGGGAATGCCGCGCAGGCGCGCGGCGATCACGTAGTCGGATTCCAGCGCGTCAATCAGCGCCGCGCGCACCATGCGCGTCAGATAAGGCAGCGCCGACAGGCTCAGGGCCAACACCGGCAGGATCAGGAACTTAAGTTGGCGCCATAGCGACAGGTCCGGATCGAGGATCGACACGGCCGGCAGCCAGCCCATATGGGGCATGGAAAACAGCAGCACCAGGCCGATGGCCAGGAGAAACCCCGGCGTGGCCTTGAGGAAAATCAACAGCGACAGGCTCCAGCGGTCCAGGGTGCTGTCCCGGCGCAAAGCCAGGGACACGCCAAGCACCAGGGCTGCCGGCACCACCAGCGCGATCACCCCGGCAAGCAACGCCAGGGTGTAGCCAAACCGCCCCCAGAGGATGCTGGCCACCGGCGCGTTGGAGTCCAGCGACACCCCCAGTTCACCGCTCAAGGCGGCGCCCAGCCAGCGCACGTATTGCCAGAGGATCGGCTGGTCCAGGCCCAGTTGGCGTTGCAGGGTAAGGATACTTTCCAGCGGCGCATCCGGGCCGAGGATCACCCGCGCCGGGTCGGATGGCAGTGCCTGGGTGGCGATAAACACCACCAGGCTGATGACCCAGCCGGTAAGCAGGCCGTAGCCCAGGCGCCCGATAAACCAGGACAGCCAGGCCGGTGTACGTGGGGCGCGGTGTGGGGTGACGCAGGACGACTCAGACATGGTTCAACCACAACTCATCAAAGCGCCAGGAGGCAAAGGTAGTCTGTTCCGGGCCCAGCCCGCCAACCCGTACCGAGGCGGCATCCAGCACATCGTTGAAGCCCCAGATCAGCAGGCCACCGCGCTCGTGCTGGATCTGCTGGGCCTCGTGCACCAGGCCTTTGCGCAGCGCCAGGTCGGGTTGGGCCAGGGCCTGGCGGTACAGGTCGGCGAAACGGGGGTCATGAAAGTTGCTGCGGTTGTAGATCGCCAGGGGCGCGTCGTTGTGCAACGCCGACGCCAGGAAACCCCGGGCCGGGGTCGAGCCGGGCGACACTTGCCATTGTTCCCGCTGCGGGCCGTTGAATACCGCGCCGTCAACCTGGGTCACGCGCACCTCGACCCCGGCCTTTTTTGCCTGCTGGGCGAACACCAGTGCCGCATTGACGCCGGGCCCCGGGGTGCTGGTCAGTTCCACGCGCAGATCGCTTTGCCCGGCCTGGCGCAGCAGTGAACGCGCTTGCTCCAGGTCATACGGGCGCTGGGCCAGCGTGTGGTTGTAGGTCGGGTCGTGGGGCGAATACAGGTCGTTGGCGATTCGCCCAAAGCCGTTGAGGCCACGGTCCACCAGTTCCTGGCGATCGGCCAACAAGCGGAAGGCCTGGCGCACCCGCACATCGTCAAACGGTGGCTTGGCCAGGTTGAGGTTCAAGCCGGTAAACGAGGTACTTGGCGAGACACACAGGCTCAACCGCGCATCAGCCTTGAGCAAGGCGCTGTGTTCAGCCTGCACCCCACTGGCGACGTCAATTTGCCCGGCGCGCAGGGCTGCGACGCGCGACACCTGATCCTTGAATTCAATGATTTCCAGCTCGTCGGCGTATGGCTGGCCGGGCTTGTAGTAGTTTTCAAAGCGGCTGTAGAGCGAGCGCTGGCCAGGAACAAAACGCTTGAGCTTGTAGGGCCCGGCGCCGACCGGGTTGGTCACCGGGTCGTAGTCGGTGGGGACAATGCCGCCAAAGCTGATCAGGGTTTCATCCAGGGGGAAAAAGCTCTGCCCCTGCTTGAAGCGGATTTCGATGGTGCGCTCATCGAGCTTGCGCAAGGCATTGCGGTCAATCGCCCCCACCAGCCCGGCAAACGGTGACGCCAGCTTGGGATCGGTCAGGCGCAGCAGCGAGAACAGCATGTCATCGGCGCCAATGGTCTTGCCGTGATGAAACTCCAGGCCCGGCTTGATGCGGATGGTCCAGGCGCTGGCATCGGCATTCGGCTCGGCGAATTCGGCCAGGGCCAGGCGGGTGCTGACGTCGGTGTTCCATTCCCAGAACTTGCTGTACAGCGCCCAGCCCCGGATGATCCCGCCGCCCACCGGCTTGTGGGCATCGAGGTTGCCGGACTGGTCGCCGTCTATAATGCCGATACGCAGGCGTCCGCCACTCACCGGCTTGCTCGACAGCAGCACCGCGCCCTGGCTGGCCGGGCCTGCGTCGCAGCCACCGAGCAGCAAACCGCCGCCCAGCGCCAGGCTGCTGCCGAGGAAGGCTCGGCGAGAAAATCCATCACCCATACTCAGGCCTCATCCAGCTGCACGAGCTTGTGGGTGACGCCCAGACGCGGCACGTCAAAGCCGTGGTCCAGCTCCAGCAGCGGGAACAACAGGTCCGCCACGCGGTGCGCTTCGTCAATCAGCGGGAAACCGGAAAGGATAAAGGCCGAGGTACCCTGGGCCTCGTACTCGCGGATACGCTCGGCAACCTGCTCGGCGCTGCCCACCAGGTAAGTGCCCGCCGCAGGGCCGAGGATATTGAAGCCAAACAGGCTTGGGCCGAGCCATACGTTGGGGTAGATCTCCAGGTCGCGGGCGGTGGGTAGGCGGCCCGCACGAATGGTCTCGAGGTTGCGCTGGGTCTGTGGATCGTCGCTGTGGAACTCATCGAAGCTGACGCCAGCCGGCAACTGGCGTTCGATGGCGTTGCGTGCGGTTTGCAGCGAGGTGCGTTGCAGCAGTTTCTCGGCGTGGGCCCACGCCTCTTCTTCGGTCTCGCGCACGATGATTTGCAGGCGCGTGCCAAAGGTCAGTTCGCGGCCGATTTTTGCGGCTTCGGCGGCCACCTTGCGAAACTTGTCGCCCAGCTTGGGCGGGGTATTGGCAAAACTCAGGTAGACGTCGAGCAACTGCACCGAATGGGCCACGCCGGGCCCGGAAGTACCGGCGCCCCACAAGGGGATCCCGGGTTTCTGGCGCGGCGGATGCCAGCCACCCAAAGGATGATTGGCGGCGCCGGGGGCACGGGGGGCGAGCTTGACGTACTGGCCGTCGAAACCGCTGGTATCGCCGGCGTAGAAACCCTGGAACGCCCTCCAGTATTCGAGGCTGAAGGCATAACGTTCGTCGTGGGGGTAATGCACGCCGAGGGTGGCCAGGCCGGCGTCGTTGCCGTTGACCACGTTGAACAGCAGGCGGCCGTTGGAGAACTGGTCGAAGGTCAACGCCCACTTGGCCAGGACCGCCGGCGACAGCTCGCCGGGGTGTTGCGCCACCAGAAAACGCAGGCGCTGGGTCGCGTCGATCAGCGAAGCGGCGACCACCAGGCTTTCGTTGGGGCTGGAGCCAAGCAGCGAACCGTAGAAGCCCAGGCGGTCACTGGCGATGGCCAACTGCTTGAGGTGTTCGAAGTCGGTTTTCCAGCGGCCTTCGGGCTCCCAAGGGTATGGCCCATCGGGGGTGGTGAGGTACCAGAGGATTTTTACAGCCATGGCAAAGCATCCTTGAAAAAATTCTATAAAACGCCAGGCAATCGGCGTTCGGCATACCGGCTTCATCGCTGGCAAGCCAGCTCCTACAAAGGTGATGCGACGCCGGCCCACTGTAGGAGCCGGCTTGCCGGCGATAGCGGTAAACCAGCTCCCACAAGGGTCAGGTGCGGCGGTCGATGGCCGGGACCAGGCCGAGGGCCGTGGCTTGCTCATACAGGCCGCTCATTTTCCATTGCTGGGTCAGCACCCCAGGGCCGTAGGCGCGGGAGCCACCCAGGGCGTCGGCGAGCAATTGCAGTTGCGCGCCCTCCTCCAGCAACACAATGAATTCTGCGGTGGCGCGCAGGCCCTGCTTGCCCCACACCGTGGCGCCGCCGTTGGCTTCGAGGATCGCCAGGTTGAAAGGGTTCTCGGCGATTTTGTCGAGGATGAAGTCCACTTCCTGCTGGCGTCGGTCGATGTACACCGGCAGCTCGCGGGCCAGTTGGTAACGCTGCACCGGCACGTAGTGGAACGGCAAGGTGCGGTGGGTCTGGGCCCAGGCGCCGAGGTACGGCGAGTGCACGTGGGACACGGTGGTCACGTCCGGGTGCTGCACGAACAGCTTGGTGTAGCGCCCTGCCCCGCCCTTGCCATTGCCGTAGATCAGGTTGCCGGCAAAGTCGCTGACCGAGGCCTGTAGCGGCTTGCGGTAGTTCCAGGGCCCACCGTAGTTGACGGACACCAGCAGCTCTTCGCCGGGTACGCGCTCGACAAAGCCGACCGTGCCATTGGCGGTGATGGTGTTGGTTTCGCGGAACACGGTGAAGGCCTCTTCGGCTTCCAGCAGCACCTTGTCGATGAAGTCTTGCAGGGGCTGGCTGATGGGTTGAGCGAGGACAATCGCAGTCATGGGGTTTCTCCAGGTTCAGGCGCGGCGCTTGGCCAACAGTTCATGGGCAGCTTGCAGGGGGCGCGGGTCGACCCAGTCGGCGATGGCGAAATCGCGCTCCAGGAAGCCGTGCAGGTAGAGGAAGTCTTTCTGGACGCCGAGAAATTCCAGGCGCTGGGCCGACAAATCCGGCGCCAATGTGGTGTGGAAGTCGCCGCGATAGGCCTCGGCCACACCGGCACTGCCGGCGCGGGTTTCTTCTTCGAGGATGGCGTTCAGGGCCTCACGGTTATTCGCCGCCCAGTCGGCGGCGCCAAGGGTTTGCGCGAGGAAGCGCACCACCAGGTCGAAATGGTTGTCCAGCAGGTCCTGGTGGACCGTGATCGGGCGTGGCGTGCCGTTGTTGATGCGGTAGCGCGGCTCGGCGATCAGGTCCAGGTCAATGCCCACCACCAGCCCCAGGCGGCGCGCGGCATCGGCGGCCGATGCGCCCTTGACGTACACCGCATCCACCTCGCCACGCACCAGGTAATCCAGGCCGGACCACAGGCGCTGCAAACCCTGCTGCGGGTCAGGCGCCTGTTGTTGGTCCTGCAACGCCACTTCCACCAGCTGTACATCGTCAAAGCCCAGGCCGGCCAGGCTCAGCGCGCCTTTGTAGCCATGCAGGCTCATGGCCCGGGCGATGCTGCCGGGACGGTTGTCGCCCCAGGCCGGCAGCGCCAGGCGCTTGCCTTTGAGGTCTGCGGGACGACTGATGCCGGAGTCCGGGCGGACCAGGATGGTTTGCCACTCTTCAATCCAGGTCAGGCCGATCAGCCGGCTTGGTGCACCACCCGCGCGGGCGGCCAATGCCGGGACGTTGCCGCCTTCGCGAAACAGCCCCGGCAGGTCGTGATCGTAATGGTGACGGCCCAGTTGACGAGCCTCCTGCAATGTGGCGACCGGCAGGCCGTCGGCGGCGAATTCCTCGCTCAACCAACCCAGCTTGTAGGCGATCCCGGAAGCGGTCGGCACCGGGCAACGGGTGAACCAGATCTGCTCCAGGGTGGGCGTGGGCAAGACAGCGCAAAGGGTCATAGGCAGCTCCATTGAATTGGGCAAGGCAGTTGCCGGGAGCTATTGCAGAGGCCGTGCCAAATGGCCAAAGCCCCGCTGCGCAAGGGCTTGGCGCAAACGTCAGGCAGAGGGCTGCTGGCCTGCCAACAGCACTGCTGCTGACCCAGCAGCAGGCGTGACGCGGCTGCTGCTCCAGCAACACCCCGCCCGTCGCAAGCCCGCATTTAGGCGTTGGCGCAGAACTTGCTCAAGCCCCTTCAACACCGCACTCCCCTGTAGGAGCCGGCTTGCCGGCGATGGCGTCCTTGATAACGCCATCGCCGGCAAGCCGGCTCCTACAGGGGGCGGGATCTAGCATAAGGATGAGTAGCAATGACCACGTTTGAACAGGCACCCACGCGCCAACTGCACAGCGAGGCTGAGGCCATCGCCGTCGCCCGGGAGATCGCCCTGGAGATCGCCCGGATCGCCGCCGACCCCCAGCAAAACGGCCAACTGCCTTGGCGCCAGGCCCAGCTGTTGTCCGAAAGCGGCCTGACCGCCATCGGCGTGCCCAAGGCCTTTGGCGGGCTGGGTGCCTCGGTGCAGACCATCGTCGAAACCGTACGCCTGGTCTCGGTGGCCGATGGCGGCGTCGGCCAGTTGCTGCAAATCCATAACGTGATGCTGCGCGGGATTTTCAGCGGCTACAGCGACGCCGTGCGCGATCGACTGATTGCCGATGTACTGGCCGGCAAACGTTTCGGCAACGCCCTGGCGGAAGTGGGCGGGAAAAACAAGTTCGCCCTCAAGACCCGCGTCGAACGCCGCGCCGACGGCAAGCTGGTGCTCAATGGCAGCAAGTTCTACTCCACCGGTTCCTACCTCGCCGAGTGGATCTCGCTGACCGCAGCCAGTGACGATGGCGGCGCCAGCGTGCTGCTCAACCGCAATACCCCGGGCCTGACCCTGCTCGATGACTGGGAGGCCTTCGGCCAGAAAAATTCGGTCAGTGGTACCGTGCGCTTTGACGCTATCGAACTGGACGAAGCCTTCGTCTCGCAACGCAAGGGCCCGATGAAACGCACCGGGCTGACCTTCCCGCAGATCCTCCACGCCGCTATCGACACCGGGATTGCGGCCGGCGCGCTGGGCGCCGCCGTCGATTACCTCAAGCACAACGCCCGGCCATGGGTGGAAAGCGGCGTGGACCACGCCAATGAAGAACCGCACATCATCAAGCAGGTCGGCGAGTACGCCGTAGCCTTGCGCGCGGCCGAGTCACTGTTGCGCGACGCCGCGCGGGTGTTCGACCAGCATGAACTGGACCCGGAAAACAAGGAGTTGCAAGACGAGTTGATCCTGTCGGTGGCCACTGCGCGGGCGCATTCGGACGCTGCTTCGCTGAAGATCTCCAGTGATATTTTCTCGCTGCTGGGCGCCAGCTCGTCCCTGAGCAAATGGAACCTGGACCGCTTCTGGCGCAATGCCCGGGTGCACACCACCCATGACCCGATCCGCTGGCGCTTGCACCACGTGGGCAACTACTACCTCAACGGCGTGGACCCGGGCGAATACACCGCGATCCTCAATGCCAAGCAGACCCAGGGCGCTACCACCCGCTAACCCCCTCCCTGGCAGGAGCCGGCTTGCCGGCGATGGCGCCCTTGAAACCGGCGCATGGCTTGCGGGCCCGATCGCTGGCAAGCCGGCTCCTACAGGGTTCTGATTGAGCTTTTCATGAGCGAAAAACATCCTCTTTTACGCAGCCTGGCGATCTACCGGGAGATGCCCTGGCGCTTCTGCCTGGTGGCCGCGCTGTATGTGGCGATCAACCTCGGGCTGGTCTGGCAGCAGTGGCTGATCGGCCATGCGGTCAACGATGTCAGCGCCGGGCACGCGGTGGTACGCCAGGCGGATGGCAGCCTCGACGCCAGCCTTGGCTGGTACTGGCTGGGGTTGATGCTGGCCGTGGCGCTGGGGCGCGGGGTGTTGCAATACGCGGCCAGCGTGCTGTCCCTGGTGCTCAGCCAGGAGCTGCTGACGCGCCTGCGTGAGCGCATTCTCGACCAGGTGCAGAACCTGCACCTGGGCTATCACTGGCAACACGGCATGGGCGAGATGATCACCCGTACCACCCGCGATGCCGACAAGGTGCGCGATGCGCTGATCAGCTTTTGGCGCCAGGTGGTGGAAACACCGCTGGTGGTGCTGGCCACGGTGGGCTTGTTGAGCTGGTATCACCCGCTGCTGGGCCTGGTGCCGTTGCTGTTGACCGTCACCGGCCTGTGGATTTTCGTGCGCCAGACCGAGCGCCTGGTGAGCCTGGATCGCGCCGTGGGCGCGGCCTACGACCGGGTCAACCAGGACCTGAGCGAAGGCATCGGTGGGGTGCGGGTGATCAAGTCATTTGCCCTGGAGCAGCAGCGCATCAACGGCTTCTCCAGCCAGGTGGCGGTGTTTGCCAGCCTCGCACGCCAGGCCCTGGCCTATTCCAGCTCACGCATCCCCCTACCCCAGGCGGTGGTCGCGTTCGGCCATGTGTGGATCCTGGTGTACGGCGCCCATCTGGTGGCGGCCGGGCAGTTGAACATCGGTGAACTGGTGACCTCACTGCTGATCGCCACCACCCTGGTATTTCGTATCGAGGGCATTGGCCGGGTGATGCAGACCTTCGCCGACGCCCGGGCCAGTGCCGAACGCATCTGGCAGTTGCTCGACGCGCCGCTGGCGATTGGCGACGGCAGCGCGAGCCTGCCCGCCAGCCCCCTGGGCTTGCGCCTGGAGCACGTCAGCGTCAGCGCTCCGGGGGGTGGCCGCGACATTTTGCAGGATTGCTCGCTGACCTTGCAGCCTGGGGAAATCGTCGCCCTGGTGGGCGCCACCGGTACCGGCAAGAGCCTGCTGGCCAGCCTGTTGCCGCGCCTGACCGACGTCAGTGCCGGGCGCGTGCTGCTGGGTTCGGCGCAGGACGGTTGGCAGGATATCCGCAGCCTGAACCTCGCACAGTTGCGTCGCCGCGTGCATGTGGTGCCTCAGGAGAGTTTCCTGTTTGCCGGCAGCCTGGCGGCCAACCTGCGCCTGAGCGCACCCAGCGCCACCGATGAACAACTGCACGCAGCGCTGCGCATGGCAGCAGCCGATGACGTCTTGCAGCGCTTGCCCCAGGGCCTGGAAACCCCCCTGGGCGATCGCGGCGTCACCTTGTCGGGCGGTCAGCGTCAACGCCTGTGCCTGGCGCGGGCGCTGCTCGGTGCGCCAGACATTCTGTGCCTGGACGACGCCACCAGCGCCCTCGATGCAATCAGCGAGCGCCTGGTGCTGCACAACCTGCGGCAACTGCGCGGCACCACGGTGCTGGTGATCTCCAGCAAGCTCTCGACCATCCTCCTGGCCGACCGGGTGCTGATGCTCGAAGGCGGCAAGATCGCCGCCGAGGGACCCCATGCCCAGCTGCAACACACCAACGCGCACTACCGCGACCTGCTAGGGATCGACCATGGCTAATCCAATCGCCGGCAAAGCCTTGAGCGATATCGAAATCGAAGAAATGCTTGCCAAGAAGGCCCTGGACCGCAGCATGTTCAAGCGCCTGCTGCCGTTGCTGCAGCCGATCCGCCGGCAGATCCTGGCAGTGATCGGCATTGAAGTGCTGCTGGTGTTCACCGTGTTCCTGCGCCCCTGGTTTGTGCGTGAACTGCTGGACCGCGGCCTGGTACAACAAGCCGAGCACTGGTTGCTGGATGAGCGCCTGGTGCTATGGCTGGGCCTCGGGTTGGCCGCCAGTTGGCTGCTGCGTTTCCTGTTGGCCGGGGTGTCGCAGTTCATCGCCGGGGGCGCGGCGATTGGGGTGCTCAACGCCCTGCGCGTGCGGGTGTTTGCCCATGTCCAGGGCTTGAGTGTCAGCTACTTCGACCAGACCCGGGCCGGGCGCATCATTTCCCGGGTCGATCGCGATGTGGATGCCCTCGAACCGCTGCTGATCCAGGGCCCGCCGGAACTGCTCGGGGCCCTGCTGCGGTGTGGGCTGGCCTCGGTGATGCTGTGGCGCATCGACCCGCGCTTCTTCCTCAGCCTGGTGGCGACGGTACCGCTGCTGGTGTTGGCGACCTGGAGCTTCAAGCGGATATCCCAGCGCAACTGGGCCAGGGTCGCGGAAAACCGCAGCCGCTTTACCGCACACCTGGTGGAAAGCGTCAGCGGCGCACGCCTGTTGCAACAGTGCGCCCAGCAAGGGCCGAACCTGCGGCGCTATCGTGGCCTGCTGGATGACTTCAACCAGGCCTTGATTCGCGGCAGCTTGCGCTCCAGCTGGTTTGCGCCGTTTACCGCACTGCTCAGCTCGGCGGGGATTGCCGTGCTGTTGCTGGTGGGCGCCTATGGCCTGGCGGCGGGTGATGTGACCGTGGGCCAGGTCGCGGAGAGCCTGTTTTATGTGTTCTTGTTCCTCGGGCCGTTGCAGGAGCTGTCCGACCTGTTCGAGCGCTACGCCACGGGGTCGGCCAGTGCCCAGCGGATTTTCCTGCTGCTCGATACCCGGGCGCAGATCACCGACTGCGCCGCGCCTGCCACCTTGGCGCGGGCGCGGGGTGAAGTGCACTTCCAGGGGGTGGGGTTCAGCTATACGCCGGGGGCGCAGGCACCGGTGATCAACAATCTCGACCTGCACATCCCCGCCGGCCAAGTGCTGGCGATTGTCGGCCCTTCCGGGCATGGCAAAAGTACCTTGGTGCAACTGCTGACGCGCTTCTACGAGGTACAGACGGGGGCGGTGCTGCTTGACGGCATCGATGTGCGCGAACTGGCGCAACACACCCTGCGGCGCAACGTCGGGGTGGTGCTGCAGGACAACGTGTTGTTCAGCGGCAGCATCCTCGACAACCTGCGCCTGGCGGCACCGGACGCCGATGACAGCCGACTGATCGCCGCAGCCCGCGAACTGGGCGCCGACGAAGTGCTGGAGCGACTGCCCCATCAATATCACACCGAAGTCGGCCCACTGGGTGCACACCTGAGTCACGGCCAGCGGCAACTGGTGTGCCTGGTACGTGCGTACCTGGCGGATCCTGCGGTGCTGGTGCTGGACGAGGCGACGTCGGCGGTGGATATCCATACCGAGCGGCGCATCCAGCGGGCCTTGCGACGGTTGTGCGAGGGGCGCACGGCAATCATCATCGCCCACCGCCTGGCGACGATTCGGGATGCGGATCGCATTGCGGTGGTACGGCATGGACAGGTGGTGGAGCTTGGGCCGCATCGGCAGCTGATTGAACAAGGGGGGGCGTATGCGGCGTTGTACCAGTCGTATCTGCGAGGCGCGCAAGGAGTGGTTTCCGTGGCGGAAACGGTGATATAGGCGCGGGCAAGCCAGCTCCCACAGGGGACGCTGGCTTGGGCAGAGAATTTGGCCACACCACAAATCACATGTGGGAGCTGGCTTGCCGGCGATGGCGGCGGGTCAGGCAGTATGTTCTTCGGCTGATGTATTGCTATCGCGGGCAAGCCCGCTCCTACAGGGGACGCTGGCTTGGGCAGAGAATTTGGCCACACTGCAAATCATATGTGGGAGCTGGCTTGCCGGCGATGGCGGTGAGTCAGGCAGTATGTTCTTCGGCTGATGTATTGCTATCGCGGGCAAGCCCGCTCCTACAGGGGGGTCTCACTTGGGTAGAGAATTTGGCCACACCACAAATCACATGTGGGAGCTGGCTTGCCGGCGATGGCGGCGGGTCAGGCAGTATGTTCTTCGGCTGATGTACCGCTATCGCGGGCAAGCCCGCTCCTACAGGGGACGCTCACTTGGGTAGAGAATTTGGCCACACCACAAATCACATGTGGGAGCTGGCTTGCCGGTGATGGCGGTGGGTCAGGCAGTATGTTCTTCGGCTGATGTATTGCTATCGCGGGCAAGCCCGCTCCTACAGGGGACGCTGGCTTGGGTAGAGAATTTGGCCACACTGCAAATCACATGTGGGAGCTGGCTTGCCGGCGATGGCGGTGGGTCAGGCAGTATGTTCTTCGGCTGATGTATTGCTATCGCGGGCAAGCCCGCTCCTACAGGGGACGCTGGCTTGGGCAGAGAATTTGGACACACCACAAATCACATGTGGGAGCTGGCTTGCCTGCGATGGCGGCGGGTCAGGCAGTATGTTCTTCGGCTGATGTATTGCTATCGCGGGCAAGCCCGCTCCTACAGGGGACGCTAGCTTGGGTAGAGAATTTGGACACACCACAAATCACATGTGGGAGCTGGCTTGCCGGCGATGGCGGTGGGTCAGGCAGTATGTTCTTCGGCTGATGTATTGCTATCGCGGGCAAGCCCACAGGTAAGCGGCGCGGCAGTTTCGATAAATGTGCGCCCTTAATGCATCACCACAATCCCCATCACCAACACCACCGGCCAGGCCAACATCGCGGCCCGCCACCCCAGGGGCGCATGCCGCAGTTCCATAAACCCATCGGTAATCATCCAGGCCTTGGCCACTGCTGCCAACACCACTATCCACCACAGCCCCGCAGCGCCCGACATGACCGTGCCTACGCTCAGCAGCACCAACGCGCCCCAGCAGGCCAGCAGCCTCACAACACGTACACCAGGGGAAACAACACCACCCATACCAGATCCACCATGTGCCAATAGAGCACCCCTGACTCGAACCCCGACTGGCGCCCCGGTCCATAAGCCCCACGCCAGCAGTGCAACGCCAGCCATGCCAGGATCACCATCCCCAACAGGACATGCAGGAAGTGAAACCCGGTCAGAATCCAGTACAGGGTAAAGAACGTGCTGTGCTCCAGCCCCAGTCCGGCAGCGGCCAGGTGCCCGTACTCACCAAGCTTGATCCACACATACACCACCGCCACCGACAGCCCCAACAGCAATAACCCACTTGCCCGCCGAGGCTGGCCGGCAAGCCGTTGTTGCTGCGCCAACGCCGCCAGCAGGCCGGCTGTCAGCAGGCTCAGGGTCATAGCCAGGCCGGTGGAGGTATCCAGCTGTGCGCGGCCTTCGGCAAAGGCTTGGGGCTGGAGCATCTGGGCCGCCGCAAAGGCGAGGATCAGCAGCGCAAACACCGAGAGTTCGGCGAGGATGAAGAACCACATCGCCAGGTCGCCCGGCAGGCGCCGTTCAACTGAAGTGAACATCAACCACGTCCATCAGGGCCGCAACGGTTTGCGGATCATCGCTCAGCGCTTCAGCCAGGCACGCCATGCACGCTTCACGCGGGTGCATGCCCGCGGCGATCAGGCGCGCGGTGAAGATCAGCAGGCGCGTCGACGCCACCTCTTCCAGATCATGCTGGTCCAGCCGGCGCAAGGCCTGCCCCAGGCGTACCACCTGGGCCGCCAGGGCGCTGTCTACCTGGGCTTCGCGGGCGACGATGCGTTCTTCTTCCAGGGGCGACGGATAGCCAAAACGCATCGCCACGAAGCGCTGGCGGGTGCTGGGTTTCATGCCCTTGAGCAGGTTCTGGTAACCGGGGTTGTAAGACACCACCAGCATGAACGACGGCGGCGCCTTGAGGACTTCGCCCGTGCGTTCCAGGAACAGCTCGCGACGGTCATCGGCCACCGGGTGCAGGACCACGGCGGTGTCCTGGCGCGCCTCGACCACTTCGTCCAGGTAGCAGATACCCCCTTCACGCACCGCGCGGGTTAGCGGGCCATCCTGCCACCAGGTGCCCTGGGCGCCGATCAGGTGACGGCCGATCAGGTCGGCGGCGCTGAGGTCGTCGTGGCAGGCCACGGTGTACAGCGGCAGTTGCAGGCGATGAGCCATATGCTGGACGAAGCGGGTCTTGCCGCAGCCGGTGGGGCCCTTGATCAACACTGGCATGCGGTGGCGCCAGGCGTGTTCGAACAACTCATGCTCGTTGTTGACGGCTTGGTAGAAGGGTTCGGTCATGGTGCACCTTGCATGGGCAACGGGTTTGACGGCCACGCTACGGGGCCCTGCGACAACCTGGCAAGCCGTACTCAAGGCAAACTTGATCGCCGTCAAGCGGTCATTCACCCGCCGCGACATAGTCTCTGCTGGCACTAAGAACCTGCGTTCTACCCGGATCGCAAAGGTCTTGCCTGAGGAGAGATGGAATGCTGACTCGCAACAAAACACCCTTCGTACTGACGCTGGCCAGGCTCAGCTGCGCGCTGGCCCTGGCCCTCTCAACGCAGGCCTTCGCGGCTGCACCTGCACCGGCGACGGCCATGGTCAAGAGCCCCGGCGCACCCGACTTGAGCCAAGCCGAGTTCGATGCCTCGAAGCAGATCTACTTCGAGCGCTGCGCCGGCTGCCACGGTGTGTTGCGCAAGGGCGCCACCGGCAAGCCGCTGACCCCGGACATCACCCAGGCCCGGGGCCAGGCGTATCTGGAAGCCTTGATCACCTACGGCTCCCCCGCCGGCATGCCGAACTGGGGCACCTCCAATGCGCTGACCAAGGCGCAGATCACCAGCATGGCGACCTTCATCCAGCACACCGCGCCGACGCCGCCGGAATGGGGCATGGCCGAAACCCTCAAGACCTGGAAGGTGCTGGTCAAGCCCCAAGATCGCCCGAAGAAGCAGCTCAACACGCTGAACCTGGAAAACCTGTTCTCCGTCACCCTGCGTGACGACGGCAAAATCGCCCTGATCGACGGCGACAGCAAAAAAATCGTCAAACTCATCGACACCGGCTACGCCGTGCATATCTCGCGGATCTCCGCTTCGGGCCGCTACCTGCTGGTGATCGGCCGTGACGCCAAGATCGACATGATCGACCTGTGGCCCGCCGAGCCGACCAAGGTCGCCGAGATCAAGGTGGGCATCGAGGCCCGCTCGGTGGAGACCTCCAAGTTCAAGGGCTATGAAGACAAGTACGCGATTGCCGGTTCCTACTGGCCGCCGCAGTTCACCATCATGGACGGCGAGACCCTGGAGCCCAAGCAAATCGTCTCGACCCGTGGCATGACCGTGGACAAACAGGAGTACCACCCGGAACCGCGTGTGGCGGCGATCATCGCCTCCCACGAATGGCCGGAGTTCATCGTCAACGTCAAGGAAACCGGCAAGGTGATGCTGGTCAACTACCAGGACATCAAGAACCTCACCATCACCACCATCGACGCCGCGCCTTTCTTGCATGACGGCGGTTGGGACAGCACCCACCGCTACTTCATGACGGCCGCGAACAACTCCAACAAGGTCGCGGTGATCGACTCCAAGGAGCGCAAGCTCACCGCCCTGGTGGATGTGGGCAAGACCCCGCACCCCGGTCGTGGCGCCAACTTTGTGCACCCGCAATATGGTCCGGTATGGGCCACCAGCCACTTGGGTGACGGTGGGGTTTCGGTGATCGGCACCGACCCGGTCAAGCATCCGCAGTACGCCTGGAAGCAGGTGACCTCGCTCAATGGCCAGGGCGGTGGCTCGCTGTTTATCAAGACCCACCCCAACTCGCGGCACCTGTACGTCGACACCACCCTCAACCCCGACACCAAGCTCAGCCAGTCGGTGGCCGTGTTCAATATCGACAAGCTCGACGCCGGCTACACCGTGCTGCCGATTGCCCAATGGTCGGGCATCAAGCAAGGCGCCCTGCGCGTGGTGCAGCCGGAATACAACAAGGCGGGCGATGAAGTGTGGTTCTCGGTGTGGAACGGCCAGGAAGAGGAGTCGGCGCTGGTGGTGGTCGATGACAAGACCCTCAAGCTCAAGAACGTGATCAAGGACAAGCGCCTGATTACCCCGACCGGCAAGTTCAATGTCTACAACACCCAATTCGACATTTATTGAGCTTCATCAACAAGAGGCAACCCAATGAAAAATATCCTGCTTGCACTCGCGGCCCTGGGCGCGGCGTTGAGCCTGTCCACGGCCGTTGCCGAGGATGGTGCGGCGCTGTTCAAGAGCAAACCCTGCGCTGCCTGCCACACCGTCGACAGCAAGATGGTGGGGCCGGCGCTCAAGGAAGTCGCGGCAAAAAATGCCGGCGTCAAGGACGCTGACAAAACCTTGGCCAGCCACATCAAGAACGGTACCCAGGGTAACTGGGGACCGATTCCGATGCCGGCCAACCCCGTCACCGATGCCGAAGCCCTGACCCTCGCCCAATGGGTGTTGAGCCTGAAATAAGCACAAGGAGCACGCCATGCAAGTCTCGATGATCGGTTCGGCCATGGCGTTGCTTTTCCTCATTCCCGCGCCGGTGCACGGAGCACCGGCGCCTGCGCGCCAGGTCCAGCTGGAACACCTGCTGACCCAGGACTGCGGGGCCTGTCACGGCCTGCATCTGACCGGTGGCCTGGGCCCGGCCCTGACGCCCCAAGCCCTGGCCGGGCAGACCCGCGATGCCCTGATTGCCACCGTGACCTATGGCCGCCCTGCCCTGGCGATGCCTGGCTGGGCGCCGTTGCTCAATGCCGGCGAAATTGCCTGGCTGGTGGATCGCCTCCTGCAAGGAACCCCTGCGCCATGATCCGTCCCCTGTTTGTGTGCATTGCCGGCCTGTTGCTCACGGCCTGTGTCCAGCCACCGCTACGCGGCACCGGCGACCTGGGCCTGGTGGTAGAACGTGCCAGCGGCAGCCTGCTGATTATCGACAGCAGCCACCAGGCGCGCCTGGCCCGGGTCGAGGGGCTGGGGGATTTGTCCCACGCCTCGGCGGTGTTCTCCCGGGACCAGCGCTACGCCTACCTCTTTGGCCGGGACGGCGGGTTGACCAAGGTTGACCTGCTGACCCAGCGCATCGACCAACGCCTGATCCAGGGCGGCAACAGCATCGGTGGCGCGATCAGCCAGGATGGGCGCCTGATTGCGGTCTCCAACTACCAGCCGGGCGGGGTCAAGGTGTTCGACGCGGTGACCCTGCAACAGGTGGCCGATATCCCGGCCACGCCCGTGGCCGACGGCAAACGCTCGCGGGTGGTGGGCCTGGTGGATGCGCCAGGGCAGCGCTTTGTGTTCAGCCTGTTTGATACCGACGAGATCTGGAGCGCCGATTTCAGCCAGGGCAACACCCCGGCCATCACCCGCTTCAGCGGTATTGGCCGCCAGCCCTATGACGCGCTGATCACTGCCGATGGCCGTTACTACATGGCCGGTTTGTTTGGCGAGGACGGCATGGCCCAGCTCGACCTGTGGCACCCCGAACTGGGGGTCAAGCGCGTGCTGGCCGATTACGGTCGCGGCCAGGAAAAACTGCCGGTGTACAAGATGCCGCATCTGGAAGGCTGGGCCGTGGCCGACAACCAGGCGTTCGTGCCCGCCGTGGGCCGGCACCAGGTGCTGGTGATGGACGCACGCACCTGGCAGCAGACCGCCGCCATCGCCGTGGCCGGCCAGCCGATTTTTGTCACCGCACGGCCTGATGGGCGCCAGTTGTGGGTCAACTTCGCCTACCCCGACAACGATCGGGTGCAGGTACTCGACAGTGAAACCCACCAGGTGGTCGCGGACCTGCGCCCCGGCCCCGGTGTGCTGCACATGGAATTCACCGGGCGCGGTGAGCAGCTGTGGTTGTCGGTTCGCGACGGCCAGCAGGTGCAGGTCTGGGATCCTTATCGTTTGACCTTGCTCAAGACCCTGCCGGCCGACAGCCCCAGCGGCATATTCTTCAGCAGCCGCGCGCAAAAAATGGGGTACTGAGATGGAACTGGATGAACTGACCGCACGCCTGATCGACCGCTATCAACACGGCATGCCGCTGTGTGCCGAGCCTTACCTGGAAATGGCGCAAACCCTGGGCTGCAGCGAGCGCGAGCTGATGGCCTGCCTGCAACGCCTGGAACTGGCGGGCGCGCTGTCGCGGGTCGGGCCGGTGTTCGATCACAGCCGTGCCGGCGCCAGTACCCTCGCCGCCCTGGCGGTGCCCGCCGAGCGCCTGGAGCAAGTGGCGGCGCGCATCAGCCGCTACCCCGAGGTCAATCACAACTACGCCCGCGAACATCACTACAACCTGTGGTTTGTGCTGACCGGGCCTAATCGCCGCCATCTGGAACAGATCCTGGAAGAGCTGGAAAAGGACACCGGCCTGATCCCCCTGGACCTGCCCATGCTCACCTCCTACCGCATCGACCTGGGTTTCGCCCTGGGAGTCCACCCGTGATCGCGCCGCTGAACCATGAACAATTGCTTGACCTGCGCCAGTGCCTGGAGCGTGGGCTGCCGCGCGTGTCGCGGCCCTATGAAGACCTCGCCGAGCAGATCGGAGCCCATCACCTGCAAGTGCTCAAGCAGATGCAGCAATGGCAGGAACAGGGTCTGTTCCGCCGCGTCGGCCTGGTGCTCAATCACCGCGCCCTGGGCTATGTGGCCAATGCGATGCTGGTGCTGGATGTGCCCGATGCACTGATCGATGAAGTCGGCCAGCGCCTGGGCCGCGCGCCGGGCATCACCCTGTGCTACCAGCGGCCACGGCGCTTGCCGCACTGGCGCTACAACCTGTTCTGCATGGTGCACGGGCGTGAACGCGCAGCGGTACAGGCGCAGATCGAGGCGCTGCTGCAACAGCATCTGCTCAGCGACCTGCCCCACCACCTGCTATTCAGCACGCGCATGTTCAAGCAATGCGGCGGGCGTTTTGCGCCGCCGCCGTCACAGGTGTGGGCCCATGGATGAACTCGACCGGCAACTGATCAATCGCCTGCAACGGGGCCTGCCGCTGGTGCGTGACCCATGGCAGGCAGTGGCTGATGAGCTACGCAGCACGCCCGACGCGTTGCTCGACCGCCTGCACCTGCTGCTCGAAGACGGCGTGCTGACGCGCTTCGGGCCGATGTTCGACATCGAGCGCCTGGGGGGCGCGTTCACCCTGGCCGCCCTTGCGGTGCCCGAATCACGTTTTGAAGAGGTCGCGGCGCAACTCAACGACCTGCCGCAAGTGGCCCACAACTACCGGCGCGAGCATCCCTGGAACATGTGGTTTGTGCTGGCCTGCGCAACCTGCGACGACCTCGACCAGACCCTAGCGCATATCCACACCCTGACCGGGCTTGAGGTGCTTAACCTGCCCAAGGAGCAAACCTACCATGTCGGCCTGTATTTCCCGGTTTGACGAGAACCTGGCCCAGCGCCTGATCCATTTGACCGAAGCCGGCCTGCCGCTGGTGGAAGACCCCTGGACCTGGCTCGCCGAGCAACTGGGTATCAGCGTCGAATCGACCCTGGACCTGCTCAAGCGCCTGCAAGGGGAAGGCGCCATCCGCCGGATCGCCGCCGTGCCCAATCACTATCGCCTGGGCTACCGCCACAACGGCATGACCGTGTGGGATGTGTGCGACGAACAGATGCCGCGCCTGGGCGAACTGATCGGCGCCCAGCCCTTTGTCAGCCACTGCTACCGCCGCCCCCGGCGCGCGGATTGGCCGTACAACCTGTTCGCCATGGTGCATGGGCGCAGCCGTGAAGAAATCGACAGTTACCGCGAACACCTGCGCTTCCTGCTGGGCGATGCCAACCGGGCGGACGAGATGCTGGTGAGCAGTCGCATCCTGAAAAAAACCGGCTTGCGCCTGAGCTCTCCCCTCGCTCCTGCACGTGCGCGCTGAAGAAGGAACATCTTATGCTTAGGATCAGTCATTACCTGCGCACCCTGGCCGGTCAATGCCCACCACCGCGCAGCGCCAAACCGGGCAGCCAGCGCGCGCCGGTGGTGATCTGGAACCTGCTGCGCCGTTGCAACCTGACCTGCAAGCACTGCTATGCCACCAGCGCCGACAGCGTGTTCCGCGATGAACTGGACACCGAGGCCGCACTGAAGGTGATCGATGACCTGCACGAGGCCGGGGTCAAGGTGTTGATTCTCTCGGGCGGCGAACCCCTGCTGCGCGAGGACCTGTTCCAACTCAGCGCCTATGCCCGTGCCAAGGGCTTTTTTGTTGCGCTGTCGAGCAATGGCACGCTGATCGATGAAGGCAACATCCAGCAGATCGCCGCCGCACGCTTTGACTATGTGGGCATCAGCATCGATGGCTTGAAGGCCACCCACGATGCATTCCGCCAATGCGAAGGTAGTTTCGAGCGCTCGATGCACGCCATCAACCTGTGCCGCCAGGCGGGTATCCGCGTCGGCCTGCGCACGACCCTGACCCAGGAAAACCACGCGCAGCTCCCGCAATTGCTGGCCTTGATGCGGGAATACGATGTGCAGAAGTTTTACCTCTCGCACCTCAACTACAGTGGGCGCGGCAAACGCAGCCGGCAACTGGACGCGCACCAGCAGATGAGCCGCGAGGCCATGCTGATGATTTTCCAGCAGGCCTGGGACGACATCCAGAATGGCGTGGCCAGTGATTTTGTCAGCGGCAACAACGACGCCGACGCCGTGTTGTTGCTGCAATGGGTGCACCAGCACCTGCCGGAACACTACCCGCAACTTGAACACCTGCTGCATGCCTGGGGCGGCAATGCCTCGGGCAGCGGCATTGCCAATATCGACAACACCGGCGAAGTGCACCCGGACACTTACTGGTGGCAATACTCGGTGGGCAATGTGCGCCACACCTCGTTCCGCGAGATCTGGCTGGAGCGCCCCGACCCGTTGCTGCTGCGCCTGCGCCAATACCCACGCCAGATCGGTGGCCGTTGTACCGAGTGCCGCTGGCTGGGGATCTGCAACGGCAACACGCGCACCCGCGCCTGGGCCGACGGCGACCTCTGGGGCCCGGACCCCGGTTGCTACCTCAGCGATGCAGAGATCGCCCGTACACCGCCCACCTTGATTCCTTGCTCGGCACGCTGAACCACCGGCCGGCCACCTGGTGACACAACCGGGGGCCGCCAACCTGATGATGAACCAAGGAAGTCTCATGCACTCATCCCACGCATTACCCTCCGTGCTGCACAGCCCCTTCCACCCCGGCGAAGTCGCCCTGGTCGGCGCCGGCCCCGGTGACCCGCGCCTGCTCACCCTGCGCGCCTGGAGCCTGCTGATGCAGGCCGATGCGGTGGTGTTCGATCGCCTGATCAGTGCCGATCTGCTGGCCCTGATCCCACTGACCTGCGCCCGGCATTACGTGGGCAAGGCCAGCGGTTATCACAGCCTGCCCCAGGCGCAGATCAACGAACTGCTGGCCGAACTGGCCCAGCAGGGGCAGCGGGTGGTGCGGCTCAAGGGCGGCGACCCGTTCGTGTTTGGCCGCGGTGCCGAAGAGCTGGAGTACCTGCTGGCGCAAGGTGTGTCGTGCCAGGTGGTGCCCGGCATCACGGCGGCATCCGGTTGCAGCGCCTATGCGGGCATCCCGCTGACCCATCGTGACCTGGTCAACTCGTGCCGCTTCGTCACCGGGCATTTGCAGCGCGACGGCGAATTGAAGCTGCCCTGGGACAGCCTCGCCGACGGCAGCCAGACCCTGGTGTTCTACATGGGCCTGTCGAACCTGGCGATGATCGCCGAGCGCCTGATCGGTGCCGGCCTGCCCGGCGACACGCCAGCGGCGCTGATCTGCAACGGCGCCCGCGCCGACCAGCAGGTGCATCGCGGCACCCTGCGCCTGCTGCCAGCCCTGGCGCTGATGTGCGAGCCCGGCGTGCCGACCTTGACGGTGATCGGGCAGGTGGTCGACCTGTTTGCCGACGCCGCCCTGCACTACCCCGCCAGCCTTGTGCCCGGCCACTTCGCGGCGTCCAGGGTGGCGGTATGAAACGCCTGTGGCTGGTGCCGCTGCTCTGGGCCAGCGCCGCCCACGGCGCACCGGATGCCGCCGCCGATTACCAGCAGCATTGCCAAAGCTGCCATGGCCTCAACCGGGTCGGCAGCAGCGGCCCGGCGTTGTTGCCCGAGAGCCTGGGGCGAATCAAGCCGGCCGAGATGCGCCAGGTGATCGAACACGGCCGCCCGGCCAGCCAGATGGCGGCATTCGCGCCGCTGCTGACGGCGCAACAGATCGACGCCCTGGTGAGTTTTCTGCAACAGCCGCCGGCCACCCCCGCGACCTGGAACGAACAGGATATCCGTAGCAGCCATCGCCAATTGGCCGACCTCAGCCAACTGCCGAGCACCCCGCAACACCACGCCGACCCGCTGAACCTGTTTGTGGTGGTGGAGTCCGGCGACCATCACATCGATATTCTCGACGGTGACCGCTTTGAAGTGCTCGACCGCTTTGCCTCGCACTTTGCCGTACATGGCGGGCCGAAGTTTTCTCCGGACGGGCGTTTTGTGTACTTTGCTTCGCGCGACGGCTGGATCAGCCTGTATGACCTGCACAACCTCAAGTTGATCGCCGAGGTCCGCGCCGGGCTCAATACCCGCAACCTCGCGGTGAGCAAGGACGGGCGCTGGGTGCTGGTGGGCAATTACCTGCCGGGCAACCTGGTGGTGCTGGATGCGCGCGATCTGTCGCTGGTCAAGACCTTACCGACAAACTCGCGGGTCAGCGCGGTGTACACCGCTCCTCCGCGCAACAGCTTTATCGTCGCCCTCAAGGATGTGAATGAGGTTTGGGAGTTGTCCTATGCGGCGCCCAGCCCGAGCTTCGAACCCCGGCGCATCCAGGCCCAGGATGTGCTCGATGACTTTTCCTTTTCACCTGACTATCGCCAACTGCTCGCCACCTCGCGCAAGGCCGGCGGCGGGCAAGTGATCGACCTCGACTCCGGGCAGGTGGTCACCGACATTGCGCTGGCCGGCATGCCGCACCTGGGCTCGGGGACTTACTGGCAGCGCAACGGGCAGTGGGTGTTTGCCACGCCGAATATCAGCAAGGGGCAGATTTCGGTGCTGGACCTCAAGACCTGGAAGCTGATCAAACAGATCCCCACCCTCGGGCCGGGGTTCTTTATGCGCAGCCACAGCAACTCGCGCTATGTGTGGAGTGATGTGTTTTTTGCACCCGGCAATGATGCGATCCACTTGATCGACAAGCAGACCCTGGAAATCGCCCACACCTTGCGGCCCATGCCGGGCAAGACGGCGGCGCACGTGGAGTTCACCCGGGATGGGCGTTACCTGCTGTTGAGCATCTGGGATCGCGAGGGTGCGTTGATCGTGTATGACAGCCAGACGCTGCAGGAGGTCAAGCGGATTCCCATGAACAAGCCTTCGGGCAAGTACAACGTGGGGAACAAGATCGAGTTTGCTGAGGGGACTTCACATTGATGTGGGGGTGGGTGACTGGCGATAGCGGTGTACCCGCCAAGAGGGATGGTGAGTGGGCTGCAGCTATCGCGGGCAAGCCCGCTCCCACAGGGGATCTGCTTGGCCACACCACCGACCCACTGTAGGAGCTGGCTAGCCCGTTCTCGCAGGGGATCTCGCTCAGAAGGCGTAGGTAGCCCCCAGGCTAAGCACTTCGCCTTTGATCTGGGCTTTTCCCTCTAGCGACGCGGCGCCAAGACGGTCAATGTTCTTGGTCTTGAGCTTGACACTTTGCACAAACTGCCGCGAATAAGCGCCGTCGATGCTCAAGCCCGGAATCGCCCGGATGTGGTAGCCAAAACCCAGGGACGCAAATACCCGATCACCATCCGGGATCCGTGGGTCGCGGGTGGAGTTGGGGGTTGGGGTCTGGTCAAATGCTACGCCGCTGCGCAGGGTGAAGTCGTCGGTGAGGGCGTAGTCGCCACCGATGGCGTACGTCCAGGTGTTTTTGTAGTTGTACGGAATCGATACCAGGGTGCTGCCATCCGACTTCAAGGTCAGCGCCTTGAACGATGACCATTGGGTCCAGGTGGCACTCAGGCCCAGGGTCAAGCGCTCAGAAAACCGGTGGACCCAGTCCAGGGACGCATTGGCCGGGATGTCCAACTGTGCCGAGGCATTGGCACCGCCGGGATACAGATGCAGGCCCGGATAGGCCAGTTCGACCAGGGTCTTGCCATCGAGTACCGGGGTGGTCATCAGGTCCCTGGAAAGTGCATCGGCGTGGATATTGTATTTACCCTCCAGCTTGTTACTGATCTTGGCGTGGTAGTTCAGGCCGAAGGTGTCGTGCAACGTCGGCTTCCAGGCCATGCCGGCAAACCAGCCCAGGGAGGTGTTGTCGACCTTGACCCGCATCAAGGCGCTGCCCTGGCCGGCCGGAAAGGGAATGTTGCCCAGGTCCGGCGACTGCGCGGCGGCGGCATACAGGTCGACGTTCTGGCTCACGAAGCCTTTGGTGTGCTGCACAATCGCACCGCCGCCCACGGCAAACTGCTCATTGACCTTGAACGATAACGAACCGGTCAGGCCCACGGTTTCGATCTTGGTGTCCACCGCAAAGTCGCGGCCTTTCCAGTCTTCGTCCCACGTCGTGCGTGCGCCCATGGGCACCACTTGGCTCAGGCCGAAGGCAAAGCGCTCGTTGAGCGGTATCACCACAAAGCCGCTCGGCACCCAGGCGTCGAAGCCGCCTTGGCCACCGTTGCCGGTACGGGGGGTGGACGTCGTGAGGCCAGTGTCCGGGTCGAACACCGTGCTGGACGCCGGATTGCCCATGTAGTCATGTGCCGAGCCTTTGTATTTGATGTCGATGTCGGCGTAGTTGAGGGTGAACTGCGAGATGCTCTGGTCAATGAATGCCATCGCCGCCGGGTTGTTGTAGGCCGCCGAGGGATCGTTCTGGAACATCGCTCCTCCACCGAACGCCCGCCCCCAGCCGGCAGTACTGGCCGTCGGCGTCATGAATGCGCCCGCCTGGACCTGACTGCCCCCGGCCATCAGCCCAGCCCACATTGCCAGGCCGAGGCATACCCGGGCCTGCTGCTTCTTGTCACTCATGCTCGACTCCTTTTTGTTATCCGCCGTACAACAGGCGCCTCTATCGAGGCGCCTGCCTTTCACGGGTGATCAGCCCTTTGCACCAGAGAGTGAGTTGCTCACGGCCCTACGCTGAGCGTCGGCACCCTGACGCTCAGGGATTGGACGGCGCAGTTGCCGGACAGCGGTTGGTTTTTACCGGTCAGGGTGCGGGTCGCCTGGTCCCATTCACCATTCAACGTACCCGCGCCGCAGTTGGATGCCGGGAATGCCACGGTCCAGCCCACGTTTGACACGGTGCCAGTGCCGGTGCCGGTGCTCGCGTTATAGCTGGTGGCGGTCAACACCCAGCCAGGAGACGGAATGTTTTTCAGCTTCGGCAGATTGCACAGGCCACCGCCGGTCAACGTGGCCGACGTCACGGTGGCGACACCACCGCTGACATTGCCGCCGAACACGATGCCGCACGAAATGGGAGCTCCCAGGGAAGATGGCGACGTTACAACAATGGTGCCTGGATCAGTGGTAAACGGGCCTTCCGGGGTGATCGACACAGCGCTGGCCATGGAAGCTGCGCCAAACAGCAGAGCAAAGGAACTTATACAAACGAGGGTCTTCAAGCTTTTCATTATTTTTCCTCACATAAATAGCGAACTAAGTCGCCGGGATAATGGCCATGATCAAGCGCCCACGGTAAACCGCAAGACGCTCTTTCCAGCCAAAGTCAAATTCAACTAACGATATACTTACACTTGTTTAAGCAACAACTTCCCGAGTCAAAGCCGCATTGAGTCCGCCGTAATGATTAATCGGCAGATCACTAAAAGCCAAACTTTGCGCAGGTGTAACTTAAAATCCTTGCGCGCCTCAACTGCCATGCCTGCCGCACTAAAAACCAAGGCATAGACACTGAGCAAGGACACAGCCATTAAGTAAGTTTCAATTTAAAATTCTTTTTCAAAATTCGTATTAAATAATCTACCTGAAAAAACGCCGCACACCAGAGGGCATTTTCCATTTGCGACTAGTCCTACGAATTAGCTGTGTATGCAGTAGGAAGCCCCATTAAAACGGACACTTCAATACGTGGGTTATATGTAGAAGGACTTATACGCCGGCCTGCGCATTACCATTGGCCGCACATTTGCGCACAAAGTCTTGTACCCCGTCACAGGGCAATGCTTTGCTGAAATACCAGCCCTGGATAATCAGCTCTGCCCCGGCGTGGCCCCTGCCCGACTGCACAAAGGCCAACTGCTCGGCCGTTTCCACTCCTTCAACCACCACTCCCAGGTTCAGCGCTTCGCAAAAGCGCAACATGCCGATCAATACCTGGGCGCCCTTGGGGTCCTGCTGGGCCACGACAAAGCTGCGGTCGATCTTGATGAAGTCCACCGGGAACTGGTGCAGATAACTCAGCGCGGAAAACCCGGTGCCAAAGTCGTCGATATAGACCTTGGCCCCAATGCCCTGCAGTTTTTCGATCATCTGCCGGGTCATCTGAATGTCGCCCACCAGCGCATCCTCGGTAATCTCCACCGACACCTGGCCGTTGGCCTGGGACAGGATTTGCACCAATTGCCGGCCATACGCCGGGGCGGTCAGGGTGGCACTGGAGACATTGATGGTGATTGGCAGCGCAAAGCCGATTTTCTGCCACTTCAGGTATTGGCGTACGGCCTGGGAGGCGACCCACAAGTCCACGTCCGGCATCAACCGGGCCTGGGCCAGCCACTGGAGGAACTCCCAGGGCGAATGCACCTTGCCTTGGCCATCGCGGGCCCGCATCAGTGCTTCGCAGCCAGTGCACAGGCCCGTCAGGGAGGACACCTGGGGTTGGTACTCCAGGTAGAACTCGTAGTCGCTGATCTGCTGGATCCTGCTCAATTCAATGGCCTGGCGTGCCAGCGCCTTGTGCGACGCCAGCACCGGGTCCAGTTCCAGCAGGCGGCCTTTTTCTTCGAGCCCGTGAAAGGTCATGTCAAATGACTTGAGGTAAACCGTACCGCCCTCTTGCGCCTGGCGATGGATCGCGCGCACGTAGGGCGCATAGACGAGCGTGCCCAAGCCCAGCAGCACCAGTTGCAACGCCACCGCAGCCAGGTCGCCCTGGGTGCTCAGGTAGGCATTGAGCAGCACCGGCGCGGTAAATGGCACGCTGGCCACCGCAGGCGAGACCCAGCCGGCCTGCACTACCAGTAACGCCAATACCGTGTTGATCACCGGCACGGCTAAAAAGGGTATGAACAGGCGCGGGTTGAGGATGATCGGCAGGCCGAACAGCAACACTTCGCTGACGTTGAACAGTGACAGCGGCAGGCTGGCCACTGCCAGCAGGCGCATGGATTGGGTCTTGGAAAACAGCAGGATCGCCAGCAACAGGCACAGGGAACCGCCAGCGCCACCAATAAAGGCAAAGCAGCCCAGCAGGCCGCCGTTCAACAGGTACCGGATCGGTTCCCCCGCCGCCAGCGCCGTGCTGTTGAGCACCACGGCCTGGTCCAGTGCGTCAAACAGCGGTTGCATCGCATACACACCATGGATGCCAAAAAACCACAGCAGCGAGTTGATCGCCGTGACAAACATCCCGCTGCCATAAGGCGACTGCAACGCATCAAGCATTACCGGGCCCTGGAACTGCACCACATGGGGTACCTGCAACAGCAACGACAAGATCACCACCAGCAGCAATGCGGTGATTGCCCCTGGCACCACCATGTTGACGGTGCCCTTGAGGTTGTGCCCCACCAGGTCTTCGTTGACCAGGCGGGTCCAGCGCCACCGATGCAGCCAGGCAATCGCCGGGACATTGATCAGTGGCGAAGCAATAGCAATAAACAGAACGAAGGTTGCCGACGCCCGTGGATAATCGCGCAGGACAAAGGTCGCAATGACCACATGCGCCAGGCACAGGAAGGCCACCGGCAACTGTGGCAAGCGGTGCTGGATCGCCAGCATATAGCCGATGGAAGCCGCCACCAGCAGCGGGATCACTGAACTGATCTTGGCGTGCAGGCCCGCCAGGAAGGCCACCAGCGGCGGGGGAAAATCGAGGATACGCGCACATTCAGACAACAGCAGGAACCCTGCCGAAATCAGCAGGCACGGCAAGATCCATAGCAAGCCTTCGCGGATGGCCCGCAACGACTCTGTGCTCGCCAAAGCCGCCAGGCGCCGGGTGAAGAAGAGTTTGAACAGCGTTTGCGCCATGATTATCTCCTTGCCCTGGGGCCATCCCAGCGGGGCCAGCCCCTCGACCAGAGTCTTCAACGATGGCTTAACGCTACACGTGCAGGCCGCGAAAATGAAAGGACTTTGCCGCGTCTGGCGGCGATGCGCCGTCTTGCGGGGCCAGTTGGCGTGCAGACAAGGGTGTAATTTCCTACGCTTTTTGAAACAATAGTGCGCTTACGGGCCTTGCGCCCACGCGTCTGGAGCAGGTTTTCGGAACCAACTGCAGCCCGCACAGGTCATCAGCTTCGTGGGTCTGTCGACCCCCAGGCCGGTATCGAACGACTCGAGCCACGGACCACTTTTACACCCAAGGGGTCGCTACGCCGACTGCCCCAGGGATCTCAGGGAGATGTATTGAACATGCAACGCAGGATTTCAAATCGCGCACGACCTCTGGTTTTCACTGTAGTGCTCTGGTTGTGTGGGGTCGCCGTACTGTTTTTGATCAAGGCCGCGGTCGAAGCCGTCGAAGGGCCTATCAGCAAAACCTGGGTCGACTTGACCCTGGTGCTCGCTGCGTACCTGTTTTTCTTTATGCTCGATCCGCTGCAACAGTGGACGGCCAATCGCCTGCGTAAACGCGCCCGCCGCAAGAGCCGCTACGAACAAGCCTCGTCCTGAGGTCGGGCAACCTGTACTGCTGGAGTAACCCCTTGTCTGAACCTGGCGAAAACCTTCGGCTTGCCCTGGATATTTTCCTGGAGCAGCGCCCCGAGTTGCGCGCCGAACTGGACACGCTGAACCCCTTGGCCGCCCAGGCCAAGCGCGAAACCATGGCCCAATACCGTGCCGAACGCCTGCACGAAGCCTTTGAGGCCGAGGCCGAGGCGCAGAACCTGTTCGCCTGGGAGCTGACGCTGCAGCTGATCAGCCAGTCGCCGCAGGAGTTCGAGACCAAGCGCCTGGAAGTGCATAAGGAAGTGGCCCAGATGGCAGGCCTGGAGTGGGCTGAGTACTGTCAGTTACATGGCCTGGCTGACCGTAGCGGGTAACCTTTGCGGGCAGCGAAAACGGCATCGCGTCGCGACATCACACCATCGCCAGCGGATGCTTGCGTATCGGCGCACCGAATACCCGGTCGATGGCGTCCAGGTCATGCTCGTCGAGCACCAGCCTGGCCGCCGCCGCGTTGAGACGCACGTGCTCGGGGGTCACGGCCTTGGGGATGGCGATAACGCCGTCCTGGCGCAATACCCACGCCAGGGCAACCTGGGCCGGTGTCACCCCATGGCGACGGGCAATCTGCTTGAGGGTGGGGCTGGCCAGCAGCTGTCCACCCTGGGCGATTGGGCAGTACGCCATCAACGGCAGGTTGTGTTGTTGCCACCAGGGCAACAGGTCGAACTCGATGCCGCGTTGTTCGATGTTGTAGAGCACCTGATTGGTGGCGCAGGCAGGTGATGCCAACTCTTGAAGGTCCGAGACGTCGAAGTTGGACACACCCCAGCGCCCGATTTTGCCGGCGTCACGCAGCCGTTCAAAGGCTTCAACCGTTTCTGCAAGGGGGTATTGCCCGCGCCAGTGCAGGAGGTACAAGTCGATGTGGTCGGTACCCAGGCGCTTGAGGCTGGCCTCGCAGGCGCGGGGAATCCCGGCTTTGCTGGCGTTGTGGGGGTAGACCTTGCTGACCAGGAACACCTGCTCGCGGCGCCCCTGGATCGCCTGCCCGACCACTTCTTCAGCACCGCCCTCGCCGTACATCTCGGCGGTGTCGATCAGGGTCATGCCTTCGTCGATGCCCAGTTGCAGCGCAGCGACTTGTGCCGTTCGCTGTCCAGGGTCTTCACCCATACGCCAAGTGCCTTGGCCGATGACCGGAACCGGGGTACCCGCCAGATCGATGGTGCGCATGCCAACCTCCAGATAAGTGTGCGTTGCCCTAATGTGGCACTGAGCGGGCTGCGGGGTTCAATGCAAATCCGTGGGCATGCCCCGAAACGCACTGGGGCTGAGCCCCGTCCAGCGCTTGAACGCTCGGCGAAAACTGCGTACGTCACTGTAGCCGACCTCTTGGGTAATACGCTCGATGGACAACCCGGGGTTGCCCAGCAGCCCCATGGTGCGGGAGCGACGTACCTGTTCGAGCAAGGCTTCGAACGTCAGCCCATGGTCGGTCAGGCGCCGGCGCAGGGTGCGCCCGCTCATGTTCAGGTCACGGGCAACTTTTTCTAGCTGGCTGCCCTGCAAGTCGCGGGAAATGGCGCGTTCCACCGCCTGGATCAGGTCCATTTTGCGGTGCAGTTCGGCACTTTCCAGTTCCAGCAGGCCAAGGGCCTGACGCAATGCCAGGGCATGGTGGTTGGGCAACGGCACATCAAGCCACCGGGTCTCCAGGACCATGCGGTTATGCAGGCAGCCAAAGCGCACATCGTCACCGAACAAACGCTGGTACTCGCCGGCATACACCGGCGGCGCATGCATGAATTCCATGCGCAATGGCTTGAACTCGCTGCCCACCAGGGTGCGACCGTAGATCATGAGGCTGGCGAAGAACTCCTCGGCGGCAAACACCTGGACCTCGGCATAGGGCAACAGGCATTCGACATCCACCATGACCTCCTGCGCACCTTCATGGGTGCGTGAGGTGGCGATGCCGCCGGAGGTGTGTTGGTGGCGCTCGCCCACGGCAAAGGCATCGCGCAAGGTCTTGCACAACGAGATGACATGCCCCAGCAGGCCCAGGGTGCCCAGCACGTTCTGATTGCCGACACACAGGCCCAGGCCCTGCTCGGGCAGGATCTTGAGGGCACGCTGGATCATCGCCACCGCCTGGCGATAGGAAATGCGTAGCGCCGGGTCTTCCAGGTCGGCCAGGGTAAACCCCAGGCCACGGCACAGATGCTCGGCATTGGCGCCCTTTTGCGCCACGACCTGCCCCAGGGTCTGCAGGAGAAAAGGCGACACCAGCGCCAATTCGTAGTGTGGATCAACGGTTTTGCTGTGCATGGATCTGCGATTCCCGACTCTATGCCCGGTTATTGTTTTAGAAACATCCTGACAATCATAGGTGCTTGCAAGGCTCGCCGCACTCTGAATGAACGGTGTCCGGCAAAGCCCCCTTATGTGGCCGCCAATACCCTGCCCACTGGGGCGCCAAGGGCTTATTTCTATGGGCGCGGCTGCGATGAGGGCCGCCGGTGCATTCATCCAACAATAATAATGAGCCCAGCCATGAACCCAACCCGCGCGCTTGCCCCCCTGCCCCTTGCCCTGGCCCTTATCAGCCTGCCGACCCTGGCCACGGAGGGCGGCGTGGACAATATCGGTCCCGGTACCGATGGCTTTTACATCCTGCCCCTGGATGTCGATCACCTGCCGGACCACATGTTCGCCTTCAACCTTTACTACAACCACTATGAAGCGACGAAACTGGACATCAGCTCCCTGGGGGGCAAAGTAGCGCAGGTAAAGATCCGCTCGGACGCGATCATCCCGCGCCTGGACTACCTGAGCCCGCTGCGGGTGTTTGGCGGGCGGCTAGGCGGCTACATTGCCCAGCCATACCTCAAGCAACAAGTGGCGCTGTTCGGCATGTCGGACCAACGCGAAAGCATGGGCGACACCACCATCGCGCCGATCATCCTGTGGGACCTGGGCAAAAACCTGACCCTGGGCGCCGCCGTGGAAATCACTGTGCCTACCGGTGAGTACGATGCCTCGCGCCTAGCCAACACCAGCAACAACTTCTACACCTACAAGCCGCTGGTGTCGGTGACATGGCTACCCAACGAGCGCACTGAACTGTCGATCAAGACCACCTACAGCTTCAACCAGGAAAACCACGACACCGACTACCGCTCCGGGCAGATTTTCCACTTCGACTACTCGGCCAGCTACAAAGTGAGCGACAACGTCAGCCTGGGCATCAATGGCTACTATCTCAAGCAGACGACTGACGATAAGCAGTACGGGCGCACTGTCACCACTATCTACGGCGAAGACGTCGACGATGGGGTGCGGGGCCAGGTGTTTGCGGTGGGGCCGGCGGTGTACTTCACCTTTCTCAAGTACGCCAGTGCGGAGATCCGCTGGGCCAAGGAATTTGATGTAGAGAACCGGCCGCAAGGCGACATGTTGTGGGCCAAGCTAACGATCCCGTTTGCGTTGTAGCCGCCCTGCAACAAGGCCTTTGCCACAGGCCGGTTCCTACACAGGCGTGCGCAGTTTCAACCCGTGTAGACCGGCCAGCTGTCGACAATTTTGCCGCCGCGCACCGCCAGCAGATCGCCAAACTGCAACAGCACCGACTCAGTCTGAGTCGGGCGCAAGAACACCTGATCGTCGATGTTCAAGCCAACCCCCGGCGAACCATTGACCATCTCCTGATTGGAGCTGCGGCCATACAAGCCATTACTTTGCAGCCCCAGGGGCGACTCGAACTCAGCCATCCAGTTACCGCCATAGATAAAGAACGTCGCGCGCTGGTTGCGATCCCACCAAGACAACAACCGGGACTTGTCGTCCAGCGCCGGGATGTTGACCGCGCCGGTGCTCTTGAGCACCGGCGTGGCGATGTAGGCCGCGGGGACGTGCTCGCTGAGGGAGGGCAAATCATAATGCGTCGGTTTGAGCATGGCGGTGCCCACAGAGACTTCGCTGCTCAACTGCTCCTGCTCATGCATCCCATAGCTGGGGCTGCCAGCGGTATTGAGCGTCAGGCCATCACGCCACAACGCGGCAAACTGCTGGCGGGTAAAGTCGACAAAACCGTGGTAACGCTGCATGACCTTGTCGAACAACGCCTGGGGCGAGCCTAGGATGCCCGGCACGCCCATGCCGACAAACGGGTCATAGCCCATGAACCCTGCAAACTCCAGATGCTGGGGATGCGCACTGATCAGTCCGAGCATCTGCCCCAGCACTGCGTTGTCGCTGATACCGCCGCGATGCAGGCCCACATCCAGCTCGATATTGATCCGCAGCCGTGTGCCCAGGCCCTGGGCCAGCGCCAGGTATTGTTGTAGGCGCTGTGGCGTATCCAGCAGCCACTGCAATTGCCGGGCGGGGTCGAAAGGCCCCTGGTGCCCTTGATAAAACAGCTCGGCAGAGCGCACCGGCAACGGCTTGCCCAGCAGGATATCGGCGTCGGGGAACACCTGGGCATCATGGTTCAGAAAGGGTTGGTGAAACGACATCAGGCGCTGTGTGCCGGCGCGCTGGGCAATGTAGGCCAACAGCCCCGGCGCAGGCAGGGATTTTTCCACCAGCCGCAGGTGCTTGCCGCCGCGCCGCACTGATTGCATCACGATGTCGATGTTGTGATCCAGACGATCCAGGTCAATCAGCAACACCGGACGCATCGGCCCATGGGCCTTGAGCTGCTGGTTCAACTGGCGAAAATACGCGCTGTACGGCGCGCCCCGGTCAGCCGGACGCAGCAGCGCGGCGCCCGCCACCAGCAAGGCTCCGGCGCCGAGGGTACCGGCCATGAAGTTTCTGCGGTTCATCAGGCAACTCCCAGGATGGATGACAGGTGCGCGTTGAGGAACTTGCCGCCGGGATCGAGGGCCTGGCGCACCCGCGCGAACTCATTCCAGCGCGGATACAGGCCCTGCAAGGTGCGGGCATTGAGGCTATGCAATTTGCCCCAGTGCGGCCGGCCGGCGTATTTCCAGAAGATCGGCTCGACCGCGGCGAAGAAGTTGTGATGGTCCATGGTGTAGTGCTGGTGCACCGAGATCGAACAACTGTCGCGGCCTTCAAACATGCTCAGGGGAATATCGTCGGCCTTGACGTAGCGGTACTCGATGGGAAACCAGGTACGCAGGTCCTTGTCGCGGATCAACTTGAGGATTTCCCGCAGGCAGGCCGGGCCATGTTCGGCGGGCACCGAATACTCCATCTCGTTGAAACGCACATTGCGCACGTTGGCGTAGACCTCGAACGATTCGGCCACCCGGTCCTGGAAGCTGGCGAAATAGCGCAGGCTGTTGAGCAGTGTGCGGCGGGTTGCGGGGAAGTCGCTGGCATATTTGTCGAGGTTTTCGATAATCGACACGAACTCATTGCCGCCCGCCTCTGCCGGGTCGATTGGCGGGGTCGGGGCTTCGCTGGTTTCGTTGAGGGCGATGGACAACGCGTAGTCGGAATGGGTCACCACCAGCATCTCCCAGTGCTGGTTCTCCCGGGTGTTGTTTGCCACGTCCTCCAACAGCTCCTCGGTGCGGGCGATCCATTGGCGCTCCCGCAGGCGGTAAGGCGTGCGGTTTTGCATGCGCACGCGGGTGGCCACGCCAAGCGCGCCCAGGGACACTCGGGCGACGTTGAACACCTCGTGCTCACGCCCAGCGTCGCACTCCAGCACCTCGCCCTGGGCCGTCACCAGTTGCAGGCCGCTGACACCGGCGGAATACGAGGTAAAACCGACCCCGGTGCCATGGGTCGAGGTGGAAATGGCGCCGGCCAGGGTCTGGTAGTCGATATCCGCCATGTTCGGCAGCGCCTGGCCGACCGCCTTGAGCGCAGGCCCCATACGGGACATGGGCGTACCGGCGGCAAAGGTGGCTTGCAGGCTGCCGGGGTCGTGATCGAGCAAACCATTGAAAAAACTCAGCGACAGTAACGTGCCATCTGTCGGTACCAAGGCGCTGAATGAATGGCCCGAACCCACCGGGCGGACCTTGCCCGGGGCGTGGCGGATGACCTGCACCAACTCATCCAGGTCCTTGGGCGCCAGGCGCTCCAGGGGCAGGCAGGCTTGTGCACCCGACCAGTTGCGCCACGGGATCAAGCGCGGCGCCCGGGCCAACTGGGCCAGCGCCGGGTTGCTGCTGATTGCCAGGAACGCGCCGACTGCGGCCGAGCGCTGCAACAGTTGCCTGCGTGAAAGCACCATCACCTACCCCATTATTATTGAATGTGAACACCGGCCATGAAGCTGATCAGCCCCAGGAACTGCTCCTCGGAACACTGCATGCACAGGCCCATCGGCGGCATGCCGTGGTAGCCGTTGAGGGTATGGTCCAGCAGCGTGTCTGCGCCCTGGGCAACACGTGGGGCCCAGGCCTGGCTGTCGCCGGTCAGTGGCGCGCCGGATGCAGGGTTGGCGTGACAGAGTTTGCAACTGGTGTCGTAGAGCCGGGCCAGCGCCAGGTCGGTGGGCACGGCGTTGCTCGCCGTGGCGGGCGGGGGATGTTGCGGTTTGTCGTTACAGGCTGACAGCAGGCCCAGCAAGGCCAGCAGCAACCCTATGCGACGGGGGGTTGTAGACCACATAGCCACCCTCTCTTGTTGTGTGAACAGCAGGGTTCACACTAAGTCAGTGGCGGCGCGGTGTTGAGGGTATTGGGGGACACAAAGGGGGGCTTGGGCGGACAGGGTCGGGCGACCGGCGCTCCATCACAGACCGCCGGCGCCCGCGACAACTGGCTTAGAACGCCAGGCCGACCTTGAAGCCGTACTCATCGCGCTTGAGCTTGGTGTTATCGGCTACTTCGGAATCCTCATCGAGCTTGTACTCGGTGCGGGTGTAATACAGGCCTGCCATCACTGGCAGGTCGCCGTTCTGGTTCATCAGCAGGCTGACTTCGGCGTAGGGATTGGTGCGGTCCTTGAGGTCCACGGTGTCGCTGCCGATGCCGTCGACCTTGAGCTTGGCGCGGCCGTCGAGGGTTTGGCGCGCACCCAGTTCGACGCGCATGGTCATGCTGTCGAACTGATGGTTGTAACCCACCGCCGCCTTGGCAAACGGCGACTTGCTGGTGAGTTTCATGTCGTAGTCGCCAGAGTCCGGCTCATAACGGGTCCAGCTGTAGCCACCACCGACCAGCACATCGACGAAGTTGCGCGCATCCAGGGCGGCGCGCCAGCCCAGATCGAGATCGGCCTGGCCGTCTTTGAGCTTGTTGTCACTTTTCTTGCCGAACTTGGCGTCTACACCGGCCTGGTAGATGAAGCCGGATTCGGCAGTCAGCTTGTTGCCGAAGTTATAGAACAGCCCGGCTTGCGGCATATGGTCCTTTTCGCTTTCGCTACCGCCTTCGAGCTTGAAGTCGTTGTAGCTGCCCAGGATACCGAAGGTGGAAATCGGGTCGGTGGACGGTGCAGCAAAGACCACGGCCGGCGCGGCAACCAGGGCCAGGACCGAAGAATTCTTGAGGATTTTTCCGAATAGTCTGGACATCGTTTTACATCTCCTTTTGAGGTGGGCAAATTATTCAGGAATCGGTTCGAACCCCCTGTTTTGCAAAAGGTTCGATTTAATTTGCCTTGGATTCGGAGGTAAAACGCTTCAGCGAAGGCTCTAGATCAAGCCTCTATACAAATTCGCATCAAGTCTGGGCCAATATTTGCGCCAGTCGCAGGCGTAGTTGCGGGTGTTCGGGTACGCGCAAACCAAACGCCTGCTGTAGCAGCGCCAACAGTTCGTCGACATCGCTGATCGTGCGTTTCTCGCTGTCGCGGCCCAGGTGATGAACCGCGTAGTTGCCATTGTTCAAGGTGCGGCGCAGCCCCGGTGCGATCAACGCCACTTTCAACTGCCTGCGAAATGGCGAGTCGGGGTGAGTGGAGACATACCAGTTGCCCACTTCATAGTCATAGTGCGACTGCGACTGCAGGTCGAACACGTACAGCCCACGCCACTCCTCGCCTACCTGGGCCCACAGGGTGTAGCTGCCGGCATTCAAGGTCAGGCGATAGGGCTCATGGGCGGTGGCCTGTGGCGCCAGGTTGTCCAGTTGCAAGGGGCTGCTTGGCACCATGCCACCAAACCCGACATCGCTGATGTAGCGCACACCCTCAAGGGTCACCAGGCTCAGGCGATGGGTGCGCGCGGTATGCGCATCAGGCGGCCCGCCGATCACCACCCGACCGGTGATTCCTCGCGCCTCGAAGCCCAGCTCTTGCAACAAGGCCAGGAACATCTGGTTCAGTTCATAGCAATAGCCCCCCCGCCCGTCGAACAGGACTTTTTGCTCGATGCTGGCCAGGTCAAGGGGCACCGGCAGGTGTGACAGGACCGAGAGGTTCTCGAAGGCGAAGGTACTGATATGGCGCAATTGCAACTGCGCCAGAGTCGCCAATGTGGGCGCGGGCGGGGTGTCATACCCCAGGCGTTGCAGGTACAGGCGGCTGTGGGTCAGGCTCGGTGAATCCTGGGACATGGCGCGATCCTTGGGCGCGGGGCGAAGGTTCCACTAATACCCGTAACCGTTGCCGCTGCCAATACTGATCTGTGGCAATGGGTCGTAGGGATGTGGCACAAACTTTCTGAACCTTTCTGAACCTAATTGCATCAACTCCATATCAAAACAGGGAGGCAATATGGGCACGGCAACGATCTACACCATCCACTACAGGCTGCACGGCGAACCCAAGTCCTTTGTGGTGCGGGCGGAGGTGATGAACAACGCCGAGGCATGGCATTGGGCCAGCTGTGATGCGGGAGTGGCCCATGTCGGGCGTATTGGCCGTCCTGGCCATGAGCGCACCAAGAAGACTACCCGGCCATGGGCGGAGAAATACGGCATCACAGAGGTTACTTGGCTCGCGCCCAAGCATTTGTAGGGGATGGTTTGTCGGCGACGGGCAATAGCTAAAGGGCCTCATCGCCGACAAACCGGCGCCTACAGTTGTGGGGGCTATTTGGGTTTCAGGTTGCCCAGGGGGTCATAGGCCGGCTGCTTGCCGGCTTTATGCTGCTTGTCCCGCGGGGCAATGGCCGGGCCGACGGGGTCAACCTGCGGGTCGGCCACGTCCGGGGAGTCTGGATCAAAATCCAGGTCGTGCTGGTCACTGGCGTGTTCCGAGGAATGCGGGCCAGCGGGCTTTTTCGATTGTTCAGTCACAGCCATCTCCTTCGCTTTGCTCACGATGCACACACTTCTTAGAGAAAACCCCGACCGCCATCGTTCAACTTTCTCACGCCCGTCGACAAACCGTGAGAAGATGCCGCGCCGCGCAATACCCCTACTTAGCTCATGGAGACTGCACCCCGCATGTTTGAGATCAAACCTGTCGATCCGCAAACCTATCGCCAGCAGACCCGCCGCAGCACGTTGATCGTCGCGGTGATCTTCATCGCCCTGGCCATGCTGCTGTCGAGCCTGGCGGTGATGTTGTTTGGCGAGCCTGGCGGCGACAACTTTCGCTTCAATGTCGGCGGTGTGGTGGCGGGTGTGGTGCTGACCATCGCCCTGGTACGTGGCCCGCTCTGGTCACAGGCTTGGCTCGCGCCGGCGATCTATGGCTGGCAGCTCAAGCGCAGCCTGATGCGGGTGACCAATGTGATGCACAAGGTGACCGAGCGGGTACAGGCCAACGATCCGACAGCGATGAAGCTGCTGCGGTTCTATCACCTGGGGCTGACGCAAATGCACGAGCTGGACGCCAATACCAGCGCCCAGGCACAACTGGTCGCCGAGGTCGAGAAACATAAGGCGCAGATGAAGGCGCTGGGGATCAAGGCCGAGCAAACACGCCTGGATCCAGCGTGGTTGAAGGCCTTGAAAGACAACTGATCGCTAGCCGCTCTCGGCGGCAAGCGGGTCAGGCGCAGATCGCGCTAAGGTCCAGGTGCCCGTCCTTGAGTGGCGGGCACCAGTAGTAACCACCGGTCAACGGCGTGCTGATGCGGTACAGGCCGTCGACAATCCCGTCTTCCAGGCCGCTCATGCGGCGCAACTGGGCTTCAAAGGCATCGAAGGAATGGCCGAACGCGAGGAACATCAACCCCGCCTGGCCGTTTTCGGCCCAGGGCATGGAGCGGCGCACCACAAAGGCCTCGGGGGTAAAGCTCTCCTGGGCGGTGCGCTTGACGTGGGCCGACTCGGGGGCGTCGTCCAGCTCTTCGTTATCGCCATGGCGACGCCCGATGATGTGGTCACGCTCCTCGGCCGGTAAGGCGGCGAACCCGTCCAGGTCATGTTGCCACTGCTGGATCGCGGCAAAGCTGGCGCCGCTGCCGGCGACGGCGGCTTCGATTGCCGCGTCGTCGTGGGGGTTTTCGGTGCCGTCTTCGTAGTCGGTCAGGTCAAAACCGGTCTTGTAGCGGAAACCTTCAGTCATCTGCACCAGGCGAAACGCCGGCGCCAGGGCCTTTTCAAAGGCCCGGCTGCGCAACAGCAATTCACCACGGTCTTCACCATGCAGCCAGCACCACAGCGCCTGCTGGGTGGACGGGTTGTTGGCACCCGGCGCCGAAACGTGTGGGAAGCTGCGCAGCCCTTCGATGCGAGCGCCGAGTGCATTGACCAGCGGCTCACCCAACCCCACCACCACTGCCGAGTCGGCCAACTGTACCAGCGCGTCGAGCGCAGCCGGCACCGCGTCGATGGACTCGATGGCAAAAAACAGATGGCGTGCCTGCAACGGCACCGGTGCGGCAAGAATGCCCGGCTGGTACTGACTCATATGAACTCCTTCAAGAAAGCCGCGTAGTTTACCCGGCACAGCCCCACTGTGCGTAGGGAAATACGTGTAAGCCTTGCAACAGAGCCCTCGGATGGAGGAATCTCTGACTCAAGCTGTGCAACCACTCCAGGGGTAGCGACATGACCACCAATCACCTGCTTGCCAATCTGTTTCCCACCGCCAATGACATTCCCGAGCAATTTCGCCTCGCCGCCCCCATCGAACAGCGCGACTACCTGGTCGACGGCCAGTTGCGCATCTGGAACGGTCCCTTGGCCCAGGTGCGCAGCCCGGTCCAGTTGGCGGGCGCTGACGGCGACACGCCAGTGATTATCGGCAGCACGCCCTTGCTGGACGCCGAAACCGCCCTGCTCGCCCTCGACGCCGCAGTGCGGGCCTATGATCGTGGCCAGGGTCAATGGCCTACGATGCGGGTGGTCGAGCGGATCCAGCATGTCGAGGCGTTTTTGCGGCGCATGCGCGAACAGCGCGATGCCGTGGTGAAACTACTGATGTGGGAAATCGGCAAGAACCTCAAGGATTCACAGAAAGAGTTCGACCGCACCTGTGACTACATCACCGACACCATCAACGCCCTCAAGGAGCTGGACCGCCGTTCCAGCCGCTTCGAGCTGGAACAGGACACCCTGGGGCAGATCCGCCGCGTGCCCATGGGCGTGGCGCTGTGCATGGGCCCTTACAACTACCCGCTCAATGAAACCTTCACCACGCTGATCCCGGCGCTGATCATGGGCAACACCGTGGTGTTCAAGCCGGCCAAGCTCGGCGTGCTATTGATCCGCCCGTTACTGGAAGCGTTCCGCGACAGTTTCCCGGCCGGGGTCATCAATGTGATCTACGGCAGCGGGCGGGAAACCGTCAGTGCGCTGATGGCCAGCGGCAAGGTGGATATCTTTGCGTTTATCGGCACCAACAAGGCGGCCAGTGATTTGAAGAAGCTGCACCCGCGCCCCCATCGCCTGCGTGCAGCCCTGGGGTTGGATGCGAAAAACCCCGGCATCGTGTTGCCAGAGGTCGACCTGGATAACGCGGTCAACGAAGCGCTCACCGGTTCGCTGTCTTTCAACGGCCAGCGCTGCACCGCGTTGAAAATCCTGTTTGTGCATGAGTCAGTGGTCGAGCGCTTCATCGAGAAATTCAACCAGAAACTCGCCACCCTCAAGCCGGGCATGCCATGGGAGGACGGCGTCTCACTGACGCCGCTGCCGGAAGTGGGCAAGGTGGATTATCTCAACGGCCTGGTGGCCGATGCCGTGCAACACGGGGCCAAGGTGGTGAACGCCAACGGCGGTGCCAGCCGTGGCTCGTTCTTCTACCCGGCGGTGCTGTACCCGGTGAACCCGCAGATGCGCGTGTATCACGAGGAGCAGTTCGGCCCGGTGGTACCGATCGTGCCCTACCGCGACCTGGACACGGTGATCGACTACGTCCTGGAATCGGATTTCGGCCAACAGCTGAGTATCTTCGGCACCGACCCGGCACACGTCGGGCGCCTGGTGGACACCTTCGCCAACCAGGTGGGCCGGATCAATATCAACGCCCAATGCCAGCGCGGCCCCGACACGTTCCCGTTCAATGGCCGCAAGAATTCGGCCGAGGGCACGCTGTCGGTGCATGACGCCCTGCGGGTGTTCTCGATTCGCACCCTGGTGGCAACCAAGTTCCAGGACAACAACAAAGCACTGATCAGCGATATCATTCGCGACCGGGCGTCGAGCTTCTTGACCACCGACTATATTTTCTAAACTGCTCCCATGTCGGAGCGGGCTTGCCCGCGATGCAGGCGCCTCGGTGTATCAGTTGCTCCGGGGTGATGCTATCGCAGGCAAGCCAGCTCCCACATTGGACCGCATAACATCTAAAGATGAGGCCTGCTTAAGCCCGATGAATCTGCCGCCCTTCGCCCGCCGCCTGTTGCGGCCCCTGCTCGACCCGTATCGCCGCTATCGCCATGCCAAACTGATCCACGCCGTACGGGTTTCCATCGGCCTGCTCGCGACCATCCTGCTGACCACCGGTATCAATCTGCCCCATGGTGAATGGGCCTCGGTGACCATGCTGGTGGTGATTGGCGGCTTGCAGCACCACGGCAATATCGGCAAGAAAGCCGTGGAACGGGCCTACGGCACGCTGATCGGTGCCAGTGTGGGCCTGTTGCTGGTAGCGCAACAGGCGTACTTCGGCCAGCCATTGTTGACGTACCTGTTGATGTCGGTGGTGTGTGGCTTCTTTTCCTATCACGCCATCGGCAAGGGTGGGTACACCGCGTTGCTATCGGGGATCACGGTATTTATCGTCGCCGGCCACGGGGATAACCCGCTGTCCGATGGCCTGTGGCGTACGGTCGACATTTTGATCGGCATTGCCCTGGCCCTGGCGTTTTCCTTCGCCCTGCCGCTGTATGCGGTGTATTCCTGGCGCTACAACCTGGCCAGCGCCCTGCGCGATTGCGCCGCGATCTACAGCCGGATCATCAGTGGCCAATCGGTTACCGATGATGAGCATCTCAAGCTGCTCAATCGTTTGAATGCGGCAATGTTGCAACTGCGTTCGCTGATGCCCTCGGTGTCCAAGGAGGTGCGGATTTCCATGACCGAGCTGGATGCGATCCAACGCCACCTGCGGATGTGCATCAGCACCCTGGAAATCCTCGGCAATACGCGCCCCGATCCACGGGATGAACAGGCGATGGCGCGCTTGCAGCTGGCACTCAAGGCCGAGCATCGGCAGATTCGCGTGCAGTTGATCGGGATGGCGCGAGCCCTACAATCCGGAGCCACGCAACGCTTGGAACGAACCAGCCTTGCTGCGCCTGATCCTCAAGCCCCCCTGGAGGCTCCAGTGCACAGCGCGTTGGATGGCTATCGGTTATTGACCGCGCAACTGGCGGCAAATGTCGACGCGATGCACGCCCGGTTGGCGAAAAGCGCCAAGGCGTGGAAGATCTGAAAAAACGTTGTGAATTAATATTGGATCCACATTTTTTTCACGTTTTATTCACATCCGCAGACGTACTGTGAAGCCTCATCCGTTACAAACGTTGCATATCAAGCCCGCCGCCCCAGCGGGCTTTTTTTTGCGCGCCATTTGATCAGCGCGCGACTTTGCCCGTTGCCGGCAGCGCAGACTGGCCGCGAATCGCCCGCTGGGTATCAAGCACCCGCGCCAGCGCCGTTTCGGCTTCCGGGCTTTGCTGCGGTACACGAATGGCCGCCGAGACTAGCGTAATCAGCTTGGCCATCACCTCCGCATCCGTAGCCGGGCGCCCCAGGCTCATGGAGTTCATCAGCAGGCGCAGTTCGGTGCCGGCCATCACCCCGGAAATCGCCTTCAAGGCAAATTGCAGGCGCACCCCCAGCTCATTGCGCGGCAGGTCGGGCAGTGCCAGGGCGAAGGCTTCAAAGAAGCGCTGGAACACCGGCTGGTAGTGGACCTTGAGGTATTCCTGGATAAACGGCGACGTATCGCTATAGACCCGGCCAAGGAAGCGGATGAAAGAGCGCCCTTCGCCGCTGGCCGGATCACTGCGCTCCAGGCCCATGGCCGGGGCGAACAGCACGCCGAGCAAGGTATCGCAATCGAGCGGGCCGTCAGACTCTGCCTCGCAGCGGGCAAGCAATTCCAGGCGCTGCTCGTTGAGCGGCTCCAGGCGTTGCATGAGTAATGTTTTCATCAGGGAGTCCTTGTCCCCGAAATGATAATTTACCGCGGCGAGGTTGACCTGAGCCTTCTCAGTGATTTGCCGCAATAACACGGCGTCGTAGCCGTATTTGATGAAGAGAGCCTCTGTCGCATCCAGCAGTCGAGTCTTGGTTACATTTGGAGCGCTGAGTTTCTTCGCGACCATATAAGTTCCACGGGGGAAATATGTTTTAAAAAAAAATTTGATTTTTTATACCGGGGCGGGTGCTCGAAAGCAAGTAGTGACACTGCACCATACTATCCAAACGCACTGATGGTTACCCTCGCAACGGTTTGCCAAGGGTTGGCCCGGGCGTTTTCAAGCCACCGGTATCGGCTCTACCAACAGAAAAACCGCTCTATCTCTGTGGCTGGCGAAGCCGCTGGATCACGGTTACTATTCAAACAATATTTTTAAAACAAGAATAAAAACCAGCTGTTGGCAGCTGCCACGCAGGCCCTGAAGATGTTACAAAAATTTTCAGGAGCAGGTCGGATTGCCGCAGCGCAAGGCGTAGTCATGATGACAGATACCCCAACGCTCCCAGGCTTTATTTCCCTGCAAGGCATCGGTAAAAGCTATCAATTGGCCGGACAGCACCTGGCCATTCTCAATGATGTCAGCCTGTCCATCGCCCGTGGAGACAGCTGCGGCATCCTCGGCGCTTCGGGCTCCGGCAAAAGCACCCTGCTCAATATCCTCGGCCTGCTGGACCTGCCCGACTGCGGCGCCTATCGCTTCGCCGACCATGACATTTTCCACGCAACGCCAGATCAACTGGCCGCGATCCGCAACCAACAGATCGGCTTTGTGTTCCAGAGCTTCAACCTGCTGCCGCGCCTCAGCGCCCTGGACAACGTCGCCCTGCCCCTGGCCTATCGCGGCGTGTCGCGCCAGGAATCGGTGGCGCGGGCCCTGCATATGCTTGAGCAGGTAGGCCTGGCCGAACGGGCCCACCACCGCCCCGCCGACCTGTCCGGCGGCCAGCGCCAGCGGGTGGCCATTGCCCGGGCGCTGGTGGGCGCACCGGCGGTGATTCTGGCTGACGAACCCACCGGCAACCTCGACAGCCACACCGCTCAGGACATCATGGACCTGCTGCTGGCCCTGAACCGCGAGCAGGGTGTCACCTTGATCATCGTCACCCACGACGCGCATATCGCCGCACGCCTGAGGCGCCAGATCCTGGTGCGCAACGGCGTGGTCCATGAGGCTGAATGCGTATGAGCCTGCGGGTCGAACAGAGCCTGAGCCAGTTGTTGCATGAAGCATTTGTCAGCCTGCGAACCCTGGGCAAGCGCTCGATCCTGGCCTTGCTGGGGATCGTCATCGGCAGTTCATCGGTGGTCGCGCTGATCAATATCGGGCATAACGCCGCCGAAGATGCGGCGATGATTTTCAAGGACATGGGCACCGACACCCTGGTGGCGCAGTTCCCACCCAAGGGCAACAGCACCGCGCATATGCCCACCCGCCTCAATCTGCAAGCCGTACGCGAGGCGGTGCCGGGCATCGCCCACATCGGCGCGATTTCCTCGTTCAGCGGGCCGGTCGTCTTTCATGGCCGCACCACCAACGCCGGCTTGGTTGGTAGCACCCCAGGTCTCAAGGACGCCATGCGCCTGGTGCTGCGTGAAGGGCGCTTCCTGTCCGAATTCGACAGCGGCGAAACCTTCGCGGTGATCGGCGACCAGATCGCCCAGGCGTTAAGCGTGCCCGGTGACCCGTTGCGCCTGGGCGACCGGGTGCGGGTCAACGACTATCTGTTCCTCATCATCGGCATCCTGCAGAACCAGCCACGGTCGATGCTGATCCCGGTGCAAACCAACGAGTCACTGTTCATCCCTGCCCCAGGCATGCTGCGCATCTATTCCTCACCCCAGGTCGGCAGCGTGGTCCTGCGCGCTGCAGCCGGCCAGGACATGGAGCGCATCGCGGCAGGCGCCACCAAGGCCTTGGGCGCGCAACTCACGGAGCACACCGTCGAGATCCAGATCCCCCAGCAAATGATCGACGGCATGACCCGGCAAAGCCGCACATTCGCCTATCTGCTGCTGGCCTTGGGCGCCATCTCCCTGGTGGGCGGCGGGGTCGGCGTGATGAATGTGATGCTGATGAATGTCTCGGAACGCCGCCGGGAAATCGGCATCCGCATGGCCCTTGGCGCTCGCCAGCGCGACATCCGCAACCTGTTCCTGCTCGAAGCCGTCACCCTCACCGCCGTCGGCGCACTGTGTGGCGCGGTACTGGGCATGGGGGCAGCCTATCTATACGCCTGGCTGTCGGGCTGGCAGTTTTCCCTGGCCGTGTTGGCGCTGCCCCTGGGAGTGGGCAGTACGTTGCTGGTGGGGTTGTTTTTTGGGATCTACCCGGCCGTTTCGGCGTCACGCTTGCAGCCGGTGGAGGCCCTGCGCGATGAATAAGCCCTTGTTGTGGCTGATGGCCCTGGTGAGCCTGCCCTGCGTGGCCGCCGATATCGTGATCCGCCCTTCAGCGCCGACCACCACGCGCAGCGGCTATGAGCGCAGTGTCTCGCTCAATGCCCAGCTCACTACCCTGACCCTGGGCGACGCGGTGTACCTGGGCCTGCGCAACAACCCGGCGATTCGCAGCGCGTACCTGCAACGGGTGGCGCAGAAGTTCGACCTGCGGGTGGCCGAAGATGCCTTCAACCCCAAGCTGGTGCTCAACAGTACCTACCGCACCACCCAAGGCAGCGACGACCGCGCCCGCAATGCCAACCTGTCACCTACCACCAGCTTGCTCGGCGAGTACGGCACCCGCCTGAGCATGGGCTGGACCCAGCAACTGAACAACGCCAACCGCGCCGGACGCTACCGCAGCGATGGCCTGGACCTGGCCATCATCCAGCCGCTGATGCGCGGCGCCGGCTGGGACGCCACCACCGCCCCGCTGCGCCTGTCACGCCTGTCCGAGCAGGCCAACCGCCTGAACCTCAAGGCCAACGTCGCACAGACCATCAGCCAGATCATCGCCACCTACCGCGACTTGCTGCGTGCCCAGGAGCAACTGAGCATCACCCAGGAAGCGCTCAAGCGCTCCAACACCCTGCTGGACGTAAACAAGGCACTGATCAATGCCGGGCGCATGGCCGAGTTCGAAATCGTGCAGACCGAGGCCGACATCGCCTCCCAGCAACTGGGGGTCGAGGAAGCCCAGAACCAGCTGGACATGAGCCGCCTGGCGTTACTGCGCCTGCTGGCCCTGGACCTGGCGACCCCGATCCGTGCCACCGAAGCCCTGGAAGCCACCCGCATGGATATCGACAAGCGCGAGGCCTTCAACCTCGCGCAAAACCAGCAGCCCGAATATCTCCAGGCGTTGCTGGGCAGCCAACAGGCCGACCTCAACCTGGTACTGGCCAAGGATTCCGGGCGCTGGCAGGTCGACCTGGTGGGCGGCGCCAATCAGATCCGGGCCAACACGGACAACGACGCCGGCAGCACCAGCAACCGCCGCTGGGACAGTTACGCCGGGGTCCAGGTGCGCATTCCCATCGGCGATATCAGTACCCGCCAGGCCGAAGTCCGCGCACGGGTCGATGTGGAAAACCAGGCGATCCTGATCACCGACGCGCGCCAGGAACTGGAGCGCAGCGTCAATAACGTGGTACGCGACCTTGGCACCCGCTGGCGCCAGTATGAAATTGCCCAGCGGGCCGTGGACCTGTCCCGGCGCAAGATCGAGATCGAGCGCGACAAACTCGCCGCCGGGCGCTCCACCAACTTCCAGGTGCTGAGCTTCGAAGCGGACTTGCGCAACGCCGAGAACGCCCGTCTCAACGCCCTGATTGCTTACCTCAATGCGCAGACCCAGCTCGACCTGACGCTGGGCATGACCTTGGAAAGTTGGGAAATTGCCCTTAATGACTACTAGAAAAGCCCTGCTGGGCGCTGGACTGTTGATACTGCTGGGCGCGGGCGGATTCGTACTGCTGAGTCGCACAACGCCCGCCGCCAACCAGACCGCTACGGCCGAGCAATGGCAGGAGGTCAAGAGCGACGTCCTGGTGCATCAGATCGGCCTAGTCGGCAAGATCGAACCGGAAGCCACCGTCATCCTGACCGCGCCCTTTGATGGCAACGTGCAAGCCAACCTGGTGCAAGAGGGTCAGCGGGTCGAAACCGGCCAGGTCCTGTTGCGCATGGACCCGGCCACCCTGGAAGTACAACTGCGCGAAGCGCTCTCCGCGCAGCTCAAGGCCCGGCGTACCGTGCAGGAAATGCAGGACTGGGTCAGCGGCCCCACCGTCAGCCGCGCCCGGCGCAGCCTGCGCACCTCGCAAATGAGTGCCGACAACACCCAGCGCAAACTGGTTGAAAGCGACAGCCTGTTCAAGCGCGGCATCATCCCGCGCAACGAACTGGACGACCTCAAGCAACAGGCCCAACAGCAACAGTTGGATCTGATCGCCGCGCGCAGTGAACTGCAAACGGCCCTCGAACAGGGCAAGGGCGAGTACCGCCAGATTGCGGATATGGAGCTGACCAATGCCACGGTCAAGTACGAAGCCCTGCGCAAACTGCTCGACGGCCAGGAGCTCAAGGCGCCGTTTTCCGGGATCGTCGTGCCCCCACCGGGCAGCTCCACCCCCCAAGGCGGCGCCAGCAACAACGCGCCGGTACAGGCGGGGAGCAAGGTGAGCCAGGGCCAGGTGCTGTTCGGGTTGGCCAATATCGAACGCCTGAAAATCGTTGCCAAAGTCTCGGAACTGGATATCAACCAGCTGCATCAGGGCCAGCCGGTGGAAGTCATGGGCGACGGGTTTGATGGCGAGCGCCTGAGCGGCTCAGTCAGCGTGGTCAGCGGCCTGGCGATCGCCAATGACAGCCAGGGCAGTGCGCAATTCCCGGTGACCTTGTCCATACCCAAACTGACTGAGAAACAGCTGCAAAGGGTCCGCCTGGGCATGAGCGCACGCCTGACCATCGTGACCTACAACAATGCCCAGGCGATCATCGTGCCGGCCCAGGCGATCAGCCAGGGGGACGACGGACTTTCGGTGCAATATCGGGCTGCCATGAACCAGCCGGTGGAGCGGGTGAAAATCACCACGGGACAATCGACAGCCCAAGGGGTGGAAGTGTTCGGGCTCAAGCCTGGGTTTATCAAAACGGGCTTGTGAAGCCCTGTGCACGGTGCCGGAAAAACATTTGAGGAATTTGCCTACGCAAATACAGGAAAATTACCGCCTCATAACATATTGTAAAAAAATACTCCTTAGAAAAGTATGGTCATCCGTTTTGCCTTGGGCGACAGGTGCGCAATATGAATCGTTATTCAAACATCAAAAAAATGCTGGCCGGCGGTGATTTATTTTGGAGTCGAACACAAGAAGCCCGAATGAGCGCAATTGTCGCCGATAACCTCGGTGACGGTTTCATGCAAGTCGATGACCACAAATTCATAAACATGTGCTCTTACTCCTACCTTGGTCTGGACTCCAATATCGAAATCTTGAAGGGCGCAATAACTGCACTAGACTCGTCGCAAACCTTAAACTCCTCCACTTCCCGCGTTCGAATTTGTTTACCTCTATTGGAAGAGGCAGAACTTGCACTATCAGATCTGTTTTCCGTCGAGGTGCTGACGACGGTCTCATGCGCTTCAGCCGCCGCAGCAATGCTTCCTTTACTTGCTGCAGGTGTATTTACACAAAATATCCCGCCGCTAATGGTCTTTGACCAATCCGCACACTTCTGCTTGAGCTTGATGAAGGCCGTTTGTGCAGATGAATCCGAAGTCATGACAGCACCGCACAATGACTTGAACTTCCTGGAAGACTGCTGCAAGCAAAAGCAACGGGTTGCTTACATCGCGGATGGCGTCTATAGCACGGGAGGATGCGCCAATATATCGGAACTAATGACCCTGCAAGACAAGTACGGCTTATTTGTTCTGTATGACGAAGCTCATGGCCTGTCGGCACAGGGCGTAAATGGCTGCGGATTAGTTCTCAATACAATGGGCGCACTCAACAGCAATACCATGATAATTGCATCATTGAACAAGGGCTTTGGTGCATCTGGCGGGGCGATCTTCTTTGATGCGTCGATTAGCAAATCAGCCTTATTGCGATTTGGCGGCCCTCTCTCTTGGTCCCAACGAATCAACACAGCTGGCTTAGGTGCAATCATCGCGTCCGCAAAAATACATAAATCCACAGAACTGCAACGCCTGCAAAACAAATTGACGACCAATATCCAACTGTTCGACACACACATCAAGACCACCTTGGCAGGAGATGGATTACCTATCAGGTTGATTCCCATGAGTGATGAGCAACATGCAATCACCACTGCGACAAAACTCATGAAGCTTGGGTTTTATACCTCACCGTTATTTTATCCTGTCGTTCCCAGATCAACTCCAGGCCTGCGCGTCATGCTCAGGGCAAACCTGGCCTCAGACGACTTAAAACAGTTTTGCACAGCGGTAAACTCAATGCTGTAGATGCAACCCCGTACCTTAGGACGTCGTAATAAAGGGAATTTACATGTCATCATCCACCCAGCGGGTACTCCTTCTCGCATGTTGCACGACCATAATCGCCCAGCTTGGTGTAACACTGTATATACCTGCAACAACCCAACTCGCCCCGCAACTAAATATAGAAGAAGCAAAGGGTTATAAAATCCTACTATTTTATTTGGGTGGCGCTGTACTACCGATAGCTTTTATGTCACGCCTCATTAGCAGTTTCGGGCGCTACACTGCAGTTCTCGTTTGCTGCGCAATCTTACTCATAGGTAGCGCACTATCTTTATTCAGTTTTGGCCCCGAGGCATTCTTTTTCTCCCGATTCACGCAAGGTTTAGGTGCTGGTGGAGGTGCTCTGATCGGCCGGGCACTGTTAACGGACATCTCATCAGGGGCGGCCCTTGCGAAAAACCTGTCTGTATTATCCTATTCATTTATTCTTGCACTTATCGGCGGGCAAGTAGTGGGCGGCTTCCTGGTGTCAAGCCTTAACTGGATTGCGCTGCCATGCCTAATGATCATCGCAGTGATACTTATCAGCGCACTAGCGCTTAACATACGCAGCCACCTTTACAAACTGGACACACTAGTAAAAGAATCCGCATTAACGCCGAAATACTATGCCATTGCAACCCAGCCCAGCTTCTATCTACCCGTCATTTTAGGAGGCTGCGGCTATGGGATTTTTATTGTCTATCAAGGTATCGGAGCGTACGTATTTCATTCCAACTTCCGCTGGAATAGCGCCGACTATGGCACCTTCGGTTTGTGGCTGGGGCTGGCCTATTACTTAGGTGCATTCACTGTAAGGCGAGCCTTGAGTGCTGTCAGTGTTTGCCAATTATCAATTTTTGGCGCCTGCCTATTAGTCGCCTCGAGCAGCGTGTTGTTTTTGGCCGCCTGGCAAAACATGTCAATCCACTTGGTTATTGGCGGCTACTTGGTTATTTGGTACGCCCAGGCGACGCTCTACCCATGTACAGCAGCCATGGCAGTAAACGGGTTACCCGGCGCCAACCCAATGATGCTATTTAGCTTCCTACAACAATTGGTAGCATTAACATTTGGCGCTCTTGCGACTTTTTTTATCCCTTACGGTATTCAAACTGTGGCACTGCTCACGGCATGCCTCGGTGGACTTGGTGTAGTCACGGCACTTCTCATTCTGAAAAGAGAGGCTTGATATGGACACATTGACTAGAAGTTGGCTATGCATGCCCGCGAGCCAAAAGCATATAGAACGGAAAATCATTGAATCTAAAGCCGACATCGTATTACTGGACTTGGAAGACTCAGTCCCCATGTGCAAAAAGCAATTTGCACGCGAGCAACTGCTGGCATTGGACCACTCTATTCGCAACCGACGCAATCTAGCGATAAGAGTTAACACACTCACCAAATCCGAAGGCATCAGAGACCTGATTTTCTTGTTGGACCACAACATCACCCCCGAATATTTAATCATCCCCAAAGTAGAGTCAGCCGGCGAACTGAAAGTCCTGAATGAATTGACATGCGCTACTGGCCAACGAGTAAAAACCTTTGCAATCATCGAAACGTTAAAAGGATTGCGTTGCATCGACGCTATTATCAATGAAAGAACAAGCCTGCGCGGCTTGATTTTAGGTAGCGCTGACCTCTCATCAGAGATCAATTTCAAAATCGCAGAGCGCGCACTTACCCAAATCAAGTGCGATATAGCCATCGCTGCCCTCAGCATGGGGCTAATGGTCATTGACTCGCCCTGTTTCAAACTGAACAACGAAAAAGCGCTGAGAGCAGAAATCGAACTGGCCAAAGAATTTGGCTATTCGGGGAAAATTGCCATTCACCCAACTCAGGTAGAACTGATAAATAGATTATTTACCCCGACGGCAATCGAACTGAAAAAAGCACGAGCCATTATCAAATGCCTCGAAGCAGCCGAACCAATAACAGCAATATCCACCTTAGATGGGGAAATGCTCGGCCCTCCTTTCGAAATCATGGCCCGCAGGCTTTTGGCAATTAACGAATCGCTCTCAAGAACCAATAGGAAGCCAGCATGAACATCAATCAATCGCTCCCCGGCAGCAAGGCACTAAGTAAACTAACCAAAGTCGGTCCCGGACGCTATCGTGAGGATCATGGGCTTGGCTTCGAAGACTTTATCATTGGCGACATATTTGAACACCGGCCAGGCCGCACGGTGACAGAAGCGGATAACGTCTGGATGTCGTTAATCTGTATGAATAACCACCCCACCCACATCAATGCAGAATATGCAAAACAAACCGAATTTGGGCAAATACTGGTATCGAGCCTGGTGACCTTTTCAATTGTTGGCGGGATGAGCCTGGCGAGCACGAGCGCGAAAGCAATTGCCAATTTGGGCTGGGATAATGTCCGTCTGATAGCCCCGGTTTTTGTTGGCGATACCTTGTATGCAGAAAGCGAAGTCATCCACAAACGCCCCTCCGCCAGTCGCCCCGGGCAAGGCATAGTTACGGTCCGGACAAAAGGGCTCAAGGCCAACGGGCAAATATGTTTATCCTACGAGCGCAGCTTTCTGATTGCTCTCGACCAAGTACCCTTGGGGTGAGTGGCCTATGAAAATCCTCGATGAGTCTTTGATAAAAAACACCCTCAGTATGGAAGAGGCAATTGACGTACTCCGTGAAAACTATCGGTCATACAGCAGTTCAAGCGACAACAACCCTGCGCGAACTATCGTGAGAGTCCAGGATAAACATGCAACGTTTGGAGTAATGCCCTACTACTCTCACGCTCACAATCTATTTATGGTGAAGATTGTATCTCATCACTTGCTCAACAAAGCCTATGGACGACCATCTATAGGTGGAGTGATTGTTATACAAGATGGCGCTACAGGGCAGATAAAAGCCCAAATGGATGCAGCAGCCATAACCGCTCTACGCACCGGTGCCACTGCAGGATTGGCGACTGATTTGCTGGCAATGGCCCACTCCAAAAAAGTTGCCGTCATCGGCGCAGGTGCTCAGGCAATGGCGGTATTTGAGGCTGTGTTGAGCGTCAGAAAGGTAAAGCAGGTGGCCGTCTGCTCTACAAGCCAGGCAAGTACAGAGCGTTTTATAGCTGAGGCAAAAAACCGGTTCGTCCGTGAGATTGAATACATCAGCCACCATAGCGTGCGCCAGGCAGTCTCAGGCGCCGACATCATCTGCACGGCGACCACTTGCGCAGCCCCCTTGTTCTCTGCCTGCGACGTAGCAAAGGGCGCCCATATAAACGCGATAGGCAAGCACACACTGGTGTCGCGTGAGTTCCCGTTGGAGCTTCTGCACCGGGCGATCTTAATGGTGGAGGATCGAAAAGCTGCAATTGAAGAGGCTGGGGATTATCACCAAAACTCAATATCCATTGCTCAAATGCTGAACAGCCAGTATGCCGTTCACCAACGCGAGACCACGATTTTTTCTTCGGTCGGGACGGCTTTTCAGGACGCGTGCATCTGCATCGCAATCCTGAAGAAGCTAAAGGTGGTAAGCGGAGGCTCCTAAACGACATGCCAGTGCCTTGGCCTGGATTGCCACATCCGTCACGGCCGTGCTCTCCCACCACATCCCACGCAGCGGTGGGCCCATGGCGAAGAGTCGCTCACTGGCCACTCCCTGCGCGTCCAGCACCGCCCCCGAGGCATCCGCAGCAATCCCCAACGCCAATGGCCCGGGTTTGATCAAGCCGCGTGCCAGCAGTTGCCGGGGCAAAGGCCGGGCCACGCGGCGCCAGTCATATTCGATCCCGCTGGAGTTGATCAACGCCGCGCCACTGACGTGGGTGATGTGCTGTTCGCCCCGACGGCGCAGGCGCAGGGTCACCACGCCGTTTACTGTGGGCTCCAGGCCCAGGAACGACGCAGCGTGGATCCGCAGGCGCCCTTGCTCGTGCAACCGCGCCACCAACTCCGCACTCAGGGGTGGCGAGCGATGGTGATGGCTCTCCCACCATGGCCGCACATGGCGCACGAACTGGCGTTTCTGGCGTTCGCTGGCCTGGCTCCACAAACGGCCGATATGGGCACGCACGGTGTCCAGTGGCGCTTGCCAGTCGATGCCCTGGGCCTGGGCGCTGTGGCATTGACGGCGCACTGCCCGCAGTAATTGCAGCGGGCTGCGCAGGCGGTGATCTTCAGCGAGAAAATCCGCCCAGGCCGGTGGTTGTCGGCGCACATGGGGCAACAGGCCATGGCGCGAAAAGATCTCGATCGGCCCGCGATGGCAGGCCTGCTCCAGGGACACCACGGCATCGACCATGGTCAGGCCGGAGCCGATGATCAGCACCGTCGACTGGGGGTCCAGTTGCGTCATCGCCTGCACATCCCACGGGTCAACCGCCGCCGCATTCAAGCCGCTGGATTGGGTTTGTGGCGTGCGCGCTGCGGGGAACATCCCCGTGGCCAGTACCGCCTGGGCGCCGCGCAATTGCTGGCCGTCATCCAGGGTCAGGCGCACACCCACCGGCTCCACCTGCACGTCGACGACCTCGGCGCGAACATGCTCCACCGTCGACGCCGACCCCGCCCGGGCCTGCGCCAGGCGCTGCTGCGCGTACAGGCCAAAAATCCCCCGGGGTGGGAACAGCTCGCTCACAGGCACATGTTGCTGGTCCGACTCTGGCCAGCCGCCGGCGGCGATGTACTCGGTCAACCACTGGGTCAAGTCATCGGCGTTGTCCGGGTCCACGCTCATGCGCGCCGCGTTGCCATTGAGGGTGTGTCCCAGCTCCACCGCGCTATAGGCTTCACCGCGCCCAAGCTCCGGGCGCGGCTCGATCACCAGAATCTGCCGGGTGCCAGGCAAACGCAGCAACTGCACGGCCAGCATCGTGCCGCTCAGCCCCCCACCGATGATCAGCACATCGGCGTTGCGGATGGCCTTTGTCGCCTGTCCGCGTTCGGTTTCACTCATGTAAATGCGCCCTTACCGTATGCCCGGATAAATATCATGCCAATTGCCTGGCGCCCAACACCTGGGACGCCGCCGTGTGACGCATTGCCCGATCATGCACTATCGCGTTTGAGTTCATCCAGCCATTGACCGCCTTGGCGCACACTGGAGGCCTGCCAGATAAACTGCAACCGCTGCAAACCCAGGCGCCGTCGCAGCTGGTTTCTGATCAACTGGTGCAGGCCGCTCTGCGGGTGGGCTAGGGCCCAGTCGTGCAAGCGCCGGCGCCAGGTACTGCGGGGCTCAAGGCTGCCTTGGATCTCGTCAGCCAGGTGCTGCAACCTGGCCGGCGACAACAGCAAACCGGTGGGCGCCACCTCGCTGCGGTCACGCCGGGCAGAGCCGGGACTTTGCGCAAAAGCCAGGCCCTGGCCGCTGTTGAGCCATTGTTCGAACAGCACCGCAAGGCCACCTTGCCAGTGCGTGCCCTCCTCGCTCCATAACGCGGTTTCGCCGCTGGGCTGCCACCAACGATTCAGGCGTTGCAGCGCCTCCACCGGGCCGAGCAGCCGGGCGAAGCCAACTACCTCGCTGCCAGGCACTTGCTGATCGCTGATCAACACCTGCGGGGCGGCGCTGCTACCGACGACCATGAGCCAATGCTGCAACTGCTGACGGTCCGGGACATAGGCATGGCTGGGGCGCACCCGCCAGATTTGCCCGTGTAGCGCACTGGGTTGCAGGGTGTCAGACAGCGTCAACACCTGCCCGCCAATGGCCTGGGCCGCCAGGGCCAGCAGCAACAGATTGGGCTCGAAGGGCCCGCTCACCACCAACCGCGAATACTCGCCAAACCCGTGCTGGCGCAGCCCATCGGCCAGGCGCTCCACATCACGCAGGGCATCGATCCAGCGCCAGGCATACCACCGGCCATGCCGCTTGTGGCGCAACGCGCAGTGCAACGGGAGGACCTGGGCCCAGCGCTGCAATTGCTCCAGGGCCTCGGGCAGGCCCGCTACCCACTCGGCGGGCCATTTCACAGCCTGCGCTGGTCGTAGTTTATGCACGCTCATAGGGACTGCTCCTATCGTTGGAAGGCGCGTGCGGTGGTCCGTGCTCCGCGGTCTTGCGTTAAACAGCCAGGCAAGCGCCGTTGCAGGAGTCACGCCAAGATTGAAAACCCCTTGAATCCTTGCATCGCAATGGCCCCGTGAACACTCCACTGCCCCGTAAACCAGCAAACTGTTGATTGACTGTTGGCTGGCAAACAACACCTGCACTTTCTCGATTGCGATGAAACTGTTAGCGCCATTAGTGGCTTTTTCCACATGCCGGGAACGCACACCATGGGCCACAACGCGCCCTTACCTGCTGATCCTGGAGCTCTTCATGCACCTCAAGCACCCTTTTATCTGGTCGGCCCTGGCCCTGACGATTGCCCTCGACAGCCATGCGGCCCAGCGCTCATCGTTGCCCAGTGAACAAACCGTTGGCGTCATCGAGCAGGTGTTCGCTTTCCACGACGCCATGCCCACTGGCGTCAGCGTTGCCGAAAACGGGCGGATTTTTGTCAACTTTCCACGATGGGGCGATGCCGTGCCGTTTACCGTCGCGGAGCTGCGCGATGGCAAGGTCGTGCCCTATCCTGACCTGGCGATGAACCAGGCCAACCCGAACGACCCGGCCAAGGGTTTTATCAGCGTGCAAAGTGTGGTGGCCGATGGTCGCGGGCGTATCTGGATCCTGGATACTGCCGCCCCCGGCTTCGCATCGCCAATACCAGGCGGCGCCAAGCTGGTGGCCGTCGACCTGGCCAGCAATAAAGTGGTCAAGACCCTGGTCTTCCCGAAAAACGTGATGCTGCCCAGCACCTACGTCAACGACATGCGCTTTGACTTTCGGGTGGGGGACGAAGGCGTGATCTATATCACCGACTCCTCGCTCAGCGGTCCCGGGGCGATCATCGTCATGGACATTGCCAGCGGTACCGCCATCCGCCGCCTCAGTGGCGCCACCTCGACCTCCGTAGACCCGACCTTCGTACCCAAGGTCGAAGGCCAGGTCTTGCAGGTTCGCAACGCCGACGGCAGCACCCGGCCCTTTGCAGTAGCGTCCGATGGCATCGCCCTGTCGGCTGACGGCCAGACCTTGTACTTCTGCCCGCTGTCCAGCCGCCATCTGTACTCGGTACCGACCGCGCTCCTGCGTGATCCTTCGGTCAGCGAAACGCGGCTCGACATGGCAGTCCAGGACCTTGGCGAAAAAGGCGCCTCCGATGGGCTTGAGGCAGACGCTTCCGGAGCCCTCTATGCCGGCGACTATGAACACAACAGCGTGCGCAAACGCCTGGCGAATGGGCAGTGGCAGACCATCGTCCACGACCCGCGTGTGCTCTGGCCCGACACCCTGTCGATCGGCCCCGACGGCTATCTGTATTTCATGGCCAACCAGTTGCATCGCCAGGGCATTTTTCACGCAGGCAAGGATCTGCGCCAGAAACCCTACAGCCTGCTGCGGGTGAAGATTGACGCGGCGCCGGCACCCACGCACTAGGCAACGGACCAGCCCCCCTCACCGCTCATCATCGTGAAGGCACAACCATGGGTAAAACCACACCAAGGCGTCCGGGTAAAAAACTGCCCGTGACCCATCAAGACTTCGCCCGGGCCAACATCGCCAACGGCTCACGGCGTATACGGCTGGGCGTCACCGACCTGTCGTTCCACCGCGCTACTGCAGCGGTAGTTGCGCAGGTCATGCAACACATGGGCCTGACCGTGGAGCGCCAATATGCCCTGCACGAAGACAACTTCAAGCGACTGCGCGAAGGCACGATCGACATGATTGCCTCAGCCTGGATTCCTTTCAGCCACGGGATCTACAAGCAGACGATCGACGCGGTGACGCCTACCCGTGAACTGGGCCTGCATTACGAGCCCTATGCATTGTGGGGGGTGCCTGACTACGTGAGCGAGCACGAAGTGGCCTCCATCGAGGACCTGCTCAAACCTCAAGTCCGCGCCCGGATGAACCCACTGATCCAGGGCATCGGGCCAGGCGCCGGGATTACCCGGTTCTCGCTGAAAATCATGGACGAGTACGGCTTGGGCCGCGCCGGGTACCTGTTCCGTACAGGCACCCAGGATGATTGCATTGACGCCTTTGAGGCCCTGTATCGCCAGCGGCGATGGGGCATCGTCCCGCTGTGGCATCCACAGTTCCTGCATCATCGCTATCACATCCGCGACCTCAAGGACCCCAAGGGTTTGCTCGGCAGCGTCGACCGCGCCGTACTGCTGGCGCGCGAGGATCGCCTGGCGCTGCTGACGACCGCCGAGATCCAGGTGCTGGACAATGTTCGCCTGTCGAACGCCATCGTTGCCGAGCTCGACGATGCCTTCAATCGTGGCGAACAGTCGGCTGACGAAGCCGCGAGCGACTGGCTGGCAAGGCACCCTCAAACCTTGCGTGGCTGGTTGGTGCCGCTGGCCTGAACAGGCGCGTCTTTCAATGCACTTCACGCATTCTGAATTCGCCACGGGCGGGCTACAAGCCTTTGTCCACGGGGAATAACTTGGCGTTGCAGGCTTTCTGCAATGCCCCACCAAAGAGGATTCCACCATGCTCTATCTAGTGTTCAGCGGCACCATCAAAGCCGGTAAACAGGCCGAATTTTTTCGTGATGTAGCCGCCGTTTCGCAAAAGCTCACGCACCAGCATGACAAGGCCGTGGTCTATCAGTGGCACCAGGACGAAGAGAACCCCAACAAGTTTTTCCTCAATGAACAATGGCAAAGCGTCGAGGACCTGCACGCGCATTTTGAAACCCTCTACAAGGCCTTCGGCCCGGCCAAGCCTACCGAGCGCCTGCCGGCGAAGATCCTCGCCTACCTGGATGAGGCACAAGTGAATTTCTACCAGGCCATTGCCTGAAAGCAGCCCGGTCCACCCCCGCTTCAAGGGGGTGGACACCACAGCAACTCAATTCAAAACCTTCAGCTAACAGAGGGGATCTAATGATGGACATGCTCACGCTTTCCAAACGCCGATACACCGCCAAACTCTTCGATGCTTCACGCAAGATTCCCAAAACCACCCTGGAGCCCTTGCTGGAACAACTGCGCAACAGTCCCTCGTCGGTCAACTCGCAACCCTGGCACTTTGTGATCGCTGAAAGTGAGCACGCTAAGGCGCGCATTGCCCACAGTGTGGAAGGTGCCTTTGGCTTCAACCAGGCAAAAATCCTCGACGCCTCCCATGTGCTGGTGCTGTGTACCCGCACCCAGATGTCCGAGGAGTACCTGCAGGCCTTGCTCAGTCAAGAGGCCAGCGATGGGCGCTTTCACGACGCGCAAGCCAAGGCAGGCCAGGACCGAGGACGACGCAACTTTGTCAACCTGCATCGCTACGACCTCAAGGACGTCCAGCACTGGATGGAAAAACAAACGTATCTGGCCCTGGGTACCCTGTTACTGGGGGCTGCGGCACTGGACCTTGATGCAACACCCATGGAAGGTTTCGACAGCAAGGTGCTGGATACCGAACTGGGCCTGCGCGAACGCGGGTTTACCAGCACAGTCGTGGTGAGCCTGGGTTATCGCAGCAACGAAGACTTCAACGCGCGCCTGTCAAAGTCCCGGTTGCCTGCCCAGGTTCTGTTCGATTTTATCTGATCGCCGTGACAATCAGCGCGCTTGCGCGGGGCCCGGCAGCCCCGCGCAAAGTGCTAGGCGCCGTTGGTAAAAATGCCGAGCTGCCTGGCCATGAACAGCTCATTGCGCTCGACGATTTCCTCGACCACCTTGCCTTGGGCATTGAAGCGAAAATAGGTCAGCGCGCTCCAGGCCAAGTCCTTGCCGCTCACATCAAAGCCATGCCAGGTGTTCGAGCCCTTGGCGTGATGCATCAGCGCTACCACCACCACATCGCCGGCCACGACCTCTTTCTGGAAGGTGGTCACGATCGAGTCGTAGCGCTCGGTGACGTTCAGGCGCAAGGCCTGTTTGAAAGGTTCGACACCGATGATAGGCGCCGGGCAATCGGGGCGATGAACCACCACATCATCGGCAAAAAACTGCGCGACACGCTCAACATCCTTCCCATCGACGCAATACTTGAAGTACTTCTTCACTGTATCCAGATTCTTGCTCATTTCGACTCCGATCAAGTTTTTCCCTGCACCCAACGGCTAGACTGCCTGGGGCAAAAAAAGGTTAACCGGCACCACACACCCGAAAAACTCTGTAGATGGAAAACACACTTGCGCGCAGCGGAGCAATGCTGATGGATCGCTGGACCGAATATGAGTTGTTTGTAAAGGTCGTGGAACTGGGCAGCGTGACCAAGGCCGCCGACGCCCTGGACCTGTCCAGTGCCGCCGCCAGCCGGCACCTGGCGGCCTTGGAGAATCGCCTGGGCGTGCGGCTGATAGAACGCAGTACCCGGCGCTTGTTCGTCACCGAAGTCGGCCAGGCGTTCTATACCCAGTCCAAGGCGGCCCTCACGGCGATGCAAGGTGCGACCGAGGCGGTCAGCGCAAGCAAAAACCATCCGGCCGGGGTGTTGCGCGTGACCGCGTCCTTGTCCCTGTGCCTGCAACACATCCTGCCGCTGGTGCCCAGGTTCAAGGCGCAATATCCGGATGTGCGCCTGGATATCGTGGCCGAGAACCGCTACCACGACATCATCGACGACAACATCGACGTCGCCCTGCGCACCCGTGACAGCGAGCCCGACTCCAGCCTGGTGATCCGCCGCCTGACCGACACCCGTCGCCTGCTGGCCGCAGCGCCAGACTACCTCGAGCGCTGCGGCCACCCGGAACACCCACAGGCCCTGGCTGACCACCCACTGTTGCTCTACACCTATGCCAGCGATCCCTACGAGCTGACTTTCCAGCGCAACGACCAGACCATCACCGTACCCGTCACTCCTGCGCTGGAGTCCAACGACGGTTATCTGTTGCGCTCCTTGGCGCTGCAAGGCCTGGGCATCCTCGCACAGCCTACCTACGTGATACACGACGATATCGTCGCCGGGCGCCTGGTGCCGGTCTTGTGCGACTGGCACCTGCCCCGCCTGGAAATCAACCTGGTCTATCCCTCACGACGCCACCTGCCGGCCAAGACCCGAGTGTTTATCGACTTTATCGTCAAGCATTTCCAGCACCTGGACTGAGCAATCAGTGCTGGATCACCGCCTTGAGCACCGTCTTGAAGGTCTCCAATTGCTCATCGCTGAATTGGCTGAAGACCTGGTCCTGCTGCTCGCGGGCGATGGTCCACAGCGACTCGGTTTCGTCGATGCCCTTGGGGGTGAGTTTGACCCGTTCCTGATCGTCGCGTACCAAAGCCTTGCGCTTGAGGTTGTTCACCGCCTCTTCGATCTCGCGTGCCGGCATTGCCACTTCGCGCTGCAACTGGGCCAGGCTCAGGCCAGCGTCGTTCTCCAGCACCATCAGCATCCGCGCCTCACTGGTGCGCAGGCCGGTGCTCAGTTGGCGCGGTTGGTAGCTGGCCTGATAGGCCCGCAGCGCCTGGGTCATCAGGTAGTAAAGGTTATGGCTCAGGCGGCCCTGGAAATGACTGCTCGGTGCCTGGCCTTCCTCGCGCTTGGTCATGCGGGTGTGCGGCAGCACCATGGAATAGGCGCCCTGGTGATACAGCAGGGGCGAGCGACCACAGTCGTCGAACGCGACCACTTTGCCAATCATGATCCAGTGGTCACCCCCGTCTACCTGCTGGTACTTCTCACACTCAAAGCGTGCCGAGCAGTCAGCCAGAATCGGCGCCCCGCCCTCGCCGGCCTGGTACTCGACTTCGGCAAAGCGATCCTCCTTGGGCCGGGCGAAGTTGTTGGACAAGTCGATCTGATCGGCGGCCAGCACGTTCACCGCAAAGTGGCTGGCCGTCTCGAACACTTCGTGGCTGGTCGAGCGTTTATCGATGCTCCACAGGATCAGCGGCGGGTCCAGGGACACCGAGTTGAAGCTGTTGGCGGTCACACCGACTTTGCGCCCGCTGGCATCAGCCGCCGTAACCACCGTGACACCGGTGGCGAAATTGCCCAGGGCGCGGCGAAACGCGCGGGTATCGAATGCGCTGCTTGGATTTTCAATAGACATGCAAGACTCCCGGGCAGGCCGATGGCCCTGCCCTGATTGTTCTTATAGGTAAAGAGTGGTCGGTCAGACCATTGCCGGGTCCGGCTCCAGGCCCATCAGTTCACGCCCCAGGATCTGTGCGCAAACGTCGTAGTCGGTATAGGCATGCGCCCCGGTGAGATGAGCGTCGCGGAACAGCCGTTGCAACTCGTTGGATTCAAACCAGGCGCCACCGCCTGCCGCCTCCATCAACCGGTCCACCGCCTGGATGCACATTTTGGTGGCGTAGCCCTGGTTGGTCCGCCAGAACGCCAGGGTGCCGCGACTGGGGTACTCGTGGCGTTCGCTGTGCTCGGCGATCTCCTCCCAGCTCTTTTCCAGCAACGCCCGGGCAGCGGCCACCTGGTGGGTAGACTCGGCCAGGCGCATCAGTGCAGGGGTCGCTGCGCCGACCGCCGCACCCGTGTAGGCACGCACACGGTTTTTGGTTTTTTCGCGGAACACCTCGAGCATGCGCTCGGCGATCCCCAGGCTGACGGTAGAGAAGCCGCTGGCAAAATACGGACGGTACGGGGCGAAGAAAATCCTGCTGTCGGGGTACAGGCCAAAGCCGGCCGACTGGCCTTCCATCATGTCCCTGGCCTTCTGGATACGGTGCTCGGGGACGAAGGCCTGGTCGACGATCAAGGTCTTGCTGCCGCTGCCACGCATGCCCACGGCAAACCAGTCGTCACGAATCGTGTAGTCACTGCGCGGCAGCACGGCGAAGCAATAATCCTGGGTGCCTTGGGCATTTTTGCGACGAAAGCCCATGATCGCCCACTCGGCATGGTCACACCCCGAACTCCAGCCCATCTCGCCGCTGAAGGTCACGCCACCTTGCACTTCTTCGGTACGACCGAACGGCGCGATACTGCTGCTGGCGGTTGCGTCGGGGTCTGTGCCCCAGACCTCGTCCTGCAACTTTGCCGCAAACATTGCCATCTGATGGCTGTGAGTACACAGCAGGCTCATCGCCCACGCGGTGCTCGCGCAAGCGCCGGCCAACAGCGCGATGCACTGGGCAAACTGCGGCAGTGAAATTTCCATGCCACCGTATTTTTTTGGCAAAAACGCGCGATGCATGCCGATCCCCTTGAGCAACGCGATGTTCTCGGCAGGCACGCTCCGATCATGCTCGGCGGTGAAGGCATTGGCAGCAATGGTGGGCAAGACCGACTTGAGGTCTTCCAGCAGAGGATTTGGCTTTTTCATGGGTGCTCTCTTTATTATTGGATATCCCCATTCCTGGCCAGCCTGCACCCCGCTCACGGGACAGGAGGCTTAAAACAACCGGGAACGTTCGTAACGACGCGACCAGTATGTGGCGCTTGGTCGCAGCGCAAAATGCACGTTCCGGATGGAAGATTGTACTTTTCATGGCCGTCATGAAAGGTCACTGGATAAGCAGACACCTGTGAAATATGACAGTAGACGTTTAAGGCACACCAGCCTTAGCTTGGCATCGACAGTTACTTAAAAGATTGGGTGCTGAGATGAACCACAAACAACTTTATGAATTCAGAGATATGGACGGTGCTGGCAACCCTGAAGTTGTAATGTCTCGCTATGACGAAGGCAATTATAACTTGGATGCCCCCAATGCCCGCGTAGTGATCTATTCGAGTAATGACAACTGGCAGTACGACGCGGTTGGCGGGACCAATGATGCAGATGGCGACGGAAAACATGACGACGAGGATAGAAGCTATTACATAAATGCCGCCAACTTTGTAACGCAGATGGTCACATTGAGCCCATTCCATGAGGGCAAGCGACTGTTTGACCGTATCTTGATTGCCTTTGATGGCAGCAATGTAAAAGATGTCAACATCATGCACTTTAATAAAGGCAACCGAGACCTTACCCGGCCTGACTTTACCGTGACCGCGGCAAATCCAGATCAATATTGGAGTTACCGCAGCATTATCGCCACAAGTCGAAAAGATGCCGACGGCGATGGAGATATCGATCTGGACGATGATCTGATTTACCGCCGGCTAGCGACATCCTTCGCGTCAATGCGAAATTTGAAACCGTAGTTATTGTAGGAGCTGGCTTGCCGGCGAAAAAAACCAGGCACCGCATTCATCCTGGTGCCCAGTGATATCGTTGACGACCATCGCCGGCAAGCCAGCTCCTACAGCTTAGCGATAGCGCTCAAGCCAATGCGCGTAAGGCGCCGGCAGGGTCCAGGAGGCCTTGTCCACCCCCAATTCCTTGGCGGCAAAGTACGCCCAGTGTGGGTCGGCCAGGTGTGCACGGCCCACGGAGACCAGGTCCAGATGACCAGCCTGTAGCGCTCCTTCGGCCAACTGCGGCGTACCAAAACCCCACGCCGAGGTGACCGGCAGACCGGCTTCGCGGCGCACGCGCTCGGCGATTGGGCCCATGAACGCCGGGCCCCAGGGGATATTGGTGTCGGGGATGGTGAAGCCAACGCTGACGCTCAACAGATCCAGGCCGCCATCTTTGAAACGACGGGCCAATTGAATGGATTCTTCCAGGGTCTGTTCGTCGCGCCCGTCATATTCGATAACCCCGAAACGCGCGGTCAACGGCAGGTTTTCCGGCCAGACTGCACGCACGGCCGCCAGGGTTTCCAGCATGAAGCGGCTGCGGTTGTCGAGGCTGCCGCCGTAGGCATCGGTGCGCTGGTTGGAGTGCTCGGAAAAGAAGCTCTGGCCCAGGTAACCGTGGGCGAAATGCAGTTCGATCCACTCAAAGCCAGCGTCACGGGCACGGCGTGCGGCATCGACGAAGTCTTGCTGTACCCGGGCGATGTCTTCCAGGGTCATGGCCTGGGGGACTTTCGGCAGGTTGGCACCAAACGCGATGGCCGAAGGTGCCAGGGTTTGCCAGCCACGGGCGTCGTCTGCGGGGATATGGTCGTCACCTTCCCATGGGCAGTTGGCGCTGGCCTTGCGCCCGGCGTGGGCGATCTGGATACCGGGCACCGAGCCTGCCGCCTTGATCGCTTGCACCATGGGCACAAAGGCTTGGGCATGGGCATCGCTCCAGATCCCCGCGCAACCTGGAGTGATCCGACCTTCAGGGGCCACGGCGGTCGCCTCGACCACCACCAGGCCAGCGCCGCCCCGGGCCAAACCGGCAAGGTGGACGTGATGCCAGTCGTTGACCAGGCCGTCTTCGGCCATGTATTGGCACATTGGCGGAATGGCGATGCGATTGCGCAACGTAACGTCTTTGAGCGTGAAGGGTTCGAATAATGCAGACATGAAAAACTCCTGAAACGAGAGTAACGTTTGATTCGATAGTTCGATCTTAATCGAACTATGGTAATCAATGCCAGCCCTGTTATCATTCGCTTCATGCGAGCCTTTAAACACCCCTCCCCCGAAGACCTGACCCTTGAACGCCTGCTCTACGCGTTGAGTGACCCTGTGCGCCTGGACATCGTGCGCTGCCTGGCCGGGGTGGAAGAAGCCAGTTGCGGCGAGCTGGACGGCGGGCGGCCGAAGTCCAGCATGTCTCACCACTTCCGGGTTTTGCGTGACGCCGGGCTGGTGCATACGCGCAGCGTGGGCACCACCCATATGAACTCGTTGCGGGCCGATGTGTTGGCTGAGCGATTTCCAGGGTTGCTTGAGAGCATCCTCTCCCAACAATAAGGCCCCGGTTTCAGTAGAAATACGCCAGGCGAAACTGCAGCGAATTATCGATCTTCACCCCTTCGCGCACCGATGTGTCATGCATCAATTGCCCTAATACCTGTACTTGCTTGCCCAACATCGTGGCCACGGTAAAGCCCAGCGTGCCATTGCTGCGGCTGGTGGCCAGGGTTTGATGGTCCAGCGTCTCGCGTGCGCCCCAATTGTGGCGATAGGACACAGCCGCATATGTCTCGGGGGTGAAGTTGTAGCGCAGGTGGTTGTGCAGTTGCAGCAGCGGGTCCTTCTTGGCATCGGTGGCGCGCTGCTCGCCGTAGAACTCGGTCTCGGCAATCACATCCCAGGTGATTTTGTCGGTCAGCCCCTTGATGTAGCCCACCTGGAAATCCAGGGCCCAACGGTTGCTGCTCAGGGCAAATCCCTGGTTCTTGTCGCTGCCCGTGGGCGCGGTGACAAACGCCGACCAACCCAGATGTTCGTTATTGGCCAGGTCCGCGATGGTCCACACCGTGCCGCCAAACGTGATGTCGCCCAACCCCGAGTTCTTGCTGTCGCTGGCGCCGATCTTCTGGTAGCCGAAGGGAATCACGATCTGCGGGTCCCAGGTCAGGCCGGTGTTGAAGAACTCGGTGAAGTGGATCAGACGCAACACGCCCACGGTCATGTCCAGGTCAAGGTTGTCGGCGACTTTCTTGCCGCCGGAGTAAACCTTGTCACCCCGCGGGTTCTGCTGGTACAGCACCACCACATCGGTGCCTTGGGGCAAGGCCGTGTAGTCGCCGGGGTCCGGCTTGACGTCGGCGTGGGCCAAGGGAACCAGGCTCAAGAGCAGGGTCAGGATGCTAAGTGTTTTCATGGCAAGTACCGTTATTGTTATTGGAGGCAACACTCGGCCATGGCGCCGCCCAAAGGCGTCGCCTGGCACACATGAGATAAACGGGATCAGTGAACGGCGCTGAGATCGGCCTGCAGATCCTGGGTACGCTTGACCAGGTATTGGCGCAGCAACTCCATGTCTTCGCGCTGCAAAATGTCGGAGAAGTTCGGCATGCCTTTATTGATCAACGCGCCGCTGACAAAGGCTGGAAATGCCGCATGCTTGTTGTCATCCAGGTAACGCAGGTCTGGCACCACCCCGCCGCTGATCGCGTTCAGGCCATGGCAGCCGGCGCACAGGCCGTTGAACATGTCACGGGCCTGGGCCAGTTGCGCCGGTGTCGCCGTGAGTACCTGGCGGGTAGTCGGCAGCACTGGCGCGGCCTTGGGCGGTGGCAGCTGGCCTGTGGCACCCAGTTTGAAGGCAATCACCCGCGACTCGGCCCGCACCTTGCCCTTGTTGGTCAGCGGGCCGGTCAGCAGCGGCAGGATCCCGCCCCAACCCACGGAAAACGCCACGTACTGCTCGCCGTTGACCGTATAGGTAACCGGCCCCGCCATCACGCCGGAGTTGGCCCGGTGCTCCCACAGTGGCTTGCCGGTATCGGCGCGGTAGGCCACCACCCGCCCATCGGCCGTGCCCTGGAACACCAGGTTGCCAGCCGTGGCGAGGGTGCCGCCGTTGCCGGCGCTGACGTAGGGTTGCTTCCAGGCAGCTTCTTGCTTGACCGGATCCCAGGCGATCAGCTCACCGCTCCAGGCATCACGGATCTGGTTGAGGGCTTTCGGGTCTTCCGGCAGGTCCGGCACATCCAGGCCAAAGTTGACCACCGATTTATTCGGCAAGAACTGCGGGGCCTTGGCCGCCTTCAATTCGGCCAGGGTGTACTGCGCCGGAATGTACACGTAGCCGGTCTTCGGACTGTAGGACATGGGGTGCCAATTGTGCCCGCCGAGGAAACTCGGCTGCACCACCTTCGGCTCCTTGGAATAGTCCGCTGCGCCGGTAAGGATCGGCCGCCCGGTTTGCAGGTCGATGCCACTGGCCCAATTCACGGGCACGAAGTTCTTCGCCGACAGCAGTTTGCCGTTGGTGCGATCCAGGACATAGAAGAAGCCGTTTTTCGGCGCCTGCATGATCACCTTGCGCACGCTGCCCTCAATCTGGATATCGGCGAGGATCATGTGCTGGGTCGCGGTAAAGTCCCACTGGTCCTGCGGGGTGACCTGATAGTGCCAGACGTACTCGCCGGTATCCGGGCGCAGCGCCAGGATCGACGACACATACAGGTTGTCGCCCTTGCCATTGCTGCGAAACCGATAGTTCCACGGCGAGCCATTGCCAGTCCCCACGTAGAGCAGGTCCAGTTGCGGGTCGTAGGCCATCGAGTCCCAGACTGTGCCGCCACCGCCCCACTTGACCCAACCGTCGCCATCCCAGGTGCTCATGGCCTTGGCCATCGCCGCATTTTCCGCTGGCAGCTTGGGGTCGCCCGGCACAGTGTAGAAGCGCCACACTTGCTTGCCGGTATCGGCGTCGTAGGCGGTGACGTAGCCGCGCACACCGAATTCGGCGCCGCCGTTGCCGATCAATACCTTGCCCTTGACGATGCGCGGCGCGCCGGTGATGGAGTAGCTTTTGCTGCGATCGATGATGGTGTCGACGCTCCACACCGGCTGGCCAGTGCCCGCATCCAGCGCAATCAGGCGCCCATCGAAACTGCCCACATAGACCTTGCCCTGCCACACTGCCACGCCGCGATTGACCGGGCCGCAGCAGCCTTGGCTGAGGTTTTCGGCGGGTACTTTCGGATCGTACTTCCACAGCAACTCGCCGGTGGCGGCATTGATCGCATAAACGATGCTGAAGGCCCCCGTGGTGTACATCACCCCGTCGACCACCAGCGGCGTGGCCTCGGTGCCGCTGTCGATATCCAGCTTGGTGGTCCAGGCCATGCCCAACTGCCCGACATTACCGGCATTCACGCGGTCCAACGGGCTGTAGCGTTGCTCATCGTAGGTGCGGCCGTGGCTCATCCAGTTACCAGGCTCACGGTCGGCGGCGATGATGCGCGGCCCATCGACCTGGGCCGGGCCGGCCAGGGCCAGGGTGGCGAATGCGGTCGCCAGCAAAGGCATGCCTAGGCGCAGGCTGCGTATTTTCATTGTTATTGTTCTCCAACATTAATCGGATCTGGCCACTCTATTAGAGGGCCTGCCACGCCCGCCCACTTGACTGAGGCTGCCAAAGCCCTTGGCATTCCCTGCCAAGACGCTGCCTATGCCGGCTGCTGGCGAAAGTCCCGGGGCGCATGTTGGAAATGCCGCTTGAACGCCCGACTGAAATGCGCGGCGTCGACAAACCCCCACTTGAAGGCGATCTGGGTGATCGACTCATGCCGCAAATCGCGGGCGCGCAGGTCCTGTGCCACCCGCTCCAGGCGGCGTTGCTGGATGTAGCGCGCAATACTTTCATGGCGCTGCTCGAACAACCGGTAAAGCTGGCGCACCGAGACATTCAAGTGCCGCGCCAGGTATTCGGGGCCAAGGTCGGTCTCTTGCAGGGAGGCTTCCACCAGGCGCGTGGCCAGGCCATAAATATCGTTATGGCTCACGCAGGCAAAGCCCGGCTGGCCCTCGGCGCGCTCGTCCAGGCCGGCAGCCGCCAGGCCGATCAAGGCCTGCTCTACGGCCGAGCCATCGTTCTCGCCGCCATAACCTTCACTCAGTTGCGCGTCCTCCAGGGAGCGCACCAGTGCACGAATCGTATGGGTGGCGACGCTATTGCGCGCCAGCTTGCCAAACAGCCGCTGCTGGCCGAATTGCCGGGCGACCTCGGCGCGCGACAGATGCACCGAGGTATTTTGCACCAGCCCCTGGGGCTCGATCTCGAAGGCCTGGGCCGAGTCCACCAGGGCGATATCGTCCGGCCCCAGATCGATTACCCGGTGCTGCTGGCGGATGCGCTGATGGCCGCTGCCCTGCAGGATCAGAAAACAGTGGCGGTCATCGTCCCCATCGCCGTGGGTGTGCTGGCGGCTGATCAGCCCGGCATTGGTGCGGATATGCGCCAACTCCAGGCCACACACGTCCTGGCCGTGGACGCTGCCAATGAACAGACTGTGTCGATCTGAACGTGCGGTGCTGAAATTGCCGCATACCGCACGCAAGTCACGATTCCAGTTGGCGAACTCAACGCAAGGGTTCAACAAAGCAGGCATACCCCCTCCCACAGACCGTTTATAGTTATATTGTTAACATATTATCTATATGCGGTCAGTGCAAGCAGGGCAAGGGGCTGCTAGTCAGTGCGACCGGTGATCAACGCACTGATTGCCTGGGCATTCACCGGCACGCTGAGGTAAAAACCCTGCGCCTCATCGCACTGCACATCCTTCAGTGCCTTGAGCTGGTCGATGGTTTCCACGCCTTCGGCGGTCACCGTCAGCGAGAGCGCGCGGCCCAGGCCGACAATCGCCTGGATGATCGATTGATCGCCACCGCTGGCGGTCAGGCCACCAACAAAGCTGCGGTCGATCTTCAGCCCGTCGAAGGGGAATGAACGCAGATAACTCAACGACGAATAGCCGGTGCCAAAGTCGTCCATCAGCAGGCGCACACCCAGGGCCTTGAGGCCTTGCATGGTGCTCAAGGCGACCTTTTCGTCGTTGAGCATCACACTTTCGGTCAACTCCAACTCCAGTCGCGCCGGGTTCAAGCCCGTCTCCATCAGCACCGCCTTGACCCGCGCCACCAAGTGCCCGCGCTGGAACTCGGTGGAGGACAGGTTGACCGAGATCATCACATCGTCAGGCCAGCCAGCGGCTGCCTGGCAGGCCGCGTGCAGCACCCAGTTGCTCAATGGCAGGATCAGCCCGGTTTCTTCGGCGATAGGAATAAACACATCAGGACCCAGCAGCCCGCGCCGCGGATGCTGCCAGCGCACCAAGGCCTCGGCGCCGGCCAGGCGCTTGCCTTCGATACGGTAGCGCGGCTGGAAATCCAGGCGCAGTTCGCCGTTCTTGATCGCATGGCGCAGATCGGCTTCCAGCTGGCGCCGCTCGATAATGCGTGCGTTCATGTCGCCCGCATAAAAACGCCAGGTATTGCGCCCGCTTTCCTTGGCTTCGTAGAGCGCGATATCGGCGTATCGCAGCAGCTCTTCGGCCAGGGTCGCATCCGCCGGCGCCATGGCAATGCCGATGCTGGCGCTGATAAACACTTCATGCTCGGTGATATGAAACGGTAGCTCGATACAGTCGATCAGCCGCCGGCAGAGGCCTTCCACCTCCAACTGCGAGCTCATGCCCGCCACCACCAACATAAATTCATCGCCCCCAATGCGCGCCACCAGGTCGTCACCGCGCAGGCAGCCCTGCAAGCGCCGGGACACCTGGTTAAGCACCTCATCGCCAGCGGCGTGGCCCAGCAAGTCATTGACCGGCTTGAAGCGGTCAAGGTCGATACTGAGCATCACCAACGGCCTTTCCAGGGTCGGCACCGCCTTGAGCTTGCCCTCGAGAAATTCCTGCATGCGCGTACGGTTGGCCAGGCCCGTCAAGGCATCGTGTTGCGACAGGTACTCGATACGCCGCCGGGCCTCGACCTCTTCGGTGATGTCACTGGCGGTGCCCCGATAGCCCTGGCCGGGGATCTCGCGCACCGACAACCGGCAGATACGCGGCTCGCCTTCACCCGACAGGTAGTTGCACTGCACGATGGCATTCGGGCGATGGGCGTGGTCCTTGAACCAGCTGGACAACAGGCCCTGATCCGAGGCCAGCAGCTCATCCGCCGCCGTCCCCAGGCAGTTGGCCCCTTTGAGGCCGGTGATCACGTCGAAACGCTCCGACAGGTAGGTAAACCGCAAGTGGGTATCCACTTCCCAGATCCAGTCGGAGGCCGCTTCGGCCACATCGCGAAAGCGCTCCTCGCTGACCACCAGCGCCGCGCGACTGGCTTGCAGGGTGGCGTAGTTACTGTCCATGATCCGCGCGGCGGCGGTGCTGCGGCGCTGGATAACCCAGGCCATCAGGGCGAAGATCAGGCCGGCGAACGTGACCAGCGGCACGACCAGCACCAGCAACTGGTGCCCCGGGTCGTCCGAGGTCCATTGCACAACGCCGGCGTTGTCCCGCAGGCTCAGGCTCGGTGCGCCCGCCGCTACCCTGCCAGCCGGGGCAACCTGCAGACCCTGCACACCAAAGTCCTGGCCCAATGCGGCCAAGCGTTGCGGCGCCAGCTTGGCAATGAAGATCAACACAGAGGCCGGGCCGCTATCGGCCTTCACGCTCGGATCGGTGCCAGGCGTCAGCGCTGCGGCGGCCAACACCGCCGGTGTCCCGTCGGCCTGTACCAGCCGGGTCACCGACTGGCTGTTGGCGGCAGCCTGCCGGGCCTGGGCCAGCAGGGGCTCGATGGGTATGTGCAGCCAATCCTGCACGGCAACGGTCTGCAACTGGCCGTCAACCACCGAATACACCGTGCGGCCCGTGGGATCGACAACAAACACCCCCTCGAAACCCAGGTCGGCAAACAGCGTCGAACCCAGGTTTTGCCGCCCAAACGCCCAATCCACATCCACCTGCTGATGCAGGTGTGTGTAGGCGTCCCCCCAAAACGCGTAGTCCTTGACCGTAGAGGCGGCGATGCGCTCAACCGACAGCAAGGCGTTTTCGATATCGATCCGGCTGTGCTCGCTGGCATCCTGATTCAGATGATCGGCGATGGACACCAGCAGCACCCCGACCAACAAAAACATGGCCAGTAGCAGCAGTGAACAGGCGAGCAGATAAGCCCGTGCGGTAGAGAGATTGGAAACCTTGCCTTCCAGCGACGACTTGGGGCCAACGTTGAGCTTTTCCATAGCGCTCCAGGCGCCAGGGCGCCCTAACAACCCGCACCGAAAACCACACGACGCACACGCAGGTGCGCGACTGCCTGCCCATAGACGATAGACAACTTTTGCGCTTCGAACAGCCCGATAACCGCCCTATGCGCAATGCACCACATAACGCACGGCAAACCCGCCCAGGCGCTGATCCAATTGCTCGCGCTGGATCGCGCTAAGGTTTGGCACATGAATATCCACGCGCTGCCCGTGGCGCTCGTCACTGTGGGCTTCCACCCGGCTTACCGCCGCGACCTGCCACACCTCATCTTCGAACACCCGCCGGATCGCATCCAGGCGCAAAGCGGGCTTGAAGGTCTTGCCCACGGCGGTCAGCGGAATCTGCTCCACCAACCAGATGTTCTTGGGCACCGCCGCACGTTCATGAATGTGCTGTGTGGCGTGCTCCAGCAACTGGGCCTCGCTAGCGTGCTCGCCGGCCTTGAGCTGCACATACACCACCGGCAGTTCCCCGACCCTGATATCCGGCTTGCCGACTGCGGCGGCCAGCGCTACGCACGGATGGCGATGCAGCGCCTCTTCGATCATCTGCGGGTCGATATTATGGCCACCGCGAATAATCAGATCCTTGCTGCGACCGGTCAGCCAGATATAGCCATCGGCATCGATGCGCCCCAGGTCGCCGGTATTGAACCAGTCACCATCCAGCCAGATACCTGTGTTCTTGTCCGCTTGCAGATAGCCCTTGAACACCGTCGGGCCGCGCAGGCACAGGGTCCCCGGCTCATCGGTCGCGGCGTCACGCCAATAGTTGCCGGCGCTGTCGAGCACCACGATCTTGACCTGGCAATACGGCAGGCGCAGGCCAATGGAACCGGGCCGGCGCTCGCCCTCATAAGGGTTGCAGGCCGTGGCGCAGGTGCCTTCGGTCAAGCCATAACCTTCGATGATGCGCAGCCCCGTGCGGGCTTCGAACTGGCGGATCAGTTCCACCGGCATTGGCGCTGCACCGCAGAGCGCAAAGCGCAGGCTGGAAACGTCGATACCGTCATTTGGGATCTGCAGCAGTGCCGCATAGATGGTGGGCACCCCACTGAAACTGCTGACCCGGTAGCGCTCCACCAGCTTCCAGAAGTCCTTGATCAAGGCCGGGTTACGGTAACCCTGGGGCCCGGCCAGCAACACCTGGGCTCCGTAATGGAATGCGGCGAGACCGGTGACCATCACCCCATTGACGTGAAACAGCGGTAACCCGCATAGCAGCACGTCGTCCGGTACGTAGCGCCCATGCAAGCCAATGATCTTGGCCATCGCCACTTCGTTGAAGTGGCTGTGGGGGGCCAGTTTCGGGGTGCCAGTGGTGCCGCCCGTGTGAAAGTAGGAGGCGATATCGTCCGGCTGGATAACCCGCCCGCTTTCCAGGTGATCGGCCGGGGCGGCGGCTAGCAGTTCATCGAAGTCCAGGACGCCTGCGGGCATCGGTGGCCGCTGGGCTCTTACAGCGCTGCGTTGCGGCTCCGGCAACAGGTTGGCGAGGTCGACCGTCACAATCGTGGGCATCTGTGGCAAAAAGTCTGCCAGGGCCGCCACTTTCTGCCATAGGTCGGTACCGGGGAACGGTGCCAGTGTGACCAGCACCGAGGTATTGGAAGCACGGATCAGCTCTGCAATGTGCTCAGGCTCAAGCAACGGGTTGATCGCATTGACGATCCCCGCCGCCTCTGCACCCCAAATCACAAAGTGCGTCTGCGGCAAGTTAGGCAGCAGGAAAGATACCGCCTGGCCCGGGCGCAAGCCCAGACGATGCAAGGCGTTGGCGGTTTGTGTGACCTTGGCAAAAAGCTCGGCATAGCTGATACGCCAGGGCTGATCCTCGATGCTGCCCGTCGGTAGAAAACACAAGGCTGGCAGATCGGCAAAGCGTTCGGCGGCACGCTGCAACAACTCATAGGTACTGCCAGGCAAGTCGCGCTCGGCCAACGGGTATTGTTGCTCGAAGACTTGGATGTCGCTCAACCGGGCAAGGGAAACAGGACTGTTCATGGGTTTAATGTTCTTCCGTGTTTTTTACAAAGGGCGCCAGGGTCGTGTGCTGGCACTGCTCGGTGAAACGCAGCAGACCCGGATCCAGCAACCCCTTCTGCTCACTGCAAAGTTGCGCTGCCAAATCCAAGGCCCCAGCGTAGACCACGGTTTTGCACAACTCCAGTGGGTCGGCCTCGACATGCACGCCCAACTGCACCAGGCGCCCTACCGCCTGGGCCACGTGGGGATGTAGCCAAAGGTCGGCTCGAGTCCCGGCAAAACGGCGCCTACTGGACTAACGGTTTACCCAGCACCTTGCTGAAGCTTTGTGCAGCCGGTTGCAGCCACCGCGCCTGCACCAGCAACGGGGTCACGGCGGCCCCCGGTTCAATCTGCCCGTCCACCTGCACGCGCTGGGAGTCGACTTGGATCTTGAAATGGTGCTCGGCCGCCAGTTGCAGGTCCGCCAGCAATCGCAGGCCATCCCTGCACTGCAACTCGATCCGGGTATTGCCCAGCTTGACCAGCCACGGGCTCAACAGCGCCAGGTCGTGCCCCAGCAATTCACCGTCGGTGTTACGGCAACCCGCTCCGGCGCCATTGACCTGCAATCGCCCGTCCCAACGCCCGTCCAGCACGAACATCGGTGGCGGCAAGGCGCTGACCGCACGCGGGGCCAGTTGCGCCTGCCAGTTCCACGGCCAGCCATGGATCGACAGCTCCCAGATGCGTTGCGCAAAGCCCAGGTTCACCTGCGCCGCCCACGGACGGATGTTCCAGTCCACCGGCGCCAGGGCACCGACGCGCGCTGCGCGGCCAGTCCACAGGCTGCCCACCACGCCGCTGGGCTGCCAGCCGGTCGGCCAGGGCAGCTGGCGGGCAACGAAGGCGGCCGGCAGCTCCAGCAGCACGGTCAGGCTGAACACCACAATCGCCCACAGGATCACCGCGCGACTCATGGCCGCGCCGCCACTTCCAGGCTGAAGGCATAGCCCTGGCCGCCACCCTGCTCCAGGCTCCACTGCACGGGTCGCCCACCCTGCTCCTGCACCGTCCGCAGCAGCAGTTGCAGGGCCTGGGGCCCCGGCAGCTCGCCTTGCAATTGCCAGCGATCGCCTTGCTGTTCAACGCGGGTCAGCACCCATTGGCGCGACACCGCCAGGGCCTGCCACTGTTCGTTGGAAAACGCCGCTGGCGGTACCAGTGCGCCGGCCTGTTGCGCCAACGCCTGCCACTGGCGTGCATCCTGCCAGGCCGCCAGCAGCGGCCGGGTCAACAGCACCAGCAGCAACAGCACGACGGTCGACCAGCCAGCCAACAGGTCATAGCGGCGCTTGGGCGGCAGTTGGTTGAAGTGGGCCAGGTACTCCTGCATCCGGGCTTTCATGGTTGTTCTCCCAGATCAAAACTCAGGTGCAATTGACCGGCGACACTTTGCGCCTCGTCAGTCCATTGCGCGCCGGCAGCCTGGGCCATGGCCTGCCATTCGCCGGGCAGCGGCCGGGGGCCATTGCCGCGCAAGGCCAGGCGCCAACGGCTGCCGTCAAACTCGATGCGCGACACCGACCAGCCTGGCTGCTGTTGCAGCCAGCCGGAGAGCGCCTGCTCCAGGGCGACGATCTGTTGCTGGCGCACCTGCCAGTCGCTCGCCTCGCCCTGCACTCGCGCCAGCGCCACGCGCGCCTGTTGCGGGTTGTTGGCAGGCCCGGCCAGCGCCCGGACCTGGGCTTTCCAAACATCAACCTGGCGCAGGCTCTGCACCAGATACACCGCGCCCCAACACGCCGCCAGCGCCACGCAAGCCAGCAGCAAGCGGCGCTGTACGCCGCTCATCAGTGGCGCTCGAGTCACCCGTGTGCGCGGCCCCCGCGTGCCTTCCAGCACACTGGGCAACTGCTCCAGGCGCGCCAGGCGTGACGGCCAGTCGCCCTCTTGGGTCTCGCCAGGCAGGTCGCGCCAGGCCTGGGGCAGGCGCTCACCCAATACCGGCGGCCACACCAACCATTGCCGGGAATGCGCCTTGAGGTAGCGCACCGATTCGCGCCGCCACTCCACTACCTGCCCTGGCTCTGCTGGCGGCAACAACTGCAAATCCGCCCAGCCATGGGTGATGTGCAGCCCCAGCGCAGCACACTCGGCCAGCCATTGCTGGACCTGCTCGCGATGCATCACCAACAACTCCAACTGCCCGGCCTCGCGGGACAGGCAACTGACCAGCAACGCTTCGGCGGGCTGCTGCGCATATTCTTCAAACAATTGCGGCCATTCGTGACGCTTGAGCCCCGGCGGCGCCGGCAGGCAGAAATGGCTGCAATCGAGCGCTGGAATAATCAAGGCGCCCGGCAGTTGCAGCAGTGCGGACGGTGGCGGCCAGGTGCCGCTTGCGCAAGCCTGTTGCGCGCTGTAGTGCAACCACTGCCAGCGGCCCTCGGCGGTGGCCGGCGGGCGCACCAGCAACCATTCCCGTGGCTTGGCCCGCAGACGCTCAAACATGCCTGCGCTCCGGCTCATGGCTGGGTATCGGGCAAGGCGAAAGTACAGACATAAGGGGCTCCATGGTGCTCGAACTCGATCCGCACGCCGCGATTGGGCTGGGCGGCAACAGTAGAAGGAAAGGCCAGCCAGCGCGTGCCCTGGTAAAAACTGAATGTGGCGCGCTCGACCGGCGCCAATGACGCCTTGAGTTCCCAGCGCGGCTTGTCGGCGGCGTACAGGTCGGCCGAGACCAACAGGTTCAAGCGCTGCTGGCGCGCATCGAACAGCAGGCGCTGGCGTTGCACGCGCGACGCGCCCTCTGCCGGCGGCCAGGCGCCCAGGGCCACCCACTGCAGTTGCCCAAGGCTCGGCTGCCACTCCAGCCAGGCCAGGTCCAGGGGCAAGCGCTGCTCGTACAACTGGCGCAACACCAAGGCGTCGAAGCGGCGCTCCAGGGCCATGCAGAACTCCAATACCTGAGGTTCGCTGCCCGGCTCCTCCAGACGCTCACGCACTTTGACCCAGCCATTGACCAAGGCCGCCAGCAACACCCCGACCACCGCCGTGAGGGCCATCGCCACCAATAGCTCGATGAGGGTCAAGCCGCGCTGCGCCGCCTTCATGGACGCACCAGGAACAGGCTGAACTGACCCAGGGGCTGACGCTGCTGGGGATCGGCAAATAAGCTCAACTCACCCCGGCGCAAGCGATTGACCCCGGTATTGCCCAGGGTCAGTTGCCAATGACAGGTGGCATTCCCCTGGCGCAACTCGCCGCTCACTGCATTGATCTGCGGCCAGTACTGCTCCACGCCAAACCGCGTTTCCAGCTCCCGTGCGCACAAACTGCCGAGGCGATGTTGCGCCACGGCCTGGTGGGTAGCGATGCGCTGGCGCAACAGCTGGCTGACCATCACCGCCATCAACGCGGCAATCCCCAGGGCGACCATGACTTCAAGCAAGGTAAAACCACGCTGGCGCTTCATGGCAGGGTCGCGATATGCAAGGTGTTGTCTGCTTGCCATTGCCAGCGCTCGCGGCCCTCGGCCCAGCGCCAGGTCAGTGATACCGGGCGGGCCAGCCCCGATGGGGTGAACATCACCTGGGGCTCGCGGCTCACCGGCCAGTCAGGTTGCAAGCCGGCTGGCCAGGGTGCGCCGCGCGACGCTTGAACCTGCCACCCAGGCGCTGCGCGCCCGGCCTGCCAGCGCACAAACTCCGGGCTGCGACCGTTCCAGCGCAAGCCCAGCAACTGCCCGGCATGCCGGGCCTGGGCGGCCTGGCTGCGCGCTTCGCTGGCCAGTTGAGCCAGGGCCTGGCGCATCGGCGCCTGGCCGGCATCCAGATAGGCCACCCCCAGGGCGCTGAACAAGCCGACGATCAACAACACCACCAGCATTTCCAGGAGCGAAAACCCGCGACTGCGCTGCATGCCTAGAGGTCCCAGTTACCGATATCGGCATCGGTGCCTTCGCCGCCTTGCTGGCCGTCGGCTCCCAGTGAGAACAGATCCACCCGCCCATGCTGCCCAGGCGTGCGGTAGCCATAGGCATTGCCCCATGGGTCCTCGGGCAGGCGGCGGATGTAGCCGTCGGCACGCCAACTGCGCGGCAAGGGCTCCAGGCTCGGCTTGCTGACCAGCGCCTGCAAACCCTGCTCGGAGGTGGGGAACCGCAGGTTGTCGAGGCGGTACATGTCCAGTGCCTGCTCCAGGGTCGCCAGGTCGGCCAGGGCCTTCTGGCGCATGGCTTTGTCCTGGCTGCCAAGCACGCTGGGGGCGACCACCGCGATCAGCAGGCCGATGATAAAAATCACCACCATGATTTCCATCAGGGTGAAGCCGCGTTCGCGACGCTTGACCGCACGATTGCCAGGCATGGCGTGCTTTTCCATTTCATGTTCTCCGTTTTCAGGTTGTCTGTTCAAAGGCTCAGGCCCTGATTGAGCTGCATGATCGGCAACAGCACCGCCAGCACGATGAACAGCACCACCGCGCCCATCAGCAGAATCATCAGGGGTTCGAATAACGCCAGCAGCAGGTCGACCTGGCGCGCAAACCCACGCTCCTGGTTGTCGGCGACGCGCTCCAGCATGTCGGGCAAGGTGCCGCTGGCCTCGCCGCTGGCGACCATGTTCAGCAGCATCGGCGGGAAATGCCCACTGGCACTGAGGGCGCGATACAGGGTCACACCGCCTTCGACCTGTGCACGCACCGCTACCAGGGACTGGTGGATCTGCCGGTTGCCGACCGTAGCGGTGGCCACCTCCAGGGACTCGAGCAACGGCACGCCACTGCCGAGCAGAATCGCCAGGCTGCGCGAGACCCGCGCGCTTTCCAGCACCGACAGCAGCACGCCAATGCGTGGCAAGCGCAACGCCAGGCTGTCGCGACGCAAACGCCATACCGCCTGGCGCAGCAACACCCGCGCGCCCAGCGCCAGCAGCAAGCCCAGCCCCAGCAACCACGGGCCGAGCATCACCAGGCCCTCGCTGGCGCCGATCAGCACCCGGGTAATCAGCGGCAGGCTTTGCCCGGTGTGGCTGAACTGCTCGGTGAGCTTGGGCACCACAAAAGTCATCAGGCCGATCACCACCGCCAGCGACACCAGGATCAACACCGCCGGGTAGATCAACGCCGTGCGCGCCTTGTGCCGTTGTTTCTGCACCTGTTCCAGGTGCTCGGCCAACCGCTCCAGCACCGGCGCCAATTTGCCCGAGCGCTCGCCGGCCTCGACCAGTGCGCAATACAGCGTATTGAACTGACCACCCTGGCGGCGCAGGCTCTGGGCCAGGCTCAAGCCTTCGCCCAGGGCGCCGCGCACCGCCACCAGCAGGTTGCGAATCGCCGGTTCCGCCAACTGGCGTTCCAGGGTGGCCAAGGCATCCACCAAGGGGATGCCGGCGCTCAACAGCGTGGCCAACTGGCGGGTCAACTCGCACAGCTGTCCATGGTTCAAGCGTTGCCCGCGCGGGCTCGACAGGCTTGCGCCCTGCACCTGCAACTCACGGGCAAACAGGCCCTGCTCGCGCAGCAGTTGCCGGGCATGGCGCTCGCTTTCTGCCTGGATGCTGGCTTTGCGGCGATTGCCGCGCAGGTCCAGCGCCTGGTAGCGGTAGGTCGGCATCAGTCGCGCACCGCACGCAGGACCTGCTCCAGGCTGGTTTCGCCACGGCGCAGGCATTCGGTGGCCATGGCGGTCAGGCTCTGGCGCTTGTCGGCGAGGTATTCGTGCATGGCCGCTTCGCTGGCGCCGTCGTACAGCAGGCTGATCAAGCCGGCATCCAGGGTGATGAATTCATAGAGGCCGATCCGCCCGTGGTAGCCACTGCCCTGGCAGTCGTCGCAGCCCTGGGGGTGAAAGCTCTGATCCAGCGTCGCCAGCTCCGGCCACAACTGGCGCTCGGCGGCCTGCAACGGCGCCGGCGTTGCGCAATGGCACAGGCGCCGCACCAGACGCTGGGCCATCACGCCCTTGAGGCTGGAGGCGATCAAAAAGGGCTCGATGCCCATGTCGCGCAACCGCGTGACGGCGCCCACCGCGCTGTTGGTGTGCAGCGTCGACAGCACCAGGTGCCCGGTAAGGCTGGCCTGCACGGCGATCTGTGCGGTCTCCTGGTCACGGATTTCGCCGAGCATGATCACGTCCGGGTCCTGGCGCAGGATCGCCCGCAGGCCGCTGGCGAAGGTCATGCCGGCGCGCGGGTTGATCGCGGTCTGGCCGATGCCGGTAATCGCGTATTCCACCGGGTCTTCGACAGTGAGGATGTTGCACGAGCCGTCGTTCAGCGCATTGAGGCTGGCATACAGCGTGGTGGTCTTGCCCGAGCCGGTGGGCCCGGTGCTCAGCAAGATCCCGTTGGGCCGCGACAGGCAAGCGCGCAGGGCCTGCTCGACGGCAGCGGGCATGCCTAGGTTGTTCAGGTCCAGCAGGTTGGCCTGTTTGTCCAGTACGCGCATTACCACGCGCTCGCCGTGGATGCCAGGCAACGTCGAGACCCGGATATCCACCTCGCGCCCGCCGGAGCGCAAGGTGATGCGCCCGTCCTGGGGCTGGCGCTTCTCAGCGATATCCAGGCGCGCCATGACCTTGATCCGCGACACCAACATGGCCGACAAGGCCCGTGGCGGACGCAGGATTTCGCGCAGATGGCCGTCCACCCGCAGGCGCACCACCAGGCTCTGCTCGAAGGTCTCGATGTGGATATCCGAGGCGCGCAAGCGCAGGCCTTCGGCGAACAGGCCGTTGATCAGGCGGATCACCGGCGCTTCGTTGTCACTCTCCAACAGGTCTTCGATCCGTGGCAGTTCGTTGATCAGGCTATCGAGATCGACCTGCTCGCCGATGCCCTCGATCAACGCCGCCGTGGCCGACTCGCCGGCCTGGTACAAGGCCCCCAGGCGCAGTTCGTATTGCGCCGGGTCGAGGTGCTCGACCAGCGTCGGCAGGCCATGCACGCGCAATACTTCCTGCAAGGCGTCGGTGTCGACATCCTCGCGCAGGCACAGGGTCCAGCCCTGCGCACCCGGAGCCCGCGCCAAGCCCGCCTGGCGCGCCAGTCGATAGGGCAACAACGTACTCACCACACGCCCTCGTCGAGGCGCTCGCGGCTGGCCGGGAACAGGCGCAGCAAGGCGTTGTTATCGGAGATCGCGGGCAATGCCAGGTTCGAGTTGACCTTGAGGTTGCGGTATTTCTCGCTGCTCAATTGGGCCAGGGTCTCGCCGTCGCGCATGATCCGCGGGCGGATGAACACCATCAGGTTCTGCTTGGTGCGCTGGCTGGCGTTGGAGCGAAACAGCCGCCCGACCCCAGGGATATCGCCGAGCCACGGCACACGCTGGTCACTGTTCTTGGCCTCGTCGCCGATCAGCCCGCCGAGCACCACCAGGCCGTTGTCTTCGACCATGACCTTGGTCTTGATCTCGCGCTTGTTGGTGATCACATCGCTGGCGCCGGTGCTGTCGGCAATCGACGAGACCTCTTGCACAATGTCCAGGCGCACGGTGTTGTCGATATTGATCTGCGGCTTGATCCGCAGCTTGATCCCCACTTCCTTGCGCTCGATGGTCTGGTAGGGGTTGGTGTTGTTCTGCGTTACCGAGCCCGTCACAAACGGTACTTCCTGGCCGACCAGGATCGATGCTTCGGCGTTGTCCAGGGTCAGCAGGGTCGGGGTCGAGAGCAGGTTGAAGCCACTTTCGCTCTTCAGCGCATTGAGCAGTGCGAGGAAGTTCAGTCCGCCGCCGTTGAGCTTGCCAAAGCCTGCGGTGGCGCCGGGTACATTGGCCAACAGCTTGCCCAGGCCTGCGGTGTCGCCGCTGGCAGCGGCGCCCGCCAGGCCGGCGATGCTCGTCCCGCCGTTGGTGAAGTTCACCGCGCCGCCGCCAAAGGAGTCGCCCAAAAACAGCCATTGCACGCCCAGCTCCTGGGCGCGGGTGTCGGAGACTTCGGCGATGATTGCTTCCACCACCACTTGGGCGCGGCGGATATCCAGTTGTTCAACGATGGTGCGGTAGGCGGCGATTTCGCTGTCCGGGCCGACCATCACCACGGCGTTGGTGCCCTCCTCAGACTCCATGCGAATCCCCGAGGCGCTGACCGCCATCTGCTTGGGCGCGCCTTCCGTGGGCACGCCCTCGCCTCCGGCGCCTGGGGTGTCCTGGCTCAAGCCGCGCAACACCTTGACCACTTCGGCGGCATTGGCATGACGCAGGTACATCACCACAGTATTCGATGGACGCAAGGCAGTCTGCGGCTGATCCAATTGCTTGAGCAGCGCACGCACCCGTTGGCGGCTGTCGGCACTGCCGCGCACCAGCAACGCATTGCTGCGCGGGTCGGCAACCACCTGCGCGCCATCGGCGCCCTGCTCGCGGGCCAACAGGCGGGTCATTAATTGCGCGGTGTCGTTGGCGCCGGCGTTGACCAGGGGCAGCACTTCCAGGGGTTCCTGGCTGACCTGGTCGAGTTGCTGCAACAGCGCGTCAATACGGTCGAGGTTGCTGCGCCAGTCGGTGATCACCAACAGGTTGGCCGACGGGTACGGGCTGATCACTCCCACCCGAGGGTCAATCAGCGGCTTGAGGATATTGAGCATCTGTTCACTGGCGGCGTTGCGCACGCTGAATACCCGGGTGGCCATGCCATCGTTGGCTTGCACGGCCTGGCGCGCAGACTCCACCGGTACCGGCTCCAGGCGCGCGGCCTGGTCCGGCACGATCTTCACGCTGCCATTGGGCAGGTTGACCGCAGCAAAACCCTGGGCGCGCAACTGGGCGAGGAAGATGTCGTAGATGGCCTCGCTGCCGAGCATATCCAGGCTGCGCACCGTGACCTTGCCCTTGACCCGTGGGTCGATGATGAAGGTGGTGTTGGTGATGCGCGATACGCTGTCGATGAAGTCGGTGAGTTCGGTGTCGATGAAGTTCACTTCATACAAGGCCGGCGCTTCTTCGGCGTGGGCCGGGGTCACGCTCAAGGCCAGGCACAGTGCGCTCAGGCCCAGGCATTTATTGATCATGTGCATCGTCGGTTCATTCCTTGCGCTTGAGGCCGATCACCGGTCGCTCAGTCGGCCATGGCAAGCGCTCGCGCTGCCCTTGATTGTCGAAAATCAGCCCGCGTTCATCGATGTCCTGCAAGACGATGCCCGGGGCCAGGCGCTGACCCAGGGTCAGCGTGCGTTCTTGTTGCTGATAGCGCAGCACCAGGACCGTGGCACGCAACGGCGTGGCCTTGAGGCTGCCCAGGTAATCGACCTTGAGCGTGGTCAACGGCAGGTCGTCGCTGGGTGCCTGGCGCGGTGTCCAGTGGCTGCTCAACAAGTCGGCAACCGGCGCCGCTGGCGCGTAAGGCACGACCGGCTGGGCGATGCCGTGCCACAGTTGCAACACACATTGCGCTGCGAGCCAGGCCAGCAGTGTTGCCAGCAACAGGTTGCCCCCACGGCTCAACTGACCAGGCTCCGTGGATGCCATCCCGGATGCCCCTGCACATAGCGCACATCTGGCAGTTGCAACGGCGCCAGTTGCCAGTCCGCCGGCTGCTCGCGCAACCAGCCTTCGAGGTGTTGCCACAGCGGTTGCCCGGCATCGGCGGCAAAGCCCAGGCCAAAGGTGCGGCAGGTGCCGAGCGGTTCGGCAAACTCACTGACCCGCTTGCCGCCAGGGCTATAGGTGACCTGCCAGGGCTGGCCGAGCCAGCGCGGCAGGTCCTGGCTGTTATCCAGCAGCAGTGGCTCGCCAAACAGTTGCTCGGCGCCGTTTTCCAGGACCTGGCGCACCTGCTGCGCCGGGACATCCACGACCGGCGCTGGGTAACTGGCACTCAGGCTGATCAGGTGTTCGCGGGTAATCATCTGGCCGCGGGCCAGGGGGCTGTCGTAGCGCAGGCCTGGCAGCAGCACCGCGCTCTTGGGCTCGCGGGCCAGGGCCTGGTGCAACAGGCGATCCCAACTGCCGGCGCGCACATCGCGGCGCCAGAGGTTTTCCGGGGCCTTGGCCAGGGGTTGGTCGAGCCAGGCGGCGTGGGCGGCGCGCTGTTGTTGCAAGCGTGGTTGCAGGCGCTGGGCGTGGGCCTGGGCGGTAGCGTCCAACGCGCTGGCCTGGGCGGGAAAGAAGCGCGCATCGAAGCGCCATTGCCCCGCCTGCGCCTGGCAGCGGATGCGGAAGGCGCCGCTGGCCCGGGTCCCGCCCAGCACCACCGGTACGCGCTTGCCGGTGCTTTGCAGGATTTCTACCGGCTGCGGCCACAGGTCCTGGCCACGGGCGCACAACATCAAGTCCACCTGGCCCAGGCGCTCGGCCAGCCAGAACCCCGGCCCGGTGCCGACATCGGCCAGGGCCACCACCAGGTCGGCTTCTTCACGGGCCTGGGCAAGCACCGGTTGCAGGCTGTGCAACCACTGTTTCAAGGAGGCTTGCTGGTCCCGCGCATAAGGGTCGGTGATGCCGACTACGGCGATGCGCACGCCGCCCCGGCGGAACACCTGCATGCCTGGGGTGGCCAGGCGTTGCGCACTGGCGCTGGCCAGCCCGGCGCCAAGTACCGGGTGGCCGAATTGCTGATACAGGCCCTGGCATTGTTCGGGCCACAGCACGCGTTCATCGCTGCTGACCCGCACTTCACTGCCGAGCAATTGGCTGCCCTGGACCCCGGACAGGCCACGGGTCAGGTACGCCAGGCCGCTGCCGTTCCAGCACTGGCCGTTTTCCAGGGTCAGGCTATTCTCAGGCCCTGCCTCATCACGCAGGCGTTGCAACACGGCACCGAGTACCGCGTAGCCACCGGTTTGCACACCGTCACTTAAGGAGGCATCCAGCAGGCCATCCAACTGGCTACCGTCAGCCTGGCGAAAACGCGCATTGGCCCCGGTGATCCACGGCGCCTGGCCGATCCGTGTCGCCGGCCCCAGGCGTGTGGCGGGCACCACCGGGCGACCCGGCAGGCGTGCATCGAGGGTGTCGGCGATATACAGCAGGTCGACCGGCTGGCTGTCTGCAGGCCCCGCCGCAGCCCCCAGGCTAGAGCAGCCGGCCAGCCACGGCGCACAGGCCCCCAGCGTCATCCATCCCAATACATCGCGCCGCACCATTGAAGCCATTGTTCTCTCACCCTAGGGCTAACTCTGCTTTAAGGGCGGCATAGTGGGGGTCAATTAATGACGGTTTAATGTCAGTTTTTTAACAGGAGTGAAATATGCATCCTTGTAACAAAAGGAAATAAAAGAAATACACTTAAATACATTTTTAACAAAACCGACCGCGAATCATCACATTCGACTCTTAGAGTTCGGGCTCCTTTCAAAAATCGTGATCTACAAAGGACCTGATGAAATGAGTCGAGAGACTGGCGACAACCAGAATCGCAACCTGAGCCTCAATGAGCCGATGGAATCGGTACTCACTGCCTACCTGAGCCGCCGCAGTGTGGTACGGGGCGGACTCGGCGCCGCGATCGCCATGATTGCCGGCACCGGCCTGACGGGCTGCTTTGACAGCGGCGGTGGCTCTGACCACGACACCCCGACTGAGCCCACCAAACCTGCGCTGAAGCTGGGTTTCAACTCGATCCCCGGCTCGCGCACCGACGGCTGCACCGTGGCCGCCGGCTACACCGCGCACATCCTCGCGCCATGGGGCACGCCGCTCAACAGCAATGCGGCACCGTGGAAAAGCGATGGCACCAATACCTCGACCGACCAGGCCAACTCGGTCGGCATGAACCACGATGGCATGCGTTTCTTCCCGATCAATGGCAGCTCCACTGACGGCCTGATCGCGATCAACCACGAGTACATCGAACAGTCCGAACTGCACCCCAACGGCGCGACCCTGATCGGCGGCGTACGCCCGGTGGAAGAAGTGCGCAAGGAAATCAACGCCCACGGCGCGGGCGTGATGCGCGTGACTAAAGTCAACGGCCGCTGGCAGGTGATGGAAAACGACCCGCTGAACCGTCGCTTCACCTCGGCCACGCTGATGGACCTGGCGGGCCCGATGAAAGGCACCGAGCACGTCAAGACCAAGTTCTCGCCGACCGGCACCCAGACCCGCGGCACCAACAACAACTGCGGCAATGGCTACACGCCGTGGGGCACGTACCTGACTTGCGAAGAAAACTGGCCAGGGATTTTCGTCAACCGCAGCGGCAACCGCCCGGCCGACCAGGTGCGCATCGGCGTGGGCACCAGCAACGGCAACTATCGCTGGGAAAGCGTCGCGGGTGACCCGAGCGAAGTGAACGGCGAGTTCAGCCGTTTCAACGTCACCCCAAGCGGCGCCACGGCCACCGATGACTACCGCAACGAAGCCAGCACCTATGGCTACATCGTCGAGATCGACCCGTACAACGCCGCGACCCGTGCGGTGAAACGCACCGCGCTCGGCCGTTTCCGCCATGAAGGTTGCTGGCCGGGCCTGACCACCGCCGGCAAGCCAGTGGTGTTCTATAGCGGCGATGACTCGCAGAACGAGTACCTGTACAAATTCGTCTCCACCGCGTTGTGGGACCCGGCAGACGCCAACCCCAGCGACCGCCTGGCCACCGGCGCCAAGTACATGGACAGCGGCAAACTCTACGTGGCGCGCTTCAATGCCGACGGCAGCGGCAACTGGTTGCTGCTCGACGTGGCCAGCCCGACGCTCGATGGCAGTACCCTGGGCGCGAAGTTCACCGACCTGCCGGGGATCATCCTCAACACCCGTGGCGCGGCCGACGCCCTGGGCGCCACGCCGATGGACCGTCCGGAATGGACCTCGGTCAACCCGCTCAATGGCGACGTGTACCTGACGCTCACCAACAACACCAGCCGTACCGTGGCCAACGCCGCCAACCCGCGGGTGAACAACAAGCACGGGCACATCATCCGCTGGCATGACGCTGACAACCAAGTGGCCTTCACCTGGGACATCTTTGTATTTGGCGCCAACGCTGCCGGCACTCCGGACCTCAACCGCTCGGGCCTGACCGCACTGAACCAATTCGCCAGCCCCGACGGCATGACCTTCGACAGCCGTGGCGTGATGTGGATCCAGACCGACAACGGCGAAAAAACCCTGACCGACTACACCAACGACCAGATGCTGGTGGTGATTCCCACCAATATGGTCGACGCCCAGGGTAAGCAAGTGCCGGTCAACGCACAGAACCAGGCAGACCTGCGGCGCTTCTTCGTTGGGCCCAATGGTTCGGAAGTGACCGGGGTGACCTTCACGCCGGACAACAAGACGGTGTTTATCAACATCCAGCATCCAAGCAACTGGCCATCCACTAACGTGGCAACCGACGTCACCGTCGGCAAAATACGGGCGCGGGCGTCCACGGTGGTGATCCAGCGGGCAGATGGGGGGGAATTGGCGATCTGACCAACATGCAGGAGCCGGCCAGGCTCCTGCTTCGCTGTCTTTGTGGATCAGGCCTGTTTGGCTTGCTGTTCAAGGTGCAGTTGCAATTCAGGCTTGATACCCAGGGCATCGGCCAATTCATTGAGGTAGTTGCGCTCGGTGACCTGCTGGTCATCCACCAGCATCACACTGGCCAGGTAGACCTCGGCGGCCACCGCCGGGTCATTGGCATATTCGGCAAAGTCGGTTGCATCCAAGGGCTTGGCGACTTGATCGTCGAGCCATTGTTGCAAGTCCGGATCGTCGGTGTGGCGCCCGATCTCCTGGGAGATCAACGCCTTTTCCTTCTCATCAATCCGCCCATCCGCCTTGGCCGCCGCGATCAATGCGCGCAGTACCGCATGGCTATGGGCCTCGACCTCGGCGCCAGAGAGTTGATCAACCGTCTGCAAGGCCTGCTGCGGCGCAGAGGCCTGCTGGCGTTGCCAGGCTTGATACGCCTGGAATGCCATCATCCCCAACGACGCCAGGGCCGCATAGTTGGTGCCGCCGCTACGGGTCTGGCTCGAACCGCCCGCCTGGGTCCCGCCCAACATACCGCCCAGGCCACCGAGCAGATCGCCCAGGCCGCCACCGCCCGACGCAGAAGGAGCGGAGCCGCCGCCCCGGAGCAATCCACCGAGCAGGCCGCCCAACCCACCGAGCCCTCCCGCGCCGCCCTGGGGTGCCGCCGAACCGCCTTGCTGGGACATCGAGGCTTGACCTGCACGTAGCAGTTGTTCCAGTAGAGCACTGGTGTTCATGGTATCGCCCTCCTATGGGCTGTGCGCCAGACAACCAACAATAGTCCCTGGCGCCTATAACGCCAAGACCGCCCAGCAGGCGCTGGTTTGCCGAGCTGACTGGCCCCCCGCAAACCCGGCGCAGGCCTGTGGAAACCGTGAGAATTGTTCAGATTCAGCGCGCCACGGCTTGCGGTGAACGTCAGCCCGCCCGTGGGGTCGGAAATATAAGGGCACGGCCTCAATCGGCCTGGCCTTGAGCGCGAGCATCTACAGATTTGCGGTGCCGCGAACCCTCACAGAAGGAGACGCTGACATGGTCACTCACTTCAAGGTCGCAGGGCACCTCGCTTGCGGCCATCACGGCAATAACCTCACGTCCACGGTGGAACTGAACCGGGTCAAATGCCGCACCTGCCGCAACACCGATGCCTATAAGGAAGCCCGCCGCAACCAGCGCAACGCGTCCCGCCGTGCATCGCGCAAAGCCAAGTCCAACACCGCCAGCAATGATTGGCGCAGCGCCTGGACCCAACGCCTGACTGCCCTGCCCGGCCTGCAACGCCTGCCACGCGGTTTCAGCCGCCAGGCCTTCGTCTAGCCCCTATAGGAGCCGGCTTGCCGGCGATCGCGGCGTATCCGGTCGATACCCTATCGAATAGGCAACAGCGCCGCACCGATCAACCCCGCCAACCCCAAGAGGCACGCCAGGCCAACGCCATAGGCCAGGGTGCGCCAGGGTTGGCGGCGGCCCAGGTACAGCAAGGTATGCAGTACCCGCGCGACGGTGAACAGGCCGAACAGCCAGGCCGTCGCGGCGGCGTTGGTATCCAGCGCCAGGCATAACCCGCCGAGGACGAAAAACAGCGGAATGTTTTCCAGGTCATTGGCCCAGGCTTTCGCCGCCCGGCTGACCGGCGCAAGCTCCTGCGCAATGGCCGGGCGCTGGAAGAAACCGGCATCCTCAGGATTGCTGAACGCACGGTGCCGGAGGCGGAAAAAACCCTGGTAACAGGAGATCGCCAACATCTTGATGAACAACACCAGCACACACAGGGCAAACAGATGCACGAGGCTGGTCATCGCCGGTCCCTGGCAAAGCCGTGGACCACGATATACAGCAGCGGCCCCACCGAGACAAAGATTGCCGTCAGCAGCCAATACGGCAGCACACTGGCCAGCGACCGGCCCTTGGCGCGGGCGTCGCGGTACATCCACACACACGCCAGGGCCGCCATCAGGTACAGGTCGATCACCACCTGGGCGGTGTCGGGCCTGGATAACAGCTCAAGGCCGAACGCCAGTAGCGACTGCTCGGCCCAGAGCAAGGTGCCCAGGGTGTACAGGGAAAACGCCAACAGGCTGGCAAGGGCGATATAGGGTCTGTGCATAGGGTCCACCACGCAGGATTGGGCAAGCCGCAGATTAGTGATAACGTCGCCGCCATCTCAATGACCTGCGAGGTCATGGACGCCCCCCGCCCCGCCCTGCCAGAGTCCATCCATGAACCGCCCACCGTTCCCCCGCGCCAACCCCGAGACCGACGCCGGTACGCAACTGCGGCTGTTCCGCCGCCAGGCGAAGTTGAGCCAATTGCAGCTGGCGCTGATCAGCGGTATTTCCCAGCGCCACCTGAGTTGCATCGAAACCGGCCGCGCCAAGGCCAGCCCTGGCACCTTGCATAACCTGCTCAGCGCCCTCGAGGTGCCCCTGGAGCAGTGCAACAGCCTGTTCCTCGCAGCCGGCTACGCCCCGCGCTACGAAGCCACGCCGCTCGCCGCGCCGGCAATGGATGCCATTCGGGATGCCATCAGCCATGTGCTGGAGGCTAACAACCCGGCGCCGGCCATCGTGCTCGGGAGCCACTGGCAAGTGCTCGCCGCCAACGCCAGCACCCAGGTGCTGTTCGACCTGGTGGGTTTGGCGCCAGACGCGGCACAAGGCCTGAACCTGCTGACCACCCTGCTGCAACCGGGTGGCCTGGGCGACCACCTGCTCAATGCCGACGAGATCCGCAACCTTGCCTGGCAACGGGCTGCCCGTGAAGCATTGGGCAACCCGACCCTGGCCACGCTGCTGGAAAGCCTGCCGGTGCCGCAAGGCTCGACCCCCCTGGCCAATGAACTGCCGCCACTGGTGCTGACCCGCGTCAATTCGCGCCATGGCGAGCTGGACTTCATGTCCACCTTCACCACCTTCGGCATTCCCCAGGACATCACCGTCACCTCATTGCGCATCGAGCACCTGATCCCGGCCAATCCCCACACTTGGCAGGTGATGACCGCGGCCTACGAACACTCCCTGAGCCACTAGGCGCCGCTGATCAGAACTTGGTCACCACCCCCATGCGCAACGTACGCCCCGGTGCCGGCATGAAGCTCTGGGCCAGCGGGTCCAGGTAGTAACGATTGGTCAGGTTATCCAGCGACACGTTGAACTGGGTGTGGTCTTGCCATTTGTAGTCGAGGAACAGGTCCACCAGCGCCACTTCGCGGTAGACCAGTTGCGGCGTGGTGGCGCCGGTCTGCCAGGATTTGTCGGCGGTGACGGTCGGGCCCGAGGTGTAGGTCAGGCGCCCGCCCACGGTCAGGGCCTGGTCAAAGAAGCGCAGCCCCGTGGTCAGGTTGCCGGCGACCCGCGGCGGGTTCTGGGTATTGGTGTACGAGCCCATGAAGCTGCCTGGGGTGCAGTTGGGGGTGTTGTCAAGCTTCTGCCAGCGAGTGGAACTGGCCCGCAGGCGCGCGGCGAAGGCCGAGTCGCAGGTTTCGGTCTTGAGGTAATAGGTCGACGACAGGTCGGCAAAGACCCAGCCGGCATCGTATTTCGATTGCAGCTCCAGGCCGCTGGTCTTGAAGCTGTCGGTATTGCTGAAGTTCATCAGGCCCATCAGGCCGGGGCTTGGGTCGTAGTAACGGGTCACGTAGTTCTTGATGGTGTTGTTGAAGTACGCCAGCTTGATCGCCGCCGTGTCGTTGTCCGCCAGCAGGCCTTTTTGCAGAGTGCTTGCGCCGATTTCCCAGTTGCTCGAACGCTCCGGTTTCAGGCCCTTGCCAGGCATGGTCTGCAAGGTGCCCTGGCTGGTTTCGAACAACGAGGGCATGCGCAGGCCCTGGGTGTACGAGGCGTAGATGAAGGTATCGGGCGCGATCTCGTAGTTGATGCCGATGGCCGGCGAAAAGGCGCCCTTGCTGTCGCGCTGCTTGCCCGAATAGGTGTAGCCGGTGACCACTTCGCCCACCTGCGACGGATAGACCCGTGTGCCAACGCCCCCGTAGTCGTTGTAGCGCGGGCCATCGAACGGGTTGTTGGTGTCGCTGAACACAATCCCGTTGTTCAGGCGCGGGTCGGTGGCATCGGTGTATTGGCCGTTGGCGTCGGGGAACCACAGCATATTGCCGTAGCTGCCCGGCTTGATCACGTTCACGTAGCGCAACTCGCGCTCCTCGCGCTGGGCGGTGGCGTGCGGCACATGATCCTTGGTGCGGTAGTAGGTATAGCGCCCGCCACCCCACACCGTCAGCTCGTCAACCGGCTTGTACTCGAGCTTGCCGTTGAGGCTGAACTCCTTGCGCGAACCATCACGCAGGCTGCGGTTGGCGTTGATATCGTTCTGTGTGGTGACCACGCTCTTTTGCGGCTGCAGTTCCTCGAGCTGGAACGAGCCGCCCAGGTCCAGTTTGAAATCGCCATAGTGCGTGTCAAAACGCGAGGTATTGGCCAGCTCGCCACCGATGCGCCGGTCGTGCTGGCGCGTCCAGTTGCGGTCCGAACGATAGGCCTGGGATTTGGGCGCCAGCACCGAGGTCAACTGGCTGGTCTTGGCATCGGTCATCCACAGGCTGGTCGTCAGGTCCACCAGCATATTGCCCGTGGGCAGGTAGTGATAACGGGCGGTGTAGGTGTCGATCTTGGTGCTGCCGCGCGGGTACTGGTAGATACCGCCAGTGCCGAAACGGAAGATGTCCGAGGGCATGATCTCGCCTATGCGCCCATCGTAACGACTGTAGCCGAAGTCGAAAGTGTGGTCGTCGGCCGGGCGCAGGGTGGTCTTGAGCAGGATCGACTCGGTCTCTGCCGAGGAGTTGAGCACCTCTTCGCCGGCGTTGTAGGTGGTGGCCACCGTCATGTTTTCGCGGCCATAGCGGTCAAAGGTGCGGTAGCGGTCCTGGCCGTGCTTGCCGGAGAAGTAGTTGCCCTGGTTGCGATGGGCGTAGGCGGCCACCACATCGAACAGATCGTGGGTATAGGCAAACGCCGCGCTGCCCGATTCCGAGTCGGAACCGAACAGGCCGCCACGGTTCTGGTGCGGCTCGGAGTACAGGTTCTCGGTGGTCGAATGGCCGTTGCGCGAGGCCGGCTCGACGCCGTTGTTCCACAGATCGCCCTTCAGGCGCAGGCCCACGTTCTTGCCGTCACGCAGGATGTCATCGACCCCCAGGGTGCGGATCGCCACCGTGCCGCCGATGGCGCTGGACGTCAGGCTGGGGCCTTTGTCGATGGCGACATCGCTGATCAGGTCGGGGTCGATGTAGCTGCGCTGTTGCGTGCCCGCATAGCCGCGATAGACATCCAGCGCCTGTTGCGAACCGTCGACCGTGACCGCCACCCGGCTTTGCCCCTGGATCCCGCGGATATTCACATCCAGGCCACCGCCATTGCGGCTGTCACCCACCTGCACCCCCGGTTGGCCCTTGAGCAGGTCGCCGACGGAGATCACGCCAAAGCGGCGCACTTCTTCGTTGGAGATATACACCGACGAACGTGGGGCGGTGTACACCGCTTTTTTCTCGAGGTCATCGCCAGTGACTTTCTGCGACGGCAGCACCAACGCACTGGTCGCTGGATGCAGTTCGAAGCTGCCATCGGCCTGGCGCTGAAAACTCAAGCCGGTGCCTGCCAGCAACTGCGCCAGGCCGGCCTCGGTGCTGAAATCTCCGTGCAGGCCGTTGCTGCGTTTGCCCGCCGTCAGCGTCGAACTGCCCGCCATGCTGATACCCGCCTGCACGCCGAAACGCGAGAGTGCCTGGTCCAGCGGGCCGGCTTCGATGCTGTAGGGTTGGCGCTCGGCCTGGGCGAAAACTACCGTGCTGTACAGCGGTTGCAGGCTGAGTAACAGCAGACCCAATGTGCGGGTGCGCAAGACACTTGCGGGAGAAATCATGCAGGGCTCCTAGAGGTGAAGGCCCACCTGTTTCGGTGGGTTATCCCTATAGGCCAAGCGAGTTTTGAAAAACTGCGCAGAGAACGTAAATAAATGTTCAGGCCGGCACCACAGTCACCCAATAGCGGGTACGCCGCTCGATACGCACCGGCAGTGCATGGGCCACCAACGCCAGCGCGGCATCGGTGTCGTCGAGCTGGAAGCTGCCCGTCACGCGCAACCCCGCGACCTGCTCGCTGCATCGCAAGACGCCCGGCCGGTAACGGGACAACTCGGCCAGCAGCACATCCAGGCGCATGCGCTCGGCAGGCAGAATCCCGCGCAGCCAGGCCTGGGCCAGAAATCCATCGGTTTGCCGTGGCGTACCCACACCCTGGCGATCGACCTGGGTCTGCCAGCCTGCCGCTACTGATACCGGTGCCGGGTGGCGCGGCGAACTCACCTCCACCAGCCCGCGCAATACGGTAATCCACGTGCCCTGCTGATCATGGCGCACCAGCAGATTGGCATCGTGGCTGCGCAGCAGCGCATCCGCTGTGAGCAGTTGCAGTGGGCGCGACTCAACGCGCGCATCCAGCGCCACCTCGCCCTCGATCAACTGCACGCGGCGCAGCTGCGCGCTAAAGTCCAGGCTGACAGCGCTGGCAGTGTTCAACCACAGAGAACTGCCATCGGCCAGGGTCCAGCGGCGGCGCTCGCCGGTAGCCGTGCGGTAGGTGGCAAAGGCTGCGCGCAGAAGGGTCGATTCCGCGCCCTGCCAGGACAAACCACCGAGCAAGCCCAACCCCAGCAAGCACTTGAGCACCTGCCGGCGCCGCGCCGGATCAGCCCCGGCTGCCTCCAGCGCGCGTCGTGCGGTGACATCCGCCAACAGGCTGGCCCCCGGCTGAAGCATCAGCGGCAAGCTGGCGACGCGTTGCCAAGCGTATTCGTGCTCGGCACTTGCCTGGCGCCAATGCTGCAACGCCTGTTGCTCGTCCGGGCTCATCATCCCGGACTGCAACCGGACGATCCAGTCGATGGCCGTCTCGCGGACTTTCGGTGCAACCGGCTTGCCATTCATTCGAAACGGCTCGCGTAGCACACACTGAAAGCCTTGCCCATCGCCCGCTGCACCTGGGCCACGCTCAAGTTCAACTGCGTGGCGATCTGCGGGTACGTCAGGCCGTCGAGCTGGGACAAAAAGAAGATCTTGCGCACCTGCATCGACAGCCCCACCAGCAGCGAGTCCAGCTGTAGCAAGGTCTCGATCATCAAGTAACGGGTTTCGGGCGACGGCTCCTCACCTTCCGGACGGGCGGCGAGCGCCTCCAGGTAAGCCCGCTCAATCGCCTGGCGCCGCCAGCGGTTAATCAGCAAGCCATTGGCGATCGCGGCCAGAAATGCCATGGGCTGGCGCAGCTCCCGCACGTCCTGCTGCGTGCGCAACACCCGGATGAACGTGTCGTGCGCCAGGTCCTCGGCATCGGCACTGTGCCCCAGGCGACGCCGCAACCAGCCGCGCAGCCAGAGATGGTGACGGGTGTAGAGTTGTTCGACGGGCGAGACGAGACTGTCGTCGTACATGTCAGGTCCAATGAGCAGTTAATGATAATACTTCTCATTTTAATATCCTGACCTGACGCTTGTACAGTCTCGACTGCTAACACTGTTATCTGTGGGAGCCATTACTGAACCTCCGTCATCGCGGGCAAGCCCGCCCCCACAGGGGGGGGCTCGGCTGGGCACAACATTTGCGCTAAATCGCAAATCAAATGTAGGAGCGGGCTTGCCCGCGATGGCAGTGGGTCAGGTTAGAAATACTTGACGGACACACCGCTATCGCGGGCAAGCCCGCTCCCACAAGGGATCTAGGCTGGGCACAACATTTGCGCTACATCGCAAATCAAATGTAGGAGCGGGCTTGCCCGCGATGGTGGTGGGTCAGGTTAGAAATACTTGACTGACACACCGCTATCGCGGGCAAGCCCGCTCCCACAGGGGGGGCTCGGCTGGGCACAACATTTGCGCTAAATCGCAAATCAAATGTAGGAGCGGGCTTGCCCGCGATGGCGGTGGGTCAGGTTAGAAATACTTGACTGACACACCGCTATCGCGGGCAAGCCCGCTCCCACAGGGGGCTCTCGGCTGGGCACAACATTTGCGCTACATCGCAAATCAAATGTAGGAGCGGGCTTGCTCGCGATGGCGGTGGGTCAGGTTAGAAATACTTGACTGACACACCGCTATCGCGGGCAAGCCCGCTCCCACAGGGGGCTCTCGGCTGGGCACAACATTTGCGCTACATCGCAAATCAAATGTAGGAGCGGGCTTGCTCGCGATGGTGGTGGGTCAGGTTAGAAATACTTTTCTGACACTCCGTCATCGCGGGCAAGCCCGCTCCCACAGGGGGCTCTCGGCTGGGCATAAGATTTGCGCTACATCGCAGATCAAATGTAGGAGCGGGCTTGCCCGCGATGGCAGTGGGTCAGGTTAGAAATACTTGACTGACACACCGCTATCGCGGGCAAGCCCGCTCCCACAGGGGGGGCTCGGCTGGGCATAAAATTTGCGCTACATCGCAAATCAAATGTGGGAGCGGGCTTGCCCGCGATAGCGGTGGGTCAGGTTAGAAATACTTGACTGACACACCGCTATCGCGGGCAAGCCCGCTCCCACAAGGGTTTGCGTTGCCGGGGGAATTAGTTGAACTCGGCGTGGACCTCGGACCACAAGCTGACCTTCTGCCCACGGTTCTTGAAGAATTCGATCTCGCGCTTGATCCCGGAACTCAGGTCCCAGCCCGGCAGGTCAAGGATGATCAGTTCTTCCATCATGTCCATGAACAGCGCATCCACCGGCGCCCACAGCTTGCCGATGGTGGCGCTGTCCTTGCCTTCGAACGCGAGGTTGATCGGGTGCGACATGGACACCTGGCTGAACACCCCATGACCCGACTCGATGATGATGGCCGCCACCTTGTTGCACTGGATAAAACGCTCGTGGGTCACTGACGCATCGGCATGGCTGTAGGGGCAGGCCAGAAAAATCTTTCTCATTGTTACCTCAAGGCAATGCAAGGGCGCGCGCCCTTGCCGTGGATTAAAGAGTCAGGGTCACACTGCCTGCGCAGCCGGCACGCCGGCCTCATCGGCCTCTTCGCGCTCGCGCTCCTGCGCTTCGTAACGCTGGGCGGCGGGCACCGAGATCTTGATCGCGATCGCCACTGCGAGCAGGCCGCCAAACAACTTGGCCAGCAGGATCGGCATGATCAGCGTCGGCTGGAAGTTCGCGGTAAAGGCCAGGTGGTCGCCAATGGTGGCCTGCGCACAGACACCCAGGGCCACACACAAGACCTTGTCCCGGGCATTCATCTTCTTGAACAGGTGGTAGACCGCGATGATGTTGGCAAACACCATGACAAACGCCGCCGCGCCATCGGCTGACAGCCCGATGTGCTTGCCCAGCACTTCCATGGGTTTCTTGCAGTAGCGGTTGAACAGGTAGCAGATCGGGAACGTACCGGCGAGCATGATGCCGATGTAGCCGGCAATCTCGATGGCACGGAACAGCTCCTTCTCGTCGGCGAACATCGGGTCGAAGCCCCACACACCGAAGTTCTTCATGAAGAACCCGGTGAAGTGCTCGACGATGGCCAGCGCCAGGACGATCTTGATAAAGGCATCCATCAACTTACCGAACACCAGGAACCCGGCCACCATCCACGCCGCCCGGTAGCGCAGGCCGGCGGCCAGCAGGAAGCAGAACACAAACAATGGCGCGAGCAAGCGCACGCAGTCGACAAACCCCAGGCTCAGGTAATGCAGGGCCGGCGAGGTGGTGGAAACGATATCCCGCACCGGCAGGTTGAAGGCGGTGATCATCATCAACGACGCAAGCACCGCAAACGGGATGCTGATCAAACCGGCCATGGCCCCCAGCGCCAGGTACTTGTGGTCCTTGCGTTCGAGCATCATCAGGCCGACCGGGATCAGGTAGACGATGGTCGCGCCGGAGGTATAGCCAACGATCATGGCGGTGATCCACATGTCGCGGTTCGCTGCCAGGGCATCGGCCAACTGGTAGCCTCCCATGTCCACGGCGATGATCGACAGCGCCGCAATCGACACGTCGGAACCCATCGCGCCGAAGTACGGCCCTAGTGCGACCTCGATGAATTTGGACAGGTACGGGATCGCCACCATGATCCCCGCCTGCGCCAGGAACACCGGGCCAATGGAGTGAATGCCGTTGACAAACTCCTTGCCCAGGCCGCTGTCCGGCTTGATCACGGATGCAAACGCGCCAACCACCGCGCCGATCATGATCAGGTAAATAACGTAATTGCCGAATTCCGCCATTGCTTTCGCTCCATCTGTACTGAATCAATTGTTGTTGTAGGAGTACGCCCCAGTTCGGTCGCTCCATTGGCCAAACGCGTTTTACAGCCCCATTTGTGGCGCTTTCACACCCTATTACTAACCACTTCCCATGCCAATCGTGTGTTTTTTGTGGTTTTGCGGGTTAAACACACTGGAATCGGTCAACTCTATTGCGTAATCTCTGATCACACCTTTCAAGGCAGCGGACTCTACGGCCGTGAACGGCAAACGCCAATACCAAGTTCACACCACCTCCACTGGCGCCCACGCGCCCCGCCGCTTACTGGCGGGGCATCATTTGAGTGCCTCGGTAACAGCACTGCGCCGCCGTGGCGCATTCACGTAGCATCAAGAGGATGGTTGCCCATGCGCCCCAATGAAAGACGCCAACATATCCTTGAACTGCTACGCCAGCGTGAACGCATCTCGGTCGACGAGTTGGCGCGCACCCTCGGCACTTCGCAAGAGACCATTCGCCGCGACCTCACGGCCCTGGCCGAAGATGGCCAGGTCACCAAGTTCCATGGCGGCGCCTCGCTGCCGCCCAGCGGCGAGCACGAGAACGCCTTCCAGACCCGGATGAATGAATTCTCCCAGGAGAAACGTGCAGTGGCGCGCTTCGCCGCCGGGCTCTATGCGCCGGGCGACAGCCTGCTGATCGATACCGGTACCACGACCCTGTTCTTTGCCCGTGAACTGGCAAGGCTCAACCGCATCACCGTGATCACCAACTCCTTGTTGATCGCCGCCGCCATTGGCGCCAGCGGTAATCGCGTGTTCATGATCGGCGGCGAATACCGCCCCGAATCGGAACAGAACATCGGCGCCCTGGCCATGGAGCAGATCGCCCGGTTCAACGCTGAGCATGCGGTGGTCACCATTGGCGCCTTGAACACCGACGGCGCCTTTGACTTTTCCATCGAGGAAGCGGAAATCACCCGCGCCATGATCGCCCGCACGCGCTACCTCACGGTGATTGCCGACTCCTCGAAAATGGGCAAGCGTGCGCTGTTCCAGGTATTCCCCCTGGAGCGCATCGACCGCCTGATCATCGACCGCAAACCCTTGGGCGAACTGGCCAAGGCCCTGGCCGAAGCCCAGGTTGAAGTCCTGGAAGCCCCTGCCCTGACCCGGCCGGAGTGGTAAGCGCTCAGCGCCAGTCGCGGCAGCGCGTCACCGCATCGCTGAACGTGGCCCGCCACTGCTGGGCCTGGGCGGCACTGACTTTGGGGTGATAGCTGGTGCTGGTATTGCGCGGCGGCTTGAGCGCCACGCCGAGGCCTTTGGCTGCCAGCGCTGCGCAGCCGAATGCGGTCAGCTCATCGAAGCGCTGGGTGACGATGCAGCGCTGCAAGGCATCGGCGAGAAACTGCGCAAAATAGGGGCTGCGCGCCAGGCCGCCATCGATGGACAGGTGATCGGTGACGCTGAGAAACCCGTCCATTGCGCTGATCACTTCCACACTGCGCAATGCCACACCCTCAAGCACGGCCTGGCACATATCCTGGCGCGTGGTGCTGCCATTCATGCCGACCCACAGGGCTGCCGCGCTGCGGTCCCAGTGCGGGCAAGCGAGGCCGGACAACGCCGGCACAAACGCCAGTTGGCGGCCAATGGCCGGTGCTTCGTCAAATGCCGCCAGCTCCGAAAAATCGCTGAACAAGCCAAGCCGCCCGGCCCATTCCACGGCTGCGCTGGCATCGTAGACACCACCGTCCATGGCGTAAGTGGGCTTGCCGTCAATCTGCCAGGCGATGGTCGCCAGCAGGCCCTTTTCCGGGGCGCGGATGATCTGCTCGCCGGTCACGGTCAGGGCAAACGCCCCGGTCCCATAGGTGATCTTGGCGTCGCCCTCATTGCGGCAACCATGGCCGTAGAGCGAGGCTTGCTGGTCGACAATCGAGGCGGTGACCGGCGTGGCGCCGATCTCGCCAAAGTGCCCGACGGTGTCGCGGATCTGCGGCAGGGTTTCCATGGGCACGCCAAACAGCTCGCAGAGCTGGCTGTCCCACTGCCCGGTCGCCAGGTTCATCAGCGAGGTGCGCGAAGCGGTGGTGACGTCCGTGGCGAAGACCCCGGTCAGGCGGTCGAGAAAGTACGCATCGGTGGTGCCCAGGCGCAGCCGCCCGGCGCGCAATGCGCTCTGCGCGGCTGGCAGGTTGCGCACGATCCAGGCCAGCTTGCTCGCCGAGAAATACGGGTCCAGGGGCAAACCCGCACGCTCCAGGGTCAGGGCCTCGCCGCCGTCGCCGCGCAACTGGGCGATTTCGGCCCAGGTGCGATTGTCTTGCCAGACGATCACCGGGGATAACGGCTCGCCGGTCTGGGCGTCCCACGCCAGGCAACTCTCGCCCTGGTTGGCAAGGCCGATGGCGTCCACCTGGCCGGTGGCCTCCAGGCAACGCTGCAGGTTACTGAGCAGCTCCAGTGGATCGTGCTCCACCCAACCAGGATGGGGATGGTGTTGCTGATGGCGCAACGAGAGCTGGATATCAGCTGACCCATTGTCACTCACCACCAACACGCGGGTGCTGGTGGTGCCTTGATCGAGCGCGGCAATCCGCATGTTTAAGACTCCTCGGCAGGTCTTGTTAGTGGCCGACAAAGTCGACTTCGAGTTGCTGTACGCCCTGGGACAGCTTGAGGCTGGCGATGGGTATCAATATCCGTCGCTCGGGCAGCGAACTGCCGGCGCGGGCCCAGATTTCCTGGCCATCGGCCCGTACCACCAGGCGCCCTTTCACCCCACGGCTGACCCGCAGTTGCAGGTGCTGCATACCGGCCACTGTGGACGGGCTCAGGCGTTGCGGCACGCAGAGCTTCAAGGCGCCCTTGCAGGCGATCTCGATGCTCGGCGCAGCAGGCGGCAGTTGCCCCTGCAGATCGCGGGCGATCATCGTAGCGATCTTATGGCCTTCGCGAAACGACCAACCTGCCGTCTCGACGGGGCGCAGCAGATTCCCCGCGGCAAAGTAGGCCGGATCGGAACAGCGCCCGTATTGATCGATATGCGGGCCGCCGCTTTTCGGGTCCAGCCGCAGCTCGCTCAAGCGTACCAGGCTCGACTCGGGAGTGAACTGGCCGGTAAGCAGCACGCCGTCACAATCGAAGGTCTGGGTCTGCCCATCGGCCAGGCGCACCGTTGCGCCCTCTACCCGCCCGGTGCCGTGGATTGCCAGAAGTTGTGCACCGAAATGCATCGGCACCCCGCATAACCGCGGAAACAGCGACAGCGGCCAGCGCGCCGTGGCCCGCAGGTTGGCCTCGATCATCGCCACCGGTTGGATTCCGGCACGCCGGCAACTCATGACCGCCGACAGGCTGACCAGCTCGGTGCCGACGATCAGCGGACGCTCAAAGGGCTTGAGATGCTCCAGGTACAGGTAGGACTGAAACGCGCCGGTATTGATCACCCCCAGCGGGCGATCGCCGCCCAGCAGGCGCGCCGAACGTGGTGTTTCCCGGGCCCCGGTGGCAATCAGCACGCGTCGCGCCTGGATCACCCTGGCGCCCTCCGGGCTCACCAGTTCCAGCCGCCCGCCCAGGCCCATCTGCGTCACCGAGTGCTTGACGCGAATCTGCACCCCGGCCTTCAACGCCTGCGCGACGTTTTTGCGCGCATAGCCAGGCCCTGTATAGACGCGGCCGTATTCGCGCAAACCAAAGGGCGGGTGCCCACAATGACGTGGGATACCACCCGCCTCGGGCTCACGCTCAAACACCACCACCGTGCCAACGCCCAGCTTGCGCAGGGTCATCGCCGCCGACAGCCCCGACGGCCCGCCACCGATAATCGCGACATCAATGTTTTCGACTTCAATGGGCTTCATGACAAACACCTGTGGCAAGGGGAATGGCCAGGTGGCCAGCGCTCAGCTCGGCCACCCGCGCCCCACAATAAAAGCCCTGGCAGCGCCCCATGCAGGCCCGCGTGCGGCGTTTCAGGCCGCCCAGGTCACCGGGCGGCAGCGCGCTGGCCAAGGCATTCTGGATTTCCCGCAGGGTCACCATTTCACAGTGGCAGACGATTTCGCCGTAGCCCGGCCGGTGGTAATCGCGGGGCAAATGTTCGGCGAGATTGGGCAGCACCGGCCATTGCAGGATTGAGGCGGGGACTGGCGTGTGCTCGCGCTGATACAGGCTGAACACGTGCCGGGCAATGCCCAGCGCCGCCGTCAGGCCGGTGGAGCGGATGCCGCCGACGCTGATCCAGTTCTTACCTTCGACCCGCTGCACCCGATACTCTTTCTTTTCCGTGGCCGGGCGCAGCGCGGCATAGGTGGCGGTGACCGGCATGCCGTCGAGCGCAGGAATCCGCTCGACGGCCGCGTCCACCAACTGGCGCAGCACGTCGCTGTCCAGGCCTGCATGCAGGCGGTCTTCCTGTTCTTCGGCGGTAGGCCCCACCAACAAATTGCCGTAGACGGTGCGGGTCAGGACGATGCCCTTGGTGCGCTCGTTGGGCACCGGCAGGATGATGTTGCCCAGGTAGCGCGCGGCCGCCTTGTCGAACACCACGAACTGGCCTTTGCGCGGGTGGATGGAGAAGCTCGACGCGCCCAGCAACTGCTGCTCCAGTACATCGCCGAACAAGCCGGCGCAGTTGATGATCGTGCGTCCCCGGATAAACCCGTTGGTGGTCTCCAGGGCCCACAGTTCGCCATCGAAATAACCGCCGTTGACCTCGGTATTGAAGCGCACCTGTGCCCCATGCGTCATGGCCTGGAGCAGATACCCAAGCGGCGCCGACCACGGATCGATAAGAAATTCACCAGGCACCTGGACCGCCCCCAGGGCGCTTTGGGCCAGGTGCGGTTCAAGGCTGCGCACCCGCTCGCGGCCGATCAGGCTGACATCGGCAATCCCATTGGCGTGTGCCTGTTCGACGATGCCGTGCAGCTTGTCCAGGTCATCCTCGTTCCAGGCCACCACCAGCGCGCCGGTCTTGAGCAGCGGCAGCGACATGTTCTGGTGGATGTCCAGGTATTCCTGGTAGCCGTCCTGCATGCATTGCAGCTCCAGGCTGCCGGTTGGCGCATCGAAGCCGGTGTGCAGGATCGCGCTGTTGCCTTTGCTCGCACCAGAGAGGATGTCCGGGCTTTTTTCCAGCAACAGCACCCGCGCGCCCTCCAGGGTAAAGCGCCGGACCATCGCGCATCCCACAACGCCACCGCCAACAACGATGACGTCGTAGATGCCGCTCTGGTTCGGGAAGGGTTTCGTCATTATCAAGCCTATGGGTGAAGTAAGCGCAGAGGTTGCCGTAAGTGGGTGCAGGGCATATGCCACTGACCGAAGCGGGGTTGGAATGACCGATTGGCCATCACGGTTCCCTCACTGCCCAAGGACTTCGCGCCAAGGCATGCAGCCGCCGCCATGCCAGCGCCTAATGTTTATGGGTACCCGGGCTTTAAACACAACGTGGAAAAGGCTGACCGGTTCGGTGCACACAGAGCTGATTCTGTCAAAAAGACGTTACTGTCGATTCGCTCAATACGCGAAAAGCGCTACATAAATACACAACCACTTAGAGCGAAGTTACTTTTCAACACTTTTTAGGCATGACCCCGACCGCTATTCCACGGCCATATCGCGCTCAGAGCGCGATACTCAGTCAAAAAAACCAACAAATATTGACCGATACGCAAAATTATCCACATTAAATTCGCCGACCGACGAGGTAAGGCCGTCTTTTCTCGAGTCCTTCTATAAAAGACGTTGAACGGGCCGGTTCTGAGACCGAGGCCCCCTCGCCCATTGCAGCCGCCAGTCAGAAACAACTAGAATAAGATTAATTCCCACTTACGAATTTTTCGCATGAAACCAGCCCAGCCCGCCGAAGCCGCGACGCTTGAAGCCCTGTACCGCGGCTACCACGGCTGGTTGCTGAGCTGGCTGCGCCGGCGCGTGAATTGCTCCCAGCACGCGGCAGACGTGGCACATGACACGTTCATCCGCCTGCTGTCGGCCAGCCCCTACGTGGCGCCCCGTGAGCCCCAGGCCTATCTCGCCACGGTGGCCCGCCGCCTGTTGATGGACAGCAATCGCCGGCGCCGCCTGGAGCGGGCCTATCAGGAAGAACTGGAACGCTGCGCCCAGTACCTTGAGCAAGCGCCCTCGCCCGAGCAGATCCTGCAGGCGGTACAGGTGCTCGAAGCGATTGACCGGGCCCTGGCGCGGATGAAGCCACGGATCCGCGAGACCTTTATCCTGCGCCACCTCGATGGCCTGGATCAGGCCCAGATCGCCGAGCGCCTCGGGGTTTCGGTGCGCACCGTGCAACAGGACCTGGTGGAAGCCCTGCTGGCCTGCGACGCGTGCGTCCAGGCATGACCCCGGCCATCCTGCGCCAGGCTGCCGAGTGGCTGGTGCGCCTCGACCATCAGCCCGACGCCGCCAGCCAACAGGCTTTCCACGCCTGGCTGGCCGCCGACCCGCAACATCCATTGGCGGTTGCGCGCTTGCAAGGCCACCTGTCGCCACTCAAGCAGGCGCCGGCCCGGGCCGCGTTGCGCCGGGCGCGCCAACAGCCGAAGGCGATCAAGGGCCTGGCCCTCACCCTGTTAATCGGCCTGTTTGCCCTGCCGGCCTATCAGTACAGCCAGCGCGGCTACCTGTTCGCCGACCTCAGCAGCGCCAGCGGCCAATGGCAGCAACAACGCCTGGCCGATGGCAGTGCCCTGCAACTGGATGGTGGTTCGGCGGTGGACCTGCACTTCGACGTCCACCAACGGCGCATACGCCTGCTGCGCGGTGAGCTGCTGGTGGACGTGGCCAAGGATGCCCAGCGCCCGTTCTATGTCGACACCCCGCAAGGCAGCATTCGCGCCCTGGGCACGCGTTTTATCGTCGAGCGCAGCGGCGATGCGACGGTGGTCAGGATGCTCGAATCGTCCACTCGCATCGACAGCGGCACCCAACAATTGACCCTCAACCCCGGCCAGCAGGTGCGCCTGGAGGCAAGCGGCCCAGGGCCGGTGGAAAAATTCGATGCCCGCGCCCACGAGGCCGCCTGGAACACCCACCAGTTGCTGGCCAACGACGAGCCCCTGGCGGATGTGCTGGAGCGCCTGGGACGACATCGCAGCGGCCTGTTGCTGTTCGATCGCCAGGCCCTGCAAGGCTTGCGGGTCACGGTAATGCTGCCGGTCGACGACCCGGCGCGGGCCTTGCGCCTGCTCCAGCGCACGCTGCCGATCGAAGTCAGCAACTACACACCGTGGGTCACCCGTGTGTCCTTGAAAAACAGCGCGAATAATTCTCAATAAAGTCTGCGTGTTTTCGGTTTTGCCGCGTCCTTTCCTTGGCCAACATCCAAAGGAGCACCGATTACATGTCTTCCAACCCATCCTCCCGTGGCAGCCTGCTGCTGGCCAGCCGCCTGCTGTTTGGCTGCCTGCCGCTGGCATTACCGGCCATTGCCTACGCGCAGCAACAGGTCCAGGCCTTCGATATCGCCCCAGGCCCCCTCGGCGAAGTGCTCAGCCGCTATGCCCAGGCCGCAGGCACGCCGATAGCCTTCCAGTCGCAACAAGTGGCCGGCCTGAACAGTGCAGGCGTGCGCGGCAGTTACAACGTAGTGGATGGCTTTGCCAAGGTGTTGGAAGGCACCGGCTTTGCGGCGCAAGCCAGCGCCGATGGCTACCAGTTGCAGGCCTTGACCGAGGCCAGCGGCACCCTGGCACTGGCTGCCACCCAGGTCACCTCCAACCAGTTGGGCACCGTCACCGAGGGCACCGGCTCCTACACTCCGGGCACCATTGCCACCGCCACGCGCCTGGTCTTGACGCCCAGGGAGACCCCGCAGTCGATCACCGTGATCACCCGCCAACACATGGACGACTTCGGCCTCAACGCCATTGACGATGTGATGCGCCACACCCCCGGCATCACCGTGTCGACCTACGACAGCGAGCGCACCAACTACTTCGCCCGTGGGTTTTCCATCGAAAACTTCCAGTACGACGGCATCCCCACCCTGCGCAACTCGGCCTACTCGTCCGGCCAGACCCTGACCGACATGGCGATCTACGACCGGGTGGAGATCCTGAAAGGTGCCACCGGCCTGCTGACCGGTGCAGGCGCGCCGGGGGCGACCTTGAACCTGATCCGTAAAAAGCCCACCCATGACTTCAAGGCCAGCATCGAACTGGGTGCCGGCAGTTGGGACAACTACCGCTCCCAGGTCGACGTCAGCGGACCGCTGACCGACAGCGGCAATATCCGCGGGCGCGCCGTGGCGGCCTATCAGGACAAGCATTCGTTCATGGAGCGCTACCAGCGCAAGACCAGCGTCTACTTCGGCTCACTGGAAGCGGATCTTGACGACGACACCTTGCTGACCGTGGGTTTTGACTATCAGGACAACGACCCCATGGGCTCGGGCTGGTCCGGCAGCCGCCCGCTGTTCAACACCAAGGGCGACCGCATCGACGTCAAGCGCTCCTACAACAACGGCGCCAAGTGGAGCCGCTGGGAGCAGTACAACCGGGGCGCCTTCGCCACCCTGGAGCGCAGCTTCGCCAATGGCTGGGTAGCCAAGGCGCAAGTGACCCACCAACTCAGCGGCTACCACGCGCCCCTGGGCTCGATACAGAGCGCGCCGAATCCCGACACCGGCCTGTCCACGGTCTACGCCAATAAATTCACCGGCCAGACCCGTGCCAATGCCGCCGATGTGTACCTCAGCGGCCCCTTCAGCCTGCTGGGGCGCGAGCATGAACTGGTAGTGGGTGGCTCGGCCTCCAACTCCCACTGGAAAGGCAAGGACTACGGCAGCCCCAAACACGCCAACGGCAATGTGGTGGACTTCTGGAACTTCGATGGCAACTTTGCCGAACCCGACTGGGGCGCCCCCACCTACGTCAACGACCTGACCACCCGCCAAAGCGCTGGCTACATGACCTCGCGCTTCAATCTGGCCGACCCGCTGAACCTGTTCCTCGGCGCCCGCGTCGCCAACTACAAGCTGCGCGGCACCGACGACTCCACCGAAACCGGGCGCCTGGTGCCCTACGCCGGCGTGACTTACGACCTGAACGAAAACTTCACCGCCTACGCCAGCTACACCGACATCTTCATGCCGGAAAGCTACAACCGCGACCGCAACAACAAGCTGCTGGAACCCTCCGAAGGCAAGAACTACGAAGGCGGCATCAAGGGTGAATTCTTCGGCGGCCGGCTCAACACCAGCCTGGCCTACTTTGAAGTGCACCAGAGCAACCGCGCAGAAGCCGACGCCGAATACAACGCCGCGCCGACCAACCCGTCATTGGGCTATGCCACCAAGGGTATCGAAGCCAAGACCAAGGGCTTGGAGGCCGAAATGTCCGGTGAACTGCTGCCCGGCTGGCAGGCCCAGGCTGGCTACACCCACAAGATCATCCGCGACCAAAGTGGGCAGAAGGTCTCGACCTGGGAGCCCGAGGACCAACTCAGCTTCTACACCACCTACAAACTCAAGGGCCCACTGGACCGCTTGACCGTGGGCGGCGGCGCGCGCTGGCAGAACCGAAGCTGGCAGGAACTGTACAACCGCTACAAGGCCAAGAACGAGGAGTTTGCCCAGCAAGCCTACTGGCTAGTGGATGTGATGGCGCGTTACCAGGTCACCGAAAACCTGTCGGCGACGCTGAACCTGAACAACGCGTTCGACAAGAAGTACTACACCAATATCGGCTTCTACAACACCGCCTATTACGGCGATCCGCGCAACGTGATGCTGACGACCCGCTGGGATTTCTGATCAGAACATAATTGAAACATAAGGAAAGTCATCGGCTGCCAAAACAAGGGAATCAACCTGGGGCAAACCGCTACACAAGGCTAACGCCCGGTAGCGGTTGACACCCAGGCCCATTCCCGAACTTTGAGGCAGCAATCCTTATGAGCAGTATTTCCCAGCCCAGCCCTGCGCAGCGCCCCCCACGCCAGCTACTCAATCTGCCTGTCACGCCGTTGCCCTCGCGGCACAAGCGTGAAACTCCCACCCCATCTGAATCAGCAGAACATCCTCGCACCGTGGGTGATCGCGCATTGGCGACGGCGTATAGCTCGGCATTACTGGAGGTCGCCAATCGCCAAAAGAATGTGACGATCAACACGATTGCTCCCGACTCCACATTCGGCCAGTGGTGGGCACAACTGCAAAATGCCTTCAAGTCGCCCGACGTCCGTCAGTGGCTTGAAGAAAAAGGCATCAACACCCGCTCGATCACCCTCCACCCGGAGTCAGGAACACTCTCTTTCAAGCGCCAGCACTACCTTGACCCCGAACAGAAGCGCCACACAGTCGGGCTCGACGACGCACGCTGGGCAGCCATCAGTGGGCCCATCCTGCAGGCCGGCAAAGTCATTGCGGCGGGCCACGCTGACACGACGTTCTCGCCCCCCGCAAGCGATATTCATGACCCGGTTCCCTATTGGCTGGTCGGGCACTTTTACAATGAGCGGCTGGACCTGACGGGCCCGTCGATGCGCCTGCGTGCTGAACAAATCGATCAACAGCAAGGCTTTACCAAGCTCGATCCCACCACCAGCGCCGATTTGATCAAGGCGCGCAGCGACAGCGCTCTGTACGTGCAAAAAGCGCACTTGGGGGATATTGGTAGCCGCCATCAAGCCATCGCCGAGCTTCGTCACCTGGCGTCTGGCGTCGAATCCGGCAGCGAATATGTGGGGCAAATCCAGAATGCGCTGACCAAAACGATGATCGACCTGCCGGCCGACAGCACTTACCAACCCAGCACCAGCGGCCAACCCAATAGGGTCAGCCTGCTGCAGTTTATCCAAGACCATGGCTGGGATATCCCGACCGATCACGCACAACTGGTCAACCTTGCCAGCGCCCTCGCCACGCCACCCCCCAAGGCTGCGAGCAATGGCAACCTGGGTGGCGCGCTGGCCTGGCCCGTATCGCTTGACCAGGACAGCCAGGAACAATTGCAGTCGGATATACGCGCAGGCCAGTTCGGCGATCTGACCCTGCGGCCCTTTCACCGTGTGCTGGATTATCTGCTGCAAGGCAGGCAAGTCTCGCCTCAAGAGCAGAGTAATCCACGCCTGTTGATTGATACCTTGATCAATTCTGCTCGGGGCCAGGCACTGGGCAGTGCCATCCAAGCCACCTTCGCGGCTCGCGCCGTCAAAGGCAGTGCCGCTGATTGGCTGCTGGCGGCCTTGAACGTGGAGAGCACCAGCGCACCCACCGGCCAAGTCCCCGGCGAGATCGCGGGCTACCGGCTTGTTTCGCCCGGCAACGTCGGTAAGTCGGCCGCCACGGTCTGCGAGGAATTGGCCGCGCACCTGCAGGCCCAGGGGCGTGCAACCTCGCCCGCGCAAGCCACGCTTCAAGCCCATCTGCTACTGGCCAGCCGGGCGCCGGCGTTCCTGGTCAAGGACATTCCGGAGCAGGTAGTGGTGGGAACCCACAGTTGGGTCAGCCTGGCCACGGCAACCGCGCGCATTGAAGCAAAAGCCCCCGGGGCAACGGCGACGATGAGCTATGCGCAGATCATGCTCGACGCGGGTACAGCGCCCATCACTGAAGAAGAACGGCAGGTGGAATACAGGGCCCAGAGCGAGGCGATCAAAGACTGGGGGGCAGCCAGCGGCATGGGTTACCCCGTGACGCCCGCCGCAATAACTGCCGTGCGCGAGGCATTCAGCGCGCAAGTGCGCGAACTCAAGGAGGCCTCCGAAACCCAACTGCCGCCCATGCCCACCACCAAAGCCATTGCCCTGGAACAGCTCAAGCATGCGCTGCCGGAGATGGACCCGGCACTCTTCGACAAAAAATGCATTACCTCGCAGCCCGCCAGCAGGTTTTTCCCCGGTCCCTACTCGATCCTGGACCTGTATATCGACGGTCGCGGGCTCAACGGGGCACCCGACTCGGCGGACAACTGGGGAGAGACCGGCCGTGCCTTTGTAAGGGACCTGACGTACGGCACCATCAACATTGAGCCTGATGGCAAACCTGCGGCGTGGGTTTGCTCATCGACTGCGATCAACCTCAACGAGGTCATGCCCAAGCTCAAAAACCTGGCGCGCCCCTTGGAAGTGTTCAAAAGGACATTTGCCGACTACGCCAACGACGTCAAAAAAACCACGGCTACCCAGATCAAGCTACTGATTTCCAAACTGCCGCTCACCGACAGGCAGAACCTGGAGTTCGGAAAAATAACCATCAGCAAGGAGATGCGCTACACACGGGACGATCAGCCCATTCAGGTTGAACCGGGTGTTGTCCTGGTCAAGACCGAACGCAACGGTAGCGTCATGACCTATGCCATTGATCGCTTGAAGGGCACGGTGACCCGGCGGCCAGACCAGAGTTACAAGGAGTACGCTCCCCAGAGCAGTTTCATGCATTCCTCTGGCGGTAAAAGATTCGATGCAATAACACCCTCGGGTCAGTACGCAGCGGGCATAACCCAGGAAACCCCAGGTGTAGAAGACGCCCCCAATAGCTTCAGCAGTGCCAGGACCCGCTACATTGCTGATGCCTTGATCAAGGACATGGAACTGCCTGCTGTAGAACGCTATGCCAAGGGCGCCACCACCTTTGATACGGAAGTACCGACCTATAAGATCCTTGAAGAGATTGCGCTCAATCTCATTCCCTTCAGGTCGGCCATCAAGAACTTTATCGAGGGCAATATCGGCAGCGGCATTGTCGATCTGGCGTTTGATATCTTCGGTTTTGCAATCGGCCTGGGGCCGGCCGCCAAAGGCGCAAAAGCCCTAGCCACCGGAGCATCGGCCCTGTCGAAACTGGGGCGTACCGGGCAGATCATTGGGCGCGCGGCGGTTGGTGCGCTCAATCCAGTAGGGGGTATCGATGACTTGGCGCGCTCTGTCGTAAGCCTGGGGCGTACCGCCCACAAGGGCGTCAAATCCTTGCGCGGCAGCTACCGCAGTGTGAACCTGCTGGAACTGGCAAAAAAACCTGACATTGCCGAAGGCACCTACAAAGCAGCCAGCGGCGCACTTGAAAACAAGGCCCTGGCCAAGTTCGATGAGGCGAGCCAAAAGTGGTATGCCTTTGACCCTCGCACGCAACAGGCGTACGGCAAATCACTGGACCATTTCGTCGTTGATACGCCCAGGTTAAACGACCCCAACAGCTTGCCGGCCATCGGCGCCGAGGTGGCAAAGACCGCCAGCCAGCAGCACGGTCTGGCAGCAACCGGTACGTTCCGGGTTGGGCAAGAGACAATCGAGGGGAACGTCGTACTGTTCCAGGGCAACTGGCATCAATACGACGTGCTCAAGAAAAGAGCCTTTGGCCCCCCACTGAATGATTTCAAACCCAGCCGGGTGGCCGCCAATGGTGAGGTGAAATCGCTCAATACCGACCTATTGGGTTACGAAATCAAACATATCGCGGCGGATGAACTCAGGCCTAAAGGGCTGCAAGGCAATGTCTACACGGGCCAGAGCCATAAGGAATACGTCAGGGTCGATGGTGCGTTTTATGAGTCGCGTTTGAAAGAGGGGCAGCGGGTCATCGTCCACCCCGGCGGCGCGGGCGCGGATATCCCCGTGCAGGATCTGGGCATGGCTGGGTGGGCCCCCACATCCAGGACCAACCAGTTGCTGGGAGGGGCCGGCAGCACGCCAACACCCTGGAAACTTGGCGACAGTACGTATGTAGTGCCAATGGACGATATCAAGGCAACGGGCAACCCAGCGTCGCCCTATGCCATCAACTACATGGGCGAAGACCAGAGTGTCAGCTTCAATAGCTCCATCGGTACATGGAAAGCCACCCGCCTATTGAGCGGCGCTGAACGGCCAAACCATCTCTACTACTGGAGAACCGGCAAAGGCAAATGGCAGCGGGGAACCATCGATGAGCTTAAAAAAGCCAAGCGGATCGACGCACACAACTACCATTTTGTTGAGGCCCCCGCGCCGATCACGATAAATGTCCCCAAAGATGTGCAGCCTTTACCCAAAGAACTGCATTATTTCTGGGCTGGCCAGGACATCCCCGCCAACCTGGTCGACAACATGGCCAACAATGCAAGCAAAGCGTGGGGGTATAAATCTGTGCTGCATGTGGATGCCGATAACCCAGCGGTTTTTCAACAGATAAAAAGCAAACTGCAAAGCAAGGCCCCTGGCCTGACGGTGATGAACCTCAATGAAGACGAGGTTTTCAAACAGCTGAAAAACGGCGAACTGTATAACTACTTTCGCCAAGGCCAGGGGAAAAACCTGGCCGCCGCGTCGGATGTTGCACGCTATCCCATCATGAATAAATACGGTGGCATTTATCTCGATACCGATGATGTCATTCAAGCTGACATCGGCAATACGCTACTAAAAGCGGGCGCCAATGATGTCCTCCTGAATAAACCTGTGGCCCATAGCCTCACTGACTACCACCCGTTCTACAACACCAGTAACTTTGCAACGCAGCCTGGCAACCCTGTCATTACCGATATGATCGCCGAAATGAACCAGCGGTTTTCCGCCAACAAGCCCTACTTCGCAGCCAATCGCCCCACCGTTACCCGAGGGTCAAATGGGCAGGTGCAATACACCCCTGAGTTCAACGCCTATGAGCGCAAAATTTTTCAGACGGTGGGCCCCAATTTGTTTAACGACGTACTTAAATCGAAAAGACCGGACATGTACGACCTGGGTTTCGATGGCATTACCAAAGAATCAAAAGTTGTCGATAACAAAGTCGTCTCATCCGGGCCGGTGGTCAACATTGAAGCGCGCCTGCGCCAGTTTTACACGAGCAAGGGCATTGTCCCTTCCGAGCTGTTGGGCCTGCGGATCAAGCAAATGAAGGAGCACTACTACCCGCTGTTCCATCAGTTCAAGGTCAAAGTAGGCGCCGAACACTCCTGGATCGACGGCTGAGACCACGTGCGGCGGGTGGTTACTCAACCACCCGCCGTACCTTGAGCAACGCCGCGCGCAACGCGCTCTTGTCCACCGAGCCCAATGCCAGCCTGATTGCATGGGGCACATGCCCTGACACCGCAAACGGCTCGGCAGTGGACACCGAAACACCCTCCTGCGCCAACGCCATGGTGACCTGATCCGCCCGGGCATCCTCCCCCAACGGCAGCCATAAAAAATACGACGAGGGATGGCTGATGTACTCCACCCCCGCCAGCACCTCAGCCGCCAGCGCCTGCCGGGCCTGGGCGTCCTGGCGTTTTTGTACCTCCAGTTGGAGTACCGTGCCGTCCTCGATCCAGCCGGTGGCGATGGCCGTCATTACCCCCGGCGCATTCCATACCGTGGCCATGACCGTCCTTTCCAGCGCCGCAACCCACGCCAGTGGCGCCACGACGAACCCCACCCGCAGGCCGGTGGCGACACTCTTGGACAGCCCGCCCACGTACACCGTGCGCTCCGGCGCCAGGTGCGCCAAGGGCGGTGGCGCGTGCTCGACGAGGAAGGCATAGGCGGCGTCTTCGATCAGGATCAGCTCGTGTTCGCGGGCGATGCGCACCAGCGCCTCGCGCTGGTCGAGCCCCAGCACCCAGCCCAGGGGGTTGTGCAAGGTCGGCATGCAGTACAGCGCGCGCACCGGGCGTCGGCGACACAGCTGTTGCAGCACCGCCAGGTCCGGCCCGCGCGGCGTGACCGGGATCGCAACGAGCTCCAGGTGCAAGGTCTCGGCCAGCACCTTGAAACCGGAATAGGTCAAGGCATCCACCGCCACCACATCGCCGGGCTTGAGCAACGCCATCATGCTCACCGCCAGGCCATGCTGCGCCCCGCTGACCACCAGCACCTGCTCGGCCGCGACACTCAGGCCACGGTGCAGCAGATGCCGCGCCATCACCGCCCGCTCATGGACGCGCCCGGCATGGGGCTGGTAACGCAGCAGCGCTTCCAGGTCGCCAGACAACGCCAATTGGCGCAAGGCCGTGCGCAGCAGGTCGGCCTGGCCGGGCAAGGACGGGTAGTTGAAATTCAGATCGAGCATGCCCGCCGCCACCGCCATTTGCCCACTGCCTTGGCCGGGCGCCAGGGCAATTTCCCGCACAAAAGTGCCACGCCCGGTCTCGCCGCTGACCAGGCCCATGGCCTCCAGTTCGCTGTACACCCGGCTGGCCGTGACCAGGGCCAGGCCATGGGTGGTCGCCAATTGGCGGTGGGTCGGCAGGCGGGTGCCGGGCACCAGGGTTCCAGCACGGATATCCCTGGCAAAAGCATCCACCAGGGACTTGTAGCGGGCACGGGGCATGGGTGATGTATCCATGACAATTTTTTGATTGTCGCAATCTTCAGCCCTAGGATGCCCGAAACGCAACCCTCCCCTGTCGAGCGCCCCCTGCATGGAACAAACGTCCCGGACCATCCCCCCCGAACATAGCCGCAGCGGCTGGATCAATGGCTTGATCGGCGTGCTGATTTTCAGCGGCTCGCTGCCCGCCACCCGCTTGGCGGTGCTGGAATTCGAACCGGTGTTCCTGACCGTGGCCAGGGCGAGCATTGCCGCCGTGCTGGGCCTGTGCCTGTTGTGGCTGTTGCGGGAACGTCGCCCCGCGCGCAACCAGTGGGGGCCGTTGCTGATTGTCGCCCTGGGGGTGGTGATTGGCTTCCCGTTGCTCACCGCCTTGGCCTTGCAGTATGTGACCTCGGCCCACTCCATCGTGTTTATCGGCCTGCTGCCCCTGGCCACCGCGGTGTTCGGTGTGCTGCGCGGCGGCGAGCGACCGCGCCCGGTGTTCTGGCTGTTTTCGATCCTGGGCAGCCTGCTGGTGGTGGGCTATGCCCTGGCCCAGGGCCTGAGCGCCGCCCCCGCCGGCGACCTGCTGATGCTATTGGCGGTGCTGGTGTGCGGGCTGGGATATGCCGAAGGGGCCAAGCTGGCACGCACCCTCGGCGGCTGGCAGGTGATCTGCTGGGCGCTGGTGGTTTCGCTGCCGGTGGTCGCGCCCATGACCTTGCTCCTGGCCCCCGCCTCCTTCACCGGCATCAGCCTGCCAGCGTGGCTAAGCCTGGGTTACGTGGCGCTGTTCAGCATGTTGATCGGCTTTGTGTTCTGGTATCGCGGGCTGGCCCAGGGCGGCATTGCGGCGGTCGGGCAGTTGCAGTTGCTGCAGCCGTTCTTCGGCCTGGCGCTGGCGGCCAGCCTGCTGCATGAACCGGTGAGCCTGGGCATGCTCGCCGTGACCGTGGCGGTGATTGCCTGCGTGGCCTTGGCTAAGAAGTTTGCGCGATAGGGGCGTGGACCTTTAGGCTCATGGATTGGCCCAAGAACAATAAGGATGCACGATGCACAAACCTTCCCTGCAAGACACCACGGCGCCGGACGGCGTCTGCTACGGCTGTGGCCCCAGCAACGCCCATGGGCTGCATATCAAGAGCCGCTGGGATGCGGACGGCGTGCATATCGTCGCCGAGCACCTGCCCGACGCCCAATACTGCGGCTGGCCCGACCTGGTCTACGGCGGCCTGATCGCCATGTTGGTCGACTGCCACTCCAACTGGACCGCCATGGCCTATCACTACCGTGCCGAACAGCGCACACCTGGCGAGTTGCCGCGTATCGACTGCGTGACCGGCAACCTCGGCATCAAATTCATCAAGCCCACCCCCATGGGCGTGCCGCTGACCTTGCGCGCGAAGGTCGAGGGTGACGTCGGGCGCAAGAGCCGCGTGATCTGCGAGGTGTACGCCGATGGCGTGCTGACGGCGATTGGCGACTCGATCTTCGTGCGTGTCGATACCGGGCGCCTGGCCGATACGGCCCATGGCCGCCAGGCCTGAGAATGGTCTACATTCAACGCCACGTGCCGAAAAAAGGAACCTGACGATGACGCGCCTGACCGCTAAAGACTTCGCCCCTGAGCTGCTGGAACTCTACGACGGCTATGCCCACGGCAAGATCAACCGTCGCGAGTTTCTCGACCGCGCGGCCCTGTTCACCTTTGGCGGCCTGACCGCCTCGGCGCTGCTGGCTTCCCTGAGCCCCAACTACGCCCTGGCCGAGCAGGTGAAATTCACCGACCCGGACATCGTTGCCGACTACATCACCTACCCCTCGCCCAAGGGCAACGGCTCGGTGCGCGGCTACCTGGTCCGCCCGGCGAAGGCCACAGGCAAGCTGCCGGCGGTGGTGGTGGTCCACGAAAACCGTGGGCTCAACCCCTATATCGAAGACGTCGCCCGGCGCCTGGGCAAAGCCGGGTTTATCGCCCTAGCGCCCGATGGCCTGAGTTCGGTGGGCGGCTATCCCGGCAATGATGAAAAAGGCGTGGCGCTGCAACAGACCGTCGACCCGGCCAAGCTGATGAATGACTTCTTCGCCGCCATCGAATGGCTGATGCATCACGACGCCAGCACCGGCAAAGTCGGCATCACGGGCTTCTGCTACGGCGGTGGCGTGACCAACGCCGCGGCCGTGGCCTACCCGGAACTGGGCGCGGCCGTATCGTTCTATGGGCGCCAACCTGACACCAGGGACGTGCCGAAGATCAAGGCGCCGATCATGTTGCACTTTGGCGAACTGGACACGAGGATCAACGAAGGCTGGCCGCCTTATGAAACCGCCTTGAAAGCCGCAGGCACGACCTATGAAGCCTACATCTACAAGGGCGCCAACCACGGCTTCCATAACGACTCGACCCCACGCTACGACGAGGCCGCGGCGAACCTGGCCTGGGAACGCACCTTGGGCTGGTTCCGTAAGTACCTCGTGTAATCACACCGCCCCCTGATCAATTCAAATCAAGAAGCAGCAGACATGATCGAAACCCGCCTGCTACGCCAGTTCATCGCTGTGGCTGAAGAACTGCACTTTCACAGGGCCGCCATGCGCCTGCACATGGCCCAGCCCCCTCTGAGCCAGGCCATCAATCGCCTGGAGGGCAAGCTGGGGTTCAGTCTGTTTACCCGCAGCAAGCGCGGGGTAAAACTGACCCCAGCCGGTGGCGCATTCCTCGACGCCGCCTATGGCACCCTCAAGGCGTTGGCGCTGGGCATCGAACACGCGCGCCAGGTGGCGCAGGGTATCGCCGGCAAACTCACGGTGACTGCCGTGTCGATCACCTACTACGAGCCACTGCTCGATAGCCTGCGCCGGTTCCGCGAGACGTTCCCAAAGGTGCAATTGATCATCAAGCAGATGCCTTCTGCCAGCCAGGCCCAGGCCATTGCGTCGGGGGAAGCGGATATTGCCTTCATACGCAAATTGCCGATGGCCGCACCAAACATTGCGTCGCGCCTGTTGCTGGATGAGCAGATCGTGATGGCCCTGCCGGCCGATCACCCCAAGGCCGGCGACGACCAGATCGACTTGCGGGACTTCGCCGGCGAAGACTTTGTGTTCACCCCTCAAGCCCTGGGCAGCGGTTATCACAGCCAGCTTATCGCCCTGTGCGAGGCCGCCGGCTTTTACCCTCGGGTGGTACAGGAAGCCGCGCAGCTCCATACGCTGATCGGCCTGGTCGCCTGTGGCTTCGGCGTTGCCCTGGTGCCGGAGTCGATTGCCAACTCGATCCTGCGCGACAAGGTCGTGTTTCGTCGCATCGCCCCGGTAAGCGCTTTCCCCAACCCAGCCATCGGCCTGTACCTGAGCTGGAACACCGACAACCCATCACCGTTGCTGGACAGCTTTATCGCCCTGCTCGACTTCAGCGCCACTGCTGTGCCTTCGACCACCGATTAGTCGCTGCCCGTGAGCGTGCCACGGCATTAGCACCGCAGAGACGGGTGATCGCTAGCGCTGGCGAGTCGAATCGGGGGCTGGACATGTCAAAACCGTGGGTCGCATTGATTGCAGTGATGATGACTATCAAACCGAGCGGCCTGTTTAATTGGCAACGCTGATTCCTATAATCGCCTCCACATTCTTCCCCGGCCTGGCTTCAGGCTGCATTCCCCCCGGATCTTCGCCCCATGCCAAGCGCTAGCCAGGCCCCTCATAGCCTTCCCGAACATAATCAACAGAGCGTCAAACAGCAGTGGCTGGCGATTCTCTCGGTTGCCGTGGGGGCCTTTGCCCTGGTGACCAGTGAGTTTCTGCCGGTGGGCGTGCTCAATGATGTCGCCAGTGACCTGGGCATCAGTGCCGGCCACGCCGGTTTGATGGTGACCCTGCCCGGCATCATGGCCGCCCTCGCCGCGCCCTTGCTGTCGGTCAGCATTGGCACCATGGACCGTCGCTATCTGCTGATCGGCCTGACGCTGATCATGATCATTGCCAACTCGGTGGTGGCGTTGGCCAGTGATTTTGGCCTGCTGCTGTTCGGCCGTGTGCTGCTGGGCATCAGCATCGGTGGTTTCTGGGCCACCGCCATCGCCCTCAGCGGCCGCCTCGCGCCCAGGGGTGTGGGCGTTGCCCAGGCCACTTCGATCATCATGGTCGGCGTGACCCTCGCCACCGTGCTGGGCGTGCCGGTAGGCACCTGGCTGAGCGGCCTGATGGGCTGGCGCATGACGTTCCTGATCACCGCACTGATGGGCGTACCGGTACTCCTGGCGCAGATTTTCCTGCTGCCACGACTCAATCCGGAGAAGGCAATTCGCGTCAGCGACCTGCCCGCCTTGTTTATCAACCCCCAAGCGCGGGTCGGGTTGATCGCGGTGTTGCTGATCGGCCTGGCGCACTTTGCCGCGTACACCTACGTCGCGCCCTTCTTCAAGCACAGTGCCGGCTTCGATGGACCAACGATTGGCTCGTTGCTGCTGTTGTTTGGCGTGGCCGGGGTGATGGGCAATATCTTTGCCGGTTTTGCTGCCAACCGCAGCGTACGCCACACCCTGTTGCTGGTGGCGCTGATGATCGGCACCAGCACTGCGCTGTTCCCCCATTTCGCCACCGGCATGACCGGCGCAGCCATGCTGATCGCGCTTTGGGGCTTCGCCTTCGGCGCCTTTCCGGCCTGCGCCAGTATCTGGATGTTTGTCGTGGCGCCCAAGGATGTCGAACGCGGCATGCCGCTGTTCGTTGCGTTGTTCCAGGTGATCATTGCCCTGGGCTCGTTCTTTGGCGGGCGGATCGTCGACCAACTGGGCAGCTCGGTGCTGCTGAGCCTCGCCACAGTGCTGGTGGGCTTGGGTTTTGTGACGGTGTTGGTGCTGGGACGCAATGTCAGCAACAGCCTTGCGGCCCAGCCCTGCTAGCTGGCTGAGCATTGCAGTGGGGCTCTCCCATCGGCCGGGGGAGCCTACTCGATCCTGCGAGATAGCCTGACGTTGGCTTTGCCGATGGGCAACTCCTGCGCGCCCGACCTCAATGCCAGGGAAACCCTGGTGTTTTGCGCGTCAACCTTCACCACCAGGTCGATATCTTTTTGCTTGCCCAGTTTCTGGAAAGCCTCAAAGATTTCTTCTTCATCGAAGGCGTCAATCCACACGCCATACCGGCCGTTTCCATTGCGCCAATAGAGGCCACAGAACTTTGGGATGGCCCTTTTGGCGTAGTGGTTATCCTGTAGATCCTTTGCGAATAAATTTTCCTGCTCGCCGTTGTAGGCACTGAAGCCAAAATCGAGCCACTCGCCCTTCTCCAGGACAACCACCGGTCTCCAGCTATATTTCTCCCGGTAGACGCCATAGATTTCTGGCGCAGGATAGCCTTGCGTCAGTATTTTTTGCCGGATTTGCGGGCTGAAGGTCTTATAGGAAGGATCATTGAGCATGCGCTCTGCATAGCCGTCTTTAAACATGTACTGGGCATTGCTGTAGGCGCTTTGCTTGGTAATGGTTGTAGCCTGCGCCTGAAAGGCCCCGACCTCCTTCTGGTGCCCCGCTCCGCTCAGCCACAGCACCACCCGGCCCTGTGGCGCCAAGCCCACGACAAAGGTGCTGTAGGTGTCTTTTTTATGGGTCTCCTGATCGATAAAACCCTCATCCAAGAGGCGCTTGATCGCGTCTTTGTCCAAGGCCCAGTGACCGCTATAGAACGTGCGCTCCACCAGCGAGTACCAGGTAAATTCCAGCTGATAGGGCACGCCCTTTTTTTCGATCGCGGTGGTCATCGTTCCGCCCTGGCTGCCCCAACCGGTGTTCTGCGTGCCCCAGATCGCATCAAAACCGTAGGTAAAACCCTCAGCGATTATGGCGCCACGGTAAACCTCCATCGGGTATTCCTGTGGCGCAGATACCGTTCCCGTCCAGCTGTAGGTTTCAGACATGTCTTTACTCTTGCACGCGGCCATCGAAAAACAGAACAACAGCGCAGCAATCACAGTTATCGGGGTTTTTATTGTCACGCAGCGCTACCTCGTCATGGCTTTACAGGAACATCGCCTGCCACTGCGCTTCCCTCTCCCGGAACCAATACCAAGCTCTGGGGCGAAGACAACGTAATGCCCATTTCCTGAAGGCGCGCAAGCAGGATGAACAGCAAGTCACTGCGGGTACCGGACACCGAGCGCGGGCTGTTGACGTAGCCGCTGACCCCAATGATCAGGCCGTCCCTGGCCAGGTCCTTGAACGTGACCGAGGGTGCCGGCGTATCGAGAATCGCCTCGTGCTCGGTAAACGACTGCATCAGCAGTTCGCGAACCTTCAATACATCGGTATCCAGCGGCAACGTGAGGGTAATGCCCACCACGCCCAGGGCGTTGCCCATGGTGACGTTGCGCACGTTTTGCGAGATGAATTGCGAGTTCGGCACGATCACCGTCGAGCGGTCGGACATCTGGATCTCGGTGGCCCTGACGTTGATCCGCCGAATATCGCCCTCCACGCCCCCCAGGCTGACCCAATCGCCAACCTTCACCGGCCGCTCCGTGAGCAGGATCAGCCCGGAGATGAAGTTCTGCACAATCGCCTGCAAGCCGAAGCCGATGCCCACCGACAAGGCACTGACCACCCAGGTCAGGCTGGTCAGGTTGATCCGCAGGATCGACATCACCAACAGAGTCAGCAGCACAAAGCCCAGGTAGCCCACCAGGGTCACCAGGGAGGCGCGCATGCCGGCGTCCATGTTGGTTTCCGGCAGCAGCCGCTCGCTCAGCCAGCGCTTCAAGGTGCGCACGGCGAACAGCCCGATGACAAACATCAGCAGCGCAATGAGGATGTCCTGGGGAATGATGTGCAGGTTGCCCAGGGTCTTGCTGGACTCGCCCAGTTGGCTGAAGCCCTGGAGCAATTCGCTGGGGCTGGAGCCTGCCGGAAGGAAAGCCGCCATCACGGCGGTGAGCAGCAGCAATGTACGGCCAACGCCCGCCAGCACCGTACAGGCCTGGGCCTGGTGCCGTGGCGACAGCCCCAGGGCATTGGCCAGTGCCAGGCCGCTGGGCTGCTTGGGCGAAAGCAGGGTTTCGCAGACGTCGCCGAAAAAGGCGATCAGCAGGTAGGCCGACGCCGCCACGACGCTGACCCACAGCAGCTTGACGGTAAGGAAGTAGGCCAGGGACAGATACCCGGTGAACAACGCGAGGACAATCACCGCCACCCAGATTGACGCCACAAAGGGCAGCATACCGGCGAGCCCACCCGGGCGCGGCAGCTCGAGTTTTTTGCGCACATGGCGCACGCGCAGCATCGCGGCGATAAAGATCAACGCGGTGGTCAGGGCCGTCAGGCCATTGAGCGCCACGGTCAGCGCCAGGCTGGCGCCAGTGACGTTGTTGATGCGCTCCTCGGTGGCCACCAGCATCAGCGCCACCGCCAGAATCGCCGGGAAAGGCCCCAGGGCACTGGCGATTTCATCGGCAATGGCCGGTAACCGCCAGGACGGTCGCGGCAGCATCAGCAAGGCGCGGCCAAGGCCCGCAATAAACGCACAGAACGTGGCCAGGGTGACCAGGTGATCGGAAAGCCGGGCCAGGTTTTCGCTCAACACCGCGTTGCTCTCCAGCCCCCAGCGCATCAGCGAGACCGCCCCCATGATCGTCAGGATCGACGACAACCCCACCGCCACCGCCAACGTACTACGCCGCAGGCGCCCCTCCGGCAGCCAGCGGATCATTGCCCAGGTGAGCAGATGCTCCAGCAGTCGCCGGCCGAAACTCCAGATCAGCACCGCCGCCAGCAGCGTGCTGAAGAACGCCCAGCGGTTCTCGGGGCTGACGGCACTCTTGAGGGCGACGATACCTTCGGCCTTGAGGTTGTCCAGGCGTTGCAAGTCCTCGCTGGTGGGGCGGATCAGGGTCGACCAGAAGGTGGGGCTGAAGGGCGAGTCGGTACGTGAAGTGACTTGGGAGTTGAACAGATTGCGCCGCAGGTTGACGATCTGCGCGGCGAGGTCGCGGCTCGTCTGGCTCAGTTGCTTGGCCTGCTGCTCATCCTCAAGCAGGCTGTTCTTCTTGCGGGTCAGGGCATCCCGTTGCTCGGTGAGGCTCTGCGCTTCGCCGGGCTGGGCCGCGCCCAATACCTTGAGTTGATCGTCAAGGCGCTCCATCTCGGTGGCGCGCACCGTAAGCAAGGCCCCGGCCAGTTGTTGCACCTGCAGCGCGCCCTGCCGAAACTCCGCCAGCTTCTCGTCACTGGTACTGACCGGCACGCTCTGGCGAATCAGCTCAAGCTGCTGGCTGAGCTGCTTGAGGTCGGCGTCTTCGGGCAACAGCGGCAAACTGTCGACGACCTCGACTGGCGCCGGTGTGGCGCCCGCCTCTGCCCATCCCGCCGGGCTGATAGCCAAAACCATGGCCAACAAGGCCTGGCAGATGACGCCCCTATAAATTCGCCGCATCAACAATTCACCCTTTCTGTCTTTTTTCCATTGGCATTATGGACCGCCAGGGCCGAAAGGAAATTCCGCCCTGGCGGCAAAAGAGTAGATGCGGGGTGTTCCTCTCAGTCAACCAGCGTGGCCTTGGGCACCAATGCCCACGGCGCCATCAAGCGCTGCGGGGTCTGGCAGGTCTTGCGCTTGAACACGAAGTTGTGGCACTTCTCGGCGAACTGTTGGCGGTTTTCCACCATGTCCAAGCGCATCTGTGCCAGCTCGTTTTCGCGCAAGCGTGCAATCTGCTCCAGGTCCATCTGGGCTTTACGCGCGCGATGCAGGGCGTACTTTTCATCGGTCAACGCGTCGCTGGCCTGTTGCAGCAACCATGAGCCAAATGCCCGTGGGCAGCGTGGGCCGATATCCTGGATCATCCCCCACTGGCGGCCCTGGAAGGCGCTGATCGGCAGGCATTGCTCGATGAGCCTGTGGGCGATTTCACTGCCGACCGCGCGCGGCAGGCTGTAGGTCCAGTATTCGGAGCCATACAGGCCCATGGTCTTGTAATGCGGATTGAGCACCACCCCCGCCCGGGCGAATACGACATCGGCCGCCAGCGCCAGCATCACACCGCCGGCTCCGGCGCTGCCTGTCAGGCCACTGACCACCAGTTGCCGGGCTGTCAGCAGTTCCTGGCAGACATCGTCGATAGCCTGGATGTTGGCCCAGGCCTCCAGCCCCGGCACCTCGGCAGCCTGAATCACGTTGAGGTGCACACCATTGGAAAAACTCCCACGCCCGCCCCGGACCAGCAGCACCTGGGTGTCCCGCGCCTTGGCCCAGCGCAGTGCCGCGACGAGGCGCTGGCACTGTTCGGTGCTCATGGCACCGTTGTAGAACTCAAAGGTCAATTCGCCAACGTGACCGGACTCTTGATAACGAATCGGTTGATACGCCATCTCATCGAACCCTTGGTGGGCAATCGAGCCGTCCAGTACCGGTACACCCGCCAGTTGCCCAGCCAGCACGTGACGGGCCGGCAACTTGAAGGTTTCCTCGCCGGGCTGGGCCTTGCGCTTGAGCGAGCCGACCCACAGGCTATGATCACCGGCCGCGACCAATACCGCGTCATCCTGTACCGCGAGGATTTCCCCCGCCGTACCCCGGCGCGAATCCAGATGCGCGTCATACAGGTAATACTGGCCGCCGGCGAGGCTCGCCAACACACCGGGCTGGCCGTCGGCGGCGTCGATGGTGCGTTTGATGAACCGGGCGCAGTCGTACCAACTGAAGGTGCGGTCAGCTTGCTTCATGTTCGGCTGCAAACGCCCGATGACGTCAGGTTGCGTGTAGTCGAGGGGCACCGGCACGAAACCGCGGGCGAATTTTTCTACTACATCGCGGATGCAATAGATCGCCGCGTCACTCACCGCGCCGTTGTACAGCTCGGATTTACGCACATCGGCGGGCATGTCGAATTCACAGGTCGACCAGATCGGGCCGGCGTCCATTTCCTCCGCCGCCTGCAAGGCCGTGACGCCCCAGCGCTTGACCTGCTGGGTGATGGCCCAGTCCAGTGCGCTGGCGCCACGGTCGCCGACAATCCCCGGGTGAATGATTACCACCGGGCGATCCGGATTGCTCCAGAGCTGCTGCGGCACCCGGTCCTTGAGAAACGGGCAGATCACCAGGTCCGCCGCCGATTCCTCGATCTGCCGGCAGACCGTGGCTTCATCGGTGAACAGCACCACACTGGGCACATGGCCCAACTGGCGCAAATCCAGCCAGGCCCGTTGGGTCAAGCCGTTGAACGCCGACGACAACAACATAATCTTCAATGACTGCATGACTGACTCTTCCTTGAGAATGCATGGCCGCAGGCTCCTTGAGCCATCCTTGGCCTTTTATGGAAACCCAAGGGTAGAGGGAGTGTCAGGAAGGGTAGATGACCGAGATCAATCTTGTGTCAGCCAGTGGTTGATCGGCTGCGGGGGTTGCCACGCAGGGCATCAATCGTGCCCGTCCAGCCCTTCTCGAACCAGGTCCAGAAAGGTCGTCAGGATACGCCGGGAGCTCTGCGCGCGCAGGCACACCAATGTCTCGGTGAACTGGCGCTGACAATCGATGATCGGCAACCCGCGAAGCCTGGAGTCCGAGCCCAATTCGGCCGCAGAAACGACACCGACGCCCATGCCAATGGCTACCGCCTCGCGCGCGGCTTCACGCCCCTCCACTTCGATCGCCTTGCGAATGCGCAAGCCCGCCGCCGCCATCTCTTCCTCGAGGGACAGCCGCGTGACCGAGCCCTGCTCGCGTAAAACCATGGGAGTGTTGTCCAGGTCGGCCAGGCAAACCGATTCACGCTGGGCCCAGGGGTGGTCATGCGCCACGAACACAAGCATGGGATCGCTGCGCAGATGCAGCGTCAGCAGGCGATCGTCGTCGATGCTGCGCCCCAGCAAGGCGATGTCTGCCTGATGGCCGAACAATCGCTGCAGGACTTCATCGGTATTGGCGGTCTCAATCTTCACATCCACGCCTGGGTATCGGCTGCAGAAGCGAGAGACATAGGGCAAGACATGCACCGGCGCATCCACGGCCAGGTTCAGCGTGCCCGTCGACAAGGTCCGGTAGTCCGTCAGCATGTCGTGGGCATCGATACTGATATCGAACAGGCGCTGAGTCAGGCCGAACAGCCGCTCGCCCACCTCCGTAAGGCGCACCAGGCGCTTGTCGCGGTAGAACACCATCACCCCGTAGTAGTCCTCGAGCTTGCGAACCTGGTCTGACACCGCAGGTTGGGACAGGCACAGCTGGTTGGCCGCCCGGGTGAAGCTGCCGTTCATCGCGACCGCATGGAAAGCCTTGAGCTGTGTATGGGAGATCGTCATTGCAGCACCTATCTATAGTTTCAGCTTATTCATGCATACGCTAAATCGATTTCATTTATGGAAAATAAACTGCAAGCATGTTTTTCACAAGATGCCCAAGCCGTTATGCCCCAGCCGCTTACAAGGAATGCGCTATGGAAGTTGAACGTTTCGCTGTGTCAAAACGCCGTTCGGACATGGTCCGCTACAACCATCACCTGTACATCGGCGGGCAGGTTGCCGAAGACCTCGCAGGAGATATCCAAGCGCAGACCCTTGAAGTGCTCCTGGGTATCGAACAACTCCTGCTCAGTGCCGGCAGTAGCCGCGAGCGGGTCCTTTCGGTGCGCATTCTGCTCGCCGATCGCGAGGACTATGCAGGGCTGAACAGGATCTGGGATGAGTTTTTTCCTGCCGGCCACGCACCCACCCGTGCCTGCACCCTGGCGCAATTGATCGACCCCGGCTGGCGCGTGGAAATGATCGTAGTCGCTGCGTGCGACTGATTCATAAACCTGCCTCGTAACGATCCAACGGAGACGACCCTATGCGCCCCTACTGGCTGGACCAGGCCTTAAAACATCAACCCGCTGCGCCTTGCCCGCCCCTGCGCCAGAACACGCGCGCCGATGTCTGCATCGTTGGCGCAGGCTATACCGGGTTGTGGACTGCCATCATGCTCAAGGAGCAGAACCCCGAGCTTGACGTGGTGATTGTCGAGGCCGATATCTGCGGCGCCGGTGCCAGTGGGCGCAATGGCGGGTGCGCACTGTCCTGGTCGGCCAAGTACTTCACCCTGGAGCGCTTGTTCGGCACCCAAGAGGCAATACGCCTGGTCCAGGAGTCGGAGCAAAGCATCTACGCCATCGGCCGCTTTTGCGACAAGTACGCGGTCGATGCCGAGTACCGTCTCGACGGTACGCTCTACACGGCGACCAACCGAGCGCAGATCGGCTCCACCGACGGGGTGATCGCCGCGCTCGAACGCAACGGTATCAACTCGTTTTCCAAATGTGCGTTGCCCGATGCACAACGCCTGGCTGGCTCGACCCGCCACCTTGAGGGCTGGTTCTCGCCAGCGGCGGCCAGCGTACAGCCGGGCAAGCTGGTCCGCGGGCTGCGCCGAGTGGCCCTGGACCTGGGCGTGCGTATTTATGAAAGCTCGCCAATGACCCGCCTGGAAGAAGGCGCACCAGCCATCATCCATACCCCCAACGGGAGCGTAACGTGCGACCGGGTCGTGTTGGCGATGAACGCCTGGATGGCCAGGGCTTTTCCACAATTCGCGCGTTCTGTGGCGATCGTTTCCAGCGACATGATCATCACCGAGCCACGGCCTGACCTGCTGAAAAAAATCGGCCTGACCAACGGGGTCACGGTTCTGGACTCGCGGATATTCGTCCACTATTACCACAACACCCCGGACGGTCGGATCATGCTCGGCAAAGGTGGCAACACCTTCGCGTATGGCGGACGTATCCTGCCGGTGTTCGACCAACCGTCGCCCTATGCAGGACTGTTGCGCAACACACTCAAGGATTTTTTTCCGGACTTCGCCGACGTCGGTATCGCCGCCACCTGGAATGGCCCCTCCGACAGATCAGTCACGGGGCTGCCGTTCTTCGGCCGCATGGGCTCAAGAGGCAATGTCTTCTATGGCTTCGGCTATTCCGGCAGCGGCGTTGGCCCTTGCCATATGGGCGGGCAGATCCTCTCGTCACTGGTGCTGGGCCTGGACAACCCGTGGACGCGCTCGCCACTGCTGCAAGGCCCGCTAGGCCACTTCCCTCCAGAACCGATCCGCTACCTCGGCTCCCTGATGGTGCGCAACGCCATTCGGCGTAAAGAGCATGCCGAAGACCACAACCGGCACCCTCGTCGATTCGATGTGCATCTGGCCAAATTCGCTGCCGCCGCCGGCAAGGCCGACAAGGGTTGACCCACCTCAGTCAGCACGCATAACAGGCACCACAACGATCTTAGCCACCGTTTCAGCGATGGCTTTATCGGCTCCATGCATCACTCCTCACAACAATAATATTGCTGGAGAAGATCATGACCCACACTGCGTTTGGATATGCACCTCTACTGCCCCCCCGAGCCTTCAGCAGGCCCTGCCTGCTGGCGACAAGGCGCCCTTTACCACTGACAGCCTGACTCCATTCTCACGGCCATCTGATCGATGCCGTGGGCCTGGACGGGCTCGTACCGCAAAAACAAAAACAAAAAAATCCTCTTTTGCGCTGTCTGGCACCTTTTACGGGATCAGAACACCATGAACAAAAATAATCCGTCGGTCCTTGCAAGCAGTTGGCACTCCCTCAAGCGTTGGCGCGTGCAGGTTTTCCTGATCACTTGGGTGGCTTATGCCGCCTTCTACTTCACCCGCAAGGCGTTCTCCGTCGCCAAGCTTGGTATTGGCGAAGACCCAGGCTTTATGCTCGAAAAGACCATGATGGCCAACCTCGACGCCCTCTATCTGGCCGCCTACGCCATAGGTCAGTTTCTCTGGGGAAACTTCTCGGACCGTTTCGGCCCCAGGATCGTAGTTTTGAGCGGCCTGGCCATTTCGGCGGGGGCAGCGCTCCTGATGGGGACCTACGCCACCCTGCCGATCTTCGCGTCTTGCATGATCATTCAGGGTCTTGCGCAATCGACCGGGTGGTCAGGCTTGTGCAAGAACGTCAGCAGCTTCTTCAGTACGGGAGAACGCGGCCGCGTACTTGGCTACTGGAGCACCTCCTACGCCTTTGGCGGCTTGGTGGCTACCCCATTTGCCGGCTGGTGGGCTTACCAGGTCTATCACGACTGGCGCGTAGCGTTCATCAGCAGCGCGATCGTGGTGCTGGTGGCGACCGTGCTGTTCTTTTTCCTGCAACGCAACTGTCCGGAAGACGTAGGCCTGCCGGCTGTAGAAGTCGAGCTCGAACCGGTCAGTAACGTCGTAGTACCACGGGAAAGCATGTGGGCCGGTTTACGGATCGTGATGAAGAATCGTACGGTATTGGTGCTCGGCCTTGCCTACTTCATGCTCAAGCCCGCCCGTTACGCGATCCTGCTGTGGGGCCCGGTGATTATCTACGAGCGCATGCCCGAGATCGGCAAGGTAGCCTCTGCAATCGTGCCTACCTCTTTTGAGCTTGCGGGTTTAGTCGGCCCCATCCTCATCGGTATTGCATCGGATAAATACTTCGGTGCGCGTCGTGTGCCCGCCTGTGTCCTTAGCCTGGTTCTGCTGACTATCTGCCTGGCGCTGTTTGTTCCCGCGATGCAAAGCGGCAGCCTGTACATGGTGGTCGGCCTGCTATTTATGATGGGCCTGACACTCTACGGGCCGGACTCGATGATCTGTGGCTCGGCGGCGATTGACTTCGGCAGCAAGCACGGCGCGGCTTCGGCTGCCGGCTTCGTCAATGGCTGTGGTTCGGTAGGTGCGGTTTTGGGCGGCTTGCTGCCGGGTTACTTCGACACCATCACCGTATTCCTGGTGTTCACCGCCACGGCCCTGCTGGCCAGCCTGATGCTGGTGCCATTTTGGAACAGCCGGCCAAAGACCGTGGAAAACCCGCAGTTGGTCTCAACCCCGACGCCGCCGGCCAGGGTCAGCACTGCCTCTTGATCGCCAACCCTGCAAGGCCCAAGCGCAGGCATGGAGACGGTCGCCTTGGCCTGCTCCGGCCATGCGTCAGGCCTGGCCTATGAGGCACTTGGGGCCGCAGGGCCGGTCATTTTGCCTGGCGCAATGATTTGGGGGTGCGCCCGTAATACTTTTCAAACGCAGCGCTGAAGCTCGAAAGGTGTTGAAACCCGACCTTGTACGCCACCGTAGACACATACATGCCCGACTCCAGCAGCTCCCTGGCCTTTGCCATGCGGATATCCGTGAGCATGCGGTAAGGGCTGGTGCCAAACACCTTGCGAAAGCCCTGTTTAAGCTTGAATTCATTGGTGCTCAACGTAGCGCACAGATACCCGACGGTTAATTGCCGATCGAATTGGCTCATCAGGATATCCCGTGCGCTCAGCATCAAATCCTGGTCTTTTGCGCGGATCTTGTCCTCTACAGGCGTTGGCGCGGGGGCAAGCGGGCGGATCTGCTCCGACAGCAACCCGAGTGCGGCAATGTGGATATCGAGCAGCCCTCCAGCCTGGTCGTGCAGATGGACCAATGAATCGGCCAGCCTCTGGGTGGCCGCACCGTGCTTGCCGCAAAATAAATGGTTGGCCGACAGGTCCTTGGCATTGTCCAACAGCAAGTATTCCAAGCCGTACCGCTGCAGCAGTGGCGCCTTGGCCACCAGACGCAACTGGCGGATAGCCTGTTTGGCCGGATAACACCGCTCTCCCCGCAAACTGCCGTAGGTGGCGACGGTACTGTGGCCGCCTATGAAGTCGTAACGCTGCCCGTCCATACCGGTACTGCTCGATTGTCCGGACAACGCAATCGCCACCGTCAGGGCACGCTCCCCTTCAAACGACCCAACTTCCACCAGGTCAAAGTTTGGATTGAAACTGGAGTAGGTCACTGCCAGGCCATCCTCGAATGTCAGCGAGTCACTGAAGCAGGTTCCCAGGCTTTCCGGTAACTGGGAGCGACGCCAAGGCGATTGCCCCAGGCGAGAAGGTGCGGCCCTGTCCGTGGAAGAAAACCGATAGCTCATTTTCATCATTCCTTGTGTTGCGCTTACCCAATGACGGGGGGAGATCTCCGAAATGCCAAACAGATAATCCGGACCTCCAAAAAAGTGTAACAAGATTTATTCGCATTGGCATCCTATAGTGGCCCGACCTTAATTAGCGCCTATTTCGGGCCTGGCTACCACATGAATTATGCCCCTGACTCGGTGCTGCGCACCGTTTTCATTGCGTTGTCTGCCCTTGCCTGCCCGGCAGCTGTTTATGCACAAACCGCGTCGGACTCTGCCGAAAATGCAACCAGCATCGCCCTCCCCTCCGTGGTGGTGACGGCCGACAAGATTGAGCGGCCGCTGGAAATGGTACCCGCCAGTGTCGCGGTGATTGATGGCCAGGATCTTGAGCAATCGGGCATCACGACTATGGAGCAACTGGAGGGTCGCATTGGCGGGTTGTCCTTCCAGCCCTTTGGCCAGGCCGGTATGAAAGCACCGGTGATGCGCGGCGTGACGGCCGGTATCCACTCCTATTCTTCCTCGGTACTGCTCCTGGTCGATGACGTTCCCACATTGATGGCACAGGGCTTCGAGAACAGCCTCCTAGATGTGGATCGTGTCGAAGTACTGCGTGGACCGCAGTCCACCTTGTACGGGCGCAATGCAGAGACCGGCGTGGTCGCCATCCACAGCCAGCAGATGGAAGATACCCCACGGGCCACGGTAACGACCGAGCTGGGCAGCCGGGACAAGCGGGACGTGCGCTTCGCCTTGAGTGGCCCGCTGGTTGCCAACACCTTGTATGGCAGCGTTTCCGGCTCGATCGCACGGCAGTCCGGGTTCATTCATAACACCTATACGGGCGGGGATGAGGACCATACCCACCACAAATACCTGAACCTGGGACTGCGCTGGACCCCAACCGACGCCGATGAAGTGGTCACCCGTTACACCCGTCAGGATTACAACGATGGTGCGGCGCTCTGGGGCAATGCCGGCCAGCCCAGCGACCGCGTTGCATCCACCACGCCCAGCTGGAACCGCTCCCTGGGCCAGACCTTCTCGATCAATGCCTCGCACCTGTTCGATACGGGCCTGCGCCTGCGCTCCATCACTGCCTACAACGACTACCAGGACAAGGTCCTGCAAGACTCCGACTTCATGCCGGTAGAACGCCTGTACATCGGGCGCGACAACCATATGCGCACCCTGTCGCAGGAGTTACGGGTGGAGGGGCAACTGGGGCGGGCCGACTGGTTAGTAGGCCTATACGGTGATCACGGTAACAACGACTTGCGCAACTTTGCCCTGCGCAGCCCCGTCTTCTCTGATTATGGCGGCCGCTTGAAGACAGATTCGGTGGCCCTGTTCACCCACTGGAATGTGCCGTTCAACGATGACTGGAGCGTTTCGGCGGGCGCGCGCATCGAGCGCATGTCGGCAGGCATCACCCCCACCGGTGGTGGACACAGCAGCCAGGACTGGACCTATGTCTCGCCGAAGCTGAGCCTGCAGTACCAGATCAATGCCTCCAACCAGTGGTACATCAGTGCCAGCCGAGGGGTACGCGCCGGCGGCTATAACATCTTTGTTTCCAGGCTCAACTACCCCTCTTATTCGCCGGAAGATATCTGGTCCTACGAGACCGGCCTCAAAGGCTGGGCGCTGGACAAACAGCTGCGTTACTCCCTCGCGGCCTACGTGATGAAAATCGACAACATGCAAGTGCAAATGCAGCCGGCGGTGGGCGTGATCTACACCGCCAGCGCCGCCAAGGCGACGTCCAAGGGCGTAGAGCTGGACCTGGACTATCTGCTCGGTGCCGGCTGGCAAGTGACCACAGGCCTGGCCTTCAACCACACCACTTACGACAGTTTTCAGGACGGTGCGACCAACTACGCGGGCAACTACAACACCTTTGCCCCCCGACTCAATGGCCATGTAGACCTGCGCTACACCGCGCCACAGAGATGGTATGCCCAAGGCAGCGTGGTGGGCACCAGCAAGATCTACCTGGATGCCGGCAACCGTTACGAACGCAATGGCTACGGCCTGCTGAATCTGGTGGTGGGCTATCCCTTCGGCCAGTGGGAAGTGGCGGCTTATGCCAACAACACGCTCAATAAGAAGTACGACGCCGAAGGTTACAACGCCGGCTACTACACCATCTACAGCCCGCCACGTGAAGTCGGCGCGCGACTGACCTGGCGCATGTGAGGCGTGGTGATGAACACAACTTTCTGGTGGCCACGACAGCTGCTGATCGGCTGGATCAACCTCGCCCTGACGGCACCGTTGATTTATCTGTTCATCGGCCTGCCGTTGGTGATGCGCGAACACGGCTGGAGCGCTACACAAATTGGCCTGATGCAGATGACGGGGTTGCCGGCGCTGGGCAAGTTCCTGCTGGCGACACCCATCGACCGCTGGCAGGTAGGCCGGAACAATTATCGCAATTGGGGAATGCTGCTGGGCGTGGGTTACATCGCCACCCTGCTGTTGCTGGGCCTCCATGATTTGGCTGAGACACCATTTGCCCTGTTGTTCGTGCTAGCCATGGCGGTCAGCCTCTTCGGTACCTGGGTCGATTTGCCCATCAACGCGCTGGCCATCCGGATGCTGCCGCAAACCCAGCGCATGCAGGCCGGTGCGATTCGTTCAACAGCCACCTCGCTGGCGGCAATCGTCGGCGGTGGCCTGATGCTGATCCTGCACAGCCGTACAGGTTGGGCCGCGCCCTTGTACGTTTTGTCTCTCGGGGTGCTTTCGGCAGTGCTGCTGCTCCCGCTGCTGCGAACACCGACCACACTTGCCTGCCCTGTTCCCGAAGAGCGCGACGCCTTTATATCCAGGCCCAGCATGGGGCAATGGCTGGCGTGGTTTACACAACCCGGGCACCGCACCTGGACCGTATTGCTGATCTTGTATTTCCCGTTGATCGGCACCGTCTGGGTGTTCCTCAAGCCGTTGATGTTCGACCAGGGTTTCAGCCCTGAACGCATTGCACAGATTGTCGGCGTGGGTGGCGGGGTGGTCGCCGCTTTCTCCAGCCTGGCCGGGAGCTATGTATCGCGAAAGTGGGGAGTGCGCGTTGCGTTGCCCTTGTTTGCGGCCGGCAACCTGCTGACGCTGGGCACGCTGGCCGCCAGCACGCTGCTTTGCTGGGGGCCTGACGCAATGGCCGTCGCGGCGTTGCTGGTGGCCCTGATGATGGGCGCCAGCGGCGGCCTGGTGTTCGGTTTGATGATGTACCACGTACGGCCCGGGCTGTCGGCGCTGGACTACGGCATCCAGTCGAGTCTGTTCGTAGCAGGTCGCACGCTGCTGCCGATTCTCGCCGGCGTGTTGCTGGACCACACCGGTTACAGCGGCCTGTTCGGCTGCCTGCTGGCCGCCCTTGGCCTGATGCTGGCCTACCTGCTCGGCTGGAGCCTGCGCGCCCCGCGCAAACCCGCCAGCCAAACACCCTCACCCACACAGTCGGTTGAATAATTTCAAGGAGATGACCCGATGCAAGAGCTGAAAGCGCCGAGCACCCTCGCTCAACTGATACCCTTTGAGCGCGTCCGTGAAGTTGCCGCCCGCCACGCGTTGAACGCCGACCAGCAAGGTGTGCTGGCCGCCGAAGTGGTGGAGGCGCTGACCTGCGCCGGTTTTTCCCGCTACTTCGTGCCAAGGGAACAGGGCGGGCACCCCGGCACCTTCGTCGAACTGTCACAGCGCATCGTGGCTGTGGCCAAGGCATGCCCTTCTGCTGCCTGGTGCGCCATCATCCAGGCGGTCGTGGGGCGCATGGCAGCCTACCTTCCAGTGGCTGCACAACAGCAAATCTGGGGAGACAGCCAGGACGTACGCATTTGTGCCTCGTTCCGCTCCACCGGCAAGGTCGAGGCCGTCGCCCAGGGCTGGCGCTTGACGGGGACATGGCACTACCTCTCGGGCGTTGATTTCGCTGATTGGGCTTTGCTGTGCATTGAGGTCGATGACGGGGAGCAACGCTTCGCCGCCATTCCCGCCGGTACCTGGCAAGTCCTCGACAATTGGCAAACCCTGGGCATGCGGGGCACAGGCAGTCACTCGATCATCCTGGACGCAGTGGTTGTACCGACGCATATGACCTTTGCCAGAACCGACTTGATGAAAGGTGGTTCCCGCCACGCCCAGGGCCCGCAGTACCAGGCCTCACCGATTGCCGCCGATGCCCAGCTGTTTTTGGCCTGTGGCCTGGGGGCCGGCTGGCAGTGCCTTGAGCAATGGCGTGACAGCCTCCCCAGCGAGGCAGTGGGTGAAGTGGCCATGGCCTATGCCAGCGCGGAAGCTGCACTGGAGACCTGCGGCCTGTTGCTGCACAACAGTTGCCAGGCGATTGACCAGGGTGAGTTATCACCACTGCAAATCGGACGTTGCGCCCGTGATGCGAGCTTCGCTGCACAACTGCTTCTGGACGCCGTCAACCGCATCTTCCGCCTGAGCGGCGCCCAAGCCCACTTCAGCAGCAATCTGGTGCAGAAAAGCTGGCGTGACGTGCAAACGCTGACGTCGCACATCGCGTTAAGGCCTGACTTCAATTTCATCGGCTATACCCGGCATGCCCTGGCGAACAGGCCGTAGCGCAATGCCCGCCAGGACAGCGGTAGACAGGGAGGCTTAAATCATGCAGGACACCTCACCAATGACAGGCTTCGCAAACCACCTGCAGTTGCGTCGGATCAATCGCGCAACCGTCGAGCGCTACATGCACATGAAGGGCGCCGAACGGCTGCAACGCCACACCTTGTTCAGCGAGGACGGCTGCGGCGGAAACTGGACCACGGCTACCGGAGAGCCCCTGGTTTTCCAGGGCCACGAGAGCCTGGCACGCCTTGCCGTATGGCTCGAGCAATGTTTTCCCGACTGGGAATGGCACAACGTACGGATCTTCGAAACCGACGACCCCAACCACCTCTGGGTGGAGTGCGACGGGCGCGGCAAGGTGCTGATCCCGGGCTATCCGCAAGGCTACTGCGAGAACCACTACCTGCACTCATTCGAACTCGATAACGGCAGGATCAAGCGCAACCGCGAGTTCATGAACCCTGTGCCCAAGCTGCACGCACTAGGCATAGCCATGCCGCAAATAAAGCGCGACGGCATTCCCGTCTAAATACCATCAAAGGAGTATTGATGATGCCAGACACAACTAACCAAGCCGACTTCAGTGGCGCCTCCGATCTTCGCGAGAAGAATCGCATCACCGTTGCAACCTACATGAATACCAAGGGCCAGGATCGCCTGCGTCGACATGAGTTGTTCGTCGAAGATGGCAGTGGCGGTCTATGGACGACGGATACCGGCGCACCGATCGTGATCAGCGGTAAACAGAAACTCGCGGAACATGCGGTCTGGTCGCTCAAGTGTTTTCCGGACTGGGAATGGTACGACATCAAGATCTTCGGTACCGACGACCCCAATCACTTCTGGGTCGAGTGCAAAGGCCACGGCAAGATCCTCTTCCCCGGTTACCCGGACGGCTATTACGAAAACCACTTCCTGCATTCCTTCGAGCTGGATGACGGCAAGATCAAGCGCAATCGCGAGTTCATGAACGTCTTCCAGCAACTGCGCGCACTAAGTATTACGGTGCCGCAAATCAAACGCGAAGGTATTCCCACCTGATAGCCAGCCAAGCAGGGTCAATAATGGACGATTTATTGCAACGCGTGCAGCGCTGCGAGGTGCTGCAGCAACCCGACTGGGACGATCCGTCGTGCCTGCGCAAGGTTCAGGAGTGCCTGCGGGCCAGCCCGGCGTTGATCCGGGTTGGCGATACCCTGGCACTGCGTGCACAGCTTGCCCGTGTCGCCACGGGCGAGGCGCTGGTGATGCAGTGCGGCGACTGCGCCGAAGACATCGACGACCACCAGGTACACAGCGTGACACGCAAGACCGCACTGCTTGAGACGCTCGCCGGGGCGCTGCAAAAGGCCGGGGGCCGCCCGGTAATCCGGGTCGGGCGGATTGCCGGGCAATATGCCAAGCCTCGATCCAAGCCCCATGAACAGGTCGGCGAACAGCTGCTGCCGGTGTATCGCGGCGATATGGTCAACGGTCATGCGGCGAATGCCAGACAGCGTCAGGCCAACCCACAGCGGATCCTCAAGGGCTATGCATCGGCGCGCAACATCATGCGTCACCTGGGCTGGGACGCCCCGCGCGATCTTGATAAAGGCGCCCCGCCGGTGTGGACCAGTCACGAGATGCTGTTGCTCGACTACGAGCTGTCGATGTTGCGCAAGGATCACCAGCACCGGGCCTACCTGGGGTCGACCCATTGGCCTTGGATTGGCGAGCGCACCCGACAGTTGAACGGCGCGCATGTGGCGCTGCTCAGCCAGGTGCTCAACCCGGTGGCCTGCAAAGTCGGCCCGCAGATGGGTCGCGAGCAGTTGCTGGGGCTTTGCGAACGGCTCGACCCGCAACGCGAGCCAGGACGGTTGACGTTGATTGCGCGAATGGGCGCACAGGCCGTCGGCGAACGCCTACCGTCGCTGGTAGAAACGGTACGTGCAGCCGGCCATCCGGTGATCTGGTTGAGCGATCCGATGCATGGCAACACTATCGTCGCCCCTTGCGGCAACAAGACCCGCATGGTGCAAACCATTAGCGAGGAAATCTGCACCTTCAAGCATGCCGTGACTTCAGCCGGTGGCGTGGCCGCCGGCCTTCACCTGGAAACCACCCCCGACAACGTCAGCGAATGCGCGACAGACGCGGCAGGTTTGCTCCAGGTCAGCCGCCACTACACCAGTCTCTGCGACCCACGCCTCAATCCCCAGCAGGCACTCGCCGCAGTGATGGCCTGGAACGGCTGGCAAGCAGCCCCCACTGCAAACTTCCCACTGGAGACTGTCGCATGACCGGCATTCCAAACATCGTCCCGTATGCCCTACCCACCTCCCGCGACCTGCCTGTCAACCTCGCACAATGGCGTATCGACCCCGAGCGCGCCGTACTGTTGGTGCATGACATGCAACGCTACTTCCTACGGCCCTTGCCCGACGCCCTGCGTGAAGAAGTGGTGGGCAACGCCGCGCGCATTTGCCAGTGGGCGGCTGACAACTGCGTGCCGGTGGCCTACACCGCCCAGCCTGGCAGCATGAGCGAAGCGCAACGCGGGCTGCTCAAGGACTTCTGGGGGCCCGGCATGCAGGCCAGCGCCACTGACCGCGAGGTGGTCGACGCCCTGACGCCCAAGCCTGGCGACTGGCTGCTGACTAAGTGGCGCTACAGTGCGTTCTTCAACTCCGACCTGCTGGAGCGGATGCACGCCAATGAGCGCGATCAGTTGATCCTGTGCGGGGTGTATGCCCATGTCGGGGTGCTGATCTCGACCGTAGATGCCTACTCCAACGATATCCAGCCGTTCCTCGTGGCCGACGCTATTGCCGACTTCAGCAAGGAACACCACTGGATGGCCATCGAATACGCCGCCAGCCGCTGTGCCATGGTCGTCACCACTGACGAGGTGGTGTCATGAGCCAAGCCGCCGCCCGCCTTATGGAGCGCATCCTGCAACCGGCGCCCGAGCCGTTTGCCCTGCTGTACCGGCCGGAGTCCGGCGGCCCGGGACTGCTGGACGTGTTGATAGGCGAGATGTCGCAGCCCACGGTCCTGGCCGATATCGACTTGCCCGCCACCTCGATCGGCGCGCCTCGCCTGGATGTATTGACGCTGATTCCCTACCACCAGATTGCCGAGCGTGGCTTTGACGCCGTGGACGATCAGTCGCCATTGCTGGCGATGAAAATCACCGAACAGCAGCCCATCGGCATCGAACAGCTACTGGGGCTGCTGCCCGACGTGCCCATCCAGTTGAACAACGAGCGCTTCGACCTCAGCGACGCAAGCTACGCCGAGATCGTCAGCCAGGTGATCACCAACGAAATCGGCTGCGGTGAAGGCGCAAACTTCGTGATCAAGCGCACCTTCCTCGCCGAGATCAGCGAATACGGACCAGCCAGTGCCCTGTCGTTCTTTCGTCATCTGCTAGAGCGGGAGAAAGGTGTCTATTGGACATTTATCATCCACACCGGCAACCGCACCTTCGTCGGTGCATCCCCCGAGCGCCATATCAGCGTCAAGGAGGGGCTTGCGGTGATGAACCCCATCAGCGGTACTTATCGCTATCCGCCCGCCGGTCCCAACCTGGCAGAGGTCATGGAGTTTTTGGCCGACCGCAAGGAAGCCGACGAGCTGTACATGGTGGTCGACGAAGAACTGAAAATGATGGCGCGCATTTGTGACGACGGCGGCCGCGTGCTCGGTCCTTACCTCAAGGAAATGGCCCACCTGGCCCACACCGAATACTTCATCGAAGGCAAGACCCGGCGCGATGTACGCGAAATCCTGCGCGAAACCCTGTTCGCCCCTACCGTCACCGGCAGTCCACTGGAAAGCGCCTGCCGGGTCATTCAACGCTATGAGCCACAAGGCCGGAGGTACTACAGCGGCATGGCTGCGCTGATCGGCAGCGACGGCAAGGGGGGGCGTACTCTGGATTCGGCGATCCTGATTCGCACCGCCGACATCGATGGCAACGGCCAGGTGCAGATCAGCGTGGGCTCGACCATCGTGCGCCACTCTGATCCAGTGACCGAAGCTGCCGAAAGCCGGGCCAAGGCCGCCGGGCTGATTAGCGCATTGAAAAACCAGGCGCCCTCGCGCTTCGGTAGCCACCTGCAGGTGCGGGCGGCTTTGGCCAGCCGCAATGCCTACGTTTCCAACTTCTGGCTGATGGACAGCCAGCAACGGCAACAGACCCATGCCGATTTTAACGGGCGCCAGGTGTTGATCGTCGACGCGGAAGACACCTTCACCTCGATGATCGCCAAGCAACTTCGTGCCCTGGGTCTGGTGGTAACGGTGTGCAGCTTGCGCGACGAATACAGCTTTGATGGTTATGACCTGGTGATCATGGGCCCAGGCCCCGGTAACCCGAGCGATACCCAACTGCCAAAAATCGACCATCTGCACGTGGCCATCCGCTCCTTGCTGCGCCAGCAGCGACCGTTCCTCGCGGTGTGCCTGAGTCATCAGGTGCTGAGTCTGTGCCTGGGCCTGGAGCTGCAACGCAGAGCCATTCCCAACCAGGGCGTGCAAAAACAGATCGACCTGTTTGGCCACGCCGAACGGGTCGGTTTCTATAACACCTTCGCCGCCCAGAGCAGCAGTGACCGCCTAGACATCAACGGCATCGGAACCGTCGAAATCAGCCGCGACAGCGAGACCGGGGAAGTACATGCCCTGCGTGGGCCATCGTTTGCATCCATGCAGTTTCATGCCGAGTCGCTGCTGACCCAGGAAGGCCCACGCATCATCGCCGACCTGCTACGCCATGCCCTCCTCCACACACCTGTCGACAGCAGCGCTTCGGCCGCCGGGAGATAACCATGCACCAATACGTCATCATCGACGCCTTTGCCAGCGTCCCTCTGGAAGGCAATCCGGTCGCGGTGTTCTTTGACGCCGATGACTTGTCGTCCACGCAAATGCAACGTATCGCCCGCGAGATGAACCTGTCGGAAACCACCTTCGTGCTCAAGCCGCGCAACGGTGGCGATGCGTTGATCCGGATTTTTACCCCGGTCAACGAACTGCCGTTTGCCGGCCATCCATTACTGGGTACCGCTATTGCGTTGGGTGCGCAGACCGACAATCACCGGCTGTACCTGGAAACCCGGATGGGCACCATCACTTTTGAACTGGAGCGCCACAACACCAGCGTCATCGCCGCCAGCATGGACCAGCCCATACCGACCTGGACCACCTTGGGACGCGATGCGCAATTGCTCAGCGCCTTGGGGATCAGCGGCTCGACCTTTCCTATCGAGATCTATCACAACGGCCCGCGCCATGTGTTTGTCGGCTTGCCGGATATTGCCGCGCTGTCAGCGCTGCACCCCGACCATCGTGCCCTTGCCAGCTTCCATGACATGGCCATCAACTGCTTTGCCGGCGCAGGGCGGCAGTGGCGCAGCCGGATGTTCTCACCGGCCTATGGCGTGGTCGAGGATGCCGCCACCGGCTCTGCGGCCGGGCCCTTGGCAATTCACCTGGCACGCCACGGCCAGATCGAGTTCGGCCAGCAGATCGAGATTCTGCAGGGCGTGGAAATCGGCCGGCCGTCGCTGATGTTCGCCAGGGCTGAGGGCCGGGCCGATCAACTGACTCGGGTTGAAGTATCGGGCAATGGCGTCACGTTCGGCCGGGGGACCATCGTGCTATGAACCCTTCACTACAAGGCAAGCCCCTGCTGGGCAAAGGTATGTCGGAGTCTCTCACCGGCACGCTGGATGCGCCGTTTCCCGAGTACCAGACGCTGCCCGCCGATCCCATGGTCGTGCTGGCCAACTGGTTGGAGCGTGCACGCCGCGTGGGCATCCGCGAACCTCGGGCGCTGGCTCTGGCCACCGCCGACAGCCAGGGCCGGCCATCGACACGCATCATCGTGATCAGCGAAATCAGTACGCGTGGCCTGGTGTTCGCCACCCATGCCGGCAGCCAGAAAGGGCGCGAACTACTGGAGAATCCCTGGGCCTCGGGGGTGCTGTATTGGCGTGAAACCAGTCAGCAGATCATTTTCAATGGTATCGCCGAGCAGCTTTCGTCGGAGCGCGCCGACGCACAGTGGCAGAGTCGGCCCTATGCAACCCACCCCATGTCGGTGGCCTCGCGCCAGAGTGAAGAACTCATCGATATTGAGTCGTTGCGCGCGCAAGCCCAGCGTCTGGCACTAGTCGGCGGCCCGCTGCCACGCCCACCCGGATATTGCCTGTTCGAGTTGTGCCTTGAGTCAATTGAGTTCTGGGCCAACGGCAGCGGGCGGATGCATGAGCGGCTGCGCTATGACCGCTGCGCCGAAGGCTGGAAACATCGCCGGCTACAGCCGTAGGACAGTGCAATAAACACGCTTTGAAATACCGGGTTGCTGCAACTTCGAACACATTGCACGAACTTCAATATTCATGACACCCGGTCAACAAGACAAGAGTCCGGGTGGGAAACAACGCGTACTCGAAATGCCAAACAGAGAATCCGGATCGCCAAAGTCTGTAACGACATTAATTCCCATCTGAATCTTATAGTGGCGCTAGAACGTTGTCCTTGATCCAGCGCTAGACAGCGGGCCAGAGCCTACGCAAACAACGTTGAACATTACTGAGGTTGCTACCATGCCAGATCTGCAAAACAAGCGTAAATATCTGAAAAGTGCAGAATCCTTCAAAGCTTCACTGCGTGATGACCGCACTGTTATTTATCAAGGCCAAGTTGTTGAAGATGTGACTACACACTTCTCTACGGCTGGCGGCATATCGCAAGTTGCAGAAATCTACGAGGAACAGTTCAGCGGTAAACACGACGACATTCTGACGTACGTACGCCCCGACGGTTACCTGGCCTCTTCTGCCTATATGCCCCCCAGAAACAAAGCAGACTTGGCGTCGCGACGCCGCGCAATCATGTACGTTGCGCAAAAAACCTGGGGCACCCACTGCCGTAGCCTGGACATGATCGCCAGCTTCGCCGTCGGCATGATGGGACACCTGCCGACATTCAGGAAAAAATGCCCCGAGTACGCAGAAAACATCACCGATTACCATGACTACGCCGAGCGCAACAGCCTGTATTTGTCCGAGGCCATTGTTGACCCTCAAGGCTATCGGGCACGGACCCACGGCACCGACCTCAACCTGACGCCGCCCGATCGTGCGGTGATGCGGATCAACAAGCAAAACGCCGAGGGCATCTGGATCAGCGGCGTCAAAGGCGTGGGCACGGTAGCACCGCAATCCAATGAAATATTTGTCGGCAGTTTGCACCCCGCGGCGCCCGACGAGTCATTCTGGGCCTACGTCCCTGCCGATGCGCCGGGGGTGAAAATTTTCTGCCGGGAGATTGTCTCCCAGCCCCACGCCAGCGCCTACGACCACCCGCTCACGTCCAAAGGCGAAGAAGCCGAGGCGATGGTGGTATTCGATAACGTGTTCATTCCACGCTGGCGAATCATGGCGGCAAACGTCCCAGAACTGGCCAACGCCGGTTTCTTCAACCTGTGGACCTCATACAGCCATTGGTACACGCTGGTGCGTCTGGAAACCAAGGCGGACCTGTACGCCGGACTGGCCAAGGTGATCATGGAAGTCCTGGGCCTTGAGGGTATTGCGGTGGTTCGCCAGCGGGTCAGCGAAATAGTGCAGTTTTCAGAAATACTCAAAGGCATGTGCATCGCGTCCATCGAAACGGCCGAGATGTCCGACGGCGACATACTGCTGCCTGGCCCCAACGCACTGGCCGCCGGACGGGTATTTGCCATGGAAAAACTGCCCCGGGTGCTGCATCTGCTCAGAGAGCTGTGCGGACAAGGCCTGATCCTCAGGTTCAACGAGAAAGACTTGGCCGCCGACGCCGCCTTTGGCCAGAAGTTCTCCTGGTTTCTTGACACGCAAAGCGTGGGCGCCAGAGAGAAGAACCTGCTGATGAATCTGGTGTGGGACGTGGCCGCCAGTGAGCACTCCACACGGGCGTTGGTGTTTGAAGAGCAGCACGCACTCAGCGAGCCCCTGCTGCGCGATCGCCTGGTGCTGGACTACGACTACCACCAAAGCACCAGCCTGATACGCCGCATGGTGGGGCTCAACGCCAAATAGACCTAACTGCCGCGCAGGCGCCGCGCAATGAGCCCGGCGCTCGATCAGCGTTGCCCGCCTTGCGGCCTCTGGCATCTCGTAGTTTCCAACCTTCAACGGCTACACCGCCCCAGGAACCTCCAAATGAATACAGCAGGAGCCCGTTCATGACGGAACAAACACTCAAAGCGCGCGAGGTCAAACTACTCGGTTACAACTCACGCGCACTCAAGGCCGAACATTTTGCGGTGGTCGAAACCGCGCTTGCAGCACCCGGCCCCGGGCAAGTACTGGTGCGCAACCGCTGGTTTCGTGTCTCTATCTCTACCCGCTTGATGGCCGAAGCGGGTGCCGAGGAGGTAAAGGGCATTCCCTTTCCACCACTCAAGCCTGGCGACACGCTCGCCGATGGCGCCATTGGCGAGGTGGTACAGGTCGGCGCCGGCGTTGATCTGAGCATCGGCAGCCTGGTCATGCATCCTTTGGGGTGGCGCGATTATGCAATGGTGCCGGTCGCACAATGCACGTACATCGACAGCCCGGTCGTTGACCCCGCCGCGTGGCTCGGGCATGGCTGGACCGCCTTTGCCGCGCTGGTCAAGGGCGTGCAAGTGCGTCCGGGCGATACGGTCTTTGTCACCAGCGGTGCAGGCGCGATTGGCTCAATGGCCGGGCAAATCGCCCGACTGCTGGGTGCTACGCGAGTCATCGGCACGACCAGCAACCAGGAGAAAGCCCGCTGGATGCAGGCGCAGTTGGGTTATGACGCGGTGGTCACACGCGAAGGCGAGCCAATCCGCGAGCAACTGGCCCGCGTTGCTCCAGAGGGTATTGACGTTATCGTCGACATGGTCGGCGGCGAACAACTGGCGGCCGCGCTGGAGATCGCCCGGCACGGTGCACGTTGTGTATTGCTCGGTGCAGTGTCAGCGGAACTGAACCCCCACAGCGCAACCCTGAAGGCACCGGTGGAGCTCGACACCTTCCAGCTGATTCTCAAGGGCGTGACGATACGCGGTTTCAGTGCCGACGAAGAGGCACCAGAAATGTTTGACGCCTGGATCCGGCAACTGGCGCTGTGGCAGCGCGGCAGCGGTATTCGGATTGCCCACACATTGGTCAAAGGCCTGGACCAGGCACCGCTGGCGTTGCAAGAAGCCTGCGCGGGCCACCTCAAGAGCCTGGTCCTGGTGGAGTTGGAACAGTGATGGACACCTCAACCGTTTCACCTCAAGTCAATACCACCGCGGCGCAATCATGGCTGCTGTGGGTGGGTTTTATCCTGGTGTCGCTGAACCTGCGGCTGATCTTCACAACAGTTGGCCCATTGTTGGAGAACCTGCAACTTGGCTTTACCTCCACCTTGCTGGTGACGACCTTACCTCTGGCACTGCTGGGTCTGTTCTCCATGGCCGGCGTAAGGTTGCGACACTGGCTGGGAGAGGAGCGTGCGCTGTTTTTCGCGCTGATCCTGCTAAGCATCGGTTGCAGCGTTCGCGGGCTGGGTGAGTCCGGGCTGATCGTGGGCACCGTAGTGGGCAGTGTGGGTATTGCCGTGATGAACGTGATCATGCCCGTGCTCGCACGAAAACGCTTCGGTCCGCAACGCATGGGTATGGTGATGGGGATCTATGCATTGATGCTTGGAGCCGGTGCGGTACTGGGTGCCAGCGTTTCGCTGCCGCTGTTCCAATGGCTGGGGGCTGATCGCGCCTCGGCGTTCCACGCCCTCGGGCTCTGGGCCGTCCCGGCCTTGCTGGCCTTGTTACTGTGGTTGCCACAGTTGCGGCACGCCGCGCACCATGGGTTGGGCAGCGGTCATAGCGGGCCGAGCGTTAACGTTTATCGCAACCCCACGGCCTGGGCAATCACGCTGTTTTTCGGACTGCAAGTGCTGAACCTGTTCGTGTTTCTGCCGTGGATGCCCACCCTACTCAGGGACCGTGGCACCGATGTGGCTACTGCGGCGCTGATTTTCTCGGTCTCGCAACTGAGCCTGATGGTCGCCAGTTTTTTCACGCCTTTGCTGGCTGCGCGCACCCAGGACCATCGCCCGCACATCACTTCAGTCATCCTGTTGTGCCTGGCCGGAACACTGGGGTTGATGTATGCGCCTTTGCCCAGCGCCATCGTGTGGGCCGGTGTGCTCGGCTTCGGGCAAGGTGCCGGGCTTTCTCTGGGGACGTTCCTGTTCGTTGCCAAGGCCGCCAGCATCGACACCGCCACGCGTATTTCGGCCATGGCGCAAACGGTGGGTTATCTGATTGCCGTCGCGGGGCCCCTGGTAGTCGGGGCACTCTATCAACACAGTGGAGACTGGAACCTGCCGGTGTTGTTGCTGGTGGGGATTTTGCTGATTGAATTGATCGTGGCGCTGCCGGCGGGGCGTAACGTCAAGGTGTGAGCCTTCGGAGCGGGATTTTGCGCAGATCTCGCTCCAACCGGGGGCGCTGCTTGAAGTATTGCCCCTGCGAAGTTGGGCTAACGCTTGGGCAGGGTAATGCGGTTCGGGTGGCCTCGGCCACAGCCAAGAGCCATTGCGCGCTGAAAGGAAAGGAGCTCGCCTTGCAGGTGAACACTTGGGTCGGCACTTTATGATCGACCACTTTCCCCCGCCAATGCGGTCTGCTCACAGGCACCCACCTGCGGTACCAGTTGGATATCCACACGCCGATTAACGGTACGTCCGGCCTCGGTCGCATTGCTGGCGATAGGCTGTTTGGCCGCCAAGCCCTGCACCGCGAAACAACTGTCGGCGATGTCGCCCATCTGCTGCATCCAGTCGCGCACGGCTGAGGCGCGGGCGTGGGACAGGGCCAGGTTTTGTTCCACAGGTCCGGTCGCATCGGTATGCCCTGCGATCACGATCAGCCAGCCCGGTTGGGCTTTGATACCGACCAGGGCATTGATCAGTACTTTGGTCGAGCCTGGCTTCAGGATTGCGCTGCCGGCATCGAACAGCGACAGGCTGTCCAATCGCACGGGTTCGGGCATGAGGGGTGGACGGTCTTGATTTGTCAGCCATGTCTGCCAACCAAGTCCCGCGAGCAAGGCGATAATCAGCATCCCGGCAAACAGCAACAAGGCCAGACGTCGCCTGCGTGGCTCCACGTCAGGGGGAGGCATGATCACCACAGGTTTCACCAATGTCGGTGTCATCACTCTAACGGGATCCAGCACTATTTCGCCCGATGCATAGCGCTGTTCAAGGCGCTGGATAAGGCTGCCCACCTGGTAGCGCAGAGCCTGCAATGTCTGCAGAGGATTCGCCGCCTGAGAAAGTAAACGCGCATGCAAACGTGCCAGCTCGGTGTCCAGTTGAACCAACGCGGACACACTGTGGGCGGTCATCGCCATGCTGCGCATCAGCGGTTGCAACTGATCGAACAACCACCCCAGCAGGTCCGGACGCACCGACGCCATCGGCGGCCACAGGCGTGCCCACTCGCGACTCAGGGCTTCCAGCAACACCACGCCCTGGGTGATGCCCTCCAGCCCATGACGTTGACCGCGTGCCAAGGTGTAAAAACACGCTGTTTGTAGGTCGGCACCATTTTGTTGGAACAACGCCAGGCAGCTTTGCTCCACCTTGGCCCAGTCCACATCCGGGCAAGCAGGATGGCTGAGCTTGGCCAATTCCTCACGCAATACCGTAAATTCACTGAAGCCGCGTGGATCACCGCCGACTCGAATACGCATCTCAAACAACGCCGTCATTGGGTTTCCCTTCCGTTCTAGGTTCAAGGCTTGGTCAGGTAGTGCTGTCGCTTCAAGTGACGCACCAGCACTTTGCCCTCGGGCGCCAGGGTGGTGCCGAAGCTCACGTGCTGCCCATCTTTGAGTTGCGCGTCCAGGGCATACTCCAGATGCCCCGGCAGCGTCTGGGGCTGCAGTTCGATGGAGACCGCTGCCAGACGCGGTTCGTACTTGAGCAGGGTGGCGGTCATGGTGCCGATCAAGCCATGGGCCGTGGCGGGCAATCCCTGCAGGATCAGGCCCATGTCCGGCAGCCCGTAATCGGGCAGATGGCTGAGCGCACCGGCGCGGCTGTTGAGGATCCGCTGCAGGTTGTCCAGCACCGAGAGGGCGTGCTGGTCTTCCTCACTGACCTGATGCAGATCCAACTCACCGTCGAAATTTTGCAGCAGCATTTCGTACAGCGAGGGGTTGTACTCGGTCATGGTTCAGTCCTTTGCCAAGGGCCGCAGGGTCAAGCGATTATCCCCCAGCTCGATGACCCGAGCCCGATCCGGGTCCAGGTCATCACGGGTCAACGTCAGGCGCCAGGTGTTCAACTGGGTATCAGGGCTGCGAAACAACGCCACCACCGTGACGAACTGCGCGTCCTTGTCCATCGGCACATTCAACTGCGCGCCTTCCTCGGGCTTCACCACCACCGAGCGTTTGTCCAACAACGCGCTCGCCAGCAGTTGATTGTCATCGCCCAGCAGCCCGTCGTAGGTGGCCTGCTCTACCGCCTTGCTGTCGCGCAATTGATACACCCGCACCAGGGTCGGCACCGACAAGGCGCTCATGTCCGTGGCAGAGGTGTTCAACGCCGCGCGTGCACTGAAATCCAGATGCAGGGTTTTCACCTGCTTGTAGAAGATCGCCTTGGTAGTGGATGCCGTGCCATCCGCAACGGTCTGGGCCAGACCACACCCGCCGAGAGCCGCGAATATCACCAGACTAAAAACGGTACGCAACATGCTGTGTTTCCCTATTGTGGGGATTAATCGAAAGGCCTTGGTAGCGGCCCAGGTTGATCGTGAGAGTGTCGTGTTCGGCCACCTGCCAAGCATCGCTTCCCAAGCCCAGCACCCCGGTCATGCCCAACCGAATAGGGGCTTGCCCCAGCACCGGTGCGGGCAGGCTGTGCACTGGCAATGACAACTGCAGTTTCGCCGTGCAGCGCCACCCGAGGTACACGCGCAGCAGCACCAGCAGATCGCTGTACAACTCACCACCGGGCAACCAGCCGATGGCTTCCTGCGTGTCTTCTGTGTAGAGCGTCAGCCGCAGTTGGCTGTTGGCATCAAGGCCAACGCTGCCCAACGGCGTCCCCTGGGACAAGCTCACTGGACGTTGGCGGGAAAGGCTGGCCGGATGTTCCAACGCAATTTTTTGTGGCCAATGCGGGGTCACCTGCGCCTGGGTGTTGGGCGCCAGTAACTTGACCAGCGCGGTGATGCCCTCGGCATTACGTGTGGGCAGGCGCATCACACTGAGCAGGGCCAGAAAACGCGAGACCGGCGTGGCGATCTGCTGGGCGGTGCCAGGAATCCCTAAGCCGATCAGGCCCAACAGGCATTGCGAGGTGGCATCGGTGCCGCCTGCTTCGAAAGTCGCCGGGTAGGAATACTTGCGCCAGATCCGGTAGAACTGGGTGAAGATCCGGTGGTTGAAAATATCCAGGAAGGCTTCCAACGCTTCATGCCCTTCCCGGCGCTGCGCGATGTCATCCAAAAACACCGTCGGCATCGGCGAGTCGACGCCGTACAACCCGAGCAGACGAGTGCGTACTGTCGCCGGCCGTTCCGGATGAGCTACATCGGTTTCAATCGACTTCAACTCGCTGGCTGGAAAGCCCATACCCGGATCAGGCCGAAAGCGCACCGCATCATCAGCCGGGTGCGCGGTACTGCCCAAAGGCGGATGACCGGGCAGAGCCTGCTCCAGCAACTGGCAAAAGCGGTACAGGTTAGCCTCGGCTACTTGGTCCTGCAGGGCGTCGAGCAGGCCGCCGGCTTTCAGCCGGGAATACGCTGACTGTGGTTCTCGTTCCATCGCAGGCACTTTCCAGTAGGTTGCAGGATCAGCGTGAGCTGGGTGTACAGATGAATGTCGGCATACAAGGAGAAGAAGCGGTTGAGCATCTCGCCGAACAGGCTGATGTCGCCCTCCCCCGAAAAGCCATTGGCATCCAGGGTGATTTCGATATCCACCCCACGCAGCAGAAAGCCTTTCTCGAAACGCTGCACCAGGTGATGTTTGACCTCGACAATCGCCGCCAAACGACGGCGATTCAGCTCACTGCCCGTCCAGTCATACAGCGCCAACGTCCCGCGCAGCACCTCGGCATTGTCGAGCATCGGCAGGAAGTTCGATCCCAGGTGACTGAGCACCCGCCAGTGAAAGCGGTCGCGGTTCGGCGGATAACACGGCAAGGTCGGCGCACACAGATTGCGCACGCGCAAACCGGCCTGGGTGGACTGCACCACCGTATCGAGCAAGGTGCTTTGCAGTGCCTTGCGCGGCAACTGGCCGTGGGTGCCGGTCAAGCGCAATGACAGGCTTTCACGCTCGCGCAGGCGGTCCTTGTCAAAACCCTCGCCGCCGAGGATCAACCAGGTGTCATGCAAACCATTCGCTGCGCGCTTCAGGCGCGTATGGAAGTAGCGTTCTGGGGCATCAAAGCGCAGCATGCCGCCCTTGTGACGAAAGCTGGTGAACGGCACGTAGTCCTGGCGCTCGGCGTTCCTCGACGCAGTGACCCGGTCCACCGAATAGATCTCCGTATGACCGTCCTGCAATCGCATCGGGCGTAGCAAGTAGTCGGTTTGCAAGGGCGCCAGGGTCAGCGGGTCGGCCTCCAGCGCAAACAGATTGATCACCGGTACCGCGTGCAGGCGGACGTGCTCGCTGCTCAAGTCGAAGTTGGCTGGCCAGGGTTCACGCAACACCACTTCAAGTTCGAACCAGGCCGTGCCAGGCGCAATCTTCAACTGCTCCAGGCCGCACAAGGTCACGAACATGAATTTTTCACGGAAACTGAAATATTCCAACAGCAACTGGTAACCGCTGAAGGCGCTGTCGCCCTTTGGCCACAGCCGGTCTTCATCGGCAAAGCCCTTGGGCGCAAAATGCGCGGTCAGTGGATGGCGCTCGGTCTGGCCGGGCCAGCGCACATACATCGCTTGTGCATTCAGGGTCAGCGCCTGATGCAACGCGCTGGCCAGCGGCGCATCGGCATTCAGGTACAACGGCAAACGGCTGAGGTCGATCAAGCTCCAGTCAGTCAACGCCCCACAGGCAAAGCGCAGCCGCAACACCGAGCGACCATCCATTTCATGACCGCGCCCCACCGATGCCAGTGCCAGCGGTCGCAGGGTCAAGTCCTGGGTGGTGGTGTAACGGCAACGGGTGCGTTGCGGGCCGATCGGTTGCGACAGCACCTCAAACCCCTGAGTGATCAACTCGCTACGTTTCATCTGCGTCAGTTCAGGCACCAGTTCAACCACCGACAGCGATGGAATGGTGCGCAGGTAATGCGGCCACAGCAGGCTGACCAGGCCTTCGGTCAGTTCCGGCAGGTCGTCGTCGAGTTTTTCGCGCAAGCGGCCCATCAAGAATGCGAAGCCCTCGAACAGGCGCTCCACATAGGGATCCTGCGCTCCCGGTTTGTCCAGATTGAGCTGCGCCGCCCGATCCGGGAACGCGTCCGCGAACTCCTTGCCGGCCTCGCGCAGGTAGCGCATTTCGGCATCGAAGTAGCGCAGTGTCAGATTGTCCATGTTCACAGAAAGAATCCTGATGTAGGAGGGTTAGCCGCAAAGCACTGCGGCGCGTACCGGATCGATGGCTACCAACGCCGCCAGCAAAGCTTCCATGCGCCGCGCCAGGGTAGGTTTGTCGGCGTCATTGCGCTGGGCTTTCACCCGCAGCAGTTTGAGCAGCCGCGCTTTGACCTCGAAATTCAGCTCGGGCTCCCACTCGGCCAAGGCGTGACGTTGCGCCGTGGCGTCCAGTTCGGCCAACAGATGGATGGCCAGGTCGCTCTTGCTGTACTGCTCGGCCACCCGCGCCATCAACAGGCGCAGCAACCAGCGTTGGTGCCCGGTGTGGATACCGGGGCGTGCGGCCAGCCAGGCCAGTGCCTGATCCACGCCGTCGCTGTCAGCCTGGGCCACGGCCTCGCCTTCCAGGGACAGGATGTCGGTATCGCCAGTGGTCGGTGCCGCCGAGGGTACGGGCAACCATTGCTGGGGCTGGTTGCCGCTGACGTGCTGGGCGATCCACTCTCGGGTGGTTTCGTCGGCAAACGGGCTGCCGTCGCTCCAGCACAGCACCTCCAGACCCGGCAGGCGCTCAAGGAACATGCCCAGGTCACGCTTGGCGATATCGGCCCAGCGATCCTGCGGCGCGGGTTGTTTGCTCAGGGCCTGATACAAGAACCACTGCAGGTCCAGCCAGAAATGGTTCACGCCCTCGGCATAGATCCGCTCGACCTGCTCGATCAGCTCCGACCAGTTCTGTTGCAGGTACAAACGTTTGAGCTGTGCCCGGTATTCACCGCGCGGCGGCGCCAAACGCGTGTTGCCGTTAGCCTCCTGAGGGGGTGTCTGATGCACGGTGTCCCAACGCAAGCTCTTCATCAACCGATGAGCCGCCAGCCAACCCAGGGGTTGCTCACGCAGGTAGCCCGCCAATGCCCGACCGCTGTCCAATAGATCACGCCCGGACTTGATCTGCGGCGCTGGCGCATGCGCGGTTGACTCATGGCTGGCGGTGTTCTGCGGCACCAGCGCGTCCATGCCGCCGGACTGCGCCAGCCTCGCGGACAAGGCGGCATACAATGGCGCCAAATCAGGGCGCTGCTCCTGCGGCAACACATTCAGTCCGCGCTCCAGCCAGGCGAGTGCTGCGGCAGTACGTTCGGCCTCGGCCTTGACCACTTCCGGGTACAGCGACAGCGTGTCGAGCACCTTGCCACCGGCCAACCATTCCAGGGCCATCTTGCGGCTGTTGGGGCGGATGGGCAGCACCGCGTCGGCAAAGCGTTCCACTAACGCCGCCAGCAGGCTGAGACCATCGGCCAAGCCGACTTCGCCGTCCTTGTGCAAGCGTGCCCACAGGTAATAGGTGGCAACGCGCAGGTCCTTGCAGCTGTGGGTCAACAGCTTCTGCGCCAGTTGGGCGACCTGCTCGGCATCGGCGCCCGAGAGCTTGTTGACCTCTTCGCGCATGCGCTGGAAGTCATCGTCGTAGCCGGGGTCTTCGCCGACGGGGGAGTCGGTGCTGATGGGCTGCAACCAGGGTTGCCATTGGGCGGCTTGCTCGCGGGCGACGGACAATGCGTCGCGCTCGCCGAGGCAGCGGGCGATCAAAGTGCGCAGGCTCATTCAGGCCTTCCATTTTCCGAGCCTATCAGGAGCGCCGACCATTCGAGGGGCCATCCGACAATCAGATATCTGTGCGTCATCCGAGCAGCCTCCACTCAACAATTTCATTCTCGATCGTCGTGGTGTCGGCGCGTAGGAAGCGGCGATGGTGACGCTCGACACTTTGCAGCGGCAGGATTTCGCCCTCTTCGAAGTGGCGGATCGTGCCACCCTGCAAACTAGCTTGCGATGCGTCGGTTAGGCGCGAGGCTTGCCAGTAGCCGGTATAGGGGCAGGCCTGGCCGCTTTGGCAAGTCGGTGCGGGGCTGCTGGCCTTGATGAACGCAGGTGAGCCCGGCATGGATCTGCCGGTGGTTGGTTCAAGCAGCTTGGCTCGGGCGAGTTCGTTGATCAGCGCGTCGGTTGGTTTTGGTGGCGCTACATTGGCCAGGCGTGCTTCCAGCCATTGCAGCTTGCCGTCCCATGGCGGCAGTTTGGTCGGGGGCAAGGGAACGATATCGTTGATCTCGGGGACCTTTGGGTCCGCGTAGGAATACCCGCCTAATACTTTGCCAATGTTCTTGTAGCGTTCTGCACGCTCCATATCTTGGTGTTGGCCAAGGTAGTGCAGACGATTATCGGAAAGAGGACCACGAAAGCCCTGCTCCAACGCATAAGCAGCGGTCTCATCACCAGCCGCGACACCGAGTTGGAATGCATCAAGGGCTTCTTGAAAACGCCCCTTTGTCGACAAATTAATACCCAGCGCTCTAGCTGCCATGCCATTGCCCTGCTCTGCCGCACAACTGCGCATTTGCTGGGCAACGTCTGGAGCAATATCGATTGGCGCCAACTTGTCAGCCACATAAGCTTGGGCTTGCGCATTACCTTGGTCCGCCGCTTTGCGGTAATAACGCAGCGACATTTCCGGATCCTGTTCCAACCCGGCAGCCCCCTGCTGTAAGAAGATCCCAATAAAGTAGTAACCCGTTGCTACACCTGCGTCGATCAGATTTTGACTCAGACGCAGATGGTCCGCACCGCGCAATTTGAACTGCCCACGCATCGCGCCGTTCTGTAGGTTGATATTCGCCCTGTGATGACCGTTCTCGGCAGCAATACGGTAAAGCCGTTCAATCTCTGCATCGACGGTTTTTTCCTGCTTGAGCTGATTGTTCTTTTGTAACCAACGGGCGTACTGGAACATCTCATCAATCCCATCGGACAACGTCGGGATCTGCTCGTGTACACAGGTAAAAGCCAGGTTAGCTTTGATTTCAGTGAGCGGGTTCAAGGAAGTATCCTTCGTCGGAAATGTAAACGCGCTGCCCGTGCCACAAACGGCCAGGAGCAGGCCTGACAACAAGAGCTTTAGACGCATTAGTCGAGGTCCTTCAGGGTGGCTTCGCCGTAGTAAAACTCAACGAGCGGAGCATCAGGCGTCAATTTCTGTGATTGGAAGTCTTTGTTCTTACTAATGATGTATTGCCAAGCCTTGAACGCCTCCGCCGGGTCATCCTGAGCACCTTGCTTTTCCGTATGCAGATCCCACAACCGCCGCCGCAACGCCTGCGTCACACTCATCCACTCATGGGCAATATTCAGTTCACTGTCCACCTGCATGCTGCGCGTATTGATATTGGCCGAACCGTGAGTGGTGAATACGTCGTTGATGATCATCAGCTTGGAGTGGATGTACACCGGCACCCAGTCCTTACCGGCAGGGGAATCAGGTGCCACCAGCGAGCAAACATGCACCTTCAGACCGGCCACCGGAATCGGTTTAATCGGATGTTTCGTGATCTTCTTGATTTGCTCATCAAGCTCGGTTTGCCATTGGTCAAGCTCACGCTTCCCGACATGGTCACGCGGCTCCGGCGTGGGCCGCGGTGGCGCATCTTTGAGGACCTGGAGTTGTTCGTCACCCTGCGAGGAGTGTTGCAGGGCAGCAAGTGAGGTGTGTATCTGGGCGATCTGCGCGCGGTTGCTGACGAAAGACAGCAGCAGTCCGGCGCCCCACAATACGGCCAATCCCAATGCCAGCGCATAGGTGATCCGGTGTGCGCTCCAGCCCAATCGACGGCCACTGGCCGCTTTATCGTTGAGAACGCCTTGCCAGGCCGTATTCACCGGCCAAAAGTGTTCAAGCGTGCTCTCAACAGGCGGCACCGGCAGACTGAACCATAGGCCGCGTAACGGTACACCGCGGGAAAACGCGCCCATTAGCGGCGTTAGTACCTGGCGCCATCGGGCAATGCCCTCGGCCTGTAAATCGCGGGACAGCCGCAGGAGGAAGTCATGGGTCACGGCATCGTGCATTTGCGCAAGGCCCGCACGGCGCAAGGGGTCGAGCAAACTATCCAGACTGTTTTCTAAAACCAAGGGAGTGACACGTGATGGCAGCAGGCAGCCCACGGGCTGGCTATCGCGCTCCTCCTGAGACCATGCACTGTCGCCGATCTGCCACAGGTGCAGCGGCAACTGCCAACGCAACGCACGGGCCAGGGTTTGCAGGCGACGGGCACCGGCGCTCATCGCGGCGGCATCGGTGCATTGGTCTTTGCTCAATGCCCAGACCACCCCATTGAGCGCACGCCTGCGGCACAGGCCGCGCCACTGCAAAAGCAACGCGTCTTGCGGTTTACCTTGGATGCTACCGGCCCACAGCAGCACGGTGTTTTGCCCTTCCAGCCAACGCTGCTCGCTCAACCCTGGGGCAATCGCCTCAATCTGCTCAGGCTCACCGACCACCAATAAGAGTCGAACTTTGCGCCGCCAGAAGAAGCCATAGCGTTCTCGAAGATAAGCACCATTGGGAACGGCACTTTGCGCAACCTGAGCAACGTGAGATTTAGGACGGGCCGCTTGCGGCTGGAGGTTCTTTGCGTCCTGCTTGCGATACGCCGAACGCCCCAGCTCACGGCCCAGCAAGTGGTAACCCAGCAGAAACAGCACCACTATCAACGTGGTTGCAGCGATCGCCAGCAGCCAAAAGGACTGGCGTTCGCTGCCAGGCTGAATACCCAACCAGTCCGGGTAGCGCCATACCATCACCCCCAGCAGCGTGCCAGCCAACAACAGCATGCCAGCCAGCACCCAGAAGCCTACAATGCGTCGAAACTGCATTCGAGATCCCTATTTCGAAAGCGGCAGCACAGGCGTCATCGCTGTGCTCCAGAGCCCTGCATCAGTGCAGCCGCTCCCGCTGAAAATAAACTGCGGCCCAGCGCCGCCCTGCATGGTTTGTGTTGCAGCGGCAATGGCCAGCCACGGTGCGGCTTTGCCTGAGTAGCCCAGCGATATGTCCAAGTCGTGGATTCCTTGGTCACGCGTCACCGACATGGGCACCTCACTCAGTACGGTGTTTATCGCCGCGTGACGTTGTGCCTCTATTCCTGCCCGCCAAACATGGCGCACCGATGTCGCATCCACCGGTCCCCAGTTCAAGGCTTGCGTCACGGCGTAGTGCAACGCTTCAGTCGATGGTTGCTGTTCAAGCTCCGGTCGATGCAGAACAGCCACAGGAGGCAAAGTCGTTTGCGTCAAACGGTTGCCAAGCAGCAACCCCACTACCACCTCACCTGTTGCCTCGGGCTGCTTCGGTGCGAAGTGCACTGCAATCACCAGCAGCAGTGCCTGATCGTCGTTACACTCATCGAGCCACTGGTCCAGCGCGGGCAAACCACACCCCTCCAAGACGACGAGCGTTTGACGGATACCCGACTTACGCAAAGCCTGTTGCCATACACGGTCCCATGCGCGATCCAGCAAGCCGCTCTCGACCTCCAGCAACACTGCCAGCGGCGTTTCATCAGGCAACTGCTTCAATGACGGCGCCAGTTCGATAAACAACTGCCCCAGCGTGCGCAGCAATGCAGGCTCGGGGTCTTCATTTACATCGCCAGCCAAACGGCTATGACGTAGCGTTACGCTATCCCGTCGGGCGGGTTGCGCCTTTAGGGCTTTGATACTCCCGAGCAACGCATCCATCTGTGCTGCAGGGCTTTCGTCCGGTTTGCGCAAGGCTGTATGCAGGCTTGCGCTCAATACCTCCAGTGAGCGCCGCCCTTGGCGAACTCTCTGCACCAAATCATGCTCACGGGCCTCATTCCAACCATCTGCCGCGTGTTGCTGGCCGAGATACAAGAGCACCCTTGCGGAACTCAGCACACACCAGCCCATAAACGGGATGCCCAAGGCCAATCCCCAGAACATAGGCGGCTGCTGGCTTACCGGTGCAGTACTGAACAGCAGCGCCCCCCCTCCCCCCGACAACAGGAAGAGCACCAACAGACCAAGCCACCGCCACATACGAGGACGGGCCGGCCGAAGCGCCAGGGCCGGTACCTGGTCCATCCTGACTGGCATAGTTAGCTGGCACCTGCAACGGGCAGCGATGAAATCAACGTACAGCCACAGGCACAGGCGTGCCCTTCAAAGGCAATCGGGATGCCGTTGTCACGAAAGACCGGGTGGCCCTCGGAGATTTCAGTACGGCCATGGCCTGGGATCGGGCAGTCCACGGGGTCGCCTTCGCGGGCGACGCCGATACCGCCGAATTTCATGGTGGTGGAGCCGGAGAGAACTTCACCTTCACCAGTTGTTTTGTCGCCTATGCGGATGATGCCTTTCATGCAATACACCTCTTTTAAAAGACCAATAAAATAAGTAAGTTGGAACGCAAACTTTAGACCCAACAAACCCACAAAGTTAAAAATCAAACTTCCACTTAGCACACCCTTCCCACGAATTTATACACCCGTACGCTTAAATACAAAATCACTTAGTTACACACCCCAAAGCATCGTCGACATCACACTCCAAGTGGGAAATAACTTTCTCAAGATCGTCTACATATATTTTCCCACATGACACTTGCGCAGCCGAATTTTTAGATGTATCAAAAACCACTACTCCTGCACTTCTCGCACCACCTCCAACACCTTCACCATCGTAGTTACTATAAAGACCATACACATAAGAGCCGATGTTAAATTTAATTAATTTGTAGTCAGCCTGATAGCGAACAAAGTGGTTCGACTTGAAAGCATCAAAAACAAAACCCTCCTCAGGAAAAGCAAGCTCTATATTTTTTTCTCGACCAAAGCGATACTGAACTCCAGACAACGCCCCATCAATATAGTTTGGACAGAGTGCAAGGTCTCTTCCTCCGCCAACTTGACACTGAAATAACGCGGCCCCGCCATCACAAATTTTTTCCGGCATTGCCCATACTGGGCCAGTCCAGAGCATTGAATAAAAACAGAATAAGGCCTTAACAAATAAATCATAAGCCTTTAAGCGCATTATAGTTATCCCTCATCTTTCGATCATACCCTTTTTGAGCAGGGCCATTATATTTAAGAGCAAATCTTAACCAATCTTTTCTTACAATCGCCGAAGACAGTACTGCATCAAATTTTATAAAACTTACGAATGCCTTTAAGTGATTTTTCTCAGAACAATTAAGGTCTCGTACAAATTCTTCAACAGAGGAATATCCAGCGTTGGAAAAATATCTCCCCATAATTTGAAAACGCCCCCATGACGCGGATTTCAAAGCCTCACTAGCACTCAATCGATAGGCCCTAACCATCTTCCCATATTGTGCTGAGTGGAGGCCATAACCACCACTAACAGGGGATGATATATCCGGATCCGAATGATCAAACCGACCACCTGTTAACTGATGAAAGTAGTGCCGCTCAAACAATATAGTTGCAACCTTATCGTCCTCCGCCTTCGTAAAATAACTTCCTAAAGAGCCTGTCTCTGTAATTGCGACAGCCTTTATTGCTTCGACTTCACAACCAAGCGTAGCCGCCGCCAAAACAAAATCACTTTCTTCAATCACCGAGCCGTCATACAACTCCAAGAACCTCAGTTCCGTTTTAATGCCATTTATAAAAATTTCCGGGTGCTTCTTTACGTTACTAAACCATCCCGCCAGCCCCACCGGATGAAAGTGATAGACCTTCCCATCCACCGGCAAACCAACCTTATCCGCCACTTCTCCCCACCAACTAAGCTGTTTGATCCGCTCCTTCTCCGCCAACCAGTTAATATGCGGAGTCGAGCCACCATGACCAAAAATCTCATCTAATCCATCCCACTTTTGCGGTTTGTAATACCACTCGCTCTCGCAACAGATAATTAACCGCGAGATCGACTGGGCGTGCGCAGGTATTCGAATTGCCGCTTGTATTTCCTCCGCGGTCATTTTCTTATTGCCATCACGATCAATGATGTGGCATAGCCGCTCCTTTATCGGCCCTGAGTCCCCCGCATCAGCTAACGCGCCATAGCGTTGGAGTTGCTGATCCGTGAAACGCTTAAGTGATCGAAGGAACGCCGCCATAAAGGCAGGTGCAGAGGTATAGTCCGTGATGACAGCATAGTCTTGCCATTCCCATGGACTGACCCATGGAGTAACGCCCACTTCCTCGCGCACCCAGCCATTCAATAGCTTGTTGTCGGTATCGTTGAGAAGCTGATTAAGGCGATACCAGTTGTAAGCCTTGCGCCCTGCCATTGCAGGCACCGTGATTTTCTCTGCGGCAGGCAAACTATCAAGCAAGCTTTTGGGAACCAACAAATCGGTACCGCTTACCGCATCAGCCGTACTGAAGGTAGGTAGTTGTTTGGCATTGAAATGGTCTTGATGGGCCACAACGGCAGTACCCTTGGCAAGCTTCAGCCAAGGCTTACTCGTAGTGGGCAAACTCAACGCCCACTTGCGGCAGTCTTCGATGAATTTTCCCACATCATCTTCACTGAACACCTCAAGGTGCAGCTTCTGTTCCGGCCTGTCAGCGGCATAGTCCTGGTACCATCCGATGTGGCCGATCATCTCTCCAGCCTTGATGGGCAGCGGTTCACTTAGCACATGTACGCCGTCATACTGGGGGACACGCAGACTTTGTAGCGACTTGATATAGACGTATTGAGTGATGTGCTCCAACTTTCGAAATTTGCCCTCACCATTGACCTTGACTTGGGTTCCGGTCGGCAGCTTTTGGCCAATGGTTTTACTTTGAACCGTCGGATCGACATGAACGTTCAAATCACCCTTGAGGCGATACTCTCCCTCCCCAATAGATTCTAGGCGGTCGAAATCAACGTACCCAAGCAACGAGCCGTCTTCGTTCTGCAGATAACTTGGCCCCGTGGAGCTTTCCAGTTTGCGGAAATCACCTTCGCCGCTGACCGTTACCTGTGCCCCTTTCGGCAGAAGATCGAGTACTTTACCTTGGTGCGCCCGATGACGAACATTCAGTCCGTACTGTTTGGGAGTCCCGGCACTTACATCTTTCGCGGTCTCCGGAACGAAACAAATTTTACTCTCCGGCCAAAAGGAAGGTCGGTCAATGGTTAAATCACTTTCGTAGGTCGCCCCGTCCTGCAAGTGCATGTACAAACTGTAGAAAAATAGACTGCGAGGAGGAGACTCCGTCTCTCCCTCAATCGCAGGTGGCTCAAGTCGGTGACGGACGAGTACAAAGTTACGAGAGTAAGGCTTCATCAAATGCAGTTTATTGACGACATAAACTGTTTTTGCTGAGTTCCGATCAATACAGTAGGCCACCACCTCACCGTCGGCGATACAGTGCACACTGGCTTTATCTAAACTGCTCAACGTACCGCTGTCAAAATGCACACCGCCATGCCAAAGACCGCCCACTCCCAGCGGGTATGAACCCGACGCTGCATTGGCCAGCTGCGTTAGTTGCTCTAGCGGATTGCTCTTTTCCTTGAACGGGTGGCTCCAATTTTTTATTGCCTCAGGTCGCAACTTGGCAGTCACTGGCCCCATATTTCGGAGCCGCTTTCCATCCGGCGTCAAATAGAGCGGCTCCTGCGAACCCTCCGATTTCGAATCACTGGGGCTAAATATATTGGCAAGCCGTTTGAAAACACCATCAACCATGGTGCGCTCCCTCCTGGTCACGAAAAGAAGTCATCCCGAGAAAACCGTCGAACTCAAAGAGTCAGCGTCATACTCAGTCACCGGGGGAAGTTGTGGCGTCTGCGCTACTTGTTTGGCAGCCCCCACCACGTACTCGTAGCTCGCCGACTTGACGATGTAATCCCCTTCGGTGCCCGACTCGATGCTGAACGGGTCCAAGGTGATGTAGCTGCCGCCGGCATTGAGGGTGATTTTCTTCTTGGCCGTAATGCGGATCTCGTCCTCTGTGCTAGTGACCTCCAGCCCATAGCGTGCCATCAACTCCAGTTTGTCGTTCTGGGCCTGGATGCTCACCGCGCCCTGGTTGGCAATCAGCTTGATGCCCAGCTTGCGCACAAATACGCTTAGCCCCTTCCCCACGCCCATGCACAGGCGCCTGACCACACTGATATCGGCCTGGCCGCCAGCGTTGAGCATCAGGTTGTGCTCAGCGGCCAGTTGCAGATGCTGGCCGCTGGTCAGCGCGATGCCCTGGGGGGCGCTGAGCAGCAGCACCGCCGATTTGAGCTGTTCCAGGTTTTGCTGCAGCAGATTCAGTTGTGCCTGCACATCCGCCGGATCGGCCTGGCTGGCCTCGGCGTCCACCGAGAGGGCCTGCAACTGCTCGCCGGCTTGCTGCAACCGGCCCACGGCAGCAGTCATCTCCAGCATCGGCCCCTGCGCGCGGCGCTGGGCGTCGGCACTGATAAACAGGCCTTTGCCGCCACGGATCGCGGCATGCCCATCGGTGCGCAGTTCCGCGCCCTCCCCGCGAGGCTGGCGCTCGGCATCCACCAGATGGCCGAGGTTGAGCTGGCTCTTGCCGCTGTGTTCGGTGCTGAGTTTGAGGTGCTCCTGCCCGCGGGTGTCGTCCATGCGCAGCTTGTTGTTGGCCGGGGTGCGCAGCACGTTGCGCTTGTCGTTGCGCAGGGTAACGTGGTCCACGTGCTGGCTGTCGTGCAAAGCATGGGCGATGTAGGGGCGATCCGGGTCGCCTTGCTCGAAAGCGATGGCTACCTCGGTGCCGGCAATCAGCGGTAAATGCAGGCCATGGGTGTCGCCGGCGTAGGGCCGGGCCAGGCGTAGCCAGACGCTTTCCTCACCAGCCTTCCAGCTGTCGCGATCGAACAGGAAGTTCACCCGGTAGCGCCCTTCCAGGTCGATATGGGCGTAGGGGTCGTTGGCCTGTGGGCTGGTGATGCGGGCCGGGACAGTGCCGGCGATTTGCGGTTTTTCCTTTAGTTCTGGACGAAAGCACACCGTTTCTGAATAGGGCATGGCCTGGAGGTTGGCCTCAAAGCTTTGGTCGCGGGCGGCCTTGGTGGTCAGGCCGATGATCACCGCACCCGGCGTGAAGGCCTGGGGCGCACCGCCGGAGACCTTGAGCACCTGGCCCGGCGCCAGGGTGGCGCTGCTGCTGATGCCGCTGAGTTGGGTCTGCCCGTTCAGGTAGCGTTCGTGGCGCAGACGCGCATAGAAGTAACCGCTTTCGCCTTCCAGGTCTTCGTCCTGGGACTGCGCATCGCCGAGTACGCGGTAGGGTTCGGCGTAGTGGTAGGCCTCGCCGTAGGTGGTGGTCGCGCCCCGGCTCTGGTCGATTTCACCACTCAGGTGGGCGCCGGCATCGCGGTGGTGGTAAGCCCGGAAATGCACCTGCTGTTCGACCACTTCGTGGCTCGATTGCAGTTCCCACACCGCATCCTGGCCGCTGCTGCCCAGCCCGGATTGCGGCCGAAGGGGCAGTTCGATGTCGAATTGGTAGAGGCGTTGATCGTCGCAGAACTCGACCACATCGATGCCCAAACGCTCGTCGCTGGTGAAGCGGTACCAGATGCCGACCTCGGCCAGCAGGCGGGCAATAAAGGCCAGGTCGCTTTCGCCGTATTGCATGACCTGTTCGCGCTTGGGGTAGTCGCGTTTCAGGCTGAACAGAAAGTCCTGACCTTCCAAGCCGTGGCGGTTACGCAAGATGCTTTCGACGATCTCCGGCACCGATTGGTGCTGGTAGACGCGAAACTGCCGGCCACGACCGAGCAGGGCCAAGCGCGGCTGCAGGGTGATCGCATAGGTGGCCTGGTCATTGGAGCCGGACTGGCGTTTGAAGCCGGTAACCACACCCTGCAGGGTGCGCAGCGGTTTGACCTCAGGAGCGCTGAACCCGGCGACCGGCAGCTTTTGCGGTGCGGCGTGCAGGCTGAAGCTGGCGTCCTGGCCGAGCATACTTTCCGCAGCCAGGTCACGCTCGGTGCTGGTGAATTCCACGCAATAGGTGAAGGGTTGGCTCAGGTGTTCTTGACCTTCAAAAGCCAGAACATCGAGCCTGGCCTCGACGTTGCGCACACTCAGGGTGTGCCGGCTGTGGTCGAAGAAGTTTTGCAATCCATTAAGCATGCTCACACCTCCAGGGCAACGGGCTGAGCCGTGTCTTGAACATCGATGAAATGCAGGCTGATACCGTCATCCTCGCTGTAGCCGAGGCGCACGCCGTGGGTGCGTTGCTGCGCCGCGCGGCGCTCCAACAGCTGTTGACTGAGTACCGGCAGGATCTGCTCGTTGAGCAGGCTGTCGATATTGCGGGCGCCGGAATCGGGTAGCAGGCAGGCGGCAACCAGCGCGTCATTCAGAGCGTCGTCAATCTGGCACGCCAGGCCGTAATGGCGTTGCAGGCGCTTGGCGACCTGGGCCAACTTGATCGCCACGATGCGCTTGAGTGCGTCAGCTTGCAGCGGGCGATAGATCAGGGTCTGAAAGCGTGCCAGCAACGCGGGTTGGAAGTGCTCACGCAGGATGGGGCGCAGCAGTTCATGCAGCACGCTGTCCGGTGCGTCAGGTTGATCCTGTACACAGGTTTGCAGCAGGTCGCTGCCGAGGTTGGAGGTCATGAGAATGACGGTGTTGCGAAAGTCGATCTCTCGCCCTTCACCATCGCGCATGAAGCCGCGATCAAAGACCTGGTAGAACAAATTCAATACGTCGCGATGGGCCTTTTCCACCTCGTCGAGCAGCACGACGCTGTAGGGCCGTTGGCGCACGGCTTCGGTGAGCACACCACCCTGGCCGTAACCGACGTATCCGGGCGGTGAGCCTTTGAGTTGGCTGACGGTGTGGGCTTCCTGGTATTCGGAAAAGTTGAGGGTGATCAGTGATTTTTCGCCGCCGAACAGGCTGTCGGCCAGGGCCTGGGCGGTTTCGGTTTTGCCCACGCCGCTGGTGCCGACCAGCAGGAACACGCCCAGCGGCGCCTTGTCATCGGTGAGGCCAGTTTTGGCCGCGCGCAAGCGCTGGGCCATGGCACTCAAGGCCGACGTCTGCCCGATGACACGCTCGCCCAATTGCTGCTCCAGCATCAGCAGGTTGGCCTGTTCGTCCTTGAGCAAGCTGCCCAGGGGCACCCCGGTCCAATCGGCAATGACTTCCGCTACGCTACGCGCGTCGACATCCAGCGACAGAAGCGGCTGGTTGCCCTGGACATAGTTCAACTGCCGCTGCAACTGCGCGCAGGTCTCCCGCTGCAACGGTTGCGCTTGACGCGCATCGATCAGTTGCTGGGTCAGGTCAAGTTCTTGCCGATATTGCTGCTCCAGGTCGATGTATTGGCGTTGCAGCTCGGCGTGTTGGGCGGCAATCACCGCCAGGCGTTCATTGGCACCATGCCCGCCAAGGCGCTGATCCTGTTCCAGCGCCTGGCCCTCCAGCTCCAAGGCCACTTTCCGGGCACTCAGGCGGATCAACGCCTGCGGTTCGCAGTCCAGGCTCATGCGCACTCGGGCGCTGGCGGTGTCCAGTAGGTCGACCGCTTTATCGGGCAACTGGCGACCGGTGAGGTAGCGGCGCGACAGGCTGACCGCAGCCTGCACGGCCGCATCCTGAATGTGCACGCCATGATGAGTGGCGTAGCGCCCTTTGAGGCCACGCAACATCAGGCTGGCGTTGGCATCATCCGGCTCATCGACCTTGACCATCTGGAAGCGCCTTTCCAAGGCAGCATCGCGCTCGAAGTACTGTTTGTACTCGCTCCAGGTGGTCGCAGCGATGGTGCGCAACTCACCTCGGGCCAAGGCGGGCTTGAGCAGGTTGGCCGCGTCGGCGCCGCCAGCCTGGTTGCCGGCACCGATCAGGGTGTGGGCTTCGTCAATGAACAACAGCACCGGTTGTTCGGACTGTTGCACGGCGTCGATCACGTTTTTCAGCCGTTGTTCAAACTCGCCTTTGACGCCTGCGCCAGCTTGCAATAAGCCAAGGTCAAGGGTGCGCACACTGACTGATTTGAGACTGTCGGGCACCATACCGTGGGCGATGCTCAACGCCAGGCCTTCGACCAGTGCGGTCTTGCCGACACCGGGCTCGCCCACCAGAATCGGGTTGTTCTTGCGACGGCGGCTGAGGATGTCGATGACCTGGCGGATTTCGTCGTCACGGCCAAACACCGGGTCGATCTGCCCTTGCGCTGCCTTGGCAGTGAGGTCGTGGGTGAACCTGTCCAGCACCGCCTGCAACGCCTCCACTTTTTTCGTTGCGCTGGGTGGGAGTATGGCGAGCTCACCTGAAGACGTTTCGGGATCGCTTGGCTCGACTGCCCCCTGCACTTCAGGGCGTTCCTCGGACGATTGATCCAACAGCACCAAGAGGCGCTGCAACTGAGCCTCACTGAGGCTGAGCAGTGGCCATGCGGCTTCACACACCAACAAGCTGGGCGTTTCCATCAACGCGCTCAGCAGGTGTACGGAACGCAAGCTGTCGTTGTTGTCGTCCAGCGAGGCCCGCAACCAGGCGTTTTTGATCAGTTGCTGCAATGGCTCCGACAGTTGCGGCTTGCTCTGCACGCTGCGAGGTAGTTGATCAATGTGTTCAAGCAGCCCGTACCACAGCGTCTCCATATTCCATTCGTAACGACGCGCGATCACGGTCAGGTCACCGTCTCCCTGCCCCAGCAACTTGAGCAGCCAGTGTTCAATGGTGATCTGTGCGTGCGCACGGTTTTGGCACAGCGAGGCCGCTGCACTCAATGCCTGGGCGCAGTAGGGGTTGAGGCGGCGAAGCAAGCGAGTGGAATTGGGTGCCATACGGTTACATCCTTGTGCGGGGATCAGGGTGTGTCGTCGATAAAACCAGCCGGGGTTGTGCAACTCGATGTGTTTGGCTGAACGCCCGCGAACGGACGCTCAACCCAGCACACCGGCAGCCAGCAGGCGAAAGCACGCCTGCGGCTCCGTGCTTATCACGCGCTTTGGCGTTCGTTCCACGAATCGGAGTGGATGATGTTGCCGTCCTTGTAGGTCCAGGTGACCTTTTCGTAACGCAACTCGACCTGCTCCAGGTGATTGTGCTTCTCTTTGGCTGGGTCTTTGACGTCGTGCATTTTCGGTGCGACTTTCACCACCTTGACGTTTTCCAGTTTGGTGATGAAATACTCGACTTCTTCCCCGGCGTCGTCGATGCGATACCACTTGAACTCAGCACTCTTGAGGGTTTGCCCGGTGGTCACGGCCTTGTAAAGGTAAGGGCTGGACGAATCGATTTCCTTGGAAAACAGAAACGGGGTATGTACGCGCGTCCCGGTCAACTTGCCGGTGTTGTTGTCGGTGGGGATGTACAGGCTGTGGTCCTGGGCAACCACTTCGATGCTGCCTTCGCGCTTTTGCACGTCCACCGAACCTTTGATGCTTGCGCCGCCGTCGTCTTGCAGCCAGAGGTAAACGGGAATTGCCATGTGAAGCTCCTTTTCTTGGAAATTTAACTGTCGCGGGATACGACAGGGGGTTGCCTGTCCGGCTCCGCGGTAGAGAGCACGCACGCCCCTGCCTCCGGTACCAGACGGATATCTACGCGGCGATTGGCTGCACGCCCCGCTTCGGTGTCGTTACTGGCGATCGGCTGGCTGGCGCCGAAGCCCTGCACCGCAAAACAGCTGTCGGGCATGCCGCCCATCTGCTGCATCCAGGCATGCACGGCGGCGGCACGGGCGTGAGATAGCCGAAGGTTGTTATGTGAGTCGCCGGTAGCGTCGGTATGCCCGGCGATCACGATCAGCCAGCCTGGCTGCGCCTTGATGCCGACCAGCGCATTGATCAGGACTTTGGTCGAATCCGGCTTGAGCTGGGCGCTGCCGGTAGCGAACAGCGACAGGCTGTCCAGCCGTACGGGGTTGGCAATTCGCGTGGGCGGTGTGGTCGACGGTGGCTCAACATGCGCGGCCAGCACTGCCAGCAGCGGGGCGCGCAGGCGTTCGCCGCGATACAGGCCCAGGCCGAATGCCAAGGGCACGCCGTGCCGGTAGTAAGCGTCCAGGCGCTGGGCATCCTGGCGAAGGACGGTCACCGCGTCTTCACGCCAAAGAAACCCGCGCTGCTCACGCTGAGTCGGCTGTGGAATGGCCGCATAACGCCGTAGATCGTCACTGACCTGACGCACCAACAAGGTGTTCTGCCACGCTGAGCTTGCGAGTGCGACTACACCTGCGACGGCGAATAACCACACTGCTGCAATGCTTGCGCGATGTACCGGGGAGCGCAGCGGACCGAGCGGGAACAGGCTGAGCAACGCGTCCGGGAACGGCAAGACCGCATCCGTCACCACCGGCCTGTTGTCAATCAGCGCCACTTTGCTGCGTAACCATTGCTGCCACAGGCTCCCTTTCACGGCATAAGGCAATGCCGGCACCAACTTGACTGCGCAGATAGTTGCCAAACCTGGAGAGCTGCGAGTGCCGAGGTGTGGCAGCACGGCGTCATGCAGCCAGGCCACAACGCTGTTCAGCTGCACACTCGCGTGCATCCGAGCCGCCTGTATGGACGAGCCAGTGATTTGCTGCTGCCACTCATCCAAACTGACGCAGGCCCCCGCATCACGCACACGGGCCTCGGCCTGGCCGTTGTTCCAACTGAACCAAGGCTCCTCGCCCTGCAAGGTTTGCAGGTAGCTCACCAGCAACAGCGGCAGCGCAATGCCGCGCTTGCGTGCCAAGGCCACCTGGTGATTGAAGGCACGCACTTGACCGGCGAGTACCGCGCCATCGCTATGGGCGCCGGGGTTGACGGTGAACATCACGCCAAGTTGCCCTCCCCAGCCTGGGCGCAAGGCCAGGACGCTATCGGTGACGACCGGCAGCTGCTTCAGGCTGGGCACGCGCACATAGCAACCTTGCTCGGTGACACGCAGGGCCAAATGCTCGGCTGGAACAATGCCGAATAGGCCCTCCAGGCCATCACCGCAAACCAGCACGACGGGGTGACGGAACGACGCCGCAGGCAGGGCCATGTTATCGGCCAGGCGTACCGACCCGCGCTGCCGTTCGACACGGTGACGCAGCGATACCCAGGCCCACGCAACACAACACACGGCTATCAACACGCCGAGGGCACGTACCCATATCGCGAGCGGAATGATGGCCAGCAAAGCCAGGACCAGTGCCCCTGCCCACAGGTAAAGTATTCGATACAGGTTGAAGGTCATCTGGCCCTCACGCCTGATCAGGCAAGAGCGAGGCAATTGCGCCGCTCAATAGGTGATCCATTCCCCACCATGTGGCCGCAAGCAACATCCCCACGGCCACTACATGGACCAGAGGTGAGCGCAGCCAAGCCAGGCCTGCGATCAGCTCACTGCCGTTCGCCTGGGTTATCAGGCTTTGACTGACCCGAAGTGGAATGGTCCGTGCACTGAGGTCAACCAATAACTGCTCACGCTCGGGATCACTCAGATCACGATAGCGCCCACGAAACCCCAACATCAGTACCCGTTGAAAGGCCGTCAGCACCTGCCGATCGGGCGCAGGCTCGCGCAAGACGTCGCGCATGTCCTCGTACAGAAACTCGCCCGCCTGATGGCGATTAAAAAACTTGGTCTGCAACGGTTCGCTGGCCCAGGAGGCGTGCGCGTCACCTTCGGCGCAAGTGAGTACGGTTTCATCCAGCAACGCGCACTGAGCATGACTGATGTGGTCTATGCTGCGTTGGCTCAGACCCGCCAGTTTCAACTGCTGCCGAACGTGTTCAACCTGCTCAACACAAAGTTGCGACAGGTCCTGGCTGCGCGGCACGGAGGCGCCTTGGCGCAACTCGACCACCAACAGGTAGGTGTCCTGCAACAGCGCATCGATATCCACAGCCACTGCTGTGTGTTCTTTGGAAGCCGTCAGGTTCATGAGCGCAGCACCGCAAACAGTTCAAGTTTCACGTCGGCCAAGGTGCTTGGCACATAGAAAGCGCATACCCCTTCGTCCAGCACCGCCTGCCCCTTTGAATGATCAAGGTCCAGCGCGAAATACTGGTTTTCCAGACGCAATGGAATCGCCGCCGGTACATGGCTGAGGGATTGCAGCGGAATACCGTCGAGCGCCGCGTTGACCAGGTAATTGACCTCGTCCGGCGTACCGATCTTGCACAGACGTGGGAACTGGTCCTGCAGCTGCGCCGCCGGTAGTCGGCAGCGCACCGACAGATAGAAATCAGCACCATCACGCTCGCGCAGCCGAGGGTCGTTCAACGTGACCTGCCAGCGATTGGCGCCATGCTCCTCCAGCTCCAAAGCAATGACCCGCGACGGCAGGCTGGCTTCAAGCAACAGGGAAATGGTGTGCATCAATGGTGGGAACACCGTCTCCAAAGACTCGTGCCGGTAAGCTGGAATCTTGTCGATATCGTGCTCCAATGAGAACGTCAGCAGACTGCCGGCCAGCTTTATCAACTGCTGATAGACCTGCTCGGGGTGCCGTGCGGGAAATGCCTGAAGATCCGCCAATACCGGCTGATAGGTATTCAAGGCATTGAGCAACCAGAACAGCGATACATCAGCCACAGCAAAGTCGGCCATGCGCTGGTTGCTTTCCCGGCGCATGCCCATAAGCCGTTGCCGCTTGGCCGATAGCTGCGTCAACAGGTTGTCCAACTGGTTCAACAACCCTGCATGGGCAGCGAAGCTCAATAGCGGCGGCACATAGGCAGGATCCAGGCTCCAGGCGCCCTGCCCATCACGCACCAGACGCGCGACCGGGCACGTCAGGTAATCAGCGTTGTCGTCACTGTGCAGACGCAGGCTAAGCGCGTGCTCCAGCACACTGATCGACTGCACCTCGTCGGCATAAATGTCCTGCACCTCGCGCCACGACTGGCGATAGCGCATCGGTCGATCAACTCTGCCGCCCTCAAACAAGCAGTTGTTGCCGTTGGCCTGCTCCAGCGGCAAGGCCAAATGCAACAACGCTTCCTGATCATCGTCAGCCAGTAACTGCGCCAGCTCCAAGGCAAGAGGCAGGCGGTCCACCTGCTCAGTGTCAATCCACGTACCATCCGGCATTCGCACGCGCAGTCGAGTCGCCTTGAGTTTGCCCAGTCGTAAAGCCTCCGGGTCAAACTCAACGGCCTGGACACCCCAAGGGTGCGCCAGGGTCAGTTGAGCGAGCCGCTCGTTAGTCCAAGCCTCCCAGCGCGCCTGCTGCTGGAATTGCTGCGGACACAGCAACGCCCCGGCGGCCCATAGAGGGCGATCGATCTTCATGGCATCGTTTCCCTACGACTGAATCAGGCTTTGGCCTTGGGCATCTGCGAAACCAGTGACAGATTCACGTCCATGCCCTCGACTTGGAAGTGCGGCACGGCGTACAACTTGATACGGAAGAAGCCGGGGTTATCCTCAATGTCTTCAACCGTCACCTTCGCATCCCGCAGCGGGTGCGAGGCTTGCAGGTCATCGCCCGGATCAGTCATTTCAGTCACCAGACCGCCGATCCATTTGTTCAGCTCAAGTTCCAGCAGGCGACGATCCTTGGTGGTGCCGATGTTTTCGCGCTGGATTAGCTTCAGGTAGTGGGCTATGCGAGACAGCAGGAAGATGTAAGGCAGGCGCGCGTTGATGCGGCTGTTGGCGGTGGCGTCGGCCGTGTCGTACAACGCGGGCTTTTGCGCAGAATTAGCCGAGAAGAAGCACGCATAGTCGCGGTTCTTGTAGTACGAAAGTGGGATGAAACCGAGATTGGCAAATTCAAACTCGCGCGTTTCCGGGATCATCACTTCGGAAGGGATCTTGACCTGATTGCCAGTGCCCAAGTCGTACAGGTGGATCGGCAACTCAGTGACGGCACCGCCCGATTGCGGCCCACGAATCTGCACGCACCAGCCGTTGGTGACGAAGCTCTTGACCATGTTGGCGGCAAAGGCAAACGACGCATTGGTCCACAGGTACTTGTCGTGATCTGGCCCTTTTACGCTTTCGATGTAATTGAAGCTGCGTACGGGAACGGTGTCGGGCCCATAGGGCAGCCGACCCAGAACGCGTGGCATGACCAAGCCGATATAGCGTGCATCATCACTGTCACGCAATGCCTTCCACTTGATGTATTCGGCACGGTCAAAGTAATTTCCGATGTCTTTTATCGCGGCAACCTCTTCCATAGAATCTTTGCCAAAGAAGGCCGGGCCTACGGAACCCACAAACGGCATATGCGCAGCGGCGGCTACTTTTGAAATATTGCGCAACAAGGCAATGTCCTGAGGACTGCGGTCGAATTCGTAGTTGGAGATGGCCGAGGCAATCGGCTCACCCCCCGGGGTATCGTATTCCTGAGTATAGGTATGCAGATACAAACCACTCTGGGCGATTTCCGGAGCATCCTCGAAATCCTGCACCAGGTGATCCTTGCTGATATCCAACAGTTCTATACGAACGTTCTGACGGAAGTCTGTCTGGTCGATCAGCGATTTCACGCCACGCCACGTTGACTCAACGCGTTGAAAGTCAGGATGGTGCATGACCACGTCAAGTTGGCGACTGATCTGCATATCCAGCAAAGCGATGTGCTCGTCCAGCAGAATCTTGTCCAGCCGCTCGACTTTTTGTGTAGATTGCTTAATCAACTTTAAAAAGACATTCACGGCGGCCGTTACCCGCTCATCAGCCGAGACCTCAGACAGCGCCTCAGAATTCTGGAAAACCTCGATACCTCCCAACTCAGTAACTGGGCTTAAGTTGATCTTGTTAAACAAGGTGGCATAAACACCATTGTTATGTTCAGACAATACTGTAGCACCGTGCGATTGCACGCTGGAATTTTCTGCAGGCATGATGGAACTTCCTTTTAAAACTACCGATATGAATTAACGTTCTTCCTTGGGCGCCAGAGCAGCCAGCTCGGCTCGAAGTTCATCACTGAGTGCGTCATCCTTAAGGATGCGCTCAAGCTCATGACGAAAGGTCACGTTATCCAACAGGTTCGATTTCAGGTCACGCAACAGGTTGCGCATGGCCAACAAGGCGCGCAGTTGCGGAATCTGCCGCGCTACCTGCTCGGGTTCGAAGTCCTTCATGCTCTGGAAATTCAACTCGACGGAGGTGTCAGACGCATCGCCGGCCAATGTGTTATCGACTGCGAGTTTCACGCTAGGCGAAAATTCACCCAGAACACTGTCGAAGTTGTTTTTATTGATGTTGACCTTGCCTCGCTCAGAGAGCGGGCGTTGCTCCTTGCCATTGCTGTAATCACCCATGATCATCAGCTTGAGCGGCAACTCGACTTTCTTCTGGGCACCACCAGTATGCAAATCAAGCTTGATGTTGACTCGCGCCTTGGGCACTTCACTCTGAAAACTTTTTGAAGCCATGATCCCACCTCTCCAGACACTTTTTTAACAGCAGTTGCTGCCGTAAATAAAGTAAGACTGGAGCCTATACCTCCAGCCTACTCGCCAGCGCATCCACCGGCCGCAGTACATAAACTCCATTTCATGAGATCAAAAAGTGCTACGTACGATGTACTTATTTCCTTCCTCATTACAATGAAGTATCCCAATCAACCTTGACCAGCCCTCAAAGCCCTAGAGGGAACTTTCGACAACGAATTGGCGAGTTTTCCCACATGAACTGAATCGCCCCGGGTCTCGTAGACACCTCTTTGCCTTAAACTGAAGCCAATTGGGAGATGCCATGAGCAACCCGCGTTAACCCGAAGAATTCAAAATCCAAGCAGTCAATCAAGTGACCGAAAAGAAGCTGCCTGTCGCTGAGGTAGCGGGCCGTCTTGGCGTGTCGACGCATAGCCTCTATGCCTGGATAAAGCGCTACAGCAAACCTCAAGAAGAACGGCAGCAGGACGATGATCAGCACGCTGAACTGCGTCGTCTGCGAGCGGAACTCAAGCGCGTCACTGAAGATCGAGGCATATCAAAAAAGGCCGCAGCGTACTTTGCCAAGGAGTGCGTCTGAAGTACGCCTTTATCAAGCAGCACGCTGGCGACTATTCGATTCGACGGCTTTGCATCACGCTGAAAGCCCATCCCAGCGGTTATTACGCGTGGCTGTCTGAGCCGCAATCTGTATGCGTCCAAAACGAACAACGACTTCTAGGGTTGATCAAGCATTCCCGACTGGAGAGCGGCGGCGTTTACGACTATCGCAAAATCCATGACGATCTGCGCGATGAGGATTGTGGTCGTCATCGTGTGGCGAGGCGGATGCGTCTTGAAGGTCTGCGTTCTCAGACAGGTTATCGACGCCGCCCTGGAAAGTACGGCGGTAAGCCAGCGGTCGCCTCACCCAATTTGCCGAAGCGCCAGTTCGACGTCGTGGGACCCAACAAGGTTTGGGTCACCGACATTACCTACATTCGTACGGATGAAGGCTGGTTGTATTTGGCGGTGGTGCTGGATCTGTTTTCTCGCCAGGTTGTAGGCTGGCCAATGAAGTCGCAGATGACCCGTGATTTGGCGATTTATGTGTTGTTGATGGCGGTTTGGACGCGTAAACCGAAACAAGAGGTGATGGTTCATTCCGACCAAGGCCCAGTACAGCAGTTCCGATTGGCGCAGCTTTTTGAAGGCAAACAATTTGGTTGCCAGCATGAGCCACTGAGGCAACTGCCATGATAACGCCGTGACCGAGAGCTTTTTCCAACTTCTATAGCGGGAACGGGTCAAGCGGAGAATCTACACCACGCGGGAAGATGCCAGTAGTGATGTATTCGATTACATCGGAATATTCTACAACGTAAAACGCCGCCATGGTTTCAACAATCAACTTTCACCGGTAGAGTTTGAAAAGCGTTACGCAATGAGCTTGCAAGGTGTCTAGAGAATCCTGAGCGATTCGTACAGCCTGTCATACCAGAAGATCCATTTACGATTCCTTCATCAACGTTAACGATACAAAGTCAAACACCATCTCAAAATCAGCACGCCTACGTCCGTTAGGTCGAACGTAATTTGCAATCTTCGACACATTGCGACGCAACTCGAATCTCTATGTTTATAGACGCTCTCTCGGCATGATTGATAGCGTTAAACGCCCGCTACATAAGTATCGACATCCGAGGAGAACCATATGGCAGAGTCTGCCCACTTTTACGTATACAAAGACATCAAAAACGAATGGCGTTGGCGATTCATCGCTAAAAACGCAAGGATCATCGCCGTCAGTTCCGAGAGTTACCACAACCTCAAGGACTGCGAACACTCTATTGAATTAGTGAAAACACAGGACTTCGCCACCCGGGTTATTGGCGACGATTCCTTCATGCGGTTACGTACACAGTAATCAGCTTCGGCCCGTGCAGCACTGCATAGTGCTATCTCGAATCACCTCCACGCTTGATCCAGACGATCAACACCCGCCTATAAGGGGCTGCGCCCGTTGCCGATTGACGCTGCCCCGCCACCCACCATCCTCTCCAGGCTAGCGCCCAGCACTACCGACTCGTTCCGCACCCGCCCAGGTAGCCCAGATCTTCAAGGCTACGGCGCAGCAGCACCTGGATGACGAGCAACTCGAACGTCGACCTTGTCTGTTCAATGACACCCATGCGCTGATCATCACCTCAAACGCTGCGTCGACGGTGGATGACGACAGCCACCCAAATCCGGGAATCGTGGTGCAGGTGATCTACGGAGTATTTGCCCACGATTAATCACCGCCCCTCCTGGTGGGCGATCTCTATTCCGAACATCCCTTTCTACTTTTGCCTTCTTTACGGACAGTGCAATAGAAGACTGATAACCCGTCCTACTCTCGACGCCTTGGTTCAACCGCCAAATCTGCCGCGACCAAACCGCGTCGTCGAGCTGCCAAGCCACGCGCTGTTTCCACGGCCCCGACCTTGCAGCCCCTCAGCTACATCAAAGCGCGCCTGGGCAACCGCGCCGCCCAGGTGGCAGGCAACTTCAACAGCCTGATCATGATGCGCGTGCGCGAGACCGCCACCGCCGAACTGCTGATCCAGTAACTGCCTAAGGACGCGCCTGGGGATTGACCCCTTGAGCCAATAATTTTCCCGCTTCGTCCCGAAGGGAACGCGCGTCACGCAAACTGACCTGCTGATAGGTGCCCAGCGACATGCGCTTTTGCTTGCCGTTCCAGCAGTAACGGAAGTGCCACGAGCGCCCGCCCGAGGCTGTCACCGCCAAGGACAGGCCGTCAATATCGCCGAGGGTGTAGTCTTTGCCAGTGGGCGTGGCCTGCCGGACGGCAGCATATGAAAGAGCCATGCTTCTAGCCTCCTGAAGGTTGAATTCAGGGCTAGATGTTCAGCAAACGACTCGTTGGGCTCCTGCAACAATCCGATCTCGAAGCCCGCCATTTTCATGGACTAGATTCTGGACTAAACACGTCCGGATACCCGTGGCTTTCGATGGATACTGACGGAACGAAAAAAGACGCCTAAGCGTCTTTTTTCAATGATCTACAGACTTCAATGGAACCCTGTAGATCGATATTTGGAGCGGGAAACGAGACTCGAACTCGCGACCCCGACCTTGGCAAGGTCGTGCTCTACCAACTGAGCTATTCCCGCGTCTTGGTGATGCGCATTCTATAGAATCCTCACCACCCGTCAACCCCTTGATTCAAAAAAGTTTTATTTCTTTTCCACGGTCGTGCGCAGATGGGGCCAGGCGGCGCGCAGGTATTGCAGCATGGACCACAAGGTCAGGCCGGCGGCGATCAGCAGCAAGGCGTAGCCCAGTAGTACCCAGAACGTGAAATTCGACGGGTTGGCCAGCAGGATGACCAGCGCCAGCATTTGCGCGGCGGTTTTCCATTTGCCCATGTTGGACACGGCCACATGGGCGCGTGCGCCGATTTCGGCCATCCATTCGCGCAAGGCCGAGACGACGATTTCACGACCGATGATCACGGCGGCAGGCAGGGTCAGCCACAGGTTGCCGTGCTCTTGTACGAGCAGCACCAGCGCCACGGCGACCATCAGCTTGTCGGCTACGGGGTCGAGGAACGCGCCAAACGGCGTGCTCTGCTCCAGGCGTCGTGCCAGGTAGCCGTCTAGCCAGTCGGTCGCGGCCGCGAAGGCAAAGACCGAACTGGAGGCCATGTAGCTCCATTCATAGGGCAGGTAAAACAGCAAAATGAAAATCGGAATGAGCAGGACGCGTAGAACGGTGATCAGATTAGGGATATTCATCGGCACAACTGGCTACGAGGTGAGAGGGCATTCTACTCGCTGTGTAGGTTTGCATAAATCAACTCAGCGAGCTTTTTACTGATACCAGGAGCTTTGGCTATTTCTTCAATGCTGGCACGGGACAATTCCTGCAATCCACCGAAATGTTTCAACAGTTCACGCCGCCGCTTTGGTCCTACACCCGCAACCCCTTCCAGGGTTGAGGTGCGCCGGGTCTTACCACGGCGGGCACGGTGGCCGGTAATGGCAAAGCGGTGTGCTTCATCGCGGATCTGCTGAATCAGGTGCAGCGCCGGTGAGTCGCCCTTCAAGGTGAACTCATGGGCCGCATCATTCAAGTACAACGTTTCAAAACCGGCCTTGCGCGTCGCACCCTTGGCCACGCCGAGCAGGATCAGGTCGGGCACCGCCAGTTCGTTGAGCACATCACGGGCCATGGACAACTGGCCCTTGCCGCCGTCTACCAGCAGGATATCCGGCAGCTTGCCCTCGCCGTCCTTGAGTTTGCTGAAGCGCCGGGTCAGGGCCTGGTGCATGGCGGCATAGTCATCACCAGGGGTGACGCCTTCGATGTTGTAGCGTCGATAGTCGGACTTGATCGGCCCTTCCGGACCGAAGACCACGCAGGACGCCACGGTCGCCTCGCCGCTGGAGTGGCTGATGTCGTAGCACTCCAGGCGTTGCGGCGGTTCGTCGAGCTTGAGCACGTCGGCCAGCGCTTCAAAGCGCGCGGCCACATGCTGACGATTGGCCAGGCGCGCGCTCAGGGCCTGTTCGGCGTTGGTCACCGCCAATTGCTGCCAGCGTGCACGGGTGCCGCGCACCCGGTGGCTGATGTCCAGCTCGCGGCCACGCAGGGCGTGGATCGCATCGATCAGCGCGGGGAAGTCTTCGTGAACCACGTTGACGATCAATTCACCCGGCAAGTCGCGCTCGGGGCTGCTGACGTAATACTGGCCGAGGAACGCAGCCATGACTTCGGCCACCTCCTCCTCGATCCCCGTCTGGGGAAAGAAGTTCTTGCTGCCCAGCACCCGACCGCCACGCACGCTGATCAGGTGCACACAGGCCCCGCCCGGGTTGACGAAGGCCGCAATCACGTCGACGTCACCGGTGCCGCCCTCCATGCTCTGCTGGTCCTGTACCCGGCGCAACAACGACACCTGGTCACGCAGCTCGGCGGCCCGTTCGAAATCCAGGACACTGGCCGCCTGCTCCATGGCCCCCGACAGTTCGTCGGCCAGGGCATTGCTGCGCCCTTCGAGGAACATCACCGAGTGACGCACGTCTTCGGCATATTCCTTAGGCTCGACCAGCCCGACACAAGGCGCCTTGCAGCGCTTGATCTGGTATTGCAGGCACGGGCGGGTACGGTTCTTGTAGAAGCTGTCTTCGCACTGACGCACGAAGAAGGTCTTTTGCAGCAGGCTCAGGCTCTCGCGGATCGCCCCGGCGCTGGGATACGGGCCAAAATACTTGCCCTTGCGCTTCTTCGCCCCGCGATGGATGCTCAGGCGCGGAAAGTCACCGTCCGACAGAAACACGTACGGGTAGGACTTATCGTCACGCAACAGAATATTGTAGGGCGGCCGCCATTCCTTGATCAGCGTCTGCTCAAGCAGCAACGCCTCGGTTTCATTGGCGGTGATGGTGGTTTCGACCTGGGCGATACGCCCCACCAGCGCGGCGGTCTTCGGCGCCAGGCCGATCTTGCGAAAGTAACTGGCCAGGCGCTTCTTGAGGTTCTTGGCCTTGCCGACGTATAGCAGACGCGCCTCGCTGTCGAACATGCGATACACGCCAGGCCGGCCACTGCAGGTCGCTAGAAATGCACTGGGATCAAACGCGGCGGTTATTTCAGTGGCTTGCATTTCAGGCGCTTGCGTCCACCATGCCGTGGCGAACCGCGAGCAAGGTCAGTTCAACATCACTGCTGATGGATAGCTTCTCGAAGATTCGATAACGGTAGGTGTTCACGGTTTTCGGCGACAGGCAGAGCTTGTCCGAAATCGACTGGACCTTCTGGCAACCGACAATCATCAGGGCGATCTGGATCTCGCGCTCGGACAAGGCATCAAACGGCGAATCGCTGACCGGCTGGAAAGACTTGATCGCCAATTGCTGGGCAATCTGCGGGCTGATGTAGCGCTGGCCGGCAAATACCAGGCGGATAGCCTGGACCATCTCCGCAAGCCCCGCGCCTTTAGTCAGGTAACCCGCTGCACCTGCCTGCAGAAGCCTGGTAGGAAAAGGGTCTTCCTCACAAACCGTAACCACGACCACCTTGATATCCGGATGACTGCGCAGCAACTTGCAGGTCGCGCCAAGACCGCCAATCCCCGGCATCTTGACGTCCATCAAGACCACATCGGGTTTCAATTCACGCGCTTTGATCAGGGATTCCTCCCCCGACTCGGCCTGACCGACTACTTGCAGGCCATCGATGTCAGCCAGCATTCGTGTAATGCCTGTACGAACGAGATCATGGTCATCGACTACTAGCACCCTAATCAAGCAGACACCTCGCGAAATGGTCTTATAGGTTGCCGGACACCTTAGCAAAAAACCACGGCACAGACCTAGCTGAACGCGTCATATATATAGAGTTTCAATCCACTACGAACGCCTGCCGAGCGGCAGGCGGGGTTGTTTCCTGGGCAAAAGGTCAGGATTCCTTGGGGATCGGCCGGGATTTTCCGTTTGCCACAGAGCAATGCTCTGCCAAGGTGCTGGTCAGCCTGCGGATTGCATCCTGATCCTCTTTAAACATCGCGCGGTAGTCGCCCAGGACTTTTTCTTCGATCTGGCTCAGGTTGTCCAACTGGATGGGAGTTGGGCTACCTGTCAAAACAAACAGAATATCGACACCTTTTTCTGCGACGCGGGATAAGTAATCGGCCTTGGGTGCGCGGCCACCACTTTCATATTTACCTTGCGCGTTAGCCTCCACGCCTCCTATTTCACCAAAAACCTTTTGCGACAAGCCAAGTCGCTCCCTTTCTTGCCGTAAGCGCGAACCTATTCCACTCATTTGGATGTAATATCCTTTCTGGCACACCCCAAGAGGTGACGATGTCATCTCGCTTTACACAAACTTGAACGGTTTTGAACTATGCCCGGAATCCGTACCGCTGCACAAGCCAAAGCCTGGCTGGAACATCAAGGCAAATCGGTCCAGGCATTCGCCAGGGAACATGGCGTGGATCCGGCGACCACCTATCAAGTGCTCGCTGGGCGTAAAAAGGGGCGGCGGGGAGAAGCCCATAAGGTCGCGGTCCTTTTGGGCATGAAAGAGGGGATCATCCTTAACGAGGCAAAAAGCCCGGGCAATGATCAGGAGATTGGCTCCTAAAGAGCAGTATGCACCGATTCAAGTCGAGCGCGAGGTTTACCGGGACGACTGCGCTGATAGACAAACGGACTCCATGCGCCAGAAACACCCCTCCTCACCGACAATACTCAGGCCCTGGCGCTGATACAGCCTTCTAGCCGGATTGGTCTTGAATACCGTCAAGCGCAGATAACCCCGCTTTTCGACATGCGCCTTGCAGATCATCTGCTCCAGCACCCAACTGCCTGCGCCCTGGCGGCGAAAAGCCTCGAGAATGTGCAGTTCGCGAATGTATAGCGCATTGTCATCGCGGCTGAGGCTGACGAACCCTACCAGCCTGTCGTCCTGGCAAATCAACCAGTTTTCCCGCCCGGCCCAGGCGGTGTCGAAGCCTTTGTCGGACCATGTCAGATCATACTGCCGATAGTAATGGCCCATCGCCTGGTGTGTCAGGCTGCGCGCAAAGGCCAGGTGTTGATCCGATGCTGCCTTGAGGGTGAATGCCATAGCAGTGGGCTCCATTGCGTCACAGGTCGCGTCCAGGCAATCATTGTGAGTATCCATCCAGCATATCGGGACATCCGCCATAGTGGTAAGCCCCTCCTCGCGATAGAAATTACTGATTGAATCCAGCGGCATGCGTCAGTTAAGCTCCACCCCATCATTTGGAGAAACACCATGTTGCAACTCACCCTCACCCAGGCTTGCCCTACTGCCAACGCACAGCGTTCGGTCGTGGCTACCCGCGTGAACGGTTTGAGCGCACTGGCCAGCTTTTATTTTGGGTATTGGTTTAGCCACTGGCGCGCCTGATACCTGAAATCGGCGCCCACTACTCAAGGGGTCGCCTGCCAGAGAAATCTAACCCCCGGTCGGCTCCCCGACCGGGGGTTTTGTTTTTTCAGCCCTGAACATTTTTTGCTACACACCGAACTTAAAGGAAACCACACCATGAACTTCAGCACTTATTACCGTTACGACACCTGCACCGCCTGGCGATTTAGCAAGCTCCGTTCGGGACAGCCTGCCGCCTCCGATCGGTCACCTCTTGGTGGCAAGCCAACACACGCAGCCAATACGGCCAATTGTCGAACACCCCAGTAGGGCAGAGCGCGCGGGAACAGCCCGCCGCTTGCCCAGGAAGCAGAACATATGAACTCCTCCATCGCCGCCCTGCCCGTCACCACCCTGTCCAGCGCCAATGAAGCGCTGACCCAGCGTTTGCCCAGCGCCCTTGAGCTCAAGCACCAATTGCCCCTGAGCCCGTTCCTGACCGAGCAAGTCAACGCTCATCGCCAGGCGATCCGCGCGATTCTCACGGGTGAAGATTCGCGCCTGCTGGTCATCGTCGGGCCCTGCTCGATCCATGATCCCGAATCCGCCATGGAATACGCGCGCAATCTGAAAAAACTGGCCAATGACGTCAGCGACCAGATGCTCCTGGTAATCCGCGCCTACGTCGAAAAACCGCGCACCACCATCGGCTGGAAAGGCCTGGCCTATGACCCGCACCTCGATGGCAGCGATGACATGGCCGCCGGCCTGACGCTGTCACGGGAATTGATGCGCGAAATGCTGCGCCTGGGCTTGCCGGTCGCCACCGAGTTGCTGCAACCAATGGCCGCCGGCTACTTCGACGATGTGCTCAGTTGGGTCGCCATCGGCGCCCGCACCACCGAATCGCAGATCCACCGGGAAATGGCCAGCGGCCTGGGCATGCCCGTCGGCTTCAAGAACGGCACCGACGGCGGCGTGGCCATCGCCTGCGACGCCATGCGTTCGGCAGCCCATCCGCACCGCCACTTTGGCGTCGACAGCCAGGGCCATCCAGCGATCATCCAGACTCCGGGCAACGCCGACACCCACCTGGTGTTGCGCGGCGGCCATCGCGGCCCGAACTACGACCGCCAGAGCGTGGCCCAGGTCAAGACCGACCTGGCCAAAAGTAAAGTGGCCACGCGGATCATGGTCGATTGCAGCCACGCCAACAGCGGCAAGGACCCGATGCGCCAGCCAGCGGTGTTCAATGACGTGCTGGAGCAGCGCTTGCAGGGCGACACCTCGCTGATCGGCATGATGCTGGAGAGTCATTTGTTCGAAGGCTGCCAGCCGCTCAGCCCGTCGATGCGCTACGGCGTCTCGGTGACCGACGGCTGCCTGGGTTGGGATGGGACTGAGCAGTTGCTGCGTGAAGCGGCCGCACGTCTGCGCGATCAAGCCTGATGTAAATCAGTGGAACTTTGCCGGGAAATAACCGCCTGAATCCGGTACGCTCACCTTTTTTATTCAAGGAGTTACCCATCATGGCTAAAGCTACCGCCCGTCACATCCTGGTTGCCACCGAAGACAAGTGCAACGAACTCAAAGCCCAGATCGAAGGCGGCGCTGATTTCGCAGAAATCGCCAAAGCCAACTCCAGCTGCCCATCGAGCCGTGATGGCGGCAACCTGGGTTCGTTCGGCCCTGGCCAGATGGTCAAGGAATTCGACACTGTCGTGTTCAGCGCCCCGGTCAACACCGTGCAGGGCCCGGTGAAAACCCAGTTCGGTTATCACCTGCTGGAAGTGACCAGCCGCCAGGACTGATCCACATCTTTGCAAAACACAACGGCCCGCCTTTTGGTGGGCCGTTGTGTTTGTGTGCCAGTGGGGTGACTGGCGACCCGCGTGCGGTTAGGGTACAAGTCCCCTTCCTTCTTCACCCGGCGCTCAAGGCTGATAATGCGACTGGACTTACTCACGTTAGTTGGCTCTACCCTGGCCCTGCTGTTGGCGAGTTCCATCTCGTTTGCTGCCCCGCAACAGGCATTGACCGTCTACGGCGAACCTGCCAAGTACCCCGCCGATTTCAAGCATTTCGACTATGTGAACCCCGATGCCCCCAAGGGCGGCAGCCTCAAGCGCTCGGCCCTCGAAGTCGGCCGCTTCGACCATGTACTGCCGTATATCGACAAAGGCATCGGCGTCAGCCAGCTGGACGGCTGGGTGTACTCGCCCCTGGCCTACCGCTCGCTGGATGAGCCCTATACCGTCTACGGCCTGGTCGCGCAAAAGATGGAGCGCGCCGAGGACGGCCTGTACCTGCGTTTTTTCCTCAACCCCAAGGCGCGATTTGCCGACGGCAAGCCGATCACCGCAGAAGACGTACGCTATAGCTTCAACCTGCTGATGACCCAGGGCAGCCTGCGCTTTCGCACGCTGTTTGCCGACGTCAAGCACGTCGAGGTCGAAGGCCCGCTGCAAGTGCGTTTTGACTTCTCCAGCAACGAGAACCGCACCCTGCCCCTGGATATCGCGACCCTGCCGGTGTTCCCCGAACATTGGTGGAAAAGCCGCGACTTCGCCAACGGCGGCGGCTATGAGGTGCCCCTGGGCAGCGGTCCGTACAAAGTCAGCAAGATCAATTCCGGCAGCACTATCACCTTCCAGCGCGACCCCGACTGGTGGGGCAAGGACTTGCCCGTGAGCCGCGGCCTGTACAACTTCGACCGCTTGAGCCTGGAGTACTTCGGCGATACCGAAGTCGCGCGCCAGGTCCTGCGCGGCGGCGCCTATGACTTCAACCGCGAGTTCTCCGCCACCGGCTATTCCATCGGCTACAACGGCCCGGCCCTGGACGATGGCCGCCTGCAACGCGCGCACCTGGCCAAGCAAGCCCCGCAAGCGGCCCAGGGCTACGTGTTCAATATGCAAAAGCCGATATTCCAGGACCGCCGCGTGCGCCAGGCCCTGGCCATGCTCTGGGATTTCGAGTGGGCCAACCGGCAGATGATGCGCAACCTGTATATCCGCCAGCAAAGCTACTTTTCCAACAGCCCGCTGGCCGCCACCCAACTGCCCGACGCCCAGGAACTGGCGATTCTCGAACCCTTGCGCGGGCAGATCCCCGACGAAGTCTTCACCCAAGTGTTCAAGGCGCCGACCACCGACGGCAGCGGCATGATCCGCGACAAGCAACTGCAAGCCCTGGCCTTGCTGGAAGACGCCGGCTGGACGCCCAAGGGCGACAAGCTGGTGAACGCTGCCGGCGACCCTCTGGAGTTCACCTTCCTCAATGTGCAAAACGGCCTCGAACGCCTGCTGCTCCCCTATAAACGCAACCTGGCGCAGATCGGCATTACCCTCAACATCCGGCGCATCGACTCATCCCAGTACGTCAACCGCCTGATGACCCGCGACTACGACATGATCGTCACCGGCTTCCCGGTCACCACCTCGCCGGGCATGGAGCTGTACAACTTCTTCGGTTCCTCGTCGGCCTTCGACCCGGGCAGCAACAACTACATCGTCCTGCAAAACCCGGCGGTCGACACCCTGGTCACCGGCCTGGTGCGTGCCACCACCCAGGCACAGATGCTCAGCTACGCCCATGCCCTGGACCGGGTGCTGCAATGGAATTACTACTGGATCCCCAATTACTACCCGCCCGGCACCTCGGCCGCGTGGTGGAACCGCTTCGGTCGCCCGGCCATCGAGGCGAGCAACGACGAGGCGCTGGAGTCGTGGTGGGAGGTCAGCCCGACCCCCCTGACCAATGAGCAGATGAAAGCCGAACTGAACAAGCCGCGAGGTGCCCGCTGATGTTTGCCTATATCGTGCGGCGCCTGCTGCTGATCATCCCGACCCTGGTGATCATCCTGCTGGTGAACTTTGTGATCGTCCAGGCCGCGCCCGGCGGGCCGGTGGAGCAAGCCATCGCCCACTTGCAGGGGATTGGCGGCGGGGGCGTCGGCGGCTCGGCCGGCGACGGCGTCAGCAGTGGCTCACGCGCCAGTCGCGGCCTGGACCCCAAGCTGATCAAGGACATCGAAAAACAATACGGCTTCGACAAATCCGCCCCCGAACGCCTGTGGCTGATGCTCAAGAACTACGCCCAGCTGGATTTTGGCAACAGCTTCTTTCGCGGCGCCACGGTGATCGACCTGATCCTGGAAAAGATGCCGGTGACCCTTTCCCTCGGCCTCTGGGCCACGCTGATCACCTACCTGGTGTCGATCCCCCTGGGGATCCGCAAGGCGGTGCTCCACGGCAGCAGTTTCGATGTGTGGAGCAGCACCGCCATCGTCATTGGCTACGCGATGCCGGCCTTCCTGTTCGCGATGTTCTTGATCGTGGTCTTTGCCGGCGGCACCACCCTGAACTGGTTCCCGGTGCGGGGCCTGGTGTCGGAGAATTTCGAGCAACTGAGCACCCTGGGCAAGATCGCCGATTACTTCTGGCACCTGGTGCTGCCGGTCAGCGCCCTGGTGATCGGTGGTTTCGCCACCTTGACCATCCTCACCAAAAACTCGTTCCTCAATGAAATCACCCGTCAGTACGTGGTCACCGCACGCGCCAAGGGCCTGAGCGAACGGCGCGTGCTCTACGGCCATGTATTTCGCAACGCCATGCTGCTGGTGATCTCCGGGATCCCCCAGGCGTTTATCAGTGTGTTCTTCGCCGGTTCGCTGCTGATCGAGGTGATCTTCTCCCTCGACGGCCTGGGCCGCATGAGCTACGAAGCGGCGGTGTCGCGGGACTATCCGGTGGTGTTTGGCTCACTGTTTATCTTCACCCTGTTTGGCCTCTTGATAAAACTGATCGGCGACCTCTGCTACACCCTGGTGGACCCGCGTATCGACTTTGCCGCGAGGAACGCCTGATGCTCAATCTGTCTCCCGTGGCCCGTCGCCGCTTCGAGCGCTTCAAGCAAAACCGCCGGGGCTGGTGGTCGCTGTGGCTGTTTATCGGCCTGTTTATCCTGACCCTGGGCGGCGAGTTGATCGCCAACGACAAACCGCTGGTGCTGAGCTATCAGGACCAGTTGTATTTCCCGGTGTTCAAGCGCTACACCGAGCAGCAGTTCGGCGGGCAACTGCCATTCCAGGCCGACTACCGCAGCGACTACGTGCAGCACCTGATCACCAAGGACGGCGGCTGGATGCTGTTCCCGCCGATCCCCTTCAGCGATGACACGCCCAACTACGAACTGACCCGCCCTGCCCCCAGCCCGCCGTCCACGGTGAACTGGCTGGGCACCGACGACCAGTCCCGCGATGTGCTGGCGCGGGTGATCTTCGGCGCACGGGTATCGATCCTGTTCGCCCTCGGCCTGACCGCGATCAGCGCCGTCATCGGCATTGCCGCCGGTGCCTTGCAGGGCTATTACGGCGGCTGGGTCGACCTGCTTGGCCAGCGCATCCTCGAAGTGTGGTCGGGGCTGCCGGTGCTGTACCTGCTGATCATCCTCTCGGGGTTTGTCGAGCCCAACTTCTGGTGGCTGCTGGGGATCATGGCGCTGTTTTCCTGGCTGGCCCTGGTGGATGTGGTGCGCGCCGAATTCCTGCGCGGGCGCAACCTGGAATATGTGAAAGCCGCCCGAGCCCTGGGCCTGAGTGACGGCAAGATCATCCGCCGGCACATCCTGCCGAACGCGATGACCGCCACCCTGAGCTACCTGCCTTTCATCCTGACCGGGGCGATTTCCACCCTCAGCGCCCTGGATTTCCTCGGCTTCGGCATGCCGGCGGGCAGCGCGTCCCTGGGTGAATTGATCGCCCAGGGCAAGCAAAACCTGCAGGCGCCGTGGCTCGGGCTCACGGCCTTTTTCACCCTGGCGCTGATTCTGTCGCTGCTGGTATTTATCGGCGAGGCGCTGCGTGACGCCTTCGACCCACGATCATGAAGGGCGATGCATCCATGACTGACAACCTGATCGAGATCCGCGACCTGTGCGTCGCCTTCAGCGGCCAGACCGTGGTGCGCAACCTGAGCCTGGATATCCGCCCCGGCGAGTGCCTGGCGCTGGTGGGCGAGTCGGGCTCGGGCAAATCGGTGACGGCCCATTCGATCCTGCAACTGTTGCCCCAGGCCGGCACGACTACCACAGGGTCGGTGCGCTATCGCGGCCAGGAACTGCTCGGCGCCGCCGCCAGCACCCTGCAAAAACTGCGGGGCAACCGTATCGCGATGATCTTCCAGGAGCCGATGACCTCCCTCAACCCCTTGCACAGCATCGAAAAACAGATCGGCGAAACCCTGCTGCTGCACAAGGGCCTCGGCGGCAAGGCGGCCCAGGCGCGTATCCTCGAGCTGCTGGACCTGGTGGGCATCCGCAATCCCCAGGAACGCCTCAAGTCATACCCCCATCAGTTGTCGGGCGGCCAGCGCCAGCGGGTGATGATCGCCATGGCCCTGGCCTGCGAGCCGGAACTGCTGATCGCCGACGAGCCGACTACCGCCCTGGATGTGACGGTGCAGCGCAAGATCCTGCTGCTGCTCAAATCCTTGCAGCAACGCCTGGGCATGTCCTTGCTGCTGATCAGCCATGACCTCAACCTGGTGCGCAGCATTGCCCAGCGCGTGTGCGTGATGCAGGCCGGGGAAATCGTCGAGCAGGCCGACTGCCAAACCCTGTTCAACGCCCCACGACACCCCTACAGCCGCCTGCTGCTGGATGCCGAACCGGTCGGCACGGCACTGTGCCAGGATGCACGCGAGACGGTGTTGCAGGTCGACGGACTGAGTGTGCGTTTCCCCATCGCTGGCGGGCTGTTCCGGCGCAAGCAGTACCTGCAAGCGGTGGATGGCATCAGCCTGGAACTGCAACGGGGCAAGACCCTGGGGATCGTCGGCGAGTCTGGCTCCGGCAAGTCCACCCTCGGCCAGGCAATCCTGCGCTTGCTCGACTCCAGCGGCAGCATCCGCTTCCAGGGCGAGGCCCTCGACAGCCTCAGCCAGAAACAGATGCGCCCGTGGCGCAAGCAGATGCAGGTGGTGTTCCAGGATCCCTATGGCAGCCTGAGCCCGCGCATGTCGGTGCAACAGATCATCAGCGAAGGCCTGGAAGTGCACGCGCCCTGCAGCCTGCAGGAGCGTGACGCGCAGGTGATCAAGGTGCTGCAAGATGTGGGCCTCGACCCGGCCAGCCGCCATCGCTACCCCCACGAATTCTCCGGTGGCCAGCGCCAACGCATCGCCATCGCCCGCGCCCTGGTGCTGCGCCCGGCCTTGATGCTGCTGGACGAGCCCACCTCGGCCCTGGATCGCACCGTGCAAAAACAAGTGGTGGCGCTGCTGCGTGAATTGCAGGAAAAGTACGGCCTGACCTACCTGTTTATCAGCCATGACCTGGCCGTTGTGCGGGCCATGGCCCACGACATGATCGTGATCAAGGACGGCAAGGTGGTCGAGCGCGGGCCGAGCCAGGCGGTGTTCGACTCACCACAGCACCCCTACACCCAGGAACTGCTGGCCGCCACGCAACTCCCTCTGTAGGAGCCGGCTTGCCGGCGATGGCGCCAGTAAAATCGCCATCGCCGGCAAACCGGCTCCTACAGGGGATCAGGTCATTCATTCATCTTTTTTGTTGGCGCCCCGAGCATGAACACCACCGAAAGCCTCAAGGACTACCCGCACGTTCGTGGCCTGGCGATCCAGTCCCTGTTCGAGATCATCGAGCAGTCCAGCGAAGGCACGGTAATTGTCGATCGCGACGCCAACATCGTGTGGATGAACGAGCGCTACGCCAAGCGCTTCGGCCTCAAAAGCGCCGACCAGGCCATCGGCCAGCCGTGCGAGCAGGTGATCTCCAACAGCCTGCTGCGCCAGGTGGTGCGCAGTGACCAGCCGATCCTCCTGGATATCCAGGACACGCCCAAAGGCCCGTTGGTGGTGATGCGCCTGCCGATCCACGACGATGCCGGCAAGGTCATCGGCGCCATCGGTTTTGCCCTGTTCGATGAGTTGCGCAACCTCTCGCCGATGATCGAGCGCTACCTGAGCATGCAACAGGAGTTGGCCTCGACCCGTTCGCTGCTGCGCTCGCGCCAGAGCAAATACAACTTCGCGCACTTTATCGGCACCAGCGCTGCCAGCCTGGAGGTCAAGCGCCGGGCGCGGCGCAGTGCCAGTGCCGAGTCGCCGGTGTTGCTGCTGGGCGAAACCGGCACCGGCAAGGAGCTGTTGGCCCAGGCCATCCATGGCGCCTCGCCACGCGCCCATAAGGCCTTTGTCAGCATCAACAGCGCCGCCATCCCCCACGACCTTCTGGAAGCCGAGTTTTTCGGCACCGCGCCCGGCGCATTCACCGGCGCCGACCGCAAGGGCCGCGCCGGCAAACTGCAAATCGCCCAGGGCGGGACGTTGTTTCTCGATGAAATCGGCGACATGCCGCTGCCCCTGCAAAGCAAACTGCTGCGGGTGCTGCAGGAGAAAGAGTTCGAGCCGGTGGGCTCCAACGAAATGATCCACAGCGACGTACGGGTGATCGCCGCGACCTCCACCGACCTGGAAGCCGCGATCAAGCGCGGCGAATTTCGCGCCGATTTGTATTACCGCCTCAACGTATTGCCGATCCAGGTCCCGCCCCTGCGCGAACGCCTGGATGATATTCCGGCGTTGAGCGAAGCGATCCTTGAAGAACTGCGCAGCCAGCATGAACTGGACCGCGAAGCCCTGGCGCTGCTGGCCGAGCATGCCTGGCCAGGAAACATCCGTGAGTTGCGCAACGTGCTGGAGCGCGCAGCGTTGCTCAGTGATGACCTGGTGCTGGATGCACGGGAAATTCGTGCGGCGATTGGTACGTTCAGCCCGGTAGAGCGCAGCGCCGTGGCGCCAGTCGAGGTCCAGACCTTCAGCGCGGCACGGCAGCGGTTTGACCGGCAGTTGATTGCGGCCGCGTTGCGCCAGTGCGAGGGCAATGTGATCGAGGCGGCCAAGCAATTGGGGCTTGGGCGCTCGACGCTGTACAAGAAGATGGTGGCGCTGGGCATCGCTCAATCTCAATAAAGAGACACAAATCTATTTCCCAAGACCCCCCCTGTGGGAGCGGGCTTGCCCGCGAATGCGGTCTATCAGCAACAAATCATTGCCTGACACAGCGCTTTCGCGAGCAAGCCCGCTCCCACATTGGAATTTCATCTGTCTTGAAATAGAGACTCCGCATGAAAATCACAGCACAGAAATTATAAATATCTATATATATCAATAACTTACAAACTTGGCACAATTCCCGCTATAGCCCCTTCCTACAGCATTACCCCACAACAATAACAATCCGATGGAGACACACCATGAGTGTGATCATTGCCCTGGCGGCGCTCGCGCTGCTGATGCTGGCTGCCTACCGTGGCTATAGCGTCATCCTGTTTGCCCCCATCGCCGCCCTTGGCGCCGTACTGCTCACCGACCCTTCCGCCGTCGCCCCCGCCTTTACCGGGGTGTTCATGGAAAAAATGGTCGGCTTTATCAAACTCTACTTCCCGGTGTTCCTGCTCGGCGCGGTGTTCGGCAAGCTGATCGAGCTGTCAGGCTTTTCGCGCTCGATCGTCGCGGCCGCCATCCGTTTGCTCGGCACCCGCCAGGCGATGTTGGTGATCGTGCTGGTGTGCGCCCTGCTGACCTACGGCGGCGTGTCGCTGTTCGTGGTGGTGTTTGCGGTGTACCCGTTCGCCGCCGAGATGTTCCGCCAGAGCAATATCCCCAAGCGCCTGATCCCGGCGACCATTGCCCTGGGCGCGTTCTCGTTCACCATGGACGCCCTGCCCGGCACGCCGCAGATCCAGAACATCATCCCCAGCACCTTCTTCAACACCACCGCCTGGGCCGCGCCCTGGCTGGGTCTGATCGGCACGATCTTTGTGTTCTGCGCCGGCATGCTGTACCTGGCACGCCAGCGCAACAAGGCCCAGCGTGCCGGCGAAGGCTATGGCACCGACTTGCGCAACGAGCCGGAAACCGCCGAAGACCTGAGCCTGCCCAACCCGTGGATCGCCCTGTCGCCATTGATCCTGGTGGGGGTGATGAACCTGCTGTTCACCCACTGGATCCCGCAGTGGTACGGCAAGACCCACAGCCTTGCCCTGCCGGGCATGAGCGCGCCGGTGACCACGGAAATCGCCAAGCTCACCGCAATCTGGGCGGTGCAGGCGGCGTTGCTAGTGGGGATCATCATGGTCCTGGTGTTTGGCTTTTCGGCGATCAAGAGCAAGTTGGCCGAAGGCAGTAAAAGCGCAGTCAGCGGCGCGCTGCTGGCGGCGATGAACACCGCTTCGGAATACGGCTTCGGTGCGGTGATCGCTTCGCTGCCGGGCTTCCTGGTGTTGGCGGACTGGCTCAAGGGCATCCCCAACCCGCTGGTCAACGAGGCGATTACCGTGACCCTGTTGGCCGGTATCACCGGCTCTGCTTCCGGCGGCATGAGCATCGCCCTGGCGGCCATGTCCGAGAGCTTTATTTCCGCGGCCCATGCCGCCAATATCCCCCTGGAAGTGCTGCACCGGGTCGCGGCCATGGCCAGCGGCGGCATGGACACCCTGCCACACAACGGCGCGGTCATCACGCTGCTGGCGGTGACCGGGCTGACTCACCGCGAAGCCTACAAGGACATTTTCGGCATCACGATCATCAAGACCCTCGCGGTGTTCGTGGTGATCGGTACTTTCTACGCCACCGGCATTGTGTGAGGTTTTCATGACGACATTGAACGGCAAGACCGCCCTGGTCACCGGCTCCACCAGCGGCATCGGCCTGGGCATTGCCCTGAGCCTGGCCAAGGCCGGCGCCAACCTGATCCTCAACGGTTTCGGCGATGCCAGCGCGGTGATCGCCCAAGTGCAGGCGTTTGGCGGCAAGGTCGGCCATCACCCGGCCGATGTCAGCGACCCGGCGCAGATCGCCGAGATGGTCGCCTACGCCGAGCGCGAGTTCGGTGGCATCGACATCCTGGTCAATAACGCGGGCATCCAGCATGTGGCGGCGGTGGAAGATTTTCCGGTGGAGCGCTGGGACTCGATCATCGCCATTAACCTGTCGTCGGTGTTCCACAGCACGCGCCTGAGCCTGCCGGGCATGAAGGCCAAGGGCTGGGGGCGGATCGTCAACATCGCTTCGGTGCACGGCCAGGTCGGCTCGGTGGGCAAGGCGGCCTACGTCGCGGCCAAGCATGGGGTAATCGGCCTGACCAAGGTCGTTGGCCTGGAAACCGCCACCAGCAACGTGACCTGCAACGCCATTTGCCCGGGCTGGGTCTTGACCCCGCTGGTGCAAAAGCAGATCGATGACCGCATTGCCGCAGGCGTCGACCCGCAACAGGCCCAGCATGACCTGCTGGCCGAGAAGCAGCCGTCGTTGGAATTTGTCACGCCACCGCAGTTGGGTGAGCTGGTACTGTTCCTGTGCAGCGAGGCCGGCAGCCAGGTGCGTGGCGCGGCGTGGAACATCGATGGCGGGTGGTTGGCCCAGTAAACCCAAACACCGCAAACCCCCTGTAGGAGCTGGCTTGCCTGCGATAGCGGTCGGCCAGCCACCACCGCTATCGCAGGCAAGCCAGCTCCCACAGTTTGGATGTGTGATGCCTGGCAGATTTCATACAAGAACAAGAGAGTGCGCCATGTCCGATATCCTCTGGCAACCCAGCCCGGAACGCATCCACAACACCCGGATGGACCAGTTCCGGCGCTTTATCAATGATCGCCACGCCTTGCAGATCAACGATTACCCCAGCCTGCACCAATGGAGCATCGACCAGCGCCCGGCGTTCTGGGCGGCGATTGTCGAGTTCTTCGACGTGCAGTTTCGTACGCCGCCCGGCACAGTGCTGGTGGAAGGCGCGCAGATGCCCAGCGCGCAGTGGTTTCCCGGCGCCACCCTGAACTTTGCCGAGCACCTGCTGCGCCGCCGCGATGACCACCCCGCCGTGGTCGCCATCAGCGAAGACGGCCAGCGCGAACAACTGACCTATGCCGAACTGGCCCGCCACGTCGCCGGCCTGCAGCGCAGCCTGCAAGCAGCCGGCGTGGGCCAGGGAGATCGGGTGGCGGCGTGCATGCCCAATACCTGGCAAACCCTGGTGGGCATGCTTGCCACTACCAGCCTCGGGGCGATCTGGTCGTGTTCCTCGCCGGATTTCGGCACCCAAGGGGTGATCGACCGCTTCGGCCAGATCGAACCCAAGGTGCTGATCACCTGCGCCGGCTATCGCTACGCTGGCAAGCTGATCGACCAGAGCGCCAAGCTCAATGAAATCCTCGAGCGCCTGCCCACCCTGCAACAACTGATCATCGTGCCCTACGCCCGGCCCGAGGCGCGCGTCGAGGATTACCAGACCCAGGCCAACGTAGCCCTGTGGGATGACTTCTACCGCGCGGGCGGCGAACCACAGTTTGTCGCCGTGCCCTTCGACCACCCGCTGTACATCCTCTACTCCAGCGGCACCACCGGCGTGCCCAAGTGCATCATCCACGGCACCGGTGGCGTGCTGCTGACCCACCTCAAGGAACACGGCCTGCACGCCGACCTGTCGCGCGACGACTGCTTGTTCTACTACACCACCTGCGGCTGGATGATGTGGAACTGGCTGGTCTCGGTACTGGCCATCGGCGCCACGGTGGTGCTGTATGACGGCTCGCCGTTTCATCCGGGGCCCGAGCGCCTGATTGACCTGATCGACCAGGAGCGCATCAGCGTGTTCGGCACCAGCCCGAAATTCCTCGCCACCCTGGAAAAAGCCGGCCTGCAACCGCGCCGCAGCCATGACCTGGGCAGCCTCAAGGGCCTGATCTCGACCGGCTCGCCACTGTCGCCCCAGAGCTACGACTACGTGTACCGCGAGATCAAACAGGAGCTGTGCCTGTCGTCGATGTCGGGCGGTACCGATATCGTCTCCTGCTTTGTCATCGGCAACCCGGTGCTGCCGGTACGGCGCGGTGAAATGCAATGCAAGAGCCTGGCGATGGCCATCGAAGTGTGGGACGACCAGGGCCGGCCGCTGGTCGGCGAAAAAGGTGAGCTGGTGTGCACCCGGCACTTCCCGGCCATGCCCATCGGCCTGTGGAATGACCCCCAAGGGGAAAAACTGCGCGCCTCGTATTTCAGCCAGTTCCCAGGTGTGTGGGCCCAGGGCGACTATGCCGAGCAACGCGCCAATGGCAGCCTGCTGATCCACGGGCGTTCGGATGCAGTGCTCAACCCCGGCGGCGTACGCATCGGCACGGCGGAGATCTACCGCCAGGTGGAAAAAGTCCCGCAGGTCCTGGAAAGCCTGGCCATCGGCCAACGCTGGCAGGACGATGTGCGCGTGGTGCTGTTTGTGCGGCTCAATGACGGCGAACACCTGGACGCCGCCCTCGAACAGCAGATCCGCGAGGTGATCCGCGCCAACACCACGCCGCGCCACGTGCCGGCGAAGATTCTCAGCGTGAGTGACATCCCGCGCACCATCAGCGGCAAGATCGTCGAACTGGCGGTAAGAAATGTCGTGCATGGCGAACCGGTGAAAAACACCGATGCCCTGGCCAACCCCGAGGCCCTGGAGCAGTTTCGCGACCGCCCTGAGCTGGCATAAAAGATGAAAGGTTTCAGCACCCACACGCTCATTTGAAGATAAACCCCTCAAGCATGCTATTTTTCGAGGGGTAGCCAGCCGTTTCCGCAGCACGGGATAATCGGCTTCTGTCATTCTTCAAGACGTTACGCGCGGGACACTTACATGAACGGATCACCCACCGGCAGCGAGGCCGCGGCCCTGATCGCACGGCTGGACTGGGCCACAAGCCCCCTCGGTGATGCCAGCCACTGGCCACAAAGCCTGCGCACGGCAATCGATATCGTCATCCATTCACCGATGCCGATGCTGTTGCTGTGGGGCGACGAACTCACGCAGATCTACAACGATGGCTTCGCCCTGCTGGCCGGCAACAAGCACCCCCAGGGCTTTGGCCAGCCGACCCACCGGGTCTGGCCGGAACTGCAACACTTCACCGCCCCCATCTACAGCGCCGTGCTGGCCGGCCAGGTGCGCACCTTCAGCGAGCAGCGTTTTGTCCTGCAACGCAACCACCGCGATACGGAAATCTGGCTGGACCTGACCTACAGCCCGATCCGCGACGAACGTGGCCGGGTCGCCGGGGTCCTGGTGACAGCGATTGAAACCAACGAGCGCCGGCAACTGGCCCAGGAGCTGCAACAACGCTCCGAGGCCAGCCTCAAGGCCCAGCACGATACCGAGCAACGCTTGCAACTGGCCCTGGCCGCCACCGATGCAGTGGGCACCTGGGACTGGGATATCAGCGAAGACCGCTTTATCGCCGACAGCCATTTTGCCCAGTTGCATGGGGTTGATCCGGTTAACGCCCACCAGTTGCCCATCAGTGACTACCTGCAAGGCGTGCACCCGGAAGACCGCGGCATGGTGGCCCGCAGCATCAAGCATTGCATTACCCATGGCACCGAGTACGCCGAGGAATATCGCCTGCTCCAGGCCGACGGGCAGATACGCTGGGTGTTCGCCCGGGGCCGCTGCTACAAGGATCACCACGGCCGACCGGCGCGTTTTCTCGGTGCAGCCCTGGACCTGACCGAACGCAAGCACACCGAGCAAGCCCTGCGCCAGAGCCAGACCGAGCTGCAACTGATCATCAACGCGATGCCGGTGCTGATCGGCTATGTGGATCACCAGGAGCGCTTTCGCCTGAACAACAGCGCCTACCTCGACTGGTACGGCCTGACCCCGCAAGAGCTGTATGGCAAGACCATCCTTGAAGTGATCGGTGCCCAGGTGTACGCCGGGCGCGCCGACAAAATCGCTGCTGCGCTCAAGGGCAAGGCGTGCAGTTTCATCACCGTCACTCCCCATCGCGACGGTCGGCCCCGGCATGCGCTGATGAAGTACCTGCCACGCTTCAGCGCCGATGGCTCGGTCAATGGCTTCTACATCTTTGTGATCGATGAGACCGAACGCAAACTCACCGAAGAAGCCCTGCGCCACCTCAACGACAACCTCGAAGAACGCGTGGCCCAGCGTACCCAGGCCCTGGCCGAGGCCAACCAGCGCCTGCAAAACGAAATGTTCGAGCGCGAGCGCGCTGAAGATGCGCTGCGCCATGCGCAAAAAATGGAAGCGGTCGGCCAGCTCACGGGCGGGATCGCCCATGACTTCAACAATATGCTCACCGGCATCATCGGCAGCCTGGACCTGATGCAACGCTACATCGCCGCCGGGCGCAGCGATGAGATCGGGCGCTTCACCGATGCCGCCGTATCCTCGGCCCATCGTGCGGCGGCCCTGACCCATCGCCTGCTGGCCTTCTCCCGGCGCCAGTCGCTGGACCGCCGGCCCCTGGACCCTAACCAGTTGGTTGCGTCCCTGGAAGACCTGTTCCGCCGTACCAAAGGCGCCCATATCGACCTCAAGGTGCAACTGGGCAGTGATATCTGGCCGGTGAACACCGACGCCAGCCAACTGGAAAACGCCCTGCTCAACCTGGTGATCAACGCCCGCGACGCCATGCCCGATGGCGGGCAACTGAGCATCGAGACGGCCAACAGCTACCTCGACGGCACCGACATCACCACCCTGGAACCGGTCAAGGCCGGCGACTACGTGATGCTCGGCGTGTGCGACAACGGCGCCGGCATGACCCCCAAGATCCTGGCCAAGGCCTTCGACCCGTTTTTCACCACCAAGCCCATCGGCCAGGGCACCGGCCTTGGGTTGTCGATGATTTATGGCTTTGCCCAGCAATCCGGCGGCCACGTCACGATCCACAGCGAACCGGGGCGTGGCACCTGCGTGCGCCTGTACCTGCCGCGCCTGCACGGCACCGCCCTGGAAAAAGTCCTGCCGCAAATCCCCGTGGAAGCCCCCGTGGCGCTGGATGGCGAAGCCGTGGTGGTGGTCGAGGACGATGCCGCAGTGCGCATGCTGGTGGTCAACCTGCTCGATGAGCTGGGCTACACCGCCCACCAGGCTGCCGATGCACGCGCGGCCTTGCCGTTGCTGGAGTCTGACCTGCGGGTGGACTTGCTGGTGACCGATGTCGGCTTGCCCGGCATGAACGGCCGGCAACTGGCGGAAATCGCCCGCCAGCACCGCCCTGAGCTCAAAGTGCTGTTCATGACCGGCTATGCCGAAACGGCCGCCGAGCGCCGCGGCTTCCTGGAAGACGGCATGGACATGGTGGCCAAGCCGTTTTCCATCGACCAGTTGGCCACGAAAATCCGCAGCATGATCGGCGTCAATGGCCAAGTTGATGCATAATCCCGCGCCTTCAAGCCCGACCGTTGCAAGGTAACTGCCCGATGAAAGCCCAAGCCCGCCATATCCTGGTCAAGACCAGCGAAGAAGCCGAACAGCTCAAGCAGCGTATTGCCAAGGGCGAAGCCTTTGATGTGCTGGCCAAGAAGTTCTCCACCTGCCCGTCCGGCAAGCGCGGCGGCGATCTGGGTGAAGTGCGGCCGGGGCAGATGGTCGGGGTGATTGATGCGGTGATCTTCAAGAAACCGCTGCGGGTGGTGCATGGGCCGATCAAGAGCAAGTTTGGGTATCACCTGGTGCAGGTGTTCTACCGCGACTGAGGGGTTGGCTCAAGGCCGCTATCGCAGGCAAGCCAGCACCCACATTTGGAGATGTGAACCCGGCCAAATGTGGGAGCCGGGCTTGCCCGCGATCCGCCGCAGGCGGCCTTATAGCCTGGGAATCAGCGCACCCGGAACCTGGATCACCTGGCTCGCCAACCGGTGCCCCGCCAAGCCCGCTTCTTGTGGCGACCCACCCCTGAGCCGGCTGGCCAGATACGCCGCACTGAACGAATCCCCCGCCGCCGTGGTGTCTACCACCTTCTCTACCACCACCGCCGGCACCGCAAAACGCTCGCCGCCCCGGAGAATCAGACAGTCATCCGCCCCGCGCTTGAGCACCACTTCATCAATCCCCGGGTAGGCGGCGAACACCTGCTCGCTGTCGGCATAGCCAAACAGCGCACGTTCGTCGTCCTCCGTGAGCAAGGCCATATCCACCAGCGCCAACACCTGCTGATAGGCCTCACGAGCGGCTTCGACACTGGCCCACAGACGCGGCCGATAGTTGTTGTCGAACACCACCCGGGCGCCACGTTGGCGGGCGTGCAGCAACATGGCCAGCAGGCGTGCGCGCCCCACTTCACCCAATACCGCCAGGGTGATGCCGCTCAAATACAGCACATCGTAGCTGGGCAAGGCGGCCAGGACCGGTTCGGCCCCTGGCGTGGTGAAGCAATCGCGCACCGCCGCTTCGTTGCGCCAATAGAGGAATTTGCGCTCGCCATTGGCATCGGTCTGGATGCAATACAAACCCGGCAGGCGGCCTGGCAGGCGCTGGACGCGGTCCAGGCCAAGGCCTTCGGCGGCCCATTGCGCGCACATGGCATCGCTGAAACTGTCATCGCCCAGGGCGGTGACGTAATCCACCGTGCTGTTGGCGCCCAGCTCGCGGCGCAGGTAGACGGCGGTGTTCAGGGTGTCGCCACCGAAGCTCTGTTGCAGGCTGCCGTCGGCGCGGTGTTGCAGTTCGATCATGCATTCGCCGATCAGGGCAATGCGCGGGTGTGGGGTCATGCTCGGATTCTCGGCTGGGTTTTGGGGCCTCATCGCAGGCCAGCCAGCTCCCACATTGGGATTTGTGAACACATTCAAATGTGGGAGCTGGCTTGCCTGCGATGGCCGCGACGCGGTCTAGAAACAGGTTTGTAGGGTTTCCACTACCTGCAACTGCTCATCCACCAAACACCCCACCTGCCACTTATCAAAGGTCAGGCACGGGTGCGAAGTGCCAAACGAGATGATGTCGCCAATACGCAGTTCAACCCCCGCCGCCACGCTCATGAAGGCGTGCTGGTCCATCACCGCCGTAACCTTGCAAGCACTCACGTCATCGCCCACCGCCGGCAACACGCCGGCCTTGTAGCGCTTGAGTGGCACCGGCAGGCCGGCGTCGTAGGCCACGTCACGCTTGCCCAGGGCAATCACTGCAAACCCCGGCTGCGGCAACGATTGCACATGGGCCCAGACTTCCAGGGCCGGGCGCAGGCCTTCAGTGAGGTCGCTGCGCCGGTCGAGCACACAGCATTGCGCCTCCTTGTAGATGCCGTGGTCGTGGGCCACATAGCTGCCGGGGCGCAGCACACTGAGGAAGCGCCCTTCGGCGTTTTGTGCGGCGAAGGACTCGGCGATCAGGTCATACCAGGCCGAGCCCGATGCGGTGATGATTGGCTTGCCCAGGTCAAAGGCCCCGCTGTTCTGCATATCCACCGCCAGGCGCACCAGGGACGCAGCAAACTCGCGAATACCGCTGACGGCATGCTCGCCGTGGATCACCCCTTCGTAACCTTCGATGCCGGTGAGCGCCAGGGCCGGCTGGGCCTTGATTGCCCGTGCCAGGTCCAGCACCTCTTGCTCGCTGCGGCAACCGCAACGGCCGCCGACCACGCCGTATTCGATCATCACGTTCAGGCGCAGGCCACGGGCAGCGAAGAACGCGCCCAGGTCAGCCACGTTGTCCGGGTGATCGACCAGGCAATGGAAGTCAAAGCCGGGGTCAGCCAGCAGCTCGGCGATCAGCGCCATGTTCGGCGCGCCCACCAATTGGTTGGCCATCAATACCCGGCGCACGCCACCGGCATAGGCCGCGCGGGTCTGCACGGCGGTGGCCAGGGTGATGCCCCAGGCGCCCTGCGCCAACTGACGCTGGAACAGCGCCGGCATCATGCTGGTCTTGCCATGGGGCGCCAGTTGCGCGCCGCTGCTGCTGACAAAGTCCTGCATCCAGCGGATGTTGTGTTCCAGGGCCGCGCGGTGCAGCACCAGGGCAGGCAGGCTGACGTCGCGTACCAGGTGGGCACCGCTGGCGGCGGCACCTTTTTCAACGGCATTGAAGGCAGACATGGCGTTACTCCGTTTCGCTATTCATTGATGCGACGGGCCAGGTTATTGGCGCTTTCGATCAGCACCCGGCGGTAGTCGGCGTAATTGTTCTTGGCGTCGGCCCGTGGGGCGACGATGCACAGGGTCGCAATGGCGACGCCCTGGGCGTCACGCACCGGGGCGGCAAAGCAGTGGGTAAAGGTGTCGGCAACACTGTCGAAGGAAAAGAACCCGTCGACAGTGGCCTGGCGGATCTGCCCGAGGAAGGTGTCCAGGGGTAAACGCTGGCCGTCCGGCAGGATAAAGTCGTCGTGGTCGATCAGGTCGATGATCTGCTGGTCGCTCAAATGTCCCAGCAACAAGCGCCCGGAAGCGGTCCAGGGAATCGGCGCGTTTTCACCGATATCCGAAGAAATCCGGAAATGCCGCTCGCCCTCGCGCATCAGCGCCACCGTGTACTTGCGCCCGTTGAGCAGGCACATCTGCGCGGTCTCGTGGGTTTGGCTGACGATCTCCTGCAAGGCGTGATCGGCCTCGCGGGTCAGGTCGAAATGGCGCAAGTGGGCCTGGCCGAGGAAGTACAACTGGCGCCCCAGGTACACGTGCCCGTCCTTGCCCACGGTTTCGAGAATCCGCCGCTCCAGCAGGGAGGCGACCAGTTCGTAGACCGTGGACTTGGGGCTGCCGATGCCACTGGCAATATCGTTGGGGCGCAGGGGCTGGCCGACTTCCTTGAGAAAATCGAGGATATCGAACGCCCGGTCCAGGCCTTTGGCGCGGCGTTTGATGGTGTCTTCGGTCATGGCGGTCTTCATCAGCGTAAGAGGTCCATGTGGGGCGGGGCTGTTGTGGGAGCGGGCTTGCTCGCGAAAGCGGTGTGTCAGCCAACAAATCTGGCACTGATACACCGCTTCCGCGAGCAAGCCCGCTCCCACCCGAATTCACTCCCACATTGAATTTTTAATGGTCTTGAGATCGGGCATTTAGCCTTTTTTCTTGTAGGCCACGCAATCGATCTCAACCTTGCAATCGACCATCATATTCGCCTGCACACAGGCCCGTGCCGGGGCGTGTTCGGGGGTGAAGTACTCGCCGAAGACTTTGTTGAAACTCCAGAAATCCCGCGGGTCCTCCAGCCATACGCCGACCCGGACCACGTCTTCAAGGCCGTAGTCGGCCTCTTCAAGGATCGCCACCACGTTCTTCATGGTCTGGTGGGTCTGCTCGACAATCCCGCCATTGATGATCTCGCCCTCCACCGCCGGCACTTGGCCCGACACGTACAACCAGCCATCGGCCTCCACCGCACGGGCGAATGGGCGGGGTTGGCCACCACCGGCGGTGCTGCCGGCGCCGTAACGAGTAATGCTCATAATGTTGCTCCTTGATTAAAAACGAATACTTTTCAGAAATTCCGCCAGCCGTGGCGATTGCGGGCGCTCGAAGATGTCTTGGGGCGGGCCCTGCTCTTCAATCCGGCCCTGGTTCATAAACACGATGTTGTCCGAGACCTCGTAGGCAAAGCGCATTTCGTGGGTCACCAGCAACATGGTCATGCCCTCTTGCGCCAGGCCCTTGATCACACTGAGCACCTCGCCGACCAACTCCGGGTCCAGCGCCGAGGTCACTTCGTCGAACAGCATCAGGCTGGGGTTCATCGCAATCGCCCGGGCAATCGCCACCCGCTGTTGCTGACCGCCGGACAACTGACCGGGGAAGTGGTTGCGCCGTTCCAGCAGGCCCACGCGCTCCAGCCATTTTTCCGCGAGGGCCACTGCCTCGTCCTTGCCCATATGCTTGACCTTGAGCAGGCCCAGGGTGACGTTCTGCAACGCGCTCAGATGGGGGAACAGGTTGAATTGCTGGAACGCCATGCCGGTCATGGCGCGGTGTTGGGAGATGAGTTTTTCCGGGTGGCGTACGCGCTTGCCGGCAACATCGGCATAGCCAATGGACTCTCCGTCGAGGGTAATCTGCCCGCCCTGGAACTCTTCCAGCAGGTTGACGCAGCGCAGCAGCGTGGTCTTGCCCGAGCCGCTGGAGCCGATCAAGGTCACCACGTTGCCGCGCTGCAACGACAGGTCGACGCCCTTGAGGACTTCCACCGCGCCGTATTGTTTGCGCAGGCCGCTGATGTTGAGCAATGGTTGATTCATGGCAAGGCCACCCGCTTTTCAATGTAGCGCCCGAATAACTCGATGGCGTAGTTGATGACAAAGAACAGAAACCCGGCGAACAGGTAGAACTCCAGGGTCATGAAGGTCCGGGCGATCACTTGCTGGGTGCTCAACAGCAATTCGGCGACGCCGATCACCGACAGCAGGGTCGAGGCCTTGACGATCTCGGTGGAGGAATTGACCCAGGTCGGCAAAATCTGCCGCAGTGCCTGGGGCAGCAACACATAGCCCAGGGACTGATAGAAGGTCAGGCCGATGGCCTTGCCCGCTTCCAGTTGCCCACGGGGAATGGCTTGCAGCGCACCGCGCACAATCTCGGCGACGTGGGAGCCGCAAAACAGCGTCAGGCCCAGGGCGCCGGCCTGGAACGCACTGATCTGCCAACCGAGCGCCGGCGCCATATAGAAGCAGGCCAGCACCAGCACAAACACCGGGGTGCCACGGATCAGGTCGACGTACAGGCGAAACGGCGCGCGCATCCAGAACTTGCCGTAGGTCAGCACCAGCCCGGCGACGATGCCGATCAGGGTGCCGAAGATAATCGCCAGCACCGAGCAATACACGCTGGTCTGGAACCCCGCCCACAGGGTTGCCCGGGCGATCCACAACTCATGCAGCCAATACATGCAAAACCCCTCTCATCGACGAATCGCCAGGCGCTGTTCCAGGTAACGCAGCAGCAGGGCGATGAAGTAACAGGCAGCCACATAGAGCGCGGTCGTCACCAGCCAGGTTTCAATCACCCGGTAGCTTTCGACGTTGATCTTGCGGGCGTAATAGGTCAGCTCCGGCACCGCAATCGCCGCCGCCAGGGAGGTGTCCTTGAACAGCGAGATAAAGTTGTTCGACAGCGCCGGCGGCACGTTGCGCAGCATCACCGGCACGGTGATATAGGCGCGGATCTGCCACTCCCCCAGGCCAATCGCCAGGCCGGCTTCGCGCAGGCCCTTGGGAATATTCAACAGGCCGGCACGAAACACTTCGGTCAGGTACGCCCCGGCGTACAGCGACAGGGTGATGATGAACGAGGGGATCTTGTCCAGGCGGATACCCAGGCTGGGCAAGGCGAAGTAGATCAACAGGATCAGCACCAGGATCGGCGTGTTGCGCACCACCGTCACATACACCGAGGCCAGGATGCGCAGCGCACGGTGCCGGGACAGCATGGCAAAAGCCATCAACAGGCCGATCACGCAGCCGATGGCAATCGACAGCAAGGCCAGTTGCAGGCCCAGGCCGAGGCCCGCGAGCAAGGTGTCGAAATCGCGCCAGACTGCGGCAAAATTCAACTGATAGTTCATGGTCGGCAGTACCTTGAGCGGGGCGCCCGCTGCAACGCCGCGCGCTCAACAATCATTTGAATTCCACCGGAAAGCCAATCGCCGGGCTCGGCAGGTCGACGCCAAACCACTGCTTGAACGAGGCCGCATAGGTGGGGAACTCGACGCCGGTCATGGCTTCATGCAGCGCCGTGTTGACGAAGTTCAGCCAATCCTGGTCGCCACGCTTGACCGCGCACGCGTAGGTTTGCGGGCTCCAGGCGTAGGTGGGGCTGCGGTAGCGGCCGGGGTTCTGCACCATCAGGTACTTGACCGAAGACTGGTCGGTGGCAGCGGCGTCGGCACGCCCGGAGTTCACGGCCTGGTACATCAGGTCGACGCTGTCGTATTGGTCGACCTTGGCCTTGGGCAGCGCCTGGTGCACCAGTTCTTCGGCGTAGACGTTTTGCAGCACCGCCACGGTGACGTCGTCACCCGCTGCCTGCAGGTCTTCGAGTTGCTGGTATTTGCTGTTGGCCGGCAACAGCAGGCCCACGCCTTCGCGGTAGTACGGCAGGGTGAACGCCACCTGTTGCGCGCGGCTGGCGGTGACGGTGATGAACTGGCAGCTCATGTCGACTTTGTTGGTCAACAGGTTGGGAATCCGCGCATCGGAGGATTGCACCACAAACTCGACCTTGCTCGGGTCGTTGAACAGGCCCTTGGCGACAATACGTCCGATATCGATATCAAAACCCTGCAACTTGCCATCCGCTCCCTGGAAGTGCCACGGCGCATTGGTACTGCCTGTACCGACGAGCAGATGCCCACGTTTGAGCACTTCATCGAGCTTGCTGTCGGCCTGCACTTGGCTGGCGAGGGAAGCCGAGGCGGCGAACAGAAAAACACAGGCTTTAAACACGGAAGGTCGGCGATGCATGACAAGCACTCCAGGAGTTGTGTGTTCCGCTATACCGGAACATGGTATGTAACAACGGAATAGACAGCAGAAAGTGTGCCACAGCCAGTAACAGAAAAATATTGAAGAGTTAAAGGTGTTTTAAATCAGCCAGATAAGGACGCATCGACGAACCAGCGCCGCGCCAGTCACACCAGGCACACTGCTACCGTGCGCCCCAATCCGTTGCGATCCGTCACATTTGGGTGCGTTACCTGTGAATTCTCACAGTAGACCGTCCGGCCCGCCCGGCTTAGGGTTTGGCCACCGGCCTATAAGGAGATTGTCATGGGACTGATCAACACGCTGATCGACAACGCAGATGCGTATAGACGGGCGCTGCAGACACAACGCACGGTGTTCATGCTCTTTGTATCGCCCCAGTGCCCGGCGTGCGGCGCGGCCAAGCCACTGTTTCGCAAAGTGGCCGGCCGCTATCGCCGTCAGGCAGCGCTTTATGTACTCGATACGAGCCAGACCCCACGGCATCCCGAAGTGACCGGCACACCGACGCTGCTGATATTGAAAAACGGCAGGCTGGTCGAAAAGCTCAAGGGGTTCGGCCCCTGGGAGACCCAGGAGCAGACCCTGAAGAGAACCTTCGAGCGGCACACCCGTGGTGTGCCAACCAAAAGGGCAAAACCCCGTTAACCCGCCGTGACAGGCATCAGCAACACCTGCGTCACCCGGCGCTCCTCCACCGCCGCCACCGTCAAGCGCCAGCCTTCGTATTCCAGGCTGTCACCCACCACCGGCAGGCGATCCAACAGGCTCATGACCAGGCCAGCCAAGGTCTGGTAATCCTCGGTGGCCACCGCCTGGAAACCCGTGCGCTGGCGAATCAGGTTCAGGTTCAACGCACCGTTGGCACGGTAACCGCCCTGCTCCTGGACGATGTCCGGGCCTTCGACTTCACTGGCATCGGGCAACTCACCGGCGATGGATTCGAGGATGTCAGTCATGCTCAACACCCCCATGAAATCGCCGAATTCGTTGATCACAAAGGCGATGTGCGTCGACTCCTGGCGCATCTGCTCCAGGGCGTTGAGGATCGAGAAGCTGTCGAGCAGGTTGATCGCCCGCCGCGCCAGGTGTTCCAGGTTCGGCTCGTTGCCGGCCAGGTACTCCTTGAGCAACTCCTTCTTATGCACGAAGCCCAGGGGCTCATCCACCGCGCCATTACGGATCAGCGGCAAGCGCGAGTAGGACGAGTGCATCAATTTCAGGCGAATCGTCTCCGGGTCGTCGGCCAAGTCGATGTAGTCGACATTCGCCCGCGGGGTCATCAAGGTGCGGATCGGCCGCTCGGCCAGCTGCAATACACCGCTGATCATCACGCGCTCACGGCGGTCGAACAGCGGACCTTGACTGCCCTGGGAGTCGCCCAGCAGGTCCGTAACGTCCTCACCCACCTCTTCCACCGCCAGGCTGCGACCACCCAGCAAGCGCATCACCGCATGGGCAGTGCGCTCACGGATCGGTCGCACGCCTTGCGCCGACTTCTTGCGGCGCGCCCGGGCGATCTGGTTGAACACCTCGATCAGGATCGAGAAACCGATGGCCGCGTACAGGTAGCCTTTCGGGATATGGAAGCCCAGGCCTTCGGCGGTCAGGGCGAAACCAATCATCATCAAGAAGCCCAGACACAGCATGATCACCGTCGGGTGCGCGTTGACGAAGCGGGTCAGCGGCTTGCTGGCCACGATCATCACGCCGATAGACACGATCACCGCGATCATCATCACCGCCAGCTCGTCCACCATGCCGACCGCAGTAATCACCGCGTCGAGGGAGAACACGGCGTCCAGCACCACGATCTGCGCCACGATCGGCCAGAACATCGCGTAGGCCGCATTGCCGGTGCGTTCGGTGACATGCCCTTCGAGCCGCTCATGCAACTCCATGGTGGCCTTGAACAACAGGAACACACCACCAAACAGCATGATCAGGTCGCGTCCGGAGAAGCTCTTGTCGAACACCTCGAACAACGGCTGGGTCAAGGTCACCAACCAGGAAATACTCGCCAGCAAGCCCAGGCGCATGATCAGCGCCAGGGACAAACCGATCAACCGCGCACGGTCACGCTGCTCCGGCGGCAGCTTGTCCGCGAGGATCGCGATAAACACCAGGTTGTCGATACCCAGCACCAGTTCCAACACAATCAAGGTCAACAGGCCGAGCCAGGCCGTTGGATCCGCTAACCATTCCATATAGAAGTCTCTGTCTCTTTATTGATTTTCAGAATGCCGGGCACAACAAGACGCGGTCCGATGACCGGGAAAAGGTTAGCAGTCTGAATAGAGGATGTTTCAGCGGGAACGTCGGCAGTAGCGGTCTTGGGGAAAGACGACTGGGGGGCTCCGAGAGGGTGTTCATGCAAGTCCTGCAGTGAGAAAAGGACTTTAATCCTACAGCGGAAATACAAATCTCCTACAATTTAAAACTATTACAAGATCTGTAAAAGCCGCCCCCAGAAGCCTGTGCTGTGGGCTTGTGTAGGAGCTGGCTTGCCAGCGATGCAGACACCTCGGTGTATCAGGTAGATCGAGGCGATGCTATCGCTGGCAAGCCAGCTCCTACACAAGCCAGCCCCCCCCCACACACACCAGAGCCCATATTTTGAGAGGAGACAGGTCAGGTTTTACGGGTAGCGTCGTCCAGCGCCAGGATGGTGTGGGCATTGGTTACCGTGGTCGCCAGGGTATTGATCACCCCCGAGCGCAACGCCCCCAGGGTCGCGGCGGCCTTGGTGTTTTCACTGGCAATCGCCACCACATCGGGAATGCGGAACAACTCCTGCACCGTCAAGCCGATCACCCGCCCCTGGATGGCGTTGACCGCCGGCTGGCCATGAATGTCGATAAAGTCGTAACCCATCATGTCACCCACCGTGCCGGACAAGCGCGCCTGGGCGATTTCCTGGGGTGAGAACCAGCCCATGCGCACCATGTTGCTGTTTTCGCTCATGTCGCCAATACCGATCAGCGCCATATCGGCACGCCGTGCGCGGTCGAGGGTCGAGCGTACGGTGTCGTTGCTGATCAGCACGCTGCGCAGTTCCGGGTTGGCCACCAGCGCCGGGGCGTACAGGCTTTCGCTCTCGCCGCCAAAACGCAGGGCCAGGCGGCGGCAGATATGGTCGGGGTTCATGTATTCGCCGGCCTTGAGCGAACCGCCAATGGCGCAGACAAACGTGCAGTTGCGCGTCACCGGCAAAAACACGTTATCGGCCACCGCCCCCACATTGCGCCCCATGCCCACGGCGACAATCATGCCGTCGCCCAGGGTCTTGTTCAGGTAGTTGGCCACCAGGCTGGCCACGGCGGAACGCTGGGTGTCGGCGTCGCTGTGGTCGACCGCGATCAACGCGCGATCCAACTGGAAACGCTCCACCAGCGCCTGTTCCAGTTCGTTGTTCATCGCCGGATGCTGCAGCACCCGCACCTCGACAATCCCTTCATCGCGCGCACGCTTGAGCAGCCGGCTGACTTTCGCCCGGGACAGGTCAAAGCGCTTGGCGATGGCTTCCTGAGTGACGTTCTCAAGGTAATAGAGCATCGCCACTTCGGTCATCAGATCGATATCGCTGGCGGTGCGCAGGGTACTGTCACTCATGGGGACGGGCTTCCGTTTCGGCGTCAAAGGCGCATTCTCCCGACTCTTGCCCTGCTCCGTCCACTACTGATGCCCATCACGCTCAATGGCATTGATGCGCTCGACCTTGGCCCCGGACCGCGCCGCCTCGAACTCCGAGGCCAGAAACGCGGTGACGATGCTCTTGGCCAGCTCCGCCCCCACCACCCGCGCACCGATGGACAGGATCTGCGCATCGTTGCTCTTGCGCGCGCGCTCCGCCGAATAGGTGTCATGGGCCTGGGCCGCGCGAATACCCAAGACTTTATTGGCCGATATCGCCATGCCGATGCCCGTGCCACACACCAGCACCCCCAGGCGCTGTTGCCCGGCATTGATGGCCGTGGCCACCGCCAGCGCAATATCCGGGTAGAGCACCGGCGCTGTGGAATGGGTGCCAAAGTCGGTCACCGGATACCCCAGCGCCTCGATATGGCGCTTCAACAGCTCCTTGAGCTCAAAACCCGCTTCGTCACATCCGATAGCCACCGGAAAAGGTGTGTTCATGGCATTAGGCTCCGCTGCCGTGGTGAAGCTTAAGACTGATCATATGATCACTCGATGAAATTTCGATCAGTCATTTCTCGGATATTCCCTCGCAACTGTCAAGCACGTTTTAACTGACCCTCCAGTCAAACCCCTCTAAAACGCCATACATCAAGAAAACCTTGGCGATTACAAGTTTTCAATGAAAGAGATTGACTGATCAGAATTTCATTTGATACACATATGCTCACGCAGCAACACGACTGTGTACCTAATAAGAACTCACAGCACGAGGACACGCCGATGGCCACGCCATTACTGCTCCAGGCTGAACACGTCGCCAAGGCCTACGCCGGCATCCCTGCCCTGCGTGACGGCCGCCTCTCGCTGCGGGCCGGCAGTGTGCATGCCCTGTGCGGCGGCAATGGCGCCGGCAAATCCACGTTCCTCAGTATCTTGATGGGCATCACCCAGCGTGACGCCGGCAGCATCCTGCTCAATGGCGCCCCCGTGCATTTCCATCGCCCCAGCGAAGCATTGGCGGCGGGGGTCGCGATGATCACCCAGGAGCTGGAGCCAATCCCCTACATGAGCGTCGCCGAAAACATCTGGCTGGGCCGCGAACCACGGCGCGCCGGCTGCATCGTCGACAGCAAGGAACTGCACCGGCGTACCCGCGAACTCCTGGAAAGCCTGGAGTTCGAGGTCGACGCCAGCGCGCCCATGCATCGCTTGAGCGTGGCGCAGATCCAGCTGGTGGAGATCGCCAAGGCGTTCAGCCATGACTGCCAGGTGATGATCATGGACGAACCCACGTCCGCCATCGGCGAGCGCGAAGCCGAAACCCTGTTCAAGGCCATCCGCCGCCTCACCGCCCGTGGCGCCGGGATTGTCTATGTGTCCCATCGCCTCAGCGAGCTTGCGCAGATTGCCGACGACTACAGCATCTTTCGCGATGGCGCCTTCGTCGAAAGCGGGCGCATGGCCGATATCGACCGCGCCCACCTGGTGCGCGGCATCGTCGGCCAGGAACTGACACGCATCGACCACAAGGTTGGACGCGAAAGCGCCGCCGAGTGTTGCCTGGACGTCCAGGGCCTGAGCCGCAGCGGCGAGTTCCAGGACATCAGCCTGCAATTGCGCCAGGGTGAAATCCTCGGCATCTACGGCCTGATGGGTTCGGGGCGCAGCGAGTTCCTCAACTGCATCTACGGCCTGACCACCCCGGACGCCGGCAGCGTCACCCTGCAAGGCAAGCCGATGCCCATCGGCCTGCCCAAGGCGACCATCCGCGCCGGCATGTCCCTGGTCACCGAAGACCGCAAGGAAAGCGGCCTGGTGCTCAGCTCCAGCATCCTCTCGAACATCGCGTTGTCGGCGTACAAGCAGCTGTCGAGCTGGTCGCTGATCAACGCGCGCAAGGAAAACCAACTGGCCGAGGACATGGTCAAGCGCCTGCAAATCAAGACCACCTCCCTGGACCTGCCGGTGGCGTCCATGAGCGGTGGCAACCAGCAAAAGGTGGTGCTCGCCAAATGCCTGTCGACCCAACCGGTGTGCCTGCTGTGCGACGAGCCGACCCGGGGCATCGATGAAGGCGCCAAGCAGGAGATCTATCACTTGCTCGACCAGTTCGTGCGCGCCGGTGGCGCGGCCATCGTGGTGTCGTCCGAGGCCCCGGAACTGCTGCACCTGAGTGACCGTATCGCGGTCTTCAAGGGCGGCCGCCTGGTGACTATCAGCAGCGACACCGCCCTTTCCCAGGAAGCCTTGTTGAGTCTTGCCTCATGAACGCCAAAACCCTTGCCACGCCACTGACCACCCCCGCGCGCAGCCGCCTGCGGCTTTCCCTCGACCGCTTTGGCCTGCCGCTGGTGTTTATCCTGCTGTGCGTGGTCATGGCGTTTGCCAGCGAATACTTCATGACCTGGCGCAACTGGATGGACATCCTGCGCCAGACATCCATCAACGGCATCCTGGCGGTGGGCATGACCTATGTGATCCTGACCAAGGGCATCGACCTCTCGGTAGGCTCGATCCTCGCCTTCGCCGGCCTGTGCAGCGCCCTGGTCGCGACCCAGGGCTACGGCCTGCTCGCTGCCGTCAGCGCCGGGATGTTTGCCGGGGCGATGCTGGGGGTGGTCAACGGGTTCATGGTGGCCAACCTGTCAATCCCGCCCTTTGTCGCCACCCTCGGCATGCTGAGTATTGCCCGGGGCATGACCTTTATCCTCAACGACGGCAGCCCGGTCACCGACCTGCCGGACGCCTACCTGGCGCTGGGCATCGGCAAGCTGGGGCCGATTGGCATACCGATCATCATCTTTGCCGTGGTCGCGCTGATTTTCTGGATGGTGCTGCGCTACACCACCTACGGGCGCTATGTGTACGCGGTGGGCGGCAATGAAAAAAGCGCGCGCACCTCAGGGATCGGCGTGCGCAAGGTGACGTTCTCGGTGTATGTGGTTTCGGGTTTGCTGGCCGGCCTGGCAGGCGTGGTGCTGTCCGCGCGCACCACCTCCGCCCTGCCCCAGGCGGGTATGTCTTATGAGCTGGATGCGATTGCCGCCGTGGTGATCGGCGGCACCAGCTTGTCCGGCGGCGTCGGCACCATTGTCGGCACGCTGTTCGGCGCGCTGCTGATCGGGGTGATCAACAACGGCCTGAACCTGCTCGGCGTGTCCTCCTATTACCAACAGGTCGCCAAGGGCCTGATCATCGTGCTCGCGGTGTTGATCGACGTGTGGCGCAAGAAAAAACGCTAGTCGCTTTTGCTCTGAACCGAACTGAACGACCACAACAATAAACGGGGTTCTCATCATGAAATTCGCTACATCGTTTGCCGCCGTGGCGGCCCTCTCCCTGCTCGCCAGCAGCATCACCCTGGCCGCCGATGGCAAGACCTACAAAGTCGGCGCCGCCGTGTACGGCCTCAAGGGCCAGTTCATGCAGAACTGGGTGCGCGAGCTCAAGGAACATCCGGCAGTCAAGGACGGCACCGTGCAGTTGACCGTGTTCGACGGTAACTATGACGCACTGACCCAAAACAACCAGATCGAAAACATGGTCACCCAGCGCTATGACGCGATCCTGTTTGTACCTATCGACACCAAGGCCGGCGTCGGCACGGTGAAGCAGGCGATGTCCAATGATGTGGTGGTGATCGCCTCCAACACCAAGGTCGCCGATGCCAGCGTGCCGTACGTGGGCAACGACGATGTCGAGGGCGGTCGCCTGCAGGCCCAGGCCATGGTCGACAAGCTCCAGGGCAAGGGCAATGTGGTGATCATCCAGGGCCCGATCGGCCAGTCGGCGCAGATCGACCGCGAAAAGGGCGAGTTGGAAGTGCTGGGCAAGCACCCCGGAATCAAGATCATCGAGAAAAAGACCGCCAACTGGGACCGCGCCCAGGCCCTGACCCTGACTGAAGACTGGCTGAACGCCCACCCCAAGGACATCAACGGGGTGATCGCGCAAAACGACGACATGGCCCTGGGCGCCGTGCAGGCCCTCAAATCCCATGGCCTGACCTCCAAGGAGGTGCCCGTCACCTCCATCGACGGCATGCCCGACGCCATCCAGGCGGCCAAAAGAGACGAAGTCACCACCTTCCTGCAAGACGCCCAGGCCCAGTCCCAGGGCGCACTGGACGTGGCCCTGCGGCAACTGGCGGGCAAGGACTACAAACCCAAGTCGGTGATCTGGGAGCGTTATGCCAAGGACGTGACCTGGGGCGACGGCACCGCGAAGAACTACATCCTGCCGTGGGTGCCGGTGACCAATGCCAATGCGGATACGCTGTACCAGCAGGTCAGCGGTACTAAATAGCAACGCGGTCAATGTGGGAGCTGGCTTGCCTGCGATTGCATCACCTCGGTATCCCTGGCAGACCCAGGTGCCCGCATCGCAGGCAAGCCAGCTCCCACATCCGATCTCCACTGTTTTTGAGAATGGAGTTAAACCAATGTCTGGATTCTGGAACCAAGCCTTCGACCTCACCGGCCGTTGCGCCGTGATCACCGGCGGGGCCGCCGGGATTGGCCTGGCGTGTGCCAGCCTGCTGGCAGAGCGTGGCGCGCGCGTGGCCCTGCTCGACCGTGACCCAGCCGTGGTTGAAGTGGCCGCCAGCCTGGGCAGCGGGCATCTGGGCCTGGCCGTCGACCTGCGCCAGCTCGACCAGGTGCAGAGCAGCATCGATTACGTGTTCGCGCACTTCAAGCGCCTGGATTATTTGGTCAACAGCGCAGGCGTGGTGATGCTCGACAAGGCCATCGATGTCAGCGAAAACGCCTGGGACATCACCCTGGATATCAACCTCAAGGCCAGCTTTTTCGTGGCCCAGGCCTGCGCCCGGCACATGCTCGCCCAGGGCAGCGGGCGCATCGTCAACCTGGCATCCCAGGCGGCGGTGATCGGCCTGGATCGGCATGTGGCCTATTGCGCGAGCAAGGCCGCGATTGTCGGCATGACCAAGGTCCTGGCCATGGAATGGGCGCCGCACATCACTGTAAATGCCATCTCCCCCACCATCGTCGAAACCGCCCTGGGCAAGAAAGCCTGGGCCGGCGAAGTAGGCGAACGGGCCAAATTGCAGATCCCGGCGGGCCGTTTTGCCCAGCCGGATGAAATCGCCGGGCTGGCGTTGTACCTGCTCAGCGACGCAGCCCAGATGATCACCGGCGCCAATATGGTGATCGACGGCGGCTACAGCATTCAGTAATCCATCTATTCGTCGTGAGGTCTGTCATGTCCACCGCTACCGAACGTACCGCCGAACAACTCCATCCGGTAATCCCCAAGACCATGCAGGCCGTGGTTTGCCATGGCCCGGAAGACTATCGCCTGGAAACCGTCGATGTACCGACGCCAGGCCCCGACGAGATCCTGACCAAGGTCGAGCTGTGCGGCATCTGCATGGGCGATATCAAGACCTATCGCGGCGCACCGTCGTTCTGGGGCGACGCCGAGCAGCCGCGCTACGTCAAGCCGCCGATGATTCCCGGGCATGAGTTTGTGTGCCGCGTGGTCGCCCTGGGCCCCGGCGCCGAGAAGCGTGGGGTGAAGGTCGGCGACCGAGTGATTTCCGAGCAGATCGTGCCGTGCTGGGGCTGCCGTTTCTGCAACCACGGCCAGTACTGGATGTGCCAGAAACACGATCTCTACGGCTTCCAGAACAACGTGCAGGGCGCCATGGCCCAGTACATGATTTTCACCAAGGAAGGCATCATCCACCAGGTGCCCGACTCCATCGCGCCAGACGAAGCGATCCTTATCGAACCCCTGGCCTGCTCGCTGCACGCGGCGGAACGGGCCAATGTGGATTTCGACGACGTGGTGGTAGTCGCCGGCGCCGGCACCCTGGGCCTGGGGATCATCGGCGCGGTGCGCATGCGCAACCCCAAACGCCTGATCGTGCTCGACATGAAACCCGAACGCGCCGAACTGGCCCTGCGCATGGGCGCCGACGAAGTCTGGAACCCGGCCGAGGTCGATGTACTGGCGAAAATCCGCGAAATCACCGACGGTTATGGCTGCGATATCTATATCGAAGCCACCGGGCACCACAAGGCGGTGAACCAGGGCCTGGCGATGCTGCGCAAGTTGGGGCGCTTCGTCGAATTCAGCGTATTCAACGACGAGGCCACGGTAGATTGGTCGATCATTGGCGACCGCAAGGAACTGGACGTACTCGGCTCGCACCTGGGCCCTTACATGTACCCACGGGCCATCGACTTTATCGGCAAGCGCAAGATCGACATGCGCGACGTGGTCACCCACAAGTTTGCGCTGGCGGATTTCAAGGAGGCGTTTGCGGTGATGGAGCGTGGGGACAAGTCCTTGAAGGTTGTGCTCGAACCCTAAAACACCCCAACCGCTTTTTACTGTAGGAGCGAGCTTGCTCGCGAAAAACCTGAGGGCGACGCACTCATCCAGGTAGCCCGCGTTAGCGTTAACGTTTTTCGCGAGCAAGCTCGCTCCTACAGTTAGTTGCTCACAACAAGAACAGGAACCCGCGTTATGAATCGAGTCATCAACGATCCGGACCAAGTGGTCGAAGACATGCTGCGCGGCATTCTGGTCGCCCACCCGGAGCTGCGCCAAAGCGACAGCAACCCCCGTGTGATCAGCAAGGCCAAGCCCTCCGGCCAGGGCCGCGTAGGTATCGTCACCGGCGGCGGTTCCGGCCATGAACCGGCGTTTCTAGGCTATGTCGGCCCCGGCCTGGTGGACACGGTGGCCGTCGGCGAAATCTTCTCCTCACCCACCGCCAAGAGTTTTTTCGATGCGTTTCGCGTCGCTGATCACGGTGCCGGCGTGGCCTGCCTGTACGGCAACTATGCCGGCGACAACATGAACGTGAAGCTGGCAATGAAAATGGCCGCCAGCAAAGACATGCGGATCCGCACCGTGGTCGCCAACGATGACGTGGCGTCGGCGCCCAAGGCCGATATCGCCAAGCGGCGCGGGGTGGCCGGGGAAATCTTCATGTGGAAAATCGGCGGGGCCGCCGCCGCGCAGCACTATGACCTGGACGGGGTGATCCGCGTCGCGCAGAAGGCGGTCGATCACTGCCGCTCCATCGGCATCGGCCTGACGCCCTGCACCATTGCAGCGGTGGGCAAGCCGAACTTCCAGATCCCGGACGGCCAGATGGAACTGGGTATCGGCCACCACGGCGAACCCGGGATCGAGGTGATCCCGATCGAATCCGCGGCGGCCATGGCTCAACGCATGCTGGCACCGATCCTCGCCGACCGCGATTTCAGCCAGGATGACAGCGTGGTGGTGCTGGTCTCGGGCCTGGGCGCGACGCCGGTGATGGAGCTGTACATCTTCTACGCCGAAGTCGAAAGCCAGCTCAAGGCCAAGGGCCTGAAGATCCATCGCTGCTACGTCGGCAACTACTTCACCTCCCTGGAAATGATGGGCGTGACCCTGACCCTGCTGGGCCTGGATGCCGAGCTGAAAACCCTGATCGACCAACCTTGCCGCTCCATCGGCATGACCCAGGCGGAATAAACCATGAGCCAGCATTTTTCCACCCACGACGGCAGCGCGATTGTCACCGACCTGGTCAGCGTGATCGTCGCCAACCGTGAATACCTCAGCGAAGTTGACGGCGCGATTGGCGATGGCGACCACGGCATCAACATGGCCAAGGGCTTTGCCCATTGCGGCCGTACGATCGAAGGCCGGCAACTGACCCTGGCCGAGGCCCTGGATGAACTGACCCTGAGCCTGATGGAAGGCATCGGCGGCTCCATGGGCCCGCTGTATGGCAGCCTGTTTATCGGCATGGCCGACGAGGTGCGTGGCAGCGGTAACATCGACGCCGCCACCTTCGCCCATCTGCTGCGCGGTGGCCTGACTTCATTGCAGGACATCACCGAAGCCGGCGTCGGCGATAAGTGCCTGATGGACACCCTGATCCCGGCCGTGGAGGCATTTGAGCGGGCGCAAGCGGCGGGTGCGTCCTTCAGCGACGCCCTCGACGCGATGAAAAGCGCCGCCTCCCAGGGCCGCGATTCGACCAAGGACCTGGTGGCCAGGATCGGCCGGGCCAGCCGCCTGGGCGAACGCTCGCTGGGGGTGCTGGATGCCGGGGCGGTGTCCTGCTGTCTGATCCTCACGCAACTGGCAGACTCGATCCAGCCGCGCCTGGCCCGGTAGGAACCGGCTTGCCGGCAGGCGATTTTAAGATTGCCGTCGCCGGCAAGCCGGCGCCTACGGGGTGGGATTTTGCTTGATGTGCTGGATGTAGCGCGCCACCGCCGGGGCTTTTTCAAAGCGCCGGTAAATCAGCGACAGCCACGACGATGCATCGCTGCCCTGGAGGGTGCGGTAGTGCACACCCGGCAGGCTGACATGCCCCACCACCGACTCCGGCACCACCGCCACGCCCTGCCCCAGCGACACCAGGGCAATCACCGCTACCAGGCCGCCCGGCTGCGGTCCCAGGCGCGGGGCATAGCCGCCTTGTGCGGCCACCTGCAAGGTGCCGCTGATTTGCTCGGGCAGGATGAAGGTCTCGTTCTGCAAGTGCGCGCAGGTGATCGCCTTCAACCCCAGCAGCCACGAGCCCTGGGGCAGCGCCAGGACAAAACCCTCACTGCCCAGGCGCAGCGCCTCCACACCGTCGGGCAAGGTCAAGGGTGAGCGAATGTAGCCAATGTCGTAGCGCCCTTCGGCAACCAGCCCCGGCAACAGAGCCATGGGGCTTTCCCGCACGCTGAGGCTGACATCGGCAAACTGCGCGCAAAACCCCTGCACCTGGCGTTGCAACACGCCGGAATACACCGCCGACGCGACATAGCCCAATTCGATATGACCGATCTCGCCACGCCCGGCGCGTTGGGCATTGCGCTGGGCGAACTCGAACTGGCGCACGGTGCTTTCGGCTTCACCCAGCAACGCGCTGCCCGCCTCGGTCAGGCTCACGTCACGCTGGCGCCGGATAAACAGGCGCGTGCCCAGGGCACGTTCCATATCCTGGATCTGCCGGCTCAACGTCGGCGGGGCAATATCCAGTTGCTCGGCGGCACGCGTGAAATTGCGGTGCCGGGCAACGGCCAGGAAGTAGCGGAAATGACGTATTTCCATATAAGGATTAGCTCAAAGGTAATGATGTGCTTGGCTTCGGCTAACAGAACCACCGGAAGTTGACGTTAAGCTCAGGGGACGCCCACAGTAGAGAACCCTCATGATGCCCGTCAAATCCAGCTTGCCTGTTGCCTGCCAGGTAATCACGTCATGAGTCGGGTCAGCCCACGCCTTACCCTGTTGACCGCCTCCGGGGTCTGTTCGCTGATTGTCCTCGACACCAACATCGTCGCGGTGACCCTGCCGACCATCGCCCGCGACCTGGGCGCCAATTTCGCCGATATCGAATGGGTGGTCAGCGCCTATATGCTGGCCTTCGCCGCCCTGCTGTTGCCGGCCGGGAGCATTGCCGACCGCTTCGGCCGCAAGAAGACCCTGGTGTGGGGCCTGGGTATTTTTATCCTCGCCTCCCTGGGCTGTGGCGCTGCGCCCAGCGTGCTGCTGCTGGATATTGCCCGCGCCGTGAAGGGTGTCGGTGCCGCACTGCTGCTGACCTCGGCCCTGGCTTCCATCGGCCATGCCTTTCACGATGAGCTGGAACGGGCCAAGGCCTGGGCGTTCTGGGGGGCCTGCATGGGCGTGGCGATGACCGCCGCCCCAACCCTCGGCGGCCTGATTACCCATTACATGGGCTGGCGCTGGATTTTCTACCTCAACCTGCCGGTGGGCCTGGCGTTGCTGGCGCTGGTCCTGCATGCCATCCCGGAATCGCGCGACAGTCAATCGGCGCGCCTCGACCCTTGGGGCAGCCTGACCTTCAGCGCCAGCCTGCTGTGCCTGATCTGGGGCCTGATTGAAGCCAACCGGATCGGCTGGGACAACCCACTGACCTATACGCGGCTGCTCGGCGGCGCGTTCCTGCTGGGCCTGTTTGTGCTGGTGGAACGTGTGCAGCGCCGGCCAATGGTGGACCTGCAACTGTTCCAGTACCCGCGATTTATCGGCGCGCTGCTGGGGATGTTTGCCTACGCCGGGTGCGCCCAGGTGATGATGACGCTGCTGCCGTTCTACCTGCAAAACGGCCTGGAGTTTTCTGCGATTGCCTCGGGCCTGGGAATGCTGCCGTTTGCCCTGACCATGCTGATCTGCCCGCGTATCAGCGCACGCCTGGCCAACCGCTTCGCCCCCGCGACCATGATGGCAACCGGGCTGGCCCTGGTGGGCTGCGGCAACCTGTTCAGCGCCTGGGCGGTCAGTGTCGGCGGTTACCTGCCGTTCGCCCTGGCGATAGCCGTGACCGGCGCCGGTGCCGGCCTGCTCAATGGCGACACCCAGAAAAACATCATGGCCTGCGTACCGAGGGACCGTGCGGGCATGGCCTCGGGCATGAGTACCACCATGCGTTTCAGCGCGATCATGTTGGCGATTGGGGTGTATGGCGCGCTGCTGGCCAGCCATAGCGAGCATCTGCTGCACGCCAGCCTCGGCGCGCAATGGCAGGCCCAGGTACCGGGGATTGCCTCGCGGGTGGTGGCCGGGGATATGCCAGCGGCCATGGCGCTGCTGCCGGAATCGGCGCAGGGGCCGGTGCAACCCTTGGCATGGCAGGCATTTGTCGGTGGGTTTGGCAGGGTGTTGTGGGTGGCGGGGCTATTGAGCCTGCTGGGAGCGCTGGTAGTAGGCCTGTTGATGAGGCATCCGATTCCGCTGCTGCAGCCCGTAGCCCCAGTCAAGTGAGCGTCAGCAAGATCCCGAAGCTCACCAGCAATGCGCCAAAAATCCGGTCGATCCACTGTCGCGCGGCCAATAACCTGGCGCGCACCGCCCCGGCGGAGAAGCACAGTGCGACGAGGCTGAACCACACCACATGTGCTCCAGCGATAAATAGCCCGTACCCGATTTGTGCCGTCACAGCGGTGTCCGGCCGTACGACTCCCATGAACAGACTGACGATGAAGATCGATGTCTTAGGATTCAACGCATTTGTGAGAAATCCCGTACGCAGCGCTCCCAGATCAGACATGGCGGGCGGTGGCGCATCCGACGGTTCAGTGGCCGGCCCGGAACGAAGCATCTTGATGCCCAAGTAGACGAGATAGGCCGCTCCAGCCAGCTTCAACACATTGAACAACCAAGGCGTTTGTTGCAGCACCAAGCCCAATCCGAGCAGCGTGTAGCACACGTGAACAAGCACCCCCAGGCCAATTCCGACAGCGGTGAGCACGCCCGCCCTTCGAGACAGGAGCAATCCGTTGCGAGACACCATGGCGAAATCCGGCCCTGGACTGATGCACGCCAGTAGTGTGATGGTGATTACCGCTATCCATTCGCCCATGCTGTACCCTTTGAATTCTTGGTGGTGTAGGGCAATATTTACAGATCCTATGCCTTGGTAAAAACGATGATTTCTGAAGCAAATGGTGACTACAACTCACCGACTTCTGAGACTCGCATGCCGTCTCTGCTGGCATTGCGCTGCTTCGAAGCAGCCGCACGCCTGGAAAACTTCGCCCGCGCAGCTGACGAGTTGCACCTGACACCGGGGGCCATCAGCCGCGCAGTGCGCCTGCTTGAAGAGGATTTGGGCGTTGACCTGTTCGAGCGGCGTGGCCGAAGGGTGTTTTTAACCGATGCCGGAAGACGCCTGGCAAAAGCCACCAGTGAAGGGCTGGGGTTGATGACCCAGGCCGTTCGCGAGATACGCACCGACGCCCGTCGAGCTCGCCAGCTCGTCCTGTCCTGCGAGCCCACGCTGTTGATGCGCTGGTTGATCCCTCGCTGGAGCGACTTCCAGACCCTTCACCCAGGCCTGGACATTCACCTGGTTGCTGGCGGCGGCCCCTTTTCATTCAACCAGGGTATCGACCTGGCCATCCGGCGCGACGATTTTCCCTGTCCTCCCGGCTACCATACCGAGACGCTATTCCCAGAGCAGGTCGGCCCCGTATGCCGGCCAGAAAAGGCAGATCAGTGGTTTGGCAAAAATCGCAAATCCCTGCTCCCCTCTGCCCCGCTACTGCAAACAGCTAGCCGGCCCACGGCTTGGCACGAATGGGCTTACGCAAAGCAACTGCCTGTTCCAGAAGTGGAAATGCAATCTTTCGAGCACTTCTATTTCAGCATCCAGGCCGCCGTTGCAGGCCTTGGGGTAGCCATCGGCCCATGGCACCTGGTGCGCGACGATATCCAAAGCGGTGTGTTAGCCGCGCCATTGGGCTTTGTTGAAGATGGCTCGCGGTACTGCCTGCTATCGCCTACAGCGCCAAGGCCCGGTAGCGTGGAGATGGCGCTACTTGAATGGTTGCAAACTGTGGGGTGAGATGTCTGGGTGTTCAGTCATACCCCGGCGAACTAGCCAACTAGCCAACTTGCCGAACGCGAAGCCCCTAAATAACAGGCGATAGAAAAGGACATACCGTGCTTATCGTATTCAGCGGCCTTCCCGGCACCGGCAAAACCACAATCGCCAAGGAGCTTGCGGCTAAAACCGGCGCCGTTTACCTGCGGATCGATACGATTGAGCAAGCGATCCGCAACTGCGCAGTTCTTGCACAAGACGTGGGGTCCAGCGGCTATAGGGTCGCGAATGAACTTGCCCTGAGTAATCTTCGCCTTGGCCACACGGTCATCGTTGACTGCGTAAACCCTGTAAGCGAAAGCCGAATAGCCTGGAGCGAAATCGCCGTAAAGGCGGGTATCGAGTTATTCAATATTCAAGTGATTTGCTCTGATAAAAATGAACACCAGCAGCGGGTGGAAACCAGGAAGAGTGATATTGCGGGGCTGATCCCACCCACCTGGCAGTCTGTGCTGGATCATGAATACGAAGCCTGGGAAGAAGCTCCGTTTTGCATAGACACTGGGCTGGTTTCACCGGCGCAAGCGCTCTCGATGATCACCGACCGATTACTGTCTTAGCGGGTAATGGCGTCTATAAAGCTTCAAACTTAGGATTGATGCACAGCGATTCTGGAGATGCATATGGACTTGGCAACACTCGCGTTATTCCTGCCCGCATGCTTTGCGCTGAATATGGCGCCAGGGCCCAACAATCTGTTGTCTATCAGCAATGCAACCCGCTATGGCTATCGCACATCCTGCATGGCCGGCGTAGGTCGCTTGCTGGCGTTCGCAATCATGATCGCACTTGCCTCGGCGGGCTTGGCCGTGGTGTTGCAAACTTCAGAGCTAGTCTTTTACGGGATCAAAATAATTGGCGCGGCTTATCTTTTCTACCTGGCGTATCAACTGTGGAACGCCGCACCGCAAGTAGCAGCCGAATCCGAAACCCCTCAGGTGGGACTGTGGGGGTTGGCAAGACAGGAATTCCTCGTGGCCGCCGGCAACCCCAAAGCCATTCTGATCTTTACCGCGTTCTTACCTCAATTCGTTGACCCAGCGGTAGACGTGGGCTCCCAGTTCACGCTGCTGGGATTGCTGTTCCTGGTATTGGAATGGATTGCCATTGGCATCTACGCATACATCGGACTGCACATGCGCCGCTGGTTTACCCAGCCTCGAGGCAAGAAGATTTTTAATCGTTGCTGCGCGGGTTTGTTGTCCGCAGCTGCCTCGATGTTATTGATAGCGCGGCGTGGGTGAGTCTCATCAACAAAACAAAAACGGGACAGATTGATCTTCAAGCGGACGCAAGCTGAATCGCCCCTAGTTTCGTAGACGCCATCAAGCTACAAGGAAGGGTTGCTAACCCTGCATAACTGTCCGCTTTTGGCCGATTTCTGCCGGTGACAACCGACTGAAAACGGCCAAAAGCAGACGCTCAGCGATGGGGGCTAAGCGATGTATTTCATCCCATAATAAGCTTCAGAAAGCTTTCAGCCTCAGAACGGTTATGGAACATCAAAGTGAAGGTGCCCAGCGTAAGCAAGCAGCAAGGGGGAGATTCGATTTCTTCGAAAACGATTTTCACAGACGTCCTCCAGTCAAACCTTAATTACGTAGTTACAGGAAGTAGCGGTTTGACCTGCCTTCCATCCTGAAACACCCGATCCTTACCATCATGCTTGGCTTTATACATATTGCTGTCGGCGCATTTGAGCACCGTTGACATGTCCGATGTCGCTCGGAACGGCGCGACGCCCGCGCTGCAAGTGAATTGATGCGGAGGCAATACGCTGCTACGGATGTTGGCCAGCAGGCGCAACGCATATTCATTAGCAACCGCATCATCTTCGCCCAACAACAAGACACCGAACTCCTCACCTCCAATCCGTCCGACACAGTGGCTGCCAGCGGTGGTTTTCAGGCACCCGGCCATGGCACACAAAATCTTGTCACCGACATCGTGACCGTACTGATCGTTTTTTAATTTAAAGTCGTCAATGTCCAACATTATGAAGTAGCCGCTGGGACCTTCAGCCAATGCCTTTTTTAAGGTCTCTATAAAGGCCCGCCGGTTAAGTAAGGAGGTGAGAAAGTCTGTCTCCGCCAATGTCCTGAACTCACTTTCGACCAACAATACCGACCGCATGCTTCTTAAAAAGGTAAAGCTAAGAGTAAAACCAATGGACATGGAGGCAACGCAAAAAATTACCACATAAACTTCCAGTCCCCGGTAAAAGCCAACATCCAAAGTGGGCCACATCAGCATCCAGACCAGTAATGTAGAAAAAAGATAGTCCTGAACTGTGACGAATAAGATAGCACTGCTTACCACGATGATCACAGCAAGGGGCAGCGTAAAGACGCGTAACTGCACATTGGTGTCAATCACATATGCAAAGCCGAGTGACAAAATCAATATATAGACGCCGCCGAGCATTCTCCATATGCGGAAATCAGCAACTACGCGATGGACGTACCAAATAACAAACAACAATGTTGTGACCAATAGGTTCGGTAGATTTAACGTTGTCGCAGGCTCAATCAGCAAAACGCAAAGCCAGGAAACAATTCCTGCCATTTCAATCTTGGTAACCGCTGGTGACAGCAGCGTTCGCATTCTTGGTCGGATTTTGAAAATCGCCGGCATCCCTAAACTCCTTTTCCGAAACGGCCTGAATGTGACGTGAACGTGTGAGCAATACCTGACCAATGACTTAAGTGTATTTCGGCATCTATACTCCTGTTATCAATCGGAAAAGACTGCACGCAAAACTTTCATATTGCTTTCACCATCAACGAAGAGGCGTTACCGCGACGCAGATAGAGCATTCAATGCAGGTCGCTGGTGACTCTGCCAATGGCTTTCACGACTTGCTTTGCGCCTGACTGGATAGCCACCATCGCCATACCTGCCTGTTCGGACAGTTCCAATAAAACGTCGGCTTGGTCTCTGCTGCACTGGACATGCAACGCTGCTGCGCCGGCCAATTCTCGGTTTTGCCTGACCACGCCGTTAATCTCCCGCGTGGCTGCACTGGTACGGCCAGCGAGCTTGCGCACTTCATCCGCCACCACAGCGAATCCTCGCCCATGCACTCCAGCGCGTGCAGCTTCGATAGCGGCGTTAAGCGCCAAAAGATTGGTCTGGGTGGCAATGGCGCCAATCGTGTCGACGATGGAACCGATCAACTGCGACTGCGATTCAAGGGCGGTCATGCTGTCGGTCACCAAGGCCATCTGTTGGGCGATATTCTGTGTTCCAAGTACGGAGTCGGCGACCAATTCCATACCTCGGTTAGCTTTTACATCGGTATCTAGCGACACGTCGTAAGCCATGGTCGCTGCTTGTTTGATTTGGTCGGCTTTTTCAACTTGCTCGGTCACTACACTGGCGAATTTGGCAATTTTATAAACCCGACCGGAAGCGTCTCTGATGGGATTGTAAGTGGCCTCTAGCCACACCACTTTTCCGCTTTTATCTACCCGGCGAAAGCGACCAGCGTTAAACACGCCCTTGTTCAGACTCTTCCAGAACTCGGCGTAATGCGCCGACGCCACGTCCTCCGCGAGGCAGAACAGGCGGTGATGCTTGCCCTGTATCTCCGCAAGGCTATAACCCATGGCCTGGACGAACGATTCGTTGGCGTAAATGACCTCACCCGCGAGACTGAACTGAATCATCGCCATCGAGCGGTTCAGTGCGTTGAACATTTCGATGACCTCCTGTTCGTCTTGCGCCAGAGGTGGTGCAACCATGCCGTAGCCTTGAAACGTCCGGTTCGCTGCAGCGATCCAACCTACATTGAGTGTCACAGCCCGGCCGTCGGAGGCACGATAGCGTTGCCGTTGGATGGCGTACAGGTTGGGTGCAAAATCATTCTGCGGCTCCGCGTTGATGTTACTCATTGCCATATTTGAAAGCTGTTCGAGCGAGTATCCCAGCGTTTGCGCAAACCGCTGGTTGGCCGAGATAATCCGACCAGCACCATCGACACGTATTGAAAGAAAAACCGCTTCGATACCGGCAACTGTACCGAGCGACAGGGACAGTTCCTCTTGGCAGGCAAAAAGAGCATTCTTTATCTGGCGATTAAACACGCTGAACTCCGGTATAAAAAATTACAACAGAAAAAGACATTGCTCAGTGTTTAAGTCGATCCCGAGAGGGAAGGTTAAATAACAAACGAACTCATTGGGGCCAGCGTCCACAAACAATGCAAATACAGCCAGACTTATTTTCCACTTCGCTTTCATCAACTCCCAGTTCCATGCTGACCCGTGCAACTGCGAAGTAAATTGACATGGCCCGCCGCATCAGTTCGAGAAAGGCCGGGCTCAACTCCACCAAGCGTTTATCGCATTTGAAATAGCCGTGTAACTGGCCTTCCTTGATCATGCGCTGCATGTGTGTTTTGGATACGCCCAGACGCGATGAAAGCTCAACATAAGAGGATACTTTGTAGCCAGTCTCTAACGAGCCGTTGCGCAAGGCATCAGCATAGAGTGCGAGCATCGGCAGGTGACCGCCATCCCGGTTGAGAATCCATTTCGCTTCAGGCAAAAGCTTGTGGAGCAGGAAGTCGCCTTCAAGTATTCTGGCAAAACCTCGAAAAAAAACGCGCAATAGATCCGCACTTTTCCCCATGCCCGACAACCAACTGTCGTATGGAGAAATCATCTGCGAAGGCAGTAGATACGATTTGATTAGCTGCGCGGTATTGCACAGCGCTTTATCCGTGGGTCGGAAGCTACGTTGGCGTCCGTCCTGGACATGTAACCGGACATCCAGATATCCGGCGATAGATAAGAACGAGCAATATGAGTCCAGGCTGTTGCGAGACATATAGCCACGTTCTTGGCAAAATGCTTTCACTTTGGATAAGGGAACTTGCTCATCTTTATAACTAAAGCTCAACAAAGACAGGGCTACCATGAACCGGTCATATTTCAACAGGTTTTTATAGAATGAAGGCTTTTGTCGATAGCTCTCCATAACCAAATCGAAATGCAGGAGAACAGCTTCGTCTATATTGCCTCGGGTCATTTCGTAACTGGTCTCTTTCAAATTCTCAAGCAGATCAGTCTTGTTCATCGAGTACACAACCCTTAATCGGTAATATCAAACGGCTACCATTCACAATACGCACAGTATATGTGTATTCGAACCGCTGGCAGGTTCACCCCAAAAATGTTTTATGACCTGACTCGCTTCGATTACCGGTCATCCGCAAGCGTGTCTGATCGATGCCCTCCGGCTTAAAGACGCGCTGCGTGCATGAATCCGTTCGACCAATTGCAGCCAACAACGCATCACGATAATTCCCGCCCATTCTTGCATCATGATCCTCGCCACGTTCCCCTCGTGCCACCGAACTATAGTTGTAGGATCTAACCCATCTTGGAGTGGGCCAGCGCGAATTCATCGGCCAGGATCCTGACGGTTGTCTCGTCAGGTTGGTAGCGCGGTTGGGTGAGAGGCCGACTTACTCAATCTGAATTTGAATCTGAGCCAAGCCGATGTTCAGGTTTTGGGTTCAGCGGACGCAGTTCAACGTCCGCTAATGGCCGTTAGTGAACGCTCAGGCTCCTGAGTCTCGAGCACAATCCCACGCCCAATCGAGCAGAGCCATACCGATAACGGCGTCTTAAATTTCCCGTAAATGTGAGTTAGTGGCAGCTTTGGCACCGAGGGAGGGAAGCGTAGTGGGATGAGTGCGGGCAACATGGGACTTGCCGATACGGGATAATCCCGATTAGAGTGTTGCTCATCCCAATACATGGAATGCCGCTATGCCGCCCAGAGGATTTACCAGTCAATTGTCCGATGAAAACCGTGGAGAGCTTGATAGAAAGCTACGGGCCAGCGGGTACGGTGATTTGATTGAGCTTGCGACCTGGCTGGAGACAACGTTAGGTGTGAAGTCTTCAAAGTCAGCTCTAGGCCGCTATGCGCTTGATCTTAAGACCAAGGATCGTGCCACATCAATGATCGCTAGAGATATGCGTGACGACCTTACTAACCGTGAAGCAGTAGATCTGATGGTCGAGTTGGGAGCATTACGAGTAAAGGAGCATCGAATACTCAAAAGACTTGAAGAAATTGGCTTCATGTGACGGGATGATCCCGAGTCGGCAGATAGCCTATCGTTTCAAACCAGTGCCAAAGAGCCGAAAACTATTAAACAGTCAGATTTAGACAAAGAGCCCGTATTTAGCGGGCTCTTTGGCATAGATAGAGCATTGTCTAAATCCAGCCACCAGCCCAAACCACACGGCCAATTATTTCCAGGTCTCCCAAGCGCTCCTTGGGGACAACCATTGGCTGGTATTCCTTGTTCTGACTGATGATGCTAACCGAGCCGTCAAACTGCCGTTGCAGGCGCTTTGCATAGAGGTGGTCATCAAGACGAATCACGTATACCGCCTCACCCTCAAGCGAATTGCGGCCATGGTCAATCATGACGGTGTCACCATCGCTTAACAGCCCTTCCATTGAATCACCATCCACACGGATAGCTGACAGCTTAGATGGCTCAAGGCCCTTCTTACGCAGTGAGTACGTCGTGAAAGCCAGGTGTGTGAGTACCTTAGTCCCCTCGGTCCAAGAGCCATGGCCCGCACTACAGCGGGCGTCGTAAAGCGGTACGTGAGAATAGACACCCTCGGTATCTACCACGGCCTCCTTTTTGGCCGCCCCCACAAACATCTCCCCCTTGCCCGTAGCAATCCAGTCTAGAGAGACGCCCTTGGCGGTAGCCAGTAACGCTACGGAGTCAAACGCGGGCATGCCTTCGCCTGCGATCCAGCGCTGTAGTGAGGACAGCGCTGCATCGGCTGTCAGCGCAGCCTGTTTTCGAGACTCGTAAAGGTCGGCAACAGCCGCAATTCGAGTTTCCAATCCCGAATATGGAAAAGAAACATCTTTTCCAGCGAGTTTCTTTTGTTTCTTTTCGTCGTAAGGCATTGAATCCTATGCTCTAAATCTATTTTTCGGGATCGGAAACCGAAAAAGGGAATAGAAACTCTCGAAAACAGTTTACCGAATCCCGTTTTCGAGATATGTTTATCCGCAACAGGACGTTAGACGTCCCAAAAAAACCACCCGTGAAGATGGTTCAAAACTATGAGCGATATCGTCATGCCCACCGACCCTGCCAGCAGATGGGAGTGGATCAAATATCAACTTCGTGTTCGTGGCACGTCCATGGCTGAGCTTGCGCGCCAGCTAGACGTAACCGACCGCGCAATCCGCAACGCCAAAAACACCCCATACCCGCGCATTGAACGCTCACTTGCCATCGTCCTGAGCCTAGAGCCTGCGGACATTTGGCCGGAGCGCTGGAACGCTGATGGCACTCCGCACCGGCAGCGACCTAGCCGTGCAGAAGTAAACACTTCCTACAGCAAGGATACCGGACTACAGCCGGTTGGACACTGTAAAGCGGCAAGGAGTGCCTGAACATGCGTAACCAAAAAGACGACAGAACCTTAGACATCTTCTCTGTTCCGCAGCCTGTGCTTTCTATACCAGGTCTTGGCAACTACGGCGCCCAGGTCAGCGAGCTTGTGAGCGAAGTCCTCAAAGAGTCTGATCTAGACCGCTATGAGATTGCGGCTCGCATGTCCCGCCTCTCTGGCGACGACGTAAGTAAGAATATGTTAGACGCTTGGTCGAGTCCTGCCCGTACAGATCACAACCTTCCTCTATATAGAGCAGCGTTGCTGGAAGAAGTTTGTGCAAGCCATGTCCTGACTAATTGGCAGGTACACCTGCGCGGTGGCCGTGTTGCATACGGACGCGAGGCTTTGGACGCGGAAATCGGACGGCTATCGCGCGTGGCGCACGATGCAACGCGAAAAGTCCGTGACCTGAAAAAAATGCTCGGTGACGACCATGCGTAGCTGGTACTCGCCCCAAGAGCTGGCTGGGCTGCCCAGCATGCCAGGCACGGTGCAGGGTATCCGTAAGCTTGCCTTGCGTGAGTGTTGGGAAGGTCAGCGACGTCTTGGCAGCAAGGCCACTGAATATGCATTTGCTGTCTTGCCGAAGGAAACCCAAGCTGCGCTCATAACAGCGGCTGTCGTCAGTAATACACCTGAGCCAGTAGTTGATTCACACATAGTAATAGCCGGGCGTGACTCAGAAAAAGCGTCACGCTTGAACGATTCACAGTCTTCCGTAATGACTGCGCGCCTTGCGTTCGTGCGTGAAATCGAACGCATGAGCAAGGTAGTCAGCCAAAACCGCGCCATCTTTACCCTGGTTGGATTGGCGAAAACCGGCGACCTCAGTCCGTATCTGAATGACCGAGTAATCCGCGCCAACGACCGCAAGACCGAAGACCGCACCCTGTCTGAGCGCACCCTCAAGCGTTGGCTGGCGGACTACCGTGCCCACGGCGAAATAGGCCTAGCTCCGGCCCGTCGTCAAAAAGACATGAGCGTCCCGACCTGGGCGCAAGCATTCCTCAAGCACTACCAGCGCCCGCAGAAACCGAGCGTTGAAGCTGCGTATGAGCAGTTCAAGCAGTTGCACCAGGACATCAATGCCAGCGTTTGCCCCAGCATTCACGCGGTACGCCGCTGGCTGAAAAAACTCAGCCCGTCGGTGCGTGAGCAGGGGCGCATGGGGCCACACGAACTGAACGCCTTAAAAGCCTATAACCGCCGTCAGGCCGACATGCTCTGGCCGAATGACGTGTGGGTGGCCGACGGCCATACCTTTGACGCCGAAGTGATCAATCCATTAACGGGGCAGATTTTCCGCCCGGAAATCACCATGGTCATTGATTGGGGCACCCGCCGTATCGTCGGTTTCTCCGTCAACCTGGCCGAGTCGACCCTAGCCACATTGGACACCTTACGTGACGGCGTAAGTCGTTGCGGCATGTACAAGGTGTTTTACGTGGACAACGGCAGCGGCTTTGACAACGCCGTTGTTTATGAGGTCAACGACCGCCTGGGCGGCACTATCACGCACTCGCTGCCCTACAACTCTCAGGCTCGCGGCGTAATTGAGCGCCCCCATAAAACCATCCTGGTTCGGCTCGCCAAGACGTTCGACAGTTACATCGGCGCCGACATGGATAAAGAGGCCGCTACCAAGACCCACAAGCTGTCCCGTAAACAGCTCGCCCTGGGTATCGCGCCGACAGTTGTGCCTGAATTTTCGGTGTTCTTCGCGGCACTGCAACAAGCGCTCGATGACTACAACCGCCGCCCACATCGTGGCCTTCCGAAGTTTCGCGACTTTGCCACCATGCGCAAGCGCCACCAAAGCCCAATGGAGTCTTGGAAATCGGCCGAGGCCGAGGGCTGGGAACCATTGTTGGCTGACAGCAACATCGTCGAAAGCCTGACCCGGCCGCAGGTCGAGCGCACCGTCCACCGTTGCCAGGTGCAATGGAACAGCGGCACCTACTTTCTTAAAGACCTGGACGGTTTCCACGGGGAACAGGTCCGCGTGGCCTATGACTTCCGTGACGCCAGCCGTGTTTGGGTCCACTCCCTGGAGGGCGATCTGATCGGCGAGGCGATGCTCGACGGCAACGCCAGCCCTGCCATGCCGAAAACAATGTTGGAAAAAGCCAGCGAGAAGCGCGAGCGCGGCCAGTTGTCCCGCTTGGTCAAAAAAGCCAAAACCATTACCGGGCAAGACGTGGAAATGCGCGTCATTGCTTCGCAGTCGAGCCAGTACGACCTGTCGCCTGAACAGCTCGCCGAGGCCCAGCGCTTCGCCCAATTGGCTGCACCGCAGACCTCGACTTTCGAATTGCCAGCCGATCCAACCGCCCGATACCGCCTCTGGCTCCTGATCGATGGCCGCATCACTAGCGGCGAATCGCCGACGGCCGAGGAAATGCAGTGGCATGCCCGCTACCCGCAACACCCGGACTTCAAATCCATTCAGCAAATGTTCGCGTTCGCCGACCAGGCCCGCGCTTAAACCAAGACCTTTAGGAGTCGAATTATGAGTGTTACCAAGATTGTTCCCCTAACCAATGTCGGCCTCTTGTCCGCCGCCATCGCCCGTGCCCATGCACGCCCTGCGGGGTTGCCTGGGCTAGTGGTGATGTATGGCGCGAGCGGGCTAGGTAAAAGCGTTGGTGCGGCCTTCGCCGCCAACCAGCACCGCGCCTATTACGTCGAGTGTCGCGACACCTGGAGTAAAAAAGCCTTTCTGCAAGCCATCCTGCGCGAGATGGGTATCGCACCTGGTCTGACTCTGTCGGTGATGGTTGATCAGGTCGCCGAGCAACTGTCCCGCAGTGGTCGCCCCCTGCTAATAGACGACGTGCAATACCTGCTGGAAAAGGCCGTCGCCAACGTGTTGACCGACATCTATAACGCCAGTCAGGGCACCATTGTGCTGATCGGGGAAGAACGTGTGCCGGGTAGCCTGGCCAAACTGGAGCGCCTGCATAACCGGGTGTTGGAGTGGGTGCCCGCTCAACCCGCGACCCTCGACGATCTGCGCGCCCTGGCCCAGGCCAGCTATCCGAAACTGAGTTTTGCCGATGACCTGCTGGAAGATCTGCGCGTCAAGGTGCGCGGCTGCCTGCGTCGTGTCGCTGTCAATCTCTACAAGGTTTATAGCGAAACCCAAGCCATGTGCATCGACAGCATCGACCTCGCTGGCTGGGGCTCACGTGGCTGGTTTACCGGCGAGGCTCCTGTACGGAGGGGTGCGTGATGGCTGGCGGTCGTGGTCGTAAATCCATTGACCTGGAAATGCGCGGCAGCAAAAGCAATCGCCAGCGCATCTGGGAAGCCATCCGTGCAGGCCGTGACGGCTTCAAAATTGCCGAAATTACCCAGCGTTCCAAAACAGACCGAACTGTCGTCAATACCTACGTGCAGTCGCTGATACGTGGTGACTTTGTCGAGGTAGTTTCCGGTGAGCTGTTTAAAGCGCAAACACTGCGGTTGATCAAGGACGTAGGTGCTGAAGCCCCTTCCCTCACCAAGGAAGGCAAACCAAGCAATTCGGGCAAAGGCACCGAAGCAATGTGGCGCACGCTGCGCATTCTTGGGGAACTGGACGCCAACGAGTTAGCGGCCCAGGCCTCAACCGTAACGCCGACAACTGTCTCAACCGCTGGCTCTTATCTGGTTTGGCTCAAGCGTGCGGGCTATGTGATTGAGGTTCAGCCCGGCAGCCAGAAACAAAAGGCTCGCTATCGCTTGGCCCCTGGCAAATACACCGGACCCCGTCCGCCGATGATTCAGAAAATCGGCCAGGTGTTTGACCCGAACCTGGGCAAGGTCGTGTTCCGTCAGCCTGCACCTGCGGAGGCTGACCTATGAACGTCAACCTGTCCGCTTGGGGTAGCGACGCGCCGCTGTTCGTTCGTCTGCTCGCCGCCGAAGTCGCCGCCACAAACAAAACCAAGGCCAGCCAGCGCATTGGTATGAGCCGCACGGCCGTCAGCCTGATTCTATCCAACCGCTACGCATCCCCCAGCACTGCGGGCGTGGAGCGGCGTGTGATGGAAACCCTGGGCCGTATTGAATGCGTCGCTCTGGACGAGACCATCACCTCTGACCAGTGCCAAAGCTACCGCGAAAAACCGGCACCGACTCACAACCCCCAGGCGATGCAGCACTGGCGCGCCTGCCAACACTGCCCAATCAACCCCGACTGCTGCAACCAGGAGAACGCCCATGCTCGCCTCCACTAACCGTACGCCATTGAAAGTTCTGACCCCGACCCTGGCAGACCGTCTGCGGGTGTTTAACGCCGCCGCCCGCAATTTGCAGGCGCATGGCATCCGCGTGCAGGCGTTTCACCCTGCAAACAATCTCCTGGTGATCACTCCCGAATCAGGTCAGCGCCTGATCAACCTCGGCCATACCGACGGCTACCAACGCCACGGCACGGCCGGCAGCACTCGTTACAACGTGCAGTTTCAGGGCGTGACCCTGGAATGGCGCGAACCCATTAGCGCCGCCCGTCCTGCTGACTGGTCGCGCCCGACTCTCCACTGAGGAACCTTGCAATGACACAACAACAAACCATTCCCGAAGGCTACCGGGTTGACGCTCAAAAGCGGCTGATTCCCGAAATTCTGATCAAACCTATCGACCTGGAACGTGACGCCCTGGTTCTCGCACTGGTTGAAAAAGCCCGAGCAGCCAGCGCCGTACTGTCGAAGTTCAAAGCGGCGGCATTTGGCGATATCGAAGCCTTCGTCGAGTTGAGCGCCGAGCAGTACGGGGCTCAGATCGGCGGTAAGAAGGGCAATGTCAGCCTGATTAGTTTTGATGGTCGCTACAAGATCATGCGCGCCGTCCAGGAAAGCATCGCCTTCGACGAACGCCTCCAGGCAGCGCGGGCATTGATTGATGAATGCCTACGCGACTGGACCACCGGGGCACGTCCCGAAGTGGTCACGCTGGTCAATGACGCGTTTCGTACCGACCAAAAAGGCGACATCCGCACAGCCCGCGTCCTGGCATTGCGCCGTATGGAAATCACCGATGAACGCTGGCAGCGCGCCATGCAGGCTATTGGCGATGCCTGCCAGGTGGTTGGTTCCAAGTCCTACATCCGTGTGTATCAGCGTGTTGGTGACACCGACCAATACGAACCAATCAGCCTTGATATCGCGGGGGTTTGATATGGCCGTTCGTACCAGCAAACCGCAACAAATGGCCGTAGTCACCCTGGGTTATCGGGACTACCTATTACCCCAAGCATCTGCCCTCAAGGTGCTTGATTTGATGAGCCAGGCGCTGGAAGTCGACTCAGACTTTTCAAGCCGCAAGCAGCGTTATCGGGTTGGTGAAGCGCCAGAGGTCTCGCTTGTCGTGGTCAAAAGCGACCAGTTGGACTTGCCTAAATCTGAGTTGGCGCCTGCATCGAGCAGAGCGCGCAAACCGCTTTTGTTGAATTAGAGGGGACATTGAAATGAAAAAAACTATCACCGCCTATTGCTTCGCATCCGGCCATATCGACTTTGGAGTCAGTGTTCCTGAGGGAGCCATTGCTCTCGCTGTGGGCGAAGAAAAGATTGTGCGCGACATCGTTACCGTAAGCGCTCGACTGTCTCGGCTAGACAACGAAACGATCTTTGTTCCCGGTGTGCCAGAGGCTGCGAACCAGCGCGAAGGCATCACGGCTGTAGCGCGATTTATCCAGTGGCTTGGCAAAAGCAATCAACCCGGCTTTCGCGCCCTGGGCGTCTAAGTCATTAGTCATAGGAGTTGTTATGGCCAAGATCACTATCACCCTGGAAGACCGTCACGAAAGCAACGGAAAACCTTCCGTCACCGTTGACATGACAGGCGTACCCGCCAGCCCCCTGGGCGCCCCTCGGCAGACGGAGGCAACACGCCTGTCCAACAAACTTTTCGACCTGATCGCCAGCGAAAAGATGTTGGGGGCTATTCCTGCCTGCCGCTGGCAACCCACCACCATGACCCTTCAATAAGTGAAACCGCCCCGGCTTGCTGGGGTGGTCTGCCGGACGTGGTTGTCCGGTACTGATGAGCAGCCACCCATGACAGACGAATCACCCGCACAGCGCAAAACCCGCCTGGCTCGCGAGCGTAAACGCGCCCAGCGCAAGCGCGATAAAGACAAGCGCCTGGCTATGGGCGCTAGCAAACTCAAGATGGAAATCTATAGCGGCACCAGGAGCGAAGTGGAACAGATCCGCAGCGCCGGGGCGTTCGATGAAACAGAACATGCGCTCACCATGGCTATTCATGGTGTGGCCGCACTGTCCCGAAACGACCCGGCCGCGTTCCAGGCCCTGATCAAAGGAGGAAGACAATGAGCACGCGAAACCTGCAACTGAGCAAAATCCATATCGCCAAAAAAGATCTGGGACTGGATGACGAAACCTACCGCGCCTTACTGGTCCGTGTGGCTGGTGTGCGTTCGGCCAAAGACCTGACTCCACGCCAGACCGGCGCAGTACTAGCCGAGTTCGCCCGGTTGGGCTGGGCGTCAGCACCGGCTAAAAAGCATGGCCGCAAAACGCCGAAACCTGCGCCAGACCGGGAGAAGCTGGTGGGTAAAATTAAGGCCTTTCTCGCCGAGGCGAAACGCTCCTGGGCGTATGCCGATGGTATGGCCTTGCGCATGTTCAAGGTTGAGCGCGTTGAATGGCTCGACCCTGGACAACTGCAAAAACTGGTTGCGGCATTGACCTACGATGCCCGCCGACATGGGAGGCCTGAGCGATGAACGAAGAGCTATTCCCCGACGACAGGGATAAACTCGACCCTGATAAGGTTCTAGCTCACATGGAGTCACCTACCGTCCTTGCACGCTGGGAGGGCACACTGGGAGAGATGGTCAGGGTTGCAGAAGTCGAGCTGCGTAAGGCGCTTAATAACCCGGACGGCGCCCCTGAATTGGCCCGCCGCGTGGTCTATTCGATCTGTGAACACCAGGGCGGTACAGTGATGTATCTGCCACGGGGCACAATCCTAAAGCGAGCCATGCGCGACGCGGCGATCTATCAGGATTGGCGAGACAGAGGGGTCAAACCCGCCGATATGGTCAGCAAGTACGACCTGTCGAGCCAAACGATTTATGACATCATTGCCCGTCAACGGGCGCTCCACCGTAAGAGCGAGCCCGACTTATTCGGCTTTGATGATGGGACAGTTCATTAGAGTTGCTCAAAGGAGAGTGGGTATGAAATTAGCGAATGGTTTAATCAGTTTGTTTCTCTGCTTGGCTGTTTCTTTATCTGCCCACGCAGCCATCGACAGCCCCAAACACGCCTTCAAAAAATCATATGACCAGATGCTGGAAGAGCTTCCAAATGTCCGCAGTCAATTAACTGAAACTGACACAGACGGACTGAAGCGCTGGGGAGGAACAGTTCCCGTAGGTAGCGCCGCATCAATTGTGCAAATAAGTGGCAAAGGGAAAGACGCCATTACTGGCCTAACAGTGATGCTTCTTTCAAATGATTCAACCTCTGTGAGCGACTATCGAAATGCAGAAGCCCTCAGAGACGTACTTTTCCAGAGTCTTGTTGGTCGGGGCGCTGCTTTCGACCTGGTGAACGATTTTTTTGTGCAGGAGCTAGACCGTCAGCAGCCAATTATCAGAGCTGGCGGAAAGCCTAAAGCTGGTATTAAGAAGATTGGTAAGGGTACATCGCAAGTTAGCCTTGAACTTGTGAGCACGCCCAAGGGCATGATGGCAATCTATTCAATGAAGTTACTGTAAACCCAAGCCCCGCCATCGAGCGGGGCTAAACCTTAAACCCCCCTGAAATTACAACTTCTCCCCCCGTGCGCGAACCTACACCCGTTCATTCAAACGGCAGGTTCGCACTATGCATTCCGCTCCCCCCAAAGTCACCCGGCCCCAACGGCCGCGCCAGTTCGCCCAACTTATTCAAGCCGCAGGTGATGACGCTGCGCGTGCGGTGCTGTGGGCCAAGGTTCCGGCCGACTGGCGGGAGTTGGTGCAGTCGCATATCTCACAAGCCGAAGCCCGCACCGAGCAACACGTCCGCGAACAGGAAAAGTTACGCCCCCCTGTAAGAACCATCACACCAACCTTTGCCGAATACCAAGCCCCCACCTACGTGCGCGGCAATGCCTCTGTGGCCGCTCAACAACTGGCCGCACTGCGTGCCACCATGCATTCACCGCGAGTATCCCAATGACTAGCACCGTATCGAAACGGAAACCCCGCACGCCTCGCATGACCTTTTGGGCGTTGATCACCATCGCCTTGCTGTTCTGTCTGGCAATTGTCGCCCCAACCAAATTGCCCGTTGTCCTCTATAAATGTGGCCTGGTCACACTGGGTTGTGTGTTGGGCTATTGGCTCGACCGGGCTCTGTTCCCCTATGCACGACCAGATACGGTCCCCGCTTGCGACCGCCCCATGGCGGGCATCCGCCGCGCCCTGGTCGTACTGGGCTGCGTCCTTGGCCTGACGCTGGGGCTTTAACGATGCGACAACATCTACTCAACCTTGCGGCGGCTTGCCTGGTATTGCTCGTAGTTGTGAGCGCTTGCTCAACAGCCAGAGCCGAAATCCCAGACCAGGCCGAACGCTACCGCCGCGACCTAACCCGTATTGCCCAAGCCGAATGGGGCTTGGACGCCCCGGTGTCCACCTTCGCCGCCCAGATCCACCAGGAAAGCCGCTGGAAGTTCGACGCCAGGTCGCCCGTCGGTGCGCAAGGCTTGGGCCAAGTGATGCCCTCGACCGCCATCTGGCTCGCCGGGCTGTTCCCCAAAGCCCTTGGCAAGGTCGAGCCGTATAACCCGGTTTGGTCCATGCAAGCGCTGGTCAGCTATGACCGTTGGCTGGCGAACCGCATCCAGGCGCGTGGCCCCTGCGAGCAAGGGGCGCTGATCCTTTCTGCCTACAACGGCGGCTTGGGCTGGGTCATCAAAGATCGCAAGTTGGCATCGGCTAAAGGGGCCGATCCGCTGACCTGGTTCAACTCTGTCGAGCGGTTCAACAACGGCCGCTCGGCCGCTGCATTCAAGGAAAACCGCCAATACCCACGTCTGATCCTCCTGCGCTGGGAAGCCCTGTATGTCGCTGATGGCTGGGGCCAGGGGGTCTGCCAATGAAAAGCCTGTTTGACCTGGTCAAGCCGCTGCTCTGGTACGTGGCTGTTATCGGCGTCGTGGTGTACGGCTTTCACTTGAACCGCCAGGACGGCTACGACGAAGGCTACAGCCTGGCTAAGTCCGAAGGGGAAACCGCTGTAGAGGTTCTGCGTAAAGAACACGCCGTGGAAAAGCAGCTCGCCGCCGATGCAGATCTGGCGCGGCTACGCATCGAGCAAGGCAAAAATAATCAACTGGTTAGCCAGCTTGCAGACACCAAAGAAACCCTGCGTCAGACCACTGACCGACTCACAGGAGATGTTGCCCGTGTTACCAAACTCTATCGCCGCGCCTTGGATGCGAAGCCTGAGCCACTGCCTGTTGCTGTGTTCACTACTGGCTTTGTCCGCGTGTGGAACGCCGCAAACGGTATTACCCCCAGTTCCGCAATGCCAACCCCGAACGGCTCCGGCCGAACTCCTGCGCCAGCCAGCGGAACCGGAAACGCTGACGACCTCGACTCAGGCGTTACCCAGGAACAACTCCTGACCAACCAGGTACGCAATGGCGAGCTGTATGGAATTTGCCGGGCGCAGCTCAAAGACCTGATCAATTGGACCCGCAATGAAAGCAAGTGACTACGCCAGCGTCCTGGAAGCCCTGCACAACGAAAGCGCTTTAGCGACTCATTTGGCACAGCAAGAAATTTTGATCGGCCCCTCGGCCGAGTTCTGCCAGGTGGCTGATTGCGACATGCCGATACCCGAAGAACGGCGCCAAGCCATCCCCGGTGTGCAGCGTTGCGCGCAGTGCCAAACCCGTCGCGAAAGGAGCAAGCACTAATGGCGACACTCGAAATGCCGGTGTGGCAAATGATCAGTATCGCCGTGACCATCCTCGGCGCATTTGTCGGCGTTATGAAAATGCTCCTGGTGCAAATGGAACGGCGCCTGGATCAACGCTTTGCCGTGGTGGACAAGGACAGTGAGCGCCTGCGCGAGATGGAGATCGGCATGGAGCGCCTGCGTGGCGAGATGCCTTTGCACTACGTCCGCCGAGAAGACTGGGCACGCAATCAATCCATTATCGAAGCCAAGCTCGACGGCCTGGCACTCAAGTTAGAAAACGTTCAGCTCAAAGGACTACGCCCATGAACATTGATCCAGCCAAGGCCCGCCGGGAATCCCTGCGTTGGTACATCATCCTTACCCTCAACACGTCGCGTCCTGTTGACCCCCACGAAGCGGTGGTGCTGTCGACCATCCAGGGCATCTTCCCCGATGCCACCAGCCTGGAGCTACGGCGCGAACTGGACTACCTGGCCGACCGCAGCCTGACAACCCTGAAGAAACAGTCTAGCGGTGCGTGGATCTGCGGATTGACCCACTACGGTGTCGACGTGGCCGAGTACACCATCGACTGCAATCCTGGTATTGCCCGCCCAGAAAAATACTGGAGCTGACGCCATGCCCCCGCGTAGCAAAGTCGCCAGTCTGCCCAAGTCAGTTAAAAACTGGCTCGACAAAGCCTTGGCCGAAAACAACTTCAGCGATTACGAAGCCCTGGCTAACGAGCTGTCGACCCAGGGTTTTTCAATCAGCAAGTCTGCGCTGCATCGTTATGGTCAGGACTTCGAGTCCAAACTCTCGGCCTTGAAAATGGCAAGCGAACAGGCTCGCGCCGTGGTGGCCGCTGCGCCGGATGAAGAAGGCGCGGTCAACGAAGCGTTGATGCGCCTGGTCCAGGAGCACCTATTCAAATTGCTGATGACTGATGGTGATCAGATGGACTTGCCGAAGGTAGCCAAAGCTGTGGCCGAGCTGGGCAAGGCTTCGGTGGTGCAGAAGAAATGGCAAGCCGAGTGGCGGGAGAAGGTCGAAACAGCAGCGGCTCGCGTTGATAAAATTGCCAAGAAAGGTGGAATGACTCAGGCAACGGCCGACGAAATCCGCCGCGAGATTCTGGGGATGGCATCGTGAGCCTCCCCCTTATCCTGGACAGCACCGCCACCTTGCTCGCACCGGCCGTGCTACTCGACTATCAGAAGGAATGGATCGGTATCCGCGCCCCGCTCAAGGTGGGCGAGAAGTCCCGGCGTATTGGCCTCACCTGGGCCGAAGCAGCAGATAACGTCCTGGTGGCAGCCTCAGAAAAATCGGCGGGCGGCCAGACGGTCTACTACCTGGGCTACAACCAGGACATGACAGTCGAATATATCCAGGCCTGCGCCATGTGGGCGCGGGCCTACAACTACGCGGCCGAGCAAATAGAAGAAGGCATTTGGCCCGATAGCGACCCCGACAAACACATCAAGACCTACACCATCGCGTTTCCCAGCGGCCACCGCATCGTGGCGCTGACCAGCCGACCATCCAACCTGCGCGGCCGCCAGGGTGTTGTGGTGATCGACGAAGCTGCATTCCATGCGGACTTGGCCGAGTTGCTGAAAGCGGCCATGGCTCTTCTGATTTGGGGTGGTGAAGTCCATGTGATCAGCACCCACGATGGAACCGAAAATCCCTTTAATGACCTGGTCAACGAGATTCGGGCAGGCAAGCGCAATGGCGAAGTGTTCCGCTGCACGTTCGGTGAAGCGGTAGCTGACGGGCTGTACAAACGTGTCTGCTTGCGTAAGGGAATTGAGTACAGGCTTGAGGACGAACTCGCCTGGGTGAAGGATGTATACGGATTCTACGGCGATGCAGCCGACGAGGAACTGGACTGTGTTCCATCCCAGGGCGGCGGTGCCTTTCTCAGTATGGCCCTGGTCGAACAGCGCAGTAACCGTGACGTACCGGTATTGCGTCTGGCCTACCCGCAGGGTTACGAAACCATCGCCGAACACCTGCGCCTGGCCGAGTCCCTGGAATGGTGCGAAGAGCATTTACTCCCGCTTCTGTCGGCCATTCCACTGGACGTGCAAAGTTTCTACGGTATGGACTTTGGTCGTACTGGCGACCTCTCTGTCATCTGGCCGCTGCTCAAGGAACAGAATCTACGCAAGCGCACGCCCTTTGTGGTCGAGCTGCGCAATGTCCCGTTCAAGCAACAAGAGCAGATCAAGTTCTACATCCTTCGGCGCTTGCCCAACCTTCTTAAAGGTGCTGATGACGCAAGGGGCAATGGCTCGCAATTGTCGGAAGCCACCGCCATCGAGTTCGGCTTTAACCGTATTGAACGGGTGATGCTCACCGAAGGTTGGTATCGGGACAACATGCCGCCGTTCAAGGCTGCCCTTGAAGACGACACCTTCTATGACATCCCGGCCGACAAGGACGTGGTAAGCGACGTGCGCGCCTTTCGCATGGTCAAGGGCGTGGCCCGTATTCCAGAAAAGCGCACCAACGAGAAAGGCGAAAAGTCCGGCCCCAAGCGCCATGGCGACGCGGGTATCGCTGCTGTGTTGGCCGACTACGCCTCTCGCCAGGAAGTCGAGATCATCGAATATCACCGAGTCCTGCCCGCGTCCCAGCATGATCGCGAGATCCAGATCGGCGCCGGCTGGCGCTCCACTAAAGGCATTTGGTAATGGCTCAATCCAAAATCGTGGACCAATACGGTCGCCCGATCCAATACGACAAGCTCACCGAAGAACTGGCCGCAGCCCGCACCACCGGCATTCGTCAAGTTTGGCACCAGTCGGTAGCCAGCGGTCTGACGCCTGGTCGTCTTGCCGCCATCCTGCAAGCCGCCGCCGAAGGGTCGGCCCATGACTACCTGACCCTTGCCGAGGAGATGGAAGAACGGGATCTGCATTACGCCTCGGTGTTAGGCACACGTAAGTTGGCGGTGTCTGGCCTTGCTATCCGGGTAGAAGCTGCCAGCGACGACGCCGAGGACGTACGGCGCGCCGACCAACTCAAGGAAATTGTGGAGTCTCCAGAGTTCGGGGAACTGCAAGCCGACCTCACCGATGCCATGGGCAAGGGCTATGCCGTCTCCGAAATCATGTGGGACCGCAGCGGCAAGACCTGGAACCCATCCCGCTTTGAGCCACGGGACCAGCGGTTTTTCCAGTTCGACCGCGACACCGGCCGGGAGCTGCGGCTCCTGGATGAAACCGACATGGTCGATGGCATTCCTTTAGCCCCGTATAAGTTCATCGTTCATCTGCCGCGCATCCGTTCGGGCTTGCCGATCCGGGGAGGTCTGGCGCGTTTGGCAGCCGTTGGCTACATGTGCAAAGCCTGGACCTGGAAGGACTGGATGGGTTTCGCGGATATCTTCGGTATGCCTATGCGTGTGGGCCGCTATGGTCCAGGCGCAAGCAAGGACGATATCAATACCCTAATGTCGGCGGTAGCCAACCTGGGCAGCGATGCAGCGGCGGTGATCCCGGACAGCATGCGTATCGACTTCACCCAGGCGGCGAACGTGACCGGCGCAGGTGACTTCTTTAAAGGCCTGGCCGAGTGGTGGGACAAGCAGATCAGCAAAGCGGTAGTCGGTCAGACTATGTCTACCGATGATGGCTCTAGCCAGGCCCAGGCCACGATCCACAACGAAGTGCGCCTGGATCTGTTGCAAGCTGATGCCAAGGCCGAATCGAACACGTTGAACCGGTACTTTGTGCGGCCCTGGTGCGATTTGAACTTTACACCTGGTCGGCCATATCCGCGGTTGATCATCGACGTACCGAAGCCCGAGAACACCAAAATTCTGATCGAGGCGCTCAAGGAGCTGGTGCCGCTGGGGTTGAAGGTCGAGCAGTCGGTTATCCGCGACAAGCTCAATATCCCGGCTCCAGCCGCAGGTGCCGAGCTGCTCGGTACCCCCGCACCAGTTACTGCACCAGCACTGGCACAGGCGACCAACAGCGAGCAACGGTCAGCGAAACCAGTGGTAATACCTGACATCGTAGATAACCAGGTGCGGACTATGGAGCGGACGGTGGGAGTGTTCCTGGATGACATGGTCGAGCAGATCAAAGAGCTGCTCGACTCTGTCCATAGCTTAGAAGAGTTTCGGGATCGGTTGATTGAAACCTATCCAGCGATGACCACCAGCCAGTTGGCGGACGCTATTGCTGATGGCCTCACCGCCGCCAGCTTGGCTGGGCGCGATGATATTTTGCGCGGACTCTAGTTAAACGTTTTGCAACTTGAACTTAGCGTCCAGTTCCGAATAGAGCTGTTCCGCCCGATTCATAAATGAATTCAACTCTTCGGTGGTTTTCCTTTTGTCCTCGTCGTATTGCTCGTATGCCTCAAAGCAAGCGCCCTGTGTAGAACCGGTCAGTAGAAGGCTTTGGATGATTGAATCTTTGTGCTTTCGCAGTAACCCCCATGCGGCTATAGCCAAAGAATGGCTCAGCTTGGCTTGCTCCCATTGGTCTTTGGCAGTTTTAACTTCTTCTTTGGTGATCACATGAACTTCCTTGCTTGGGTGAGCCGCCATCATATCCTGTTAGCAGAGGTTTGAGACATGGCCGCTTCCCAGGGTTCACTCCCCTTCAAAGAACAGATCGACTATTTCAATGGCAAGACCAATCTACCGACGCGTTCCTGGACGGATGTATACGGCTCTGAACATGACTATGCCTTTGTCATCGCGGGGGCTGTTAAACGGGATCTACTTGCAGATCTACGCGGTGCGGTAGAGAAATCCATTGCAAGTGGCACCACCCTGGAACAGTTCCGAAAGGACTTTGATCTGGTCGTGAACAAAAATGGCTGGCAGTACAAAGGCGGCCGTGGATGGCGGACTAATGTCATCTGGGAAACCAACTTGCGGCAGTCCTATAACGCCGGGCGCGAAGCGCAGATGGCTGACCCTGAACTGCGCAAGCGTCGTCCATATGCAGTTTATCGCCACGGTGACAGCGCTCACCCTCGGCCGATGCACTTGTCCTGGAACGGTATTACCTTGCCGCTCGATGACCCATGGTGGGCAACCCATACCCCGCAAAATGGTTGGGGCTGCAAGTGCAAAAAGTTCATGGTCTCAGCCAGAGACGTAGAGCGGATGGGGCTTACAGTTGGCTCGGCGCCCGCCATCGAGTGGGAAGACAGGGTCATTGGCAAGAACAGCCCTGAAGGACCGCGAACTGTTCGTGTGCCAAAGGGAATTGACCCAGGCTTCGAATATGCACCTGGTCAGTCGAAACTTTCCGGCGCGGTCCCTCCTTTGCGGGCGCATGATCCACTGCCTGAAATTGAGGGCAAGCCCGCCAGCGCTCACGCGGCAGGCCTGCCTAATCGCCGCGCCAGCGATGCACTGCCAGCACCGCGTTCCGTTCCTGCCAGTCAGTTGCTGCCATCGGGTTTGACCGACGATGTATACGTGGATCGCTTCCTGGCCGAGTTCGGTGCCAAACAAAGCGCGCCAGCTTTGTTCAAGGATGTGACCGGTGACTCTGTGGTGATTGGTCGCGATATGTTCACAGTCAAGCGCACAGGTGCCTTGAAGGTACAAAAGCGTGGCCGCGAGCGCACGCTACTCCTTGTTGCTCAGGCGTTGCGTGAGCCTGATGAAATTTGGGTTCGCTTGGAATGGCTCTATGCACAGCAAAAAGCGGTAGTTCGCCGCCGTTACCTTGCGCGCTTTGAAGTCGAGGGCAGCCCAGCACCTGCGCTGGCTGTGTTTGAAGTAGGCGATGATGGCTGGGATGGTGTAACGGGCTTTGTTGCTGACAGCGAAGACTACCTGGATGACCTGCGCCTCGGCGTTAGGTTGTATCGCCGCCCCCAATAAAAAGCCCCGACGCTGTCACGCCGGGGCCGCCCCGGATGTAGGCATGGAGGCCCTGACAGGGGCTGCTCATCCGATGGGATGTACTGATAGTAGGAGAGAACCGTGGCAGGTGCAATGCTCGATGTCACCTTAGATACCAGCCAGGTCGGCAAGGCACTGGACGACTTGGCCGACCGCTTGGGCGACCTGACAACCCCGCTCAATGACATAGGTGAATACCTTCAGATATCCACCGATGAGAGGTTTAGACAAAAGGTGGCCCCGGATGGCTCGCCCTGGGCGCCACTCTCGCCCGTCACTCTCGCCAGAAAGAAAGGCCCCGGAATTCTGCGAGAGAAAGGCACGCTCCAGGACACGCTGCGCAAACAAGTCACCAGCACGGAGCTGGCCTTCGGTACAGACCGCCCCTATGGCGCGGTCCACCAGTTTGGACAGAAGAAAGGAGCGTCAGGGAAGACAGGTAAAGGCCGGTCTATTCCCTGGGGTGATATCCCTGCACGCGAGTATCTGGGTCTTTCGGCTGACGACGAATCAGAGGTGCTACATATCATTCAGCAATACCTTATGGAACCGGTAACTGGATGACTCCGCAGAATCTCACAGGTGAGGCGATAGGCTTCTAAGGGTGCATCCGCCGCTTGTCGGGTCACAAGATAGCGTTAGACCCGCGTTAGATCGCCTCTGAGTGATAATCTGGGCGCATCCCGCCCATGAACCATTATCGCAAAGGACTGAATGTGGACAGAATCACTAAAGGCATTGGAGGCATCTCAAAAAGCCAAGCGACTTCCTCAGTATTAAAAATTGCGGATATTGCAATCTCAGCGGGGATAGGCGCAGCTGGAGCCGTCCTTCCAGGAGCTGCGTATGAGTTTTCAAAGCTCAGCCTAGGAAAGCTTCGAGGTTACATACATGCGCGGGATGACAGACGTATTTATGAGTTTCATAAGAAACTTCTCTGTCGCGACGATATGGTAGATGAGGAACTTCTAGCTGGAGAGATTGAGGAAGCCAATTATCATGCGCTTCTCAATGCTTGCTTGGCTGATATCGAGGACGAGAAAACCACAGCGTACGCGAACCTAACAAGGGCGATAGCGTCAAAAAAAGTCAGTACTGAGCTAAGAAGATATTTCACTCTAGCGCTAAAAGACTTAGCTTGGGAGGATTTGGATCTTCTTAAGCGGCTCTATGTGATAAATAACAACCCGATCATTGCAAGCGCTGGCAACGGGACTTTAAGCTCCGAGGACTATTTATTAAAGTACTCTGAAGGAAGTGCGCACCGTCTTTCTGTGACCACTCTTTTAGCTAAAGGCTTTGTAACTGAAAAAGAAATCAGCGGTGTAGGTTCTATATTTGTTAAGGCTTGTTCGTCGGATGATGATCTCACGCCAGGGGTGTACGGTTACAGAACATGGAGTGGACATGTGTGCGACACATATTTTCTCGATCAGAGTGGTCACGCCTATAGCGTGCTTGAGTTGATCCAAAAACAATTGCATGCCAAATTAATTAAGTGTGGTGCAGCCCCCGGTGAAGGCGTGTTGACTCGTGGTGATAAAAACATGTACTCAACATGCGCGGTTGTTTTGTATAGGAATGGAAAAGTCTTAGATTCGCCCAAGCTCGAAAATTTGAAGCATCAGCTAGGCAATAAGCCCGTTGTGCAAGTAATAATGGATGATGACAACCTCGGTGTTGTAGAGACCTTACTGCCGGGGGAATCGGTGGTGATAAATAGCGCCGATGCACTCGGAGGAGTACTAGAAGCGATCGGCAAACTGATAGCTGAAGTCAACGCGCGACACCAAGCTAGAGAAAACCTTAAACCTTCCTGAAATATCCCCTATCTAAGATGCCGCCAACAATGGCGGCATGAAAACTCAACTCGCCCTCAACACCGACCTTTCCGCCACCGTCTCTGACGGCAAGGCCCCGGAGTGGGTCGAGCTAATCCCTCCAGGTCCCAACGTCACCGGCCGCGATGGTCGGCAATGGCTGTTCGACGAACAAGCCGGGATATTGGTGCAATCCAGTTTCCACGGTCGTGCTATCGACCTGCCCATTGACTGGGAACACGCCACCCAGCACCGCGCGAGCAAGGGCGAATCCGCGCCAGCGGCTGGCTGGATCAAGCAATTGGAGCTGCGTAACGGCGCCCTGTGGGGCCTGGTTGACTGGACTCCTCGGGCCTCCGAGCAGGTTATCAATCGAGAATACCGCTTCCTTTCTCCTGTCTTCGACTTCGACCCAGATACCACCCGTATTGCTCGCCTGGTCAGCGCGGGCCTGACGAATAAACCCAACTTCCTGCTGACCGCCCTCAATCAAGAAAACACGGAGGTCACGCCTGTGACGCTTTCACCTGCGCTTCTGACTGCACTCGGCCTGCCTGCAACGGCGACCGAAGAACAGGCCCTTGCGGCCACGGCTCAACTCAAAGCAACCGCGCAAGCGACGAACACCGAAAAACCCAACCTTGAGCAGTTCATGCCACGGGCGGACTACGACGGCGTTTTGCTACGAGCCACCAATGCCGAGCAAGCCTTGGCCGATCAGAAGAAAACCGCACACAACAAGCAAGTTGATGCGCTGATCACCTCGGCCACCCAGGCCGGGAAAATAACCCCGGCTACGGCCGACTATCACCGCGCCGCTTGCCAGGACGAAACCGGTTTGGCGCGTTTTAAGGCATTCGTCGACGCGGCGCCGGTCGTTGCTGCCCCCTCCAACCTGGACGAGCGCAAGCACGATAAAACCACCACTGCGCTCAACTCCGAAGAGCAACACGTCGCCAAGCTGCTGGACATGAGCGAAGCGGACTTCATCAAGGGCAAGGCGTAACGCCCTCTATATAAAGGAAGCGATTCATGATCATTACTTCTGGCACCTTGGCCGCGTTGTTCACCGCGTACCGGGCCGAGTTTCAAAATGCCCAGGCAGCCACGCCGACCGATTGGGCGCGCATTGCCACGACCGTGCCGTCGACGTCGGCCAGCAACACCTATGGTTGGTTGGGGCAGTTCCCGAACTTTCGCGAGTGGATCGGCGACCGTGTTCTCAAAAACATGGCGGCGCACAGCTATTCGATCACCAACAAGAAGTATGAGTCGTCCGTGGGCGTGCCGCGTGACGCCATCGAAGATGACCAGATCGGCGTCTATAAGCCGTTGTTTGCCGAGATGGGCCGGGCGTCTACTGCGCACCCGGACGAGTTGGTGTTCAGTCTGTTGAAAGCTGGCTTGACCACCCTGTGCTATGACGGCCAGAACTTCTTCGACACCGATCACCCGGTCTACCCGAATACTGACGGCACCGGCACTGCAATCTCCGTCAGCAACTACCAGGACGGTGAAGGCCCAGCCTGGTATCTGCTCGATGTCAGCCGGGCGATCAAGCCCATCATCTTCCAACTGCGTCGTAAGTACGACCTCAAAGCCATGACCAGCATGGACGACGAAAATGTCTTCATGCGCGATGAATACCGCTATGGCGTCGATGCTCGTGCGAACGTCGGTTTCGGTTTCTGGCAGTTCGCGTTCTGCTCAAAAGCACCCCTCAACGCAGAGAGCTACGCCGCAGCGCGTGCAGCGATGAAGGGTTTCCATGCTGACGGTGGTCGCCCACTCGGCGTAAACCCCGGTCTGTTGGTGGTGCCGTCTCCGCTGGAAGGCGCTGCGCGCAAGCTCCTGGTGAAGGATGCCAACAGCGGAAACGAATGGGCAGGCACCGCCGAAATCCTGGCGCCGAGCTGGCTGGGATAAGGGGGCGTTATGACTATCGTTATCACCTCAAAGCGCGACGGTTTTCGCCGTTGCGGCATCGCGCACTCTAGCCAGCCAACCCCATACCCGGACGACTTCTTCACGGAAGAACAATTAAAGGCTCTCAGCAAAGAGCCTCAATTGGTCCTCGCTTATGTAGAGGATGAATCCGACCAGGTACAGGACCGCCGCGATGAAAGCCTCCAGGAAGCCGACCTACAGAAAACGTCCAACGCCGCCCAAAACGCTCAGTCGCAGGCGACTGAAGCAAACGCTACAGCTCTGGGTGATGCAGTGGTTCTATCCGGCAGCGCGCCCGTTATCGGAGGTCGGCTTGTATTCAACGGTCCGGCACCAGGGGCAACTTCCCCTGTGATCGAGCAGGACATAGAGACACTGAACGCGGCCGACATCGAACTCGATGCTCTCTGGGAAGAGGCCAACCTGGAAGAGCTGGCGCGTGAAGCGGCCAAGGCAGAGGCCGCAAAACCTCCAGCGAAAACCCGAAAATCCAAAAACACAGAGGCCGAGGACAAAGGTAAATGAACCTCTCGCTACCGTCCGCCAGCCAACTCATCGTCCGATTTGGCGCCAGTGATATCGCAGAGGTCGCGACCCCGGATACAGATCGCGTAATCGCCTCTGATTTGTTGGTAGCGGCGGCGGCTGGTCAGCCCCTGGACGAATGGCCGTCCGAGGACGTAGCTACTGCTGTTGCGACGTTAGCAAGGATCGCCGACGCCGTCACACGGGCGCGTAGCGAAGTGTCGTTTTACCTACGGTTCCGTGCGTCTGGAGAGGATGCCCCTGCATGGGTCACGGATGACCTGGCCGAGATCGCCCGCTATCACCTGTACGACGACGCAGGCAAGGAAGAGTCGACCGTGCGGGTGCTTTACAAGGACGTGATCAAGCGCCTGGAGACCCTTGCCAGGGAAGACAAGGAACGTGGGGCTTCGGATGGTGGGCAGTCTGGTTTCCAGATCAGCCACCAGCCTCGGCTGATGACTCGCAGGACTTTGAGGGACTTGTGATGCTGGGCGATCTGGAAGACTTGATCGAAGGCCGACTCAATGAGTTGAGCAAAAACCTGCCTCGCTTGCGCGTGGCGAGCTACGGCGGCGAATTGGGCGACCCTGATCTGTTGCCTGAATTGCTCAAGCGTTGTCCCTCGATTTTGCTGATGGTACCCAAGGCCATGATCAGGCCCAAAGCTCAGGGTCGCTACAGCATAAGTATCACTTTTCGCCTGGTGATTGCGGCTCGCCATCCTCGCGGGGAGAAGGAAACGCGGCGCGGCACAACTGACAAGGATGTTGGCACCTACGCGCTGTGGGAAGCCTGCATGCACCAACTGGTTGATTGGCAACCTTGGAAGGGCCGCGCAGCCATCAAACCGATGGAGCTTTCCAACCTGGTCAACGGCAAGTTTGCCAGTGACCACCTTTCTGTCCTGGGCCAGTCATTCAACATCGAATTGGACTGGGAAAAACCAAAAGAGGCCCTGCCCGATTTCCTGGGCGTTGATCTGAACTACCACACCCCATCGGACAACCCCAACCCGGTGGCCACCGACAACATCGAACTGAGGGACGTGTGATGCGCGTTAAAGCTGCACCTGGTCATCGGGTGCCCTTGGAAGACGATCCGTACAAGTACATCGAAACCGCCAAGGCTGTTGATGTCCCGGATACCTCCTACTACCGGCGCCGGTTGGCAGCGTGCGAATTGATGCTCGCCGACAAACTGGGTGCTGGTGCCAAACAACCTGCAAAGGAATCCGCTGAATGAGCATCGAATTTGAAACAATCCCGGCGTCGATTCGCAAGCCGGGCGTTTACATGGAGTTCAACCTCCGCCTGGCTGTACGCAACCTGCCGACTAACAAACAGAACGTGTGCCTAATCGTGCCGCTTGGCGATGGGGCGACAGTTGAGGCAAATGTCCCGAGGCCGTTCTACAGCTCGCCAGAGGCCAAAGACTTGTTCGGTGGAACTGTGGCCGAAGAAATGGCCGAAGCCTTTATCAGAGCCTACCGTTACGCCTCTATCTCCGCCGTGGGTGTGGTAGTTGAAGGTGACGCCGAGCCCGATATCAAGGCGGCGCTGGACGCTACGGCCATGGGGGGCTTTACCATTCTGGTTCCTGCTTGGTACAGCCAGACTGCGCTCACTGCATTGCGAACGCATATTCAGACCTGGACCAGCTCGATGGAGCAGCAAGGCATCATTGGTGTGGCAGCCAATACCGTCAGTTTGTCCGCAGCCACTACGTTGGCTACGTCCTTGAACTCTGGCGCTATCAGCCTGGCGTCGTTGCCTGGCACGGAATCGACTGCCCGTCAGGTCGCCGCAGCATACGCTGCTGTGATCGCCTCCGAGGAAGATCCTGCGCGGCCACTAAATACCCTGGAGGTTGCAGGAATTAAAGTTCCGCCTATGGGTAAACGACTTGGCCGCGCTGAGCAGGAAACCGCCTTAGCTAACGGTGTGACTCCACTTGAAGTTGGCCCTGGTGAGATTATCCAGATCGTCCGTGCAGTGACCACTTACACCAAGTCTGCGGCGGGAGCCACAGATGTGTCGCTGTTGGATCTGACAACCATCCGTACCCTGTATTACATCCGTATGGCGTGCCGTGATCGCATCCGCTTGCGCTTCCCGCGCTCAAAGTTGTCGAAAAAGACCCCGGCAGCAGTGCGCGGCGAGCTGCTGGACGTGCTGCTAAAGGCGCAGGAGCTGGAGATCGTCGAAGAAGTCGAGGCCAATGCGGCCGGGCTGGTGGTCGAGCGATCTTCCCAGGACGTAAACCGCCTTAACTGCACCATTCCTGTCGACGTCGTCAACGGCCTGCATGTATTCGCCGGTCGCATCGACCTGCTCCTGTAAGAGGTGATTTTAGATGGCTGATAACTATGTAGGGCAGATCGTCCTGGAGATCAACGGCACCGACTATGAGGTAGTGAGCGTCGAGCCGAGCCTCAAGACCGGGCGCAAGATCGTCAAGACAATGAATCGCAGCGGCCGTCCAACCGGCACGGCAAAGGGCATTGAAGATCACGAGCTGAAAGTCTCGGTGGCTATTCCTAAAAATGGTGAGCCGGACTGGCGCGCCCTGTTGGATGCCAAGCTGACGATTTATCCCCAGGACGGCGGCGGTATGCGTGAAACCTGGACTGGCTGCTCATTGATCGAACTCGGCAGTAAGTACCAGGTAGAAGGTGAAGCCACCCGCGACCTGACCATTGCTGCTCTCAACTACTACACGGAATAACACAATGACTGAGCAATCAAGTAAGCGCTGGGAAGGTCTGAGCATTACCCGCGAACTCACGATGGGTGTCTATTACTCCGGCTTGCGTCACAAGACCTTTACCTTGCGCGTTCCTGTTGCGGGCGACCTCGTCGCCGCGCAGGAGCTGCATCCTGGCGCGCCGTTTCAACTGATAACCCTGGAGGTCTATCGCCGTCAGTTGTTGTCCCTGGGCGAGATCCCCGCCGATGCGCTGACAACTGAATTGCTCCTGGGCGAGTTGACCGAAAGCGACTTGGCCATCATCGCCGACGCCGATGCCGAGCTGGAAAAAAAGCTCGCGCCGCCGAGCGCGGCAACGCCGACTGGCGGCGAATCGAACACGCCTTCGTCCGGCACGGCTACCGACTAGAAGAGCTGCGCCAGATGACCAGGGCCGAAATTGATGCCCGTATTGATCTGATCATCGGCAAGGTCAAAGGCACCCGCTACGTCAGCAAGCGCCAGCGCAAAGCGTTGCCGAAACCAAAAAGATAGGCTCGATACCGGGCCTTTCCTATTCCTGTAAGACCCTTTCCGGGAGTTTCCCATGTCCGATCTGCGCGTCGCGCTCCGTTTCCAGGCCCATGCGGGCAACAGTCGACGTGAGATCGAGCAGATCAACCGTGACTTACGCAAAGCCGGTAAAGAGGGGGCAAAGTCCCTGGCCGATGAAAGCTGGAAGGCATCCTCGGCCATCACCAAAGTGGGCCAGGTCGGGGCCAATAGCTATAAAACCATCCGTAGTGCCATGCGCGAAACCGCGAAGGCAGGTTCCGGCACGCGCATCGAGGTCAGCAAGACATCCGCCGAACTCAAGGAGATGGCCACCGCCGCCCGTAAGGCTGCGCGTGATGCCAAAACCGAGCTTATGGGTGCTGATCGTCAAGGTGTGCAGCCACTGCGCCAGAGTGTTGATCGGACAGAAACGTCCTTTCGGCGAATGGCTCAGAACAGCGGCCGTAGCCTGCGCACGTTGAAAACCATTGCGATGGGCGTGCGCCAGGAGTTCGACCGCATCAAGGGACTGGGCGGCAGTATGCAGGGGCAACTGGCCGGGTTGGGGGTTGGCATCGGCGTAGTGTCAGGTGTTACGGGTAGCGCAAGACTGGACCGCCAGTTGATCCGAACTCAGCAAACGGCAGGTATGAGCGGCGAGCAGCGGGAGGAGTGGCGCGACGATCAATGGCGCCTTGCCAAGACCTACGGCATTGAACGCGAACAGGTACAAACAGGCTTTGACACTTTAGTTGCGAGCGGTCTCTCCTACGACAAAGCAAAGCTCAGTACCGAGGCTATTGCTCAGTCTACGGCGGTTACCGGAGCCGATTCCGGGATATTGGCAAAGGCATTGGTAACGGGCGCAAGTGCGTTCGATATCGACTTGGCACAGCCAGAAGCTGCCCTCGACTTGCTACAAAAAATGATTGTCGCGGGGCGACTGGGTAACGCCGAACTTGAAAATCTTTCGAGCATCTTTCCTAAAGTTGGTGCGGACTCCAAGAAAGCCGGTATGAGTTTGGCTCAGTCGCTTTCATTTGTTGAAACGCTGTCGCTGATTGAATTGGAGCCGGAACGCTTGGGCACACTCGCGCAGTCAACTTTGCGGGCATTTAACAATGATGGTTATCGACAGAATGTCACTAAAACAACAGGTGTGGATTTTTTCGGGAAACAAGGTGAAACCCGAAACACTCAAGATGTTTTCTTAGACCTTAAAAAGAAGTACGGCGCTCTCAAAACGGATCGTGATCGTGCGAAGTTCATGGGTGTTGTTTTTGGGAAGATGGACCAGGACACCCAAAAAGGTGTTAACGCTTTCATGACTGGCAATCGTTTGGAGCAGTTCGCTTCCAGTACCGGCGACATCAACAACGCAAAGGGTGTTATTGAAAAAGACCTGGCTGACAACCTTAACAGCTCAACCGCTGTGGGCTCCCGCATGAAAGCGACTCTCGGCCAAGCTATTGATCGTATGGCGCGACCTCTCAATAAGGGATTTGCCGATTTTGGTAGTTACCTGCTCGATGACTTGAACCTGTCCGGCGAGCAAATGCTTGCCGGTGGTGCCGCCATGGGCGTCGGTGGATACTACGCCGGTCGCGGCGCCAAAGCGGGTGCAGGTGCGTTGCTTAACAAGTTCATGGGTGGCCCCGAAACCTTAAAGGGTATTGCCGTGGGTAAGGTGCTGGAAGAAGCCACGGGTGTTACATCTGTATTTGTTACCAATTGGCCTGCTGCTTCTCTGGGGGGCATTAGCGGACCAGATCTGCCGAATGGTTCCAACTCCAGCAAGACTAAAGGCAAGCCAGGCGGATTTGTGGCCCCATGGGTTGCCCCTTTGGCGTTGGGTGCGACTGCCACCCAGATCGGTGGCGCAAGTGCGACAGCAACAGATGAGGGCCGACTGGATGCAGCCCAGCGCAGTAAGCTCTTGAACGATGAACAGCGCACCTACCAAACGTCCTTCTACCGTAACCGTATGGCCCTGGCCGATCAGAACCCCGACCAATCATCTGACTGGCTATCCGCGGAAGCCCAGCGCCTGGCGCACCATGAAACTGGCCTGACTGCATCGGGCTTGCCCGTCAACGGCGCCAACACCTGGGCGCAAGGTATCGCCAATCGCGCCCTGGCTGCGGGTGCCGAAACCTTCACCGCACAACAGCAACTGCGGGACATGATGTCGCAATCTGGCACCAGCCAGCCGTCCTCCTGGTTGGCTGCCCAAGCCCAGCGCCTGGCTACTCCACTGTCAGGCGGTAATGCTTCTGGTATGCCGGGCTTTGGTCCCAATGGCGCTGCACCTGGTGCAGCCGGTGCCAATCCTGCCGCACAAGCCGCCGAGGAACGATTGCGGGCCTTGCTCGCTCAACCACTGGTCATTGAAGTTCGTACTGACTCACACATGTTCCAGGCCGAGGTCGAGCGCCGAACCAATGTTCAGATGAGGCGCGGCGGATGAGCTGGGCAGAGAACCTGCTGGACGCCTCTTTTCGCGGCGTCCCGCTCCAGATCGAAAGCGAAAGCATGCAATGGCAGCGCGCTTTGTCAGAGCATGGGACACCATTCAAGGATGGCGACCGGGTCAAAGACTTGGGCCGTGGCGCTCGACGCTTTCCCATGCAAGTTGTGGTGTTCGGCGTCAATTACGAGATCGAACTCCAGAACATCCTCCGCACCCTAAACACTCCAGGTACGGGCGAACTAATACACCCGATCTATGGCAGCCTGAATGTCGTCAGCAACACCGGCGAAGTTAAGCACCACGCCGAGCGTCCCGACTATGCCGAGATCAGCATCTTGTTTGTCGAGGACACACCCGATGCACCGTTTTTCGAGCGGCAATTTGAGTTCGTCGATATCGGCATACTGGGGCTTGAAGACGAATACACCTGGCAGGATGGCATCTTTGATCTGTTCGGGCGCATTGACTCCCTGGTCGGCGAGATTCAATCGTGGATCGGTGGCGGCTGGGTTCGCCTGATCGAAAAGGCCCTGGGCCTGCCGGGCATCGGTCTGCGTTTGCAACAATTGCGCTCGCAGATCCTCGGTGTGGTGTCTGGCATTGGGTCGATGGCTAAACGGCCGTCGGGGGCCTTTGATCCGCTGGTGGACCTGATGCGCACGCCCTCCGAGATCCGGGCAGCGATCCAAGGCAGTACCCCCAGTTCGTCGACGGCGCTGCTTACCAGATCTGGTGTGCCCGCGGCATTGCCTGGCAGTGCCAGCCTGCCAGCCGACGCCGCCCGTGCCGGTAGTGGCTTTTTGATCGGTGCCCGCCAAGGCGTGGCGCCGACCGTCGAGTTGCTGGTCGAAGGCGTGCCAGGTAACACCGGCACCGGCTTGGTACTACTGCCAAATGGCATGCCGGATGATCCGGTGATCGCCAGCGGTTTCGCCCTGGTAGTCCTGGTCATCACCGAACTGGCATTGGCACATGCGCAGGCGGTGGCTTCCGTCATCGAGGACGAAGCCGAAACACCGACCTTGAGCCCACTAGAGCTGGAGGGATTGGTTAACCTGGTGCGGTCCCTGGTGCAGTCGTCCATCCTGTTGCAACGTCACCTGTACGACGTGGAGATTGCCCGGCCGATCATTGAGGCGTTGCGCAACGTCGCCGCATTGATTCAGGCCCGCGCCCGCCAGGTCATCCTGCAAAGCCCGCCCATGATTGAGCGTGTGGTCGAAACCCCAGCGAGCCTGCGCCTGTTGGCCCACCGCTGGTACGGCGACCATACCCGTGCCGCCGAGTTGATCCGCCTCAATCCCGGCCTGAAAGCGCCCCACAACATAGAAGCCGGGGAGGTACTGCGTGCCTACGCCAAATAAAGCCCTGGAAGAATCCATACGCTTATCAATTGGTGGCCTGGCCCATGAAGAATGGGACGGCTGGTCGATTGAATCTGACCTGTTGATCGCGTCTGATGGTTTCGAGCTGGAGCTGTACACCAAGGATGCCACCCGCTTGCCCAGCGTGTTGGCCGAGGGGGCGCCATGCTCGCTGACCTTGGGCAAGGATCGCGTGCTGACGGGACAAGTAGACGAGTTTGAACACGACATCTCCCGTCAGGGTATCTCGATGCGTATCACAGGCCGGGACCGTGCGGCGCCCCTGGTCGATTGTTCGGCACCGTTCGTCTCTATGCGCGAAGCCACACTCGCACAAATCCTGGACCAGGTCGTCAAACCGCTGGGCATTACCCAGTTCGAGATCCGCGCCGCTCAGGCCAAGACCCGGCGCCGTGTGCAGATCGAGCCGGGCCAGAGTGCGTGGGAGGCGTTGCTCCAGGTTGCCGAGGCCAATGGACTGTGGCCGTGGGTCGAGCCTGACGGGCGTTTGATCATTGGCGGGCCGGATTACAACGCGGCGCCAGTAGGAACACTGATCATGCGCGAAGACGGTGTCGGCAATAACGTGCAGCGCCTTAGTGTGCGGCGTTCCATCGCCAATCGGTACAGCCAGATCACCGTCCTGGGCCAGCATGGGCAGTACGACAATGACGGCCTGGACAGCAAGCGCGCCCACCTACGTTCGGTCATCCAGGACGAAACCCTGGCCCGCCGTGGGATCTTCCGGCCGAAGGTGGTCATTGATAGCTCCAGCGAGAACCAGGATATGGCGACCACTCGCGGACGTAAGTTGCTGGCCGACAGTCGTCTGGAAGGTTTCGAGATCCGCGCAGTGGTGATGGGCCACCGTGCCGATAACGGCCAGGTCTGGAGTCCCGGCCAGCGCGTCATCGTCCGTAGCGAGCCCCATGGATTGGACGCGACCTACTTTTTGATGTCGCGCACATTGCGCCTGACCCGCAGTGAAGGGCGCATCACCGAGTTGCGGTTGCGCGAAGATAAATTGTGGGTGCTGGATGGCAATCCAACCAAGAAACGCAAGGGCAAAGGTAAGAAGGCTGACCCGGACGCGGCATTCATCGAAATGATTAAGGGGCTCTAATGAGCAATATGGCGCGCCTGGTGCGTGATCAGGTCAGTAGGGTGATGAGCAACGTGCGCCAGGCTTTTCGAGGTACGGCGGCGCGTAACACCCATGGCACGTTAATTGGCATCGAAATGGAAGGCTTGGCGGGCGAGCCGGTTTCCGGCGAACTGATGCAGCACTACGGGTTCAGCTCGGCGCCGTTACCTGGTGCGGAATTTCTTGCCATCCCCGTGGGGGGCAACAGCAAACACACGGTCGTTGTCGCCAGTGAGGACGGGCGTTATCGAATCACCCTCATAGACGGCGAAGTATCGCTGTACACCGATGAGGGTGATTACATCCACATGAAGCGCGGCCGGTTGATCGAAGTGGAAACAGACACCCTGGTAGTCAAAGCCAAGACCAAGGTGCGCTTTGAAACGCCCCTGGTCGAAATGAGCGAGGACGTTAAGGCTGCGGGAGATATCGCTGACCATAAGCGGACCATGCAGGCAGATCGGCTGATCTACAACGGCCACAACCACGGCGGTGGGCCAGCACCAGGTCAGCAGCAATAACCTTAAACGCCCCTGAAATATCCTTACCCGCCTGCGCGCAAGCACTATGCCAACCTATGGACGCAGGCATAAACCCAACCACTGGCGACTTGACGGGCCAGCGTATCAATACGCTGGGCAACGCCGTTTATATCCGCCTCATGACACCCCTCGGCACCTGGTGGAAAGACACCACCGTGGGCTCCCGCCTGCATGAGCTGAAACGCTCCAAAGACCTGCCACGGGTCGGCAAGCTCGCCAAGCAATACGCCGAGCAAGCGCTCCAGCCGCTGCTCGATGACGGCCGCGCCCAAGACATCACCATCACCGTCGAGCAGCCCCACAACGGCTGGCTCAACCTTCAAATTGACATCACCGACGCCACCGGCAATCCGCAGGTGTTTCGCCAACCTGTAAGGGTGAATTGACATGGCTTATACCGCTCCCGGCCTGGACGAGATTCTGCGCGGCATCCTGCGCGACATTCGCAACCTTCAAGCCGAAGCCGATATCGGCCCCGACAGCGACAACTATGTACGCTCGGCCGCTGTGGCCTCGGCTATTGAAGGGCTGTATCAGAAGCTGGCCTGGGTATACCGCCAGATTTTCCCGGACACTGCCGACGAAGAGGAACTGGTCCACGCGGCCGCGCTTAGGGGGGTGCTACAAAAAGACCCCGTAGCGGCCACCGGTACGGCTGCCCTCAAAGGCGCGCCCGGCGTACCGTTGCTGCTCGGTGCCACCTTAAAGCACGTTGTCACGGGCGAACTGTTCACCGCCAAAGCTAGCGCGAAGATTGGCACCGATGGCACTGGCTCCGTCCTGGTAGAGGCTCAAACTGTTGGTGTTGCACTCAACGATCTGACAGGCGCCCTGGTGCTAACCAGTCCGCCGTTGGGCATGGACGCGGCCGCTACTTTTGTCGGCAAGACCACGGGCGGCGAAGAACGGGAGACAATCGAATCCCTGCTGGCGCGTTACCTGGACATCATCCAGTCGCCCCCGGCCGGTGGTGCGGCCTATGACTACCGTCGTTGGGCGCTAGAGGTCGACGGGGTAGCCGGTGCACTGCCTATCCCCAGGCGCAGAGGGGGCGGCACCGTTGACGTTGTTATCACGGCCAGCACCGGTAAACCTTCGGCCGAAGTTATCGCGGCATGCCTGGCACATATACAAAACCAGTGCTCAGTCATCGCTGACGTATGGGTCTACGCGCCAACTATCCGCACCGTCAACGCGGTCGCCAAAATTGAACTGGCCCCTGACTTCACCATGGCCGACGTGCAGGCAGCAGCACAAAAGGCCTACAACACCCTGTTGGGCGCGTTGAAACCCGGAGACACCCTCAAGCGCTCGCAGGTCGAGGCCATGCTCAACAACCTTGCGGGCGTCCTGGACCGTGCTGTCACGACTCCAGTCGGCAACGTCAAAGCATCCGATGAGCCCGCGATTATCGGATGGATTCGCCCCGGCACCATCACTTTGGGCCTGCTGGAATGACCACGCTCGCCGATCAGCTCCGGTTGCTGCTGCCGCCTGTTTCCTACGACGGGTCGGCGCCTTACCTGTCAGCCACCATCGAGGCCGAAGCCAATGCCATGGATCTGGCCGACGCCCAGGCAAACATGGTTTACAACACCATTTTTCCCGATTCCGGCGAAGGGCTTGCCGATTGGGAGCGGGTGCTGGCTTTGCCAGACCCCTGCCTGGTCGGCCAAGCCCAGACTGTCGGCCAACGTGTACAGGCCGTTATTAGCAAGCTGCCTGGCCGAGCGGGTCAAAGTAAACCCTTCTTTATAGCCCTGGCTAAGTCCCTGGGCTACGACATCACCATCACCACATTCCGGCCAGCGCGAGCAGGCATAGCGCGAGCTGGCGATCCCATCAACGGTGGTGACTGGGACTTCACCTGGCGAGTTAACGCCCCGGCCGTGACTGTCAGCTACGCCAGGGCGGGTGCTACGGGCGCTGGCGATCCTTTATCCGCCTGGGGCAACAGAGCCCTGGAATGTCGGCTGGGCCAGATGAAGCCCGCCGAGTCCATTTTGCTGTTCGGTTACGGAGACCAACCATGAAGAAAATCGGAGATAGCACCAATACCGCAACGGAGAGCGGCGAATGGACCGAAGGCAATCCAGCGGCTGGTGCGGCTGCCACGTTACTTAAAGCCGATTGGCTTAACACCATTCAGCGGGAACTGATTGCACTTGTCTTAGGGGCCGGAATCTCCCTGCGCGCCGATGATGACTCACAGGTGCTACAGGCTGTGGCTGCTTTGGCTAGCGCTGCTGCGGATTTCAACAAGCTGTCAAACAAGCCGAATACCGTGGACGGTTATGGTATCCAAAACGTCTACACCAAGGGCCAGACCAATGACATGCTCGATCAGCGGGTTGCCGCAGACAGCATACTGGCGGCGGGTGTGGTGAACGGAGATCCAGCCTTACCGTATTTTAGGTTCAAGGAACCGGACGGCTCTGCGGGTCATATCGTTAACCTGTCACTGTCTTCTCACGGGCACACCTTCGATAGCTTGAGTGGCAAGCCAACAACGCGCGATGGCTACAAACTCAGCGATGTTTTTACAAAGACCGAAACACGAGCCGGTTTTGTTGCAGCCGGTTCGGAAAACCGCATTACTCTTTCCTGGGCTGCGGAGGGGTTAAAAGCCGCCGTTGATGTTACTGACCTCGGTGCGTTATGGCTGACGTCGAACTTCAATCCTGACACGAAGGCAGACAAGTCCAATACCTACACCACTGGGCAAACAGATGTCCGTTTATCGCAGCGAGTTGTCAGCGATTGGATATCTCACGCAGGGTTGATTTCGGATAACCCGGACCTTCCTTACTTCATGCAGACTTCGACCGGCGCTATTTTGCAGCTTGCTCGCCGGGTGCATCGTCACGCTTTTTCCGACCTGGATGGGCTTCCGCCTACCGCTGTAGGGCATGGAATTTATGACGTCTACTCCGTAACTCAGTCGGATGTGAGGTTTAATCAAAAGCTCACCCGTGATGCGATTAGCGTGGCTGGATTATGGGGTGGAGACATCAATCTCCCTTACTTCAGGAGAGCTGTCGATGAGCAGCCGGTGTACTTCATCACCCAAGCAACCCTGCCGAAAAACACCTGCCAGAAGGGTATTCCAGGCTGGTGGAAATGCGCCGATACCGGCCTGCTACGGCAACGGGTCTCTATCTACATTGGTGACGTATCTACCGCATGGGCGGGTGCTGTTGCTTGGCCTGTCGCTTTTCCAGAGCAAGCTGATTCAGTGAAACTTTCGTTTCTCCATACCAATGGTTCGCCGGCAACCGTCTCATGTGCGTATGCCGACCTGACCCGCACAGGATGCAATTTGCGCGTAGATGAATGGGGGTTAAATCCGCAGTACGGGCTGACACTTATCGTAGAAGCGGAGGGTTATTAATATGAGCGCTTATTTTCACTCAAAAAGTGTCGGGTTCTATACCGATGAGGTTCACGGCCCCCGGACTATCTTGGTAGTTGATCCCAAGTGGAAGCAGCCAGAAATCAAGGTTACTGATCCCGGTTGGGCTCCTGGTGACGCAGATGAAGGCGCAGAGGGCCCACTGATTAGCGTCCCCGACCCTGACGCGGTTCCGCCCCTAATTGAAGTGCCGAACCCGAAATGCTCGCTACCCCCGAAAGCCGAACTGCGGGACTTACCCCAAGACAAGTACCTGGAACTCCTAGTCGCACAGTCCCAAGGTAAAGTCATTCAAGCCAATTCAAAGGGAGAGCCTGTTGCTGTTGACCCACCGCTGCCAAACAACGATGAAATGGCGCGTCGTGAGCGGCTGTGGTGTGAGCGTGAAGTAAGGGGCACGGACTCTATGGTCGTGTTATACCGGGACGAGTTGGAGGCGGGAAGAACCACAACCTTGAACCGCGAGCAGTACCAAGAGCTTCAGGCATATCGCTTTGCTCTGCGCGATTGGCCCGCTGATGCAAATTTCCCATCCAAAGAGAACCGGCCAGCAACTCCCGGCTGGCTTGCTGGACTATAGGCCTAGATAAAAAGGTAGCAGTGCCAATCACCGCGCTAATTTTTGTTATTGCAACTCGAAACAGGAGTGCCAAAAGTATCGCTAAGCGATGCCAAAACCGACGCGCGCTTACAGTAAAAAGATAGGGTTGCGGAAGCGATCCGAAAAATTGCGGAAGTGATCGTCAAATCTTAGGCAATAAAAAACCCCGTAGACCATTGATCTACGGGGCTTTCAAGAGTGGAGGCCGAGGTCGGAATCGAACCGGCGTAGGCGGATTTGCAATCCGCTGCATAACCATTTTGCTACTCGGCCTCAAACGATCAATGCCAAAACCACTGACATTCACCGCATATAAACTTGAGTGGGCTATGTGAAGCTTGCCTCTACTCTATATCATTGAAAACATTGAAGTTTTTTATGTCTCAGCGCGTTCAATGGCGGCAATTATGTACTCATTTGCTGGGACTGGCAACCCCTTGATTTCAAAAAATATTCTTCTGTAGGGCAGAGCCGGGGCGGTCTGGGAGAACACGCCCCTGCCCTGCCTATGCTTAGTAGCCCAGTGACAACCCGGTATTGCGCCGTGGGTCGTTGGCGCCGTAGAAGCGGTTGTTGCCCACGGGCTTGCCGTCCAGGGACGGGGCGCCGACGAGGATCGCGGCCAGGTGGTTGGCGTCTTGGGGGCCGGCGAATTTGTGGCCCCAGCTTTCGAGGATTTTCTGGGTGTCGGGGCTCAGGGCGAAAGTTTCGAGGTTGGTGGTGTCGGGCATCCACTGTTGGTGGAAACGTGGGGCGTTGACGGCTTCCTGGATGTTCATCTTGTAGTCGATGACGTTGAGGATGGTGAGCAAGGTGGCGGTGATGATGCGGCTGCCCCCCGGTGTGCCGATGACCATCACGGCCTTGCCGTCCTTGGTCACGATGGTCGGGCTCATGGACGACAGGGGCGCCTTGCCCGGGGCGATGGCGTTGGCTTCGCCCTGGACCAGCCCGTACATGTTTGGCACGCCGACCTTGACGGTGAAGTCGTCCATTTCGTCGTTGAGGATCACCCCGGTCTTGCTGGCCTTGACGCCGGCACCGAACCAGTCGTTGAGGGTGTAGGTCACCGAGACTGCGTTGCCCCATTTGTCGACGATGGAGTAATGGGTGGTGTTGCTGCCTTCATGGGGCGCAACGCCGGGCTTGATGGCCATGGAGTCGCCGGCCTTTTGCGGTTCGATGGCGGCGCGCAGTTTGGCCGCGTAGTTCTTGTCCAGCAGATGCTCCACGGGGTTCTGCACGAAGTCCGGGTCGCCCAGGTAGCTGTTGCGGTCGACGTAGGCGTGGCGCATGGCTTCGATCTGGTAATGGGTGCCCTGGGCCGAGCCGTAGCCCAGTTCAGCCATGGGGTAGCCTTCGAGGATGTTCATGATCTGGCAGATCACCAGGCCGCCCGAGCTCGGTGGCGGCGCCGAAACTACGTGGTAGCCGCGGTAGTCGCATTCGATGGGGGCCAGCTCGCGGGTCTGGTATTTGTCCAGGTCGGCCTGGGCGATGATGCCCTTGCCGGCCTGGCTGGAGTCGACGATGGCCTTGGCCACCCAGCCTTTGTAGAAGCCATCGGCGCCCTTGGCGGAGATTTCCCGCAGGGTCCGCGCGAGGTCTTTTTGCACCAGTTTCTGCCCAACCTGCAGCGGCTCGCCTTTGTTGAGGAAGATGCCACGCAGGTCCTGGTCTTTTTTGAATTCTTCGGTGGCGCTGTGCAGCATGTCGATATCGCCCTGGTCGAGGGCAAAGCCGTTTTCTGCAAGCTTGATCGCCGGTGCGATCACCTGGGCGCGCTTGAGGGTCCCGTATTTACTCAGGGCCAGCTCCATGCCGGAGACGGTGCCGGGCACGCCGACCGCCAGGTGGCCCTTGGCGCTGAGGCCAGGGACGACATTGCCGTCTTTATCCAGGTACATGTCGGCGGTGGCCGCCAAGGGGGCTTTTTCGCGGAAGTCGAGGAAGGTCTTGCGCCCGTCCGCCAGCTGCACGGTCATGAAACCACCGCCGCCGAGATTGCCCGCTGCCGGGTAGACCACCGCCAGGGCGTATCCCACGGCCACTGCCGCATCCACGGCGTTGCCGCCAGCCTTCAACACATCGACGCCCACATGGGTCGCCAAATGCTGGGCCGTCACCACCATGCCGTTTTCACCGGCCACCGGGGCCTGGGAGGCCGCCTGCACACCGCTGAATGTCAGGACCAGGGCCGTCGCGATCAAGGTTCGGGTAAAGGGTTGGTAGTTCATCCGTGGATACTCTGTTTATTAGAAGCGTTAAACGTAGCTTCTTTCGCACAGCAACCCCAGCCAAGTGGCGCTTTTCAGACAGAGCTTGTCGGTGACGGAATGCTATATTCGCCCCGCCCTCCTCATTGCCCATGAGACACACCGATGCCCACGGTCGCCGACCCAATCCACACGCTGTACCACAAGATCACCTGGAAGCTGATTCCGTTCCTGTGCTTCTGCTACCTGGCGGCCTACCTGGACCGGATCAACATCGGTTTTGCCAAGTTGCAGATGCAAGACCAGTTGCAGTTCAGCGAAACCGCGTTCGGCCTGGGCGCCGGCCTGTTTTTTGTCGGCTATATCCTGTTTGAAGTGCCGAGCAACCTGATCCTCGAGCGCGTCGGCGCACGGATCTGGATCGCGCGCATCATGATCACCTGGGGCCTGCTCTCGGCCTGCACGTTGCTGGTCACCTCTACCACCCAGTTCTATGTGCTGCGGTTTTTGCTCGGCGTCGCCGAAGCGGGATTCCTGCCGGGGGTGTTGTATTACCTGACCACCTGGTTCCCCACCCATCGCCGGGGGCGGGTGATTGCGCTGTTCATGATCGGCCTGCCGCTGTCCAGTGTGATTGGCGGGCCGTTGTCCGGCTGGATCATGGGCCACTTCGACCAGGTGGGTGGCCTGCGTGGCTGGCAATGGCTGTTCCTGCTCGAAGCGCTGCCCAGCGTGCTGTTGGGGGTATTGGCGTTCTGGGCGCTGCCCAATACCTATCACCAGGCCAAATGGTTGTCAGCCGCCGAAAAGACCCTGCTGCAACAGCAGTTGCAGGCCGATGACAGCCAGGCCAGCCAAAGCCCACGGCGCTTTCGCGAGGGGTTCTTCAACCTCAAGGTGTGGATGCTTGGCGGGATTGATTTTTCGATCCTGCTCAGTGCCTACGCCATGGGCTTCTGGATGCCGACCCTGATCCGCAACGCGGGGGTCAGCGACACGTTCCATATCGGCCTGCTCACCGCCCTGCCCAGCGTCGCCGCGCTGGCGGGCATGCTGCTGATCGGCGCCAGTTCCGACAAATACCGTGAACGCCGCTGGCACATTATCGTGCCGTTTTTGGTGGGCGCCGCGGCCATGGCCAGCAGCACGTTCTTCACCCATAACGTGATCGCCACCGTGGCCCTGTTTGCCGTGGCTTCGGCGGCGATCCTCGGTGCGGTGCCGGTGTTTTTCAGCCTGCCGGCGACCTTCCTTACCGGCACTGCGGCGGCCACCGGTTTTGCCCTGGCGTGCTCCCTGGCGAATATCGCCGGGCTGGTCAGCAACTCGTTGATGGGCCTGGCGATAGATATCACCGGCAGCAGCGCTGGGGCCATGTGGTTCTTTGCCGCCAGCCTGCTGCTCAGTTGTTTGCTGGTGATTGCGTTGCCGGCGAAATTGGTCAACCGCTAGGAGCGAGCGCGAAGCTACATACCCCTGTGGGAGCGGGCTTGCTCGCGAAAGCAGTGGGTCAGTCAACATCAATGGTTGCTGGGCCGACGTCTTCGCGGCGATGCGGCGATCCGACAAGCCCGCTCCCACATTTGATCTTCGCTGCTTTGAGCATTTCGTTCGCTTAACTGATCGGCATTGGGGCTTGCCTGCGATAGCGGTGTGTCATCCGCCAGAAATGCTGACTGAACTGCCGTCATCGCGGGCAAGCCCGCTCCCACAGGGGGAGGCAGGCTCAATGACCGCTATGGGCCATGCCACTCGGCTGCTGCAACAGTGCCAGGTCTATCTCCTCGAAACGCAGCACCCGCCCGCCGGTATCTGCCGCGACTTTCTGCGCCACCGCCTGCTCGGCAAACGAGGCCAGCACCACGCCCATGGCGCCCTTGAGCCCGGTGCCGAGCACGTAGTAGGCGGTCTTGGCGTCGATCAGGTGGGCATCGTCCGGGGTATTCCAATGGCTGCGCCCCATGTCATGCACATACAGCTTTGACTGGGCATGATGATTTTCCGGCTGCAACCACCAGCCGAGCATTTCTGCGGTCGAGCAGAACTTCTTCGCCGCGCCCTGCTCCACCACCTCGCCCTTGGGCCCCGGGAATTCGCTGATCACCATGCCACACACATGGCACTCATCCGCCGGATGGAACGCCACCGGCCCATCACCTGCCCCCGCCGCCACCGGTTTGTCACACCCCACCAACAGCAGGCTCAACAGCAACACCCATCCGATTTTCATGCTCAGCTACTCCACCGATAAAAAATTCATGCCGCGCGCCGCCCGAACATCCAATAGGCCCAGGCCAGCGGCCCGGCGACCCACGCCGCCAGGCACAGCCACAACGCCGCCTCCGGCACTGCCAAGTCACCGCCCAGGGCCATCACGCCTACCGACGCGGGGCCGGCATCGAAACCAGACAGGTTGATCAGCCGGTACACATCCGCCGGGTTGAACAGCAACAGCCAGGGCAGCAGCGTCGGGCTGAACTGCCCCTCGCTGAGCACCAGCAGCGCCAGCAATGCCAGGTCAAAGACCAGCACAAAAAAGAACCACACCCCCAGGGCCAACCCGGCCGCCGTGGACTTTTCCGCCGAGACGCTGCTCAACACATACGCCATCCCCAAAAAGCCCCAGCCGAGCAAGGTCGAGGTCAGCATGAAGCGGCCAAAGGCCCAGAGCAGCAGGCTGAACTCGACGTCATCCACCAGCAGCGCGATGGCGAGCATGGCGCAGCCGAATCCGATAAAGGTCGCCAGCGCCAGGATCAGCCCATGCCCGACAAACTTGCCGAGCAGGATCTGCCCGCGCCCCAGGGGATAGGTGAGCAACAGCAGCAAGGTGCCGCTTTCGTCCTCGCCGACAATCGCGTCATAGGCCAGCAGCAGCGCAATCAATGGCATCAGGAAGGTCGCCAGGCTAGCCAGGCTGGCGATGGTTGCCGGGATCGAGGTAAAACCCAGTTGCCCGGACGCCGCCGCACCGAGCCACCCAATACCGATGGCCAGCACCGCGAACAACAGGCTGATGGCCAATAACCAACGGTTGCGTAGGCCATCGCTGAATTCTTTGCGGGCCATGTTCCAGATCGGCGTCATTGGGCACGCTCCACAGGGCTGTCCATGTAATGGCGGTACAGGTCTTCCAGGGACGGCACGACAATTTCCACGTCAGTGGGGCTGTCCTGGTCGAGCAACTGGCGCAGCAGGTCCAGCTTGTTGCCATTGAACGCCGCCACTTGCAGCCCTTGCGCGCCCCAGCGCTGGGTCACGTGGCCGGCCTCGCTCCAGCGTTTTTGCAAGAGCGCCGCACGTTGCAGGCCGCTGCTGCGGATCAGGGTCGGCAGCCCCGCTTCTTCGCGCAAGGCCGCCAGGGTGCCGAGGGCCAGCAGGCGGCCCTGGGTGAGGATCGCGGCACGGTTGATATGGGCCTCCACGCCCGGCAGCACATGGGAGCAGAGGATGATGCTGGTGCCCTGCCCGCGCAGGCGGTCGAGCAAGCAATACAAATCCTGGGTGGCGATCGGGTCCAGGCCCACGGTGGGTTCGTCGAGCAGCAACAGGCGCGGCTCGCCAAGCAAGGCCTGGGCCAGGCCGAGGCGCTGGCGCATGCCCTTGGAATAGGTCTTGACCCGCCGCCGCGCCGCCGCTGTCAGGCCGACGTCTTCCAGCAACGTCGAGACCTGGCTCATCGGCGCGCCCTTGAGCCGGGCAAAATGCTGCAAGGTCTCCAGGCCGCTGAGTTGCGGGTAGAACGTGACGTTTTCCGGCAGATAGCCGAGCATCCGGCGCACCTGGGGATCGCTGGGCGCGCGGCCAAACACCCGTACCTGGCCGCTGCTTGCCTGCAATAAACCGAGGATCAGTTTCATGCTGGTGGTCTTGCCCGCGCCGTTATGGCCGAACAAGCCCAGCACCTCCCCGGGCGCCAGGCTCAGGCTCAAGTCATGCAGCACAGTGGCGGGCCCATAGCGCTGGGTCACGCCTTCGATTTCGACGACAGGCATCATGCGGGCTCCTTGAGCAGGGAAAGCGTGGGGTCTTTCATCAGCGGATGGCTGTCTATCACCCCCGGCGACTTGATCACCGGAAACGCCCGTTGCACCCAGCGCAGCAACTCGATGCCGGGGCTGTTCATCAGCAAGCGCACCTGGGGATACAGCCACAGCAGGCGGTCGACGTTATCGTTGGGCTCGTAGGCCACATCCCCCAGGCCGTCGTTATTGCGGTCCCAGCCCAGGTAATCGCTCCAGTAATTGCCGCGACCATCTGCCGACCATTCCTGCAAGCGGGTGGCCACGTACTTGACCTGGCGCTGGTTGCCGACAAAGGCATTGTTGGCAATCCGGTTGTCTTCGGAGCCGGCCGTGAGGTGGATGCCCACCGCGCTGCGCCCGAAGTGGTTGTGTTCGATGCTGTTGAACAGCGAGTTGTAGATAAACAGCGCCTTGCCTTCGGCCCCGGTGATCATGGTGTCGCCGGTGGTGCCGTCGCGCACGTCGTTGACCACGTTGTCGCGCAGGGTGGAATAGGTGATGTAGTTCATCAGGATCCCGTAGTTCTGGTCCTGCTCGGAGCGATTGCCGATCACCGTCAGCTTGCGGCTTTGCATCAGCGCATAGCCGGTGCGGGTGCGGCGGGTGATGTTGCCGAGCACCTGGTTGTCGTTGGCGAACATGTAGTGAATGCCGTAGCGCAGGTCTTCCAGGGTGTTGCCTTGCAGCAGGTTGCCGTTGGAGGTGTCGATGTAGATGCCATCGCGGGCATCGCGCACCAGGTTGCCGATCACCCGCGCGCCCTTGACCGCGTACAAATGGATGCCATTGCCCCGGTCCTGGGAACGCATGGTCGGGTCGCCCTGGATCTGGTTGTCGATCACGCTCACATCCGCCGTGCCATCGACCCACACGCCAAACCCCTGGCCGCGCAGGCGGTTGTTCTTGATCAAGGCGCCGTGGGCCTTGGGCTGGATGAAAATGGCCGCGTTCATCGCGGTGAGGTCATGGCCCCAGTCGAGGAAGGTGCAGCCCTCGACGGTGACGTCGGCAGCGTTGATCAGCAGACCATTGCCCTGGCCCTGGCTGTGGATCACCGCACCGGGTTCGCAAGTCAGTTGCAGGGGCTGGTCGATGCTGAAGGAGCCCTGGTAGTCACCGGCGGGCAAATGCCAGCGGTGCGGGCCTGCGGCTACCAACGGCAGGTCGGTGATGGGCAGTACAGCGGCACTGGCGGTGGCCGAAAATAGCAGCCACACACACCCGGTCCATAACGTGCGGGGTCGAGCCACGGAGTATTCCTTTTTGATCAAAACAGATCCCATGTGGGAGCTGGCTTGCCTGCGATAGCGGTGTGTCAGGCAACCGACAGTTTTCTGATGCACCGCTATCGCAGGCAAGCCAGCTCCTACATTTATTGGGTGCTCGCCGTTAAGTGCGCTCCACCAGCATCCGCCCCACCATCTCCATATGCAGCGCATGGCAGAACCAGCTGCAGTAGTACCAATGCAGCCCCGGTTTGTCGGCGATGAAGGTGATGGAAGAGGTTTGCTGCGGGCTGATTTCCATGCTCACGCCATGGTTGGTCATGACAAAGCCATGGGTCACGTCCTCGATCTGGTCGATGTTGGTGATGGTCACGGTGACCTCATCGCCGTGCTTGACGGTGAATTCCGTCAGGCCGTAGGTCGGCGCCATGGAGGTCATGTACACCCGCACTTTCTTGCCGTCGCGGATCACCTTGTTATCGGTCTCCAGCTTGATCCCGTCCTTGGCCGCAATGGCCACGGTTTCGGCAAAGAACGGGTCGTTGCGCTCCCAGATTTTCTTGGTCTTGATCTGGTCGCGCCGCGCCATCACGCAGTCGTGGGGTTCGGCGAAGGTCGGGCCGTCGTGGACCAGTTTCATTTCATCGCCGGAGATATCGATCAACTGGTCGTTTTCCGGGTGCAACGGGCCGGTGGGCAGGAAGCGGTCCTTGGAGAACTTGCTCAGTACCACCAGCCATTGGCCGTCGGCATCCCGGGTTTCGGTGAGCGAGGCGTGGTTGTGGCCAGGCTGGTAGTGCACATCGAGCTTCTGCTTGATGTAGTTGACCTTCTCACCGCCGTAGGCGCGGATGGCTTCGGCGATGTTCCACTTGACCACCTGGCTGTCGATAAACAGCGTGGTGTAGGCAAAACCCCGGCCATCGTAGGTGGTGTGCAACGGGCCCAGGCCCAGTTCCGGCTCGCCGACTACCACGCCGCGCGGGTCTTTGATCTTGTCGCTGAACAGGTCGTCGAGCTTGTCGATGGCAATGATGGTGCAGGTCGGCGACAGCTTGCCGTTGGCGATAAAGTACTTGCCGTCCGGCGAGGTGTTGCAGCCGTGAGGGTTCTTCGGCACCGGGATATAGCGGGTGAATTCGCTGTCCTTGCCGTCGTCGCCCTTGCGCCCGTCCACCACCGGCACCTTGACCCCGTCAAGGTTGATGAACTTGCCGGCCTTGATCGCCGCCTCGATGCGCGGGATGTTGAATACCACCACCCAGTCGCGTTCGTTGCGCATCATGCCGCCCAGGTCGGAGGCCTTTTCCGAGTTGTAGCAGGTGGCCGCCGCGTATTTGCCGGTGTAGTCCATGTCGGCGTTGTCGAGGTTGCCGTCGACGATGACCTGGAAGGCCATTTCCATCTTCTCGGCGTCGATGGCGTTGAACAGGGTGAAGCTGTTCTTGTCCTGCAGGTCGAAGGTGTGGCCGTCATTGGGGTGCGGGATGATGAACTCGGCGTTGCAGAACACGTACTTGGTGTACGGCACCTTTTGCAGGCGCAGGCCGTGGATCGCCTGGGCGTTGGGCACGGTGACGATCTTGTCGCACTTCATGATGTCCAGGCGGATCCGCGCCACGCGGGTGTTGGCCTTGTCGTTGATAAACAGGTATTTGCCGTCGTAGCGGCCATCGGTGGTGGACAGGTGCGGGTGATGGCAATCGCCGTTCTGGTACTTGGCGCCCTCCCCCAGGATGCGCTTGCTCTCGTTGGTCAGGCCCCAACCGGTAGCCGAATCGACGTTGAACACCGGGATGCGCATCAGCTCGCGCATTGACGGCACGCCCAACACCCGCACTTCGCCCTGGTGGCCGCCGCTCCAGAACCCGTAGTACTGATCCAGCTCCCCTGGGCCCACATGGATTTTCGACTTGGCTTCCTTGGCCGCCGCCGCAAAGGACTCGCGGGTAAACACCGTACCGCCGAGGGCCGAGGCCCCTGCCAGCACCGCGCCGGTGACGGCGCCAGTGCCAAGGAAACCACGCCGGCTCATGCCTTCGGGTTCCGGGGTGGTCCCGGTTTTGTTCGATTCGCTGTCGTTCATGATGTGCTCCAGATATGAAAAGTGGGTGCCCAAGGCCGTCATTCAGGCACCGCCACCTGCACCACCGGGATCAATTGCCCAGTGGCGGGTGCGGCCTTGTTGCGTTTCTTGCGCTTGTTGATCAGGGGCGGGCATTTGTGGTCGTTGTGCCAGGTCATCTGGCAATCGAGGCAGTAGTGGCATTCATTGGCGTTGATATGGCCGTCGGGGTGGATCGCCTGGATCTCGCATTCCCTGGCGCACAACTGGCACGGATCGCCACACTCCTTGCGCCGCTTGAGCCAGTCGAACAACCTGAATTTGCTGGGGATCGCCAGCGCCGCGCCCAGTGGGCAGAGGTAGCGGCAGTAGACTTTGCGCGTGAACAGGTTGATCACCAGCAGCGCCACGGCGTACAGCACGAACCACCATTGGCGGTCGAAATGCAGGGTGATGGCGGTCTTGAACGGTTCCACTTCGGCAAACCGCTCGGCGGTGGCCATCGACTCCAGGGACAGGCCAAACAGCCCCAGCAGGATCAAATACTTGATCGCCCACAGCCGCTCATGCACGGCAAACGGCAGCTCGAACTGGCGCACCTTGAGCCTGCGCGCCGCCTCGTTGAGCAACTCCTGCAGCGCCCCGAACGGGCACAACCAGCCGCAGAACACCCCCCGGCCCCACAGCAGGATGCTGGCGGCGGTGAATACCCAGAGCATGAAGATCAGCGGGTCGGTAAGGAACAGCTCCCAACGGAACTGCTGGAACAGCGCATGCACAAAGGTCAGCACGTTGACCACCGACAGTTGGCCCAGGGCGTACCAGCCGATAAACACCACCGTAAACAGCAGGTAGCCACGGCGCACCCAGTGCAGCAGACGCGGGCGCCGGGCCAGGCTGTCCTGCAAAAACAGAATCACCGTCAGCAGCACCAGGGCGGCGCCCAGGATCAGGATCTGCACGTGTTTCTGGTACCAGATCGTCAGCCACATCGGCCGGTTGGCTTCGTCGATGGCGGCCTGTTCGGCGGCGGTGGGCAACGGGCGCTCCAGATACGCCTCGGGCATCTGGTAGGGCAATTCAAAACTGCTGAAGGTGCCACTGACCGGGCCGGTCTGGCGCCGTACCAGCAGCTCCAGGGTCCACGCTGAGCCTGGATCGAACGCAGCCTGGGGGGGCACGATAAACACCGACATTTCATCGAACTCGGGCATGCCCTCGGCGAACACGTCGTACAGGCGCTGGTGGTCCATATCGCGGAAGCTGATGACATTGCCGAACTGGCGCAACTGCACCCGATCAAAAATCCCGCCGCGCACATAGCCCGAGCCCTTGAACGAAAAAATCCCGCGTCCCAGCACCGCGATGGCCTGCTCGCCGGGCTTGAGGCCCTGCATCAACACCCGGTACTGCGCGTCACCCAACAGGTTGCGGCCGATGGTCGGCGCGTTGAGATCGGCCACATACAAGTCGATAAACGTCTCGTCGACCTGCCCCGCCCCCGCCACGTCCACGCCTTCGGCCTCGGTGCTCTTGAAGGCGGCATCCACCTGGCCGCGCGTCAGGTGCAAGCGGCGCACCGCGCCATTGCCGGTCAACTGCGCCCAGTTGGCCGGCTCGAACAGGTCAGCGCGCACCAGCGCGACTTTCTGCGCGGTGCTGGCCTTGTCCTCGATCAGCTTGAGCGACACCGCCACTTCATGGGCGGCGCGCATGATCACCTCATTGACCACCATCGCCGTGACCGTGGCACCGGCCACCGCATCCACGGTCACCGCCTGGCTGTCACTGGAATGCCCCACCACCACCCGCTGCTTGACGTTGATCCCGCTGTAGCGGGCGGTGAAGTCATGCAGCTTGGCCTCGGGAATGCCGATCAACAGAATCGGCTCGTGGTGCTCCAGCACATAGGCATCACGGATCACCCCGGCCGGGTCGAGAATCACCTGGGTGTTGATCGGTTTGCCGGAGTACGCCGGGATGTCCACCACGTCCAGGCTCTGGAACACATAGCCGATGACCGCGCCTTTGGCCGACAGCGTGCGCACCTTGAACTTGCCTTCGGCGGCGGAAATGGCGTCGGCCTGCGGGAAAATCTTGTCGATGCGCTGCTGTTCAATCGCGCCGTAGGACTTGGCCTGGGCCGGGCCGGCCAGGCTGAACAGCAGCACCAGGACAACCAGCCAGGTAACGGGACTTGCAGCCAGGGTAGCGAGGGTCGAGGGCTTGGGGCGGTTCATGGGCTCACTGACTTCAACGGCCGGGATATGCAGCCGATGGTAGGTGGCACGTGGCCAGTGAGCCCTTGATTGAAATCAAGTCTGGGGGTGGTGCGGCGTTTGGGCGCTGGCTACATGCCCAACCACTGCGGCAGCGCCAGTGAGATAAACGGCACGTACGTCACCAGGACCAGGAACGCCAGGAGGATCATCAGCCATGGCATCGCTGCGCGGATCGTCTGGCCCAGGGTCAGGCCGGTCACCGCCGAGGTCACGAACAGGTTCAGCCCAACGGGCGGATGCACCAGGCCGATCTCCATGTTCACCACCATCACAATCCCCAGGTGAATCGGGTCGATGCCCAGCTTCATCGCAATCGGGAAGAAGATCGGCGCCAGGATCAGCACAATGGCCGAGGGCTCCATAAAGCTGCCGGCGATCAACAGCACCACGTTGACCATCAGCAGGAAACCGATCGGCGTCAGCCCTTCGGAGATGACCCAGGCCGTGATTTCCTGTGGGATCTGTTCGGTGGTCAGCACATGGGCAAACAGCATGGCGTTGGCGATGATGAACATCAGCATGATCGACAGGCGCCCAGACTCCAGCAGCACCTTGGGGCAATCCCTCAAGCGCATGTCCTTGTACACAAACAGCGCGACAAACGCCGAGTACACCGCCGCCACGGCTGCAGCTTCAGTGGGGGTGAACATGCCGCTGTAGATACCGCCGAGGATGATCACCAGCAGCAACAGGCCCCAGAACGCGCGGCGCGCACAGCCCAGCCACTGGGCAAAGGTCGCCCGGGGTTGTGCCGGCAACTTCTTGATACGCGCCACGATGTAGATCGCGATCATCAGCATCAGGCCCAGCAGCAAGCCGGGGATCACCCCCGCCATAAACAACTTGCCCACCGAGGTTTCCGTCGCCGCCGAATACACCACCATCACGATGGAAGGCGGAATCAGGATGCCCAGGGTCCCGGCATTGCAGATGATCCCGGCACCAAACTCCTTGGGGTAACCGGAACGCACCATACCGGCCACGGCAATCGACCCCACCGCCGCCACCGTCGCCGGCGATGAACCGGACAGCGCGGCGAACAGCATGCACGCCAGCACCGCCGCAATCGCCAGGCCGCCACGGATATGGCCGACACAGGCGTTGGCAAAATCGATCAAGCGTTGCGCCACGCCGCCGGTGGTCATGAACGCCCCCGACAGCAGGAAGAACGGAATCGCCAGGAAGGTGTAGGCATCGCTGGTTTCGAACAACTTGATCGCCAGAGAGCTTAACGAGTCCTGGCTGAACATCAGGATCGACATCGCCCCCGACAACCCCAGGGAAATCGCGATGGGCACGCCGAGAAACATGAACACCAACAGCAGTAAAAACAGACAGAGAACGGCCATCAGTCACGCTCCTCATGGCTACCGGCCAACTTGCTGGCTTCACCGGCTTCGTCGGCCAGCCCCAACCCGACCTGACGGTGGGTAAACAGGCGGTAGAAAATTTCCAGGTAGCGGATCAACACCAGGGCAAAGCCGATCGGCACGATCAGCGCGATATGCCCCACTTCCAGGCCGAAATGATCGAGGTCCTCGGCCCCGATCCCGGCCGCCAGCACGGCACTCACCCACTTGTAGCTGGCCACCATGAACAACCCGGCGTAGGCCAGGCAGCACAGGCACGCGAGCATTCCCAGCAGGCGCTGGACCCGGCGTGGCGTCAGGCGCACCAGGGCATCGACCCCCAGGTGGCCGGCGGTGCGCACGCCATAGGAAATCCCGAAGAAAATCAGCCAGCCGAACATCGCCTTGGTCAGCGCGACGCTCCAGGTCATGTCCTGGGCCCAGGTCATGGTGCCGTCGCCCAGGGCGTTGAAAAAACTGCTGCTCCAGGCCCATTTGTCGGCCAGGGCAAAAAACAGGGTGTAGATGTTGTTGAGCATGACGTAGACAAACGTCACCAGGGTCATGGCGGCCAGCAGGAAGGCGATAAAACCTTCCTCCAGGTGCTCCCAGACGCGCCTTAGGGATTGCATGGCAAAACCTCGCTTACAGGGAAAGGGGTCGCAACATGTGGGAGCGGGCTTGCCCGCGATGGGGCATCAACGGCCTCTCGGCTGGCTCAGACGCCGCCATCGCGGGCAAGCCCGCTCCCACATTGGGTTGGGGTCGCGCAGGCGATCAGTGGTTGGACGCGTCTGCGGCCTTGATCAGGTCAGCGCCAATCAGCCCCTCGAACTTCTGCCACACCGGACGCATGGCTTCGCGCCATAGCTGGCGTTGCTCGGGGGTCAGCTCGATGATTTCGCTGGTCTTGGCGTCGATAATCTTCTGCTTGGCCGACTGGTTCAGCGCTTCGGCCTGCTTGTTCACCTCGACGGTGACTTCGACCATGATCTGTTCCAGGCTACTGCGGATGTCCGGCGCCAGGCCGTTCCAGAACTTGGCGTTGGTGATCACCATGTAGTCGATCAGGCCGTGGTTGGACTCGGTGAAGTACTTCTGCACCTCGTTGACCTTCTGGCTTTCATAGTTCGACCAGGTGTTTTCGGTGCCGTTGACAGTGCCGGTCTGCAAGCCTTGGTAGACCTCGGCAAAACTCATCTTGCGCGGGTTGGCACGGATCGCCTTGAACTGCTCCTCCAGCACACTGGAGGCCTGCACGCGGAACTTCAGGCCCCGGGCATCCTTGGGCTCGTGCAGGGCCTTGTTGGCCGACAGTTGCTTGAGGCCATTGTGCCAATAGGCCAGGCCGAGGATGTTCTTGTCCTGCATCGACGTCAGCAGTTGCTTGCCTTCAGCGGCCTGGAAACGGTCGACGGCGGCCAGGTCGTTGAACAAAAACGGCAGGTCGTAGATCTGCACCTGCTTGGTGTACTGCTCGAACTTGGCCAGGGACGGCGCCAGCATCTGCACATCGCCCAGCAGCAGCGCTTCCATCTCCTTGCCGTCGCCAAACAGCGACGAGTTGGGGTACACCTCGACCTTGACCTTGCCCGCCAGGCGCTCTTCGGCAAGTTTCTTGAACAGCAGCGCGCCCTGGCCTTTGGGGGTGTTTTCCGCTACCACGTGGGCGAACTTGATGATGATCGGATCAGCCGCCTGGGCCAGGCCTGCGGCAAACAACGTGGCGGCGCACAACAGCGCCCGAGAAAGCTTGAGCATGGGTATCACCTTTTTATTGTTGTGGTGGTGTCAGGCAAGGTGCCTGATGTGATGCGTGTAGTGAATTTGAAATTTTTAAACCCTGCGTTCGGCCAAGCCGAACACCAACCTGGGGAGCAATGCCTATCCCGCGTGGGAGTTCTGTGCTGCCAGCAGCCTTTGGGCCCGCAGCAACACCGGCGCATCCACCATCTGCCCATCAATCTGGTAGGCCCCTGCCCCATGGGCACCGGCCTCCACCACCCGTTGCGCCCAGGCCAGGTCCGCCGCACTCGGCGCCAGGGCCTCATGGATCACCGGCACCTGCTTGGGATGGATACACAGGGCCCCGGCAAAGCCCATTTCATAGGCATGCCGGATCGAGTGGCGCAGGCCCTCCGGGTCGTCGATCGCCGGGTGTACACCGTCCAGCGGTGCCACCAGGCCGGCGGCGCGCGAATGCACGATCAGCGCCAGGCGCGCCTGATCCAGGGCAAAATTCGCCGCCGCCGAGTGGCTGCTCAGGTTCAGGTCCAGCGCCAGGTCCAGGCCACCGAACGACAGGCGCTGCACTTGCGGCGCATGGGCGATTTCGGCCACCGCCAGCAGGCCTCGTGCACTTTCGATAATCGGCCAGATGACTTTGCCGGCAGCGGCGACCACCGCCACCTGGGCGGCACTTTCCACCTTGGGCAGCAACACCCCGGCCACGTTGCCGTGGGCTTTGCAGAACGCCACATCGGCAAAGTGCTCGGCGTGTTCTGGGGCATTGATGCGCACCCACACACAGGCATCGGGGTTGGCCGTTAAAAACCCGCCGAGGTTGTCCCGGGCCTGGCGCTTGAGCGGTTCTTCCACCGCATCTTCAAAATCCACGATCACCGCATCGGCACCACTGGCCAGTGCTTTGGCAAAGCGCTCCGGGCGGCTGCCCGGGACGAACAAGGCAGAACGAATCAAAGGCATCACAGAACTCCTGATTAGATAACGCCGCGCGCGCGCAGGCTGTCGATGGCCTCACCCGAGTAGCCCAGCGCCTGGAGAATTGCCTGGCTGTGCTGCCCCAGTCCCGGTACGCCGTCCATACGCGGGCTAAACGCGGCGTTACGCACCGGTGGCAATAACGACGGTAACGGCCCGGCCGGGCTGTCGATTTCACGCCAGCTGTCGCGGGCCTTGAGTTGCGGGTGGTCCCACACGCCTTGCATATCGTTGACCCGTGCACTGGCGATCTGCGCGTGTTCCAGACGCTGGATCACGGCCTCGGTGTCGAGTTGGGCAAAGCTGTCGACAATGATCTGGCGCAGCACTTCGCGGTTGGCCGAACGCTTGAAGTTGGCCGAGAAGCGTTCATCCGTCGCCAGCGTAGGGGTGAGCAGTACCTTGTCGCAGAACGCCGCCCATTCACGTTCGTTCTGCAAACCGAGCATCACCGTGCCGCCATCACCGGTGGGGAACGGCCCGTAGGGGTAGATCGTCGAATGCGCCGCGCCGGCCCGCGGTGGCTGCGGGGCACCGTCGAAGGCGTAGTACATCGGGTAGCCCATCCACTCCACCAGGCTTTCGAGCATGCTCACGTCAATGCGGCTGCCCTTGCCCGTCTTGCCGCGCAATAGCAGTGCCGACAGGATCCCGCTGTAGGCGTACATGCCGGCGGAGATATCCGCGATGGAACAACCGGCCTTGGCCATCTGCTCTTCACCGGGGCCACCGGTCACCGAAAGAAAACCGCCCTCGCTCTGGATCAGCAGGTCATAGGCTTTCTTTTTCTCGTAGGGCCCGCCTTCGCCGTAGCCGGAAATATCACACACAATCAGCCGTGGAAAGCGCGCCTGCAGCGCCTCGAACGCGAGCCCCATACGCGCCGCCGCACCGGGTGCAAGGTTCTGCACCAGCACGTCGGCATCGGCCAGCAAGGTGTCGAGGATAGCGCCGGCCTCCGCCTGCTTGAGGTCCAGGGTCAGGCTTTCCTTGGAACGGTTGGTCCACACAAAATGCGAGGCCAGGCCGCGCACGCGCTCGTCGTAGCCACGGGCAAAATCACCGCTGCCCGGGCGTTCGATCTTGATCACCCGCGCCCCCAGGTCGGCCAGTTGGCGGGTACAGAACGGCGCAGCAATCGCGTGTTCCAGGCTGACCACAGTGATGCCGTCCAGCGGTCGTTGATTAGCAGTCATGACAATTCCTCAAAGCCAATGGGCCATGGATACGGCGTTGCGCAGGTTCCAGACTTTTTCGATCAAGGCGCTGGCCTGGGCCGGCGTGCGGGCGCCGCTGAACTGGCAGAGGCGTTGGAACTTGTCCGCCAACTGCACTCGGTCCAGGGTGTTGCCCGGGTCGCCCTTGGGCTCGTCAATCGCACCATGCAACGTGCGGCCATCGACGCAGGTCACGGTGACGCGGCCCAGCCAGCGCTGCGGATAGGCGTCGTCGACTGCGCGGTCGAAGATCATGCTGACCTTGTCGCGGAACGCAGCGACGGCGGGATCGCTCAGGGCCCACTGATGAAACTCGGTAAGCCCGGCTTTGCCGTGCACAGCAATCAGGCCGAGCACGGTACCCATGGAGAACTTGGCCTGGTGCACGGTGGCCGGTACGGTCACGCGGCCGAGCACATCAATAGCGCCTTGGTACACGCGGGTCTCGACCCTGGCGATATCCGCAGCGGCCAGGCCTTCGCGCTGCATCAAGTCCAGCAACGCATCGGCGGCCGGGTGGGTATGGCGGCACGAAGCGTGGAACTTGAACGAGGTTTCCAGCAGCGCCCAGCGGCTACCGAGACCCGCGGACAATTTGCCCGGCTCGGCGTCAGTGGACATACCCGCCGCCAAACCCTGCTCGCCTTCGAGGATATTGCGCGCACCGCTCAGGCCATCCGCCGTCAGATACGCGGCCAGCAAGCCATCCGCTGCGGCCTTGGCGGTGTGCAACTGCTTGGAGTCAGCGGCATCGCGCAGGAACTCCCAGAGCCCGGCGGCCTGGGTGCCGGCGCTGCCGAGCAGGTTGATGAATTGTTCTTCGTTGAAGTCCAGCAACTTGCCCACGGCCACCGCCGCCGCCAGGGTGCCGACTGTGGCCGTGGTGTGGAAGATCCGGTAGTGGGAACGACCCATGAACTCGCCGATGCGAATCCCGGCCTCATAACCGGCCACCACGGCCAACAACAACTCGCGACCGGTTTTGCCGAGATCTTGCGCGGCGGCCAGGGCAGCGGGAAACACCACCGTCGCCGGGTGCAGCACCGAGCTGTTGTGCAGGTCGTCCTGCTCCACCAGGTGCGATGAGGCCGCGTTGACCAGCGCGGCAAAATACGCGCTGCTGCTGCCACCGTTGACGATTATCTGCGAAGGCCCGGTGGCCGGGCCCATCTTTTGTGCATAGCGCTCGAACAAGGGAATCGGGTGCGAACCTTGGCTGGCCAGCGCCGAGGCCAGCCAATCCAGATACAGTTCTTCGATACGCGCCAGCACCGCGTCGGGCAATTGCGCGTCATTCAACTCGGCGAGGAACCGGCACAAGGCTTGGGTATGGCTCATGCTCAGGCCCTCAGAAGCTGCGTGGCAGCTCGAGCAGATGCTCGGCCACGTACGACAGGATCAGGTTGGTGGAGATCGGCGCCACCTGGTACAGGCGCGTCTCGCGGAATTTGCGCTCCACGTCGTACTCGCAGGCAAACCCGAAGCCGCCGTGGGTTTGCAGGCAGGCGTTGGCCGCTTCCCAGGACGCCTTGGCCGCCAGGTACTTGGCCATATTGGCGCTGGCCCCAGCATTGACGCCGCGGTCGTATTCCTCGCAGGCACGCCAGCGCATCAGGTCCGCCGCCTCGATTTCGATATGGGCTTCGGCAATCGGGAACTGCACCCCCTGGTTCTGCCCGATGGGCCGGCCAAACACCACGCGGTCGCGGGCATAGGCACTGGCCTTTTCGATAAACCAGCGGCCATCGCCGATGCATTCGGCGGCGATCAGCGTGCGTTCGGCGTTGAGGCCGTCAAGGATGTATTTGAAGCCCTTGCCCTCCTCGCCGATCAAGCTGTCGAGGGGCAGCTCGAGGTTGTCAAAGAACAACTCGTTGGTCTCGTGGTTGACCATATTGGCGATGGGCTGCACGGTCAGGCCGTTGCCGATGGCCGCGCGCAGGTCCACCAGGAAGATCGACATACCCTCGGACTTTTTCTTCACCTCGGCCAGCGGCGTGGTACGCGCCAGCAGGATCATCAGGTCGGAATGCTGCACCCGCGAGATCCACACCTTTTGCCCGTTGATCACGTAGTTGTCGCCGCGCCGAATCGCGGTGGTCTTGATCTTGGTGGTGTCGGTGCCGGTGGTGGGCTCGGTAACGCCCATGGACTGCAGGCGCAATTCACCGCTGGCCAGCTTGGGCAGGTAGAAGCGCTTTTGCGCCTCGCTGCCATGACGCAACAGGGTGAACATGTTGTACATCTGGCCATGGACGGTGCCGGAGTTGCCGCCGCAGCGGTTGACCTCCTCGAGGATCACCGAGGCTTCGGCCAGGCCCAGGCCGGAGCCGCCGTATTGCTCAGGAATCATCGCCGACAGCCAGCCGGCGTCCGTCAGGGCCTTGACGAAGGCTTCGGGGAAACCCTTTTCTTCATCGATTTTGCGCCAGTAAGCGGCGTCGAATTCAGCGCACAAGGCGCGCACGCCTTCGCGAATAGCGTTGAGTTCTTCGTTGTCATGGGGGTTCATTAACGGCTCTCCGCCTGTTGTTCTTGGATTATTCGAAATGCGCTTCAGCCTGCTGCGCCAGGCCAGCAGCGTTACCGGCCCACAGCTGGGCGACACCGGCCGCCGTCACTCGCCCGCCCACCTCAAACGCCTGTGGCGCAATCAACGGACGCACGCCGCGATAGGCAAAACGGCGCAAGGTGGCTTCGGGATGTGCCCGGCAAAAGGCGCGCAGGCTCAAGGTGGCGATCAGCGGCCCATGCACCACCAGCCCCGCATAGCCTTCGGTGCCGGTCACGTAGGGGTAGTCGTAGTGAATGCGGTGACCGTTGAAGGTCACGGCGCTGTAGCGAAACAGCAAGGTCGGCGTGGGCTCGATCGCCTCACACCAGTCGCCCCGGGCCAGGGCATCGCCGCTGCCGGCCTTGGGCGGTGTGGGCTCGCGGTAGACGATATCCTGTTCCTCTCGGATTGCCAGGCGGCCCTCCTGGGAGTAGTCGTGGCGCACGGTGACAAACAGCAACGAACCGCTGCGCCCGGTCTTTTCCTCGACCTGGGTGATGGTCGACACGCGGGTCGCCGCCTCACCGGCACGCAAGGCGTGCAGGAATTCGATACGCCCACCGGCCCACATGCGGTTGCGGTTATCGGCCGGCGGCAGGAAGCCGCCACGGGCCGGGTGGCCGTCGGCGCCCAGGGCGGTTTCCGCCAGCGGGTCATGGAAGAAGCACCACTGCCATAGTGGTGGTAAATCTGCTCCGTCGTCCGGCACCGCCTCGCCGAAGGTGGCGGCAATACGCTTGAGTAGGTTACGGCTCAAATGGTCGTGGGCGGTTTCGCTTCGGCCAATCCAATCAGTGGCGCTCATCGGGGGCAGGTCCTCGGGCAGTGAGTGTCTGCCCCGGATCATGCAAGCGCCTGGCCGTTCTGAGAATTTGCATTTCAATAAACCAGCGTTCGGCTATGCTGAACGCCGCTATCTTCACCTGGGAGCCTTACATGCACTTCGACCTGGCCGACCTGCGCCTGTTTATCCATATCGCCGAATCCCCCAGCCTGACCCAGGGTGCCAAGCGTGCGTTCCTCTCGCCGGCAGCCGCCAGTGCACGGATCAAGGCCCTGGAGGGCCAGTTGGATACGCGCCTGCTGTACCGCGACAGTCGCGGCGTGGAAGTCACCCCGGCCGGTGAACGGCTGCTGCACCACGCGCGGCTGATCATGCGCCAGGTCGATTACCTGAAAAGCGAATTCACCCAATATGGCGCCGACTCCGCCGGGCATATCCGTATCTTTGCCAATACCACGGCAGTCACCGAGTTTCTCCCGGAAATCCTCGCTGGTTTCCTCTCCCAGCGCCCCGGCGTGACGGTCGACCTGCAGGAGCGCCTGTCCCGTGACATCGTGCGCGGGGTGCTCGACGGCACCAGTGACATGGGCATCATCGCCGGCCCCGTGCAGGCGCCGGGCTTGCAGGTCTTGCACTTCAGCACTGACCACCTGGTGCTGACGGTGCCGGTGGGCCATCCCCTGGCCAACCAGCCGTCAGTGACCCTGGAACAGACCCTGGCCTATCAGCATATTGGCCTGCACGAAGGCAGCACCTTGCTCAGCTTCTTGCGTGAACACGTCGAGCACCTGGGCAAGCAACTGTCCCTGCGCATCCAGATGTCGAGTTTCGAAGCCATCTGCCGCATGGTCGAGGCCGGAGTCGGCATCGGCATCATCCCCGAGTCCGCCGCCGTGCGGCACAGTCGGACCATGCAACTGGTGAGCATCAAGCTCGATGAAAGCTGGGCGGTGCGCGAACGCAGCATCCTGGTGCGCGAGCTGGATGCCCTGCCGGGCGCGATCCGCGCGCTGATTGCGACCCTGAGGCCAGCCGTTTAACAGTCTTTGACAGTTTCCCGACAAAGCTGTCAAAGACCCCTGCCCCCGCCGTCCCTAGGATTTGAGCCTCCCTTGGAACGACGAAGGCCATCATGCGTTCAAAAACGATCTACCTCGCTGCCACTTCTGTGTGCCTGATCAGCTGCACCCAACTGTCAGCCGCCGCCGACTGGCAATACAGCCTGCAAACCGGGGCAGCCAACCTGCCGCGCTACAGCGGCAGCAATGAGCGCATGACCGCGCCCATGCTCGGCGCAAACATCGTCAGCCCGTGGGGGATTTTTCTCGATACCAACAAGGGGCTGGGCTGGGGTTATGAAGATGACAACCTCAGTTTCAATGCCTATGTCGGCGCTAGCACTGCGCGCAAAGACCAGAAAAAAAGCACCCACCTGGGCTCTGACCGGCTCAAGGGCATGGGTGAAATCAAGTCGCGGCCGCAGTTCGGTGTGAGTGCCAGCTACACCTTGGGCACGGCCGTGCTGGGCGCGACCCTGGAACATGCGCTGGAGCAAGACGATAAAAAAGACAGCGGCAAGGCGTTTACCTCCCTGGAACTGAGCATTGGCACCAACCTGTATGACGGTGACTACGGCACCGTGGACGCCAGCCTCAACAGCCGCTTTGGCGATGGCAACTATGTGCAGACCTGGTATGGCGTGACCACCGGCCAAGCCCAAAGCAGCCGCTTTCGCGCGTATGACGCCAAGGGTGGGATGGTCAGCCGGGGCTTGAACCTCGATTGGAGCGTGCCGCTGGGCGACCACACAACCTTCTCGACCTTGCTGGATGTGCAGTATTTGTCCGGTGATGCGGGCAAAAGCCCGATTGTGGAACGCAGGATGCAGACGTCGGTGATGGGTGTGTTGAACTACAGCTTTTGATTTGCAAACCCAATCAGACAGGGGGGGCTGGCTTGCCGGTCGCCGCATTGCTGCGATGATCATTCGCTCTTTTTGGGTTGTTGGGGGGGGTGTATATATCCGTTGCTGCGGTTACGGCCACTTAGGGTTCCGCCCTTACGGCGGGTCACTTTCGAAGAGCGCGAAAGTAACCAAAGCGCTTTTGCCCCACCACTCGGTGCCTCGCCTAGGCTCGGCATGCCCGCAGTCAGGCATTGCTCCGTGGGCCCGCCGCGATCGGCCATCCATGGCCGTGTCGCGGCTACCCCGGCATCCATGCCGGGGTGCCCACTGCGCAATACCTGCCTGCGGCCATCGTGGTTTAACGGGGCGCCTAAGATCAAAAGCCAGATCAAAAGCAGAGCAACAGCAAAGCCAGAGCGCGAAGCTGCATTCGCCTGTGGGAGCTGGCTTGCCTGCGATGGCGGCCCAATAGATCGCCACAGAGTGTCAGGTACCCAACGTCATCGTTTACGACCATCGCAGCGAGGCGGCGACCCGACTAGCCAGCCCCACATTTACAACCTTCATGAGTTTGCAAAAGGTTAGTCGGCGTAGGCCCAGGTCATGCGGAACGACGCCCCGCCCCACTGCGAATCCAGCACCTGCACCTGTCCGCCATGCCACTGGCTGACCCGCTGCACCAGCGCCAGGCCCAGGCCAAAGCCGCCGGTGCGGCGGTCGCGGCTGGCGTCCAGGCGCATAAACGGCTGGAAGATTTTCTCCCGGCCGTCCTCGGGTACGCCGGGGCCGTCGTCGCACACCCGTACCTCGTAGCCACTGCCAAATTTGACCAGCGATACCTCTACCCGCTGCTCCGCGTAACGAATGGCATTGCGCAGCAGGTTGATCACCGCGCGCGCCATAAACCGTGGTTCGATCTGGATGAAATCAACTTCACAGGTGCGCAGCGACAACTGCACGCCTTCGGCCTCGGCTTCCAGGGCCACGCTGCCGATCACACTGTCGAGCCAGCTTTGCGCCTCGATATTCTCGCGGGTGACCTGCGTCGCGCCACGCTCAAGGCTGGCGTAGGTCAACAGCTCAGAAACCATATCCTCCAGCTCGCCGAGGTCGGCGTACATGTCGCCAATCAGCGCGCGGCTCTGGCGCGGGTCGGCTTCCTGCTTGAGCTGATCGAGCTCAAACGACAAGCGCGCAATCGGGGTGCGCAACTCATGGGAAACCGCGTTGGTCAGCTCACGCTGGTTGGCGATCAGGTGCTCGATGCGCTCGGCCATCTGGTTGAAGTGCCCGGCCAGCTCGCGCACGCTCGAGCGCCGTGGCAGCAAGATGCGCGAGCCCAGGTCATTGTTACCAAAACCCTGGGCCGCCACGCGGATATGCTCCAGGTCGCGCCAATGCGGGCGCACCCAGAAATACAGGACGATGGCCAGGCACAGGCCCAACAGGCTATAGGCCCACAGGTACAGCCAGCGCGGTTCCACCGGTAGTTTGACCTGAAGCAACTGCGCGCCGCCGTCGATTTCGGTGATGAACTCCATGAAGTCGCCGCGCACCACCAACTTGCCGTCAGCCAGTATTTGTTGCTCGCGAGGGTCGAATCCCGCCGCCTTGCGGTCGATAAAACCCAGGCGCAATCCATAGTGCTTTTGCAGCTCGGCCAGGCGCGCCTCGCGAGCGGCGCCCGCCGGCAACGGGCGTAATTGCTCCACCAGGCCGTAGGCCGGGCCGCGCATGGCTTCGCGGTTGTAGGTTTCGTTGGCTTCGGGCAGCAATTCGTCGAAGGTGTAGTTCACCAACCAGATTGCCCCGGCCAGGCCCAGGGCCAGGATGATGTACAGACGCAGGAACAGGCGCAACATCGGGCTAGACCTCCCAGGCAAACGGGTTGAACAGGTAGCCCTTGCCCCAGATGGTCTTGATGCACACCGGCTCACGGGGGTTGTCATTGAGTTTGTTGCGCAGCTTGCTGATATACACATCGACACTGCGGTTGAGCCCGTCAAAGGCGATCCCGCGCATGCGGTTGAGGATATCGTCACGCGAGAGGATCTTGCCCGCACTGCTGGCCAGTAACCACAGCAGTTCGAATTCCATGGTGGTCAGGTCGATCTTTTCGTCACCCAGGCTCACCCCTCGGCAACTGCGGTCAATCGCCAACTGGCCGAACGCCAGGGAGCCGCGCACTGTCGGCTCCGGCAGATGGCGGCGCTGCAAGGCCCGCAAGCGTGCCAGCAACACCGGCGGCTTGATCGGCTTGATCACATAGTCATCGGCGCCGGACTCCAGGCCGAGGATATGGTCCAGGTCGTCTTCCTTGGCGGTGAGGATCACGATGGGGGTGTCGGACACATTACGGATCTCACGGCACACATGCAGGCCGCTCTGGCCGGGCAGCATCAGGTCGAGCACGACGATCTTCGGTTTGAACGCCAGGAACACCGCCAACGCCTCATCGCCCCGGTGCACCACGCGCACTTCAAAGCCATGCTGTGACAGAAAATGCGCGATCAGCCCTGCCAGCTTCTCATCGTCCTCAACGAGCAGGACCTTGCCCAGACCCAAGTTTTCCATAAGTTTCCACTGTGCCAGCGCCGATTGAAGTGCGCGCATTATAGTGGGCAACAGCGATCCACAAGCGCACGCAGGGCCCCATACAGCAGGGCTTTGACGCAAACTTCATGTTTTTAAGAGTTTTTTACAAATAGCCCGCAGTCTTTCACGGGCGTTTGAGATCAGGCCGGCACGCCGCTGTGGAAACGGAACTCGATATCCGGTGATTCGATCAGTTCCTGCTCGGCGGCGCGGACCCGCTCGATCACTTGGGCCACATCCTTGGCCTCGCCGTATTGATAGGCCAGCTTCAGATAGCCCTGAAAGTGCCGCGCCTCGCTTTTCAGCAGGCCAAAGTAGAACTTGCCGAGTTCTTCGTCCAAATGCGGCACCAGTGCTTCGAAACGCTCGCAACTGCGCGCTTCGATAAAGGCGCCCACCACCAGGGTATCCACCAGTTTCACCGGCTCGTGGCTGCGCACCACTTTGCGCAAGCCCGAGGCATAGCGGCTGGCGTGCAGTTGGCGCAGTTCGATCTTGCGCTTTTTCATCAAGCGCATGACTTGCTCGTGGTGGACCAGTTCTTCCCGGGCCAGGCGCGACATCATGTTGATCAGGTCAACATGGGAGTGGTACTTGGCAATCAGGCTCAAGGCGGTGCTGGCGGCCTTGAACTCGCAATTCTTGTGGTCGATCAGCAGGGTTTCCTGGTCGGCCAGTGCGGCCTGGACCCAGGCGTCAGGGGTGCGGCAACCGAGGAATTCATGGATTTCGGGCAGGTTCATCGGGCTCACGGGCAAAGGATCACAAAAGGCCGCCGATTATACCGACCCCGCCGCAGACCACCAGTCACGGGCCTTGATGTGCATCAACATGACGTACGGCGGGCAACAACTATAGTTGTTCGAAGCCTTGCCCTTCCCACCCTTGGAGATCCCGCTCATGAACGAAATTGGCAAAATCCTGGTGATCATCGAGCCCGAACACTCGGAAAGCCTGGCGCTCAAGCGCGCCAAGCTGATCGCCGGGGTGACCGACGCTCACTTGCATTTGCTGGTGTGCGATGAAAAGCATGAGCATTCGGCCTTGTTGAGCTTGCTCAAGGCCGGCTTGCAAGAGGATGGCTATAGCGTCAGCACCGAACAGGCCTGGCACGACAACATGCATAAAACCATCATCAGGGTGCAGCAGAGCGAGAGCTGCAAGCTGGTGATCAAGCAGCACTACCCCGACAGCCCGCTGAAAAAGGCCCTGCTGACACCGGAAGACTGGAAACTGCTGCGCTTGTGCCCGGCCGCCGTGCTGCTGGTCAAGACAGCGACCCCATGGACCGACGGGGTGATCCTGGCGGCCATCGACGTGGGCAACCTCGATAACGAGCATAAAGCCCTGCACGCCGCCATCGTCGATCATGGTTTTGACATCGCCAGCCTGGCCAAGGGCCAGTTACATGTGATCAGCGCCCATCCGTCGCCCATGCTGTCGGCAGCTGACCCGGTGTTTCAACTCAAGGAAACCATCGAGGCCCGCTATCGCGAGCAGTGCAAGGCGTTCCAGGCCGAGTTCGACATTGACGACAGCCGGCTGCACATCGAAGAAGGTCCGGCCGATGTGTTGATCCCCCATGCCGCCCATAAACTGCGCGCGGCGGTCACGATCATAGGCACCGTGGCACGCACCGGGATTTCCGGGGCGCTGATCGGCAATACAGCGGAAGTGGTGCTCGATGCACTGGAGAGCGACGTGCTGGTGCTCAAGCCCCAGAGCATCATCGATCACCTGGAGGAACTGGCCAGCAAGGCAAAATGAAGATCAAACATGTGCGAGCGGGATTGCTCGCGATGGCGGCGGGTCAGTTGATACATCCCTGACTGAACTGGCGCCATCGCGGGCGAGCCCGCTCCTACAGGGGATCTTGGCAGGGCAGGATATTTTGGCCACACCACAGAACAATTGTAGGAGCTGGCTTGCCTGCGATGGCGGTAGGTCAGCTGATACATCTCTGACTGAACTGACGCCATCGCGGGCAAGCCCGCTCCTACAGGGGATCTTGGCAGGGCAGGATATTTTGGCCACACCACAGAACAATTGTAGGAGCTGGCTTGCCTGCGATGGCGGTGGGTCAGTTGATGTATCCCTGACTGAACTGACGCCATCGCGGACAAGCCCGCTCCTACAGGGGATCTTGGCAAGGCAAGATATTTTGGCCACACCACAGAACAATTGTAGGAGCTGGCTTGCCTGCGATTGCGGTGGGTCAGTTGATGTATCCCTGACTGAACTGGCGCCATCGCGGGCAAGCCGGCTCCTACAGGGGATCTTGGCAAGGCAAGATATTTTGGCCACACCACAGAACAATTGTAGGAGCTGGCTTGCCTGCGATGGCGGTGGGTCAGTTGATGTATCCCTGACTGAACTGGCGCCATCGCGGGCGAGCCCGCTCCTACAGGGGATCTTGGCAGGGCAGGATATTTTGGCCACACCACAGAACAATTGTGGGAGCTGGCTTGCCTGCGATAGCGGTGGGTCAGTTGATATATACCTGACTGAACTGGCGCCATCGCGGGCGAGCCCGCTCCCACAGGTTGATCAGCGACAGTCAGTGGCCTAGTGCATCCTTGAGGAAGCCTGGCGCGATGTAGCGCTGGTAATGCGCTTCGGACAGGATAAAAAACTCCCGATCAATGGCATCGCGCAGTTCCGGCAGGTTCCAGTCGCGAAACTCGGGCATCAGCACCATGCCATAGGCGTCCAGATTGTTGATCACCCGGGCGCCCCGGGCGATCAACTGGTAGGCCCAGCAGTATTCGGACTGGTGCGGCACAAAGCGAATTTTGCGCTGTTCCAACTGCCAGCGCAGCCGTTTGGGGTCGAACACCTCCAGTTTGCCCGCCATCACCTGCACCAGCAGTTGCTCAAGCCGCAGCCATACTGCGCGCTTTTCTTCCTCGCCATAGCCGTTCCACTGGATCACTTCGTGGTGGAAACGCTTGCAGCCCCGGCACACGAGATCGCCGTAAACCGTGGAGCACAGGCCGATGCAGGGGGTCTTGATGGTGTGATTGGACATGGGTGGCAGCGCACAAATCAGCGAAACAGTGGCCCATGTTAGCCCTTTGTCTAAGGTTCATCACCCTGCAAACTTGCTGCGGCAACTTACCTTTAGAAATTTTTTGCCGTAGAATCATCCGGCCTTGTAAGGCGCCAAATAATCCGTTGGAAGCTGTTTTCAAAGCGTCACGAGCACAGTCGTTCCTTCAGAACGGTGTTGGCGCTGGTTATTTACCCTCCAAATAACCAGCACCAACCCTCATCAGCTCCGTTCTGCAGGCGTAAAACTTTGAAAGCAGCTTCTGTGAGAAATGCCGGCAGCGCTGGCTCTACGGCCCAAAAAGCCCTCGAGCGCATGCGTGCCGTGCATGTCTGGATGAGCGTCCCGTGGGACCACTGATGAGGGTAATAACTGTGCTTGAAGCCTACCGCAAACATATCGAAGAGCGTGCAGCCCTGGGTATCGTTCCCCAGCCGCTAAACGCCGAACAAACCGCAGGCCTGGTCGAGCTGCTGAAAAATCCCCCGGCTGGCGAAGAAGAGTTCCTCGTTGACCTGATCACCAACCGCATTCCACCAGGCGTTGACGAAGCTGCCTACGTCAAGGCCGGTTTCCTGTCTGCCCTGGCCAAGGGCGAAGTTTCTTCTCCCCTGATCGACAAAAAACGCGCTGTTGAACTGCTCGGCACCATGCAAGGCGGCTACAACATCGTGACCCTGGTCGAGCTGTTGGACGACGCCGAACTGGCGGCCGTTGCAGCTGCCCAGCTCAAGCACACCCTGCTGATGTTCGATGCGTTCCACGACGTCGCGGAAAAAGCCAAGAACGGCAACCAGCACGCCAAGGAAGTGATCCAGTCCTGGGCCGACGGCGAGTGGTTCAAGAACCGCCCGACCCTGGCCGACAAGATCAGCCTGCGCGTGTTCAAGGTCACCGGCGAAACCAACACCGACGACCTGTCCCCTGCTCCCGATGCCTGGTCCCGTCCTGACATCCCGCTGCACGCCCTGGCCATGCTGAAAATGGCCCGTGAAGGCATCGTGCCGGACGAGCAAGGCAAGACCGGCCCGATGAAGCAGATCGAAGAAATGCGCGGCCAGGGCTTCCCGATCGCCTACGTCGGTGACGTGGTCGGTACCGGTTCGTCCCGTAAGTCGGCGACCAACTCGGTACTGTGGTTCTTCGGCGACGACGTACCTTATGTGCCTAACAAGCGCGCTGGCGGCTTCTGCTTCGGCAGCAAGATCGCTCCCATCTTCTACAACACCATGGAAGATGCTGGCGCACTGCCAATCGAATTCGACGTCACCAACATGCACATGGGCGACGTGATCGACCTGTACCCGCATGCTGGCAAAGTCTGCAAGCACGGCACCGATGAAGTCCTGACCACCTTCGAAATGAAGACTCCGGTCCTGTTGGACGAAGTTCGTGCCGGCGGCCGTATCCCGCTGATCATCGGCCGTGGCCTGACCGAGAAGGCTCGCGCCGAGCTGGGTCTTGGCCCTACCGACCTGTTCAAGCTGCCTGAAGCCCCTGTCGACACCGGCAAGGGTTTCACCCTGGCCCAGAAAATGGTCGGCAAGGCCTGCGGCCTGCCAGAAGGCAAAGGCGTTCGTCCAGGCACCTACTGCGAACCGAAGATGACCACCGTGGGCTCCCAGGACACTACTGGCCCCATGACCCGTGACGAACTCAAGGACCTGGCATGCCTGGGCTTCTCGACCGATCTGGTGATGCAGTCCTTCTGCCACACCGCGGCCTATCCAAAGCCGATCGACGTGACCACCCACCACACCCTGCCTGACTTCATCATGACCCGTGGCGGTGTATCGCTGCGTCCGGGCGACGGCATCATCCACAGCTGGCTGAACCGCATGCTGCTGCCGGACACCGTGGGTACCGGTGGTGACTCCCACACCCGTTTCCCGATGGGCATTTCGTTCCCGGCCGGTTCTGGCCTGGTAGCGTTCGCCGCAGCCACTGGCGTAATGCCACTGGACATGCCGGAATCGATCCTGGTGCGCTTCAAAGGCAAAATGAAACCTGGCATCACCCTGCGTGACCTGGTGCATGCCATCCCTTACTACGCGATCCAGTCCGGCCTGCTGACCGTTGAGAAGAAAGGCAAGAAAAACGCCTTCTCCGGCCGCATCCTGGAAATCGAAGGCCTGAACGACCTGACGCTGGAGCAGGCTTTCGAGCTGTCCGACGCCTCGGCCGAACGTTCGGCTGCCGGTTGCACCATCAAGCTGTCCAAAGACTCCGTCACCGAGTACCTGAACTCCAACATCACCCTGCTGCGCTGGATGATCGGTGAAGGCTACGGTGATGCACGTACCCTGGAACGCCGCGCCCAAGCGATGGAAGCCTGGGTTGCCAACCCTGAGCTGATGGAAGCCGATGCCGACGCCGAATACGCCGAAGTCATCGAGATCGACCTGGCTGAAATCAACGAGCCAATCCTCTGCGCGCCAAACGACCCGGACGACGCCCGTCTGCTGTCCAGCGTTGCTGGCGAGAAGATCGACGAAGTGTTTATCGGTTCGTGCATGACCAACATCGGTCACTTCCGCGCTGCCGGTAAGTTGCTGGAGCAGGTCAAGGGTCAGCTGCCAACCCGTCTGTGGCTGTCGCCGCCGACCAAGATGGATGCTCACCAACTGACCGAAGAAGGCTACTACGGCATCTACGGCAAGGCTGGCGCGCGCATGGAAATGCCGGGCTGCTCGCTGTGCATGGGTAACCAGGCTCGTGTTGAGCCGAACTCCACTGTAGTGTCGACTTCGACCCGTAACTTCCCGAACCGTCTGGGTGATGGCGCGAACGTCTACCTGGCTTCGGCCGAGCTGGCGGCAGTCGCTTCCACCCTGGGTCGCTTGCCGACCGTCGAAGAGTACATGGGCTACGCGGCGAAACTGGACACCATGGCCAGTGACGTCTACCGCTACCTGAACTTCGACCAGATCGCCGAGTTCCGCAAAATCGCAGCAAGCGCCAACATCCCGGTGGTTCAAGCCTAAGGGTGTGTTGATGTGAAGAACGCCGCGTATCGCAAGGTACGCGGCGTTTTTTTATGCCTGGAAAAACCTGCCAGGCACTGGCTGTCGACGACCTTTCTCCCACGACCTACCAGATCAGGTAGTTGTCCCGCCACACCTTGAAGACCGAAACTCTCTACACCCTGATGCCCGCGTCATGGGATCTGCCTGCTTTGGATGTACTCGCGCTGTATGCCGTACTACTTCTAATAAAAACAGCCAAACCTTGTCCTCGATGCCCGAACCCGGTGGCAGGGGCGCTCTCACCCGTTTTTAAGTGATTAATGGAGGTGTGTTATGTGGCGCAACCAATACGTGATCAAGAACGTCTTCAAGGACTATGCGGTGTCGGTAGAACAAATCGGCGATGCCCCCGATAAAAAGAACGTACTGCTGGTCAATGGCGCCATGGCCACCACATCGGCCTTTGCCCGCACCAGCAAATGCCTGGCCGAACACTTCAACGTGGTGCTGTTCGACTTACCGTTCGCCGGAAACTCCCGGGCTCACAACCCGAGCCGCTGCCTGGTGACCAAGGACGACGAAGTACAGATCCTGCTGGCGCTGATCGAAGGCTTCAACATTCACCATCTGGTCTCCGCCTCCTGGGGCGGCCTGTCGACCCTGCTGGCCCTCGCGCAAAAGCCGGACAACATCGAAAGCTCCGTGGTGATGTCATTTGCCCCCGGACTCAACGGCCCGATGCTCGACTACGTCAGCGGTGCCCAGGCCCTCATGGCCCGGGATGACAATGCAGGTATCGGCCACTTGCTCAACCAGACGCTGGGCAAGCACCTGCCGCCCCGGCTCAAGACCGCCAATCAACAGCACATGGCGCAATTGATCAACGCCGAACAACATCAAGCGCGATTCCATATCGACCAGGCCCTCAAGCTCAATGAAGGGGCTTACCTGCCGCAGTTGTCGAACATCGACAGCCATGTGCACTTCTTGAACGGTGCCTGGGACGAGTACACCAGCGCCATGGACGTGCAGCGCTTCAAACAGTACATCCGCGACTGCAGCTTCTCCACGGCCGAGTGCAGCGGGCATTTTCTCGATCTGGAGTCCAGGGCCGCGGCCAACGGCGTGCACCGCGCGCTGCTCGGCCATCTACTGAGGCAGCATGACGCCCGGCCAGAGGCGTTCTGCATGCCGCCCCCTCAGCAAGCGCAGTTGAGCTTTGCCTGAACACTTTTGAGCAAGGATGTAGATGATGCGAGTAATCATGATTGCCATCGGATCGGCCGGTGACGTTTTTCCCTTCATCGGCCTGGGCGCAGCCCTGACCCTGCGCGGCCACCAGGTGACGCTGTGCAGCATGCCGGCGTTTCAGCGCACCATCGAGGCACGGGGCCTGGCGTTCGTGCCGTTGTGCGATGAAGCGACCTACAACGCCGCCATGGGCGATCCTCGGCTGTGGGATCCGAAAACCTCCTTCGCCGTGCTGTGGCAAGCCATCGCCGGCCTTTTAGAGCCGGTCTACGATTATGTAACCGCCCATAACACCGACGATACGGTGGTGGTGGGCTCGCTGTGGGCCCTGGGCGCTCGAATCGCCCATGAAAAATATGGCTTCCCTTACCTTTCCGTCCAGGTGTCTCCCTCAACGCTGCTGTCGGCCCACTTGCCGCCCGTACACCCCACGTTCAATGTGTCGCCCCGCTTGCCATTGACGGTGCGCAAATTGCTCTGGCGCGGGATCGAATACCTGAGCCTGGACCGAACCTGTGCCCCACAAATCAATGCGTTACGTCGCAAGCGTGGTTTGCCAGGCGTGGCGAAGAACATCTTCAGCCAATGGATGCATGCGCCCCACGGGGTGATTTGCCTGTTCCCCGAATGGTTCGCCCCCGTACAGCAAGACTGGCCACAACCCTTGCACATGGCCGGTTTCCCGCTGTTCGACGGTGGCACCCTGGGGCTCGATGAACAGACCCGGGCCTTTCTGGATGCAGGATCGGCCCCCGTTGTCTTCACCCAAGGCTCCACTGAGCACTTCGACCAGCAGTTTTACCGCTTCGCCCTGGAAGCGCTGCACAGGGTCGGCGCACGTGGCATTTTTCTGACCGGTGATCGGCCACTCCTCAACGACCTGCCACCCACTGTGCTGCAGTGTCCGTTTCTGCCGATGAGTTCGCTGTTGCCCCGCGCCGCCGGCCTGGTCCACCCCGGCGGCATTGGCGCCATGAGCCTGGCCCTGGCGGCCGGCATTCCACAGATTGTCCTGCCGATTGCCCATGACCAGTTCGATAACGCCGAACGACTGGTGCGCATGGGGTGTGGGATACGTCTTGCCCTGCCATTGGACAGGCATGACCTGCAAGGTGCGATCTCAGCGCTCTTGCATGACACCCGGTTGCAAGGGGCGTGCCTTCGGGCGAGCAACCTGATGCCCACGGATGCTGCGTCCTGTGAAACAGCGGTCATGGCCATTGAGCAGTGCCACGCGCGCCACTCCCTGCCTCGCCTGTGCCGAGCGTCATAAACACGGCCTCCACGGCAAAAGTACCGTGCCAGAGCCGTCGGCACAGCGCCGGAAAAGTTTGACAGAAATATCTCGTGGGCTAGATTGCCAAAGGTTCCAGGAATCGAGGCGACTGTCCATGGAGAAGGAGAACGACCTCATCCGCTGGTGGAATCGCTTGCGGATAGAGATGCTCACGCAACAGGAAGGGGCACAAGTGTTCGCACTGCTGGAGCGGGAAGTGTTGCAATTGGGGTTCGAGTACTACGCCTATGGCGTACGCCACCTGACCCCGTTTACCCGCCCTAAAACCAAGATTTACGGCTCCTACCCCGAAACATGGCTGGAGCATTACAAGGAGCAAAACTACGCGGCGGTCGATCCGTCGATTCTCAGTGGCTTGCGTTCCACCGAGATGGTGCTGTGGAACGACGCACTGTTTGATAACAGCCGCAAGCTATGGCTGGAAGCCCGGGATTGGGGCTTGTGCATCGGCGCCACACTGCCGATTCGCAGCCACGATCATTCGCTGCGGGTACTGTCGGTGGCCCGGCGCCAGGACCAGATTTCCCAGGCCGAAAGCGACGAGATTCAATTGCGCCTGCGCTGCATCCTCGAACAGGTGACACAGCGCCTGACAGACCTTGGCCATAGCGAACGCTGCCATCAGTCGGTATGCCTCAGCCAGCGGGAGCGGGAGATTTTGCAGTGGACCGCCGATGGCAAGAGTTCAGGCGAGATCGCGCTGATCCTGACCATCTCCATCAACACGGTGAATTTTCACCTCAAGGCCATCCAGAAGAAATTCGGGGCGGCCAACAAGACACTGGCGGCAGCCTATGCCGCCGCACTGGGCCTGATCTAGGGCCCGCCGATCACGATAAGGACATCCAATGATCAGCATCATCACCCGCCATCACCATGAACTGTCTGCAGCCCTTGAGGACGATCTGGGTCGCTACCGGCACGAAGTGTTCATCCAGCAACTGGGCTGGCAACTGGACTCCACCTACGCCCTGCCCCAACGCGAATTCGACCAGTTCGACCAGGCCGACACGCGCCACATCCTCGCCCTGGACCCAAAAGGCAAGGTCTGCGGTTGCGCGCGGCTGCTGCCAACCACACAACCTTATCTGCTGTCGGAAGTCTTCGGCTTTCTGTGCGACCAGCCGAGCCCACGCAGCAGTGACACCTGGGAAGTGTCGCGCTTTGCCGCCCGCGCCCTGGAAAAAGGCCGCCTGCCGATGCGCGTCTGGTGGAACAGCCTGCACCATGCCTGGAGCCAAGGCGCCAACCGGGTGGTGGCGGTGACCACGCCGGCGCTGGAGCGCTACTTCCTGAAAAATGGCGTGCAGCTGAGTCGCCTCGGCTCCCCGCAACGGGTGAACAAAGACCATGTGGTAGCGCTGAGTTTTCCTGCCTGGCAGAAAAACGGCCGACTCGCGTTACAGGCGCAGTCGGCCGTTGCCTAGCTGAATGTACGAATAAAGCCGAGGTAGCCGGCTCTGGTCACATCAAGGGATCAGCGAGTAAATCAGCGAGGAGATGGCCACCAGGCCGACCAGGGTCACGAACACATTGGACATCTGCCCGCGGTACTTGGCCATGGCCGGCACCTTGCGGATCGCGTACATCGGCATCAGGAACAGGATCGAGGCGATGATCGGCCCACCCAATGTCTCGATCATCCCCAGGATGCTCGGGTTGAGCGTGGCCACGATCCAGCACACCACCAGCATGAAGCCTGCAGTCATGCGGTCCAGGGCCTTGGCGCCCGGACGACGGCCGCTCTTCACGATCAGGCCCTTGAGGCCTTCGCTGGCACCGATGTAGTGGCCCAGGAACGACTTGGCAATCGCCACGAACGCAATCAACGGCGCAGCAAAGGCGATGGTCGGGTTATCGAAGTGGTTGGCCAGGTAAGACAGGATCGACAGGTTCTGCGCCTTGGCCTCGGCCAGTTGGCCTGGCGACAGGGTCAGCACGCAGCTGAACACGAAGAACATCACCATCGCCACCATCAACAGGTGCGCGCGGGACAGGATCTGCGAGCTGCGCTCTTCGGCGTGGGCGCCGTACTGGCGCTTTTGGTCAACGGCAAAGGCCGAGATGATCGGCGAGTGGTTGAACGAGAACACCATCACCGGAATCGCCAACCACAGCGTGTGCAGCAACGCCGACGGTGCCGGCACAGTGCTGGCAGTGCTGAGAATGCCGCCGTTCCAGTGCGGCACCAGGTACACCGCCAGAAACAGCAAGGCGACGATAAACGGATAGACCATCAGGCTCATGGCCTTGACGATCACCTGCTCGCCGCAACGCACCACGGCCAGCAGGCCCAGGATCAGCACGAACGACAGCAGCGCCCGTGGCGGTGGCTCGATGTGCAACTGGTGCGACATGAAACTGCCGACCGTGTTGGTCAGCGCCACGCTGTAGATCAGCAGGATCGGGAAGATGGCAAAGAAGTACAGCAGGGTGATCAGCGCACCGGCCTTGATGCCGAAATGCTCTTCAACCACCTCGGTGATGTCCGAGCCCGCACGCCCCGACAGCACAAACCGGGTCAAGCCACGGTGTGCGTAGTAGGTCATGGGGAACGCCAGCAACGCGAGGATCAGCAACGGCCAGAAGCCGCCCAAACCTGCGTTGATGGGCAAAAACAAAGTACCGGCACCAATCGCCGTGCCGAACAGGCCAAGCATCCAGGTCGTGTCCTGGCGGCTCCAGCCCGTGAGGGTTACAGGTGTCGTTGCGTAGCGTTCATCGACGCTATTGGCCTGATCATTCATCCGCTCGGTTCTCCGCTTTCATACGATCGCGACGAGTCAGAAAAACCTGACAGGCAGCGCCACAACCGCAACAGGGGCGCGATTGTCCGGGATTCGCTTGAATAAGCAAAGACTTAGCTGAGGAATGGTTGTGCGTAGCAGATAAATCAGATTGACGACAATTTGTTTGAACCCGGAACGTTACGCCAGTGCGGGCCACTCAAAAAGCGCTCTTTACCAAACCCTGGAGACTCAAGCATGACTACATTAGGACTGAATTTGTTCAATGCCGGCCAATTGGTCGATAGCGTAACGTCTTGCGTTGCCGATCACATCGAGGCACGGGAAAAGCTCAAGCAACCCCAGAATCAAACCTTCTCGTTTGGTGGCGTTGAATACACCGCCGCGCCCAAGCCTCGCAACACCCTGATCCCCACACCTCGAATCGGCTAAACGTTCGCGACCTGCCCAAAGCACGGATCTATTGCGCAATAGATTCGTCGCCCTCTATCCGCCCCGCCGTCGCCCCGTGGCTGGGATGCAACGGCCCAGAACACGCTTGAACATGCACAGGTGTCGATGAGGAATGGGTGAGCAGTGCAACTGCGCTCAATCAGCCAAGAACCCTATAAGCGCCACCCAAACACAAAGTTTATACATACTTAAAACCTGCAAGTTACGCCGACCTATTTGTAGGAATAGGCCTACTTACCTATCCCACTTCATATTTAACATTCAAATTATCTTTTAACTTAATTACCAATGGAATTGTTACAAACATATACCCAGGCATTGATAGCGCTCCCTATCAGCCCTATATTTCCCCCGCCCCAATATAGACAACAACAAAAAAACAACTTATCAAATTCCCTCCCGGAGTTATTTAATGCGTAAATACAATGCTATTTTTGCAGGCCTGTTTCTCGCTGGGCTGCTTACCCCGCTCACCAGCCAGGCACAATGGGCAACGTCCGATATTCGCGCACTGGCCGCCTCGCCTCAGTGGCTGACCACCAAGGTCTACATCGAGGGCGCACCGCACGTAGACGTCAAGGACAAGTACCCGGGGGTGGTTGGCATCTCCATGTGGGACCCGGAGCGCAATCGTTATGAGTTCTTCTACGCCGACACGGGGCTGTCAAAGTATGAGCATGGCGGCGGCGGTTACTTCCTGGTCACGGGCGACAAGAAAAACCACATCCTGGTGCCCGACAAAGGCCCGATCAGAAGCGTGGTGCGCCGGCTGGAAGTCTTGAACAACCAGGAGTTCACCTACTCTCGGGAAGTCCCGCGCGACATGCTCGAAACTAATGAAACCGTGCGCATCTATGTTGTTCACGCACCTTACAAAGGGCCGATCAAAACGTCCACCTCCCACTAACTTCATATTAATACCCCACGCAATATCCATAAAACCAACAAAAAGACACTACCTATGAAAACCCAACTCAAGTCCTTACTGATATCTACCGTTTGGTTATCCGCCCTTATTTCGAGCGGTGCCAATGCACAACCGATAGCCAAAGAACCTGTTGCCACTCCCGACAATGCAGTCATGCTGACGGTATTTCTAAAACATGACCAATCACGCCCACTAAGCGAACTAAGGGCACAACTGGCCAAACAGGAGTTCTATAAGGTGTTTCCACCGGCGGGCGTAGAAGTCGTCAGTTGGAACATCACCATGGGTATCGGACAGGTCATCGTCCTACGCCTGCCCGCCTCTCGCCTGTCAGCGGTCAACCTGGCATTGGAAAACACCGCATGGGGGACCTACAGGACCGAGTTCTTCCCGACCTATGATTTCAAGGAAATCGCCCAGGCCGAACAGAACAAGGTACGCCAGGCCCAGTAATACCCCACTCGATGCACAGCGTCTTCAGCCTATGCAGACGCTGGCATCCCCGCGCCAAAGCCTTGCATCCAGGGAAGATCTTTCACCCGCAAGCATTTCGCACTGCAAAAAATGCCGCATAATCCAGGACTCAAACCCCACAACAAGAGCCGCCCCATGCCCGCCACTGTTCTGGTCCTGGTTGAAACCATCAATGACTACCTGCCCATCATCGAGAGCAATGGCTTTCATGTGATCCTGGCCCCGACACCGGCCGAACGCAGCCAGGCCATCAAGAGCCATGGCGCACAGATCCAGGCCGTGCTGACCCGTGGCCCGCTGGGCTTGCATGCCGAAGAAATCGCCGCCCTGCCCTTGCTGCAAATCATCTGCGTGATTGGCGCAGGCTACGAGCAGGTGGACCTGCAGGCCGCCAGCAATCGTGGGATCGTGGTGACCAACGGTGCCGGCGTGAATGCACCGTCGGTGGCGGACCACGCCATGGCGCTGCTGCTGTCGATGGTGCGCGATATTCCCCGGGCCGATGCCGCAGTACGCCGCAGCGAATGGCCCAAGGTCATGCGCCCGTCCCTCGCCGGCAAGCAGTTGGGCATCCTCGGCCTGGGCGCGGTGGGCCTGGCGATTGCCCGGCGCGCGGCCCTGGGGTTTGACATGCAGGTCAGCTACCACAGCCGCCAGCCCCGCAACGATGTGGACTACACCTACTGCGCCACGCCAGTGGAACTGGCCCGCAACTCCGACTTCCTGGTCATCGCCACCCCCGGCGGCCCTGGCACCCGCCACCTGATCGACCGCCAGGCCCTGGATGCCCTGGGCCCCAACGGTTTTGTGGTGAACATCGCGCGGGGCAGCGTGATCGTCACTGCCGACCTGATCAGCGCCCTTGAACAACGGCGCATCGGCGGGGCAGCGCTGGACGTGTTCGATGATGAACCCAACGTGCCCGACGCCCTCAAGCGGCTCAGCAACACCGTACTCACCCCGCATGTGGCCGGGCTGTCGCCTGAAGCGGCCCACGACACCGTGCAACGGGTGGCAGACAACCTGCTCGAATACTTCGCCGGGCGCCCGGTCCTTACACCGGTCGCCTTGCCTGCGCCCGAAAAGTGACCGATCAGGCACGCTGATTGCCGTCCAACACGCTAGCCTATTAAGCCGTCGCCGCCTTGTGGCGGGTCGGCTGTGCGCATTAGATTAGCCAATAGTCCAAGGCCTCAAGAATAAGCAGAAGGGATAAGCATGGCGCTCAATGACCAATCCACCCAGATTCGCCCCGGCGAAGAACTGGATGCCAGCCTCATCGACCCCTACCTCAAGGCCCATATCCCGGGCCTGAGTGGCAGCGCCAGAATCAGCCAGTTTCCGGGCGGCGCCTCCAACCTGACCTATCTGCTGGAATACCCCGAACAGGAATTCGTGCTGCGGCGCCCGCCCTTCGGGCACAAGGCCAAGTCAGCCCACGACATGGGCCGAGAGTTCCGCATTCTCAACCAGCTCAAGGATGGCTTCCCCTACTGCCCCAAGGCCTACGTGCACTGCACCGACAAATCGGTGATCGGCGCCGAATTCTATGTAATGGAGCGGGTCAAGGGCATCATCCTGCGCTCGGACCTGCCGCCGGAGCTGGGCCTGGACGCGGAACGCACCGAAGCCCTGTGCAAGAGCTTTATCGACAAGTTCGTCGAACTGCACCAGGTGGACTACCACGCCTGCGGCCTGGCCGACCTGGGCAAGCCCGAAGGTTACGTGGCACGCCAGATCAGCGGCTGGAGCGATCGCTACGAAAAAGCCCTGACCCCCGACGCCCCGAAATGGGAAGCCGTACGCGCCTGGCTCAACGACAAGATGCCCGCCGACCACCCCACCTCGAGCATCGTGCACAACGACTATCGCTTCGACAACGTGATCCTCGACCCTGACAACCCGATGCAAATCATCGGCGTGCTGGATTGGGAACTGACCACCCTGGGCGACCCGCTGATGGACCTGGGCAACAGCCTGGCCTACTGGATCGAAGCCGCTGACCCCGCGCCCGTGCAACTGATGCGCCGCCAACCGAGCAACGCTCCCGGTATGCTCACCCGCCGCCAGTTTGTCGACTACTACGCCGAGCGCTCAGGCATCCAGATCGACAATTTCGACTTCTACTACACCTACGGCCTGTTCCGCCTGGCCGGCATCGTGCAGCAGATCTACTACCGCTTCTTCCATGGCCAGACCCAGGACAAACGCTTCGCGCAGTTCATTCACATGAACAAGCTGCTGGAGCAGATGAGCCTGAACGTCATCCACAAATCCACGCTCTGACCCGACAAGGAACCACCATGTCCAAGACCAACCTGTTCGACCTCGACGGCAAGATCGCTTTTGTCTCCGGCGCCAGCCGTGGCATCGGTGAAGCCATTGCCAAGCTGCTGGCCCAGCAAGGCGCCCACGTGATTGTCTCGAGCCGCAAGATCGACGGCTGCCAGCATGTGGCCGATGCGATCATCGCCGCCGGCGGCAAGGCCACGGCCATCGCCTGCCATATCGGCGAGATGGAGCAGATCAGCGAGGTGTTTGCCGGCATTCGCCAGCAGTTCGGGCGCCTGGACATCCTGGTCAACAACGCCGCGACCAACCCGCAGTTCTGCAACGTGCTGGACACGGACCTCGGCGCGTTCCAGAAAACCGTCGACGTGAACATCCGTGGCTACTTCTTCATGTCGGTGGAAGCCGGCAAGCTGATGCGCGAGAACGGCGGCGGCAGCATCATCAACGTGGCCTCGATCAACGGCATCTCCCCAGGGCACTTCCAGGGCATCTACTCGGTGACCAAGGCCGCCGTGATCAATATGACCAAGGTGTTTGCCAAGGAATGCGCGCCGTTCGGCATCCGCTGCAACGCCCTGCTGCCAGGCCTGACCGATACCAAGTTCGCCTTGGCGCTGGTGAAAAACGAATCGATCCTGAACATGGCCCTGGCCCAGATCCCCCTAAAGCGCGTAGCCGACCCCAGCGAAATGGCCGGCGCGGTGCTGTACCTGGCCAGCGATGCGTCAACCTACACCACCGGCGTTTCGCTGAATGTGGACGGTGGGTTCCTCTCCTGATCCCACATTTTTGATCGGCGTTGCCCTTGCATACGAGTAACCTTGGCAGGATTGACCGCCTCGGAATGAAACATGGAACTGCACGTCGTCATCCAGGGCCGCAAGGACCTGGCCGAACAGCTTTACCAGCAACTGCGCGACGCCATTGAGTCAGGACGCCTGGCCGCTGGCGCGCAGTTGCCCCCCAGCCGCTTGCTGGCCGAGCAGTTGGGGATCTCGCGCAAGACCGTGTCTGACACCTACACCACCCTGACCTACGAAGGCCTGCTGATCGGCAAGATCGGCCGTGGCACCTTCGTCAGCGCCCATGCGCTGCGGCCGAAGGGCCTGCAAAGTGCGGCCGACCTGGCCTGCGCCGCCAACCTCGCCAAGTGGCAAGCCCTGCCCTCGCCCATGCGCCACCCGACGCGCGAGAGCACGTTGCGCTGCGAGTTCATCGGCGGTGCCACCACCCGCAGCCTGTTCCCCCAGGACGAATGGCGGCGCTGCACCCAGGACGCCTTGCGGCGCATCGCCCAGAACAGTGGTTTCTACGGCCAGCCCGAGGGCTTACCGGCCTTGCGCAATGCGATTGCCGGGCACATCGCGTTTTCCCGAGGGGTCAACTGCCGGGATGACGACATTGTGGTGTGCAACGGTGCCCAGCAGGCACTGGACCTGATCGCCCGCGTGGTCCTCGAACCGGGCAGCATTGTCGCCATGGAAGACCCCGGCTACACCCCGGCGCGCCTGCTGTTCGAAGCCATGGGTGCCACCGTGGCCGGCGTGCCGCTGGACGCGCAGGGGATCCAGGTCGAGTTGATTCCCGAGGGCACCCGGCTGATCTACGTCACCCCGTCCCACCAGTTTCCATTGGGCATCCCCATGAGCCAGCCACGCCGCGAAGCGCTGCTGGCGCGGGCGCTGGCCCTGGGCGCGATTGTCATCGAGGACGACTACGACAGTGAGTTCCGCTACGAAGGCCGCCCCACCGACGCCCTGCAGAGTATGGATACACGGGGCATCGTCGCCTACGTCGGGACCTTCTCCAAAACCCTGCTGCCGGAGCTGCGCCTGGGCTATACGGTGCTGCCCCCGGCCATTCGCGGCGCGGTGCTCAAGGCCAAGCAACTGAGCGACCAGCACAGCTCGACCCTGCCGCAATGGGCCCTGGCCAAGTTCATCAGCGAAGGCTACCTGCTCAAGCACATCCGGCGTTGTCACACCGTCTACAGTAGCCGCCGCGAACGCATTCTCAGCCGCCTGGCCGGCGACCTGTCACCTTGGTTCGAGGCCGTGCCCAGCGTGGCCGGGTTCCACCTGGCGGCACTGTGCAAAGTGCCGATCAACATCCCCCTGCTGATCGAACTGGCGCGGCAGGTGGAAGTCGGGCTGTATCCGCTGGATGTGTTTTTCCATCAGGCGCCGGTGCGTAGCGGCCTGATCATCGGTTTTGGCGCCATCGAGACCCTGGACATCGACCCGTCCCTGGACAAGGTGCGCGATATCCTGCAGCAGATTGGCTGAGGGGTTTTCCAGCAGATTGGTTATAGGTACGCCGCGCGCCCGGGCGTAGGGTGAGGGGATCTGAAACGATGGGAACCCCGCACCATGAAAACACTGCTCGGCACCACCCTTCTGCTGGCTTCGCTTAGCGCCTTTGCCCACGAGCCGGTGTACAACCAGGAATCGATCAAGGTCCTGCAAGAGCACGCCTTGAGCAACGTACCCGGCAAGAAAACCCTCATGCTCACCGTGGATTACGCGCCGGGCCAGGCCACCGTGCCCCATAGCCATACTGGCACGGCAGTGGCCTACGTACTTGAGGGGCAAATCACCTCGAGGGTCAATGATGAACAGGCCATTACCTACAAGGCCGGGCAATCGTTCTACGAACCCGCCGGTTCGCGCCACTTCGAATCAAGCAATGCCAGCCAGACCCAGCCGGCCAGGCTGCTGGTGGTGATGGTGCTGGATGACAAGGCCGAGGTGCTGACGCCCCTGCCACCGCAAAACTGAACGGTAGGAGGCTTGCCAGCTCCTACCATTCAGGGACGCTTGAACTGACGCCGCAGGTCTTCGATCGGTTGCCGACAGGCGCAGCCCTCCAAGTGATCGTTGACCATGCCCATTGCCTGCATAAACGCATACATCGTCGTCGGCCCGACGAACGTCCAGCCGCGTTTCTTCAAGGCCTTGGACAAACGTACCGAAGCCGGCGACGTCGGGTTGCCCGTCCAATAGGCCATGTCCACCACCGCCGGGCGCTCGGCCGCCGTCGGTTCAAACGCCCACAGCCACGCCGCCAGCGAGCCGTGCTCATCCACCAGCTCGCACGCCCGGCGCGCATTGTTGATGGTCGAGACGATCTTTGCGCGATTGCGCACGATGCAAGGATCAGCCATCAGGCGCTGGACATCCTCCTCGGTGTACTGCGCCACCCGGCGAAAATCAAAACCGGCGAAGGCCCGCCGAAAATGCTCGCGCTTGCGCAGGATGGTGATCCACGCCAGGCCGGCCTGGAAGCCTTCCAGGCAGATCTTCTCGTACAGCGCCCTATCCTCGGCCACCGGCACCCCCCATTCATGATCGTGGTAATCGGGGTATTCGGCGGCGGCCGTCCGCCATGTACAGCGGGTCAGTCCCGCTTCATCGGTTGTCAGTCCCGGCTTATCCATACATCACCTCAGCGGCCAAGCCCGGGATGATAAGCGAAAAATTTTCCAGGCCGCCAACCGCTCAAGCATCACGGTTACCGAGCAACTGGTAAGACCGGAGCACACAAACACCCCTTCATCCCCTTGTAGTTTGCAAAAAACCGAGCGTAGACTGGCCGCGCACTGGACTTACCGGTAAGACCACAACAATTAAGCCCTGGACCCACCAGGGCACCGAATAGAGATCCCTCCCATGCTCAGATGGTGCTCGCGTTCGATTTTCCTGCAAGTCGTCATAGGCCTGATGCTCGGCATCGCGTGCGGCTTGGTCCTTCCCGAATTCTCCTCACAACTCAAACCCCTGGGTGACGGCTTTATCAAGCTGATCAAGATGCTGATCGGCCTGATCGTGTTCTGCGTGGTGGTCAGCGGTATTTCCGGCGCGGGCGACCTGAAAAAAGTCGGGCGCATCGGCCTCAAGTCGGTGATCTATTTTGAGATCCTCACCACCATCGCCCTGGTGCTCGGCCTGGTCCTGGCCTTCAGTACAGGAATTGGCAGCGGCGCCAATATCCACCTTGAACAGCTGTCTTCCGCAGGCCTCAATGAATTGGCGGATCGCGGCCAGCATATCAAGGGCACCAGCCAATTCTTGATGGACCTGATCCCCAACTCCGTGATCGGGGCCTTCGCCGACAACAACGTGTTGCAGGTGCTGTTGTTCTCGGTGCTGTTTGGCAGTGCGCTGAACCTGGTGGGCGAAGCGGCTTCGGGCATCTCACGGCTGATCAACGAACTGAGCCATGTGATCTTCCGGATCATGGGCATGATCGTGCGCCTGGCGCCCATCGGGGTTTTCGGCGCCATCGCCTTTACCACCAGCACCTATGGCCTGGATTCGCTGCAGCACCTGGGCAGCCTGGTGGGCCTGTTCTACCTGACCTGCATGGCCTTTGTCGCGCTGATCCTGGGCACGGTGATGCGCCTGTCGGGCCTGCGTATGCTGCCGCTGCTCAAATACCTTCGCGAAGAGTTGCTGATCGTGATGGGCACCGCGTCGTCCGATGCGGTGTTGCCACAGATCATGCGTAAACTGGAACACCTGGGCATTGGCAGTTCCACCGTCGGCCTGGTGATCCCCACTGGTTACTCGTTCAACCTCGATGGTTTCTCGATCTACCTGACCCTGGCCATTGTGTTTATCGCCAATGCCACCGGGACACCGTTGTCGATGACCGACCTGCTGACCATCCTGCTGGTGTCGCTGATCACCTCCAAGGGCGCCCACGGCATACCGGGCTCGGCCCTGGTGATTCTGGCGGCCACCCTGACGGCTATTCCTGCCATCCCGGTGGTCGGCCTGGTGCTGGTGTTGGCGGTGGATTGGTTCATGGGGATTGGTCGTGCGCTGACCAACCTGATCGGCAACTGCGTCGCGACCGTGGCCATTGCCCGCTGGGAAAAGGACATTGATCTGCAACGGGCCAACAAGGTACTGGAGGGGCAGCAAGGGTATGCGTTCCAGGCCAAGAAGCCGGTACTGCCGGCGCACCAGGAGTTCTAGCGCAGATCGAATGTGGGAGCGGGCTTGCTCGCGATAGCGGTGTGTCAGCCCCTACATGTGCTGACTGATCCACTGCTATCGCGAGCAAGCCCGCTCCCACCGTTAATCGTCGCCATTTTTACCGTTTGTGTTTGCAACATAAGGAGCCCGGCGTGATCAGCACCTCAACCGTCGTCAATTCAGTCGTAGAAAAACTGCGCGCCGCCCTGGCACGGGGCCAATGGCGGCGTGGCGAAATGCTCCCCGGCCAGCGCGAACTGGCCGAGCAACTGGGCATCAGCCGCCCCAGCCTGCGTGAAGCGGTGATCGTCCTGGAAACCCTCGGCCTGGTGCGCTCGATGCCCGGCAAAGGCGTGGTCGTGCTGGAAACCAGCGTCAGCGAGCCACACCCCCATGATGCCGTGGCCGACGCCAGCCTCGCCGATATCCTGCAACTGCGCTACACCCTGGAGCCGTTTATCGTCGGCCTGGTGGCCCAGTCCATCACCAGCAAGGAAATCGGCCAACTGCGCCTGACCCTGATGGACATGCGCGAAGCCCTGGAAGCCAACGACAGTGAAGCCGGGATGAACGCCTACATTGCCTTCCATGAAGAACTGTTCGCCCTGACCTCCAACCCGATTTTCCAGAACGTGGTGCAGCAGACCAGCAACGCCCTCAAGCAAAGCGCCCAGGTGTTGCGCAATTCCCCCGAACACCTGGCCGAGCGCCTGCAGGAAAACGAAGCCGTGGTGCGCGCGATCCGCAACAAGAACAGCGCCCTGGCCAGCGCCGAAATGCGCCGCCATATCCTCAACGAGGGCCAGCGCATGGGCACCGCCCTGAATATTCCCGACGACCATCTCGGCAACTGACTCTGGAGGCTGGCCATGAGCGCTCACGCCCTGCAACGCACTTTTGCTGTCACCGCCCCACCCGCCATGCGCCTGGTGCCCGGTAAACGGCCATCGGTGGATGACCTTTACCCACGACTGTTCGATGCCATCCTCGAACAACGTATCGTGCCCACCAGCCGCTTTACCGAAGAAGGCCTGGCCCAGCAATTTGGCGTCAGCCGCAGCGTGCTGCGCCGGGTCCTTGCGCGTCTGGCCGAGCAGCAAGTGATCATCCTGCGTCCCAACCTGCGCGCCCAGGTGGCGGCGCCGGATGCCGAGCAGGTGCAACATATGCTTGAGGCGCGGCGCTTGATGGAAGTGACCGTGGTCCAGTTGGCGTGCGTACAGGCCAGCCCTGGGCAGGTGCGGCGCCTGCGCGAACTGGTGGCCCGCCAGCGGGCGTGCGTCGAGCAGGGCCAGCAAGGCCCGGCCATCCGCCTGTACGGCGAGTTTCACCTGTTGCTGGCGGCCATTGCGGGCAACCGGCCATTGGCGCAGTTTCTCAACAGCCTGGTGCCGTTGACCTCGCTGGTCATTGCCCGGCAAGGGGCGTTCACCGGCGCCTGGCTTGAGCAGGCAGAGATTGTCGAAGCGGTGGAGCGACGGGATGCGGATATGGCAGCATGCTTGATGACCCGGCATCTGGATCATCTGCAAGCAAAACTCGCGTAAGCCCATAGAGATTCAAATGTGGGAGCTGGCTTGCCTGCGATGGCGGTGGGTCAGCCGCCAGCAACAGTGCCTGGACTGCCGCTATCGCGAGCAAGCCCGCTCCCACAAGAGATCTCACTGAGGCAGAAAATTGTGGCCCCTCCACAGATCAAATGTGGGAGCTGGCTTGCCTGCGATGGCGCTGGGTCAGCCGCGAGCAACAGTGACGGGACTGCCGCTATCGCGGGCAAGCCCGCTCCCACAGGGGATCTCATTGGGGCAGAGAATTTTGGCCCCGCCACAGATCAAATGTGGGAGCTGGCTTGCCTGCGATGGCAGTGGGTCATCCGCCAGCAACAGTGACGGGCCTGCCGCTATCGCGGGCAAGCCCGCTCCCACAAGGGATCTCACTGGGGCAGAGAGTTTTGGCCCCACCACAGATTAAATGTGGAAGCTGGCTTGCCTGCGATGGCGCTGGGTCAGCCGCCAGCAACAGTGACTGGATTGCCGCTATCGCGGGCAAGCCCGCTCCCACAGGGGATCTCATTGGGGCAGAGAATTTTGGCCCTACCACAGATCCAGTGTGGGAGCTGGCTTGCCTGCGATGGCGCTGGGTCAGCCGCGAGCAACAGTGACGGGATTGCCGCTATCGCGGGCAAGCCCGCTCCCACAGGGGATCTCACTGGGGCAGAGAGTTTTGGCCCCACCACAGATCAAATGTGGGAGCTGGCTTGCCTGCGATGGCGGTGGGTCAGCCGCCAGCGACAGTGACTGGACTGCCGCTATCGCGGGCAAGCCCGCTCCCACAGGGGATCTCACTGGGGCAGAGAATTTTGGCTCCACCACAGATTAAATGTGGAAGCTGGCTTGCCAGTGATGGCGCTGGGTCAGCCGCCAGCGACAGTGACTGGATTGCCGCTATCGCGGGCAAGCCCGCTCCCACAGGGGATCTCACTGGGGCAGAGAATTTTGGCTCCACCACAGATTAAATGTGGGAGCTGGCTTGCCTGCGATGGAGGTGGGTCAGCCGCCAGCAACAATGACTGGACTGCCGCTATCGCGGGCAAGCCCGCTCCTACAAGGGATCTCATTGGGGCAGAGAATTTTGGCCCCACCACAGATCAAATGTGGGAGCTGGCTTGCCTGCGATGGCGGTGGGTCAGCCGCCAGCAACAATGACTGGACTGCCGCTATCGCGGGCAAGCCCGCTCCCACAAGGGATCTCACTGGGGCAGAGAATTTTGGCCCCATCACAGATCAAGTGTGGGAGCTGGCTTGCCTGCGATGGCGCTGGGTCAGCCGCCAGCAACAGTGACGGGACTGCCGCTATCGCGGGCAAGCCAGCTCCTACAAGGGATCTCACTGTGGCAGAGAGTTTTGGCCCCACCACAGATCAAATGTGGGAGCTGGCTTGCCCGCGATGGCGTTGGGTCAGCCGCCAGCGACAGTGACTGGATTGCCGCTATCGCGGGCAAGCCCGCTCCCACAAGGGATTTCACTGAGGCAGAGAATTTTGGCCCCATCACAGATTAAATGTGGAAGCTGGCTTGCCTGCGATGGCGCTGGGTCAGCCGCCAGCAACAGTGACTGGACTGCCGCTATCGCGGGCAAGCCCGCTCCTACAAGGGATCTCACTGGGGCAGAGAGTTTTGGCCCCGTCACAGATCAAATGTGGGAGCTGGCTTGCCAGCGATGGCGCTGGGTCAGCCGCGAGCAACAGTGACGGGACTGCCGCTATCGCGGGCAAGCCCGCTCCCACAGGGGGCGGTCGGGGCAGCAAGTTTTGCATACGCCCCACCTGGTTCCGAACCCACAAAAAAGCCCCGTCTCTCGCGAGACGGGGCTTTGCTTTAACGCTCTAGCAGCCGATTACAGCACCGCTTGACCACTCATTGCCAGGTCCAACAGTTCCCGATTGGCCACCGCGTACATGGCGTAGTCCGTACCCACCGCAGCACGGATTTCCACCATCATCGCGCGCCAACGCTCGACCATGCTCGCGTTCTGCTCCAGCCACAGGGCCACGCGGGCTTCCATGTCTTCTGGCGCATCGGCCATTTGCAGAACCTTGATGGTGATCGCCCGTTGCTGCCAGTCCACGTCATCGCGGAAGGCTTCGCGGGCCTGGGCCTGCCAGTTGTTGCCCACCGGCAGATCGCTGATCTGCTGCAGGTACCACGGCAAGTCCAGGGCGCTGCCCACGGCGAAGTAGGCCTTGGCCACATCGGCAGCGCTCTGGCCGGTAACGTCAGCGGCTTCGATGATCGGCAGCAAGGTGTACAGGTGCGTGGTGCCAGCAACCATGCGCGCCAACAACTCCGGCACACCGGCTTCGACATAGGCCTGGTAACGGTTCTGCCAGCCTTCGCGGGTCGGGCCTTCCAGCAGTTCGTCGAGCTTGAGGCCCAACGCTGCCAGGTGCGGACCGAAGTGCGCCACATCGCGCGCGGCGTCCTGCTCGTTGCGACGGCTGCGCAGGAACCAGCGGGTAGCCCGACGGCCCAGGCGCATCAGCTCGTCCATCAGCGCCAGTTGCACCTCGGCTGAGACCTGGTGATCCAAGGCCTCGATCTGCCGGAACCAATGAGGGAGGTGGAAGATGTCACGCACGATCACATAGGCGCCCGCCACGTTCGCCGGGCTCATGCCGGTCGACTCTTTGAGGCGTTGCACGAAGGTGATGCCCATGTGGTTGACCAGGTCGTTGGCGATCTGGGTGCTGACGATCTCGCGCTTGAGGCGGTGGCGACGCATGGCCTCGGAGAACTTGGCCACCAGGCTCGGTGGGAACGCGGTCTCCATGTCGCGGGTCAGGTAGTCGTCATCCGGCACCAGGGACTTGAGCAGCGCTTCCTTGAGGTCGATCTTGCTGTAGGAAATCAGCACCGACAGTTCCGGGCGCGTCAGGCCCTTGCCAGTCGCGGCGCGCTCGACGAGCTGCTCCTCGGTCGGCAGGTACTCGATGGCGCGGTCCAGCTTGCCACGGCCCTCCAGGTCGCTCATCAGGCGCTTGTACTCCGCCGCACGCTCGTAGGCTTTGCGAGCGGCCAGGGACAGGGCCTGGGTCTGCTTGTAGTTGTTGCCCAACACCAGGCTGCCGACTTCGTCGGTCATACTCGCCAGCAACTGGTTGCGTTGCTTGTCGGTCATGTCGCCAGCCTGCACCACTTCGTTGAGCAGGATCTTGATGTTCACTTCGTGGTCGGAGCAGTCCACGCCACCGGCGTTATCGATAAAGTCGGTGTTGGAACCGCCGCCATTGAGGCCGAATTCCACACGACCCAGCTGGGTCATGCCCAGGTTACCGCCCTCACCCACTACCTTGCAGCGCAGCTCGTTGCCGTTGACGCGCAGCGCGTCGTTGGCCTTGTCGCCCACATCGGCGTGGCTTTCCGTGCTGGCTTTGACGTAGGTGCCGATACCGCCGTTCCACAACAGGTCCACCGGTGCCTTGAGCAAGGCATTCAGCAGCTCGGTCGGGGTCAGCTTGTCGGCCTGGATGTCGAAGCGCTCTTTCATCTGTGGCGAGATGGCAATGCTTTTGGCGCTACGCGAGAAGATACCGCCGCCTTCGGACATGATGCTGGTGTCGTAGTCCGACCAGGCCGAACGCGGCAGCTCGAACATGCGCTGGCGCTCGATGAAGCTGGTGGCCGGGTTCGGGTTTGGATCGATGAAGATATGCAGGTGGTTGAAGGCGGCGACCAATTGCAGCTTGTCGGACATGAGCAAGCCGTTACCGAACACGTCACCGGCCATGTCGCCAACGCCGACCACCGTGATGCTGTCTTGCTGCACGTTGATGCCGCGCTCACGGAAGTGACGCTGCACCCCGACCCACGCGCCCTTGGCGGTGATGCCCATTTTCTTGTGGTCATAACCGGCCGAGCCACCGGAGGCAAACGCATCCCCCAGCCAGAAGCCGTAGTCGATGGCGATACCGTTGGCGATGTCGGAGAAGGTCGCGGTGCCTTTGTCGGCCGCCACTACCAGGTACGGGTCATCGTTGTCGTGGCGCACCACGTTCAACGGAGGCACCAGGGCGCCGTCTTTCAGGTTGTCGGTAATGTCCAACAGGCCGGAAATGAAGATGCGATAGCAGGCGATGCCCTCGGCCGCGATCTCGTCGCGGCTGCCGCCCAATGGCAGGCGACGCGGCAGGAAGCCGCCCTTGGCGCCGACCGGCACGATCACCGAGTTCTTCACCTGCTGGGCTTTGACCAGGCCCAGCACTTCGGTACGGAAGTCTTCTTCACGGTCGGACCAGCGCAGGCCGCCGCGAGCGACGTTGCCAAAGCGCAGGTGCACGCCTTCGACGCGCGGCGAGTAGACGAAGATCTCGAACTTCGGCACTGGCTTGGGCAGCTCGGGAATGGCGTGGGGGTTGAACTTGAAGCTGAAGTACGACTTGTTCTGGCCGTTGGCATCAGTCTGGTAGAAGTTGGTGCGCAGGGTGGCCTTGATCAGGTCCAGGTAGCGTCGCAGGATCCGGTCCTCGTTGAGCACCTGCACGTCGTCCAGGGCAGTGAGGATCGCTTGCTCCAGGCGTTGCTGCTTGTCTTCCAGGTCGTCGGCGGTGAGCTTGCGCGCCAGGTAGAAGCGGGTCTTGAACAGCCGGGTCAACTCGCGGGCGATGTCGGTGTGGTTGTTCAGGGTGCTGGCGATATAACCCAGGTCGAAGCCCAGGCGGATCTGCTTCAGGTAACGGGCGTAGGCACGCAGCAGTGCAACGTCACGCCATGGCAGGCCGGCGGTCAGTACCAGGCGGTTGAACGCATCGTTCTCGGCGTCGCCGTTGACGATATGCACGAACGCGTCCTGCAGGGTGTCGTTGAGCTGCTGGATGTCGAGGTTCAGGCCTTCGGCGGCGGTGAACGCAAAGTCGTGGATCCAGAACTCGCGGCCATTGGCGTGACGCAGGCGGTACGGGAACTCACCGAGCACGCGCAGGCCGAGGTTTTCAAGGATCGGCAACACGTCGGACAGCGCCAGCGGGGTATCGGCGTGATACAGCTTGCAGTGCAATTCCTGCTGGCCGGTCACGTGGCCCAAAGGCTGGTAGAAGCTCATCACCAGTGGCTTGGCTTCCGTCAGGTTCAACAGATGCTGCATGTCGACCACGGCTGAATGCGCGGCGAAACGCTCGCGGTAGCCTGCGGGGAAGCCTTTGGGGAAGTCCGCCAGCACGTTGGTGCCGTGGGCTTCGCCGAAGCTCTCGACCACCAGGCTCGCGTAGTCGTCCTGCCAGCTGCGGCAGGCCTGCACCACTTCTTTTTCCAAAAGCAGGGGGTCGATATCCAGGCGGTTCTTCGGGTCAACCCGCAAAATCAGCTGGACACGGGCCAGCACGGACTCGGAGAAGAAGGTCCAGAACTCGCAATCCGAGGCCTTGAGGCGATCCATCAGCACTTGCTGGATCTTCTGGCGCACTTCGGTGGAGTAGATATCACGCGGCACGTAGGCCAGGCAGTAGCAGAAACGACCGTACGGGTCTTTGCGCAGGAACACGCGGATCTTGTTGCGTTCCTGGATCTGCACGATCGACATCACGGTGCTGAACAGCTCGTCCACCGGGGTCTGGAACAGGTCGTCGCGAGGCAGTACTTCAACCACCTGAGCCAGTTCCTTGCCCAGGTGCGCCTTGGCCTGGAAGCCCGAGCGGCGCTCGATTTCCGCGACCTTGCGGCGGATATAAGGAATCACCCGCACGCTTTCGCCGTACACCGAGGAGGTGTAGAGGCCCATGAAGCGGCATTCCTTGATGACCTTGCCATCGGCATCGATCTGGCGGATCGACACGTAGTCCGGGTAAGCCGGACGGTGCACACGGCTTGGGTGCGCAGCCTTGGCGAACGACAATACAGTCGGCTCGCGCAGATAGGCCACAGCGTAATCTTCGATGCGCAGGTCTTCAGCGGTGAGGCCGGCGCGCAGCAGTTTGGTCAGGCCGAGGAAGGAAGTGGCGTCATATTCCAGATGACCGCCGTCCTGCTCGTCATGCACCACAAACTCTTCGTAGCCCAGGAAGGTGAAGTGGTTGCCCACCAGCCATTCCAGGAAGCTCTTGATCTCGGCCTTTTCTTCGCCTTCGATGGCGAACTGGCTGTTGTCGATACCGGCCAGCAGTTCCTGGACCTTGGCCTTCATCGGCTCGAAATCAGCCACGGCCACGCGCACCTCGCCCAACACCTGCTCAAGTTCCGTGCTCAGGACATTCAGCTCGGCGGCATTGGCGCAGCGGTCGATCTCCAGGTACATCAGCGATTCTTGCAGGACGTCTTCGCCCTGGGTGCCCTTGGGCAGGATTTCCAGCAACTCGCCCTTCTTGCCACGGCGCACGCTCAGTACCGTGGTTTGCAGGGTATGGATGCTGTAGCCGCGGCGGTTCAGTTCGGTGCGCACCGAGTCGACGAGAAACGGTAGGTCGTGGTGCAAGACCTCGACCGCCGTGTGGGTCGACTGCCAGCCGTGGCGTTCGTAATCGGGGTTGTACACTCGCACTTGCGGCTGGGTGTGATCAAAGCGCTCAAGCAGGCGCCAGGCAGACAGGGTGCAACCGGCCAGGTCGGACATGCGACGCTGGGTCAGCTCGTCCAGGGAAATAATGCCGAAGAATTGTTCAGCGAACAGCGCCACTTGTGGCAGTGCCTGTTCACTGATGTGCTGCGCCAGTGCCGCTTGCAGTTGATGCTGGAAGTCGGCTTTGCTGGCTGCGGTGAAGAACGCCATCTGTGGTACTCCGCTTGGGCTTGTTATTGATGGAAGCGTCGCGTGTGATCCCCTGGTGGGGAGACCGTCATTTCTGTTCGCAGGTGATGATGATAAACACCATAAACGAATCAGGGTGACAGGTGGGTGAAGCTGGACAAGTCAATGAGGTCACATTCGACGTCCACTGGATGCCCCCCTGCGCATGACGGTACGGCGGGCAGGTCAGAGTCACGCAAAAGGCACATCCGTTGCGCAGCTTAACGAGTGCGGCAAGCTGGCTGCTTGCTGCACTGCGACATATTCGGTCAACACACGGCATTGCGCGGTTGCACCAAGAGCAACCCTTCCTACCGCTCAGGTGTAGGTTGAGGATTAAAAGCGCAGCCGCCAAGCAGGCATGATCAACCTGCCGCCCGGTAAAACTTCATACATCCGTAAAATCTAATTCCTAACTCCGCGCAGGAACCGTATTTCAATATTGAGTCACTTAGTTTGAGCAGGTATTTCCTTCGACAAAGGCTCTATTACCACTCAACGAGGCGCTATTGAACGTATATTCCCCCGCCCTCCGCACCCCGCTGCCAGGGCACCAGCCCCCTTGCATGCAGCCCCCTGCACCATCACGTCCGGGTAGTGCAGCCACTGCAGGGCAAGTCCTTACGGCGGCCTGTTTCAAAGCGCCCGTAGCCACCAACAAGGCCGTGCAACAACTCCTCACCGACTACACCTACCCCAAGACACCGGACGAAGTCACTTCGCTCCACGTCAGGCGCCAGATCAAGCAAACGTTCGGTAAAGATATTGACCCCGATAAAACTTACTTAGTGAGCATTCAATATGATCACCGCACTAACGCCCCACCTTATAGCGGGGTCATTGTTCAAAAAATATCACTGACCCAGGCAGCAAGGCTCAACCAGCAGGACGAACCTGAGTTCCACGGGGCGCTACGTTCAAAAGAAGACGGGCCCTTTGAAATAAGACAAAGCTCAACACATACCCACGACCCTGACGGCTTTGGCAGGTTCGCGCGCCCAAATGAATCGGGGTTCACCAGCCACTTTCAAGGTATTTACACTGAGCCGTCGCAAGCGACTGCCCATCTCTATGATGCAAGCAATAGAGTCGATATCAGCGCCACCGACTTTAAACAGATGGTATGGGATAACAGTTATAAGTCCCCCTATGACCAGTACCTGAACAGTTACTGGAACAGCAATTCCCGCCATGCCTATGCCCAAGCCTCCAGAGGCGCCTTCTTGCAGGCGTCGCACAGGTCCCTGAGCGAAAACGATCGACAGATCGCCATGGGTGCCGCAGGACTACCGGCCGACCAAAGTTACCAGTCCCTTAGTCACAATGACCTGATACAGCCCTACAAGGCTGATCCAAATCTGCAAACCAAATTCCTCACGTTCAAAGGTTTTAACATGCGCGCCTTTTACACTTTGGATAAGTCCACAGGCCGGGTCTTGTTGTATCTGCCTGGCCATGGGTCCATGTTGAAAGGCTTCGACTCCAAGAAACACATGAATAAGTGGCTGGCCGAACAGTTGAAGGACCCGCGACAAGTCGACAGTTTCAAACTGTACTTCCGCCCCCAGGACCGTCCCGATGAATTCCTGTCCAAAGGCATTGATGCGCTCATAGACAACACCCGTAATGTGCTTAGCAGTGACCTTCCTGTCGCTACGCAAGAAAAGCTCGGGTACTTTGACGAGGGCGGCCTATTCGATGGCCAGGTAGTCCAAGGGAACCCGTTTGAGGAACTGCAGCAACGCACCGAGCAAGACCTGAAAAACGCCACTCGCTTTCAATTCGTACTCAATCGCGACGTCACGGCAAAGACTGCCTTCAAGTATTTGAATTGGGCCAAATATGGGCTGCTGCTTTTAGCTCCGCTAGGTATCGCTTTCCCACCGCTGGGCGCTGCACTGACAGTAGCGAGCGTCTCAGTGGGTGCAGCAGAGCTCGGCGTTGGCATTGACAGCTATATCAATAAGCGCCCCGAGGCAGACAAGCTCATCAGCGAAGGCACGGCGAAAACCTTTGTCCCGCTGTTTACCAGTGGCCTGGGCAATGCCTTTAAACCGATCAGCAGCACAATCAGCGCCTGGGCCTTCAATCCCTGATGCCCGTTTGACACAAAAGCCGACACAAAGCCCGAGGTAATGGCAGAATTACAGCCTGCCGGCCTTGTCGCCGCCTTTCCACACAGGACTCCACATGCAACTGACCACCGCCCACCTGCTCGCCACCCCTTGCGATGACGAAGAAGACAACATGGCCATGCTGTGCTGCCACGGCACTCAGGGCGAGATGTTCATGCTGTCCCGTTATCCGGATGAGGACGAGGTGGAGCTGACCTGGGACTACGAGCCTTCGACCCTGGATGGCTTGAAGATCACCTTGAGCGCGACCACCCTGCTGGTGGAGATCGGAGCGGCAGACAAGGATGCGCTGGGCGGCAGTGATCACCTGCAGATCAACCACGCCACCGCCGAGTCGGACCTGGCCGAGGTAGAAGAAACCTTGCAGAACATTCTCAAGGGCACTGGCACCTACATCCGCACGCTTTGACTGGCGGCTGCTAAATCGCCATCGCAGCGATGGGGCGACCTGACAAGCCCGCTTCCACCTGTGGGAGCCGGGCTTGCCCGCGATGGAGCCCTCATCAACGCCAAAAACCTCAGGCCTTTGCTGTAAGCCGCAAAAAATACCCCCCGGTTCGTTAGTCGCCAGCCCCTCCAATGCATTAAAGTAAGCGCCCCAGGCCTTGGCGTTTTTCACAATCCCCAGGCTCATCTTTCCAGGAACCGTCATCGATGGAACATCGTGAAGCGCTGCTCGCGCTGCGAACCTTTCTTTCTACGCAGATTCTCGGCCAGGAAAAACTCATCGAGCGCTTGCTCATTGCCCTGCTCGCCGACGGCCATATGCTGGTAGAAGGCGCTCCCGGCCTGGCCAAGACCAAGGCCATCAAGGAGCTTGCCGAAGGGATCGAAGCACAGTTCCATCGTATCCAGTTCACCCCCGACCTGTTGCCCGCCGACATCACCGGCACCGAGATCTATCGCCCGGAAACCGGCAGCTTCGTGTTCCAGCAAGGGCCGATCTTCCACAACCTGGTGCTGGCGGACGAAATCAACCGCGCCCCGGCCAAGGTGCAGTCGGCGCTGCTCGAAGCCATGGCCGAGCGCCAGGTCAGTGTCGGGCGCAGTACCTACGAGCTGTCGCCGCTGTTCTTGGTGATGGCCACGCAAAACCCCATCGAGCAGGAAGGCACCTATCCCCTGCCCGAAGCCCAGCTCGATCGCTTCCTGATGCACGTCAAGATCGGCTTCCCCGATGCCGCCGTGGAGCGGCGCATCCTGCAACAGGCCCGTGGCGAAGCGCTCAACGGCGAGACCAAGCCCGAACGGCGGGTCAGCCAGCAGGCGATCTTTGCCGCGCGCAAGGAAATCCTCGGCCTGTACATGGCCGATGCCGTGGAGGAATACCTGGTGCAACTGGTCATGGCCACGCGCACGCCAGCCAAGTTCGACCCGGAAATGGCCGAGTGGATTGCCTACGGCGCCAGCCCCCGGGGCTCGATCGCCCTCGACCGCTGCGCCCGCGCACACGCCTGGCTGGCCGGGCGCGACTTTGTCAGCCCGGAAGATATCCAGGCGGTGCTGTTCGACGTGCTGCGCCACCGCATCATCCTGTCCTTTGAAGCCGAAGCGGCCGGCATCGACCAGGACCGCGTGGTGCAACGCATTCTCGACGTCGTTGCCGTCGCTTGATCCCCATGAACGCCGGCGATGGAATCCGTGTTTCCCTCAGCGAATTGATCGAGATGCGGCATCGCGTGCGGGAGGTGCAACTGTTTTCCACGCCGAGCCAACGCAGCCCGCTGATCGGCCTGCACCATTCCAAATTGCGCGGGCGCGGCGTCGACTTCGACCAGGTGCGGGTGTACCAGGCCGGCGACGATGTGCGCACCATCGACTGGCGCGTCACCGCCCGCACCCAGGAGCCGCACACCAAGCTGTTCCATGAAGAGCGGGAGCGGCCGATCTTTATCATGGTCGAGCAAAGCTGCCGGCTGTTTTTCGGCTCCGGGCTGATGTTCAAGTCGGTCCTCGCCGCCCAGGCCGCGAGCCTGATCGGCTGGGCCGCGCTGGGGCACAACGACCGGGTCGGCGGCCTGGTGTTCGGGGATAACGAGCACTACGAGATCAAGCCCCGGCGCAGCAAACAAAGCCTGCTGCAACTGCTCAACCGCCTGGTGCGGGTCAACCAGAGCCTGAACACCGAGAGCCGCCCCGAAGCCGATGCCCTGGGCATGGCCCTGCGCCGTGGCCGCGAGGTACTGCGCCCCGGCAGCCTGGTTATCGTGATCTGCGATGAACGCGCCCTGACCGAAGGCGCCGAGCAGCAACTGAGCCTGCTGTCGCGCCATTGCGACCTGCTGCTGCTGCCGGTCTCAGATCCGCTGGACCACGCCCTCCCCGCCGCCGGCCTGCTGCGTTTTGCCGAGCGCGGCGCACAACTGGAAATCGACACCTTGAACTTCGAGCTGCGCCAGGCCTACAAGGCCCAGGCCGAAGCCCGCATCGCCCGTTGGGAACTGCTCGCGCAGAAGCTGCGGGTGCTGCTGATGCCATTGAGTACCCAGAGCGAAATGGTCGAGCAACTACGTGAATACCTCAACCCGCAGCGCCCGGTGAAAAAGCCATGAGCAGCCTGGACTCGTTGCAACCGCTGATCGCCCCGCCGGCCATTGGTTTCTGGCCACCGGCACCGGGCTGGTGGCTGTTGCTGGTGCTGATCCCCCTGGCGGGCTGGGGCGTATGGTGGCTGCGGCGCTTTCTGCCCGGCAAACGCCCGCTGGCCCGGGCCGAGCAACCGCTGGACCCTCTGCGTATCGCCGCCCTCGCGGAGCTGGCGCTGATGCCCAAACCCTACGATGGCGCACCGGCCGGCGCCTGGCTGCAGCAGCTCAATGGCCTGCTCAAACGCCTGTGCCGCAACGACTACCCCTACAGCCAGAGCCACACCCTCAACGGGCGCAAATGGCTGGCCTTTCTTGACAACCGCTGCCCGGCGGCCGGCCTGACGCGCTGGATGGTCCTGGTGGAAGGCGCCTACAAACCCGAATGCAAACTCGACGACAAGGCCATCGCCGGCCTCACGCAAGCGGTCGACACCTGGATTCGCAAACATGTTTGAGTTCGCCTGGCCGTGGGTCTTTGCCCTGTTGCCCTTGCCGTGGGTGATGCGCCTGATCCTGCCAGTGGCCGACAGCGGCGAGCCGGCGTTGAAGGTCAGTTTCCTCGGCGATCTCGAAGGCCTGGCCCGGCGCCGTGCGCGCATCAATCTGCCGGGTTGGCGCCAACAAGCGCCGTTCGTGGTGCTGTGGCTGTTGCTGCTGACCGCCGCCGCGCGCCCGGAATGGCTCGGCGAGCCGCTGCCGATTGCCGCCAGCGGCCGCGACCTGCTGGTGGCGGTGGATGTGTCGGGCTCCATGGACTTCCCCGATATGCAATGGCAGGACGAAGACGTCAGCCGCCTGAGCCTGGTCAAGCACCTGCTGGGGGACTTTCTCGAAAGCCGCGAAGGCGATCGCGTGGGCCTGATCCTGTTTGGCAGCCAGGCCTACCTGCAAGCGCCGCTGACCTTCGACCGGCGTACCGTGCGCACCTGGCTGGACGAGGCGCGCATCGGCATTGCCGGAAAAAATACCGCGATTGGCGACGCCATCGGCCTGGCCCTCAAGCGCCTGCGGCAACGCCCGGCACAAAGCCGGGTGTTGATCCTGGTCACCGACGGCGCCAACAACGGCGGCGAAATCGACCCACTGACCGCCGCCCGCCTGGCCGCCGAAGAAGGCGTGAAGATCTACCCCATCGGCATTGGCGCCAACCCCGAACAGACCGGGACCCTGGGCATGTTCGGCCTCAATCCCAGCCTGGATCTGGACGAGCCGGCGCTCAAGGCCATCGCCGCGGCGACCGGCGGGCAATATTTCCGCGCCCATGACGGTGCCGAGCTGCAAGCGATCAAGCAAACCCTCGACCAGTTGGAGCCGGTGGCGCAACAGCCGACCCAGGCCCGCCCGGCCCAGGCGTTGTATAGCGGGCCCCTGGCGCTGGCGCTGTTTCTCAGCCTGCTGTTGGTGATCCAGGAACGCTGGCCGGATAACGCCTTGCAACGGCTGCTTAATAAACTCTCGACCAAGGGCCATTTCCTGCAACAGCACCCACAATGGCGCCAACGCCTTCAACGCCTGCGTTTGCGGAGGCGTCGATGATCGCTTTATGGCCGCACTGGTTCCGTCCCTGGTGGTTGTTGCTACTGCCCGTGCTCGGTTGGTTGCTGTGGCAACTGTGGCATCGGCAAAAACGCGCCGGGCGCTGGCAGATGATCCTGCCGCCGGCCTTCCACGCGGCCCTGCTCAGTGGCGGCAATGGCCGGGAGAGCAAATCGCCGTGGCTGCTGCTGGGCCTGGCCTGGCTGCTGGCCCTGCTGGCCTTGCTCGGCCCAGGCTGGCAACGGGTCGAGCAGATCAGCCAGAAACCCGCCGACCCGCTGGTGGTGTTGCTGGAACTGACCCCCGAGATGCTCGCCACCGACAGCCCGCCCAACCGCCTGGAGCAGGCACGGCGCAAGCTGGTGGACCTGCTGCAGGCGCGCAGTGACGCGCAGACCGCCATCGTCGTGTATGCCGGTAGCGCCCACACACTGGTGCCGCTGTCCGACGACCTGGCCACCAGCCGCAACCTGCTGGAAGCCCTGCGCCCGTCGATCATGCCCGAGGCCGGCCATCGCGCTGACCTCGCTGTGGAAAAAGCCCTGGGCCTGCTCAAGCACGGCGGCCTGGGCCAGGGTCGCCTGTTGTTGATTGGCTCGTCGCTGTCCAAGCAGGAGCGCCAGGGCATTCGCCTGCTGCTGCAAGGGCAGGCACCGAGCCTGTCGATCCTGGGCATTGGCAGCCGTGAAGGCACGCCGGTGACTCAGGAAAGCGGCGAGTTCCTCAAGGACGAACAAGGCGCGATCCTCATCCCGCGCCTGGACAGCCCGACGCTCAAGGCCTTCGCCAGTGAAATGGGCGGCCGCTATCGCCAGGCCCGCCTGGACGACAAAGACCTGCGCAGCCTGGGCCTGATGGACGGCCCGCAAAACCTGCGCGACGACGGCCAGCGCCTGCAACTGGACACCTGGGCCGACCAGGGTTACTGGTTTTTGCTGCCCCTGCTGCTGCTCGCCGCCTGCGCCGGGCGCCGTGGCTGGCTGTTCTGCCTGCCGCTGCTACTGCTGGCGGCGCCGCAACCAAGCTATGCGTTCAGCTTTGATGACCTGTGGCTGCGCCCCGACCAACAGGGCCAGTACCTGCTCAAGCACAAACGCCCGGCCGAAGCCGCCGAACACTTTGAGAACCCACAATGGCAAGGTGTGGCCCTGTATGAAGCGGGCAACTACGCCGAGGCGGCCCGGCGCTTTGCCGAGGGCAGTGACGCCTACTCCCACTACAATCGAGGCAACGCCCTGGCCCGCGCCGGCGAGCTGGAAGCCGCGATAGACGCCTATGAACAGGCCCTGGAAGCCCAGCCCGACCTGCAGCCGGCCCTGAAAAACAAAGCCCTGGTGGAACGCCTGCTCCTTGAAGAACCGGAGCCCGAGCCGCCAGCACCCGAAAAAAACGAGGATGACGAATCCCCCCAACCCGGCCAAACTGCGCAACCAGGCGACAACAGCCAGCAAACCAACGGCGGCGAGCAATCGCCCCAGGGCGCAGGCCAGGCGGGCACCGGCGAGACACAAACCGGCACCCCGCCCACCGCGGGCAACAACGAAGTACCCGGCAGCGAACTGGGCGACGAACAGACCACCACGCCCCCCTTGCGCCCGGCCGATGCCAACCTCGACGAGGAGCACCGCCAGGCCCTGGAACAATGGCTGCGACAGATCCCGGACAACCCCGGAGAGTTGTTGCGACGCAAATTCTGGTACGAACAGCAACAACATCAGGACAAGACTCGATGAGCCGCTGCACCCCATTTGTCTTATCGCTAGCGCTGTGGGCCGGTCACGCCCAGGCGGCCGACCTGGCCGCCAGTATCGACCGCAGCCGCGTCAATTCCGGGGAAACGGTGGAGCTGACAATCGAGTCCGATGACGTTACCCAGTTCGGCAAGCCGGACCTGTCGCCCCTCGACCCGCTGTTCGACGTACGCGGCACCCGCCAGATCAACCAGCTCACCACCCTCGACGGCAGCAACCACGCCACCACCCGCTGGATCATCACCTTGCAGCCCAAGACCACCGGCACTGTGGTGATCCCAGCGCTGCAACTGGGCGAATTCAAGACCCAGCCGATCAGCCTGCAAGTGGACGAAACCCTCGGCCAGGACAGCGACAACCAGCTCGAACCAGTATTCATCGAAGCCAGCCTCGATGAGGACAGCGTATATGTGCAGGCCCAGGCCCTGCTGACCGTGCGTATCTACCATTCGGTGGCGCTGTATGACGACAGCGTCCTTACGCCCTTGCAGTTGTCTGACGCGCGCGTCGAGCCAGTGGGTGATTCCCGCACCTATGAAAAAGTCATCAACGGCGTGCGCCATGGCGTGATCGAAATGCGTTATGGGATCTACCCGCAGCACAGCGGGCAACTGCTGATCCCCGCGCAAATGTTCAGCGCCACCATGGTCGAACCACGCCCTGCCCAGGGCACCGCGCCCCAGGCGCCCAGGCCCGGCAAGCTGTTGCATGTCAATTCCACCGAGATCCCCCTGACGGTCAAGCCCAAGCCTGCGCTCTATCCAGCGGACGCCCCCTGGCTGCCGGCGCGCAGCCTGAGCCTGGGCGAAAGCTGGAACCCGGAACCTGCAAACGTGCAGGTCGGCGACTCCCTGACCCGCATCCTTACCCTCAAGGCCGAAGGCCTGGCCAGCGCCCAGTTGCCCGCGCTGCCCAGCACCGAAATCGCCGGCCTGCGGCGCTACCCCGACCAGCCGGTGCTGAGCAACCAGAACAGCGAGCGCGGGGTGATCGGCAGCCGTGAAGACCGCGAAGCCCTGGTACCCAACCGCGCAGGCGCCCTGGAATTGCCCGCCGTGGAAGTGGTGTGGTGGAACACCCACGAAGACCACCTTGAGCGCACCAGCCTGCCGGCCCGCACCCTGCAGGTGGCGGTCAACCCGAGCCTGGTGGTCGACACCCCGGCCACCCCCACCGTGATCACCGCACCGGACGATGGCCGCCTGTGGATCTGGCAGCTCACCAGCCTGTTCCTCGCCTGCACCACCCTGCTCGGCTTCGGCCTGTGGTGGCGCGCCCGCTCGCGCCCGGCGATCCAACGCGCCGCCCAGACCGGGCCCAGCCCCCGCACCTTGCTCGACGACCTGCGGCGTGCGAGCCAAGCCAACGACCCCCAGGCCACGCGCCAGGCGCTGGACGCCTGGGCACGCCAGCAACCGGAAACCCTGGCAGAGATGGCGGCGCGGTTTGTGCCGCTGTCCGATGCCCTGGATGGGTTGAACGGCGCGCTCTATAGCGAAAGCGGCCAGTATTGGCAGGGCGAAGAGTTGTGGCGGGCAGTCAAGGCCATTCCCATGGCCGAACGCGAACAGGCCCCGGTGACCGACAGCACCAGCTTGCCGCCGCTGTATCCCAAGTAACCGCCCACGCTGTACCGACGGTGAACTCAGCTGTAGGAGCTGGCTCGCCTGCGATGGCGGTGTATTAGTCGATAAATGTGTTGGCTGACCCAGCGCCATCGCAGGCAAGCCAGCTCCCACAGGGGAATGCAGCTTCGCGCTCTGGCGTTGGAGGGCTCGTCACAGATTGTTAAAGGCCAGCAATCCATATCCCTTTAATTTGCAGGACGTTTCCTAGACAATCCTTCGGCCTTGCGCCTGCACAGTCCACTGGCTAGCCTTCGCTCCTTCGCTGAGCATCAGCGATCGGGTGTGAGAACCTGCCAACCAGTAGGCGCCAAGCGCCACTACCGTCATTACCATGTTCTATGGCGGCTGTGTGCGGGCAGACTTCGGTCTGGCCGGAGTCCTACTGTCCGGTATTCTCACCCTGCACATAGCTGCCACCTTTTTGTCGAGTGAGACCGACATCGGGATGGCTCCCTTTTCAGTAGGAGCTTATGCATGAACAAAATCGTCCCCGACCCACCCCGCTTCACCCCCGACCGCGAAATATTTGACCGCGCCCTGAGCCACTACCTACAACCCGCCTCGCCCCCTTCCTTCACCGTGCATCAAGACCTCAGTTTTGAAGACGCCCTTGCCCAAATCAGCGACCTGCTGCGCTGCGCAGCCGCCACCGCAGCCGGCACCACCCAAGGGCTGACCGGCAATCAACGGCACATGGCAGGCGCCACCGAGCATTTGATAGACAAGGCGAAAATCCTGGCCGACCGTGCGCTCGACTGCCTCAAACCCCATTGACCTTCCACACGCAGCCTGCGTGGATGCGAAGGCCATGCGTTAGAGATGGCGGTGTATCAGCCGATAAATGTCTTGGCTGACCCATCGCCATCGCCGGCAAGCCAGCTCCTACAAAGGATGCAGCTTCGCGCTCGGTTCTTGATCTTGGGCGCCTCGTTACCATTACAGGTAAACTCCGCTCCTTTACCTATTCCCCCACGGAGTTCGCCTTGCGTCTGTTTCACACCTCCGACTGGCACCTGGGCCAAAACCTCCACGGCCAGGAACGCGACTTCGAGCACGCTTGTTTCCTCGACTGGCTGCTGGGCCAGATCAAGCTGCACGGCCCCGATGTGCTGCTGATCGCTGGCGATATCTTCGATACGGTCAACCCGCCCCTCAAGGCCCAGGAGCGTCTGTATGACTTCATCATCAACGCCCATGAACAGAACCCCGACCTGACCGTTGTGATGATCGCCGGCAACCACGACTCCGGCTCGCGCATTGAGCTGCCGGCGCCATTGATGCGGCGTTTGCGTACCCATGCCCTGGGCCGGGTGCTGTGGCTGGATGACGGGCAACTGGATGTGGAGCGCTTGCTGATTGCCCTGCCGGACAAAACCGGCGCCGTGGCCGGCTGGTGCCTGGCGCTGCCGTTCCTGCGCCCGGCCGAAGTCACCGGTGCGCTGTTGGGCGACGATTACCTCAAGGGCATCGGCCAGGTGCATGAGCGCCTGATCGCCGCAGCCAACGCCAAGCGCCAGCCGGGCCAGGCGCTGGTTGCCATCAGCCACGCACATATGGCCGGTGGCTCGGTGTCGGAAGACTCCGAGCGCAGCCTGATCATCGGCAATGCCGAAGCGCTGCCGGCCAGTCTGTTCGATGCCAGTGTCAGCTATGTCGCCCTCGGCCACTTGCACAAGCCCCAGCGGGTCAATGGCGAGGAACGCATCCGTTATTGCGGCTCGCCGATCCCGCTGTCGTTTTCCGAAATCGGCTATCAACACCAGATCCTCGACGTGCAACTGGACGGTGCAACCCTGGTCAGCGTCGAACCGCGCCTGATCCCCCGCGCCGTGCATCTGCAACGCCTGGACGCCGCGCCCCTGGCCGAGATCCTCAAGCAACTGGCGCAGTTGCCCGACGTCGATCTGCTGGCCGACACCCAGCGCCAGCCCTGGCTGGAGGTGCGCGTGCGCCTCGACGAACCCCAGCCCGACCTGCGCCAGCAAGTGGAAAACGCCCTGCTGGGCAAGGCCGTGCGCCTGGTGCGCATCGCCGCCGAGTACGCCGGCAGCGGCGCGCGTCAGGACCAAGGCGATGAGCCGTTGATCGAACTCGACCAGCTCACGCCCCAGGAATTGTTCAGCCGCGCCTGGCAGGAAAGCTATGGCAGTGACGTGGACGAACAGACCCTCAAGGATTTCGCCGTGCTGCTCCAGGACGTACAACACGAGGAGCAACAGCCATGAAGATCCTCGCCATCCGCCTGAAAAACCTCGCGTCGCTGGCCGGGCCGTTCGAAATCGACTTTACCGCCGAGCCCCTGGCCAGCGCCGGGTTGTTTGCGATCACCGGGCCCACCGGCGCCGGCAAAAGTACCTTGCTCGATGCCTTGTGCCTGGCGCTGTTTGGCGCCGTGCCACGCCTGGGCGACACCGGCCAGGCAAAAATGCCCGATGCCGATACCGATATCTCCATCGGCGACCCGCGCACCCTGATCCGCCGCGGTACCGGCGGCGGGTATGCCGAAGTGGACTTTGTCGGCGTCAGCGGCCGGCGCTACCGCGCGCGCTGGGAGGCCAATCGCGCCCGCGACAAGGCCAGCGGCAAGCTGCAGAACAGCCGGCAAAGCCTGGTCGACCTGGACAGCGAGCAACTGCTGGCCAGCCAGAAGACCGAATACAAGACGCAACTGGAGCTGGCCCTGGGCTTGAACTTTGAACAGTTCACCCGTGCGGTGCTGCTGGCGCAAAGTGAGTTCAGCGCCTTTCTCAAGGCCAACGATAACGAGCGCAGCGAGCTGCTGGAAAAGCTCACCGACACCGCGCTCTACACCCAGTTGGGCCAGCGCGCGTTCATCAAGGCGCGGGAGGCCAAGGAAGCCCACAAGCTGCTGCAAGACCAGGCCACTGGCGTCACGCCGTTGCCGGCCGAGGCCCGCGCCGAGCTGGATCAACAATTGAGCGCGGCCCAGCAGCAACTCAAGACCCAGCAGGCCCAGCTCAAGCAACTGGAACTGCAACACACCTGGCTCAAGGAGCTGCGCGAGTGGCAGGAGCGCCAACACAGTGCGGCCGAGCAATTGCAACAGGCCGAGCAGGCATGGCACACCCAGGGCCCGCAACGCCTGGACTTGAGCCGCCTGGAGCAACTGGCGCCGCAGCGTCATCATTTTGCGCGGCATAACGAACTGAACGGCCAATTGGAGCCCCTGGCCGCGCAGATCCGCCAGCACCTTGAGCAACAAACCGCCCTGCACGCACGCCAGGAGCAACTGCAACAGCAGCAAGCCAGCGCACACAGCGCCTTGGCCGCCGCCTTGCAACAGCAGACCGAAGCCGTGCCGTTGCTGCGCCTGGCGTTCGAGGAACAAAGCAGCCTCGCCCGCCTGACCCGCGAGCTGGCCCAAAGCAGTGAACAGCAACAACTGGGGCAAGCCGCCTGCACCGAAGGCCAGGCCGCGCTCGATACGTTGCATACCCAGCAGCAACAGGTTGCCAGCCGCCTGCAACAACTGGCGGCGCAACTGGAACGCAGCGCCACCCTCGCGCCCTTGAGTGACGCCTGGAACGCCTACCGCGACCGTCTGCAACAACTGATGCTGATCGGCAATCGCCTGAACAAGGGCCAGGCCGAACTGCCGCAACTGGAAGAACGCGCCAACCGCGCCAGCGAGCAATGGACCCAGCAACGCACGGCCCTGGAGTTGCTGTATCAGGAAGCCGGGGCCGAGCCCCATGCGGTGGCCGAGCAGATCCAGTTGCTCGATAGCCTGCTCAAGGACAATCGCAAGCAGCAACGGGCCTTCGAGGACCTGACGCGGCTGTGGGACAGCCAGCAGCAATTGGACCAACAGCAACAGGAGCTGGCCCAAAGACAGGCCAGCGCCCAGCAACAGCGCGAGCAACTGAACCAGACCGGCCTGCAAGCCAAGGCCGAGCTGACAGTGGCCGAGCAGACCCTGAGCGTGACCAAGCAGTTACTGGAACGCCAGCGGCTGGCACGCAGCGCCAGTGTCGAGGAGCTGCGTGGGCAATTGCAGGATGAGCAACCCTGCCCGGTGTGCGGCAGCGTCGAGCATCCGTATCACCAGCCCGAAGCCCTGTTGCACAGCCTCACGCGCCATGATGAAAGCGAAGAAGCCAATGCGCAGAAAGCGGTCGACACCCTCAAGGAAACGCTCACCGAACTGCGCGCTGCAGTCGGCGGCTTGATCGCCCAGCAAAAAGAATTCCTGCAACAGCAAGAGCAGTTGGCGACCCAGCTCCAGGGCCTGGCGCCGAGCCTCGAGGCCCACCCGCTGAGCGCCGCGCTGTTCAACCAGGACAGCGGCAAACGCAGCGCCTGGCTGGCGCAGCAGTTGGGCCAGCTCAGCCAGAGCATCACCCAGGACGAACAGCGCCAGGGCGCCCTGCTCAACCTGCAACAAAATGCCGGGCGCCTGCAGCAACAGCTGCAAGCCGCCCAGGATGCCAGCCAGCAAGCCCGCCAGCAGTTGATCGACCAGCAACGGGAACTGGCCAGCGACCGCGAGCGCCTGGACGAAGAGCTCAATGCTTTCGCCAGCCTGCTCCCGGCCGAGACCCTCGAAGGCCTGCGCACGCAGCCGGCGGCGACGTTCATGCTGCTGGACCAGCAGATCAGCCAGCGCCTGGAGCAGCTTGGCTACCAGAAGGATGAACTGGCCGAGCAGCAACAGCGCCAGCAAGCCATCGAAAAAGAACAGGACCGCCAGCAGCATCGCCAGCAACAATTGGCCGTGCAGCACCAGCAGTTGGCCGAGTTGACCCAGCAACAGCAGGCCACCCAGGAAAAACTCAGCGCCCTGCTGGGCACACATGCCAGCGCCGAGCACTGGCAGCAGCAGCTCGAACAGGCCGTGGAACAGGCCCGTCACAGCGAGACCCAGGCCAATCAACAGTTGCAGGACACCCGCAGCGAACTGATCCAACTGGCCGCCGACCTCAAGGCCCGCCAGGAGCGCCAGCAAGCCCTGGACAGCGAACTCCAGGCGTTGCACAGCCGTATCAGCGAGTGGCGCGCCCAGCATCCGCAGCTCGACGACGCAGGCCTGGCACATCTGCTGGCCTTCGACGAGGCTGGGATCAGCGAACTGCGCCAGCAGGTACAGCACAGCGAAAAAGCCATCGAACAGGCCAAGGTCCTGCTGCAAGAACGCGAGCAACGCCTCAAGGACCACCAGGCCCTGCACAACGGCAACCTTGACGCCGAACAGCTGGACAGCGCCCTGGCCGAGCTGAACCAGCAACTGCTTGGCGGCGAAAAACACTGCGCCGAACTGCGCGCGCAACAAGCCGAAGACCAGCGGCGCCAGGACGCCAACCAGAGCCTGGCGCTCACCACCGCCAAGGCGTATGAGGAGTGGCAGCGCTGGGCGCGGCTCGATGCACTGATCGGCTCGGCCACCGGCGACAAGTTCCGCAAGTTCGCCCAGGCCTACAACCTCGACCTGCTGGTACACCACGCCAACGTGCAACTGCGCCAACTGGTGCGCCGCTACCGCCTCAAGCGCGGCGGCAGCATGCTGGGCCTGCTGGTACTGGACACGGAAATGGGCGATGAACTGCGCTCGGTGCATTCGCTGTCCGGCGGCGAGACGTTCCTCGTCTCCCTGGCACTGGCCCTGGGGCTGGCGTCGATGGCCTCCAGCACGCTGAAGATCGAGTCGTTGTTTATCGATGAAGGCTTCGGCAGCCTGGACCCCGAATCCCTGCAATTGGCCATGGACGCCCTCGACGGCTTGCAGGCCCAGGGGCGCAAGGTGGCGGTGATTTCCCACGTACAGGAAATGCACGAACGAATTCCGGTGCAGATCCAGGTCAAGCGCCAGGGCAATGGGTTGAGCACCCTGGAGGTGAAATGAGCGAAGGGGTGTTGTATTCGTTTCGCCGCTGCCCCTACGCCATGCGCGCGCGGATGGCCTTGCGCTATTGCGCGGTGGCGGTGCAGGTGGTCGAAGTCAGCCTCAAGGCCAAGCCGGCGCAGATGTTAGCGCTTTCGCCCAAGGGCACGGTGCCGGTGTTGAGTGTGGGCGGCCAGGTGCTCGACGAGAGCCTGGCGATCATGGGCTGGGCATTGGCGCAGCATGATCCCGAAGATTGGCTGCTCAAGGAGGATCCGGCGGCGCAGGGGCTGATGGCAGCGTTGATTGCAGAGAATGACCAGGCCTTCAAGGAGCATTTGAATCGCTACAAATACGCCGAGCGCTACCCGGAGCAGCCGATGGAACACTATCGGGGCGAGGGCGAGGTGTTTTTGCGCAAGCTTGAAGGATTGCTGACGCAGCGCGACTACCTGCTGGCCGATCACCTGAGCCTGGCGGATGTGGCACTGGCGCCGTTTGTGCGCCAGTTTGCCCATGTGGACCGGGAGTGGTTTGCAACGACGCCTTATGTGCACTTGCAGCAGTGGCTGGAGCGGTTTTTGGCGTCGCCGCTGTTTGTCCAATCCATGGCCAAAAACCCGTAGCCACGGTGCAGCCTTGGCGTGTCAGCCTTGGGTCTTGTGATCCAGGGCGGCATAGAAGTTGGCGCTCTGTTGCAGGTATTTCTGGGTGTAGGCGCTGGTGCTGGATTTTTTGCTGCTGATCTCCACGCTGGCGCTGGCTGGCAAGGCCACGGTGGCGGAAACAGCGGAGGCGGCGATGATCGAGAATAGATTGAAGTTCATGGCGGTAACCCTTGTGTTCAGTTGGCTGGATGGCTTGTGAAGGCCTTGGAGCAAACTTACGCCTGGGTTCCGGCTGGCTGAAATGCTTTGAAACAGTAGCCGTTATCACTGGGATTGATACAAGGAGTCAGGCCCCGCACGGCGGGGCCTGTGGCTTATTGACGCACCAGGAACTTGAGGTCGCTGGGGGCATCAATCGGCAGTTTTTGTACGGTTTTGCCCAGTTGACCGGTCTGGGTGTCACGCGCGATCACCACAATCTGGTTGCTCTTCTGGTTGGCAATCAGCAAGAACTTGCCGCTCGGGTCGAGGCTGAACTCACGGGGATGGTCGCCTTCCACCGTGCGGCGCTGGATCTCTGTGAGCTGCGCGGTGGCAGGATCAATGGCAAACACCACGATCTGGTTGGCGGTGCCACGGTTGCTGACGTAGAGGAACCTGCCATCGCTGGAAGCGTGCAGCGCAGCGCCAGCCTTGTCCGACAGCGGCTGCCCAGCGGCAAAGTCCACCAATTGGCGCTGGGTCAGCATGCCGTCCTGGTAGTCGTACACCGCAACCTGCGCGCTCATCTCGGTGGTCAGCCAGGCATGCTTGCCATCGGCGCTGAACAACAGGTGGCGCGGGCCACTGCCCGGCGGTAACTGCACGAAAGCCGGATCAGCCGGGGTCAGCGGCTGTTCGTGGTTGGCCTTGGGGTCGTAGCGGTAGGCAAAGACCTTGTCCGCCCCCAGGTCCTGCACAAACACGTACTTGCCATCGGGTGACGACACCACTGAATGCACGTGGTTGGACGCCTGGCGCTCAGGGTTGACCCGGCTGGCCGGGTGCGCGCTCAGTTGCACCGGCGGCGACAGCTTGCCTGCGGCATCCACCGGCAGGACGGCCAGGCTGCCGCCCGGATCTTCCAACACCGAATAGTTGGCGACAAACAGGTAGCGCCCATCGGCGGCCAGGCTGGAATGGGTGGGTTCGTTGCCCAGGCTCTGCACCTGGTTGACCAGGGTCAGTTGCTGGTTGGCCGGGTCAATGCGGTAGCTGCTCACGCGCCCCACCGGGTCTTGTTGGCCGGGGCCGTTTTCATTGACCACGAACAGGTGTTGCTGGTCCTGGGACAGGGTCAGCCAGGACGGGTTCTGCGCCTTGGCCGCCAGCACCGGCGCGCCGCTGAACTGGCCGGTACGGCTGTCGAACTGCAGGCGGTAGATACCTTCGCTGGTACCTGCCGTGTAGCTGCCCACCAGCAGTGCAAAGGTCTCGAGCGGCGCGGCCTGGGCCGACATCGCGCCGACACTGCCGGCCATCAGCAGGGGCCAGAATTTACGCATCAGCATGTTCGTCGTCCTCGTCTTCGTTGCTGCCAGTGATGGCGCTCAGGCACACCAGGCGGTGCTCGCCCGAGTCACCGCTGAGGGTCCAGCTTTGCAAGGTTTCATCGAACGTCGCGGCCTGCACCTGGGCGATGCTGAACGTCCAGCGTTTCTCGGCCCGACCGTCCATGCTCTTGATCAGTAACTGCCGATCATCGAAGGTGAAATCAAAGGCATGCAGCCCATCGATTACGAGCATGTCGCTGGTTGCAAGTTCAGTGGCCAGGGTAGCAGCAGTCATCAGGATCATTCATCAGTGGAAAAACGTTGATGATAGGCCAAACCGTGGTCGCCGTCGTGTCGCGATAACCGGCTACCACACTGCGGCCCCAGCGGCTTGCCATTCTGCGGGAGAACCCCATCGCGCAGAACGGAACCTCTTATGCCCGACACTTTACCCGCCCCACCCCCTGGCCCATTGCTGTTCACTCACCGCAGCAACACCCCGGCCCTGGCCGTCGCCCGCCAATTCGCCGATCGCCCGACCTTGCGTCAGGTGGTCGAACACCACCTGCAGGAACGCCTGCTGGAACAGTTCCCGGCGCTGGCCCTGGACCTGTCCACCGTCAAGCTGGCGACCCCCAACCAAAAACGCGGCTGGGACCTCAGGCGCTTGAGCGATGTGGTCCTCGACCACCTGGGCAATGGCACGCCCCTGAACCTGACCCAGGTCATCGACGAACGCCGCTGCTTTCTCTCCCAGCAGCCACCCTCACGCCTGACCTATGAAGCCAATGGCCCGCGCGAACCGGACATGACGGTCATTGAACGGTTGATCGTGGACCTGCCCTTTACCCTGCCGATCGCTTTCCAGCAGGCCCTGACGAACTACTGGAACCTCAGCGCAGACACCCGCGCCAGCCGCTGGCAATGGCTCGGCGACCTGTTGGCCGATAACCTGAAAAGCACCGCAAGCCTGCTGCCGGCAGGTCCAACCCGGGACATGCTGTTTGACCTGACCCGCCAACCTGACCGGCGCGAGCGCCTGGCCGGGCCTGCGGGCATCGTGTACGCCTACTGCCTGGAGGCTTGCGTCGTCAGCCCCGGCAGCGATGCCCGCCTGTTGAGCACCGACCTGCTGTTGGTACAAGGCCCTCGGATCCTGCTGTGCCAGGCCTCGGGCAATGTGGAGCCGTATGCTTCATTGGAGGCTTTCACCCAGGCCTGGGGCCAACGCCTGGCCAGCCGCTTGCAGGTCGACAAAGTCGTGGTCAAGCGCTACGAACCCGATGGCAATCTCTTCGATACCCAGGCCGCCCTGCTGCTCAACCAGCAATTGGACGACCTCCAAGCCATCCAACTGCCGGCCGCCGAGGGCGTACGCGCCCTGGAGCAGCAGTTCACCGAGGCCACCGACCCGGCACTCGCCTTGCGCGCCGCCCCCGCGCCAGACCCGACGCACCAACCCGCTCTCCAGGCAGCGTTGCCGTCCTGGCTGCAGGCGGCCAGCGCCGAACAGCGCTTTGCCTATCGCCAAGAGCTGCTGGAACAGGCGCGCCTGCAACGCAAAACCGAAGGTGCGTCCTTTCTGGACGGCGTCGAGAACCTGCAGGCCTTTACCACCCGCACCCTGCGCGAGCAGATGCGCCGTGACCACCCCGAGTCCAGCGTGGAACCGGACAACCTGGAACTGACCTTCCATGTCCCGGTCGGTGACATCCACAGCGGCTACCTGGCCCCGGTGCGCATGAGCCTGACAGCACTGGCCATCAACAACCTGGCTGCGGCGCCACAGGGCCGGCTAACCCTTCGGGACACATCGGGGGCGGCCGTCCCGGACTGGCTGACCGAGGACTACATACTCGGGGAAAAAGGCCTGTTCCATAGCACCCCCGGGCTGATCCGCCAGGTGGACGTTGGCCAACACTATCCGCAGAAAATCCGCGAGCTGCTGCTGGGGGACAGCCCCGGGATACGCCGGCGCGAGGTGCTGTTCGGCGACGAACTGGCCGTGCAACTGCCACGCCAGGCCCTGGAACTGGCAATACGCGGGCAACAGGGGTTCACCTTCCTCGGTTATCGCTACGTCAAAGCCGTGCTGCACCGCAGCGCGCCGCAGCGGGAGGTGGATGCCCAGGACATCGTGATCCGCCCGCTGGCCTTCGCCCGCAAACCCGGGGCGCTGCCGGATATCGTCAGCAATATATTTATCATCGAGCCCCGGGATATCGACGCCGGGCCGGCGATTCTCTACCGCCCGCTGTACCAGGACGCGTTGCAGCAATTCAGCCAGCGCGCGGCCCTGTTCGATGCCATCGCCGCGCCCGGGGCCTTGCAAGACAGCGTGCTGGCCTGGATGTCGGACCAGGCCCGGCCGATCTACAGCCACGGCGGTTTCCATAGCCCGCATATCCTGCGTTTCGGCCAGGGCGACGACACCGTGCAGTGGCCCGCGCCGCCCCCGGCACAGTTGGCGCAGGACACCAACGGTGGGCAAATTCCCGGGTCCCTGGCCCAGTCCCTGGCCACCGGCAACCTGACCCAGTACCTGTACGGCAGCAATGCCCGGGCACTGGTGGACCTGGCCGACCGGGACGCGGTATCCAATACCGAAAGTCGCTGGGCAGTGCTGCTCGAAGGTGGCTGGCTGCTGTTCAACGCCTTGCTGTTGCCGCTGCTGCGCGGGCCGGCGATGGTTGCAGGCTGGATGGTGCAACTGGCGGTCAGCCTGCGGCACGATATCGCGGCCCTGCAAGGCGAGGATGACGCCGCGAGGGAGCTGGCCTGGGTCGATGTGCTGCTCAATATCGGCCTGATTCTGTTGCATGTAGCCTCCCGCCCCCCTGAATGGCTGGCGCACGACAGCGAGCCGCCCTTGCCGCTGACCCTCGCAGCGCTACGCCGCCCGGCGGGCGCGACCCAGCCGGCCATCCCGATCGAGCTGGGCCCGGTGGGCCTGCCCGCCGAACCACCGGCCGGCGACCAGACCCTGGTGGATTTTGTCCACTCCAACGCGCGCGACAGCAGCCGCCGCCGCCTGCTCGATGCCTTGCGCGAGCTGCATGTACCCTGGCCGGTGCCGGCCCCGTTGCCCCTGGAGATCGGTGATTTCAAAGGGTTGTACCGCATCGGTCAACAGTGGCACGCCTCGGTGGCCGGCCTGCTGTTTCGGGTGAATATCGTGCCGGACCTGGGCGAAGTGTCCCTGATCCATCCGCAAAAACCGCAACATCCTGGGTTCGCGCTCACGCGCAATGCCCAAGGCCACTGGGTCCTGGATCTGGGCCTGAAACTGCGCGGTGGTGGGCCGAAGAACCGGTTCAAGGCCAAGCTGGCGCAAATCGCTCAGCAACGCACCCAGGCCTCGGATGAGATCAATCGCATCAGTGACGAGGTCAGCGCCCTGATCAAACGCCTGCAACCCATCGACCGGGTGCTGGAGGCTGCCCGACTGAAGTTCGAGACCGCCCACAATGCCCTGGGCGAGGCCCGCAACCGCTTGCGCAGTGCCCCTGACGACCCGGCGCGGGTGGCCGAACACCGCAACAGCGTGGCCCAACGCTCCTGGGCCAGGACCGGGTTCCAGGCCTTTCAGGAGCGCTTTGACCAGGCCGCCGCCCAGTTGCTGCAACAACGACGCCTGCTGATCGAGGCCTACGGGCAGATGAAGGCCGTTGACAGCCACTTCGACTATGAGGGCCAGTGCGTGGAGCAATACCAGTCGATGCTGGCCACCGATGAGATACGCGTCAGCCAACTGGCCTCCCTGTATCTGGCAAGCTTTGTCTCCGAGCACGGCGAATCGCTGATCGAACTGCAAGGCACGGCGCACGATACGGCGGCGGTGCACTATGTCAAAGACCTGCTGGAGACTAATTTTGCGGTTTCCGAGCGTCATGCCCAGGCAATGCTTGCCATCGAGAACACCCTGGAGGAGATGGCCGCGCGCTTGAAGACCGGCCCTGCGCAACGCCTCAAATACCTCAATGGTCATCCCAAGCGCCGCTTCTACAACCGCCTCAACGCCACCCTCGAATCCCTGGATGTGCTGACCGATTTGAGCATTGACCAGACGGTTGCGGCCACCACGCCCCAGGAACAGTACTTCCTGGAGCGCCATGACCACTTGCAATCCTCGTTGTCGTCCCTGGAAGACTCGCACCTGGACCTGCTGACCACCGAGGGGTTCACCTCCACCGAGCGCAAGGAGGTGTTGACCAACCTGATCCAGCACTACAACCGGCGCCTGCAGATTTATCAGAGCCTGCTGGAGCTCGACTCGCCCCTGGCCCACCCACGGTATATGCCGCTATTGATCGAGCGGTTGTACACCGTGCGTGACAGCGCCGTGGCTGATCTGGCTGCGTTGTTGCGTGAAGATGAGTTCCTCCCGCCCCAACCGGGCGCCTTCAAGCCGGTACGGGCACCGTCAAGGACCAAGCGCGTGTTCAAGTCACGGGACAAGGGGGCCCTGGTGGGCGATCTGGAACCGGCCCAACGCGACCTACCCTTCCCCACCATCGTGACCCGCAATCCCATCACCCAGCAGATCAGTGGGCGTTTCATGGAGCAGCCCCAGGAAGGCTGGGTGGAGATCATCGAGGCCAGGCCCACCCCACCCGCCAAGCCCGCCCAGGTGCCGGCGCTGGCGACCTTGCGCAGCCAGGCGCAACGGCTGCTGGAGGAAGTGCCGGCTATCGAGCGCTCCATCGAGTTCCAGAAAAAGAAACTCAGCGACCCTTCGCGCCGCGATGAACTCAACCCCCAGGACTGGCGCGACATGCTCGTGCACCAGGCCGAACGCCTGGAAACGGTGGCGGCCGGGCTGGCCCAGCACCACGGGGACAAGCCCGACATGCTCCAGACCGTAGAGCGCCTGCGCCTGCGGGCCGTCGAACTGCGCGCACAAGGCACACAACACTGCATCGAGGGCTACAAGGCGCAACGCCCGCGCCAGGAAAATATCGAATTCCTGCGCGCCCACGCCGCGATCGACATCGGCCTGGTCCACGGCCCGCAACGCACCGCGGCCAAGGACTACGTGTCGGAGTTCGCCGTGCGCGAGAAGAACCGCCTTACGGTGCTGTGGTATGCCCACTTTCACTACCCCCAGGCCGACAGCGTGCCAGGCGCCTACACCGCCGCGCACCTCAAGCGCCCCGAACAGCGCTTTTTGACCCTGCGGGACCTGATCGCCCAGGCCGGTGCAGACAGCCAGGCCATCGTGCGAGACCTGTACCACCCGATCACCGCGCCGCTTGACCAACGCCTGTTCCTCAGCCTGGTGCCCGCCTAGAACCCGGCCATGAAGGGCAACGACTGCCAATAAAAAAGGATGTTTATGCAAACCCTCACCCCCTCCTCTATCGCCCATGCCGTGAGCGCTCAATTTGCTGATCGCCCGACACTGGAAACGGTAATCCGCCAACAACTCGCGTCGGCCATCGGCGCCAAATACCCCACGTTGACGATAGACCTGAGCCGCACTCGCCTGGCCCGGCCGCAACGCCGCAGTTGGCTGTTACAGCCATTTATGGCAGTGGTTCAGGATGCGCTGGCCAGTGGCATCGCGCTGGACTTCAGCGACGTGGACAACGTGCCCTGGTACCTCTCGGACGAGCCGCCAAAACGCCTGAAACTGCCCGGTTTGAGCCGGGAAAACCTCGATATGCAGGTCATCGCCAGCCTGATTGGCGAACTGCCCCAGACCCTGCCCATCGCCCTGCAAAATGCCTTGGCCGACTATTGGGACGCCGGTCATTGGCGCTGGCTTGCGCACGTACTGATGGACACCTTGCGCGTTTGCGCCCTGCGTCACACAAGCCTGGATGCACAGGCGCAGGAGGCGGTCGACCAACTGGTCACCCTCCCCGACCGTGAAGCGCGGATCGCCCGCCATGGCCAAGGTGTGGTGTTCGCCTATGGCCTGGAAGTCACCCTCAAAAGCGCGGGACAGAGCAGCCACCTGCTGAGCCCGGAACTGGTGTTGATCCGTACCGTGCAAGGCAACACGCCGGCGCTGCTGTGCAGCCCCGGCGGTGGCATTGAAGCGTTTGCCTCCATGGATGCGTTGGTCCAGGCCTACGGCCAGCGCCTGGGTAGTCAATATCAGGTCGACGATATCCTCATCCAGCGCTACGAGCCCGACGGCGATATCTTCGAGCACCAGGCAGCGATGATCCTCAATCGCCAACTGGCAGACCTGGGCAACCTGCGCCTGCCCACGGCCCAGCCCTTCAGCGCCTGGCAGGCGCTGTATGCTGAACTCACCGATCCCGGGCGGTTTTTGCGCGACTCACCGGCCGCCCCACTCCAGGCCCTGGACACCCTGCGCCAACACCTGCCGAGCTGGCTGCTACAGGCCAGCGTCGACGACCGCGCGACTTACCGGCGGTATGCCCTGGCACTGGCCAGCGCCAAACAGCGCGGCGGCGGGCGCCACTTTCTCAGTGATCTGGACGATATCCGCACCTTCACCGTCAAGGCCCTGCTGCAAGCCCTGCAACACGACGCGGTGACCTTCGACTCCCTGTTGCCTACGCCACCGTCTGTCGCCGCCCTGCACCCCGACGACCTGCAACTGACCTTCACTGTCACCTCGGGCTATCCTGGCACCGTCGGAATTATCCGCCACGAGCGCATGAGCCTTACGGACATGGCCATCGACAACCTGGCCAGCCGCCCCAGCGGCACCGTGACCTTGAGCAATCGCCATGGCCTGGCGCTGCCGTCCTGGCTGACCGCCGACTATTTGATGGGCGCCGGTGGCCTCATTGAAAAGGTCGATATCGGTCAGCACTACCCGCGCCTGCTGGAGCAGCACCTGTTGGGCGACAGCCCCGAGGCGCAGCAGCGTGAAACGTTGTTTGCCGATCAGCAGGCCGCGCAATTGCCGTTGCTGGCGCTGGAGTTGTGCCTCAAACAACAGGCCGGCGTGAGCCGCCAGGGCGCACGCCTGGTGGCCGCGCTGATGCAGGGCAATGTTGCCGAGCAGCAGGTCGACAACCGCCAGGTGGTGATCCGCCATTTGGCGTTGGTACGGGCCCCTGGCGCCCCTGCCGACAGCGTCTGCAACATGTACCTGATCGAAGCGTTGAACGCCGATGTCGGCCCTCATCTGCTGTATCGCCCGTTGTATGCCCAAGCGCTTCAGGAATTCGCCAGCCGCCAGACGCTGTTCGAGGCCATCGCCCAGCCCGGCGAGCTACAGGACAGTGTGCTGACCTGGCTAAGTGACAGCGCCCGGCCGATTTATGCCCACGGCGGGTTCCGTGAGCCGCACTACCTGCGCTTCGGCCAGGGCGATGAATTTGCGCCCTTGAGCAAGCCGGTGCCGGCGACCCTGTCCCGCGATGGCATCAACGAGGAATTGCAACAATGCCTGGCCACCGGGCGCCTGATGAGCTACCTGTTCAGCGACCATGCCCGCTCACTGGTGCAACAGGCCGACCGCGAGTCGGTGTCCAACAGCGAGAGCCGCTGGCAGGTACTGCTGGAGGGTAGCAGCCTGTTGTTCGGCAATCTGTTGCTGCCATTGTTGCGCGGGCCGGCGATGCTCACTGGCTGGCTGCTGGGCCTGATGGCCAGCCTGGGCCAGGACATTGCGGCACTGGCCGCCGAGGATCAGCAGCAGCGCGAGCTGGCAGCGGTTGATCTGCTGCTCAATCTCGGCCTGCTGCTGTTCGAGGCGGCTCCAGAGGTGACGGCGTCTTACCCGCCCCTGGCTGCCGGGCTCAAGGCGCGTGCACTGCCTTCGGCGCTCGCCCCGCGTATTGCCGAACAATGGCCGGTGCCCCTGGCTCCGACGATTCGCGAGGGAGCCGTGACCCTGCCGGGCATGTTGCCGGACACCAGCCGCAATGTGTTGGACTTCAGTTTCGCGCAGACCCGTCAACGCCTGACGCCTGCCCAGCGCGTGCGGCTGAGCAGTTTCAAGGCCATCCGGCCGACGCCCCTGCCGCGCCCCGTGCTGAATGGGCCACGCAAGGGGCTGTACCTGGTTGAAAACATTTGGCACGCCGAGGCGAATGGCGAATGGTTGCAAGTGACCCTGGGGCCGGAGGGCGACATCAGGGTCGTCGCCCCTGGCGATACCACCCGCAGCGGCCCTTGCCTGCGCAGCGATGCCAACGGCGTGTGGTCGGTAGATACCCGCCTGCGCCTGCGAGGTGGCATGCCCCCCAGGCGGATCGCCGCCGAACGTCAGCGACGGGCTGAGCGGATCAGCCAACTGACGCGTTCTTACGAACAGTTCATCCAGGGGCAGGTGGCCCGGCAAAAACGGATCGAGATTATCCTGGGAGTGATGACCAGCACCGCCGAAGACCCACGCTTTGGCGAAGCGCAACAGGCTGACAGTCGCCAACGCTTCGATACGGCCCTGCAGGAACAGACATTGGAATACCAGCAGCAGTTGGACAGCCTCAAAGAACGCAGCGAGCTGGGGATTGCCTTGCCACCCGAGTCGGTGGCGAGCTTGCTGGAAAATATCGTCAACAACACGCGCAAGCATGTGGTGGTGGCCAAGAAAGATCGCGACGCGCTGTACCGCAACAACAGACACTTCACGTTCCGAGGAGAACGCCTGGCCGAGGCTGTGTTCGGTAACTTTGCAGCTTACCGGCGGTTCATCCGGGAAATGATTGTCATCAATGAGCGTTCGATCCACTGGCTGGAGCAGCGTGATCGTTACCTGGACCAACTGTTCAACCTGGGCAACGCCGGCAGCGAACACTACCGCCGCCTGACCTGGGAGCGTCCCCAGGAAATCAGCGCCCTGGCCGTCAAGGACTTGCTGATACGCAACTACGCACTGATGACCCACAACCACCCGGATCATCCACTGGTCAATGTACTGATCGACATCCTTGAACCCCTGCAGGAACACTTGCGTACCCACAGTGAGCTGAACGATCTGGAACTGACGGCCGAGGACCGCGTCAGCGTGCTGGAAAGCCTGGTGGAGCACTATGGCCGGGGCCTGGATTCGTTGCAGGGGGTCGGCATCGTCAAAGCCGATGAGCTGGACAGCGAGCATTTTGCCAAATTGCTCAAGCTGGTGGAGGGGCTGTACCAGGACGCGGCCCAGCAACTGGCCAGCGAAATCAAACCCGTCGCCCAGCCACCCAGGCGCCCGAGCCGGCGCAACCCGGCGGTGGCCGGCAAGCCGCTGAAAAAAGTCATCCGCACCCCGAAAAAAGGCACGTTTATCGGTGAGGTCAAACCCGTGGGCAGCGTGGAAACCGTCGAAGTTCGCTCCCAGGTCAATGACGAGCTGCTGGGCCTGTATTCACAGCGGGGCGAGCAATGGATCGCATACAAAGAAGCATCGCCCCCGCGCTCTCCGGCGGCACCGCGCGCGCTGAACCTGGTCAAGGGTGAGGCCCGCAAACTGCTGGCCATGCTTGAAGAGCACCTCAAGCGTGGCGAGCAATACAAGAAGATTTCCCGGCACCCGGAAGAGGTCCAGGAGGTGCTGCAGTATGAGTCGACGCGCTATGACAAGCTGGCCACCGAGCTGCACCAGGCGATCCAGGCCCAGCCCGTCGAAGCCCGCACACCGGCTGACCAGACCCTGGAAAACGACATGCGCCAGGCCGCGGCCCGCCTGAGTGAGCGTGGCCAGGCGCTACGCATCCAACTGTGCCTGGAACTGCCGCCAACCCACGGCAACCTGGAATACCTGATCGAGCAGAAACACGCCAATATGGCGTTGCTGGGCGAGCGTATCCAGTTAAGCGGCGAGCGCCGGGACTTCGTCCAGGAGTATGCCGTCAACGACCCGCTCGGTTACCCGTTGTGGTACGCCCACTTCCACTACCCGGCAGCCGATACGCCCAAGGAACACTACACCGCCGCCCACCTCAAGACACGCGAGCAACGCCGGGTCGGCTACTACTCGCAACTGGCCAGGGCACAAAGCCCCCAGGCGGTCGTGGATGTACACCGTGGTTTGATTGGCAAGGCGTTGGCCGAGCGGTGGTTCCTGCCATTGGCCACCTGACAGGGCACACACGCTCGCGGGTGACAACAGGCCCCTGGGGACAAGGGCCTTGCCTGCGGTAAGGCTCAGTGGGCAAACAGCGAATTGCCCTTCTGCCCCGCCAGTTTCTCCGGCTTGATCAGGAACCGCGCCAGGGCCGGCAGCAGCCACAGTGCACCGAACATGTTCCACAGCAGCATGAAGGTCAGCATCAGGCCCATGTCGGCCTGGAACTTGATGGCCGAGAAGATCCAGGTGCACACGCCGATCGCCAGGCACAGGCCGGTGAACAGTACGGCTTTACCGGTGGATTTGAGGGTCTGGTAATAGGCTTCCTGCAACGGCAAACCGGCGCGCAGGAAGCTTTCCAGGCGGCTGTAGATATAGATGCCGTAGTCCACGCCAATCCCCACGCCCAGTGCCACCACCGGCAAGGTCGCGACCTTGACGCCGATGCCCATGAACGCCATCAGCGCGTTGCCCAGCACCGAGGTCAGCACCAGCGGCAATACGATGCACAGGGTCGCGGCCCAGGAACGGAAGGTGATCATGCACATGGTCGCCACGCACAGGTAGACCAGGATCAGGATGGTCAGCTCGGCTTCCTTGATCACCTCGTTGGTAGCCGCTTCGATCCCGGCGTTGCCCGCGGCGAGGATGAACTCCAGGCCTTCCTTGTTGTTTTCCTTGGCGAAGTCCTGCACCGCATGCACCGCGCGGTCGAGGGTCTCGGCCTTGTGGTCGTTGAGGAACACCAGCACCGGCGCCAGGGAGCAATTGTTGTTGTACAGGCCATCGGCACGGGCGATGGAGTTGTTCAACACATCCGGGTTACGGGACAGGGTTTCCCATTTCAGGTTGCCCTCGTTCATGCCCTTGATCATCTGCTTGGACACGGTCACCAGGGAGATCGCCGACTGCACGCCCTCGGTGTTCTGCATTTTCCACATCAACTGGTCGATGGGCGCCATGGCTTCGTAGCGCGAGCAGCCTTCGGCGCGGGTCTTGACCATCACCACCAGCACATCGGAGCTGGTGGAGTAGTTGTTGATGATGAAGTTGTTGTCTTTGTTGTAGCGCGAGTCCGGGCGCAGCTCCGGGGCACCCTGGTCGAGGTCGCCGATCTTCAGGTTCTGGCTGTACCACAGGCCGCCACCGAAGGCGACCACGGCCAGCGCAATGGAGATGGGCGCGACTTTCGGGCTGGCAAAGTTCGACAGCAGGCGCCAGAACGGATGATCGCGGTTGGCGTCCTTTTTGCTCTTGGCAATCGCACGTTTGCTGATACCCACATAGGAGATCGCGACCGGCAGCAGGATCAGGTTGGTGAACACGATCACCGCCACGCCGATGGAGGCGCCGATGGCCAGTTCGCGGATCACGCCGATATCGATGATCAGCAGGGTGATAAAGCCCACCGCGTCCGCAAGAATCGCGATCATCCCTGGCAGGAACAGTTGCCGGAACGTACGGCGGGCCGCCGTCAGGGCGTTGTCGGCCTCACTGGATTGCAGGGCGATGCCGTTGATTTTCTGCACACCGTGGGAGATGCCGATGGCAAAGATCAGGAACGGCACCAGCATCGAGTACGGATCCAGGCCGAACCCGAAAAAGTGCATCAGGCCCAGTTGCCAGACCACCGCTACCAGCGTGGTACTCAACACCGCGATGGTGCTGCGCACGCAGTTGGTGAACCACAGCAGCAGCACCAGGGTGATCACGAACGCAACGCCGAAGAACAGCACCACCATGATCAGGCCGTCGATCAGGTCGCCCACTTTCTTGGCGAACCCGACGATATGGATCTGGACGTTGGGGTTCTGCTCCTGGAACTTGGTGCGGATCTTGTCTTCCAGTTCGTGGGAGAACTTCTGGTAGTCCAGGGCCAGCAATTTGCCCTGGTCCTGCGGGTCCGGGTAGGACTCCAGCAGCGGGATATCGACGATGCTCGACTTGAAGTCGTTGGCCACCAGGCGCCCCACCTGCCCGGACTTGAGCACGTTGTTGCGCAACTGGTCGAGGCTTTCCGGCGAGCCGTTGTAGCTCTGCGGGATCACTTCGCCGCCGGCGAAGCCCTCCTCGGTCACTTCGGTCCAGCGCACGCTGGGGCTCCACAGGGACTTGAGGCCGGAGCGGTCGACGCCGGAAATGTAGAACACTTCGTCGTTGATCTGGCGCAGGGTCTCCATGTACTCCTTGGAGAAGATGTCACCGTCCTTGGCCTCCACCGAGATACGCACGGTGTTGCCCAGGTTCGCCAGGTCGTTGCGGTGCTCCATCATCTTTTCGATGAAGGGGTGTTGCAGGGGGATCATTTTTTCGAAGCTGGTGGACGGGCGAATCAACGTCGCCTGCCAGAACAGGAAGATGCTCACCAGCAGGCAGATCACGATCACTGCCGGGCGGTTATTGAAGATCAGGCGCTCAAGAAAGGTCGCTTTATCGTTGTGATGACTGCTCATTCTATCCCCGCCTTCTTATTGTTTTTTGCGTTCGGCGCCGGTTGGCTCGGCGACGCGCACGCCACCCTGCCCCACCAGAATCAAGTCGCCATTGCCCGCCGCCGTCACCGCCGAGAGTGAAATGCGGTCCGGGCGGTTGAATACGCTGAACGTCAGGCCATCGTCGTGGCTGACCACCACGCTGCCGCCGTTGCCAACCACCACCAGGGTGCCGTCGTCGAGCAGGGTCGCACCCGACAGGCCAAACTCCAGGGCGCCACGGGCGGCCTTGAGCTCTACCGGCATCCAGGTGTCGCCAAAATCGGTGGAGCGGAACAGGTTGCCACGCAAGCCATAGGCCAACAGGGTCTTGGGCTGGGCGGTGCCGATCACGCCAAACAGCGAGCCCTCATAGGGGCCTTCGAGTTTTTCCCAGGTCTGGCCCGCGTCGCTGGAGCGGAACATGCTGCCCTGCTCGCCAACGATAAACAGGCCGGCGTCCTTGACCTGGGCGATGGCGTTGAGGTGGTACTGGTCTTCGTTGTCCAGGCGGTCGCTGACATCCTCCCAGGTCTTGCCCGCGTCGGTGGTCTCGATCAGCGCACCGTAGGCGCCCACCGCAAAGCCGTGGTTGGGGTCGTTGAACAGCACGTCCAGCAGAGGCGCTTCACGGCTGAGGTCCTTGAACTGCTCGGTCCAGGTAGCCCCGGCATCGCTGCTGGCGAGGATCTTGGCGTCATGCCCCACCGCCCAACCATGCTGCTCGTCGATGAAAAACACCGCCGTGAGCAACTGCCGGGTCGGCACCTTGGCCTGCACCCAGGTCGCGCCCTGATCATCGGAATAGAGGATATGCCCGCGATCACCGACCGCCACCAGGCGCTTGCCGGCGTGCACGACGTCGATCATCAGGCCTTTTTCGGCCTTCGGCGATTCAATGGCAAATGCCGCAGGTTCTGCGGCGTCGGTTGCAGCCTGGGCAGCCGTCGACAACGCGACAACCCCCAGCAGCGAGAGCGCTGTAGCCAGCACCGCGACCTTGCGCGACGCGAGCGGGCGGCAAAAACCCACACCCATGACAGGCTCACTCATAGACCTTTCTCCCATTTATTATTGTTAGGTCGTAACACCTTGCAGGGTGTTCGCAGTGCGCAAACCTGCAATCTAGAGCCCCTTGAGGAAGCAGGGGCCATCCTATCGGGCTTTGGAATCGTCTGACAATCGGCGCTACGTTATCTTTTGTTAACTAGAGGCCTTTTGCCTTCGCGCTGAATATAGCCGCATTCGCTGGAATGATGACTTGCCCGCAGCCAGCTGGCGGTATTTTTATTCCACATATTGATTGTAGGGAATTTTTATTCTATTAATTGCCCTCCTGAAAACAATAATCAAAAGGACCACCGCCATGCGCGCACTTGGAATCGGCCTGATCGGTACAGGCTTCATGGGCCGTGCCCACGCACTGGCGTTCAATAACGCCCGTGCGGTGTTTGACTTGCCCTTCAACCTGACACTGGCGGCCCTGGCCGATGCCGACACCGAGCGTGCGCAGCGCTGTGCCAGTGCCTGGGGGTTTGCCCAGGCACACGGCGACTGGCAACAACTGATCGAGGATCCGCAAGTGGACCTGGTGGCCATCACCACCCCCAACCACCTGCACTACCCCATGGCCATGGCGGCACTGGCGGCGGGCAAGGCGGTGTATTGCGAAAAACCCCTGGCGACCAGCCTGCAGCAAGCCGACGCCATGCGCCGCGCCGCCCGCGACGCCGGGGTGGTGACGCGAGTCGGCTACAACTACCAGCACAACCCGATGATCGTCCTGGCGCGGCAGATGATCGAGGCGGGCGAGCTGGGGCAGATCATCAGTTTCCAGGGCGAGTTCAGCGAAGACTTCATGGCCGACCCGGCGTCGCCCTGGTCCTGGCGCTGTGAAGTAGAGCATGCCGGCGGCGCCCTGGCGGACCTGGGCAGTCATCTGCTGGCCATGGCGCGTTACCTGGTGGGCGATGTGAGCAAGGTGTGCGCCGACAGCCAGACCGTCCACGCCCAACGCCCGGCCAGCCCTGGCAGCACCCAATTGCGCTCAATTGCGGTGGACGACCAGGTACATGCCCTGCTGCGTTTTGCCAATGGCGCACACGGCACTGTCAGCAGCAGTTGGCTCAAGCACGGCTACAAGAATCACCTGAGTTTCGAGATCAGCGGTACACGCGGCACCCTGGCGTTCGATCAGGAGCGGTTGAATGAGCTGCGCCTGTTTCGCGCCGGTGACCAGGGTTTCCAGCGCCTGCTGGCAGGCCCCGCCCTGCCCGGCTATGCCGCGTTCAGCCCGGCGGCGGGCCATCAGTTGGGGTACAACGAACTGAAGACCCTGGAGGTGCAGGAGTTGATCATGGCACTGGCCGGGCAAGGTGCAGCGGGTACTGATTTTGACGCGGCATGGGAGGTGGAGCGGTTGGCGACAGCGCTTCGGCTGGCGGTGCGGGAAGAGCGGTGGGTCAACGTGAGCGAAATTTAAAGACCTGCACCGATCAATGTGGGAGTGGGCTTGGCCGCGATGGCGGGCTGTCAGTCAGCACATTTATTGACTGACACTCTGTCATCGCGGCCAAGCCCGCTCCCACATTAGACCGCATCAAGTCAGCGCAATGCGCGGCGCAGGACCTTGCCCACCGTGGTCTTGGGCAACTCTTCGACGCGGAACTCGACAAACTTGGGCACCTTGTAACCCGTCAGATATTCCCGGCAATGGGCCAACAGCTGCTCCTGAGTCAGGCTGGGGTCGCGGCGCACCACGACAATCTTTACCTTCTCCCCGGTCACCCCATCCTCCACGCCAATCGCCGCCACTTCCGCAACCCCCGGATGCAACGCCACCACGTCTTCGATTTCATTGGGGTACACGTTGAAACCCGACACCAGGATCATGTCCTTCTTGCGATCCACCAGGCGGATGAAGCCCTGTTCGTTCATCACCCCGATATCCCCGGTCGACAGCCAGCCCTCGGCGTCCAGTACCTCGGCGGTTTCCTTGGGGCGCTGCCAGTAGCCCTGCATTACCTGTGGGCCGCGTACCTGCAATTCGCCCTGCTCGCCGATGTCAGCCACTTCACCGTCCTCGCGGATGAAGCGCACCCAGGTCGACGGCAATGGCACGCCGATGCTGCCGGTAAATTCCATGTCGCGCATGCGTGAGATATCGATGGGGCTGATGCTCACCACCGGCGAGCACTCCGTCAGGCCGTAACCCTCGATGATCGGCAGCCCGGTGACTTCTTTCCAGCGCTTGGCCACCGCGGTGTGCGTGGCCATGCCGCCAGCGATGACCAGGCGCAGGTCGGAAAAGTCCCGGGCGCGGAACTCTGCGTTCTCCAGCAAGCCGTTGAACAACGTGTTGACCCCGGCAATGCCGTTGAAACGCTCCTTGCGCAGGATCATCTGCACCCGCTTCACGTCCCGAGGGTTGGCGATCAGGATATTGCGCCCGCCCAGGCACATGAACATCAGGCAATTGACGGTCAGGGAAAAGATGTGATAAAGCGGCAACAGGGTGACGTTGGTTTCCTGCTGGTCCTGGTCCAGTTGATCGCCCACCCAGGCCTTGGCCTGCAACAGGTTGGCGATGATATTGCGGTGGCTGAGCATCACGCCCTTGGCATCGCCGGTGGTGCCGCCGGTGTATTGCAGGAACGCCAGTTCTTCACGCGCCAGCGGCACCGGGGTGTGGGTCAGGCCCCGGCCCTGTTTGAGCGTCTGGTTGAAACGCAGCGCACCCGGCAGATTGAAAGCGGGCACCTGTTTTTGCACACGGCGCAGGATGAAGTTCATCGCCGCGCCCTTGAAGGTGCCGAGCAGGTCGCCAATGGCCGCGATGACCACGCGTTTGATCGTGCTGCCGGCCACGACTTTTTCCAGGGTGTGCGCGAAGTTCTCGAAGATCACCACGGTCTCGGCGCCGCTGTCCTTGAGCAGGTGCTTGAGTTCGTGGGAGGTGTACAACGGGTTGACGTTGACCACCACCGCACCGGCGAGGATGGTGCCCAGCAGGCAGATCGGGTACTGCAGGCAGTTGGGCATCATCAATGCCACGCGATCGCCCTTGCGCACGCCCTGGGCTTGCAGCCAGGCGGCAAAGGCGATGCCCTGGGCCTGCCAAGTGGCGTAGGTCATTTCGGTGCCGATGCTGACGTAGGCCACGCGGTCGCGGTATTTGTGCAAATGCTCGAGAAACACCTCGCGCAACGACGGGTAGTCCTCGATGCCGGCATCGATGTCGCTGGGCACGCCGGGCAGGTAGGCGTTCAGCCAGATACGTTCGGTTTGGTCCAGGCTTACAGCATTCATCGCAGTCTCCTTATTGTTGTTGTAGGGCTACTTTTCAACGATGGCGGTAATGCCCAGGCCGCCGGCGGCACAGATGGAAATCAAGCCGCGCCCGCCACCACGCTGGTGGATGGCCTTGGCCAGCGCCGCCAACTGACGGCCACCGGTGGCGGCAAAGGGATGACCGCAACCGAGCGAGCCGCCGTTGACGTTCATCTTGGCGCGGTCGATAGGCCCCAGCGGCGCGTCCAGCCCCAGGCGCTCACGGCAGTAATCGGCGTCTTCCCAGGCCTTGAGGGTGCACAGCGCCTGGGCGGCAAAGGCTTCGTGGATCTCGAACAAATCAAAGTCGGCAAAACCCAGGCCTTCGCGCGCAAGCATGCGTGGCACGGCGTAGGCCGGTGCCATCAGCAGGCCCTCACTGCCATCGACGAAGTTCACCGCCGCGGTCTCGCCGGTACGCAGGTAGGCCAGCACCGGCAGGCCGCGGGCGGCGGCCCATTCCTCGCTGGCCAGCAGCACCACCGAAGCGCCGTCGGTCAGCGGCGTGGAGTTGCCGGCCGTGAGGGTGCCGTTCTGCCGGTCATAGGCCGGGGACAGGCTGGCGAGCTTCTCCAGGCTGGCGTCGGCGCGCAGGTTGTTGTCGCGGGACAGGCCGCGATAGGGGCTGATCAGGTCGTCGAAGAAGCCGTTGTTATAGGCCGCGTCGAGGCGCTGGTGGCTGGTCAGGGTCAGTTCGTCCTGGGCCAGGCGCTTGATCTGCCAGCGCTTGGCCATTTCTTCGCAGTGTTCGCCCATGGACAAGCCGGTACGCGGCTCGCCATTGCGTGGCAGCAAAGGCTTGAAAAACATCGAGGGACGCACCGCCAACAGGCTGCGCAACTTGTTGCCGGCGCCCTTGGCGCGGTTGGCCGCCAGCAGTGTGCGGCGCAGGGACTCGTTGATGCCGATGGGCGCGTCGGAGGTGGTATCGGCGCCCCCGGCAATCCCCACTTCAATCTGCCCAAGCGCGATTTTATTGGCCACCAGCAACGCCGCCTCAAGGCCCGTGCCGCAGGCTTGTTGCAGGTCGTAGGCGGGGGTTTCGGGGGACAGGGTGGTGGACAGCAACGATTCTCGGGCCAGGTTGAAATCCCGCGAATGCTTGATCACCGCGCCAGCGGCAAACTCGCCCAGGCGCAGGCCGTGGAGGTTGTAGCGGTCCACCAGGCCTTGCAGCGCAGCCACCAGCAAATCCTGGTTGCTGTCGTGGGCGTACACCGTGTTGGAGCGGGCAAACGGAATGCGGTTGCCACCAACAATCGCCACACGGCGCGTCGGGGCGGGGTTGAAGCTGTAGTCACTCATGGACGACTCTCATCAAAACGTGGGTGCCAGATAAACAGGCCGCGCATATGGGGTTTGTCGCCGGCCGGGTTGCGCACCTCGAACGCGCGGTGCGGGCCGTCTGCCGGGGCATTCCACAGGGCGACCTGGCCGGGCAGGAAGATCGGCAACTTGAACTCGCAATGGGCCTCGGCCACATCCAGCCCGCCCGGGGGTTGCTGGGCGGCCAGGGCGCGGCCCAGGGTCCACATGCCATGGGCAATGGCCCGGCGAAAACCGAACAGGCGCGCGCCGATCAGCGAGGTATGGATCGGGTTGAAATCCCCCGACACCTTGGCAAAACGCCGCCCCAGGTCCGCCGGCAGCACCCAGCGCTGGGTCCGCCGCAGGTCCTCTTCGGGTAATTGCAGGCTGTGCCCCCAGGGTTCGCCCAGCGGGTTGGCGACATCCCGGCGCAGGTACAGGCTTTCGCTCTGCCACACCAACTCGCCGGCGCTGTAGGCATGGGTGGCGATGCTCAAGGCCTGGCCCCTGGCATGGGCCACCCAGCGCTCGGCAAACACTTCCAGGCGCAGGGCCTGGCCTTCCTGCAGGCGCCGATGCTGGCGGATGCGGTTGGCCAGATGCACCATGCCACTGGCGGGGTACGGAAAACTCGGGCGCGTCAGCAGCATCAAGTGCAAAGGGAACGCCAGCACATGGGGATAGGACAGCGGCACCCCTTGCTCACGCTGGAAACCACAGGCCCGGCCATAGGCGGCAATATCCCTGGCACTCAACTCCACCGCCGAGCGCACCAGGCGCTCCCTGGGCAAGGCCGGCGCCCCCTCAAGCTTGGGTTTGCGCAGCGCCAACAGGCCATCGAGCAACAGGCGATTGCGCGATGGAGGCGGATCGATAATCTGCGTCACGTAGTCCATGCTCAGGCTCCCAACAGGCTTTGGCCGCACACGCGCACCACCTGGCCGTTGACCCCGCCCGAGGCCGGATGCGCCAGCCAGGCAATGGTTTCGGCGACGTCGATGGGTTGCCCGCCCTGGGACAGGGAGTTCATGCGCCGCCCCGCTTCGCGAATCATCAGCGGGATTTTCGCGGTCATCTGGGTCTCGATAAACCCCGGCGCCACGCCATTGACCGTGACCTGCCGCGCCGCCGCCACGGGCGCCAGGCCCTGCACCAGGCCAATCACCCCGGCCTTGGAGGTGGCGTAGTTGCTCTGCCCCAGGTTGCCGGCGATCCCGGAGATCGACGACACACAGACCACCCGCCCACCGGCATTGAGCCCCTGCCCCTGCAGCAAGGCTTGACTCAAGTGCAACGGCGCTTCGAGGTTGACCGCCAGCACACTGCGCCAGGCGGTTTCGGTCATTTTCGCGATGGTCTTGTCGCGCGTGATCCCGGCGTTATGCACCACCACATCAAACGCGCCGTGCTCGGCCACATAAGCCTGCAACTGCTGCACCGCATCGGCGGCGGTGATGTCCAGCGCCCAGGCGTGGCCGCCGACGCTGCTGGCCGCCTGTTCCAGGGAGGGCAACGCTTGCGGCACATCCACGCACACCACGTGCGCGCCGTCACGGGCCAGGACCTGGGCGATAGCCAGGCCAATGCCACGGGAGGCGCCGGTGACCAAGGCGCGGCGGCCGCTTAAGGGCTTGTCCCAGTTGATGGCGGGGGCGGCATCGACCGGTTGTTCCAGGCGCACCACCTGCCCCGAGACATAGGCCGAACGCCGCGACAGGAAAAAGCGCAGGCTGCTTTCCAGGGCCTGCTCGGCACCCGGCGCGACATAGATCAGTTGCACCGTGATCGCCCGCCGCAGCTCCTTGGCCAGGGACCGCACCAGGCCTTCCAGGGCACGCTGGGCGATGGCCTGGGGCAAGTCCTGGCAGTGTTCGGGCGCGGTGCCCAACACCACCACGCGGGCGTGCTGCCCCAGGCGCCGGGCGTTGGCGTGGAAGAATTCGTAGAGTTCGTCCAGTTGCTTGAGGTCGAGCACGGCACTGGCATCGAACACCGCGCCCTGGACCTTGACCGTAGACGGCGCCTTGAGCGTGGCGGCCTGGGCCGGCACGGTGTCGGTGGCCTTGAAGATGCGCCGCACCTCGTCCGCCAGGCGCCCTGCCCCGGCGATGATCACCGGGTTGGCCAAGCCTTGCTGGCCGCTGCGATGACGTTGCAGGGGCAAGGGTTGTGGCAAGCCGATAGTCTGGGCCAGGCGACGGCCCCAGGCAGAGTTCACAAAAGAGAGATAGCTGTCGCTCATAAATCGATCCGTTTTCCTGACCTGCAAACCCAATCTCCTGTAGGAGCTGGCTTGCCTGCGATGGCGGTGTGTCAGATTGCATCTTTGGCACAGACACACCGCTATCGCAGGCAAGCCAGCTCCTACAGGGCGCGTGTTGGTGTTTAGTTCACCGGGGCGTTTTCACGTTTTTTGCTGCTGGGTTTGGCCACTTGCTCCAACGCCTGTTGACGCTTTTGCAGTGCCTCCAGCAACCCGAAGTCCTGCGGGAAGTCGTCCACCTGGATGCCGTGGTCGGCGTACTCCACATAGCGCGCCAGCAAGGCGTCTTCGTCGGCGCTGATCAGATCCAGGGCGCGGGCCTTGATGCGCCAGGCGGTAAACGCCGTGCTGCTGATCGGCATCGGGTCGAGGGTGCCTTGCTTGACGGCCGCCTTGAGTCGCCCTTCGATCAACTCCACCTGGGGCAGCAGGCGGAACGCCAACTCGCCGTAGGCCAACTTGTCGACTTCCGGACGCGGGATGTAGGAGTTGGCCAGCAAACGGTCGCGGCTTTCGCCCGGGGTCTGCACCAGTTCGGCCACCTGGGCCAGCAAGCGGTCTGACGGCTTGCGCTGGGGAATGCCGAACGGGAAGCTCAAGCCACGAATCACTGCCGCAGCCGGCTTCGAAGGATAATTGTCGAGCACCTCGGCCAGGGCTTCATGGGCCCGCAACAGGGCGTCCTGGGCCGACCAATGCACCAGCGGCAGATCCGCCTGGGGCCGGCCATCGTCTTCAAAACGCTTGAGCACGCAGGACAAGATGTAGAGCTGGGACAGCATATCGCCCAGGCGCCCGGTGATGCTTTCCTTGCGCTTGAGCGCCCCGCCCAGCACGCCCATGGAAATATCGGAAATCAATGCCAGCACCACCGACAGCCGATTGGCCTGGCGGTAGTAGGACGCAAGCGAAGGGTCGGTCTTGGCCGGCACGGCAATCAGCCGCCCGCCTGTAAGAGAATGCACCGCCGCACGTACGGTATTGGCCAGCACAAAGCTCAGGTGACCGAACATGGCACTGTCGAACGCCAGCAGCGCCTGGCGACTATCGGTGTTGCGCGCCGCTTCCATCTCGCGAAACACATAAGGATGGCACCGGATCAGGCCCTGGCCGTAGATGATCAGGCAGCGGGTCATGATGTTCGCGCCTTCCACCGTGATCGCGATGGGGCTTTGTTGATAGGCACGGGCCAGGAAGTTGTTGGGCCCCATGCAGATGCCCTTGCCGGCGACGATGTCCATGCCATCGTTGACGATGATCCGCGCACGCTCGGTGACGTGGTATTTGGCAATTGCCGAGATAACCGAGGGTTTCTCGCCAGCATCCAACGACGCCACCGACACCTTGCGCACCGCATCGCAGGCATACAGGTGCCCGGCCATGCGCGCCAACGGCGCCTGCACCCCTTCAAACTTGCCAATCGGCAGGCCGAACTGCTTGCGCATCGCGGCATAGGCCGTGGTACCGCGTACCGCCACCTTGCCCAGGCCAACGTTGGCCGACGGCAGGGAAATCGCGCGCCCGGCGGCCAGGCATTCCATCAACATGCGCCAGCCGTTGCCCACTTGCTCGCGGCCGCCGATCACCCACTCCAGGGGGATAAACACGTCCTTGCCGGTGGTCGGGCCGTTCTGGAACACCGCATTGAGGGGCCAATGACGGCGACCACTGTTCACCCCGGGATGGGACGTGGGGATCAACGCGCAGGTGATGCCCAGCGAACCAGGCTGGCCCAGCAGGCCGTCCGGGTCTTCGGCGCGAAAGGCCAGGCCCAGCACCGTGGCGATGGGGCCGAGGGTGATATAGCGCTTGTCCCAGGTCACGCTGAAACCCAGCACTTGCTGGCCTTCATGCATGCCCTTGCAGACGATGCCCAGGTCGGGAATCGCCCCGGCGTCGGAGCCGGCATAGGGGCTGGTCAGGGCAAAGCACGGGATGTCTTCGCCCCGGGCCAGGCGCGGCAGGTAGTAATTGCGCTGGGCGTCGGTGCCGTAATGCAGCAGCAGTTCGGCAGGCCCCAGGGAGTTGGGGACCATCACCGAAATCGCCGCCGCCGAGCAACGGGTCGACAGCTTCATCACCACTTGCGAATGGGCATAGTGGGAGAAGCCCTTGCCGCCATATTGCTTGGGAATGATCATGCCGAGGAAGCCGGCGTCCTTGGTGTACTGCCAGCCTTCGGGCGACAGGTCCTGCCAGACCTGGGTGGTTTCCCAGTCATTGGCCATGTCGCAGAGGGTTTCCACTTCGTTGTCGAGGAACGCCTGCTCTTCGGCGCTCAAGCGTGCCGGAGCGGCTTGCAGCAAGCGCTGCCAATTGGGTTTGCCGCTGAACAACTCGGCGTCCCACCACACGGTGCCGGACTCGATAGCCGCGCGCTCAGTGTCGGACATGGCCGGCATGATCGTACGAAACAGGCCCAGGGCCTTGCTGGTCAACAGTGCGCGGCGCAGCGGCTTGATGCTCAGCAGCAGCGCCGGCGCCACCACCAAAAGCGTCGCCACACTCAGGCCAAACCCAGCGACCACATTGAACAGGTAGCCACCCGCCAACCAGGCCAGGCCAGCCCCCAGCCACAGGGTGGCTGCCGCTTGTCGATACGCCAGGGCAGTCGCCGCAGCGAGTCCCGCCAATAACCAGATAACCATGGAGATACCTCTACTTGATCAGGGCAACTATTCAGGGCACGGCACGCATGTCAGCAGGTCGGTATGGCCTGCGACCGATCACCACACTACAAACTTGAAAAGACAAATTCAAATTTTGTTTTGAAATTTTTATTTAATCTGTTTGCGAAATAATTCTCGGCCGAACGTGTCAGCCGAAGTGTTGAAGGGAGAAGGAAATCACCAAGGGTCGCGTGGGCGACCCATGGGTGCAGCACCGGGTAAACGCAGTAGAAAGATGCGCTGACTACGCGTTTACCCAGGCACTACGCAGATCCAACCTCAGGTCAGAAGGCGTAGGTAGCCGAGAGGCTGACCACTTCGCCCTTGGCCTCGGATTTGCCATCCAGCGACGCCGCGCCCAGACGATCAACGTTCTTGGTCTTGAGCTTGACGGTTTCCACGAACTGGCGGGAATACGCGCCGTCGATGCTCAGGCCAGGAATGGCGCGGATGTTGTAGCCAAAGCCCAGGGAGGCAAAAGTGCGGTCACCATCCGGGATACGTGGGTCACGGGTGGAGTTGCGGGTTGGGGTCTGGTCGAAGGCCACACCGGCACGCACGGTAAAGTCATCCGTGAGTTTGTAGTCGCCACCGAACGAATACATCCAGGTGTTCTTGTACTTGTACGGGATCGACACGATGGTGCTGCCATTGGACTTCAAGGTCAGCGCCTCGAAGGAGGACCATTGGGTCCAGGTCACACTGGCGCCCAGGGTCAGGCGGTCAGAGAAGTCGTGTACCCAGTCCAGGGACGCGTTGGCAGGGATATCCAGTTGCGTGGAGGCATTGGCACCACCCGGATACAGCTTCAGCCCAGGGTAAGCCAACTCGACCAGGGTTTTACCGTCGACCACAGGAATGGTCATCAGCCCCTCCGAGGTCGGGTCAGCGTACATGTTGTACTTGCCTTCCAGCTTGTTCTTGATCTTGGCGTGGTAGTTCAAGCCCAGGGTGTCCTGCGCCGTGGGCTTCCAGGTCATCCCCGCAAACCAACCCAGGGAGTTGTTGTCGACCTTGACCCGCATCAAGGCGAAGCCCTGGCCGGCCGGGAACGGAATCATCCCGAAGTCCGGCGACTGCGCAGCAGCGGCATACAGATCGACGTTCTGGCTCACAAAGCCTTTGGTGTGCTGGAGAATCGCACCACCACCGATGGAAAACTCATCATTGACCTTGAACGACAGCGAGCCGGTCAGGCCAACGGTTTCAATGCGGGTATCCACCGCAAAGTCGCGACCTTTCCAATCCTCATCCCAGGTTGTGCGCGCGCCCATGGGAACCACTTGGCTCAAACCAAAGGCAAAACGGTCGTTGATCGGAATCACCATAAAGCCGGTAGGCACCCATGCTTCGAACCCACCCTGGCCGCCGTTACCGGTGCGCGGGGTCGACGAGACGAGTTCCCCAGTCGTGGGATCCATGACCGTGTTGGACGTCGGATTGCCAGCGTAGTCATACGCCGAGCCTTTGTATTTGATATCGATATTTGCGTAGTTGATGGTGAACTGCGAAATGGTTTTATCAATGAAAGCCATTGCAGCCGGGTTGTTGTAGGCCGCTGAAGGATCGTTCTTGAACATTGAACCGCCACCAAATGCCCGGCCCCAGCCAGCAGTATTCGCAGTTGGCGTCATGAAGCCACCCGCCTGAACGGTTCCTGCCGAGGCGATCAGCCCGCCCAACAATGCCAGGCCTAATAACGCCTGGGCCTGCTGTTTCTTGTTATTCATGCGCCACTCCTTATTATTTTTATTCATCACAACCGGTACAACCGAGCCGCTTTGCCTCAACAGGTGCCTCTAACGAGGCACCTGCTTCTCTCAGGGGTGATCAGCCCTTTGCTCTTATTGCAACTTCAGGGTTGGGGCCTTGACGTTCAGCGACCTGACGAAGCAGTTACCGGACAGCGATTGGCTGCCAGTAGTCGACAGGGTTTTGGTTGCTTCGTCCCACACTACGTTGAGTGGGCCGGGGCCGCAGTTGGACGCTGGGAAGGTGATGGTCCAGCCCACGCCAGTCACGGTGCCAGTACCGGTTTGGGTACCCGGGTCAAAGGTGTTTGCAGTCAGTACCCAACCTGGGGAAGGAATGTTCTTCAACGTTGGCAGGCTGCAGAGCACGTTGCCCGAAAGCTGCGCCGACGTAATGGTGGCAACCCCGCCGGAAACGTTCCCACCGAAGGTCACATTGCAAGTGATATCGCCAGGTGCAGAAGGCGTTTTCACCACGAGAGTGCCCGAGTTAGTGGTAAATGGGCCATCAGGCGTGATCGATGCCGCACTGGCCATCGAAGCCGCGCCAAAGCACAGAGCAAACGAACTTACACAAACGAGGGTTTTCAAACTTTTCATTATTTTTCCTCACATGTATGGCGAGTCATTTCGCCGGGGTAATGGCCATGATCGAGAGGTCACGGAGAAACAGCAGAACTTCCCTTTCCAGCCAAATTTCAATTCATTTACCGCTACAAATTCGGGGGTTTACTCGACGACTTTGAACGTCGGCGGCATCTTGATCGACACCGTCTTGATCTTGCAGTCTTCGCCAATCGGCACATTGGCCGCCTCCAACTTGCCGGTGGCGTTATCCCAGGTGCCTTCGGCAGTGGATGGGCCGCACTTGCCGCCCAGGCCAAAGGCGTGCACATCGACGCTGATCTTCGACATGGAGCCGCTCTTGGCATCCTTGGCCACTAAAATCCACGGCAGGTTGATGGCTTCGACGCGGCTGCACTTGAGGCCACCGTCGAACTCGACCTTGTCGACATTGACTTGCGAGCCATCGGCCGCGACCTTGCCGGCCACCTTGATGGTGCAGTCGGCGCTGATCAGCGCGCCCTTGGAAAAGCTGATGGGGCCCTGGGCAGTGAAGGCGCTGCCGGCAGGTTCGATGCGTGCGGCCTGGGCCTGGTGATAGGCGATAAGGCCCAGCGCAGCGAGCACGATATGGGTGGTGAACTTGGCAGGTGTTTGCATGGTGTACGTCCTTCCCTTGATTTTATTTTTGTTAGGGTCAAACAACTTTCTTGCAACTTAAGCAGCACTCGAATCCGGCAAACCGTGGGCGATGAAAACCTGCGCGATACACAGACCCCGAGTGCGCCCTACAACAGTTGATTCACATTAGAAGGTGCTGGTCTTGCCGTACTTCTCCAGTATCTTCAAGCGTTTGGATGGCTGGATATTGGCCAGGGTGACATCCCCCGAATAATGCCGTAGTACCCGGTGATCCATACGCCGGCGCCACAAGTAAGGGATATAGGCCCAGACAATCATGCTGGCGTAGCCATACGGCAGTTGCGGCGATTCATCAAAGTGGCGCAACGACTGATAACTGCGAGTCGGGTTGGCGTGATGATCGGAGTGGCGCTGCAACTGGAACAGAAAGATATTGGTGACAATACGGTTACTGTTCCACGAGTGGCGCGGCGAACACCGCTCATAACGGCCATTGGGCAACTTCTGGCGTTTAAGCCCGTAGTGCTCGACATAGTTCACTACTTCCAGCAACGAGAAGCCGTAGATGCCCTGGATCAACAGGAAGGGAATCACCGCCGCACCCAGCCAGGCGATCATCGCGCCCCACAACACCACGCTGTACATCCAGGCGCTGAGTACGCCGTTCTTCCAGTGCCAGGCTGGCAGGCCGAGCTTGCGCAGGCGTTCGCGTTCCAGGTTCCAGGCCGAGCGCGCACTGAACCACACCGAGCGCGGCAGGAAGGCCCAGAAGCTCTCCCCCAGCCGCGAGCTGGCCGGATCTTCCGGAGTGGCGACGCGCACGTGATGGCCACGGTTGTGTTCGGTGTAGAAGTGCCCGTAGAAGGTCGGCGCCAGGGTGATCTTCGCCAGCACAATCTCCAGCAGGCGCGGCTTGTGCCCCAGTTCATGCGCGGTGTTGATCGCGATGCCAGTGGCGGCGCCGGTGGACATGGCCATGCCCAGGTAGGTGAACCAACTCACCTCGCCATGCAGTTGCACCCGGGCGGTCAGGAAGCTGGCGGTTTGCGCCATCCAGCTCGATGGGTCCATGGACGCCGTGAGTTGCAGCAGGCCGCCGTTGATCATCCAGTCGATGCCGCTGACCGCCAGCCAACCGGTCATCACCAGGGATGAAATAACCAACAACACCCCGGTGTAGACGATCCAGCGGTAGTACTTCTGCGACTCAAGGCCGCTGACAGCGGATTCTGGCGGGTTGCTGACGTCTTCCCCAAGCAGGCCGTCGATCAACGGGATCAGCCCGAAAATCACCAGCACACCGACCCACCACAGCTCTTGTACACCCGTAGTAATAGCCAGGGCGCCCGACAGCAGCGGGGTCGCCAGAGGCATGATGCCCAGCCACCACAGGTGGCGCTTGCCGTCGGTCCAAACGTGCGGGGCAGCCAGGGTCTGATTCATGGCAACCTCCGGACGCACTGCGCGGCAGGGAGGGAGAGCGAAGCAAAAGAGACAGGAAACAGGTTCAGGCGGCACTGAAGGCCACTTGAAATCAACCATGCGATAAAAGGCGTTTTTTTCATTATTTTATTCGCTCTTAGGCATTTCAAAAATCATTTCAAAATAAATATTGAAATATTTTTTTAAATAAATAGCGCGGAACCGATAGGTCGTCAACTACTTTTTCGAGGCCTTTTTTACGTGACCGGGCAGTCTCTTTTTCAGCCGTTCGGTCAGGTGTCTAGGGCAAGCGTTAGCGACTTTCGACCGCACCGTGGGGTTCATGATTATTTGCTCGCCAACGCAAAGGGCGGGTGCAGGACTGTGGCTGTTTCCAGCGGCCTGCTGCGCTTGGCCACCTGCTCGACCAATGCTGCCACCCGCTCGGTAGCGGTGATGGGCAACATATGGCCACGGCCTTCGACCAGCTGCAGCTTGAGCCCTGGCACCTTGTCCGCCAGGGCCTGGCCGTGCATGCGAAAGTCCAGCACCTTGTCCCGCGAGCCATAGATCAGGCCGATGGGCAGGCGCAACTGGGCGTAGCGCTTGACCATATCGGGCAGGTAATCGTTGACCAGGCCGATTTCGGTGGAGGCGGCATAGAAGTTATCGGGACGCATCCCCAGCAGGCCGCCGCCACGGGTGGCGAAGTCGGCCGGTGCCGGGTCGGGAGCGAATACGCCCTTGACCACCGCGCCACTGGTGAGCATGCCGATGGGCACGGTCAGCGTGCGCGACACCCAGCGCCGCAGCCAGCCAGGGCGCACCGCCAGCGACAGAAACACCAGGGGGATCATGCGCTGGGGATGGGTCAGCGGGGCCACCAGCACCAGCCCGGACACCGCATGGGGATGGTCCAGGGCCAGGGCCAGGGAAATCGCCCCGCCCAGGGAATGCCCCAGCACCAGGGGCTGGCCCAGGTCCAGGGTCTGGATAAAGGTCGCCACTTGCCGGGCCTGGCTTGGCAGGTCGGCGCCGGTGCCTTTGTGCCGGGTGGAATAGCCTGAGCCGGGGCGGTCCAGGGTGATCACCCGAAAGTGCTCGCGCAATTGCGCGGACAAGGCATAGGTCAGGTTGCGACTGCTGCCCATCAGGCCGTGGATCATCACCAGCGGCGGGCCCTTGCCCTCGTCTACATAATGAAAGCGCTCGCCATCGATCTCCACAAAGCGCCCGTTGCTTGGAACAGCCGCTTCGATACGGCGCGTCATCCAGGCACTCAAGCCCCATAACGCCGCACTGGCAGCCATAAACACACCCGCAGCGACAACCCATTCGACAGCCATAGCTCGGTCCTCTGCTTCCCTGCTGCTGGCGATCCGACCGGTATTGGTCAAGACCTCAGCCATCGTCCACACCCTGGACTTCAACTGCGTGCGTAAAGGTTCGTCCGTCGGACAAATCGCACATAAAGGACAAGGTTGTAGCGTAGGCGATATTTTCAGGTAGATTATTTAAAATCTTTTTTAAAATAATAAATACAATTTTTCTTTGCAATGGTGTTCTATCTAAAAAGCCAAAAACAAAAAAGGAGCACATCCGATGTCAAAACCCGTAAGGCGCCCACAGCCCACGAGGGACACCCTATGAATGCCTCTACCCCGCCGAGCGGCCCGGCAGATTGCGTTGATATCGCCATCATTGGCTCAGGCTTTGCCGGCCTGTGCATGGCGATCAAACTCAAGCAAGCCGGGCTCGACGACTTCTTCATTGCCGAACAGGCCGACTCCCTGGGCGGCACCTGGCGCGACAACCACTACCCGGGCTGCGCCTGTGACGTGCAATCCCACGTCTATTCGTTTTCCTTTGCGCCCAACCCCGACTGGACCCGGCAGTTTGCCCCCCAGGCGGAAATCCGTGCCTACCTGGAGCACTGCGCGCAGCGCTTTGAACTGGCACCGTACCTGCGTTTTGGCATGGGCCTGCAACGGGCGGTGTTCGATGAGCAGTTGCAACGCTGGCAACTGCAGTTCAGCAATGGCCGCCGTGTCAGTGCGCGGGTGCTGGTGTCGGGCATGGGCGGCCTGTCCCGCCCGGCGCTGCCGGATATTGCGGGGTTGGACAGCTTCAAGGGCAAACGCTTTCACTCCCAGCACTGGGACCACGACTATTCACTCAAGGGCAAGCGCGTGGCAGTGATTGGCACCGGCGCCAGTGCCATCCAGTTCGTGCCGCGTATTGCCCCGCAAGTGGCGCACCTGGACCTGTTCCAGCGCACCGCGCCGTGGATCATGCCCAAGCCGGACCGCCCCATCTCACGCTTTGAGCGCTGGCTGTTCAAGCATCTGCCGTTCACCCAGCGCCTGGTGCGCGGGGCCTTCTACTGGGCCCTGGAAGGTCGGGTGGTGGGGTTTGCGCTGCACCCGCGCCTGATGAAAGTGGTGCAGAAAATCGCCCTGCGTCACCTGCACAAACAGGTGGCGCGCCCTTCCCTGCGCAAGGTCCTGCGGCCGGACTACACCATCGGCTGCAAGCGCGTGCTGATCTCCAACGACTACTACCCGGCGCTGTCACGCAGCAATGTCGAAGTGGTCACCGAGACGGTGCTGCGGATCGAAGCCGACGGGGTCATCACCGCCGATGGCATCAAGCACCCGGCTGACTGCCTGATCTTCGGCACCGGGTTCCAGGCCACCGATCCCCTGCCCCGCGGCTGCATCATCGGGCGCGGTGGCGTCGACCTGATGGAGGCCTGGCGCGATGGCGCCCACGCATACAAGGGCACCACCGTACCGGGCTATCCGAACCTGTTCCTGATCGTCGGGCCCAACACCGGGCTGGGCCACAACTCGATGATTCTGATGATCGAGGCGCAAGTCACCTACATCCTCGATGCCCTGCAACAGATGCGCCGCCAGCAAATTGCCACGGTCGAGGTCAAGCCCGCCGTAGAAAGCGCCTACAACCAGCAAATCCAGGCAAAGCTGCAGCGCACCATCTGGAACACCGGCGGCTGCCGCAGTTGGTACCTCGACCCGCGCACCGGCAAAAATACGACGTTGTGGCCCGGTTCGACCTGGCGTTTCAAGCAGGTCACCCGCCAGTTCGCCCTGCGCGATTATCAAGTCACGCCATTAGTGACCGGCGCCCCGTCGCGCCCCGTCGCGCCACCCCATGCCACCGCAGAAGGAAGCCTGTCATGAAGTCATTCAATGGCCGTGTGGCGGCCATCACCGGTGCCGCGTCCGGCATGGGCCGCGCCTTGGCCCTGGCCCTGGCCCGCGAGGGTTGCCACCTGGCCCTGGCAGACAAGAACCAGGCCGGGCTGCAACAAACCGTGGAGCTGGTCCAGCGCAGCACCCTGGCGCCGATCCGCGTGACCTCGCGGGAGGTGGATGTTGCCGACCGCCAGGCCATGGAGGATTGGGCCGCCAGTTGCGCGGCAGAACACGGCCAGGTCAATTTGATTTTCAACAATGCCGGGGTGGCCCTGTCGAGCACCGTGGAAGGTGTGGACTACGCCGACCTGGAGTGGATCGTCGGCATTAACTTCTGGGGTGTGGTGTACGGCACCAAGGCCTTCCTGCCGTACCTCAAGGCCAGTGGCGACGGGCATGTGGTCAACACCTCCAGCGTGTTCGGCCTGTTCGCCCAGCCCGGCATGAGCGGCTACAACGCCACCAAGTTCGCGGTGCGCGGCTTCACCGAAGCCCTGCGCCAGGAGCTCGATTTGCAACGCAGCGGCGTCTCGGCCACCTGCGTGCATCCCGGCGGGATCCGTACCGACATCTGCCGCAGCAGCCGGATCGACGCGAACATGACCGGGTTCCTGATCCACAGCGAACAACAGGCCCGCGCCGACTTCGAAAAACTGTTTATCACCGACGCCGACCAGGCCGCCAAGGTGATCCTGCAAGGCGTGCGCAAGAACAAACGCCGTGTGCTGATCGGCCGCGACGCCTACGCCCTGGACCTGCTCGCGCGCTGCGTGCCAGCGGCCTACCAGGCACTGGTGGTGTTTGCCAGCCGGCGCATGGCACCAAAAAAACGCAAGCCACCGCTGCCCAACCCCATCACTGAACAGGAGTCGCCATGATGCTGCCCATTCGCCGCGACCTGCATTTCGTCCTGCCCGCCGAACGCATCAAGGACTGGCATGAGCAAGGCCCGTTCATCACGCATTTTTTCAATGCCCTGTCGCTGCTGTTTCCCCAGGGCGAACTGTTCTTCATGGACAGCGTGCGCCACTATCGCCAGCGCATCGACGACCCGGCGTTGAAAAAGGAGATCCAGGGTTTTATCGGCCAGGAGGCCATGCACAGCCGCGAACACGTGGCCTACAACGACCTGCTGCAAGCCGCCGGCCTGCCGGCCCATCTGCTCGACCGGCGCTTGAAATTTATGCTCGACCTGCAAAAGAAGCACTTGCCGCCGTCCTTCAACCTGGCGGTGACCATCGCCCTGGAACACTACACGGCGATGCTCGCGGAGATCCTGCTCAGCGACCCCACGCGTTTTGGTGATTCGCTCAAGGGCTACCAGCAAATGTGGTACTGGCACGCCCTTGAAGAAACCGAGCACAAGGCCGTGGCCTTCGATGTGTGGAACAGCGTGATCAAGCCGGGGCCCAAGCGTTACTTGCTGCGCACCGGGACCATGCTGTTCACCACGGTGTTTTTCTGGCTGGTGGTGTTTGATTTCCACCTGCGCCTGTTGATCGCCGATCGCCGCGCGGGCGGGCATCTGAAGGGGTTCTGGCGGATGCTGAAGTTTCTCTACGGCCCCAAGGGCGTGTTCCCGCGCATGGCGCGGCCGTGGCTGCATTACTTCAAGCCGGGGTTTCATCCGTGGGATCACGACAATCGGGTGCGACTGGAAGGGATCGATAAGCTGGTGGAAGAAGTCGAGCGCACCAACTCGGTTGCCGGAATGTAGCCTTGCAGGAGCCGGCTGGCCGGCTCCTGCAGTACGCCAACGGCTCAGACCGTGCGCGAAAACTGGCCCTTTTGCTGCCCGCCCAGGTACGCATCAAAGGCCATCGCCACGCTGCGCACCATCAATTGCCCCTGGGGCAACAGCTGCACGGCATCGTCCTCGATGTACAGCAAGCCATCCGCCACTTGCTCATCCAACCGCGACAACGCGTGGGCAAAGTATTCGGTAAAACGGATCGCATGCCCGGCCTCGACCCCGGCAAAGTCGATGCGCCCGTGGCACATCAGGCCGTTGATCACGTCGCGGCGCAGCACGTCATCGGCGTTCAGGCGGTAGCCGCGCTGCACCGGCAACAGCCCGGCGTCGATCCGCGCGTAGTACTGGGACAACTCCTTGACGCTCTGGCTGTAGCTGTCGCCCACCTTGCCGATGGCCGACACGCCCAGGCCGATCAGGTCGCAATCGGCATGGGTCGAGTAGCCCTGGAAGTTGCGCTGCAAGGTGCCATTGGCCCGGGCCAGGGCCAGTTCGTCGTCGGGCAAGGCAAAGTGGTCCATGCCGATATACACATAGCCCGCCTCGGTCAGCCGGCGAATGGTCAATTCAAGCAGTTCCAGCTTGCGCTCCGGCGGGGGCATGTCTTCGGGGCGGATCATGCGCTGGGCACGGATTTGCGTGGGCAAATGCGCGTAGCTGTAGGCCGCCACGCGGTCCGGGCGCAGGGCAATCAGCTTGCCCAGGGTCACGTCGAAGCTGGCCACGGTCTGCAACGGCAGGCCGTAGATCAAATCCACACTGATCGACTTGAACCTTGCCTGCCGGGCTGCCAAGACCAATTGCACAATCTGCTCTTCGCTCTGCACGCGATTGACCGCCGCCTGCACATCGGCATCAAAGTCCTGCACGCCGAAGCTCAGGCGATTGAAGCCCAGCCCGCGTAGGTTGTGGATCCGTTCGACGCTGATGGTGCGCGGGTCCACTTCAATGGAAAACTCATGATTGTCACTGGTATCCAGGCTGAAGCCCTGCGCCAGGCAGTCCATCAATTCGGCCAGTTGTGCATCGTCGAGGTAGGTCGGCGTACCGCCGCCCAGGTGCAACTGGGTCAGGGGCCGCGCGCGGTCGAACAGCGCCGCCTGCATCTGGATTTCGCGCTTGAGGTAGCCCAGGTACTCCACGGCGCGATGGGTCTTGCGCGTGATGATCTTGTGGCAACCGCAGTAGTAGCAAAGGCTCTGGCAGAACGGGATATGGATGTACACCGACAGCGCCTTGGGTGCCAACGCCTGGTTGCTGGCCGCTACCGCCTGCTGGTAATCGTCCAGGGCAAAGGCTGAGTGAAACTGCGGCGCGGTCGGGTACGAGGTGTAGCGCGGCCCCGGGCGGTCGTATTTCTGCACCAGGGCGCGGTTGAACTCAAACGCTTTCATGATCGATGGTCTCATCGTTGGAGCAAGGGGGAACCGCGCTGCCTGCCCGGTCAAACAGTGCGCATAGAGCTTCGACCCGCTGCCGGCCCGCTGGCAGCACACAGAGGAAGCGCTCGGACAGGTCGATCAGGCCGTCCTGGTGCAGATGCTCCAGCAGCGGCCAGATCGCCGAGAAATAGCGGGAAAAAATCACCCCATAGCGGCGCTCCAGGGCCTGGATATCCAACTCCAGGTCACAGGCCAGGCGCTCCATCACATGCTGGCGGATCTGGTCGCCGGCCTCGCAGCGCCAACCGCGGGCGGTGGGCAGCAGGTCGCTGTCCAGTTGCTGGCGATAGCGCGCCAGGTCTTCGGTGTTTTGCGCATACAGGGTGTCGAGCTGGCTGATGGCGCCCAGGCCAAAGCCGATATGGTCACAGTAGCCGTGCCGGGTAAAACCCTGGCAATTGCGGCTCAGGTGCCCACGCTCCTGGGCCAGTGCCAGGTCGTCGTCGGGGCGTACGAACTGGCCCAGCCCGATGTAGTGATAACCGGCGGCCTCCAGGCGCTGGAAGGCGATGCGGCGCATGCCACACTTGTCGACATTCGACGACAGCGCACGCCGTGGCTGCTGCTGGTAACGCCGTGGCGCCTGGGCATAGTCGAACACTTGCAGGCGGTCCGGCTCCAGGGCGATCAGGCTGGCCAGCTTGGCGGCAAAGCTGTCGCAGGTCTGCCAGGCATGGCCGTAGCCGAGGTCGACATTCACCGAACGAAAGCCGAAGGTGCGCGCCGCGTCGATCAGCGACTGGATCGGGGCCGGGTCCTGATAGCCGGCCACCGACGGCGTGGCCTCGGCACTGGCATCCGGCACGCCGATATTGATGTGGTTGAACCCCAGGTCGCGCAACAGGCCCATGGTTGCCCAGTCGGTGTGCAGCGGGTCGAGGTCGAGGCTGTAGTCACCCTGGTCATGCTCAAGAAAATGCAGGCGGCTGCGCAGGTGCGCCATCAAGCGTTGCAGGTCGGCGATCGCCGGGGTGGCGCCGCCCAGATGGAATTGGTCCACCGGTTGCCGGCCGCCCACGTGGCAACCGACCAGGTGGATTTCCTGCTCCAAAGCGCCCAGGTAGTCATCCGCCACCAGGCCTGCCGGCCACTGCAGGTTCAGCGCCAGCGGGCGTTGGCGCTGACGGCTGCTGCGCAAGGCGCGCAGCAGGTCGAGGGAGCCGATGCCCGGATGGAATTTGCCGATGTCGACCTGGCCCTGGTCCAACACGCTTTGGTCACGGCGCAGGCGCCACTCGCGGGCGGGATGAATGACAGTGAGCATGACGGCCTCCGGGTCTGGCTACGGTGGGTCATTGTGCGGTGCGACCGGGCAGCGCACCTTGATATGCATCAAGCGCCGACGTTTACCAGGTGATGTAGAACATGCTCTTGGCCAGCAACACAATGGCAACCATATGGCAGAACAGGCTCAGATGGACGAAGCGCAAATAGGCCGCGCTGACCCGCCCACGGCGCATCAACCACACCGTCAGCAAAAAATGCATCAGCACGCTGGCGGCGAGGATCAGCTTGAGGGTCAGCAAGGCACCGAATGCCGAGCTCGATGGCGCCGCCAGCACTGGCAGATAGCGCAACCAGACCATGCCGATCCCGGCGCCAAACAACACCAGCAGCACCCACGGCATCAAGGCCCTGGCGCGGCGGCCGATGCCCTGCTCCACCAGCAACATCACGCGGGCCGGCAGTTGCTTGTGCACACTGGCAAGGATCAACACTTCAAAGAACACCGTGCCGATAAACATCAGCGCCGCGAACAGGTGGGCCAGCAGGAACAGGAGATAGAGCATCAGAGCCTCACGGTGGCCGGTCCTTGTACCGTGACTGTGCCCCAGTGCGGACGAGCGGCGCCTTGATGCCGGTCAAGGGCCCTGATAATCGTTGAAACATTTGCCCAACGCCTTGTGCGGTGGGCCTTTGGCGGTCTCTGCGACAGTGTGCCACAGACTCAATCAGCGCCCTGGCTGGTAAGGTGGCCACCGCCCCTGTGGCAGAACGTCGCAGATTATCAAGCGTGATCAAGGCCGGTAGACTACCCAGCCTTACTGTTCACCGCTTTTCAAAGCCTGACTGACCTGTTATGCGCAGCCGTCAGGCGCTTCACGGGACGCCCATTTCATGAGTACGTTATTCACCCGTCGCAAGGTCCTCACCGGTATGGGCCTGCTGGGCCTGGGCCTGTTGAGCGGCTGTGACACCGGCCCCAAGCTGAACTTCAAGTACGGCAAGGACCTGAGCGACAAGATCATGGGCCGCACGTTCAAGCTCAAGAACACCGACGGCGAGACCGTCACCCTGAGTTCGTTCCGCGGCCTGATGCCGGTGGTGTTCTTCGGTTTCACCCAGTGCCCGGCCGTGTGCCCCACCACGCTTGCGCGCATGGCGCAGGCCAAGAAGATGATGGGCCGCGACGGCGAAATCATGCAGGTGATCTTTATCACCCTGGACCCGGAACGCGACACGCCCCAGGTGCTCGACGCCTACGTCAAGGCCTTCGACCCCAGCTTCGAAGCGCTCTACGGCACGCCGGAAGAAATCGCCGTGGCCGCCAAGGAATTCGGGATCTTTTATGAAAAGATCCCCGCCGGCGACACCTACACCCTGTCCCACACCGCCACCAGTTTTGTGTTCGACACCCGCGGCAACCTGCGCCTGGGCCTGTCGGCATCCCTTAACGCCAAAGAGTGCGCAGAAGACCTGCTCACCGTCATGGAGGTCTGCTAATGACTGCTGTCCATACCCTCAAGCGCATCGCCCTCGGTCTTTCCCTGCTGGGTCTGGCCGCCCACGCCAGCGCCCAGGTGCAGGTCAGCGACGCCTGGGCTCGCGCCACCGTGCCGGGGCAGCATTCGAGCGGGGCCTTCATGACCCTCACCGCCGACAGCGACAGCAAACTACTTAGCGTCAAGTCGCCGGTGGCCAAGGATGTGCAGATTCATGAGATGAGCATGAAAGACGACGTCATGCGCATGGGCCCGGTGGACGCCGTGGCACTCCCGGCCGGCCAGGCGGTGAAGCTCGATCCCGAGGGCTATCACGTGATGCTGATGGGCCTGACGGGCCAGATCAAGGAAGGCGACCAAGTGCCGCTGACCCTGACGGTGGAAGATGCCAAGGGTGACAAGCAGACCCTCGAAATCCAGGCGCCGGCCCGCAGCCTGGGCAGTACTGACGGCCATCATATGAACCATTGATCCTGAGGGTGGGAGCTGGCTTGCTCGCGGTGGCCATAGGTATTTACACATCTCTTTCGTGGTTCTTGGGGTTGTGTACATATCCATTGCTGCGGTCACGGCCACTTAGGGTTCCGCCCTTACGGCGGCTCACTTTTGGAAAAGAGCCCGGAGTGCCGGCCCAGCCAAAAGTAACCAAAAGGGCTCTTGCCCCACCACTCGGCACCTCGCCCAGGCTCGGTGTGCCCGTCATCCGACATTGATTTGGGGGGCCGCCGCGATGGGCCATCCATGGCCCAGCGCGGCTAAACCGGCGTCCTGCCGGTTTACCCCCCAAATCAATATCGGATGAAGGCCAGCGTGGTTTAACGGGGCGCCTAAGATCAAAATCACAAGCAAAGCGAGGCGGCCTGACAGCCGACCTGATCATCGAAGCGTACGCGTACCCCTGTAGGAGCTGGCTTGCCTGCGATGGTCGTTAACCATGACGAATGAATACCAGATACTCTGATGTGTTCTTTCGGGCGTCATCGCAGGCAAGCCAGCTCCTACAGGGGAATGCAGCTTCGCGCTCTGGTTTTGCTGTTGCTGTTGCTCTGCTTTTGATCTGGCTTTTGATCTTAGGCGCCCCGTTAAACCACGCTGGCCGCAGGCAGGTATTGCGCAGTGGGCACCCCGGCATGGATGCCGGGGTAGCCGCGACACGGCCAGGGATGGCCGATCGCGGCGGGCCCACGGAGCAATGCCTGACTGCGGGCATGCCGAGCCTAGGCGAGGCACCGAGTGGTGGGGCACCGAACTCTGAAAACCCCACGATGGATCCGTCTCGGCCGATGGACGACAAATCAATCCACAATAAACAGCCTGGCCCCGGTTGCTGTGCTCGACCGGTGCCCGTCCCTGTCATTGCCCACCTGATAACTCATCCCCGCCGTCAGGGTGAACTGGCGGCCATCCTCCAGTTCGGTCTGCAACTCCCCCTCCAGGCACAACAACACATGCCCGCGCCAACACCCGTGGTCAGCCAGGTAGCCAGGGCTGTATTCCACCATACAGGGAGTTGCCTTTGGTATCCTGCCGGCCCGACCTAGGTGCCCGGCCATGCACATTGCTCCGTCCCATATCCTCCACGAAACCGAACACTGGCTGCTCAACCATCACCTGGCCTCGGCCCTGCCCGGTTATTTGATGCTGGGGGCCAAGACGCCAATCAGCTCGTTGGCTGACCTACCCGACGCGGCCCTGGCGCAAATGGGTGGCCTACTGGCGAAAACCCAGAAGGTGATGGAAGTACAGCTCCAACCCAAGTGGCTATACATCAGCCGCTTTGGGCATATGCCCGGCTTCCCGCTGCACTTTCATTTGATCCCGGTCTATGACTGGGTCGAAACGCTGTTCTGGGAGGATGAGCGCTACCGGGTGCTGCAAGACTTCGGCGCTGGCAGCAACGGGCAAGCGGCGACGGATGGGGCCGAACTCACCCTGTTTATCTGGCGCGAGTTCGGTGAGAACCCGACGCCACCCGCGACGGCCGGGCTCACGGTGCCGGGCGTGATCGAGCGCCTGCGCGCCGCGTTCAAACAGTCAGACGCTTGACCATCGGCACACACGCCAGCTCCAGCCCCGTAGGCGAATGATAGATCGACTGCTCGCCGCCTTCGTATCCGCGGCTACGATAGAAATCTGCAGCATTCAACGTCGCGTCCAGCACCACCTCCTCAATCCCCAGCTCCAGCGCCACCTGCTCCAGGTGCTCGAGCATCTGCCCGCCAAACCCGCGCCCGATAAAACCGGGCAGCACAAACAGCGCGCCGACTTCTCGATGATCCGGGTCGAGCATGCCGGTGGCGACCGGCTCGCCATCGACGCAACCCAGGTAGAACGGCTTGGCCATCAGCGCGGTGTAACCGTCCTCGGCGGCGCCACGGGTCCAGGTCAGCATCTGCTCGGCGGTGTAGGCGCCGATGCATTGGCTGCGGATCGCCTGCAGGCGGATGTCGAAGGCGATGGGGCCGTCGTCGTGGGTGGCGCGTCTGATTTGCAGCATTCGAATCTCCCTGAATTAACTGTGTTTGCCGTGACCTCAAGGTGCCATTAGCACACTTGTGCTAATCGACCCCGCAGGCACCCGGCGCTATATTCGCCGGCACCCCCAACGCTCCCCGCCAGCACGTCGAACCCGCCGTGCAAGGGATCGTTGTGCGTTGAAAACACCAAAACAACCCCAAGGAAGACACACCATGAAACTGCACTCCCCTGTTACCCGCCTGGCGCTGCTGGGTGCCCTGATGATCGGTGTTGCCGGTTGCAGCAATATCAAACCCACCGAAGATCATCTCAAGACCCTCTCGGAAACCAACCTCGGCGAGCCGGTCAAGCGTGTTTCCAACGTACGCAGCGACTCCATGACCACCTATTACATCGCCAGCACCGCTTCCGGTGACTACAACTGCTCCGTGCCCAGCGGTGCCAGCGGCGGGATGTTTGCCGTGGCCAGCTTCGGCCTGATGAAACCCGCTGCCTACTGCCAACCCAAGGGTGCCCGGGGTAACGCGTTGACGCCGTTTAACTAACCCTGGCTGAGGTCGCGCAGGGTGCCCCGTAGTTCAGCGGGGCGCACTGGCTTGGACAAAATGGCGATCTGCCGGTCGTGCAGCGCCGCCTGGATCTTCTCCACGTCATGCCCGGTCAGAATCAGCGCCGGCACCGCCACCCCGCGCTGCGCGCGCAGGTGGTCGATGCACTCGATGCCGGTGGCGTGGTTGCCCAGGTCATAGTCGGCGACGATGATGTCGCAATCGCTGACCAGGCCATGCCCGCTCGATTCGGCCTGCACCTCACAGCCCCAACGCTCTAGCAACGCCTGGGTGGCCAGCAGCACGTTGTGGTCATCTTCCACCAGGCACACCTTCAACCCGGTCAGCAGCCCTGCCTGGCGCGCATCGTCACGCACCACCGGTTGATGGGTCGCGGTCGCCAGGGGCAAGCCGCGCAAGCTGACCGAGGTGCCCCGGCCCACCCGTGAGCGCAGCGCCACGTCCATGCCCATCAACAGCCCCAGGCGCTTGACGATGGACAAGCCCAGGCCGACGCCTTCAACGTCTTTGTCGCGCAACTGGCGCACACGATAGAACTCCTCGAACACCCGGGGCAGATGTTCCTCGGCAATCCCCCGCCCCTGGTCGTGAATTTCCACCATCACCTCGCCGCCACGCTGGCGCACGCCGATCAGCACCGGGCGCTGGCCGCCGTATTTGAAACAGTTGGAGAGCACGTTCTGCACCATGGTTGCCAACAGCGCAGGATCCACCCGTACCCAGTGGGCGCAGGGGCGCAGGCGCAGTTCTACCCCAGCCCAGCGGGCGGCTTCAGCGTTTTGCCGCAGCAGGTCGGCCAGCCACTCACCGAGGTGCACCACCTGGTATTTGGGCAGCAGCCGGCCGTTGTCCAAGGTGTAGAGGTCGAGAATGGAGCGGAACAATTGCGACACGTTCAGCAGCGAACGGTCGATATTGTCCACCAGCCGCCGTTCTTCATCGCCCAAGCGCGCTTCACGCAGGCAGGCGGTAAACAGGCCGATGGAGTGGATGGGCTGGCGCAGATCATGGCTGGCCTGGGCGAGGAAGCGCGATTTTTCCAGGTTGGCGGCGATGGCTTCTTCGGACGCCTTGCGCGTGCGCTCCAGCAGCAGGTGGGCGTAGACCGGGATCACCGTGCTGGTGATCATCAGCATCAGCACCATAAAGGGCTGCGCCTGCCACAGTGGGGTCAGCCGATACACAATCAGCAGCGCCAGCAACGCCAGGCCCGTGGCAATCGCCAGGTAGCGCGAACCGTAGCGCATGCCGTTGCCGAGGTTGACCCAGACCATCACCGCATACAGCGGCAACGCCGCCTCACCGCCCACCACCAGGCCGAACGAGGTGCCGGTGTAGTCGTGGATCATCCCGAAGACCCGCCGCGCCGGATAATGCCCGGGCCAGCGTGCAATCACCTGGCGCAGCGCAATCGAGACCAGCAGGAACCCGCAGATGTAGATAATCACCGGCACATAGCGGTCCATCGACTGCCCCGGCAAAAAGCCCAGCAGGCCGATGTACACAATGGCGCAGGCGGCCACCACAATACGCAGGTTGGCTTGGTCCAGTTCGGCGTCTTTCACGAACTTCATGGGCAACGTCCTTGTACGGTCATCGTCTTATCTGTGTACCCGGCAGGCAGGCGGTGAACAGAGTGGTAAAGTAGCACGCCACAGGACAACCTGGCCCCAGGGAGGAGCACCCCATGACATGCCGGATCATCATCGCCGACGACCATCCAATGTTTCGCGAAGGCATGCTGCGCACCGTGCAACGCCTGCTGCCCGAGGCCTGCGTGGAACAGGCCGGCGACCTGGACACCGTGCTGCAGATGCTCAAGAGCGGCAGCGAAGTCGACACCCTGATCCTTGATTTGCGCTTCCCCGGCCTGACCTGCATCAGCCAGTTGGGCGAACTGCGCCAGCAACTGCGGCGCACCACATTGATCGTGGTGTCGATGGTCGATGACCCGTTGTTGATCGAACAGGTGATGGCGCTGGGGGCCGACGGTTTTATCGGCAAAAACATCGCCCCCGAAGAAATCGGCCAGGCCCTGCTCGCCATCCGCCAGGGCGAGGTGCTGGTCAAATTCGCCCCCTCCGGGCTGTTGCCCCTGGACACCAACACCCTGACTGCACGCCAGCAGGAGGTATTGCGGCTGATCGCCCAAGGCAAGACCAACAAGGAAATCGCCAAGGCCCTGGATATTTCGCCGTTTACTGTGCGCATCCATGTGTCGGGGTTGTTGAGAAGCCTGAACGTGCCATCGCGGGCAGCGGCAGCCGTTAAATACAGCCCACCCCTGTAGGAGCAGCACCATCAAAGCCCTCTCCATCGTGCGCCCCAGCGGCAGCCGGATCGCCGCAGGCGAAAAAACTTTGGAAATCCGCCGCTGGCAGCCCCAGCTGGAGCCGTCCCAGGACCTGCTGATTGTCGAGAACGGGCGCTTCCTGCATACCGATGGCGATGAAGACGAAGCCGGTGTGGCCGTCGCCATCGTACGCGTAAAGGCAGTGCGTGCGTTTGCCCCAGAGGACGTGCCAGCAGCCTGCGCCAGCTATTTCGAAGAAGGCTGGTTCGCCTGGGAACTGACTGACGTACGGCCGCTCGCACGCCCCTTTAGCGCCCTGGCGGCACGGGGGATCTACGAGGTTGAATTCATGGAAAACCGCGAGAACTGTATGAACAGTCAGATCAGAGTCGCTACCCCGGCAGACATCAACGCCATCTTCGACATTCGCACCAGCGTCAGGGAAAACCACCTGTCCCATGACCAATTGGCGCAAATGGGCATCACCCCGCACGCCATCCAGCAAGCCATGCAACTAGCGCCCTGCGTATGGATCGCCGAGGTGGAGGGTGTGGCGGCCGGTTTTTCCATGGCCGACATAGAAGAAGGCTGCGTATTTGCCGCCTTCATCCGCCCCGAATTCGAAGGCCACGGACTGGGCCGCAGGCTGATGGAGCAGGCCGAAGCCTTGTTGTTCCAGCACCATCAACAGATCTGGCTGGAAACCGCCGAAGCGAGCCGCGCCAACGGGTTTTACCAGCGCCTGGGGTGGGTCGTGGTGGAGCAATTGCCGGACGGGGATATTCGGATGGAGAAGCTCCGGGAATAACCCTGCCAGTGGGATTTTCGCCAGCGCACCGACCCCGCTATCATGCAGCCCTTCGCCCAACCCAGGAACCGCCATGCCCGCCCTCACCCTACGCAACGCCACCCCGGCAGACGCCGCCCGCTGCTACGAGATCGAAATCGGCGCCTACGAAGGTGATGAAGCCGCGACCCTGGAGAAGATCGCCACGCGTATCGCCCTGTACCCGCAAGGCTTCCTCACGCTGGAAGTGGACGGTCAAGTAGTGGGCTTTATCAACGGCGGGTGCGCCTATGATGTGGTGATGTCGGATGAGGCCTTCAAGGAGTTGGTGGGGCACTCGGCGGATGCGCCGAATGTCGTGATCATGTCGGTGGTGATCGACCCGGCGCACCAGGGCAAGGGGTATTCCACGCAGTTGATGCAGGCCTTTGTGCAGCGCATGCGCGGGATGGGCAAGCAGACCATCCACCTGATGTGCAAGGAGCAGCATGTGCCGTTGTACACGCGCATGGGTTACCAGTATGTGCAGCCCTCGGCGTCAGACCACGGCGGGATGGCCTGGCATGAGATGGTGATGACGCTCTGATCCGGCAGCGGGCTTCACCAACTCCCCGAGGCCCCGCCGCCGCCGCTGGAGCCGCCGCCACCGGAAAACCCGCCACCGGAGCTTGAGCTGGAACTGGAGCTTGAACGGTCGCTGGAACCGGCGCTCGACCCGCCCGTGCCCTGACCGTAAATGAACAGCGCCGCGAACGAGCTGATGGGCAAGGCGAACAACCAGCCATCAAGGCCCATCTCCAGCAAGTACCCCGCCGCGCCATACACCCCCAGCACCATCAGCGTCTGCACGCAAAACCCCAGGCGGCTGTGGTTCCAGGCGGCTCTCATCACTGCTAGCAGGACCAGGTACAGGCCCAGCACCACCAGCGCGGCCAGCGGCCATGCCAGCCAGTTCATAAAGGACACTTCAGTCAGGTAGTGATCCACCAACCCCAGGCCGACGCTGTAGGCCATCAGCGCCAACACGCAATAAAACACCGCCTTGGCCTGCCACAACGCGCCGAATATCGCTGCGCTGATCGACAGGCAAAACGGCAGCGCCAGCACATAGATCGGCCAGGCCTTGCCATTAATTGCGGCCAGTGCCGTCAGCAGCACGGTCAGCACCAGGCCAGCAATCAGGCCACGGCGCCAATGCAGCTTGCCCGAGGCCAGCAGCACCCCGCCGATGGCCCCCAGAATCAGCGCCAGCAACACCGCAGTTTCATCCACTGTTTCAAGGGGCTGGTCCACTGCCGGCAAGTCGCCGCCCTCGACCAGCACGCTCAGGGCGTCCACGGCGCGCTGCACACCGCCAGCGTAATCGCCCTGGCGAAACGCCGGGGTCAGTTGCTCCTCGATAATCCGGTGGCTCAACAGGTCTGTGACCAGCCCTTCCAGGCCGTAACCGACCTCGATCCGCGCCTTGCGATCGTCCTTGGCCACCAGCAGCAAGATGCCGTCGTCGATACCCTTGCGTCCCAATTTCCAGGCGCGCAACAGTTGGGTGCTGAACGTCTGGATATCGACGTCGCCCGTACTGGGCAGCAGCATCACGGCGATCTGCGCACCCTTGCGCTGTTCGAGGTCCGCAAGCTGCTCGGTCAGGCGCTGCTGGGTCGCGGTATCGAGGGTGTGGGTCAGATCGATCACGCGCTGGTTCAGCGCCACATTCACCAAGGCCGGCGGCACCGTTTGCGCCAAGGCCAGTGCGCTGAACAGCAGGAGCACCAGGCCCCAGGCCGATTGCCGTAAAAACCGCCCCATACTTTGTTACCTGACGTTTCGTCCTGAAAGCGCCGACTTTACCCTATCAGCGCTATATCTAGTGACCCCATGCGGTGGACTCTCTAAACTGACGCGAAAACCTCATAGCAACACGCCACTACGAGCACGCCCATGGACCTTCGCCATCGCAACAACGTCAACATAATGGGCAATGGTTCCTCGACGCTGGTGTGTTCCCATGGTTTTGGCTGCAACCAAGCCATGTGGAATTACCTGCTGCCCCATTTCGTCGAGCGTTTTCGCGTGGTGGTGTATGACCTGGTAGGGGCCGGCCTGTCTGACCCGGCGGCCTACCACAAGGAAAAATATGCGGCCCTGGACGGTTACGCCGCAGATCTGAACGAGATTATCGATGCGTTCGCCAGTGGCCCGGTGATTCTGGTTGGCCATTCGGTCAGCGCAATGATCGGCACCCTGGCCGACCGCGCAGCGCCCGGGCGCATTGCCGCCCATGTGATGATCGGCCCCTCGCCCTGCTATATCGACACCGACGACTACGTGGGCGGGTTCAAGCCCGAAGACATCCAGTCGCTGCTCGACACCCTCGACAGCAACTACCTGGGTTGGTCCAGCGCCATGGCCCCGGTGATCATGGGCGCGCCGGGGCAACCGGCACTCAGTGAAGAGCTGACCAACAGCTTTTGCCGCACCGAGCCCGAGATTGCCAAGCAGTTTGCGCGGGTGACGTTCCTGTCGGACAACCGCGCCGATATCGGCGGCCTCACCACCCCCACATTGATCCTGCAATCGAGCGATGACCTGATCGCCCCGGTCTGCGTGGGCGAGTACCTGCACCGCGTATTGCCCCACAGCACCTATCGCCTGATCGACAATGTGGGCCATTGCCCGCATATGAGCGCGGCACCGGTCTGCGCGGCGGCGATGGAGCACTTCCTGCTGCCATGGACCGTTGCCCATGGCGAGTGAACGGTTGCCCGATCCCCAGGCGCTGTTCGACGGTGCGGCCTGTGCACTGGCGGTCACCGCAGAAGACGGCACGCTGCTGCGGGTAAACCAGTGTTTCAGCGACTGGCTGGGCATGCCGGCGACCGAGCTGCAGGGCCGGCGTTTCCAGGACCTGCTGACCATTGGCGGGCGGATTTTTCACCAGACCCACCTTGCCCCGCTGATGCAGGTGGAAGGCCGCATCACCGAGGTAAAACTGGACCTGCGCCATCGCGATGGCCACACCGTGACCATTTTGCTCAACGCCATCAAGCGCGAATACGCCAACGGTGTGCAACATGAGCTGGCGCTGTTCGGTACCACCGACCGCGACAAGTACGAACGCGAGCTGCTCAACGCCCGCAAGTTGGCCGAAGCCCTGCTGCTGGAGAAGACTGCTGCCGAAACCGCCCTCCAGCACGCCCAGGCCGAGCTCAACCAGGCCTATATCAAGGCGCAGCGGCGGGCGCTGTTTGCCGAGCAAATGGTCGCCATCGTCAGCCATGACCTGAAAAACCCGCTGACCGCGATCAAGATGGCATCCGACTTCCTCGCCCGGGGCGAGCGCACCGCCAAGGAAACCCAGTTGATTGGCCATATCGGCCAGTCATCGGAACGCGCCCAGCGGATGATCGCCGACCTGTTGGACTTCACTCAGGCCCGGGTCGGCGTTGGCATCGGCGTAAGCCCCAACCCGCTGGACCTGCACGACGTGACCCGGCGCGCAGTGGATGAGCTGCGGGTGGCCTTCCCCCGCGCGTGCCTGGTGCATCACACCGTGGGCGCTGCCGATACCTGCCTGGATGGCGACCGTGTGCAGCAAATCATCGGCAACCTGGTGGCCAACAGCGTGGCCTATGGCGACCTGCAACAACCGATCACTATTACCTCGCGACTGGGCCACGACGGGGCCAGCCTCTCGGTGCACAACCATGGGCCGGTGATTGCCGACGCGCTGATGCAGGTGCTGTTTGAGCCCATGACCCGAGGCACCGACCAGGACTGCGACATACGCAGCGTGGGGCTGGGGTTGTTTATCGTGCGGGAAATCGCCAAGGCCCATGGTGGGGATGTGGGCGTCAGCTCACAGGTGGGCAGCGGTACGACGTTCACCGTTTGCTTGCCGCTGACCCACCTGTGAAGGTGCTGTCAGGGGTAATTCAGCGTCACCAGGTAAGCCCCTGAGCGCAACGGCTTGCCCGCCCCATCGTTCAGGCTGTATTGCCGATCGAAGTAACGACCATCGCCGCTGGTTTCGGTCACCAGCTTGACCTTGACGGTTGAGTGGTCCAGCGCACTGACCGTGCGCACCGGCTCGACGCCAGAGGCGCTGATGTCGCCCCCGGGTGCAAACATCGGGCAACCGCGCAGCGCCAACGTCGACCCTGCCCCGCTCCCTGCGGTGCAGGTGGCCTCCACGATACTGCCGCGAAACTGGATAACGCCATGGGCCACGGTGGTTGCTGCTTGGCCACTGGCGCTGACGAGCGCGAAAAACAGGCTGATACCGACTGCCAAACGTTGACTGCTCATATTGAACGCTCCTGGGTATATACCCATCACGTCGGCAAGTCTGGTCAGTTTCTTGAGGGTTTAAGAACTACCTGATGGTTATTTTTTCAAGGATGCCAACGGGGTCTCATATTGAACAGATCCCCGTTCAGGTGGGAGCGCCTACAGGACAGCACCCAACGCCTTCAACAGCACGCCATCACGGCCATAAATATCCGGCGCGTACAGCAACGCGCCCTGGCTATCCACCTGCACTGTCCAATAACCCAGCAACACCGGCACCGGCGTCGCCAGGCGGAACTCATGGGTCAGCCCGGTTGCCAGCAACTCTTCGGTCCGCGCCTTTTCCGCCGGGTTCACCAACAAATCACGCAGCAACATCGGCTGCTCTACCCGCACACACCCCGAGCTGAACGCCCGTGGTCCCTTGCTGAACAGCGGCTGGCTGGGCGTGTCGTGCAGGTACACCGAGAACGGGTTGGGGAAGCGCATGACGATCTTGCCCAGCGGGTTGCGCGGGCCGGCGTCCTGGCGCAGGAGGATGTTGCCAGGGTGCGACCAGTCCACCTGCTCCGGCGACAACGCACGGCCTTCACTGTCGAGCACCTTGAGGTTCTGTTGGCGCAAGTACTCCGGGTTCAGGCGAATTGCCGGCAACTTGTCCTCGCGCATGATGGTCGGCGGGATCGTCCAGGTGGGGTTGAGGGTCAGGCGCGTGATGCGTGACTTGAGCAACGGCGTTTGCCGCTCGGCGCGGCCTACCTGCAAGCGGGTCTGCCACACGGGCACGCCGCCCTGGTAGACGCTCAACTGCGCGGCTGCGACGTTGACCAGGATGCCGTCCGGCTCCAGGTCCTGGGCCAGCCAGCGAAAGCGCTCGAGGTTGACCCGCAACTGCTCGCGGCGCAGCGCTGGGCTGACGTTGAGCTCGGCCACCGTGCCCGGGCCGATTACCCCGTCGGCTTGCAGCGAGTGGCTGGCCTGGAAGCGCTTCACCGCCTCCACCAGTTCATTGCCGTATTGATTGCCCTTGGGCACGCTCGCCAGGTAGCCACCACTGGCCAGGCGTCGGGCGAGGGCCCGCACCCGTGGGTCTTCGCCGCCGGGACGCAGCAATGGGCCGTCGGCAATCACACCCCATTGCGCCAAGGGTTGCAGGCGCTGTGTGGCGTAGGCTGTGCGCAGGCTGCGATACAGCTTTGCGCTGGGCCTGGCCTGGTCGAAGGCGGCTGGCATGTCGGTGAGCCCGGCAGTGGCCAGGGCCAGCACGGCGACGGCAGGGTCTTCGCTCGGCGGCTGGGAATGCCACAACGGTTCGTAATGGGCCTGCTGCAAACGGCCATAGTGCAAGTCATGCAAGGCTTGTAGGTAGTGCTGGCTGGTTTCGAAGTCGCTGCACAATACGTTGCTGGTGGCCGCCACGTCGGCCAGCCGGTAGTGCGCCGGGTCGAGGCCGTCGTCGGCCAGCGACAGCAATTGATCCTGCAACGCCTTTCGGCGTCCGTCCTCCGGCCAGAGGGCGACATTGCCTTGTTGCTGGTAAAAAGCCTGCAACCGCGCCTCGGCGGGTGCATCCAGTTGCGCAGCCAAACCGGGGCAAACGCTCGACAACTGCCCAAGTGCCAGCTGTACTGGGTTTGACGGCTCGACCAGCACTTCATCAGCCGTGGCGACCAATGGTGCTACGAGCAAGCAAAGGCTCAAGTAACATGCGTGTTTTTTGAACAATGGCTTAGCTCCAATCTACGGCGGGGATGCGATATACATGCTCAATATTGACTGCCGACTCGGCCTGATCGCCGTCGCCCTGGCCGCGTTCTGTACGGGTGCCTTCGCAGAGAATGCCAAACCTCATACCTTGTATAGCAGCCTGGCGCGCTCGGCTCCAGAACTCAATCCCGCAGTCCTCAAAAGCGCCCTCAGCGCCATGCAGTGTGCTGTCAACAATGGCCAGGAACGCTCCGAACGCCTGGCCGTGATTGACTATTCGCAGCCTTCGACCGCCCGTCGCCTGTGGATTTTCGATCTGCGGCAAAAAAAGCTGGTGCTGCGCGACCTGGTGGCCCATGGGCAAAAGTCCGGGGAAAACTTCGCCACCCAGTTCTCCAACAGCGAAGGCAGCCATCAATCCAGCCTGGGCCTGTTCCGCACCCAGGAAAGCTACCAGGGCACCCACGGCTATTCGTTGCGCATGGACGGCCTGGAGCCCGGCTTCAATGACCAGGCCCGCGACCGCGCGATCGTGATCCATGCCGCCGACTACGTCAGCCCCCTGTGGAGCAAGCGTGAAGGCCGCATCGGCCGCAGCCAGGGCTGCCCCGCCGTGCGCCCGCAAGTGGCACGCCAGGTGGTGGACAAGCTCAAGGATGGGCAGTTCATGTTCTCCTGGTATCCCGACCAGCGCTGGTTGAAATCCTCGGCCTACCTCAATTGCAAGCCGCGCCAGATCGCCAGCGCCGGTTGAGGTAGTATCTGGAGGGCCGAGCCTGACCAGAGAGAGAACCTCAAATGCTTTTGCACCAGTCAACGTGGATCGAGATTGGCCAATTTCTCGACCGCAGCCGTACCGTGGTGATTCCCATCGGTTCCAACGAACAACATGGCCCCACCGGCCTGTTGGGCACCGATTGGATGTGCCCGGAAATCATTGCCCATCAGGCGCAAAAAGACGCTGATATCCTGGTCGGCCCGACCTTCAATATCGGCATGGCCCAGCATCACCTCGGGTTCCCCGGCACCATCTCCCTGCGCCCATCGACGTTTATCGCCGCGATTGGCGACTGGACCCGTTCCCTGGCGGCCCATGGCTTTGAGAAGATCCTGTTTCTCAATGGCCATGGCGGCAATATCGCCACCATTGAAGCGGCCTTTTCCGAGTTGTACGCCGAGGCCAGCTTCGCCCGTCGCCCCGCCGGCTTCGCCTTGAAGCTGTGCAACTGGTGGGACCTGGAAGGCGTTGGCGAACTGGCGCGCGCGCAATTCCCGACGGGGCATGGCACCCATGCCACCCCTTCCGAGATCGCGATTACCCAGTGGGCATACCCCGACTCGATCAAAACGGCGGACTACTCGCCAAGGATTGCACCCTCCGGCCCGATCCGCGAGGCCCAGGACTTCCGCGCCCGCCACCCGGATGGCCGGATGGGTTCCGACCCGGCCCTGGCAACCCCGGAGAAAGGCGCTGAACTGGTGGCGCTGGCTGCCAAGGGGTTGGTGTCTGCGGTGGAGAATTTCAGCCGCGAAGCCATGCCAAACTGACGGTTGCGACACAGACACCAATAAAATCTATAAGAAGGACCTATTCATGAAACCCCACCAGAAGACTTTTGATCGCATCCGCAACGCCGTGCTGCCGGAGTTTCGCGAGCGCGTCGCCGACTATTTGGTCGAGTACGAAAACGTCCTGCAGGACCCCGCTGCCGCTACCGACCAAGCCTGCGCCGCCGCCCAGCAACTACGCGGTTACCTGCGCGGCCTGAACACCACCCGGGTGCTCGGCATGGAGGACTGGGAAGACCTCGACCGCCGGGTCACGCAGGAGTGGCCGCTGGGCGCTACAACGACGGACGTGCCTGGTTGACCCAGGCCTGCACCGATGGCCGCTGCCACTGCCGCTGGGCATACGCCACCAGCCGCGCGGGCACCGGGTCGCCGTTGAGGATCAGCCGGTTGAGCATCACGGCCAGGTCCACATCGGCAATCGACCATTGGCCAAACAGATAGTCATCGCCCTCGGCCAACCACTGCTGCGCCGCCGCAATCAGTTTGTCGGCCGCCACCTGGGCCTGGGTTGATAGCGGGCCATATTTGACCGCGCAAAACACCACCAGCGTGGAGCGCTCCTGGCGGATCGGCAGCAAGTCACTGCGCAACCACGCCTGGATCTGCCGCGCCCGCGCGCGTTGGCGCGGATCCCTCGGATACACCGGCACCTGAGCAAATACATCCTCCAGGTATTCGGTAATCGCCGACGACTCGGACAACGCAAACCCGCCCTGCTCCAGGGTCGGCACACGCTGCGTCACGGACAGCCCGGCAAACACCGGCGCCTGCTGCTCCAACGCGTCCAGGTCGAGGGTGCGCACCTCAAACGGCAGGCCTTTTTCCCGCAGGGTTACAAACACCGACATCGCATACGGGCTGGTGAACTGGGCATCGACATACAAGCGCATCGGCAGGTTCGTCACGGCGGCATCTCCTTGGGTGAGCAGCCACGCTACGAGATGTGTGGCGATAAATACAATGCAGCCTTTTTATAGGGGCATTCCTCGACGGAATACGGCGGGCTCCCACCACCTAGCCGGAAAACCCACCGCCCGTAAGGAACGCCTGCTCCTCCTCGGTCGTCACCCGGCCCAACGCCCCATTGCGATGGGGAAAGCGGCCGAATCGCTGGATGATCTCGGCATGCTCCTTGGCCCAGTGATAGGTGTCGGCATCCAGCTGTTGGTTCAGCGCCAGGGAGCGCTGCTGGTCCTCGGGTAGCTCGGAATGCTCAAAGGGCAAGTAGCAGAACGCGCGCAATGCCGGGTCGATCTGGCGGTCCAGTCCCGCGTCGACCATACGCCCGGCGTAGGCCCTGGCCAGTGGATCGGTCGCGAACATATGGGCAGTGCCGCGAAAGGTATTGCGCGGGTATTGATCGAGCAGGATCAGCAGCGCCAGCGCGCCTTCGGCTTCGCTCAGCCAGTGTTCCAGCTCACCCCTGGCCGCCTGGAAGTGGGCCTCATGGAAGCGTGCACCGAATTCGGCATCGAACTGTGGATCTTTCTTGAACCAGCGTGATGGGCCCGCCGCCGTCCAGAATTGCACGACGGTTTTGAAATCAATCGGGGCGCTCATAGGTGACTCCAGGGTCGTTAGGTCTGCGGCCTACCCTAGCATCTGAATGAGCCGATTCCGACTCGGAAATCCACGCTTGCCGCCCAATGTTATAAGATAACCACCCTTCCTCTCCTGCTGACGACCTCGCCCCATGACTGACGCTGTTCCTCGCTCACGCCAACGCCTGCTGTCCATCGACGCCCTGCGCGGCCTGGTGATCCTGTTCATGTTGCTCGACCACGTGCGCGAGACGTTCCTGCTGCACCGCCAGGTCAGCGACCCGATGAACATCGACAGCACGGAACCTGCGCTGTTTATCAGCCGCACCCTGGCCCACTTGTGCGCGCCGGTGTTTGTGTTACTGACGGGCTTGTCGGCGTTCCTGTACGGCGAGAAATACCAGGGCCGTGGCGATGTCTCGGCGTTTCTGTTCAAGCGCGGGCTGTTCCTGGTGGTGCTGGAATTTACCCTGGTGAACTTCGCCTGGACCTTCCAACTGCCGCCCAGCGTGATCTACATGCAGGTGATCTGGGCCATCGGCGTGAGCATGATCGCCCTCGCCGCACTGGTGTGGCTGCCGCGCCCGCTGCTGATCGGCCTGGCGCTGCTGATCATCGGCGGGCATAACCTGCTCGATGGCCTGCACGTCGCAGCGGGGTCGTTGTGGCACGTTCCCTGGACGATCCTGCATGAGCGCAGCTGGATCGAGGTCGGCGACTCCCTGCGCCTGCGCACGACGTACCCGGTGTTGCCGTGGATCGGGGTGATTGCCCTGGGTTACGGCATCGGCCCGTGGTTTGCCGGCTCGATGACAGCGGCGCGGCGTCAGCGGTACCTGTTACTGACAGGCGTGGCCGCGCTGGTGGGCTTTGTGGCGTTGCGCACGCTCAATGGCTACGGTGAGGCGGCTTGGCAGGTGTACGACAGCCACGTGCAGACGCTGATGAGTTTCTTCAACATCACCAAATATCCGCCTTCCCTGCTGTTCCTCGCGCTCACATTGGGTGTGGGGCTGCTGTTGCTGCTGGCGTTCGAACGCGCCGGGCAACGGCGCTGGATCGCCACCCTGTCGGTGTTCGGCGCGGCGCCGATGTTCTTTTATTTGCTGCATTTGTATGTGTTGAAGGTGATGTACGTGCTGGGCGTGGCGCTGTTTGGCTTGAACCAGGGCACGCATTTGGGCTTCGACAGCGTGGGGGCGGTGTGGCTGGTGGCGTTGCTGCTGCCGCTGGCGTTGTACCTGCCAGTGCGCTGGTTTGCCCGGCTGAAGGCGCGGCGGCGGGATATTGCCTGGCTTAAATACCTCTGATCAGGTGGGCTCGGGGTTGCTGGCGATGGCGGTGTATCAGCTGTCAGCAATGTTGGCTGGGCTGGCGCTATCGCGGGCAAGCCCGCTCCTACAGGGGATGTTGGCTAGGCACAAAACAAAGGTGGGAGCTGGCTTGCCGGCGATGGCGGTGTACCAGCCGCCAGCAGTGCTGGCTGGGCTGGCGCTATCGCGGGCAAGCCTGCTCCTACAGGGGATGTTGGCTGGGCACAAAACAAGGGTGGGAGCTGGCTTGCTGGCGATGGCGGTGTGTCAGCCGTCAGCAATGCTGGCTGGGCTGGCGCTATCGCGGGCAAGCCCGCTCCTACAGGGGATATTGGCTGGGCACAAAACAAAGGTGGGAGCTGGCTTGCCGGCGATGGCGGTGTATCAGCCGCCAGCAGTGCTGGCTGGGCTGGCGCTATCGCGGGCAAGCCTGCTCCTACAGGGGATGTTGGCTGGGCACAAAACAAAGGTGGGAGCTGGCTTGCTGGCGATGGCGGTGTGTCAGCCGTCAGCAATGTTGGCTGGGCTGGCGCTATCGCGGGCAAGCCCGCTCCTACAGGGGATATTGGCTGGGCACAAAACAAAGGTGGGAGCTGGCTTGCCGGCGATGGCGGTGTATCAGCTGTCAGCAGTGCTGGCTGGGCTGGCGCTATCGCGGGCAAGCCCGCTCCTACAGGGGATGTTGGCTGGGCACAAAACAAAGGTGGGAGCTGGCTTGCCGGCGATGGCGGTGTATCAGCCGTCAGAAATGTTGGCTGGGCTGGCGCTATCGCGGGCAAGCCCGCTCCTACAGGGGATGTAGGCTGGGCACAAAACAAAGGTGGGAGCTGGCTTGCCGGCGATGGCGGTGTATCAGCCGTCAGAAATGTTGGCTGGGCTGGCGCTATCGCGGGCAAGCCCGCTCCTACAGGGGATGTTGGCTGGGCACAAGATCGGCGCCGCGCCACATAAGCCCGCTTGCACAATGGGATTTGTGTCAGCAGCAGTTACGCCAGTTCAGCCCGCAATTGCCGGGCGGCCGCCACCATGTGGATCAACGCCGCTTCCGTTTCCGGCCAGCCGCGGGTCTTCAGGCCACAGTCGGGGTTGACCCACAGCCGTTCGGCCGGGATGCGCCGGGCGGCCTTGCGCAGCAGGTTGGCCATTTCCGAGGCGTCGGGCACCCGTGGCGAGTGGATGTCATAGACGCCCGGGCCAATGTCATTGGGGTAGGCGAAGGCTTCGAACGCGTCCAGCAGTTCCATATCCGAACGCGAGGTCTCGATGGTGATCACGTCGGCATCCATCGCCGCGATGGACTCGATCACATCGTTGAATTCGCTGTAGCACATATGGGTATGGATCTGGGTTTCGTCACGCACGCCGCAGGCACACAGGCGGAAGGCTTCGGTGGCCCAGTCCAGGTAGTGTTGCCACTGGGCCCGGCGCAGGGGCAAGCCTTCGCGAAAGGCCGCTTCATCGATCTGCACGATCTTGATGCCCGCCGCTTCCAGGTCCAGCACTTCATCGCGGATCGCCAGGGCCAGTTGCCGGGCCTGCACTTCGCGGCTCACGTCTTCGCGGGGGAAGGACCACATCAACATGGTCACCGGGCCGGTCAGCATGCCCTTCATGACCTTGTCGGTCAGGCCTTGGGCGTAGCGGATCCACTCCACCGTCATGGCTTTCGGGCGGCTCAGGTCGCCGAAGATCACCGCAGGTTTCACGCAGCGCGAACCATAGCTCTGCACCCAGCCAAAGCGGGTGAACACATAGCCATCCAACTGTTCGGCAAAGTACTCGACCATGTCGTTACGCTCGGCCTCACCGTGCACCAGCACGTCCAGGCCAAGGTTCTCCTGCACTTCTACGGCGTGCTTGATCTCGCTGTGCATGGCCTCGACGTATTCGGCTTCGCTCAACTTGCCGGCCTTGAACGACTGGCGCGCCAGGCGGATCGACGCGGTCTGCGGGAACGAGCCAATGGTGGTGGTCGGCAATAGCGGCAGGTCGAGGCCGGCGCGCTGCTTGGCGATGCGCTGGGTAAACAGCGACTGGCGCTGGCTGTCCTTGGCAGTGATGGCCGCAACACGGGCCTGGACCGCCGGCTTGTGGATCCTCGGCGAGGCCGCCCGGGCGGCCTGCACGGCACGGCTTTCGGCCAGGGCCGCAACCACCTTCGCCGCTTCTGGCTGGTTGATGGCCTGGGTCAGCACGGCCACTTCTGCACATTTTTGCACGGCGAAAGCCAGCCAGTTTTTCAATTCGGCGTCGAGCTTGTCTTCACGCCCCAGATCCACCGGGCTATGCAGCAGCGAGCAAGACGGCGCAACCCACAAGCGCTCACCCAGGCGTTCATGGGCGTGCTGCAAGGTGGCCAGGGCATTTTCCAGGTCGCAGCGCCAGACGTTGCGCCCATTGACCACCCCCAACGACAACACTTTATAGGCCGGCAGGCGGTCGAGAATGGTCGGGTATTGTTCCGGCGCACGCACCAGGTCAATGTGCAGGCCATCAACCGGCAAGTTGGCCGCCAGGCCGAGGTTTTCTTCCAGGCCGCCAAAATAGGTGGCCACCAGTTTTTTCAGGGGGTCACGCTGGATCAGGTTGTAGGCGCGCTCAAACGCGTTTTTCCAGTCCTGGGGCAAATCCAGTACCAGGATCGGCTCGTCGATCTGCACCCATTCAACGCCCAGGTCCGCCAGGCGCTGGAAGATCTGGCCGTACAGCGGCAGCAGACGGTCGAGCAGGTCAAGCTTGTCGAAATCGCTGCCCTTGGCCTTGCCCAGCCACAGGTAAGTCAACGGCCCGATCACCACCGGCTTGACGGTGTGCCCCAGGTCGCGGGCTTCCTGGACTTCTTCGAACAACTGATCCCAGCCCAGGTGGAACTGCTGGTCAGCGCTCAATTCTGGCACCAGGTAGTGGTAGTTGGTGTCGAACCACTTGGTCATTTCCTGGGCGTGGGCGCCGCCGCAGCAGCTGTCGCTGACGCCACGGGCCATGCCGAACAGGGTCTGCAACGTGGCTTTGCCGTCGGCCGGGCGGAACCGCTCGGGGATCACGCCGAACATCAGCGAGTGGGTCAGCACCTGGTCGTACCAGGCAAAATCCCCCGCCGGCAACAGCTCGATGCCAGCCTGTTTCTGCAAATCCCAGTGGGTCTTGCGCAACTCACGGCCGACCGCACGCAGGCCGGCTTCGTCCAGTTCGCCCTTCCAAAACGCTTCCTGCGCTTTTTTCAGTTCACGATCGCGTCCAATGCGCGGAAATCCAAGGGAATGAGCGACTGCCATGACAATAAACTCCAATGTGTTGGTATGGGAGCCATTGTCGGCAGCGCGCGATAGTGAGACAAACTCATTTTATTCTAGGCAATCACGAAATCTACTCATGATCAAAACACCCCGGGTCTTCTCAAGCACCCCTGTGCAGGTGCCGATAGTCCCACCAACTGGACGTGGCGGTTTTTTTCTTGACCACAGGTGGGTAGAGCGAGCGGACAAAGTTGATGTCGCCTTCAGATAGCTCGTTGTTGTCCTTGATGGCTTTTCCATCATTGAGCCAGGATGAAGCAAAACCATAATGCATGATGGATTTGCGATCGTACTCAGACGAAACCACATTGGAAACCAATGGCTTGAAGTTGTGCTTTACCTCTTTCGCCCCACCTTTACCTATGTAGGCTTTATTAACTTCGGACCAATTAATATCTAGATTATTGTGTTCGTGCTGGTGTTCATGTTGCAGCCCCAAAACATGACCGAACTCATGCTGGATCGTACCGGCGTTATACGCATTGAGCCCTCCCTGGAAGCCAATGACCGTCGTAGGCTTGTAGGCCGGTACATTGAGCGATCGGATCCCCAGGTACGAATGGCCACCCGACAGATCATTGTCTGCGGCAATCCGGATATCCCCGTCGGAGTCATCCGTAAACTCAAAAGTCAGGTTGACGTGGGGTGCCCATTTATTGATGTTGGTTTTTGTAAACTCCTCTTGCTCGGGGGTCATGCCCAGCAGGGAAATTTTTATGACCGACTGTTGTGGCCATAACGCCGAAGTTGTCGCCACCCCGCGCTTTGGTCTGGATGGGGCCGCGACCTCGGCGCTATCAAGCAGCGACGGGTTCGGTGTATGGGCAGTTAAGTGAGCGTTCAGATTGACAGTCAACGTTGTATCCCCGCAGCGATGTAATTTCCTATTGCGTCGCATTGCGCCGCTGTAGGTTCCACTGGGGCCATGACAAGAGTTTACGAATTGTGCGCCTGGCTACCAAACCACTGCCTCACCACCCCCAACGCCGGATGGGCAGCGGCCGACGGTTGCAGGCACAACGCATAGCACCCGCCCGTGGCCAGGGCCTGGCCAAAGGGCACTACCAGCACACCGCGCTCCACCGATTCGGCCGCCAGTGTGCGGTCAGTCATCGCCACCCCAAGCCCGCGCGCAGCGGCATCCAGCGCCAGTTCATCGAGGTTGAAGGGAATATGGCGATAGTCCGCCAGCGACCGCCCGCCATGCGCCGCCAGCCAGGTGGCCCAGTCCTGGCGGTCGGCCGAGCGGTGCAGCAAGGCAAAGCGCGCCAGGTCCTGCGCCGACGCCAACGGCCCAAGCCCAGGGGCGCAGACCGGCACCAGCGCTTCCTCGAACAGCACCAGGCAATCCCCATCGTGGGTGGGCTTGGGCAGGTAGAGGATGTAGGCGTCACTGTCGCTGGCCGGTTCGACCACCTCGGTGGCCACGGTCTCGATGGCCAGTGAGATATCCGGGTGGCTGCGGTAGAAATCACTCAACTTGGGCAGCAGCCAGCGCACCGCCAATGACACATGCATGCGGATCCGGAACGGGCGCTGGTGCGGCGACAGCCGATCCTCCAGGCGCTGCAACTGCGCCAGCACGCTACGCGCGCTGTCGAGCACCCATTCGCCCTCAAGGGTCAGCCGCAGGTTGCGGCTGTTGCGCACCAGCAGCGGCACACCGTAGTGGCCTTCCAATTGCTGGATCTGGCGGCTGACCGCACTTTGGGTCAGGCACAAGCGCCCCGCCGCGGCAGTGAAGCTGCCACGCTCGGCAACCTCGACCAAGGCTTGCAGGGCTTGCAGCGAAGGCAGGTGATGGCGGTTATCCATGCGCTTTCCGAATAGATGGATGATTTTATAACGTTGGTTGTATCACCCAAGCCCCTATAGATTCCAGCTGACAATAAATCCTGCGCGACTCACCCATGCCGGTGATGCATTCAACCGAGGTGCCCTGTGGAAAATAGCTGTGGCTGGATTGCCCAAACCCAAAGCCTGCCCGCCCGTGCGCCCTTAAGTGGCACGCACCAAGCCGACTGGCTGGTGATCGGCGCCGGCATCACCGGCTTGTGTGCCGCCCATAGCCTGGCGCAACTGCATCCGCAGGCACGCATTGTGCTGCTGGATCGACAACGGGCGGCCCAGGGCGCCTCGGCACGCAATTCAGGATTTGTGGTGGCCCATGAGTATCCCGGCGCCGACGAGTTGATGGGGCGTGGCGGGTTCGCCGGGTATGAGGTGGACTGCGCTATCTCCCAGGCCGCCACCCAGGAAGTGCGCAAGCGCGTCGCCACCCATCACATCGACTGCGACTTTCGCGACAGCGGCTATTACTTTGCCGTCCACGACCGCGACAAACTGGAGCAGGTCGAAGCCAGGCTGGCGACCTTGCACGCGGCGGGTGCCGCTGCCCATTTCGTGCAAGGCGAAGCCCTGCGCCACACGCTCGGCACCGCCCACTACCAGGCCGCGATCTGGTGCGGCAACGGCAACGCCTTGCTGCAACCGGCCAAGTACGTCACCGGCCTGCTGCAGGCCTTGCCCGCCAACGTAACGCTCTTTGAGAACAGCCCCGTCACAGGCCTGGAGCCCATGGCCCATGGCGCCATCCGCGCCAACGCCGTCAATGGCAGCGTCGAGGCCCGCCAGGTGCTGGTGTGCCTGAACGCCTTTATTCCCCGGGTTGGCCTGGACCACAGCGCCAGCTTCCCCATGGAGCTCAGTGCCAGCCTGACCCGCCCGCTCACCGACGAAGAGTACCGCCAGATGGGCACGGTCGAACCCTGGGGCGTGCTCTCCACCCGCCCGCTGGGGGCCACGGTGCGCCTGACTCCGGATCGCCGGGTGATGATCCGCAACACCGCCGAATACCGCACCCGCGACCTGTCCAACCGCGAACTGCTGCAGCGCCGCCGGCACCATGTACAGGGTTTGCAACGGCGCTTTCCGTGGCTGGACGAGCAAGACATCCACTACTCCTGGACTGGCCACTTGAGCGCCACGCGCTCCGGGCAGCCGTACTTCGCCAAGGTGCGCGATGGCCTGTATGCGGTCGCGGGCTGCAACGGTGCCGGCGTGGCCCGGGGCAGCCTGTGGGGGCGCCTGCTGGCGGAATGGGCCTCGGGGCACACCTCGCCGCTGCTGCAATCGGTCATCCAGCGCGCCCAGCCCGGCTGGCTTCCGCCGCGCCCGCTGTTCGACCTCGGGGCCCTGCTGCGCATGCGCGTGGAAGCCGTACGGGCGCGCAGCGAAATCTGATCACACAAGAACAACAAACCTTCACACAGGTGCTTGATCATGCTTATTCACAAACGCTCCATGACCACCTTGCTCGCGCTGTGTTCATCCGCCGCGCTGGCGGGTGAAACCGTCAACATCTCCAACTGGAACGGCTACATCGCCGACGACACCCTGCCCGCCTTCACCCAGGCCACCGGCATCCAGGCCACCTACGACATCCATGACAGCAACGAGGTCCTGGAGTCCAAGCTGATGACCGGCAACACCGGGTATGACGTGGTCAGCCCGTCCAACCACTTCCTCTCGCGCCTGATCAAGGCCGGGGCCATCCAGAAGCTGGACCAGAGCCGCCTGCCCAACTGGCACAACCTCGATCCGGCGCTGCTGAAAAAGCTCGAAGTCAACGACCCCGGCAATCAGTACGGCTTTCCCTATATGTGGGGTTCGGCGGGGATCGGCTACAACGTCGCAAAGATCAAGGCGATCTTCGGCACCACCGACGTCACCCGCTCCTGGAGCCTGTTCTTTGCTGAAGACAACATCAAGAAGCTCAGCGCGTGTGGCGTGGCGATTATCGACAACCCGACGCAGGTGCTGCCGATCACCCTCAACTACCTGGGCCTACCGCACCACAGCCACGCCCCCGAGGACTACAAAAAGGCCGAGCAGGCGCTGCTGAAGATTCGGCCATACGTACAGTACTTCCACGCCTCCAAGTACATCAGCGACTTGGCCAACGGTAATATCTGCGCGGTCATCGGCTTCAACGGCGACGTGGTGCAGGCGGCGGCGAGTGCCAGGGAGGCGAAGAACGGCATCGAAATTGGCTACTCGATCCCCAAGGAAGGCTCCACCCTGTGGCTCGACATGGTGGTGATGCCCAAGGCCGCGCCCCATGAGGCGAATGCCTATGCCTACATGAACTACCTGTTGGAGCCCAAGGTGATTGCCAACATCAGCAACCACATTCACTACGCCAACCCCAACCGTGCGGCGGATCCGTTCGTAGATCCCGAGGTCAAGCAAGATCCGGCGATCTACCCCTCCGGGGCTGTGCTGGACAGCCTGTTCACCGTCGAAGACCTGCCACCGGCCATCGCCCGCCTGGCCACACGGTTGTGGACCAAGTTAAAGACCAATACCTGAGTATCGCGCAGACCAAAGCCTGCAAATTCCGCTGACTAACCTTTCGATCCTGAGCAAGTGCGGGCACAATGCCTGTCCTTTTTTGGCAGGCTCCGCCGCAGGCTCTGAAAAATGATCAAAACCCCGTATTACCTCATCGACAAACAGAAGCTTCTGGTCAATATGCAGAAGATCGCCTACGTGCGCGAGCAGTCCGGCGCCAAGGCGCTGCTGGCGCTCAAGTGCTTTGCCACCTGGTCGGTGTTCGACCTGATGCAGGAATACATGGACGGCACCACGTCCTCGTCGCTGTATGAGCTCAAGCTCGGTCGCCAGAAGTTCGAAGGCGAGGCCCACGCCTACAGCGTGGCCTGGGCCGACGATGAAATCGAGGAGATGCTCGACAACTGCGACAAGATCATCTTCAACTCCATCAGCCAACTGCAGCGCTTTGCCGAGCGCAGCGAAGGCAAGACTCGCGGCCTGCGCGTCAACCCGCAAGTGAGCAGCTCCGACTACCTGTTGGCCGACCCGGCGCGCCCGTTCAGCCGCCTGGGCGAGTGGGACCCGGTGAAGATCGAAGGCGTGATCGAGCAAATCTCCGGCTTCATGTTCCACAACAACTGTGAGAACGGTGATTTCGAGCTGTTCGACAAGATGCTCGGCACCATCGAAGAACGCTTCGGCACGCTGCTGCACAAGGTCAACTGGGTCAGCCTCGGCGGCGGCATCCACTTTACCGGTGAAGGCTACGCCATCGACGCGTTCTGCCAGCGCCTCAAGGCGTTCTCGCAAAAGTACGACGTGCAGGTGTACCTGGAACCCGGCGAAGCGGCGATCACCAACAGCGCCTCCCTGGAAGTGACCGTGCTCGACACCCTGTACAACGGCAAAAACCTCGCCGTGGTCGACAGCTCCATCGAAGCCCATTTGCTGGACCTGCTGATCTATCGCCTCAACGCCAAGCTGGCGCCGAGCACCGGCGAACACACCTACATGGTGTGCGGCAAGTCGTGCCTGGCCGGGGACATCTTCGGCGAATACCAATTTGATCAGCCGCTGGCCATCGGCGATCGACTGTCGTTCATCGACACGGCAGGCTACACCATGGTCAAGAAAAACTGGTTCAACGGCCTGAAAATGCCGTCCATCGTAGTGAAACAACTCGACGGTACAGTCGAAGTGGTTCGTGAATTTGGTTACGACGACTACCTGTCCAGCCTTTCGTAAAGCGGACAGATAAAGGAGAGATAAAGCAATTGAAAAAGAACGTTCTTATCATTGGTGCAGGAGGTGTCGCCAAGGTGGTGGCCCACAAGTGCGCGCAGCACAACGACGAACTCGGTCGTATTGCTATCGCGTCGCGCAACATCTCCAAATGCCAGGCCATCATCGACAGCGTCAAGGCCAAGGGTAGCCTCAAGGTACCCGCCCAGATCCAGGCCTTTGCACTGGACGCCCTGGACGTGGAAGCGACCAAGGCCCTGATCCGCGAAACCCAATCGCAGATCGTCATCAACGTCGGCTCCGCCTTCCTCAACATGTCGGTACTGCGTGCCTGCATCGACACGGGCGTGGCTTACCTCGACACCGCCATCCACGAAGAGCCGGGCAAGGTCTGCGAGACCCCGCCGTGGTACGGCAACTACGAGTGGAACCACCTGGAGGAATGCAAGCAGAAGAACATCACTGCGATCCTCGGTGTGGGTTTTGACCCAGGTGTGGTCAACGCCTATGCGGCGCTGGCGCAACAACAGCATTTTGACCGCATTGATTCGATCGACATTCTCGACGTCAATGCCGGCAGCCACGGCAAATATTTCGCCACCAATTTCGACCCGGAAATCAACTTCCGCGAATTCACCGGACAGGTGTGGAGCTGGCAGGACAGCCAGTGGACCAGCAACACCATGTTCGAAGTAAAACGTACTGACGACCTGCCGGTAGTGGGTTCACAGAACCTGTACCTGACCGGCCACGATGAAGTGCACTCGTTGTCGAAAAACCTCGACGTGCCCAACGTGCGGTTCTGGATGAGCTTCGGCGAACACTACATCAATGTGTTCACCGTGCTGAACAACCTCGGCCTGCTCTCCGAGAAACCGGTCACCACCGCCGAAGGCCTGCAAGTGGTGCCATTGAAACTGGTCAAGGCCGTGCTGCCTGACCCGTCTTCCCTGGCACCGGGCTACACCGGCAAGACCTGCATCGGCGACCTGGTCAAGGGCACCAAGGATGGCCAGCCACGCGAGCTGTTCATCTACAACGTGGCCTGCCACGAAGAAGCCTATGCCGAGACCGACAGCCAGGGCATCTCCTACACCGCAGGCGTTCCACCGGTAGCCGCTGCGCTGCTGGTAGCCCGTGGCGAGTGGGACGTGCAACGCATGGCCAACGTTGAAGAACTGCCAGCCGAGCCGTTCCTCAAGGCGCTGGACGTAATGGGCCTGCCGACCCGCATCAAGGACGAAAAAGGCGACCGCGCCTGGGATGCTATCGCCTGATAGCGTCTTGATTGACGGATCGCTCCCACGTCCTGTGGGAGCGATCAAAAACATTGCCCGGATCGTTGCGAGGGCGGATATCAATGTTGCCAGTGCCTACAGCTCCCACCTTGGAGCTTCAGGGGTCTGAATTCCCTGTTGCACGCGTCTACTGCATCTCAAATGCAATCCCCCAAACAATGAAAATCGAGGTGGGAGCTGTCGAGCCCCAGCGAGGCTGCGATGGCGGCGGGATTGCTGGCATTGATGTTGGCTGAACCACCGCCATCGTAGCCTCGCTAAAGCTCGACAACTCCTACCAGGGTTTATTGGTGTTTGCGGGATCTGCGTCTCTGAACGCCGGGGCTCTGGAGCGAGCACAAACAATGTAGGAGCTGTCGAGCCCCAGCGAGGCTGCGATGGCGGCGGGATTGCTGGCATTGATGTTGGCTGAACCGCCGCTATCGTAGCCTCGCTAAAGCTCGACAACTCCTACCAGGGTTTATTGGTGTTTGCGGGATCTGCGTCTCTGAACGCCGGGGCTCTGGAGCGAGCACAAACAATGTAGGAGCTGTCGAGCCCCAGCGAGGCTGCGATGGCGGCGGGATTGCTGGTATTGATGTTGGCTGAACCGCCGCTATCGCAGCCTCGCTAAAGCTCGACAACTCCTACAGGGTTTATTGGTGTTTGCGGGATCTGCGTCTCTGAACGCCGGGGCTCTGGAGCGGGCACAAACAATGTAGGAGCTGTCGAGCCCCAGCGAGGCTGCGATGGCGGCGGGATTGCTGGTATTGATGCTGGCTGAACCGCCGCTATCGCAGCCTCGCTAAAGCTCGACAACTCCTACAGGGTTTGTCGGTGTTTGCGGGATCTGCGTTTGTGAACGCTGGGGCTCTGGAGCGAGCACAAACAATGTAGGAGCTGTCGAGCCCCAGCGAGGCTGCGATGGCGGCGGGATTGCTGGCATTGATGTTGGCTGAACCACCGCTATCGTAGCCTCGCTAAAGCTCGACAACTCCTACCAGGGTTTATTGGTGTTTGCGGGATCTGCGTTTTTGAACGCTGGGGCTCTGGAGCGGGCACACTATTCTGGTCAATGCCTCGCAAGACCAGGCGCAGGATGGCTGCGTACAACCGGCCCTATAGCGCTGGAATGCCGTTTTATGTAGGCGCGAGCTTGCTCCTGCAACTACCGGTTATTGCACCCCCCCTCGCACAAAAGGTAGTATTGAGAACGATTCACAATACCACCCTTGAGAAAGTCGACCCGTGCAGTCACCTCCAATCCGCAAGCTGGGCTTCTTTTTCAATGACCATCACCGTTGGCTGCTGCAACATATCCAGCATCGCGTGCGTAACCATGCCGATGCCGAAGACACCGCCGCCGATACCTTCTGCCAGATGCTCGCCGCCCGGGTCGACCCCGACAGCATCGAGCAACCCCGGGCTTATCTCTCGACCATTGCCCGCCGGCTGATCTTTGATCGCTACCGGCGCAGTCGCCTGGAAACCGCCTACCTGGAACGCCTGGCCGCCACCCCCGAAGCCTTGGCGCCCTCCCCTGAAGACCAACTGCAACTGATCCAGGCCCTGGTCGCCATTGACCGCGCCCTCGATGGCTTGCCGCTGATCGTCAAGGCCACGTTCCTTTATAGCCAGTTGGACGGCATGAGCTACGTGGCGATTGCGCGCAAGTTGCAGTTGTCCGAGCGCACCGTCAGCCGCTATATGAAACAGGCCCTGCGCCAGTGCTACCTGGCCGAGCTGGCCCCGTGAGCAAGGCCCGGCTGGACCCGGTCAGCGAGCAGGCCATCGACTGGATGGTGCGCCTGCGCGCCGGCACACCGGATGCGCGGTTGCAGGAGCGCTTCAATGCCTGGCTGGCCCTCGACCCGGCCCACGTCCAAGCCTGGTCCCGTTTGCAGGAACGCCTGGGCGGCTCGTGGAACACCCTGCGCACCCTCGACAAACGCCTGCCCGGCGAAGCGCGGCAAGTGCTGTTGCAGCCCCAAGGTTCGCGCCGGGACATACTGCGCGCCATCGGCGGCCTGGGCCTGCTGGGTGGCGGCCTGTGGTTGGCAGCGCGCAGCCCGCTCGGCGACGACCTGCTGGCCGACCTGCACACCGGGCGCGGCCAACGCCAGACCTTCACCCTGGCCGATGGCAGCCGCCTGAGCCTCAATGCACAGAGCGCAGTGGATGTGCAGTTCGATCAGCACCAGCGCTTGATCATCCTGCGCCACGGTGAACTGGTGATTCAGGTGGCGGCCGACCCCCAGCGGCCACTGCGTGTGCGCAGCGCCCAGGGCAGTGTGCAAGCGTTGGGCACGCGCTTCCTCGTGTCCCAGGAGCCAGACGCCACGCGGGTGGTGGTGCTGGAGCATTCGGTCCAGGCGACGCTGCACAACGGCATCCAGCACACGGTGCTGCAAGGCCAATCGGTGATGCTGCATGCCGAGCGCATCGAAGCGTTGGCCGGCAACCAGGGCTACCGGGCCGACTGGCTCGCCGGCCACCTCAGCGTGCTGGACGATTCCCTGGAGCAAGTGGTCAACGCCCTGCGCCCGTACAGCCGGGGATTTGTACGCGTCGACCCGCAGGTGCGCAACTTGCGCGTGCAAGGCGTATTCCCCCTCAACGACCCCCGCCGCGCCTTCGCGGCCCTGGCCGAAACCCTGCCGATCCGGGTGAATCACTACAGCCCGTGGCTGACCGTGATTGGCACCAAATAACCCGGGCCAGACTTTTTTATGCAAATCACTCTTATTTGTGTCCGGTTTTCAATTCTCGGCCCACCTATCTCCTGACACGTCCACACCTTCAGGAGAATGCTGTGCTCAACCCTTGGCCCCACGCCCTTTCTGTCGCCGTTGCCCTGGCAACCCTGGCGAGCCCTGCCTTGGTACAGGCGCAAAGCCTGTCTTTCAACCTGCCGGCCGGCCCGCTGGCACAAACGCTGAACGCCATTGCCAGCCAGAGCGGGCGGATTGTGTCCCTGGACCCGGTGTTGGTGCAGGGTAAACAGGCCCAGGCGGTGATCGGCCAGATGCCGGCCGAACAGGCTATGGACCGTGCGTTGTCGGGCAGCGGCTTGCAGTTGCGTATCACCGAGCAAGGTAATTTCAGCGTCGAGCCTGCCGCCGACAACGGCAGCGCGCTGCAATTGGGCGTGACCTCGATTGTCGAGCGCAGCATCGACCCCACCACCACCGAAGGCAGCGGTTCCTACGCCGCACGGGCGGTGACGATCGGCAAGGGCACCCACACCCTCAAGGAAATCCCCCAGTCGATCACGGTGATGACCCGCAAGCAAATGGACGACCAGGATCTGGTCGACCTCAAGGACGCCGTCAACCACACCACCGGCCTGGTGGGCGTGCAAGGCGTGGGCAAAGGCATGATCATCACCTCCCGCGGCTTCCAGATCGATGACTGGCAGTACGACGGCGTGCCGATCCCGCGCAATACCTATGCCCTGGGCAACTGGGCCACCCAGGACATGATTTTCTTCGACCGCCTGGAGGTACTGCGCGGCGCCTCCGGCCTGCTGCAGGGCACAGGCAGCCCCGGTGGCGCAATCAACCTGGTGCGCAAGCGCGGGCAGACGGCACCCACCGTGGCCCTTACTGCCAAGGCCGGCAGTTGGGACCACTACGGCCTGCAACTGGACGCCGGCGGCCCGCTGAACCAGAGCGGCACGATCCGTGGGCGGATGGTGGCGGATGAAGACCAGAGCGATTCGTTCATCGACTACGAATGGAGCAAGACCCACTCGCTGTACGGCGCCCTGGACTTCGACCTGCAGGAAGACACCACCCTGGGCCTGGCCGTCAGCCGCACCAATGCCGAGTCCCGGCCGATGCTGCGGGGCCTGCCGCGCTACAGCACGGGCAAGCCGATTGACCTGCCCCGCTCGACCTTCAGCGGCTCGCGCTGGAACCACTCGCAGATCGACGTCACCACCCTGTATGCCGACCTGGAACACCGCTTCAACGATGACTGGAAGTTCAAGCTCGGCGCGGTGCGCATGCGCGAAGAAAACACCTCCACCCACCAACGCGTGCAGAGTACCGGCGAAGGCATTAACGCCGACGGCAGCGGGTTGACCTATGCCGATTGGTACACCGATTTCGACGGCACCAAGATCGGCCTGGACACCCACCTCACCGGGCGTTTCGAGGCGCTGTCGATGGCCCAGGAAATCACCCTGGGCGGCAACTATTCCAAATACACCACCAACGACGTCATTGCCCGGACCTTTAACCAAAGCACCGACAACATCTTCGACATCGATAACCACCGCCCCGAAATCAGCTACGAGGGTCTGATGAACACCCCCGGCGGCCGTGCAACACCGAGCAAATACGACATCCGCCAAAAAGGCCTATATGGCAGCTGGCGCGTCAAGCCCATCGACCCGTTGACCCTGGTACTCGGCGCCCGTGTCAGTTGGTATGACTACAGCTATACCTCCTCGGGCATCACGGCGGTGACCCACGCCACCACCGTCAACAAGCCCAGCACCACCAACGAAACCGGCGAAGTCACGCCCTACGCCGGGATCGTCTACGACCTGAGCCGCGAGTGGGCGGTGTATGCCAGCTACACCGACGTGTTCGAGCCCCAGACCCAGCGCGACCTCAGCGGGGCGGTGGTCAAGCCGGTGATAGGCAGCAACTACGAAGTCGGCCTCAAGGGCGAATTGCTCGACGGGCGGGTCAATACCTCCCTGGCGCTGTTCCGCTACGACCAGGAAAACCGTGCGATCACCGACTACTCCCTGGGTGAAATCTGCGGCGGCACCTACTGCGCCACAGGCTCGGGCAAAGTGCGCAGCCAGGGCCTGGAAGCCGAGATCAGCGGTGAAGTGTTGAGCGGCCTGCAACTGTTTGCCGGCTATACCTACAACACCACCAAATACCTTGAGGACCGGGATAACAAGGGCCGGGTGTTCAGCCAGTGGACGCCCAAGCATATGTTGCGGGTGTGGGGCGACTACCAGTTCAGTGGCGACTGGAGCAAGGTCAGCACCGGGTTGGGCTTTACCACCCAGAGCCATACCCTGGGGTATGAGTACAACTACGACGTGGCGGGCTACACCGTGTGGAATGCGCGGGTGGCGTATCAACTGACGCCGGAAGTGGGGTTGGCGGTCAATGCCAACAACCTGTTTGACAAGACCTATTACGCCTCCGGGTACAACCAGTTGAATGGCAACAACTTCTACGGTGACCCGCGCAATGTAATGTTCAGTGTGAAGTACACGCCGCAGTTCTGAGCTAGGCCGCTGTGGGGCCGGCATGCCGGTGCCTGCAGCGGCATGCCGGCGCTTCAATCACAGTAATGGGTTTTCACTATCGAGCCATCCCGCACCAGCTTGATGCCTTTGCTTGTGCACACAAACGAATTGGGCGCATTGGATTGGTTGACGCCGATCGGGCTTACAGTCGGGGCCTTGATGACTGGGGCGGATGGAATAAATGACTGGATAATACCAAAGACTCGCGTGACGATCTGGTGTGTCGCATCAATGATGGGACCTCCACCAGGGTAGTACACCTCATCTTTATGCCCCCCCGCATAAGTCGGTGCAGACACTAAAAACACAAGGGTTGTCCCTATTGCCAGCAATGCCGTCGTCCTTTTCATACACACCTCCTCAACCGTAGATCCAACACCCCCCCATCGACCGCTCCAGGGATTAAAAGTCTGGGTACCGTCTACTCAATCACAATAATGGGTTTTCACTATCGAGCCGTCCCGCACCAGCTTGATGCCTTTGCTTGTGCACACAAACCAACTGGGCGCATTGGATTGGTTGCCGCCTATCGGGCTTACATCCGGGGCCTTGATGACCGGACTGGGGGGCGTAAACGCATCGGCTGTGAGATCAAATGGCAAGATCGGCAAAAAGCTCATTTGATGCAGTTGCTCTGGTGGGAAGTGCACCCCGGATTTAAGCCCCCCTGCGTAACTCGGTGCACCCGCCAGTAACTGAAGGATCATCCCCGCTGCCAGCAATGCTGCTGTCCTTTTCATACCCACCTCCTCAATCCTGGATCCAACGCTACAGGGGGACGTCCAACCTCTCAGGGCAAGGGCGCCACCACGGCACTGACGTCTTGCGACGTGTCAGTGGACGCGCCCGCAATGAAGGTGCCACTAAACGAAATGCTGTTCAGCATGCTCTGGTGCCCACCGCCAATGGGGGCAATGGCCTGGGTTCCATTGTCCGGATCCCAGGTGCAGGCGGTGGCGTACTCGGCGCTGTCGGTGCAGTCCATCGCGACCGTGCCATTTTCAGTCAGGCCAAACGCCTTGGTACTGACGCTGCCCGGCAAAAACGGGATGGGCTGCACGCCGAAGCTGGAGCTGGTGTCCGCCCAGTAGAAATCCGTGGTAAAGCCCGAAGGCGCAGTGCCTCGCGCCAGCACATGCCCGGCATTGTTCACCGCAACCCCCGAGTTCATGGCATTCAACGGCAATGTGAGCAGCAACGGTGCGCTGGTGGGGGTGGGCCAGAATGCGGTTTTGCTGCTGTTGGTGGCAGAGTGGGGGTATAGGCAACTGCCCACCGCCTGGTTCTGATCGTTCATATCCACCGCTATGCAGTAACTTGCCCCGGCTGGCACAGGCAAGTCAGTGGTGGTGTAGCCACCCCCTCCGCGCCGGACAACCCTTGCCACAATCTTGCCGTTGACCGGGCAGTTCATCAGGATGCTGGGGTATCCGCTGATCAGGGTATTGTTCACCACCGTACCGAGACACATGCTGTCCCAGTCAGAGATGCGCTCGGGCGCTGTCATGCCTGGCCGATACAACACAACGGTAGATTTGCCACTGCCACTGATACTCAAGCCGAGCACCGCTCCTTGCTGGTTCTGGGCGGTCGCATATGTATGGACATCGGCGGGACGCAACAAGGGAAACAACAAAGTCGCCGGAAGGGGGGTGAGCTTGATCGGGGCCGCCGCCGGTGCAGCGGCGCTCCAGGTCACAGCAAAATTGAAATTGCTCGCATCCGTACAACGCCCCACCATCACCCCGCTATTGCCAATGCTCCCCACTGAGCAGGGTTGGTTGGCCACCAGCGGCGGCAACACTTGCTGGGGCCCCGCGCTAGAGGCCGCATACCAGGGGTTGTCATTGGCGCTGGGGGTCGCGGTGCTGCAACTGCCCACGATCTGGCCGCTGTCATTGACCGAGACTGCGACACATTGCTTGCCCGCCGCATTGCCCAGATCGACAAAGGTCGCCGCCGTCGCTGTGGCGCCATAGCCCAAAAGCAATGCGCCGCCGAGAATCACGTATTTGGATAGGGTCTGCATGATCAGTCCGTCCCTGGAAGTTTGCGCCTTCAAGTTCAGCGCCTAACCACCGGCTGGGCGCTGCGTCTGAGAAGGAGTAAAAGCCTGGAGGACCGATTAGACAACTGTCAGATCTGACAGCTTACGCACACGCACAAAGCGGTTTATAACGGGAGGTTTGCGACTTAACCCTGGCCAAACCGATAAATCGACAGGCAATACAACCCCAGCGCCGCTACCGCCAGCAAGCCCCCCGCCGCGCCGATCCAGGCGAAGCCAAAGTGCCCGCCGACCCAACTGCCCAGCAGCGCGCCGCCGCCGATGCCGATGTTGTAGATCCCGGAAAACATCGCCATCGCCACATCCGTTGCGTCCGGTGCCAGGACCAGGACCTTGGATTGCAATGCCAAGCCAAAGGCCATGATCGCCATGCCCCAGAACACGCTCAGCACCACCAGGTACGACACGTCACCACTCAGGGGCAACAGCAGCCCCAGGCACAGCGCCAGCACCGACACGGCCACCAGCAAAAAGCGATAGGGGCTGAAGCGGTGCAACAGGCTGAACAGCAACGAACCGATGATCCCCGCCCCGCCAAACACCAGCAGCACCAGGGTTACCGCATTGCCACCCAGGCCCGCGACGCGTTCGACAAAAGGTTCGATATAGCTGTAGGCCGTGAACTGGGCGGTGACCACCATGGCCGTCAACACATACAGCGCCACCAGCGCCGGACGCTTGAACAGCATCGGCAGGCTGCGCAGCGAGCCGGAGTTCTGGCTCGGCAACAACGGCAAGGTGCGCGCCAGCCAGAACACCAGTGCGGCGGCAAACCCGGCGATCACGATAAACGTGGTGCGCCAGCCCATGGCTTCACCCAGCAGGCGCCCGAGGGGAATGCCCAAGACCATCGCCAGCGAAGTGCCAGTGGCCAGCAAGCCCAGCGCCTGCACCTGCTTGCCCGGCGGCGCCAGCCGTACCGCCAGGGAGGCAGTGATCGACCAGAACAGCGCGTGGGACAAGGCAATGCCGATACGACTGACCATCAACAGGCCAAAACTGTTGGCCACGCTGGAGAGGATATGGCTGGCGATAAACATGCCGAACAACACAATCAGCAACTTGCGCCGCTCGACGTTACGGGTCAGCAACATCACCGGCAGCGAGGTCAGTGACACCACCCAGGCGTAGATAGTGAGCATCAGGCCGACCTGGGCGATTGGCATGTCGAAGCTGGCGCCGATGGCACTGAGCAGGCCGACCGGGACAAATTCGGTGGTGTTGAACACAAAGGCGGCCAGCGCCAGGGCGATGACCGGTTGCCAATTGGCGGCGGGGGTTGCGGTGGAAGTACTCATCGACAGGTCGTTTTACTCGGTTGCGCGCCGATCCTGACGGCCCGATGCCTGCCCTGGAGCGGCGCGCAAAAATAGTAACACGATGGTTCAGGGATCGACCTGCGCCATGATCTCGGGAATCGACTCCGGGCGATTGGCATAGCGCTGGGCCAGTACCGCGCAGACCATCAACTGGATCTGGTGGAACAGCATCAACGGCAGGATCAACACGCCCATGGTGCTGCCGGCGAACAACACCTGGGCCATGGGTACGCCGGTGGCCAGGCTTTTCTTCGAGCCGCAGAACAGGATGGTAATGCGATCTTCCTGGTTGAAGCCGAACGCCTTGCCCAAGAGCGCGGAAGCCACCAGCACCAGCGCCAGCAAGATACAGCAGGCCACCACCAGGCCGCCCAGTTCCCACAAGGGGATCTGATGCCAGATGCCTTCGTTGACGGCCTCACTGAAGGCGCCATAGACCACCAGCAGGATCGACCCCTGATCGACGAATTTCAGCCAGTTTTTATTGCGCCCCACCCACGCGCCAATCCAGCGCCGGGCGATCTGCCCGGCAATGAACGGCAGCAGCAACTGCACGCTGATCTTGAGAATCGCATCCACAGTCGAGCCGCCGTCACCATGCACATTGAGCAACAGGGTCACCAGCAACGGCGTGAGGAAGATGCCGAACAGGCTGGACGCCGCCGCACTGCAAATCGCCGCCGGGATATTGCCCCGCGCCAGGGAGGTAAAGGCAATCGCCGACTGCACCGTGGCCGGCAACGCGCACAGGTAGAGCATGCCCATGTACAGGTCTTTGCCGATCATCGGCGACAGCAGCGGCTTGAGCGCCAGGCCCAGCAGCGGGAACAGCACGAAGGTCAGGCTGAACACCAGCAGGTGCAAGCGCCAGTGCCCGGCACCGGCGACGATGGCCTGGCGCGACAGCTTGGCGCCATGCAGGAAAAACAATAGCGCGATGGCCAGGTTGGTCACCCAGCCAAAGGCCACGGCGGCCTGGCCGCTGACGGGGAGCAAGGAGGCAAGGGCCACCGTGGCAATCAGGATCAGGGTGAAGTTGTCGGGTAAAAACCGTGGGCGTTTCATCAGCTGCTCTTCCAGGGGTTGCCAGGGCGTCGTGGCGACTCTAACGTAACAACCGGTTACCGACTAACGCCAATGAGCCAGTAAATGCCGCCTAAAGGACATGAAAAGGCTGTTCGCCGCAGCATCCCCGGGCTCGCCAGCCTGCCGCGCCCGGTGTATGGCCGCACCGAATCCCTGCCCAACCGCGCCCTGACCCGCCGCCATAGCCATCCGTGGGTGCAGTTGTCGTATGCGATTTGCGGGGTGCTGGAAATCCAGACCAGCGCCGGACGCTTCGTCGCGCCGCCGCAACGGGCGGTATGGATCCCGGCGGGAATGCCCCATCGGGTGTTCAGTTCGCCACACACCGAAATGCGTAGCCTGTACCTGGACTGCAGCGTAACGACCTGGGCGCCGGGACACTGCCAGGTACTGGCGGTGAGCGACCTGTTGCGCGAGTTGATCCGCCGTTTCAGCGAACTGCCGGTGGAATATGCCGAAGATGGCCCGGATGGGCGCCTGGCCCAGGTGCTGCTCGACCAATTGGCCGCCGCGCCCCAGGTCGACCTGATGCTGCCGCTGCCGGTGGACAGCCGTCTGCGGCAGATCTACCGCAGCTTGCGCCTGCACCCGGAACAGGCGACCACGCTGGGGCAGTGGAGCCAGAAACTGGGGGTCAGTGAAAAAACCTTGAGCCGGTTGTTCTTGAGCGATACCGGCCTGACCTACCGCGCCTGGCGCCAGCGGCTGCGACTGCTCGGCGCCCTGCCCGACCTGGAACGCGGGGAGCGGGTGACGGATGTGGCGCTGGGCTGTGGCTATGAGTCGGTTTCGGCGTTTATCGCAGCGTTTCGCCAGCAGTTTGCTGCGACGCCGGGGGAGTTTTTTCGCTGACTGGATTGACCCGGCCCTGTGGGAGCGGGCTTGCCCGCGATAGCGGTGTGTCAGGCGATAAATCCCGTGACTGACACCCCGCAATTGCGGCATAGGTATCTACACAACTCTCGTCTGGGGTTGTGTACATATCCGCTGCTGCGGTCACGGCGGCTATTGGTTCCGCCCTTACGGCGGGTCACTTTTGGAAAAGAGCCCCAAAAGTAACCAAAAGGGCTCCTGCCCCACCACTCGGCACCTCGCCCAGGCTCGGTGTGCCCGTCATCCGACATTGATTTGGGGGGCCGCCGCGATGGGCCATCCATGGCCCAGCGCGGCTAAACCGGCGTCCTGCCGGTTTACCCCCCAAATCAATATCGGATGACGGCCAGCGTGGTTTAACGGGGCGCCTAAGATCAAAATCACAAGCAAAGCGAGGCGGCCTGACAGCCGACCTGATCGTCAAGGCGTACGCGTACCCTTGTAGGAGCGGGCTTGCCCGCGATGGTCGTTAACGATGACGAATGAATACCAGATACTCTGATGTGTTCTTTCGGGCGTCATCGCAGGCAAGCCAGCTCCTACAGGGGAATGCAGCTTCGCGCTCTGGTTCTGCTGTTGCTCTGCTTTTGATCTGGCTTTTGATCTTAGGCGCCCCGTTAAACCACGATGGCCGCAGGCAGGTATTGCGCAGTGGGCACCCCGGCATGGATGCCGGGGTAGCCGCGACACGGCCATGGATGGCCGATCGCGGCGGGCCCACGGAGCAATGCCTGACTGCGGGCATGCCGAGCCTAGGCGAGGCACCGAGTGGTGGGGCAAAAGCGCTTTGGTTACTTTCGCGCTTTTCGAAAGTGACCCGCCGTAAGGGCGGAACCCTAAGTGGCCATTACCGCAGCAACGGATATGTACACAACCCCAGACGAGAGCTGTGTAGATACCTATGCCGCGATCGCGGGCAAGCCAGCTCCCACATGTTCGACCGCCACTGACCCGCCCTCAGTCAGCGCAACAAAGACGAACTCGCCCGCACCTGCAACTGCGGCGCCACCATGATCGACTCGACAGCCTCGCCCTCGATGCGTTTGAGCAACAGCTCAACCGCATGGCGGCCCATCTCTGCCAGCGGCAGGCGCACGCTGGTCAGGGGGACCATCAACTCATTGGCCAGCGGTATGTCGTTGAAGCCCACCACCGCAATGTCCTTGCCCGGCATCAGGCCCTTGTCCCGTGCGGCGCCCATCAGGCCGATGGCCAGGAAGTCATTGACCGCGAAAAACGCCTGGGGCCGTGGGTTGAGCCCCAACAGGTATTCGCCCTGGCGGTGCCCGGTGAGGCTGTCAAAAGGACCATTGAGCGTCCACTCCGGGCGCAGGGTGATGCCCTGCTCACGGTAATAGCGGGTAAACCCACGGGTGCGATCCGCGCCGGTGGAGGCATGCCGTTCACCCGCCAGGATCGCCACATCGCGACAGCCCAACTGGTACAAGTGCTCGGCCGCCAGCCAGCCGCCCAGTTCATCGTCGCTGCACGCCGCCAGATGCCCGGCAATCTGCCGGCTGACCAGCACGTAGGGGATGTGCTTGCGCGTCAACAGGTCGAGTAGCGGCTGGCTTTCGCCCACATGGGAGTCGCCGACGATCAACCCCGCCACCGAACGGCGCAGGGCGTGCTCGGCCCGCGCCATCTGGCGAGGTTGCTGGTCGTCGGTATTGGAAACGAACGTCAGGTAGCCGGCCTGCTCGGCCGCACTGTCGATGCTGTCATAAATGGTTGCCATCACCAGGTCAGTGAGCCTTGGCATGAGCACACAGATTTCCTGGCTTTTGCGCAACTTCAGGCTCGATGCCTGGGTGTTCGGCCGGTAATCGAGCTCTTTGGCCAATGCACGAATGCGCGCCACCACTTCGGCCGAGGCCGCTCGCTCGACCCCCGCCGGGTCGCCATTGAGTACCCGGGACACCGTGGAAACATGCACGCCAAGTGCAGTCGCCATGGACTTCAAGGTGGCTGGGCGAGAGGGGCTCGGCATAGTGGTGGGGCTTCCGACTGTCTGATATTTAGCGCGCAGAGTCTACCCGAACGGGCGTGTCGCAGCCGCAGATAAATCTTTACCCAAACGTTTGACTAAAAATTTTCAGCGCCTTACATTTCGCCAACCCAAACGTTTGGGTAAACAATAAAAATACGCCGGACGCGGCCGACTTTTTGACTTCTGCCATCATTTTGAAGAGTCAGATCCCTATGAATAGCCCCGCTATCCCGTCTTTCCGCTACCAGATTTTCTTCCTGATCATGCTGATGGCATTGCTCAACTACATCGACCGAGGCGCGATTGCCTATGCCTCGGCGAGCATTCTTCCCGAGTACGGTTTCGACAAGGCCGACTGGGGCAACGTGCTGGGTTACTTCGGTTACGGCTACATCCTGGGGGCACTGGTCGGCGGCATTCTGGCCGACCGTTTTGGTGCCAGGCGCATCTGGCTGATCGCCGGTGCCACGTGGTCGATCTTCGAGATTGCCACGGCATTTGCCGGCGATTTCGGACTGGCGTTCCTCGGTGGCTCGGCCATGGCCGGCTTCGCCACCATCCGTGTGATGTTCGGGTTTGCCGAAGGTCCGGCGTACTCCGTGATCAACAAGAGCGTGGCCAACTGGGCCACGCCCAAGGAGCGCGGTTTTGTGGTGTCGGTGGGCCTGCTGAGCACCCCACTGGGTGCACTGCTGACCGCACCAGTGGCCGTGGGCCTGCAAACCCTGACCGGCAGCTGGCGCAGCATGTTCGTGGTGCTGGGCGTGGCCAGCCTGGCGCTGCTGATCTATTTCATGACCCGCTTCACCAACACCCCGGATGAAAACCCGCGCGTGTCCAAGGCCGAACTCGACTTTTTGCGTAAAGAGCGCGCCGAAGCCGCTAACGCATCGACCCCCACCACCAGCGTTGCGCCGGTCTGGCACTTCTTCAAGAACAAGGACCTGTTGCTCAACGCCGTCGGTTACTTCTCGTTTGTGTACGTGACCTTCCTGCTGCTGACCTGGACCCCCAAGTACCTGCAGGATGAGTTCCACTACAACCTGTCGTCGCTGTGGTACATGGGCATGATCCCGTGGACCGGCGCCTGCTTCACCGTACTGCTGGGCGGCAAAATATCGGACCTGCTGCTGCGCCGCACCGGCAACCTGAAAGTCGCCCGCAGTTGGCTGGCAGCAACCTGCCTGCTGCTGACCACCTTGTGCTTCATCATGGTGTCCCAGGCCCAGACCGTGTGGGGCGTGATAGCCCTGATGACGCTGGCCAACGCGCTCAACGCCCTGCCCAACTCCGTGTACTGGGCCGTGGTGATCGACACTGCGCCGTCCAATCGGGTGGGTGCCTACAGCGGCATGACGCACTTTATTGCCAACACCGCGTCGTTCATCGCCCCGATGCTCACCGGCTACCTGACCGTTCGTTACGGCTACTCGTCGATGTTCGTGGCTGCCGCAGTGGCCACGGCGCTGGGCATGAGCGCCATGCTGATGGTGCGCCCAGGTGGCCGCCAGGTCGCCGCACCCTCTATACCCGCCGCTGTTTGATGGAGTTGTTTACATGAGCCTGGTGAAGCCTGCCCACGCTGGATATTTCTTTGGCCTGTCGATCGTCACGCTGGCCGCGCGCCTGCGTGCCGGCAGCGTGACCAGTGTCGAGTTGACGCAAGCGGCCCTGGACAGCATCGAGCGTTTGAATCCGCTATTGAATGCGTTCGTGCAAGTCGATGCCTGCGTCGCCCTGGCCCAGGCGCGCAAGGCCGACGCGCTGTTGGCCCAGGGCCTGGACCTGGGCCCGCTGCACGGCATACCGGTCGCGGTCAAAGACAACATCGACACGTTTGACTACATCACCACCTACGGCTCCGCGCATTTCGACGGTTGCCTGCCGCAGCGCGATGCGCTGTGCGTGCAACGTGTGCGCGAGGCCGGGGCGGTGATTGTCGGCAAGACCTTGACCCACGAATTCGCCTACGGCCCGACCGGCGACCGCTCGTTGCAGGGCGCCGCACGCAACCCGTGGGATGCCCGTTGCATCACGGGCGGCTCCAGCGCCGGCAGTGCGGCGGCGGTAGCCAGCGGCATGGTACCGCTGGCCCTGGGTACCGACACCGGCGGCTCGATCCGCATCCCTTCGGCCTTGTGCGGCGCGGTCGGCTTCAAGCCTTCGTTTGCCTGCGTGCCGGTGGACGGCGTGTTCCCGCTGGCCTCGAGCCTCGACCATGTCGGCCCCATCGCCAATCACGTCGAAGATGCGCGCCTGCTGTTCGAGGTGCTCGCCGCCCGCCCGTGTGCGCCTGCGGCCACTGCGCAGCCGCTGCGGGTTGGCTGGCTCACCTGTGGCAGCTTCGGCCCGGTGGATGCCGACGTGAATCAGCAGGTGTACCAGGCGGCGCAGCAGCTGTTTGGCGACACGCTTGAGCACACCGACGCGCTGCAAAAAATGGCGCCGGGCATGAAGGACACCCTGCTGACCCTGCAACGTGCCGAGGCCTTCGAGGTACATGCCGAGCGCATGCAGGATGCGCCGCACAAGTTTGACCAGGAGGTACGCGAGCGCCTCGAGGTGTCGAGGGACGTCAAAGGCTGGCAATACATTCGCGCACAGGCAAGCCAGGCGCAGTACCAAGCGGCGATGGCGCGTTTGTTCGAACACTATGACTTGCTGGTGTCGCCCAGCGTGCCGATTACCGCCACCGAGGTGAATGCGCGCGAAGTGCGGGTGGGCGAACAGGAGATTGACGTACGCGCCGCCGTGCTCAGCCATACCAGTGCCTGGAACCTCACCGGTCTCCCCGCGATCAGCCTGCCGGTGGGGCACGTGAGGGGCATGCCGGTGGGGTTGCAGGTGATAGGCGCAGCCGGCACGGATGATCGGCTGTTGCAAGTGATGAGCAGGCTGTTTGTGCGGGGGTAAGGGCAACACCGCACAGACAGCTCCCACCAGGGATGACTTCAGCCTATTCGCCTGACGAAGCCAGAATCGCCTGCAACAACACATCCGCCCCCGCTGTGGACCAGTGCGGGTGGATTTCTTCCGCCTCGTTATGGCTCAAGCCATCCACGCACGGCACAAAGATCATCGCCGTCGGCGCGACCTGGTTCAGGTAGCAGGCATCATGCCCTGCCCCGGAAATCATGCGCCGATGGCTATAACCCAGGGCCTGCGCCGCAGCCTGCACCACGTCCACGCAGTCTTTGTCGAAGGCAATCGGTGCGTACTGGAAGATCTGCTTGACGCTGGCCTGCAAGCCAATACCCTCGGCGATCCGTGCCACCGCTTCGTGCAGTTGCTGGTCCTGCACGGCCAGCACCGCTTCATCGGGATGGCGGAACTCGACGCTGAAAAACACCCGTCCCGGCACCACATTGCGCGAGTTGGGGAAGATATTGGCCATGCCCACCGTCGCCCGCCCTTCGGCGCCTTGGGCCAGGCCGATCTGGTTGACCGCCTCCACCACCCGGGCAAAGCCCAGCAGTGCATCCAGGCGGTGATCCATGGGCGTGGTGCCGGCATGGGCGCTGCGCCCGCAAAGCTCGACTTCATACCAGCGCTGGCCCTGGGCGCCGGTGACCACGCCGATGGTCAGGTCCTGGGCCTCAAGGATCGGGCCCTGCTCGATATGCAGCTCATACGCCGCATGCACCGCCTGGCCACCCACCGGATGCGGGCCGGCGTAGCCGATCTGTTGCAGCGCCTGGCCAATGGTCACGCCGGCCTTGTCTTCGCGGGACAAGCCGTATTCCAGGTCGAACACCCCGGCATACACCCCCGAGGAAATCATCGCCGGGGCAAAACGCGAGCCTTCTTCGTTGGTCCAGTTGACCACCTCGATCGGCCGGTCGGTCTCGATGCCCAGGTCGTTCAAGGTGCGCAGCACTTCCAGGCCGGCGAGTACGCCGTAGATGCCATCGAACTTGCCGCCTGCTGGCTGCGAGTCACCGTGGGAGCCGGTCAGCACCGGGGCCAGGTGGTCATGGCGGCCGGCGCGGCGGGCGAAGATGTTGCCCATGGCGTCCACGCGGATGCTGCACCCGGCCGCCGTGCACCAGGCCACGAACAGGTCGCGCCCGCGCCGGTCTTCGTCGGTCAGGGCCAGGCGCGACACGCCGCCCTTGGGCGTGCCGCCGATCTGCGCCATTTCCATCAGCGAGTCCCACAGGCGCTCGCCGTTGACCCGCGCCAGGGCGCTCACGAGCGCGGCTCCCGAGGCTTGGCGTGGTAGCGGAAGTCACAGCTTGGCGCGCCGCCCATGATGGTCTGGGTGCGCGTCAATTCAATATTGGGGTTGTAGCCGACGATAAACAGTTCGTCGCGGTTGCACGACAACAGGTGGCCGATCTCGCCCAGGCCCATCTCGTGGTACATCTCGGCGTAGCGGCAACGCTTGACGTCGTAGTCGTAATGCTCGGCGTCGCTGGCGATGATCTCGACTTTCAGCGCGTCGTCTTTTTCCCACAGCACTTGCAGCTCAACGAAGCTCTTGAGGTCGGCGCCCTGCTCTTCCTGGGCAGCAAAATGCTTGCCGGCCTGGATCGCGGCATTGCCCACCGCCTCGCCAATCACCGCGGCGGCAAAGGCCTTGCCCTGCTCGCGCACGAGGATTTCGTAGATCGGCTTGATGATCTCGGCTTCGATACGCCGGCGGGCCAGGATGCCCAGTTCACCTTCGAGTTTGCTCATTGCGTGCCTCATTCAAATGGCTGCGAAGCCCCCTGTAGGAGCTGGCTTGCCAGCGATGCGGTGCACTCGGTGTTTCAGGTCTACCGAGGCGATACCATCGCTGGCAAGCCAGCTCCTACATGGGGAGCTGACGCGTTACTTTTTACCGCCAGCCACGCTCACCGGTTGCCATTGATTGGCCTTGACCTGGTAAACGGTGAACGACGGGTTCTGTAGATTGCCCTGGGCATCGAACGCTATGGTCCCGGTCACGCCTGGATAGCTGATGGCGCGCAGCACGGGCAGGTACTTCTGCGGATCGGTGGAGTTGGCCTGCTCGATAGCGGCGATCAGCACGCCCACGCCGTCATAGGCGAAGGGTGCGTGCAGCTCGATGTTGCTCTTGAAGCGCGCCTTGTAGGCCTCTTCGAAGGCCTTGCCACCCGGCATCTGCGCCACGGCCAGGCCCGGCTCCAGGGCGATCACGCCCTCGCCTTCGTTCTGTGCCAGTTGCAGGAAGGTCTGGCTGACAAAGCCGCCCGCGCCCATCAACGGCGCCTTGATCCCCAACTGCTTGATGCGTCGGGCCAGCGGTGCAGCCTGGGAGTCGACGCCACCGAAGAAGATCAGGTCCGGGTTCTGCCCGCGAATATTGGTCAGCACCGCACTGAAATCGATGGTCTTGTCGTCCACGTATTCGCGGGCAACCACCTTGGCGCCACCGGCCTCGATGGATTTGACGAACTGGTCCGCCAGGCCCTGGCCGAACGCGGTGCGGTCGTCGATCACGGCGATGCGCTGCGCCTTGAGGGTCTTGAGCGCGTAGTCGCCGGCGACCTGGCCGCCGTCATCGTCATGGCCCATGATCCGGAAGCTGGTGTCGAAACCTTGCTGGGTGTAGGCGTGACCGGTGGCGACCGGTGCGACCTGGGCAATCCCGGCGTCATGGTAGACCCGCGCGGCGGGGATGCTGGTGCCGGTGTTCCAGTGGCCGACCACGCCGACCACGCCTTCGTCCACCAGGCGCTGGGCCACGGTGACGGCGGTGCGTGGGTCGGACTGATCATCCTCGGAAACCAGCTTGAACGTCACGGCCTGGCCGTTGATTTTCAAGTGCTTGGCGTTGGCCTGGTCAATGGCCAGTTGCGCACCGTTTTCCAGGTCTTTGCCGATCCGCGCCGACGGGCCGGTCAGCGGCCCGGCCAGGCCGATCAGGACCGTCTGGTCGGCCTGGGCCACACCGCTCAGGGCCAGGCTCAACAGCAGTACGCGTTTGAAGGGGGCAGTCTTGTTCATCAGTTTTTCCTGTTTCTCATCAGGCCCTCATGGCCTGTGGGGTGGGCGAAACACGCCGGGCGTCCGGTGGCGTTTGTCATGGGTTATTCACCGAGGTAGGCACTGCGCACCTCGGGGTGGTCGAGCAATTGCGCGCTGGCGCCGCTGAGGCTGATGCGCCCGGTGTCCATCACGTAGGCGCGGTCAGTCACTTGCAGCGCAAGGCGCGCATTCTGCTCCACCAGCAGCAGGGTCATGCCCTGGCGGCACACATCATCAATCACCTGGAACAGCTTTTCGACCATGATCGGCGCCAGGCCCATGGAGGGCTCATCAAGCACCAGCAACCGCGGCTTGGACAGCAGCGCACGGGCCAGGGCGAGCATCTGCTGCTCGCCGCCGGAGAGCAGGCCGGCCGATTGCTGCAAGCGCTCTTCCAGGCGTGGGAAATGCTCGAACAACTGGCGGATTTCCAGGTTCACCTGGTGCGGGTCGCGGCGCAGGAACGCCCCGGCTTGGAGGTTTTCCAGCACGCTCATGCGCGCAAAAATGCCGCGCCCTTCGGGCACCATGGCGATGCCCAGGGTCAGGCGCTCATGGGGCGCCAGGCTGAGGATCGAGCGGCCGGCAAAGCGGATCTGCCCCGCAGCGGCCGGCAGCAACCCGGTCAGGGCCTTGAGGCTGGAGCTCTTGCCGGCGCCATTGGCGCCGATCAACGTCACCCGTTCGCCTTCATTAATATGCAGGTCCAGGGACTTGACCGCCTCGATGGCGCCGTAGCGCACCTTCAGGCCGTCAATCTGCAACAACGCTTCAGACATGGGCGCCGGCTCCCAGGTAGGCCTGGATCACTTGCGGGTGGCGGCGCACTTCGGCCGGCGCGCCCACGGCGATCACGCGGCCGTAGTCCAGCACGCTGATGCGGTCGCACACGCCCATTACCAGCTTCACGTCATGCTCAATCAGCAGCAGGGTGTGGCCGTCATCGCGGATCTTTTCCAGCAGGCTGCGCAGTTGCACTTTCTCGCTGGCATTCATCCCGGCGGCCGGCTCGTCGAGGGCCAGCAGGCGCGGTTCGGTGGCCAGGGCGCGGGCAATTTCCAGGCGCCGCTGGTGGCCGTAGGAGAGGCTGTCGGCACGGTAGTGGGCAAACCCGGCGAGGCCGACATAGGCCAGCAGGCGGTGGGCGTGGGCGCGGGTCTGCGCTTCTTCCTCGCGCCCGCGCGAGTGCCCGCTCAAGGCCGCCCACACGCCGTTATGGGTGCGCACGTGGCGCCCGACCATGACGTTTTCCAGGGCGCTCATGGCGTTGAACAGGCGGATGTTCTGGAACGTGCGCGCAATGCCGGCACGGGCCACCTGGTGCACCGCCGTGGGCTGGTACTCCTCGCCGTCGAGCTGGAAGCGCCCGGAATCCGGGGTGTACAGCCCCGTCATCACATTGAAGAAGGTGGTCTTGCCGGCGCCATTGGGCCCGATCAGGCCGTAGATTTCCCCGGCCTCGATACTCAAGCTCACGTCATCGAGCGCAGCCACGCCGCCAAACTGTTTATTGACCTTCTCGATCTGCAATAACGGATGGTTCAAGGTGCACCTCCTGTGCGGCTCGGCCAGAGGCCGGCGGGTCGATACAGCATCGCCAGAATCAGCGCCAGGCCGTAGAACAGCTGGCGGATAATCTCCGGGTCCACCAGCACTTGGCCAAACAGCGCCTGCTGCAAGGGGCCCATACTGGCGCGCAACGCTTCGGGCAGGGCGGCGAGCAACACGCAGCCCAGAATCACCCCGGGGATATGCCCCATGCCGCCGAGCACCACCATGGCCAGCACGGCGATGGACTCATTGAGGGTGAAGGATTCGGGTGAAACAAAGCCCTGGAATGAGGCAAACAGCGCCCCGCTGATCCCGCCGAACGCCGCGCCGATGGCAAATGCCAGCAGCTTCAGGCGCAGGGTGTTCAGGCCCATGGCCTGGGCCGCCTCTTCGTCCTCGCGGATCGCCATCCAGGCGCGGCCGATACGCGAGCGCTGAAGGCGGATGCAGGCAAACAGGATCAGCACCACCAGTGCGGCGAACAGGTAGTAATAGAGGTAGACCGAGGGCAAGCGCAGGCCGAACAGTTCCTGGGTACGCCCCAGGTTGACCCCCAGCAGCGTCACCGGATCGACCTGGGCGATGCCCTTGGGGCCGTTGGTGAGGTTCACCGGGCGGTCGAGGTTGCGCAGCAGGATGCGGATGATTTCGCCAAAGCCCAGGGTGACGATGGCCAGGTAATCGCCGCGCAGGCGCAGGGTCGGCGCCCCCAGAATCACCCCGAACCCCGCCGCCAGCAGCGCCGCCAGCGGCAAAATCAGCCAGATCGAGGTGTGCATGCCCTGCGGCATCAGCGCCAGCAAGGCCGGGAACTGTTGCAACAAATGGGGCGATGACAGCAAGGCCGCCAGGTAGGCGCCCACCGCGTAGAACGCGATAAAGCCCATGTCCAGCAGGCCGGCATAGCCCACCACGATGTTCAGGCCCAGGGCCAACATGATGTACAGCAGGGCAAAGTCCAGGGTGCGCACCCAGGTATTGCCGCCGGCATGCCCGACAATCCACGGGGCCAATACCAGGGCCAGGGCGAACAGCAACAGCCCAAGGCTGGCGCGTTTGCTCGAAGGGCTCACAGCGGTTGCCAGGCTCATGCGCGGGTCGCCAGTCGTTCGCCCAACAACCCCTGGGGCCGGAACACCAGCACCGCGATCAACACGATGAAGGCGAACACGTCCTGGTAGTTGCTGCCGAACACGCCGTTGGTGGCGGCCCCCAGGTACCCGGTGCCGAGGGCTTCGATCAGCCCCAGCAGCAGGCCGCCGAGCATCGCGCCCTTGAGGTTGCCGATGCCGCCCAGCACCGCCGCGGTAAACGCCTTGATGCCGGGCAAAAAGCCCATATAAAAATGCGCGCTGCCATAGTTGCTGGCCATCATGATGCCCGCCAGCGCGGCCAGGGCGCCGCCGATGGCGAAGGTCATGACGATGATGCGGTTGGGGTTGATGCCCATCAGGCTCGCCACTTGCGGGTTCTCGGCCACGGCGCGCATGGCCCGGCCAAAACGCGTGCGCTCGACCAGCAGCAACAGCCCGACCATCAGGCTCAAGGCCACGCCAATGGTGGTCAGGGCGGTGGCATTGGTCACGGCGGCGTGGGTGGCATCGCCGGCCAGCACTTCGATGGGCTCCAGGGGCAGCAATTGCGGGAACATCTGCGGGTTACGGGTCCAGACCAGCATCGCCACGGTTTGCAACAACAGCGACACGCCGATACCACTGATCAATGGCGCCAGGCGCGGGGCGTTACGCAAGCGCCGGTAGGCCACGCGCTCGATCACCACCGCCAGCACCGCACAGAAAGCCATGGCGATCATTGCCGCCACCAGCAGCAACAGCACCGGCGGCATATCCGGCCAGGCCGCCTGCAACACCCGGATCACCGACAGGCCCACCAGCGCGCCGATCATCAACACATCGCCGTGGGCGAAGTTGATGATCCGCAAAATGCCGTAGACCATGGTGTAACCCAAGGCCACTAAGGCGTAGAGACTGCCCGACAGCAAGCCGTTGAGCAGTTGCTGGATAAACGCATCCATGAGAACCATCAACTCCATACACAGAAAACATCGGTGCCAGGGCGCACCGACTAAAAGTCCGAGCGCGGAACACTAGTTATTTATTCTGTTTTTATCAAATATCTGAAAGGAATATGTTTATACCCAATACCAAACGCCCTATATGCGGCACATTTTCCCCACTGATGCCGCTTTATTTATCTTTTTACTTGGTATTTAATTCAACACATGAATAATTTAGAACAGTTAGCCAACGATCCACCCTTGCGTGCCGTGCGCACGTTCGAAGCCTTTGCCCGCCATGGTGGGGTGAATGCCGCCGCCCGCGAACTGGGGGTGTCGCCCTCGGCTGTCAGCCATCAGTTGCACTTGCTCGAAAGCTTCCTGCAACAGCCCCTGACCCTGCGCCAGGGCCGCAACCTGGGGTTGACCGACGAAGGCCGCGAGTACTACCGGGCGATTCGCTCGGCATTCGCGGTGCTGCGCAGTGCCACCGAGCACGTGCGGGAAAAAAGCGCGACGCGCCAGGTCACCATCAGCCTGATCCCGATGTTCGCGACCCACCTGTTCATCCCGCGCCTGCCGCAGTTTTTGAGCGCCAACCCGGCGCTGGATATCAACATCACCTACGCCAACCACCGCAGCTACCCCAGCGATGCCGCCGACCTGTCGATCCGCTTCGGCACCGGGCACTGGCCGGGGTATCACAGCGAGCCACTGATCAGCGGCGCGGTCACGCCGTTCTGCAGCCGCGAGTTCCTCCAGCGCCACGGCCCCATCGCCACGCCGCAAGCCCTCAGCGAACTGCCACTGCTGCACGACGAAGAGCGTGGTACCTGGGGCCAATGGTTCGACGCGGCCCAGGTGCCGCACACCCACTCGCACAATGGCCTGCTGCTGGAGGACGGCCAGTTGACCCTGGTCGCCACCCTCACCGGCCTGGGCTGCTCGCTGTTGCGTGCGCCGTTGGTGGCGCCGCTGGTGGCCAGGGGGGAACTGGTGCAACTGTTTGACGTGCAGGCAGATGACGGGCGCCAGTACTACCTGTGCCGCCGGGCCAACAGCGAGCTGTCGAGCGAAGGCAACAACCTGTACGACTGGATCAAGGGCCGCCTGGGCCACAGCCCCGTGTAGGAACAGTGGTTAACGATGCCGCGGCGTGCCCTCTCAGGGTCTTCGCCGGCAAGCCGGCTCCTACAGATGGGGTATGATGCCGCGCTTTGAAGAACCAGCTGTAGACCTGCGAGGAAACGCACCTTGAGTAACGATGCAAAAATGACCGGCGACCTGTTCGAAGTAGACAAGCGCCTGTCGCTCAAGCCTGTGGTGGATTTCAATAGCTACCTGCAGGCGGCCTTCGGCGATGGCCCTTGCACCTGTGTGCGCTGTGTTGCCAGTGCGGGTGACGAGAAAGGTTACGAGTGTCAGCACAGCTTCAACTTCCTGGGCCAGGTGGCCCACCGGCGCTTTGCGTTGACCGCTGGCAGCGATGTGCTACAGATGCTGAAAAAGGCCTGGCTGTCGTACACCAAGGCCGAGCTGCCTGGCAGTGGCGACTTGGCACTGGAAACGGTCAAGGAGTTCGTCGAGCCGCAGTTGCACAAGCGCTTGCTGCCGCTGTTGCTGGCCAGTGGGTTGGTCAAGGATGTCGAGGGTGGGTTGCAGCTTCAGGCTGTGGCGGCCTGATAGACAACCGGATCATTACAGCGAACGCATCACCCTGTGGGAGCAAGCCCGCTCCCACATTTTCAATGAGCTGCGTCTCATGGGCGTCTACAGATGTTGCACGCCCTGCAACGGCAACTCATAAGACTTCTTCACGGTGCGCACCACCAACGTCGAAGAATACGTACGAATCGGAATATCCCGGTAAGTGTCGAGAAACCGATAGATGTATTCGGTGTACTCCGTGGCATCGCGAAACTTGGCCACCATCACAAAATCAAACTCTCCGGTCATCAGGTAGCAGTCCTGGATCTCCGGGTGATTGGCCAGGATGTGCTGCATCTTGCGATCAATGTCGTTGCTGTCTTTGTCGAGCTTGATCAAAAAGAACGCGGTGACCTGGATCCCCAGCTTTTTTTCATCCAGCACCGCGACTTTCGCCTTGATGATGCCCACGCTCTCCAGGCGCCGGATGCGCCGGTAACAACTGGTCGAGGACAGCCCCACGCTGTCGCTGAGCAGGTCCAGGCTTTGGGTGCAGTCTTTCTGCAACTTGCCGAGAATTTTCAAATCCATGGCGTCTGTCATTATTTCCACTTCTTCCTTGAGAAAACTGCAATGAATCCGCCGTAAAAGCGGGCCAATTTGCACAATTCTCTGCACAGTGGCCCGTTACTATCAAATCCAGCTTAGCAGCCCCGGCAGATCCAGCATGGGGGCTGCATGAGAGGGATCTTATGATAGTCGCGAAACCGACATGGACCGCTGATATCCAAGGGCTTTTCACCGCGCCTTACTGGATCCCGGCGGCAGATCGCGCCAACGTCGCAGGCTCGTGGGTGCGCTGCATGAATGCCTACGATGTGTTCCTGCAAGACCCCGATTCGGTCAAGACCTGGTCCGAAACTATCTACCAGCACCTGGCGTCGCGCAATATGCCGCTGACCCTGGATGACCGGCAGTTCTGGCCTATCGACGCCCTGGAAACCTTCCGGTTGTGGGTCAACCAGGGCTGGCGCCTGAACAGCTTTTCGCCGTTCGATATCGCCGAGCGCATCCCGCCTCCAGACCTGCCGCACCCGGTCAAGCGCGTGCGCCAGGACATCCGCGCATTGAGCCAGGAACAGCTGGACCTGTACCGCGCACGGCTCGACGACGTGATGCAGATCGGCAATCCGGACAGTGGCTCACCCTGGCAGCGCTATGCCTATATCCACACCAACTGGTGCCTGCATTACCAGGAAGCCTTTGCCCTGTGGCATCGCGCTTACCTGCTGTACCTGGAAGCCTTGATTGACTATCCGATCCCCTACTGGGACTGGATGGCCGAGGACGCCAGTGTCGACGGCAGCCCCCAGGCCGGCCTGCCCCAGGCCTTTCTCGATGAGACCTATGTGCACCCGCACAGCGGCGAGGTGCGGCGCAACCCGTTGCGGTATGCGGCGGCCAAGGATGGCCGCTCGAAAGTCTGCGCCTCGGGCAATGTCGAGGGGGTGGACTGCGGCTTCGTGCAACGCAACCCGCTGTTCTACACCCAGGGCGACCAACAGCGGTTCAAACGTACCCAGCTGTACGGCATGAGCCGGATTTTCCAGCAGCAGGTGGTGGACGCCTTGAAATTCAAGACCTTCAGCCAGCCCCAGGGCGTGCCGGGGTATCCCTGGGCCAATATCACCGTGTTTGATCCACCGCAAAAGGACGCGCTGTACCCCAACCGCACGCTGAATTTCGATGGCCTGTACGAACAGCCCCACGACAACTATCACGGCTGGATCGGCGGCGATATGGCCGACAACGCCTACACCGCGTTTGACCCGCTGTTCTGCTCCTATCACGCCAATATCGACCGCGTGCTGGAGATCTGGATCCGCGCCAACCCGGCGGCGCAATACACCACCCAATGCCTGCTCCAGCCGTTTGCCGGCAGCCAGGCCGACGCGGTCACGTTCACCAGTGCCGATGCCTGGCGCTACACCACCCTGGGCGATATGGCCCAGGACAGCCGGCACATCGGCTACGACTACGCCACCCCGGTGGCGCCGCCGTTCGGCGCCCGCCGCGCCAGCGCCAGTGCGTGCTGCCCCCACAGTGCCGCGCCGGTCCAGGAGCAGGCCCAGGCCAGCGGCCCATGGGTGGTGTTCGACCATGTGCGCTGCACCCATGACACCTATTTGATCGACGTGTTCCTCAACCAGCCCGACGCCACGCCCCAGCAGGTCAACGCGGATAACCCGCACTACGTCGGGCGCTTCAGCCGCATCGGCATGGGGCTGGTGGATGACAAGGGGCGCTGCATCACCCACGGCGTCTGCCGCGCACTGAATGCGGCGCGCAGTGCCACGGCGTTGCACCTGGGCCCCACGGACGCCGTGCAGTTGAGCCTGCTGGTCACCCATCTCGATAGTGGCCGGGTATTGGCGCCGCAAGAGTACGCGCCGCTGCCTGGCTTTATCGCCCAACTGGTGTGGGACGACCCGCGCCAGACCGTTGCCGACCCTCCCCCGAGTGCCGGTTGCTGCGCAGCTTCTACCCCCACACCCCATGGAGATCTGTCATGAGCACGCCGTTCAAGCAATTCACCTCCCCCGCTGGGCAAGCACCAAAGGACTACAACAAGCTGGGCCTGGAAAACCAGTTGCCGCAATTTGAAACCGACTGGAACAACGACGTCACCGGCTGGACCGAAGCGGCGATCATCGGCAACCCGTGGTCGGGCCTCAACGACGCGCCGCGCTCGGGCTATTACAACCCGCTGGTCGAGGGCTATGGCGACGTCACCCCGCCGGCAATCACCTGGCAACCCTTCCCTAACCGGCTGTGGACGTTTTTCTACAACAACGGCACGGCCGTGATTCCGCAACTGGGCGGCAAGGCCATGACCCTGCAACAGGTCATGGAACTGACCGACAACGGCCAGATCACCCTCAACAACACCCTCTACACCCTGTACGACCCGGACAAGAAAGGCACCCTGCTACAACTGCCGGTGACCCGTTGCCCGAGTATCGACTGGAACGGCAAGTACAAGGATTTCTCGCCCTCCGGCCCACGGGGCTGGCTGGACGAATACTGCGAGTGGTCGATTGTGCGCGATACCAACGGCAAGATGCGCAAGATCACCTTCACCAGCGAAAACCCGGCGTACTTCCTGGCCATGTGGCGCATCGATCCGAATGCAGTGCTGGGGCTGTATCGCGACTACATCGACCCGAACGTGCAACTGCAAGACCTGTACCTGCGCTACACCGCCAACTGCCCGACCGGCAATGCCGGTGACCCGGTGATCGACCCGACCACGGGCCTGCCGGCCTACGACACCGTCAACAAATGGAACGCCGGCACCGCCTGTACCCCCGGCCAGTTCGGCGGCGCAATGCACCTGACCTCCGGCCCCAACACCCTCAGCGCCGAGGTGTACCTGGCGGCAGCGGCCACGATCATGCGGCCCCTGAAAAGCAGCCAGAACCCCCAGTCACTGATCTGCTGCGCGCAGTATGGGCAGAACTATCGCAACTCCGACCCGCATATCGGCTTTGCGGCCAATGAGGCGGCCATCAGCAGCCGTATTTCCCTGACCAACCCCATCGCCCTGTACCTGCAACAACCCACCAACTTCAGTGCCTGGAAAGGCCCGCAGGGGCAGGATGTGAGCCAGTACTGGCGCATCACCCGTGGTACCGCCAAATCGGCGATCAACGGCTCCGACCAGATCCTCCAGGCGGTGTTCGAGGTCCCGCAAAGCGCGGGGTTCTCGATCAATGACATCACCATCAACGGCCAGGCCGTGGACTATGTGTGGGTGATTGCCCAGCAACTGCTGGTGGGCCTGAGTGTGACCGCCACCCCAAGCACCACGGCGCCGCCGTCCCCTTGCGTGCAGGACCGGGTCAATGGCCTGCAACCCTGGCCGGTGCAGCTGTTGCCGCTGGACCTGTTCTACGGCCAGTCGCCCACCGACCTGCCGGCCTGGCTGGCCCCAGGCAGCAGCGGGCAGTTCGCGCTGGTGGTGCAAGGCGCCGACCTCAAGACCACCGCCGCCACTGCACGGATCCAGTTCAGCAACCCCGGGGTGACCGCGCAGGTCACGAAGTTTTTGCCCGATGCCTCGGCCATTCCCGGCCAGACCAATGCGGGCGGTACCCAGGGTTACATCATGACCATCAGCGTCGCGAAAAACGCGGCGCCGGGGCTGGTGACGGTCCGCGCGCTCAACCCGGGCGAAGCGGATAACGTCAGCGCGGCGGACCACCCATGGGAATCCGGGCTGGCGCTGGTGCCATCCCTTTAAGGGCAAACACCCCCCCCTGTGGGAGCTGGCTTGCCAGCGAGAATCCTCAACGATAACGCGGGGTATCTGATGCCCAGTGGTGCTCTCAGGTTTTTCGCCGGCAAGCCGGCTCCTACAGAACGGCTAGAAGCTTCACCTTCATGCAAGGAGCGCGATGATGTACAGATTTCGCTTACGTGGTCTGCTGCTGGTCAGCACGCTGCTGTCGCTGTTTCTCCTGCCCACGGCCCAGGCATCGGATGCCGATACCTGCGTCCAGCAGCAGTTGGTGTTCGACCCCAACAGCGGCGGTTTTCTACCCGTCAACAATTTCAACACCACTGGCCAGAGCTTCATGAACTGTTTTGGCTGGCAGCTGTTTATTGCCCTGAACTGGCCCGTGGATCCCGGATGGCCAGCCAATGCAGCCCTCGCGGGCGAGCCGAACCGCAAGATCAGCATGGCGCAATTTGGCGTGCCCCAGGTCGCCGGGCAACCCATGACCACCGCGCCGGTGTGGGCAAGCTTTAAAGACGCTAACGATATATTCCTGCCCGGCGCCCGACCGCCCACAGGCTGGGGCGTGCAGACATTGGTGCCGTCCAATTGCAGCAGCGAGGGCAGCCTCAAAGCGCTGTCGGTAGGCGCGCGCAAATTCATGAACGCCACCTCGGAAAGCGCGACCAACGCCAAGCATCGCTTCCACTTGTCCAGCGGCACCCTGGCGTCGATTCCCGACCCGATCATGGAGGCCGCCGGTGGCTGGCTGACGGACCAGACCGGCAACCTGGTGTATTTCGAACGCAAGGTGGGCAAGGCCGAGTTTGACTACATCGTCGACAACGGGTTGTACGATGCGGCCAATCAACTGGCCGTGGCACAGAACAGCGATGGCAAGCACCCTGCAGGCCTGTCGCTGCCGGCCGGCGAGTTGATGCGTTCGATGCCGGCCAAGCCGCTTCCCCAGGAACAATTGGGCGCCCTGGAACTCAAGGCCGCCTGGCGCATCCTCACCGGCAAGCCCCAGCTCTACGGGCGCTACCTGACCACCGTGGCCTGGCTCAAGAACCCCGCCACCCTGCAATGCACCCAACAGGTGGTAGGCCTGGTGGGCCTGCATATCATCAACAAGACCCAGAGTTCACCGAACTTCATCTGGACCACCTTCGAGCAAGTGGACAACGTACAGGAACCGGGGCAAAACCCGGCGCAACAGACACCGCCCGACGGCTATACCTTCTACAACCCCGATTGCAGCGGTGGCCCTGACGTGTGCACGCCGAACGTAGCCCGTATCCAGTGCAAGCAGCACCACCCTGATCGCGAATGCACCGAGCCCTATCCCCGCAACCAACCGGTGCAGACCACCCGCGAACACCCCTTGCCTTCGGACATGCAAGCGCTCAACGGCGCGGTGCAGGCCAGCTTCGCCCAGCAGACCAGCGGCCAGTCGGTGTTCCAGTACTACAAGCTGGTCAATGTGCTGTGGATCACCGCCCCGACACCGCCGGACCCCGAGCCGGGCGCCGGCGCAAAGGTGCCCCTGTCCTATGGACCCTTTATCAGCGATAGCAACGTACCGGTGGCCAATACCACCATGGAGACCTACGTCCAGGGCCTGAACTGCAATGACTGCCATCAAAAGGCAACGATTGCCGGCGACCCGAGCCTGGCCTCGGACTTTTCGTTCCTGTTCAACAACGCCGATTCGGCCAAGCAAAAAAGCCTGATCAAGCGCGTGCATGCCTTCGAAACCCTCAAGGACGGTCAACCATGAAACGCTCCCTCGCCACTCTCCTGCTCGCATTATCGATGGCCCTGGCCCCCCTAGCCCTGGCCCATTCGCCCCATGAACTGCATGCAGTCAGCAACGGCGCCGATGCCGATGCACCGGGCAACCACGGCATGTTCATGGTCGGCTCGCAGACCCTGTTTTTGGTGCACATGCCGATGTTCACCACGGAAAAGCACATGTACCAGATCGTCCTGCAGGCCAGCCTGCCCGCCGACGTGATGGCCAAATACCAGGCGCTGCGCGCGGCCAACCCGAGCAAGCCGTATAACCTGATCAATGTCGATAACGACACCTTCACCCTGCCCCAGCTCAAGGCCGGTGAGGTGACCACGTTCAAGGCAACGATCTTTGACGGCTACTCCAATGATGGCGGCGGCACACCGGGGCCGGTGTTGTTTGACAACGTGCCGGTGACGGTCGAAGCGGTGGTGATCTACCGGCCGTTCAACCTGGGCATCGACCGCCCCAAACAGCTGGTCTACACCTTGTTTGGCCGGGGCAATGAGGCGCACTTGACGCACTACATCGCCCAGGATCCGGACTTCCAGGAAATCATTACCCTACCTGGGCCACCAGCACCGTTTTCGGCGGCGCAGTTGGTGTCTACGGTGGATTTGAATTTCACCACCGTGCAATCGTTGCCGATCGTATGCCAGTCGCCGCTCAAGCCGGGGGTTTATCCAACATTGCTGGAGGGGCGTGCGGATGCGCCGGTGGCCCTGGATCTGGGACCGGCGGCGCAGCGCGTGTGGTATTCGACGGGCAATCTGTTGAACAAGACAGATCCTTGTCAGCGTTAGGCGGTGCCATTGCCCTGCATACGGCCGTTTTCTCCAAATGCAGCAATAATCCGCAATCGATAGGAATGTGGCGGGAGATTTGCCAGAATGCGCGACTTAGAAACATTCGCATTCGCAGGAAATTCCCATGCACGCCCACCCTTCGCTCCCCGCTGCGCGTCGCATCCTCGCCGTCGAGGATGACCCGGTGCTCGCCGCCCACCTGGACAGCCACCTGGGCCAACGTGGCTTCGATGTCACGTTGCGCCAGGACGGTGGCGAGATCGTCGAGTTGGTGCGCGCCCAACCTTTCGACCTGATCCTGATGGATATCATGCTGCCGGGCAGCAGCGGCCTGGAGGTGCTCGCGCAACTGCGCCGGCATCAACGGGTGCCGGTGATCCTGATGTCGGCCCTCGGTGCCGAGCAGGACCGCATCACCGGGTTCAGCCAGGGCGCCGACGATTACCTGCCCAAGCCGTTCAGCATGCTGGAGATGGATGTGCGCATCGACGCGATCCTGCGCCGGGTGGCCTATGAACATGAGGTGCCCGGCACGGCGCGCAATGAGGACCCGCAACTGACATTCGACGAACAACGCACCGATGTCAGTCTCAATGAGCAGTGGGCCGACCTGACCACCACCGAGTATCGGGTGCTGGAAACCCTGGTGGCCCATGTCGATGAGGTGCTGACCAAGGCGTTTCTGTACCAGCAGGTCATGCACCGTGCCTATTCCAGGCATGATCGCAGCCTGGACATGCATGTCAGCCGCATCCGGCGCAAGTTGCAGGCCATCGGCTACTCCGCCGGGCGCGTGGAGACGGTCAGGAGCACCGGCTACATGCTGACCCGGCTGCAAGCATGAGGCTGCCCAACCGCCATTCGCTGTTGTGGAAACTGATCGGCTTGCTGGCGGTACTGTGCCTGTTGGTGGTCAGCCTGCAAGTGGATGTGAGCCAGCGTATCTATGAAGCCACCGCGCGCCTGCCCACCCCCACCCGCTACATCCTCGGCGAATACGCGCGCCAGGCCGAAATGGCCTGGCGCGAGCGCGGTGCGGCAGGGGTCGATGAGTTCCTCAAAAGCCTGCGTGCCCAGGAGCAGGTGTGGGCGGTGGTGGTGGACGACCACCATTCGCTGTCCTCCCAGGCCTTGACCACGGTCGAACGGCGCAAGCTGGACTTTGTGCGCCAGATCGACTGGCCCGTGGGCCGCCCTGGTGGCCGGCCAACGTTTTACATGCCGTTCAGCGACGGCGCAGCCCGCCTGGTCATGGAGTTGCCGCTGCACCTGGACCCGCGCCAGGGCCGTGGCCTGTGGGACATTTTGCTGCGCCAGGTGCTGCCGACAGGCCTGGCGTTGTTGTTTGGCGTGCTGTTGTACCGGGTGCTGATTTCACCGCTGGTGATCCTGCGGCGCCAGGCCAATGCCCTGAGCGCCGGTGACCTGGCCTCGCGGGTCGGGCCGCAGGTGACGCGCCGCCGCGATGAATTGGGTGAGTTGGCCCGGGCCTTCGACCATATGGCCGAGCGCCTGGAAAGCACGGTGGTGCTGCAACGGCGCTTGCTGCGGGACTTGTCCCACGAACTGCGCACGCCCTTGAGCCGGCTGCGGGTGGCCGGTGAGCGCGAGCCTGATCCAGGCGCCCTGCGCCAGCGCCTGGAGCGCGAAGTGCAAGGTATGGAACGCTTGATCGGCAGCACCCTGGAGCTGGTCTGGCTGGATACCGAACGCCCATCCATGCCCGTGGAAGCGGTCGAGATGGAGCCTTTGTGGGACCTGCTGCGCGAAGACGCCTGCTTTGAAAGCGGCTGGCCCAGCGAACGCCTGCCCTGCGAACTGCCCGCAGGCGTCTGGGTGCTGGGCAACCTCAATGGCCTGGCCCAGGCCCTGGAAAATATCCTGCGCAATGCCATCCGCCATTCCCCCGACCACGGTGTGGTGCGCTTGACCGGTGTGCTTGAGGGCGATTTCTGGCACCTGTGCCTCCAGGACCAGGGCCCGGGGATCGAGCCCGACAAGCTGGAACAGATCTTCCTGCCCTTCACCCGCCTCAATGCCGCCCGCCCGGGTGGTGACGGTTATGGCCTGGGCTTGTCGATTGCCCGCAGCATCGTGCAGTTGCAAGGTGGCCAGCTGTGGGCACAGAACACCACGCCCGGCCTGTGCCTGCATCTGCGACTCAAAGTGTATAAGTTGTAAATTGCGTTTACTCTCATATGAGAATCACTAGCATTCGAGTCAACCCTATGCATGGTCGCCCTCTGTAGGAGCCGGCTTGCCGCCGATGGCGGCTGATAAGTCAGCACAAGGCTCAAAGGCCTGATCGCCGGCAAGCCGGCTCCTACAGGGGATATTCGTTGCTGACCTGATTCTGATGAGTCCCCATGAAAAGCAAATCCCCTGCCTGGCCGACACTCTCGCGGATGGTCGCCGCGCTGATCGGCGGCTACCTGTTTACCTATGCGTTTACCGCCGCCCTGGCGCGCCTGTTGCCCATGGACAAGGTGGATGCCCTGGTGGTCGCCAGCCTGCCCTCGTTCCTGATCTACACCCTGGCGATCCTCTGGGCCTTCGCCTGCCGCAACGCCTGGCGCGCGTGGGCCGGCATGGCCCTGGCACTGCCCTTGGCCGCCATCGGCTTCTGGCCCCAATGGCGTGAGGTACTGGGATGAAACACAAGACCCTGACCCAGGCCATGGCCTGGCTGCATACCTGGAGCGGGCTGGTGTTCGGCTGGCTGCTGTTTGCGATCTTCCTCACCGGCACCCTGGCGGTGTTCGACAAGGAAATCGACGGCTGGATGCGCCCGGAAATCCCCACCTCCACCCTGTCGCAAAGCGCTGCTGCGCAACAGGCCCTCGGCTATCTGGCGCGCCAGCATCCCGAGGCGCGCACCTGGAACATCGGCCTGCCCGGCGAACGCTCCGACACCCTGACCGTATCGGCCGGCGAACAACGGCGTGGCGGCGGCACCGCGCTCGACCCGCACACCGGCGAGCCGCTGGCCGTGCGCGAAACCGCTGGGGGCGGGTTCTTCTTCCGCTTCCACTTCACCCTCAACCTGCCGCGCGAACTGGGGATCTGGACGGTCGGCCTGGCTGCAATCGCGATGCTGGTGGCATTGCTCAGCGGAATCGTGATCCACAAGAAATTCTTCAAGGAATTCTTCACCTTCCGCCCGGCCAAGGGCCAGCGTTCATGGCTGGATGCGCACAACGCCACTGCAGTGCTGGTGTTGCCCTTTCACTTGATGATTACCTACACCGGGCTGGTGATTTTCTACCTGATCTACATGCCGGCGGCGGTGGACGCGCTGTTTGACGGCGACCGCGACAACCTCTTCCGCGCCTTGCGTGGCGCGCCCGCCGAGCAACAGGTACGCGGCGAACGCCCCAAGCACAGCGAGGCCGCCGAACTGACAGCGCTTGGCCCGGTGCTGGCCGAGGCCGAGCGCGCCATGGGGCCGGTGTCCAGCTTGTCGATCCACAATCCCGGACGCAGCGACGCACGGATCGAGGCGCGCCCGGTGCTGGGCAACCGCATCGAGCTGACCAAGGGCCAGAGCATGCTGTTTGACGGGGTCAGCGGTGAAGTCCTGCGCCAGCCGGCGGTCAGTCGGCCCAGCCTGCTGACCCAAAAGGTCATGGCCGGCCTGCACTTTGCGCAGTTTGGCGGCTACTCCATGCGCTGGTTGTACTTTGTCTGCGGCCTGGCCAGTTGCGCGATGCTGGCGACCGGCGTGGTGCTGTTTACCGTCAAGCGCCGCCGGCGCCACGATGGCGAAGGCGCGGTCGGCGCCCTGCTCTACCACATCGCCGAGCGGCTGAATGTGGCGGTGGTGGCCGGGCTGATGGTGGCGTGCGTGGCCTTGCTATGGGCCAACCGCTTGCTGCCGGTGGAACTGGCCCAACGCGGTGGCTGGGAGGTGCGGGTGTTTTTCCTGGTGTGGTTGCTGAGTCTGGGCCACGCGATTGTCCGCCCCTGGCGCAGTGCCTGGCGCGAGCAACTGGGCCTGGCCGCGGCCCTGTGTATCACTCTGCCGGCCCTGAATCTGCTGGGGCAAAGCCTGGGTGATTACGTCTACCTGGAATTGACCACCGTGGGCCTCGGCCTGCTGCTGGCCTGGCCGTGCTGGAAGCTGTACCAGGCGCCCAAGGAACGCAGCGCACGGCGCGTGGCCAAGCACGCCGTGGCGCAGGTCAATTGAGATGGTGTTGATAGTCGCGTTATTACTGGCCTGCGCGGGGATGGTGGGGTTGTGCCTTGGGTTGGAGCGCCATTACCAGCAACTCATGCGGCGCCTGCCCTCGCCGATGCTGCGACGTGGCCTGCGAGTGCTGGGCTGGGGGATGCTGGCGGCGAGTCTTGCCGTCAGCGTACTGGGTTGGGGCTGGGCCATGGGACCGGTGGCGTGGTTCGGCTTGATTTCGCTGGCGGGGCTCGGCGTGGTGTTTCTGTTGCCGTATAGCACCCGTTGATTACCCAAAAAAACTTGTGGGGGCTGGGTTTGGGTACATATCCGTTGCTGCGGTCATGGCCACTTAGGGTTCCGCCCTTACGGCGGGTCACTTTCGAAGAGCGCGAAAGTAACCAAAGCGCTTTTGCCCCACCACTCGGTGCCTCGCCTAGGCTCGGCATGCCCGCAGTCAGGCATTGCTCCGTGGGCCCCCCGCGATCGGCCATCGTGGTTTGACGGGGCACCCAAGATCAAAAGCCAGATCAAAAGCAGAGCAACAGCAACAGTAGAACCAGAGCGCGAAGCTGCATTCCCCTGTAGGAGCTGGCTTGCCTGCGATGACGCCCGAAAGAACACATCAGAGTATCTGGTATTCATTCGTCATCGTTAACGACCATCGCGGGCAAGCCCGCTCCTACAGGGGTACGCGTACGCTTCGATGATCAGGTCGGCTGTCAGGCCGCCTCGCTTAGCTTGTGAAGGCGCCCCGTTAAACCACGCTGGCCGTCATCCGATATTGATTTGGGGGGGTAACCCGGCAGGACGCCGGGTTAGCCGCGCTGGGCCAGGGATGGCCCAGCGCGGCGGCCCCCCAAATCAATGTCGGATGACGGGCACACCGAGCCTAGGCGAGGTGCCGAGTGGTGGGGCAAGAGCCCTTTTGGTTACTTTTGGGCTTTTCCAAAGTGAGCCGCCGTAAGGGCGGAACCCTAAGTGGCCATGACCGCAGCAACGGATATGTAC